>NZ_JBFAXC010000001.1:0-1757105 GCF_040680615.1 Nocardia sp. NPDC052001 | reverse complement strand
GGCGCGGGTGTCGCGGGAGCCGCCGCGGCGGCCGCCGCCTACCGCGCCGTCACGGGATCCTCCGAACCCCACGAACCGCGCCCCAATGTCCCGCAGGGCGCACCGCAGGGTCCGCCGCCGCAACAGCCCCGGCCGCCGCAGCCCGTCGGCCCGCAAGGCAATCCACCGCCGCGTCAGCAACAGGTTCAGCAGGGCCCGCCCCCGGTCGAATCCCATCCGCAGGCAAGCTATTCCGCCGCACCCTCACAACCGGCGGCCCCCGGCTTCCCGCTCTGGCCGAATCAGCAGAACCAGGGTCAGGTGGCGCAGCGTCCGCGCCGCCGCAAGGATCTCCCGGTGTTGCTCGGGTTGATCCTGGTGGTGCTGGTGCTGGCGGTGGCCGCCATGTGCACCGGCCGCACCACCCACACCGATGAGAAGCCCGCCCCCGGCCAGCAGACCTCCGCGGTGCATCGCCCGTCGAGCAGCAGCGGCGCGACCACCACCACCGACCCGACCATCCCCAAGACCACCATCGCTCCCCCGTGCTTCCCGATGCAGCCGGGTTGCTGACAACTCTCCCGCCCTTCAATGTAGGTTAGGCTTGGCTTACATACATTGAAGGGAGTCTTTGCGTGCGCGTAGTCATTCTGTTCGGATCCGAAATGGGCACGGCCGAGAACGCCGCGGAAGCCATCGCGGATGAACTCACCGCCCACGACGTCTCGGTCTACGATATGACCGATTTCGACCCGGCCGATCTCGACGTCGCCGACTTCCACATCATCGTCTGCTCCACGTACGGCGACGGTGAACTCCCCACCGGCGCCGAACCCTTCTTCAACACCCTCGACGCCACCGTCCCCGACCTGACCGGCCTGCGCTTCGCCGTCTTCGGTCTCGGCGACATCATCTACGGCGACACCTTCAACCGCGGCGGCGAAATAGCCGCCGAAAAGCTCACCGCCCTGGGCGCGATCCAGATCGGCGAACACGCCCGCCACGACTCCTCCACCGATATCCGCCCCAGGGACATGGCCCGCGACTGGGCCAACACCCTCCCGATCCCCGCCCTGCTGAACACCTGAGCCCTACGGGATCGTCCGGTCACGCTCGACTCGAATCAGTCTGTCCAGCCGAGCAATTCGTCCAACCGCGCCCACATCTCCCGCACCACCGGATCCTCCGGGAGCAGTCCATGCAACTGCTCCCGGAATCCGGCGTACTCACCGCTGTACATCTCCAACAACCGCGGCTCACTCGCGACCGACGCCCGCACATTAGAAATCCGATCAGCCAACTTCAGCTTCACCGCCTCCGGCGTAGCCCGAATCTTCCCGTAAGCGTTGACATTCCGCTCCTTACGCGTCTCCCCGACCCCAGTAACCGCCCACACCAGCCCCGCCACCCGCGCCCCGAATTCGCTCTCGATCTCCTCGATCCCGACCCCGGTATCCTCCACCACGTCATGCAGCCACGCCGCCGCCCCGAACTCCGGATCGGTGACCCCGAATTCACGCAGCACCGCCCCGACAGCAGCCAGGTGATAGGTATACGGCCGCGCCCCATACAACTGCCCGTCATGCGCCTTCGCCGCGAACGCCTGGGCGTCAGATCTCGAATCATTCTTCATGGGCCCACCGTGCCACACCACGATCAACGCGGCACTGGCGACGAAAACAACTGAGGTGCACCCGAACTCGCGCGTGCGGAGATCAGCGATTCCGGCCGTATCGGGCGCGGGCTCGGTCGTATGCCGTTCGCAGCAGGTCGGCGATCACGGGGTCGGTTCGGGGGCCGGGGTTGAGGACCGAGAGCCAGCCCGCGCTGGCGTAGGTGGGGTGTGGGATCAGGGAGTCGAGGGTGCTCGGGTCGGTGGGGTGGGCGGAGGAGTCGCGGGGCGGGTAGCCCAGGTGGGTGGTGAAGGATTCTCGGCCCGCGTGGATGTTGAGGCGGAAGGTGTTGGGGCGGTTCAGGTTCGAGGAATTGTCGTCGGGGTAGTCCTTGGTGACGATGGTTGCGAAGGGTTGGGTTGCGGTGGGGATTTCGGCGTTGGGGGCGTAGTAGACGAAGGAGTCGCCCCAGGAGATTTCGGGGTAGGCGGGGTCGCCGGGGGCGGGTGACAGGCGCAGGGTGCCGGGTAGGGAATCCAGGAGGGTGATGAGTTCGTCGATGGTCATGGGTTCTAGCGTTACATTCAATTGCTTGTGGAGGGTTTCGCCGAGAATGGGCAGGTGACTGTGTGACAGGTCTCCACTCGGGGGTGTTGCGCACCGCGGAGGTGGGGCGGCTGGCGGGGTATTCCGTACAGCAGGTGCGGAATCTCGAACGTGACGGTGTGTTGCCGCCCGCCGGGCGAACCGCGGCCGGGTATCGGGTTTATGACCGGTCGCATGTGCTTTCGGCGCGAGCGTATCGAGCTCTCGCGGCAGGGACCGGGCCGGTAGAGGCGAAGCGGATCATGCGGGCGGCGCATGCGGATCCCGAGGTGACGTTGCTTGAGCTGCTGGATGCGGCGCATGCCGGGCTCGATCGGGAGCGGCGGGATCTTGCCGCCGCCAAGGCGGCCGTCCGGTTCATCAGCGCGGAGCCGGTCGCGCAGGTGCACGACTCGGATGCGATGACGGTCTCCGAGTTGGCCGACGCGCTGGGGATTCGGCCGTCGACGCTGCGGCATTGGGACGCAATGGGATTGGTGCGTCCGGGGCGGGGCAGCACCGGGGCGCGCACCTACTCCCCGGAGGATGTGCGTGCGGCCCGGATCGTGCATCAGCTGCGACTGGCCGGATACGGGATCACGCTGGTGCGGGGGTTGATGCCGGAGCTGCGCGCGGCGCGCCGCCGTGATGATGTGCTCACGGGTCTGGATGCCCGGGAGGCGACCATCCGGGCGCGGTCCAGGGCCCTGCTGGCGAGCGCGGCGGAACTCCACGCCCTGCTCACGGCCTCCTGATCAGGGTTCGGCGGTGATCGTCAGGGTCGGATTGGGATTGGGGCGGGAGCGGACCGTGGCGTCGGTGGCCACCTGCGCGGACGCACATGCGCCCAGGCGGCCGTCCGCCTTGTAGACCACGGGCATACCGGCGAGGATGGCGTAGGCGCGGTCCCGTTCGACCAGGTATTCGCGCGCTCCCACGTTGAACACGTACATCTCATCGTTTTCGGTGATGGTCCGGTCGTCGAGACAGAATGTGCCCCAACGCCAATCGGACTCGAAGAACGCCCGAATGGTCTGCCGCGCCTGTTCGTACGTCACGCCCAAGGTTTCGGTCCCCAACCCTCATCGGTCACTGGTATCGGTCACGCCGCTGGATAACGCATTGTCCCTCATAGTGTTTGCTACGGGTGTACTCCTGATGCGGCGAGTCGGGTTCCAGCGGAAGGGAATCGCAGACCAGGCGGTTCTCAACCAAGCGTTCAGCTGGCGTTGCCGGATGGTCGCCAAAACTCCTCTCTATGCCCATATTTCTTGGGGCACAGGATCTTTGGGCAGACCCGCCGGGGTCCTGCGGATAACAGGACAAGTAGCCGGTCCGATGACCAAGTAGTTCTCCCGATAATCGAGATCACGATCCGAATGCCACCGGCAGGGTTGGCATATGCGGCGAGGACGCTGTTCTCCGGATGATTGCCGGACCAACTTCGAGGGGATCACATGAAAACCACCACGGCCGTACTCGCCGCTGGACTGGCGTTGCTGCTGAGCGGATGCGGTTCCACCACAACGGACTCCGGCGGTGCGAGCTCCACCTCCCGTTCGGTATCCACCTCCGCCGCGACCCAGCCCACCAAGGCGACACAACCGGCCGACCAGTCCCAACAGCCCGGCACGCAACCCGGTCAGCAGACCCCCGCCAGCACCGAAACCGCGCCCGGCACCGCCATCACCGAAAGCCCCGCACCGAACAACCCGCCCGCGACCACCGTCGCCGCCCCGAACGGCAGCGGCCACGGCCTCTGCTTCGACGTCAACTCCGCACTCGCCAACACATCCCTGAACCGCCTCGCCGCAACCGCTTCCGGCCCCTGGCAGGTCGAGTCGGGCAGCAACGACGCGATAGCGGACGGTTGCGCCGGCGTCCTGTCCTACCTGGTAGCCACGTCAGGCAATATCCACCCCTACACCCACATCCTCTTCTTCACCAACGGCACCTACCTCGGCACCGCCACCTCCCAGCCCTACGGCTACACCAGCGTCACCGGCAAAACCCGCACCGCCGTCTCCGTCGACTACCGCTGGCTCAAAGGCAATGAAGCCCTCTGCTGCCCCGAAGGCGGCCCCAGCACGGTGACCTTCACCCTCAGCGGCACCACGGTTCAGGCCAACGGCCAGTTCCCGCCCAAGTAGCGCGCCCGAGCCGCTGATCTCCGGCACCCGGCAGCCGTCGCTGTCGGGTTGAGAGGCAATCCGCATATATCTTCATTGGTGCAGGTTTTGGGGCTGGTGAGGAGAGAGCGGGTTCGATGCACTGGGATCAGATGAGAGATACGCCCGAGGATTTGCGCAAGCGGGCGACGCGGTTGCGCAGGGGTATCGGGCAATTGGGGATTCTGGAGTCGATTATCGAGGCGGCGGAGGGGCCGTGGCTGGGGGCCATGGACGCCGATGGGCGGGGGGCCGCGGAATTACGGATGCATCTGGCTGGGAAGTATCGGCTGCTGGTGGTGGTGACCAGTGCGGGGAAAATTAGCCTGGTGCATGTGAATTCGCTGGTCAAGGGTGGGGACGGGGAGAAGATCCTGTCGACCAAGACCGCGCTGCGCAAGGGGTGGGATGAGGAGAAGATGCCCAAGCCGCAGGAGTGGGTGGAGTACGCGGTGCGGTGGGTGTCGGATGTCAGTGGCGAGGTCGATCGGCGCGATGTCGTGGAATGGCTGCTGGCGGGCGCCGATCGCAAGCTGAGCACGGTGAACGATGTGATCGAAAGCCTGCGGATCAGTCTGCGCGAGCAGGAGGAGGTCCGCGATGAGCGCGCCGCCGAAGTCGCCGAACTCAAAGCCGAACTGAAATACCTCAATTCGGTTGCCGAGCGTCAGGCCGTCGAATAACGAAAACCGCCGCCGGACACGGGGTCCGGCGGCGGTGATGTTTCGAGGTGTCGCGGGTCAGCCGAAGGCGATGTGGCCCAGGGTGTTCCAGCCCATGACCGAGTCGACCGCCAAGCCGCAGAAGACCACGGCGAGGTAGTTGTTCGACTGGAGGAACAGGCGCAGCGGCTTCACCGGCTCGCCGCGGCGCACCCCGGAGTAGAGCTGGTGCGCCATCAGCAGGAACCACGCGCCCGCCGCGATGGCCACGGCCGCGTAGATAGCTCCGGCCGCCGGAACCAGTGCCAGCGTCGCCAGCACGGTCAACCAGGTGTAGATGACGATCTGCTTGGTGACGACCTGCTCGGTGGCGACCACCGGCAGCATCGGCACGCCGGCCGCCTTGTAATCCTCCTTGTAGCGCATGGCGAGCGCCCAGGTGTGCGGCGGCGTCCAGAAGAAGATGATCAGGAACAGCACGATGGCGGGCCAGCCGATATTGCCGGTGACCGCGGACCAGCCCACGAGCGCGGGCATACATCCGGCCGCGCCGCCCCAGATCACGTTCTGTGAGGTGCGCCGCTTGAGACCCAGGGTGTAGACGAAGACGTAGAACAGAATCGTCGCCACCACCAACACACCGCTGAGCAGGTTCGCCTGCCACCACAGCCACGCGAACGAGCCGAGCCCGAGCACGATGCCGAAGACCGCGGCATTGCGCGTCGGCACGGCCTCGCGTGCCAGCGGACGCTTGGAGGTCCGCTTCATCACCTTGTCGATATCGGCGTCCGCCACGCAGTTCAGCGTGTTGGCCGAGGCCGCGCCCATCCACCCGCCGAACAGCGTGGCCAGGATGAGCCGCAGATCCGCATGCCCGCGGTCGGCCAGCAGCATGGTGGGAATCGTTGCCACCAGCAACAACTCGATCACCCGGGGCTTGGTGAGCGCGATATACGCCAGCACCCGCCGGGTGCCCGCGGCGAGCGGTCCACTACCCGTGACGCGGTCGGCCAGCACCGTCCCGGAGGAGCCGTGAGCGCCACCCGGCTGTTGCCCAATCCGCACTGTTTCTCCTCGCACGCCGTGCACTTGATCCGGTCTGGAAAGCAGCGCGCTCTGCTATCCCCCTTGGAGACATGACTGTGCCGGCGCGGCTACTACTACAGAGCATGGTAGACCCACGCCGACCGTGCTCTCGCCCAGGTCCGGCCCGGACGCACCGAAACCGGTTCGAAATCGGGTCTACGGGGCATCACGAAAGGGTCCGCGCGAGGACACGAACGTCGACACGTGGGCCGGTGAACGCGGGTTCCCGCGTGGAGCGGAAACCGCCACCTCTAGGGTGGTGGCTAGTCCGGTGCGCTGTCGGATGATTGAGTCGGCGCATCGCGCACGCCCCCGCCAGCGAGCCCGCCGACAACCTCAGTGTTCACGAGAAGGTCAGGAGAACCTCGGTCGTGTCAGTCACAGACGACATCCGCGCCCTCACGCAGCCGCACCACCCCACCGACTGGTCCGAAATGGACACCAGGGCCGTTGACACGGCCCGTGTCCTCGCCGCCGATGCGGTGCAGAACGCCGGAAACGGCCATCCCGGTACCGCAATGAGCCTGGCGCCGTTGGCGTACACGCTGTTTCAGCGTGTGATGCGCATCGATCCGAGTGATCCGGAGTGGGTGGGTCGCGACCGTTTCGTGCTGTCCTGCGGCCACTCCAGCCTCACCCAGTACATCCAGCTGTACCTCGCCGGTTTCGGTCTCGAGCTCGATGACCTGGTGAACCTGCGCAAGTGGGGTTCGCTGACCCCGGGCCACCCCGAGTACCGGCACACCAACGGTGTGGAGATCACCACCGGTCCGCTGGGTCAGGGTCTGGCATCGGCGGTCGGCATGTCGATGGCGTCGCGGCGTGAGCGCGGCCTGTTCGATCCGGCTGCGGCACAGGGCGAGAGCGCGTTCGATCACTTCATCTACGTCATCGCCTCCGACGGCGATCTGGAAGAGGGCGTCACCTCCGAGGCGTCCTCGCTCGCGGGCACCCAGCAGCTGGGCAATCTGATCGTCTTCTACGACGACAACCGCATCTCCATCGAGGATGACACCCGCATCGCGTTCACCGAGGACGTGGCCGCGCGCTACCGCGCGTACGACTGGCATGTGCAGGTCGTCGAGGGCGGCGAGAATGTGATCGGTATCGAAGAGGCCGTCACCGCCGCGCAGGCGGTGACCGATAAGCCGTCGATCATCGTGCTGCGCACCATCATCGGCTTCCCGGCTCCGACCAAGATGAACACCGGTGGCGCGCACGGCGCGGCGCTGGGCAAGGACGAGGTCGCCGCCACCAAGAAGGTCCTGGGTTTCGACCCGGAAAAGAACTTCGAGGTCGACGAGTCGGTCATCGCGCACACCCGCAGCCAGGTCGCCGATCGCGCCAAGGCCGCCAAGGCCGCTTGGCAGGATCAGTTCGACGCGTGGGCCGCGGCCAACCCGGAGAACAAGGCGCTCTTCGATCGCCTGCAGACCCGTGCACTGCCGCAGGGCTGGGCCGAGACGCTGCCGTCGTGGCCCGCCGATCCGAAGGGTATGGCCACCCGTAAGGCGTCCGGTGCGGTGCTCGCCGCACTCGCGCCGGTGCTGCCGGAACTGTGGGGCGGTTCGGCCGACCTCGCCGAGTCCAACAACACCACCATGCCGAACACCCCGAGCTTCGGCCCGGAGGACATCTCCACCGGTATGTGGAAGGCCAACCCGTACGGCCGCACGCTGCACTTCGGTGTCCGCGAGCACGCCATGGGCTCCATCCTCAATGGCATTGCGCTGCACGGTCCGACGCGTCCGTACGGTGGCACCTTCCTGGTGTTCTCCGATTACATGCGCCCCGCGGTGCGCCTGGGCGCGCTCATGCGCACCCCGGTCACCTACGTGTGGACGCACGACTCCATCGGCCTGGGCGAGGACGGTCCCACGCATCAGCCGATCGAGCATCTGGCCGCGCTGCGCGCCATCCCGGGCCTGAACGTGGTGCGCCCGGGTGACGCCAATGAGACCGCGTACGCCTGGCGCACCATCCTGGAACGTGACTCCTCCGAACGGCATTCGCATTTCGTGCCCGCCGACGCCCCGCATCAGGACGGCCCGTCCGCGCTGGCGCTGACCCGTCAGGATCTGCCGATCCAGGAGGGCACCTCGTACGAGGGTGTCGCCAAGGGCGGTTACGTGCTGGCCGAATCATCCACCGCCACACCGCAGGTGATCCTGATCGCCACCGGTTCGGAACTGCAGCTCGCGGTCGAAGCCCGCGCTACGCTCGAGGCACAGGGTGTCGGCACCCGCGTGGTGTCCATGCCGTGTGTGGAGTGGTTCGACGCGCAGGATCAGGCCTACCGGGATCAGGTGCTGCCGCCGTCGGTGCGCGCGCGGGTCACGGTCGAGGCCGGGATCGCGATGCCGTGGCACCGATTCACCGGTGACGCCGGTGAGAACGTGTCCATCGAGCACTTCGGCGCCTCCGCCGATTACAAGACGCTGTTCCGCGAGTTCGGCATCACCACCGAAGCTGTGGTCGACGCCGCCAACCGCTCGCTCACCAAGGTGAAGGGATAAGCCACCATGACGCAGAACACCAACCTCGCGGCCCTGTCGGCCGCCGGGGTCTCGGTGTGGCTCGACGATCTCTCGCGTGATCGCATCAAGTCCGGGAACCTCCAGGATCTGATCGATACCCGCAGTGTCGTCGGTGTCACCACGAACCCGACCATTTTCCAGGGCGCGCTGTCGCAGGGCCACGATTACGACGCCCAGGTGCGCGAGCTCGCCGCCCGCGGCGCCGATGTGGATTCGGCGATTCGCACCATCACCACCGATGACGTGCGCGCGGCCTGCGATATCTTCGCCGACGTGTTCACGGCTTCGGGCGGTAAGGACGGCCGCGTCTCCATCGAGGTCGATCCGCGCCTGGCGTTCGATACCGACGGCACGGTGGCGCAGGCCATCGAGCTGTGGAAGATCGTCGACCGGCCGAATCTGCTCATCAAGATTCCGGCGACCGAGGCCGGTATTCCGGCCATCACGCGGGTGATCTCCGAGGGCATCAGCGTGAATGTGACGCTGATCTTCTCGGTCGAGCGGTACCGCGCGGTCATGGGCGCGTACCTGGACGGTCTGACCAACGCGCTGACCGCCGGGCACGATCTGGCCAAGATCCATTCCGTCGCTTCGTTCTTCGTGTCCCGGGTGGACTCCGAGATCGACAAGCGCCTCGAGGCCATCGGCACCGAGGAAGCGCTGGCGCTGCGCGGTAAGGCCGGAATCGCCAACGCGCGCTTGGCCTATGCCGCCTACCAGGATGTCTTCGACGGTGGCGCACACACTTCGGTGTACGCGCGGCTGCGGGCCTCCGGTGGCGCGAACGCGCAGCGGGCGCTGTGGGCCTCGACCGGTGTGAAGAATCCGGACTACCCGGACACCATGTACGTGACCGAGCTGGTGGGTCCGAACACGGTGAACACGCTGCCGGAGAAGACGCTGCAGGCCGCCGCCGATCATGCCGAGATCACCGGGGACACGCTGTCCGGTACCGGTCCGGCCGCGCAGGAGATCTTCGATCAGGTGGCCGCCGCCGGCGTCAACCTGGACGAGGTCTTCGGTGTGCTCGAGGTCGAGGGCGTCGACAAATTCGTGAAGTCCTGGGAGGAACTGCTGGTCGCCACGACCGAGCAGCTCCAGGTAGCCGGAGGAAACTGACGGTGACAGCCCGCGCGGCGACAACGGTCACGAAGGGGAACCCGCTCCGCGATGGGCGGGACAGCCGGGTTCCCCGCATCGCCGGACCGTGCAGCATGGTGATTTTCGGGGTGACCGGTGACCTGTCGCGGCGCAAACTGCTGCCGGCCATCTATGACCTGGCGAACCGGGGGCTGCTGCCTCCCGGTTTCGCCCTGGTCGGGTTCGCCCGGCGCGATTTCTCCGATGAGGAATTCGCGACCCTGGTGAAGGATTCGGTCAGCTCGTCGGCGCGCACCCCCTTCCGCGAGGAAGTGTGGGAGCAGCTGCGCGAGGGATTGCGGTTCGTCCAAGGCACTTTCGAGGATGACGCCGCCTTCCATCGGCTGGCCACCACGCTCAAGGATCTCGATCGCGATCGCGGGACGGGCGGCAATCACGCCTTCTACCTGGCGATTCCGCCGACCGAGTTCCCGATCGTGCTGGACGGGCTCTCCAAGAACGGTCTGGCGCAACCGAATCCGGCGCAGGCCGAACAGGCTCCGGCCTGGCGGCGCGTGGTGATCGAGAAGCCGTTCGGGCACGATCTGGAGAGTGCGCGCGATCTCAACGCGCTGGTCAATCGGGTGTTCCCGGAGTCGTCGGTCTTCCGCATCGACCACTACCTGGGCAAGGAGACGGTGCAGAATATTCTGGCGCTGCGCTTCGCGAACCAGCTGTGGGATCCGATCTGGAATGCCAATTACGTCGACCATGTGCAGATCACCATGGCCGAGGACATCGGATTGGGCGGGCGCGCAGGCTATTACGACGGCATCGGCGCGGCCCGCGATGTGATCCAGAACCATCTGCTGCAACTGCTGGCGCTGACTGCGATGGAAGAGCCGGTGTCCTTCCAGCCCAAGCAATTGCAGATCGAGAAGATCAAGGTGCTCTCGGCGACGAAACTCGCTGAGCCGCTTGACGAGACGACCGCGCGCGGGCAGTACACCTCCGGGTGGCAAGGCAGTGAGCCGGTGGTGGGGCTATTGCAGGAGGAGGGTTTCGACCCGAATTCGCGCACCGAGACCTATGCGGCGATCACCCTGGCCGTGGAGACGCGGCGCTGGGCGGGGGTGCCGTTCTATCTGCGCACCGGAAAACGCCTGGGCCGCCGCGTCACCGAGATCGCGGTGGTGTTCAAGCGCGCACCGCATCTGCCGTTCGATCAGACCATGACCGAGGAGCTCGGGCAGAACGCGCTCGTTATTCGGGTGCAGCCGGATGAGGGCATCACCATGCGGTTCGGGTCCAAGGTGCCCGGGTCCAGCATGGAGGTCCGCGATGTGAATATGGACTTCAGCTACGGCGAAGCCTTCACCGAGGACTCCCCCGAGGCGTACGAGCGGCTGATTCTCGATGTGCTGCTTGGTGTTCCGTCGCTCTTCCCGGTCAATGAGGAAGTCGAATTGTCGTGGAACATCCTGGATCCCGTCCTCGACCATTGGGCGTCGACCGGGAAACCGGATCCGTACGAGGCTGGGACCTGGGGCCCGGAATCCGCTGACGAGATGCTCGCGCGCAGCGGGCGGGAATGGCGGCGACCGTGATCATCGATATGCCCGATACCGATACCCGCGAGGTGTCCAAGCGGCTGATTCAGCTGCGCGAGGCCAATGGCGTGGTCACCGTGGGCCGGGTGCTGACCCTGGTGGTGTGCACCCTGGACAGCTCCGAGGCCGAGGACGCGATCGACGCGGCCAATGACGCCTCGCGTGAACATCCTTGCCGGGTAATAGTTCTCGCACGCGGTGACCGCAATGCGGGCACGCGCTTGGACGCTCAGATCCGGGTCGGCGGGGATGCCGGTGCGGCCGAGGTGATCGTGCTGCGGTTGCAGGGTGATCTGGTGGCGCACGAGAGCAGTGTGGTGGTGCCGTTCCTGCTGCCCGACACCCCCGTGGTGGCGTGGTGGCCGCGTGGGGCTCCGGAGTTCCCGTCCAAGGATTCGGTGGGGCGCTTGGCGACTCGGCGCATCACCGATGCGACGTTCGCGGCGGATCCGCAGGAGACGATCAAGAAGCGTCGCGATTCGTACGCGACCGGTGATACCGATCTGGCGTGGAGCCGGATCACGTACTGGCGGGCCCTGCTGGCTGCGGCGCTCGATGAGGCGCCGTTCGAAGCCGTTGAGTCCGTGACGATTTCGGGTCTGCGCGATGAGCCCGCGCTGGACATGCTGGCGGGTTGGCTGGCCGCCCGGCTGGATTGCCCGGTGGTGCGCAAGACCGGTGAGCTGAAGGTGGAGATGCGCCGATCCTCGGTGTCGATCTCCATCGCCCGCCCGCAGCACGGTCGTACCGCCACCCTGACCCGCACCGGCGAACCGGATCAGCGATTCGCCTTGGCGCGCAGGGAAACTCGTGACTGCCTCGCCGAGGAACTGCGCCACCTCGACGCCGATGAGATCTACGCCGAGGCGCTGACCGGAATCGAGAAGGTGACCTATGAGTAAGCCCACCGTCGAAACCTTCAGCGGGCCGGACGAACTCGTTCAGGCTGCCGCCGCGCGCTTCGTGGTTCAGGTTGTCGAGGCGCAGCGGCTGCGCGGGTCCGCCTCGGTGATCCTCACCGGCGGCGGTACCGGTATCGGGCTGCTCGAATGGGTCCGTAAGGCACCGGGCGATATCGACTGGTCCAAGCTCGACATCTTCTGGGGGGATGAGCGTTTCGTCCCCACCGGCGATCCCGAGCGCAATGACCTGCAGGCCCGCGAGGCGCTCCTTGACCATGTCCCCGTGGATCCGTCCCGCGTGCACCCCACCGAGACCTCCAGTGGCGACTATCCTGACATTCTCGAAGCCACCGGCGAGTACTCGGCCACCGTGCACGCGCACCTCGCCGAGCACGGGGCGTTCGACCTCCACCTGCTCGGCATGGGCGGTGAGGGCCATATCAACTCGCTCTTCCCGCATACCGCCGCCACCCGCGAGGAGCACGATCTCGTTGTGGCGGAAACTCATTCGCCCAAGCCCCCGGCGGCCCGCATCACCCTGACGCTCCCCGCCATCCGCAAGTCCCGGCACGTCATGATCATCACGGCGGGTGAGGCCAAGGCCGCGGCGGTAGCCGCGGCCTTGAACGGCGCGTCCCCCCTGGATATCCCGGCGGCCGGTGCCATCGGCACCGAATCCACCACCTGGCTGCTCGACGAAGCCGCCGCGGCGGATCTCCCTCGCTGACGGCAGCCGTCAAACGGTAGCGCTGCACAGCCGAGTCGTCTTCGGACGACCCGGCTCCCGACGGCGGACGTCGATCAATAGCCCCGCGAAAGCCGAGTCACCTTAGGGTGACTCGGCTTTCGCGTCGCGTCCCCTGTTCACACCCGAAATCCAGTACTCCAGGGTGATCCCCCGATGGGATATCGCCTGCCAGGGTGATGCCTGTGAGCCCCACCGGTATCAGCAACGCGAACCCCGGCCCCGCCCGCGTTCCGCGATCACCAACGGCCGCAAAGATATGGTCCGCCCTGGGTGTCTACATCCTCGCGACCCTCACCGCCTCGGTCGCTCTGCTTGCGGCACAACCTCATTCGGGCATCGACCCAGCCGCCCTGTCCCTGGTCCAGTTCGGCCCCACCCTGGGCGCGCTGACAACCTGGCTCATATTCAGAAAAACCATCGCCGCCGCTCTCCCCCAGGCGGCCTCCTCCCGCCTACTGGCCAAAAACCTCCTGGCGGTAGTAACAGCCTGCGCACTCTTCTACCTACTCATCACCGCAGCCGCGCTGCTCACGAACACCGCCCCGGTAGGCCCCGCCCCGGTAGGCGGCGTACCTTTCGCGATCTTCATCCCCCTCCAACTGATCGGCGCATTCGGCGAGGAAACCGGCTGGCGCGGCCTCATGCAACCCCTCCTCGAATCCCGCCTGACCAAATTCGCGGCAATCCTCACCACCGGAACCACCTGGGCCCTATGGCACGTCCAAGCCTTCACCGCAGGCCCCATAACCGCCCTCTGCTTCTTCCTGGGCGTCCTCTCCTTCGCCACCATCCTCGGCTACCTCAGCACCGGCACCATCCCCCAACGCATCCTCATAGCCGCAACCGGCCATTGGCTGATCAACATCGCCTCCTGCCTCCTAGCAGGCGACAACACCCTGGACCACCCCCAAGTCATCTTCACCGCGGTCGCAGCCGCCATCACCGCCGCAGCCGTAACCACCTACCACTTCCACTCAACCCGCGACCACCCCTAACCCACCCTCAGGACTCATACCCCAACGGATAGAACACCTTCCCAGCCTCCAACAACGCCGCCGCGGCCCGATACTCGCGATCATCTCCCCGCAACAGCGGCAACACATCATCCGCATGACACATCGGCAAATGCGCCGACCCCCGAAAATGAGCCTCCACCAACCGCACAATCAACTCCCCCGGCAACCGAGGCGGCTGCGCCCGCCCATCACCCACACCCATGCAACACAGCATCCCGGGTAGGTCCGACAACTAGGGCCGCAGTCAGCCCCTCAGCTCCCATCTAGAGCGTCGCCGTTCAGCCCTAGTTCGACTGTGAGCAAAGTGATTTCGGTGGGTGATAAGCGCTTGTCGACGCGTGCGGCGAGGCGGGCGTGGAGTGCACGGAAGGCTGTTGTGCCTGCCAGTGAGCCGGAGTCGATTCGGTCGATCAGGGAGCGGATGAAATCGATCTCGGCGTGGGCCAGCGCCGCTGCGTACTGTTTCTCTATCAGCAGTATCTCGGGGACCGGGGACTCGCGGACCGAGGTTTCCGCGGCGTCGATGATCGATTCGAGACGCCGGGTTCGGGTTCGCAGCAGATCCGCCGCCTCATCCGGTGGCAGGAATGGCAGGAGCGATAGGCCGACCATGAACTTGGGGTACTCGGCGACGGGATGCGCCAGCAGCTCTCGCACCCAGGCGGTCGCTTCCGCGATCCCGGAATCGGTTACGGCGTATACGGTTCGGGGTGGACGCTGCCCCGCTTGTTCGGCCCCGACCGCGACTATCAGTCCACACTTGGTGAGCGAGTCCACGACGTTGTACAGCGAACCGATCGTGAATCCAACTTCGTCGTGTTTTTGCTGGCGTTCGAGGGTTTGCATTATCCGATAGGGATGCATCGGCTCGTTCCACAGGACCGTCAGCACGGCGAGACTCAGCGGATTCGAACGCGAAAAGGGCTGCGGCACTCCATCACCAGCTTTGCGTCATAGTCGCACTCTGCTCTCGCCACAGTAGCCGCACCTCGCACCTGTAAGTGGGGAGGCCAGCGCACTGTGGCGCGCCGAGCCGGACAGAACGGGTCAGGATTCGGCCGACGTTGACATCTACGAACTGGGGTGAAGTTTCAACTCCGAACAGGTGCCTCGCACTGCCTGGACTTCCTGCTCATCTTCGGCAGCTCGGGCCCGAGGATCGATCGCGGCGCATCTGGGCCGCGCATCGGTTCGGGACATTGGATCTGCCACGCTCCTGATCCACTCGGAAGGAAACAGGTGCGCCACGCGCCATAGATGGCTATAGTTTTGTATAGTCAGATACTTCCGGAGGTAGGAGAGGCGAACATGACGGCGATCGAGGGTGCGACCGTATTGGTGACCGGCGGGCAGCGGGGGTTGGGGCGGGCGTTCGCGCGGGAGTTTTTGGAGCGGGGGGCGGCGAAGGTGTATGTGACCGCTCGGAAGCCGGAGGTTAGTGAGGATTCGCGGGTTGTGGCGGTGGAGTTGGAGGTTACCGATCCGGATTCGGTTGCGGCGGTGGCGGATCGGGCGGGGGATGTGGGGATTGTGGTGAACAATGCGGGGGTTTTGCGGTCGGGATCGCTGTTGCGCGGGGAGATGGGGGATGTGCTGGAGACGTTCGAGACGAACGTTTTCGGGCCGTTGCTGATCGCCAGGGCGTTCGCGCCGATACTCGCGGCGAACGGGGGTGGGGCGCTGGTGGATATTCATTCGGTGCTGTCGTGGAGTTCGGGGGCGGGAGCCTATGGGGCGTCCAAAGCGGCGCTGTGGTCGATCACCAATTCGCTGCGAATCGAGTTGGCGGGGCAGGGAACTCAGGTGCTGGGGGTGCATTTGGGGTTCGCCGATACCGATATGGTGAAGGCGATCAGTGCGCCGAAGATCAGTCCGGCGGAAGTGGCGGGGGCGGTGGCCGATGGGCTGGAGCGGGGTGCGGCGGAGGTGCTGGTGGATGAGTTCACCAGGAGCGTCAAGGCTTCGCTGACCGGGCCGGTCGAGGGCCTCGCATTGCCGTTCAGTCGCTGAAATTCCCCTTCGTTCAAAGGAATTCATCATGCCGCTGTGGCATATCCATCATCCCGCCGACACTTTCACGGCGGAAGACAAGCAGAGCTTCGCCAAGGACATCACCGACTATTACGCCCGCTTCGGGCTGCCGGAGTTCTACGCGGTGGTGCTGTTCCACGAGATCCCGGCCGACTCCTTCTACGTTGGCGGCCAGGCGATTCCGGCGGTGCGCATCACCATCGATCATCTGGCGCGCCAACTCGACGATCCCGAAATGCGCAAGCGAATGACCGAACGCCTGCACGCCCTGATCGCCCCGTACACCCACGATCGCGGCCTGCACCTCGAATTCAACGTCACGGAAGTACCCAGAGACACCTGGATGATCGCGGGCCAGTTCCCGCCGCTCCCCGGTACCGATATCGAGCGCGGCTGGGTCGAGGCGAATAAGCCACTTCCCTACTGAGCGGCGGGAGCCAGCAGCGCCGACGCCAAGGTCGCCGCCACCCACCGCTCGGTATCGGTGGCGGACCAGCCGCGGTCGACCATGAGCGAGCGGTAGACGTCGTAGGCGGTGAGCGCGTACATGATGTCCGCCGCACGCTCGGCGGTGAGATCTTGGCGCAGAGCGCCTTTGGCGGCCAGTTCGGGCGTGATGTGGGCGGGACCGTCATACCGGCCGCGTTCGGCGGTGGCCAGGAAGGCCCCCACCTCGGGATCCACCGCGGCGGTTACCCGCATGACATCGAGCAGCGACATGTACCGCTCGGAAACAGTGCGCATGTGCACGGCATAGAGGAACAGCTGACGGACCGGATCGGGCTCGGCGAAGAGCTCCCGAACCCATTTGCGCTCGGGCGGCGGCGTCGAGGACTCCTCATCGGGCCCGGCGACCAGCACCGCCGCCGTCTCGGCGAGCACCGCGACCTTGGTCCCGAACGCCTGATAGATGGTCTGCACATGTACGCCCGCGGCATCGGCGATGGCTTGCAGCGTGGTTGCCCCGTATCCGCGCTCGGCGAAGAGCACGGCGGCGGCCTCGGCAATGCGACGACGCGTCTGAGCACGGCGACCGCCGCGAGCGGGAGCGGTTGACATGCCTGCCATCCTATCTATAGTTCACTATATAGTGCACTATAGCTGAGGGAGGTTCGGCGATATGCGAGTGCTCTGTTCGACAACTCCGATGGAAGGCGTCTTCGCACCCGTGGTCCCGCTGGCGCGCGCATTGCGCGCCCGCGGACACGACGTACTGGTGGCGACCGCACCGCAATTGATTCCCCGCGTCGAAGCGGCCGGATTACCGGCGGCACAGGCCGGCCCGAACGCACCGGACGCCGCGGCACAGGCGGTGACCCTGCCGGAGTTCAGTGCCGGGACGCAGCCGTGGCGCATCGGCGCGGTGATGTTCAGCCGCGTCATGGCACCGGCGAAACTGCCCGAATTACGCGAGATCGCACGGGGATTCGCCCCCGATCTGATCGTGCACGCACCGGTGGATCTGGCCGCGCCGCTGCTGGCGGCCGAGCTCGGCATTCCGTCGGTCACGTACGGCACCGGCCTGCTCCTCGAACCCGACTTGATCACCGCGATGGCGGAATGGGTTGCCCCGCTGTGGCATTCATCCGGTCTCACACCCGATGAGTACGCGGGCCTGTACCGGCACGGCTATATCGATCCGGTCCCCGCCAGCCTGCAATCCGATCTCGGCCCCGCGCAGCGGATCGCATTGCCGATCCGCCCGGCGGTGCCGGGACACGAAGACGACGAACTCCCGGACTGGGCAACCCGACTGGGCGATCGGCCGGTGGTCTACGTATCACTGGGCACCGTGCCGATCTTCAATCAGCCCGCGGCCTTCGGTCCGCTGCTGGCGGGACTCGCCCACCTCGACGCCGACATCATCGTGACCCTCGGCAGCGATACGGACCCCGCTGCGATCGGCCCGCAACCCGGCAATATTCATGTCGCGCAATGGTTGTCGCTGGCCGCACTACTCCCCCGCTGCGATGCGGTGCTCTGCCACGCCGGCGCGGGCACCACCCTGGCCGCCCTCACGCACGGCATCCCCCTGCTGCTGTCCCCGCGCGGCGCGGACCAATTACCCACGGCCGCCGCCGTCCGCCAGGCGGGCGCGGCGCGCGTACTGCCGCCGGACCGGATCACCCCGGCCGCCGTTGCCGAGGAAGTTAGCCTGCTGCTTACCGGGGACGCGTATCGTAATGCCGCCGAACGCATTCGCTCGGAGATTGCCCGTATGCCCGCACCGGCAGCGGCGGTCGATGAGCTACTGCACCGCTTCGCGCTCGACCCCCGAGCCGCGCCGTGAACGGAGATGCCCTGTGCCGTATACGAGCTACGTCGATGTCCTGCTCATTCTGACGCGCGGCAATGAGGTGCTGCTCGCGCGGCGGGCGAATACCGGCTATTCGGACGGATTGTGGAATCTGCCGTCCGGCAAGCTGGAATCCGGTGAGGATCTGGAAGCCGGGATGATTCGCGAGGCGGCCGAGGAGATCGGTATAGGTCTCCGCCGCAAGGACATTCGCATGGCGGCCGCGGTGCACTATCTCCCGCCCGATGGGCAGGCCCGCGTCGGATTCTTCTTTCACGCCGATCGCTGGTCCGGTGAACCCTTCAATGCCGAACCGGACAAGTGCTCCGATCTGCGCTGGTTCGGGTTCGATGAGATTCCGCCGGACACGGTCCCCTATACAAATGCCGGATTGGATCTGTTTCGGCGCGGTGAGCATTTCAGCGTGTCAGGCTGGACACCGACGGCCGATATAGCCGGGGACTCGAGTGCGATTGGCTGATATCGGCGTTCGAACAGCAGGGCGGTGGATCATGGCGGTATTCGTCGTTGGACTCGGCGTTGCGCTTTTGCCACGCGTCACCACGGACAAGCCGCCATTCGATCCGGATTCGATCCCCGGCACCCAGGTGGTGTGGGTGACCGCCCCGGCCGGTGCAGCGCGCGGAACCCTGGAGTTGTGGCAGCGAAATCGCCTGCGGGACTGGAAGCGCAGCTTTGCCACGCCCGCGTGGGTCGGGGCGGAGGGGATCTCCGAACTCGCCGCGGAGGGCCGGTCCTTCACTCCGAAGGGCACTTTCGCATTGACCGAGGGATTCGGCCGCATTCCGGATCCGGCGGCGCGGCTGCCCTACATCGCGATCGACCGATCCAATACCTGGTGGTGGGTCTCGGATGTGGAAAGTCCGCTGTACAACCGGAGCTTCCGCTGCGCCTCCCCGGACTGCCCGTTCGACACCTCGCTGAGCGAGAACCTGGGGCGCACGGAGCCGCAGTACAACCACGCGCTGGTCATCGATTACAACCGTTTTCCGGCGCTGCCCGGCGCGGGTTCGGCGTTCTTCGTACACGGTGACGTCGGCAGGCCGACGGCGGGTTGCGTAGCCGTCTCGGAGGATGTGGTGCGCACCCTGCTCGCCACCCTGCAACCGTCCCGGAAACCGGTGATCGGCCTGTACGCGAGTTGAAAAGCGCTCCGGCCCACAGTGACTCGGGCCGGAGCAACCGTCGTACGAATCAGACGCACATACCGTTCAGGTTCACGGCGTTGATGGTGGTCTGGCCGACCGCGGGACGCATATCCGACGAATCGTCGAAGTAGAACGCGCTCACCGTATGCGTGCCCTCGACACCCGGAACCCAGAAGATGCTGGCGGTGCCGTCGGTGACCGGCACCGTGCCCACCACATTGCCGCCCATATTCGGCAGGTGGCTGGTGAATTCGACGAACCCGTGCGATACCGGGGTGCCGTCCGCCATTTTCACCGAGGCCACCGCGGTCTGCCCGCAGCCGACCGAGGCCACCTTGACCGGCCCGATCGGCGCCCCCGACATGGAGACCGACAGGTTCGGCGTCGCCGCCGCACCCGCCTGCGGTGCGATGACGGCCACCGTCACCGCCAGACATGCTGCCGCGACCGCCGTACCGGCTATGCCGCGCGAAACTTCCAATCCGCTCATCGTGCCCCGTCTTTCGGATTTCCGGACCAATCGTGGACAGATCATCGAACCGGAGGCAGGCTACCGGATTCGGGGGCGGTGACCCGGTAGGCGGGCCGATCAGACCAGGAAGGTCAGCGCGGATTCGGACTCGTTCTCCAGCGCCTCGGTATGCGCGGCGATATTGAGGCAATCGCTCAGGGTCGCACCGGCGTCGAGTTTCGCGATGACACGGGATTCGGCCTGTTTCACCGCCGCCGCGGCGGCCAGCAGTCCGTCGAGCGCGGCCGGTTCGACCACCACGATGCCCTCCTGATCGGCGAGCACCATATCGCCGGGACTCACCGGCACGCCGCCGCAGGTGACCCGCACCTGGAGTTCACCGAGTTCGGTGGTGGAACCGGACATGGGCGTGATGAAGCGGCTGTAGATGGGCAGTTCGCATTCGCGGACATAGCCGATATCCCGGTAACCGCCGTCGACGATGATGCCGCCGAGCCCGCGCACCAGCGCACCGCGCGCGAAAAGCTCACCCGCGAGGGCAATTTCGCTGCTGCCGCCGTCGACGATGACCACATCGCCGGGCGCGGCCGCCTCGATGGCGCGCAATGCTCCGAAGAAGTCGTCCTGACAGCGAACGGTGAAGGCGGGTCCCAGGATTCCGATACCCGCCGAACGCGGTCGAATCGCACTGTCCATCACCCGTAATGACTTGTCGGCGTCACAGAGTGCGGTCGTATCAACGGAGTGGAATGCGGCGGCATATCGGTCGGCGAGCATGAGCGACGCCTTTCGAGTCGAATGCTGGTGGATCCTTCGACCCTACCGACCAGCGCCCGAGCAATTAGGTGTGTCGCGGGAATCGGGCGCGAGTGAGAGTGGGTTCGAGCCGTGCGCTACTCGCGTTTCGCACACTGACCAGTTCCAACGCCGTCGCGGCGGCAAAAGGGCTCGCCGTAGCGGAGATGATCGTGATCGGCGTGATCACCTGTGCGGCGGATTATCCGAACGCGAACTACCGAGTGGTGTCGGCCCAGATATCGGGGGGCACGATATCGCGGGATCGGCCGTGTGAGTCGAGAATTCGGCCGAGCAGTTTCTCATGTCGCAGCGTCACAGTGCGTTCGGCGACGAGCAGGCCGGGATGTGCGGTGGTGAGCTGGTTTTCGAATCGCGTCACCTCGGCGACCGAGTGCAGTCCCGCCTGCAGAATGAGATTGTGGGTACCGCTCACGGCCGCGCAATTGCGCGTCTGCGGTAGCCGGATCAGGGCGTATCCGATCTCGGGCAGCGCGGCGGTGGGCGCGGTCGCCCGATAGGTGACCGCCACCGGCCAGCCGCCCAGCGGGCGCGCGAAATCGCAGCGGAACTTCAGCATGCCGAGCCGGGTGAGTTCATCGATGCGCCGCTTCACGGTGGCCCCGCTGGTGCCGAGGGCCGCGGCGACCGCGCGGTGCGAGGCCCTGCCATCGAGCGAGAGCTGTCCCATCATGGCGCGGTCGACCTCGGTGATGCGGCGGTCGTGCGCGCGGGTGGCCGCTATGGCGGGTGTGCGCAGGCGCTGCCGCTGATCCGGGGCGAGGGCGTCGATGCGCCAGCTGCCGCCCTCGGCGAACCAGTGCGTGACGATCTGGGTGCGAATGGCGGCGATATGGGGGACGGCCGGGAGCAGGTCCAGGGTGTAGCGCGCCATCTGATCGAAATCCCGGGTCGCGACCGTGGCGAAGATGCGATTGCTGCCACCGGCGCGCTCCAGGGTGAGCATATGCGGGTGCCGGGCGAGCGCGGCCACCACGGTCGCGGTTTCCCCTGCGGCGCAATCGATATCGACGTACGCCGCGCAGACGTGATCGTAGAGCGCCGGACCCGGTGACATGCACACCCAGGCTTCGCCGCGCTCGCCCAGCCGCTGCCAGCGCCGCGCCACGGTGACCGGATCGACCCCCAGCACTCCCCCGAGTTCGGTCCAGGAGGCACGCGGGCGCAGTTGCAGGGCGTGAATGAGCGCGAGGTCTTCCTCGCTCAAGCGCCTGGCATCATCCTGCATTCGAACCCGTCTTCCTGGCGACATCCTGCGAAATACTCGTCCGCATCGCTCAGTCTCGCACAATCGATACGACCCTCGATGCGGAGAGAGCTGGAGACTGCGGCATGGCATTCGGTGACTATCAGAACGAGATCTACTTCAACGGCCTGCGCGGCGTGGTGCCCGCGTTCCCGGTGAGCTTCGATGAACTCGAGGCCCGCGCACAGGCCGCCATGCCGCCATCGGTGTGGTCCTATGTCGCCGGCGGCGCGGGCAATGAGCGCACCCAGCGCGCCAATGTCACCGCCTTCGACCACTGGGGTCTTATCCCCCGCATGTTCGTCGGCGCGGCACAGCGCGATCTATCGGTCGATCTGTTCGGAATGACGCTGCCCGCACCGGTTTTCATGGCTCCCATCGGTGTGATCGGCATCTGCGACCGGGACGGGCACGGGGATCTGGCCACCGCGCGCGCCGCCGCCCGCACCGGGGTGCCCATGGTGGCCTCCACGCTCATGGTCGATCCGCTCGAGGATGTCGCGGCCGAATTGGGTGACACCCCCGGGTTCTTCCAGCTCTATACCCCGACCGATCGCGATCTCGCGGCCAGTCTGGTGGAGCGCGCCGAACAGGCGGGGTACAAGGGCATCGTGGTCACCCTGGACACCTGGGTCACGGGCTGGCGGCCCCGCGATCTGGCCACCGGCAATTTCCCGCAGCTGCGCGGGCACTGCCTGGCGAACTATTTCAGCGATCCGGTCTTCCTGAAGAGTCTGGCGAAATCGCCCGCCGAGGATCCGCAGACCGCGATCCTGCGCTGGATCCAGGTCTTCGGGAATCCGCTCACCTGGGCCGATCTGCCGTGGCTGCGGTCGCTCACCAAACTGCCGCTGATCGTGAAGGGCATCTCGCATCCCGAGGACGCGCGGCGTGCCCGCGATGGCGGGGTGGACGGCATCTACTGCTCCAATCACGGTGGGCGGCAAGCCAATGGTGGTATTCCGGCCATCGATCTGCTCCCGGATGTGGTCGCCGCGGCCGAGGGCCTGCCGGTGCTGTTCGACTCCGGCATCCGGTCGGGCGCGGACATCATCAAGGCGCTGGCGCTCGGGGCCACCGCGGTCGGCATCGGCCGCCCGTACGCCTACGGCTTGGCGCTCGGCGGTGCGGAAGGCATCGTCCACGTGCTGCGCACGCTGCTCGCCGAGGCCGACCTCATCATGGCCGTGGACGGGTATCCGACCCTCGCGGATCTGACGCCGGAGGCTTTGCGCCGCGTGCGGTGAGGCCGGGGCGCTTCCTTGGTGGAGTGCACTAGGGAATGCGCGCGAGTGCGGCAATCGGCCGAAAAGTGTTGAAGCCGTCAGAATGCCGGTTGCGGTTGTCCTAAAGTCCGTGGCCACCACCACACGGTGGTGCTACTGCGAATCAGGAACACCTATGCAACTTCGCACTTTGCGCGCCTTCCTCTCTATTTCCGCTGTCACCTCGGCCATTGTTCTCGTACTACCGGGAGCGGCCTTGGCGGCGGGCAGTATTCAATTCGCGGCGGCAGTCGACTCGCCCTCGGGCGGGTCCTTTCCGTCCTGGGGGCCGGGACCGTCGCCGATCGGAATGGTGGGGGCGGATTTCACGGGGGACGGGGTGCCCGATATCGTCGCCGCCGATTTCCAAGGGGACGGCCCGATTATCATGGCGGGCAAGGGCGATGGCAGTTTCTCGCCCGGAAAACGTGTCGGCTCGGTGGGCATCGGATACGGCGCTATCGGGGCGGGCGATCTCAATGGCGACGGTAAGCCCGATGTGGTCGCGCAGGCGTGGACGCAGATCGCGGTCTTCCTCAACAATGGCGACGGCACCTTCAAGGTGGGCAAGAAGTACACCACCCTGGAGGGCGCCCAGCAGGAGGTCATCGTCGCCGATGCCAACGGTGACGGGAAAGCCGATGTGCTGAGCCTGATTCCGACCGGCGTGCAGACCTGGCTGGGGCAGGGTGACGGGACCTTGAAGTCGGGTCCGTCCGCGATCATCGCCGGACCGGCGGCGGCGTTCACCACCGGAAAGTTCAACAGCGACAATAAGATCGACATTGCCGTGAACAATGATCTGCTGCAACAGGTGGAGGTGTTCACCGGTAATGGCGACGGCGGGTTCACCCGCCGCGGTGCCAGCACCAGCGGATTGATCACCGAGGATGTCCGGGCCGGTGACTTCAACGGTGACGGCATCGACGATGTGGTGACCGCGGATTCGTTCTCGTTCAGCACCACCGTGCTGATCTCCGATGGCCAGGGTGGTTTCAAGAAGACGAATCGGGTGAATCTGTCCGGCCTCGGACCGACCAGTATCGCGGTCGCGGATTTCGATCACAATGGCACGCTCGACGCGGCGATGTCGGCGGTATTGAGTTCGAAGATCGTGGTATTCAACGGAAATGGTGACGGTACGCTCACCACCGCCAACAGCTATCCGGTGACCGGTCAGCCGCAGACGCCGGTGATCGCCGATTTCAATCGCGACGGCAAACCCGATATCGCCGTGGCGGGTGCGGCGAACGCGGTGTCATTCCTGGGCAACAATTCCTGATCGTCATCCGAATGACCTTGCGGGATCCAGGCGTTCGCGCCAGCCCCGCGGGGTCATTCCGTGTTCGCGGCGGAACAGGCGGGTGAAGTAGCCCGGATCGGCGATGCCCGCGCGCCTGGCGATCTCGGCTATCGACAGGTCCGAATCGGTCAGCAGCCGCCGCGCCTCGGCCATACGGCGCTCGATCAGCCAATCCTGCACGGTGCGCCCGGTGCGGCGGCGAACCAGTGTGGTGAGGTAGGCGGGGGTGAGCCCGACCGAGCGGGCGATATCGCGCAGTGAGATCGGCTCGCCGAACCGCTCTTCGATGACCTCGAATGCCTCGGCCAGCACGGTCTCATTGCTGCGGCGCAGATCGCCGACCACATCGACGGCCAGGCGGGCGACATCGACCAGCAGCAGGGTCAGGTGCGCGGCGGCGGCTTGGCGGTATCCCGGGCGGCGTGCGGCCAACTCGGCCTCGATCGCGGCGATCGTGTACTCCCACAACGGTTGTCGCTCCGGCGGAACCCGCAGGCGGAGCAGTCCGCTGGAGATGCCGTGCAGGAAGGGGAACAGCAGCGGATGCGAGCGCCACACCGGCCAGGGCGTGCGGGCGTCGTCACCGAGCGCCGCGGGGTCGAAGAGCACTCCGACCGCGCTCTCCAGCCGCAGGCTCGTCGCGTCGATGACCGCGCCCGGCGCGACGACGTACACGTCGCCGGATTCCGCGGGCGGGTCATTGTCCGCGGCTCCGGCGTCGATGTACATCAGGACCGGGAAGTCGTGTATATGCGGCACCCCGTGCGCGGGCCGCATCTCGGCCGTGAAGCGCATGACCGACAGTGGCGGGACCGCCGGGTCGGCGGAGTAGCGGTACACCGGAACGCCCGCCTGATATCGGATGGGGTGCGCGCGCTCGGACATGAGCCAAAGATAATCCCAGTACTACCGAAAATCTCCCAATTATGGTGAACGCGAACCGGCGAGCATGGAGAACATGACGAAAAATACTCCGCTTTCGCAGGCCATGGGCAATGAGCACGACTATCTTCCGGCCGCCGGACGCGATGGCATGCTGCCCTTCTACGATCTGATGACACGGGCGCTCGGCGTACGCAAGGTGCACGGCGCGCTGTTGCGCCAGGCTAGCCTCGCTCCGGGTGATCGCGTGCTCGAAATCGGCTGTGGCACGGGCAATCTCACTATCGCCGCCAAGAACATCCAGCCCGGCGCGCAGGTGATCGGCACCGACCCGGATCCGCTGGCGCTGGCCCGCGCGGAGCGGAAGAGCAAAGGCCGCAACGGGCTTCGCTACGAGCGCGCGTACGGTCAGGCGCTGCCCTTCCCCGACGGCGGCTTCGACCATGTGCTCTCGGCCTTCATGCTGCACCACCTCGACCCGGAGGTGAAGGAGGCCACGGCCGCGGAAGTCTTCCGGGTGCTGCGCCCGGGCGGGCAACTGCACCTGGTGGATATCGGCGGAAACCTCACCGCCGCCGATGGATTCAGTGCCCGCCGCATGCTGAAGAATCCGCATGTGGCCGCCAACCTCGGCGATGGCATCCCGAGCCTGCTGCGCAAGGCCGGATTCGATTGCGAGGAAGTGGATTCCCGCGTCTACCGGCACGTCAGCCGCGTCACCTACTTCCGCGCGACCCGGCCGTCCTGAGCAACGGATCCGCGCGGCGTCACCTCAGCGCGGCGCTCTCGGACCGCTCACCACTTGAGCACGGGCAACGGGGAAAGCGGGTGCGTGCGAATGCGTTCCGCGCCGAGCTGGAGCAGGCGGCGATGGAATCCGGCATCCGGGAATTCCTCGGTCAAATCCCGATAGGCGGCTCGCCGAACACCGAAGCGCCCCAGCACCGCCATCTCCACATCGACGGCGTCGGCCCGGCGGAAGATCTCCACCGGGTCGTCGGCGTCGCCCGCCGCACGGAGTTTGTGGTGCTGGTCGATCATCCGGGTGACCAGCGGGGTGAGTTCGCTCTGGCCGTTGCCCTCGAGCCAGTGCCCGGCGAGCTCCTCCGAGGGCGCGAGGTAGTCGAAGGTGCCCGCGGTCCAGATGCCGAGATCGTGGAATACGCCCGCCGCCAGGAACTCCGAGCGATCGCTCGGCGCCGGTCCCGTCCCCTTCGCGATCAGGTCACTGAGCGAGATGACTCGTAGAACGTGGTTGGTGTAGGCGACTCGATCGGGACCCAATTGTGCGGACCACGGTTCGAGGCGGCGATCGATTTCCTTGCGCAGCGCAGTGCTGTCCATACCTGGAGACGATAGAAGAATCGCCGCGCCGGGGGCCGATATCGGAGCCCGACGCGGCTGATTTCTCTTGGCACAGGACGGATTTCGCGGTCGATCGCGAACAGGTGGCCCGCCCGCGCACGGGCGGGCCACCTGCCGACGCTATGAGGTGACGGTCGCGGGCAGGCCGAGCGCCTGCAGCGTGTCGACCAGGAAGGCGTTCACCGCGTCCGGTCGTTCCAGCTGGACCAGATGACCCGCGGCGGGCACCTCGACCACCGTGCGCAGATCAGGCACCCCCGCCCGCATGGTCGCCAGCGGATCGCGACCGCTGAAGCCCTCCATATCCGGATCCTTCTCGCCGTACAGGAAGAAGGCGGGCACCGAGACCTTGGCGTCCGCGAACGCCTCGGTGAGCTCCCAGTTGCGGTCCAGATTGCGATACCAGTTCAGGCCGCCGGTGAATCCGGTGCGCTCGAAATCGGCTACGAGCGTGTCGAATTCCTCCTGTGCGAGCCACGGCCAGGGCAGCGGCGGGGCCTCGGGCAACACGTCCAGATAGCCGAGGCCGGGCGGGTTCTTCCAGGTGTCCAGATAGTGGTACTCGCCGCTGAGCGAGTAGTAGACCCGGGCCAGGAAGCCGCGCGTATCGGCCGCCAGTTCGGCATCGGCGATACCGGGGGTCTGGAAGTACGACAGGTGCAGGAAGTGCTTCTCGGCCGCCCGAGTCCAGAAGGCCGAGGGCGCGCGGGGCGGGCGCGGGCTGAACGGATTGTTCAGCACCGCCACCGCCGCGACCCGTTCGGGCGCGCGCAGCGAGAGCTCCCACACCAGTTGCGCGCCGAAGTCCAGACCGACGAAGACGGCCTTGTCCGCGCCGATATCGTCGAGCAGGAAGAGCAGATCACCGATGACGGCCTCATTGGTGTACGACTCCAGCCCGGCGGGCGCGTCGGTGCGACCGTACCCGCGCAGGTCCGGAGCGATCGCGCGATACCCGGCCGCGGCCACCGCTTCCAGCTGGTTGTGCCACATGAACCAGGTGTGCGGGAACCCGTGGCAGAAGATGACCGGATACCCCTGCCCCTGCTCTGCCACGTGCATACGGATCTCCCCGGTATCCACCGTCCGATGCGTCAGCTCCACTACCGCCTCCAATTTCTAGAACACGTTCTTATTTCAAGGTAGTGTCCAGAGGTCGTGAGCGAAATACCCAAGATTCTCGCCGGAACGGTCGCCGTGGTGACCGGAGCCAGCCGTGGCATCGGCAAGGGCATCGCCCTGGAGCTGGGCGCGGCCGGTGCGACCGTCTACGTCACCGGGCGCACCACCGTGCCCGGCCATCTGCCCGGCACGGTGGCGGGCACCGCCGCCGAGATCGACGCGCTCGGCGGCGTCGGTGTGCCGGTGGTCTGCGATCACAAGGACGACGGGGCGGTGGAGAAGCTGTTCGCGCAGGTGCGCGATGAGCAGGGCCGCCTGGACGTGCTGGTGAACAATGTCTACAACTCCCCCGCCGCCGCACGCTGGCTGGGCCGCAAATTCTGGGAGGTGCCCGCCAAGGCGTGGGATGAGACCTTCGATATCGGCGTGCGATCGCACTATGTGGCAAGCGTTTTCGCCGCACCGCTGCTGATCGAATCCGGCGGGTTGATCGTGAACGTGTCCTCGCCGGGCGCGGTGCGGTACATGCACAATGCCGTCTACGGCGTCGGCAAGACCGCGCTCGATCGGCTCACCGTCGATCTGGCGCGCGATCTCGCCGATACCGGGGCGACCGCGGTCTCGCTGTGGCCGGGCATCGTGGATACCGAACTGCTGCAGATGGTTCCGGCCGATGCCGACGGCAATCGCATCGTCACCCTGCCCGGTGAGGGCAGCTTCGATCTCAATGACGCCGAATCCCCGCGCTTCCCGGGTCGCGCCGTCGCCGCGTTGGCCGCGGATCCGAACCGCAAGGCGCGCGGCGGAAAAGCCTGGAAGGTTGCCGATCTCGCCGAGGCGTACGGCTTCACCGATATCGACGGCCGCGTACCGCGCGCGGACTAGTCATCACCGAAAAACGTTTCCGGACAAGAGGAGTACAGCAAGTTATGCGTCGCGTTTTCGTCGTCGGTGTCAACATGACCCCGTTCGTCAAGATCGGGTCCCGCGAGTGGACCTACCCCGAAATGGTCGGTGAGGCCGTGCGCGGGGCACTCGGCGATGCGGGTGTCACCTATGACCAGGTGCAGCGCGCCGCCGTTGGCTATGTGTTCCAGCCGTCCGCCGCCGGTCAGCGCGCGCTGTACGACGTGGGGCTGACCGGGATTCCGGTGGTGAACGTGAACAACAACTGCGCCACCGGATCCACCGCGCTGATGCTGGCGCGCGAATGGGTCGGCAGCGGGATCGTCGATGTGGCCCTCGCGGTCGGGTTCGAGCAGATGACCAAGGAGGCCATGGCAGGTCCGGCGACCCGGCCCAAGGCCACCACCGTCGATCACCACCTGGGTGTGATGCGCGGGCAGTACGAGTTCAGCCAGGCGCCGATCACCACGCAGTTCTTCGGCAATGCCGCCATCGAGCATATGAAGCAGTACGGCACCACGCCCGAACAGCTGGCGGCGGTCGCGGTCAAGAACCATGAGCATTCGACGCGGAATCCGCTGGCGCAGTTCCAGGATGCGTACACCCTGGAGCAGGTGCTCACCGATAAGCCGGTACACGGGCCGCTGACGCGTTCGCAGTGTTCGCCCATGTCCGATGGCGCGGCGGCCGCGGTGGTGGTCAGCGAGGAGTACGTGCGGGCGCACGGCCTCGAGGCGCAGGCCATCGAGATCCTGGCGCAGGAGCTCGCCACCGATGACGGGACCTCGTTCTCGACCGGGTCCATGATCGATGTGGTGGGTGCGCCCATGACCCGCGCGGCGGCCTCGAAGGTGTTCGCCACCGCGGGAATCGGCGTGAATGATGTCGATGTGATCGAGCTGCACGACTGCTTCACCATCAACGAGCTCATCACCTATGAGGCGCTCGGACTGTGCGGTGAGGGCGAGTCCGGCGCGTTGATCGAATCCGGTGCGACCACCTACGGCGGTACCTGGGTGGTGAATCCGTCGGGCGGGCTGATCTCCAAGGGGCATCCGCTCGGCGCGACCGGTCTGGCGCAGGCCACCGAATTGTCCTGGCATCTGCGCGGACTCGCGGGCGAACGGCAGGTGCCGGGTGCGCGCACCGCGCTCGCACACAACCTCGGCCTGGGCGGCGCGGTGGTTGTCACCCTGTACGCCGCCAACACCCTCTGATTCCCGGACGGAGTGAGATCCCTATGACTGCAATCGATCCCGACACCCTGCTGCGGCTCCCGGTGCACAATGGGCACGCCCTGGTGGCGGGGCTGCGGCGGCACAAGAACCGACCGGTGCTCACGCTCGGCGACCATACCCTCACCGGCGGTGAGGTTCTCGATGCCGTGAGCCGGTATATCGCGGCGTTCGAGGAGTACGGCGTCGGCACCGGGACGCCGGTCGGCGTGCTGGCGCTGAATCGGCCCGAGGTGCTGTTCACCATCGGCGCGGGCCAGATCGTGGGTTCGCGGCGGACCGCGCTGCATCCCATCGGCGGGCTGGACGATCACGCGTATGTGCTTGCCGACGCAGGGATTACGACGCTGATCCTGGATCCGGTGCCCGCGTTCGTGAAGCGCGCGCGGGAGCTGGTGGATCGCGTCGAGGGGCTGAATCGGGTGCTGACGCTCGGGCCCGTGCCCGAGGAGCTCGCCGATGTGGGCGTGGATCTGCTTGCGGCAGCGGACAAATACGAGCCGCGGCCGGTCGAGGCTGTGGAACTGCTGCCCGATGACGTCATCTCCATCGCGTACACCGGTGGCACCACCGGTAAGCCCAAGGGCGTCATCGGCACCGCGCAGGCCATGGCCACCATGACGCAGATCCAACTCTCGGAATGGGAATGGCCGACGCGGCCGAAATTCCTTATCTGCACGCCTCTTTCGCATGCTGGCGCGGCGTTCTTCCTGCCCGTGGTGCTGCTCGGCGGGCAGTGCGTGGTCGTGCCGCGCTTCGAGCCCGGTGAGGTGCTCAAAGCCATTGAAGAGCACAAGATCAGCGCCACCATGCTGGTGCCGTCCATGCTCTACGCGCTGCTGGACCACCCCGATTCCAACACCCGCGACCTGTCCTCACTGGAGACGGTCTACTACGGCGCTGCCGCCATCGACCCGAATCGGTTGCAGGAGGCCATCGATCGCTTCGGCCCGATCTTCGCCCAGTACTTCGGCCAGTCCGAGGCCCCCATGGCGATCAGCTACCTCGGCAAGGAGGAGCACGACAAGGAACGCCTCACCTCCTGCGGCCGCCCCTCCACCGCCATCCGAGTCGCATTGCTGGACAAGGAAGGCAACCAGGTCCCCCAGGGCGAGGTAGGCGAAATCTGCGTCTCCGGCCCACTGCTGGCCGGCGGCTACCTCAACCTCCCCGAGGTCACCGCCGAAACCTTCAGCAACGGCTGGCTGCACACCGGCGACCTGGCCCGCCAGGACGAAGACGGCTTCTTGTTCATCGTCGGCCGCAGCAAGGACATGGTCGTCACCGGCGGCTTCAACGTCTTCCCCCGCGAGGTCGAAGACGTTGTCTCCGAACACCCCAAGGTCCTCAACGTGGCAGTCGTCGGCGTCCCCGACGCCTACTACGGCGAAGCCGTCACCGCCGTAATCGTCCTGGACCCGGCCACCGCCGCCGACCCCGCCGCCATCGAAGTGGTCACCGCCGAAATCCAGGCCGCCGTGAAGCAGCGCAAGGGCTCCGTCCAGGTCCCCAAGCACGTCATCATCATCGAGGAACTCCCCCTCACCGGCCTCGGCAAGCCCGACAAGAAAAACATCCGCATCCTCGCCGCCGAACGCCTCGGCCTGGCCTGACACCAACCCCCGAACGCCCCGCCGACCATACCCATGGACGGCGGGGCGCTCTGTGTGAGGCGCTGCACCGATACTCCCCATGACGCCCCGGACAGGTGTGCGGCCCGCAGACCACTTCGGGTCTGCGGGCCGCGCGGGAAAGCGATGTGGCGGTGGCTAGATCACGAGGCAGGAGCTGCCGCCGTTGATGCCGGTGCCTACGGTGAGGGGGATGGATTTGGTGTCGCCGTTCTGGACGATCTGGAGGACGTGGGTGCCGGGGGTGGCGGGGGTCCAGTTGGCTACGTGGGTCTTCGGGGTGGGGCTGCCCTGGGTGGCGGCGAACCAGACGCCGTTGTCGTAGAAGTCCATGCCCGCGGGGGACGCGCTGTTGGCGGTTACCGAGTAGGTGCAGCCGGTGCCGTAGCCGTTGCTGAGGCCACCGCCCGCGATGATGACCTGGGAACCGATCTCGGCCGAGGCCTGTGGGGCGGTCAGGGCGAGGCCGGCGGCGGCCAGGGCGATGGTGACGGGCAGGGCGTTCCGAAGATTTCGCATCGAATACCGACTCCTCTAGTTGCTCTATTGGACCCGAACCATGCTGCCGGTCGAGCACTCCCAGCCGCATCGGTCATGTGCCCCAAATCCGGGAACCTATGCGATCGGGCGGAAGTCGCGGTTTCCGATATGGGTCGGGCGGGGTGCGGGAGCCGCGAACGGTGCGGTGAGGGTGTTCTCGACGCTGTTGAAGACGATGAACAGATTGGAGCGCGGGAACGGGGTGATGTTGTTGGAGGAGCCGTGCATGATGTTCGAATCGAACAGCAGCGCCGAACCCGCGCGGCCGGTGAACTGGGTGATGCCGTGTTTATTGGCCAGTTCGGTGATGTCGGCTTCCGATGGTACGCCGATCTCCTGCTCCCGCAAGGAGTTCCGGTAGTTGGCGTCGGGAGTCTCACCCTGGCAGGGGACGAACGTCCGGTGCGAGCCGGGCATCACCATCAGACTGCCATTGAACGGGTAATTGTCGGTGAGCGCGATGGACAGGCTCACCGCGCGGGGCGCGGGCATTCCGTCTTCGGCATGCCAGGTCTCGAAGTCGGAGTGCCAGTAGAACCCCGCACCGCGCAGGCCGGGCATGTAGTTGATGCGGCTCTGATGGATGTAGACCTCCGAGCCGAGCACCTGCCGCGCCAAACCGGCGATTCGGCTCTCCCGCACCAGATTCGAGATGACGGCACTGAGTTTGTGCACCTCGAAAATGGAGCGGACCCGATTCGAACCCTTCTCGATGACAACACGCTCATCGAGCATGAGTTCGGGATCGCGGGTCATGCGCCCGAGCTCGGCCGCCACATCGGCGACCTCCTCCCGCTCGAGCAGATCATCGAGGATCGCGAAGCCATCCGACTCGAAATTCGACAGCGCCGGAGTCCCGATCTCACCCCAGACGGTGGGATCGATGCGCTCCAGATGCGGTGCCGGTCCGGCGGTGCGGGTGGGGTATCGATCGATCAACGCGTGCGACGACATTCCTTGCGAGCTCCCATCTTCGGCTAGTCGACGGCGACGAGCGGGTACACCCCGTTCTCGTCATGCACTTCCTTGCCGGTGACCGGCGGATTGAACACGCACAGCATGCGCATCCGGGTGCGGGTGCGCAGTCGATGCTTCTCATGGCCATTGAGCAGGTACATCGAACCCGGGCCCAGGTCGTAGGTGACGCCGTTGTCGAGATCTTCCAGCGTCCCGTCGCCTTCGACGAGCCACACCGCCTCCACATGGTTGCGGTAGTGGAATTCGTGCTCGGTCCCGGCTTCGATGGTGGTCTCGTGGAACGAGAAACCCACACCGTCACCGCCGAGCACGATGCGCTTGCTGCGCCAACCCGCTTCGGCCACATCACGATCGGTGCCGGTGATCTCCGAGGTGGTACGAACGATCATGTCAGTGCGCTCCTTCGCAGACCACACCCACCGATTCGGCGAGAATGCCCAGACCGTGCTCCAGTTCCGCACTCGTGATCGTCAGCGGCGGAAGCAATTTCACCACCTCATCGGACGCGCCGGAGGTTTCCGTGAGCAGTCCGCGCTCGAACGCCGCCTGGCATACCTTGCCCGCCTGGGACGGTTCATCGAAGACCAGGCCGTGCACCAGACCGCGCCCGCGGGTGGACAGGCCCTGGAACGATTCGGTCAGCTGGCTCAGATTGCGGTGCACCAGTTCACCTTTGGCGAGTGTCCCGGTGCTGAGCAGGGTGTCGGACCAGTAGTGCTCCAGCGCCACCTGCGCAGTCACGAAGGCCGGGTTGTTGCCTCGGAAGGTGCCATTGTGCTCACCCGGAGCCCACTGATCGAGCTCGGGCTTCATCAGCACCAACGCCATCGGCAGCCCATAGCCGCCAATGGATTTCGACAGGGTGACGATATCGGGGGTGATGTCCGCGGCCTCGAAGGAGAAGAACGGCCCGGTGCGGCCGCAACCCATCTGCACATCGTCGACGATGAGCAGAATCTCGCGGTCGGCGCACAATTGCGCCAGACTGCGCAGCCATTCCACGCTGGCGATATTCACGCCGCCCTCGCCCTGCACGGTTTCCACGATCACCGCGGCGGGCTTGTCCACGCCCGAGGACGCGTCGTCGAGGATGGTCTCCATCCACACGAACGGGTCGTCCCCGCCCTCGGGCAGATAACCGTCGAACGGCATCGGGGTGGCGTGCAGCAGCGGCACACCCGCACCGGCCCGCTTGGCAGCGTTGCCCGTGACGGCCAGCGCGCCGAGCGTCATACCGTGAAAAGCGTTGGTGAAGTTCAGAATCGTGGTGCGCCCGGTCACCTTGCGCGCCAGTTTCAGTGCGGCCTCGACCGCGTTCGCTCCGGTCGGCCCGGGGAACTGCACTTTGTAATCGAGGTCACGCGGTTCCAGCAGTGTGGTCTGAATCGTCTCCAGCAGCCGCCGCTTGGCGACGGTCGACATATCCAGCCCGTGCGTAATGCCGTCGCGCATCACATAATCCACCAGCGCCTGCTTGAGCACCGGATTGTTGTGCCCGTAATTCAGTGCACCTGCACCGGCGAAGAAATCCAGGTAGTCCCGGCCGTCCTCATCGCGCAGCCAGGAGCCCGACGCGGTATCGAAAACCGTCGGCCAGGCACGGCAGTAACCACGCACATTCGATTCGATCTCGTCGAAAATGTTCATATCGAGGGTAGTCATCATCCAACCTCCTGATGAGGGGTTATGCGGAACAGATGCTCGGGTTCGTGGCCGTCGGGGAAATGGCTGGGATCGAAGAGCGCGTGATGGCTGAGCCGGCAGTCGCGCCGCACGGCGAGCGAGGCGAACATGGCCCGTGACGCGGTGTTATCCGGCGAGATGGTGGTTTCCAGTTCCTCGACACCGTGCTGGGAAAGGTTCTCCAGCAGGAAGTCGAGCATGGCCACACCCAGGCCCTGACCGCGGTGTTTGCGCTCCACCGCGACCTGCCAGACGAAGAAGGTGCCGGGTTGTTCCGGGCGGACATAGCCGATGACGAATCCGCCCACTTCACCGTCGACTTCGACGACCGCCGAGGTGGCCGCGAAATCACGGCACCACAGCAGATAGGCGTAACTCGAATTGGTGTCGAGCACTCCCGAATTCGCGGCGATCTGCCACAATCGGGCTCCGTCTTCCAGGGTCGGAGTTCGAAGGAGCGCCGCATTCTCGCCGCGTACCGAGTGCAGGGGAATCAGCGCGGTAGGGGGTTCCGGAGTGATTTGCTGAACTAGGGCGTCGAATTTCATGAATTGGGTTTGCATGACCTAATTCAGATTGCCGAACGAACTTTGAGGTCTTCTTGTCGCTTCGTTACGATCGTGTGACGATCCGGTGTCATCGGGTGGCGCTCGGCAATCTGATGGTGAATCGCGCACCGCCACTGGGAGTTTCGTCACACTCCACCCGACCACGATGGGCCGCAACGGTTTCCGCGACAAGCGCCAGGCCGATGCCGGTGCCGCTGGCGGCGCGGCGGGCATTGCGCACGGTGGCGAAGCGTTCGAAGATGCGTTCACGTTCGGCAACGGGGACACCGGGTCCGGCGTCATCGACGGTGATCACCACCTCCGCGCCCGCGCGCACGGCGGTTACGGCGACCACGCCGCCGCCGTGCCGGTCGGCATTGTCGAGCAGATTGCCGATCGCGCGCTCCAACTCCAGTTTCCGGCCCGAGATGATGATCTCCTCGCGCGCGGTCAGCAGATCCGGGGCGTAGCCGCGATCGGCCAGCATATGGGTGAGAAGTTCTGTGGCACAGAGCGGTTCGGTATCACCGCGATGCACTCCGGCCTCGACCCTGGCCAGTTCGAGCATATCGTCGAGGATATGGCGCAGATGTTCGAGTTCGACGCTGACGAATTCGAGGGCGCGACGCGATCGTTCGGGCAACTCACCCGAATGCCGGTTCAGCACACCGACACTGGTGATCAACGTGGTCAGCGGAGTGCGAAGTTCATGGCTGACATCACCGACCAGGCGACGCTCCCGATCGACGCGACGCTGTAGCGAATCGACCATGGTGTTGAACTCTTCGACGGTGGTCGACAGCCGTCGCCGCGTCACCCAGACTCCTACCGCCACACCGAGAATGGCCGCGATGACCCCGACCAGCAGGGTGAGCATCACCGCTGGGTGTCGAGCCGGTAGCCCAGACCGCGCACGGTGACCACGAGTTGCGGATCCGAGGGATCATGCTCGATCTTGGTGCGCAGACGGCGCACATGCACGTCGACAATGCGCTCATCGCCGAAAAAACCACGGTCCCAGATACGTTCGAGCAATGCCGTGCGACTGAGCACGCGGCCGGGGCTGGCGGCGAGTTCACACAGCACCCGGAATTCGGTGATGGTCAGGTGCAATTCCTCATCGCCGCGCCGCACCGTGCCGCCGTCCGGCGAAAGCATCAGCGGGGCATCGGGGTCCGCGTCCAGCACCAATTCCTCCGGCTGTTCCGGAGCGGGTTCGTCCTGTGCGTTCGCCAATCGCGCGCGGCGGCGCAGCGCCCGCATGCGGGCGGTGATCTCCTTGATCTCGAAGGGTTTGGTGACGAAATCGTCCGCGCCCGCCTCCAGTGCCGCCACCACATCGTGGGTGTCATCGCGGGCGCTCACCACGATGATCGGCACATCATGGTCCCGGCGCACCTCGCGGATACAGGTGAAGCCGTCCATTTCGCCGAGCATGAGGTCCACGATCATGACATCGGGCACGCCGTGATCACGTAGATGCTCGAGCGCGGTCTCCGCGGCCTCGGCCTCGGCGACGTCGTAACCCTCGTCCTCCATGGCGAGTCGCAGCGCCCCGCGAACCCGGTCGTCGTCCTCCACGATCATCAGGTTCGCACCCATACCCACATCCCTCACCTGCGCGCGAATGCGGCGAACCGCATCCTCTCCAACGCGCGCCCGAGCGGGCGCGCACGAACACCCCCGCGATTACCCGGATGTGCGGAACCCAAACAGGCGAGCGATTCAGACCTGGTCAGCGCTCGGTGGCGTCAGCCGGACCGCGCGCACCACCCGGACACCGCGGCGGGCGCTGGCCACGCTCGCCTCGACCACGGCGCGGGTGACGAAATGCCCGAGTGCGGTCGCCACGAAAACCGCGGCGATCAGGATGGGAGCCCACTCCCAGGTCAGCGCCAGCACCATGCGCTCGAACGCGCCCCGGGGCTCGACCATGGGTTCCCAGCTGTTCAACCGCACCCAGCGGCCCAGGAAAACGCCTATGGCGCAAAGGAAATGGATGGTGAGAATGACCGGCACGCGCCAGAACGCCAGCCCGGACCGCTCCAGGAAAGCGCGTAGCTCGGCGAGAACCAGGTAGTAGGCGACGAATCCGGAGACGATGAAAACGCCGTACACCGGCAGCACCGTACTCACCACCGGCCCATTGCCGATGGCCTTGATGTCATCGCGCAAATGCACCAGATCGGTCACCACGTAGGGCGCGTTGGGCAGGAACAGCATGAGCAGCACCACCCCCGCCCACCACACCGGCGATACCGGCAATCGTTTCCCCACCTGCGGGTTCGACCGAAACACCAGCAGTGCCAGCGCAACAGGCACCCAAGCCAATACCGTATTCCAGGTCATCCACAACAGATCCCGCCGCAACAGCCCCGCCAGACTCGGTGTGACCGCGTTCACCACGTCCATGGATCCATGATGCACGTAGACAGCACAAGTCGCCCGGGCGTCGCTGAAAGCGAGACCCGGGCGTTTTGCGCTGACCGAACTAGCTGAACTTGATCTCGAGCCCGATTCCCAGAATCGAGATCAGCCAGATCACCCCGAGAAAGATGGTGATCCGATCAAGGTTCTTCTCCACAACCGTCGACCCGGAAAGGCTCGACTGCACGCCACCACCGAACAGGCTCGACAAACCTCCGCCCTTGGCGCGGTGCAACAGCACCAGCAGCACCAGCAGCACGCTGGTGATGATCAGGAGGATATCGAGGAACATCCGCATGCCGGACATCCTATGCGGTCGGATTCAATCCCCCCGCATCAGCCCCACGGGGTCTTCACCGGCGCTCCACGTTCGGCAGCAGGGATTCCGGCTTGAAGTTGACGATGTAGTGGTCGGGAGAGACGTTCGCACTGTCGATCTGCTCGACCACGTATGTCACGTTGTCGCTGAGGCCGAGGTAGTGCTTCTTGTACTCATCCGAGCCGACCTTGCAGGTCACTGTGATCTTGCGATTGTCCGGGTTGATGGAGCAGAAGCCTTCGATCAGCAGCATGTACTTGTCGGTGATGCCGTTGTAGAAGACGATTCGGCGATTGATCTCGAAGTTGTCGGCCTTCTTCGAAATGTTGTCCGCGGCGACATCGGCATCGGACGAGCACGCTGTCAGCGCGGCTGCCAGGACAGCCGAACCGGCGACAACTGCGATGATGAACTTTTTCATCGGGGCTTCTCTCACGGGTGATGAATTGCTCGTACCTGTCGCAGATCCACGAAAGTTCCTGCGAGACAGTGCGGCAGATCCAATGGCAGCGTGTCCGACCCCGCAGCGTCAACCGATTTCGGAGGCTCTACATACCCGGGGCGATCTCGCACAACCCGCTCGGTCCACCTGCAACGTGCCTACCTGCTCGCCTACTTCAATGCTGTCTTCGACGCAGCGAGACCAACCCGACTGAACCGTAAGGCGGCTCGCACAGCCCGAGACGCTCCCGCATCCGTAGATCCTCATTCAGCGCGATCGCAGAACGGGCAATCCGCATCGAGGGTGGGCGGGGTTCTTCCGTGGGGAGGCATGTCCCCATTTTCGATCCCTTAGCCTGGAAAACTATGCGGATCTTTCTGGCGGGCGCCAGCGGCGTCCTCGGTATACGACTCATCCCGCTGCTCATCGCGGCGGGTCATGAGGTGGCGGGCATGACCCGCTCCCCGGAGAAGGCGGAGCTGCTCGCCGCGGCGGGAGCCGAACCGGTCGTCTGCGATGCCTTCGACCCGGACGGGCTCATCAAGGCTGTCACCGCGTATGCCCCCGACCTGGTCATGCATCAGCTCACCGATCTGCCCGACGATCCGGCTCGCCTCGCCGAAGGCCGGGCGGCCAATGCCCGCATTCGCCGCGAGGGCACGGCGAATCTGCTGACGGCCGCCGATGCCGCGGGCGCGAAACGGTTCATCGCTCAGAGCGTGGCCTGGGAAATGACCGGAGAAGGCTTGGCCGCCAAGGATTTTCTCGAACAGTCTGTGCTCGCCGCGAATGGCGTGGTGCTTCGATACGGGCAGTTGTACGGTCCCGCAACGTACTACCCAGACAACCTTCCGCCAGCGCCCCGTATCGCCGTCGATGAAGCAGCGGCGCGCACCGCTCAGGCCCTCGATCTCGCATCGGGTATCTACGAAGTCACCGACGGATCAACCTCTGCGGTGAGCCCGACCGAATAAGGCAGCGACCGGGGAACAGTTGTGGCGGTGGTCGGATTCGAACCGACGACCTACGGCTTATGAGTCCGCTGCGCTGCCGGGCTGCGCTACACCGCCGCGGAGGACAGAGAAATCGAATCCCAAGGCAGCGCCTCGATCTCGCTAGCAACGAGTCCCGGCCCCTGGCCGGTATATCCTCCATGATGAATTGCGTTGGTGTGCAATTCATTTCGCTTGCCCGAATCGGGCTTACCGTAGAAGTACATTCGCAAATCGGAGTGGCGGGCGCAACCGATTATTCGGTGGGCAGTCAGGTGCGCCACCAGGAGCGGGCCGGGTCCGGCGGGGTTACGGCGATGAGGTGCAGGGTGCGGCCTTCGCCGATGGTGAATTCGGCTACCCGGGCCTCGGCAGCGGCGTCGGTGGCGGTGAGGCGGAGTTGGTGCTGGCGCATGTGTTCGGACCAGGAGCGGACAGTAAAGGCTTCGATGAAGCGGTCGGCGTGCCCGACATCGCGGTAGAGGCGCCATTCGGTGGCGCCGGTGCGCTGGCGGGAGCGGCCGACGCGGGTCATGGCGGCGGTGAAGTCGGCGGTCAGTTCCTCGGGGACGTGATAGGTCTCGAGGACCAGGACGGGACCGTCGGCGGGGGCCGGTTCGAAATCGAGGACGGGGTCCTGCCAGTGGGTCGACGGGGTGGTGTCGAGCGAGGAGACGCGGACCGGCCACCAGCGAGTGCTGATGGCGCACACCACGAGTAGGACGGTCGCGGCGACGAGGGCGGTGACGGTGCCGTGGCGTTCGGCCACCAGACCCCAGGCCAGCGAGCCGATGGCCTGGCCGCCCATGAAGACCAGTTGGTAGACCGACAGACCCCGCGCTCGCACCCAGCCGGGGAGCAGCAGCTGCATTGTCGAGTTCATGGTGGACATGGCGATCATCCAGCCGAAACCGCCGACCACCAGGAGAGCCAGCACCACCGGCATATTCGGCACCAGGGCCGCGCCCAAGGTGGCGGCGGCGAAGGCCAGGGCGGCGACCGCCAGCATGCCGGTCGGGGCAAGAAACCGGCGCACCCGGCTGAGTTGGGTCGCGCCGAAAACCGCACCCGCACCGAGAGCGGCCAGCAGCAGACCGTAGCCCGAGGACGAGAGCTGGAGTCGGCTGTGGGCGACCAAGGGCAGCAGCGCCCACAGCGCACTGCCGGGGGCGAGAAAGAGCAGGCAGCGCAACAGCACTCGGCGCACAGCGGGGGCGGCGCGGATGAAGCGCAGGCCCGCCAGCAGGGCGGCGATGGGCCGTTCGACGGGGAGATCGTCATCCAGTCGCGGACGCTTCCAGCGCAACAGCACGAGCAGAATCCCGGTGAAGGACACCGCGTTCAACGCGAACACCAGCGTCGGACCCGAAAGCGATACCAGCACACCGGCAATCGCGGGACCGACCGCGCGGCCGATATTGTTGCTCATACTGCCCAGCGCGGCGGCGGCGGGAATCTGACTGCGCGGCACCAGATCCGGTTGCACCGCCTGCCACGCGGGCGCGGTCAGTGCCTGCCCGCAGCCGAGCAGGAACAACAGCGTGAGCAGCAGCACCGGGGTGGTGTGGCCGGTCGCGGTGAACACCGTCAGCAGCGTCGCCAGGATCGCCATGGCGGTCTGCGCCACGATCAGCAGCCGGCGGCGATCCACCAGATCGGCCAGCACCCCGGACGGGATGGACAGCAGCATGACCGGCAGCGTGGTCGCGGTCTGCACCAGCGAGACCAGCGTCGCGGCATTCGGCTGATCGACCAGAATCCATTGCGCGCCAACGGTTTGCATCCAGGTGCCGAGATTGGACACCAGCTGCGCGATCCACAGCGCGCGGAAGACCTTGGACGCCAGCGGTGCCCACGGCGATCCGGGCGTCTCGGTGCGTACGGCTGCCACCGGATCAGCTTAGTCTCAGCAACCAACCGGTCGGTCTACGCGGGCCGCCTCCCCACCACATGTCGCCAACCACCCGAAACGCCCGTCACGATTCCGCCGCGGTCCGCACCCGCGCCGCGTACGTGGCCAGCATGTCCTCGACCAACCCGAGAATCGCCACATCAAGATCGGGCCGCGGGTACACCCCCCGCACCACCGCCTCGCCGGAGAACAGGTGCAGCATCATGAAGAAGATGGGTTCACGCAGCTCAGCGGGAAAATCATCGAGCAGCCCGGTCTGATTGAGCGTGGCGACGATATCGCCGTAGTACCCCTCCGCGATGGGCGCGATGCGCTCGCGGAGCTCGGTGTCCGATCGCGCCGCGAGGAAGATCTCGCGCAGCGCGTGGATCAGATTCGACGATTGCGCCGCCCGCAGGAACCGTAGCGCGGCATCGAGCGCATTCTCCTGCGCCCCAAGGTGTTCCATGGTCGCGCGATAGGCTTCGAGCTGCCGGGAGAACGCCTCCTGCGCCGTGCGCACGATCAGATCCAGACGCGTGTCGAACTGCCGGAACATGGCCCCCGCGGACAATCCGGCCCGGCCGCAGATCTCCTGCACGGTGGCCCGCTGATAGCCGACCTCACCGATCGCGGCAATGGTCGCGTCGACCAGCTTGGCCACCGTCGTGGCCCGGCGCTCCTGTTGGGTGCGGCGCGGGCGCGAAACTTCACTCACGTCGCACCATCCTGCCGTGCGGGTGACCCCGGGCGAAGCAGTGCCCCGGGGTGACCGTTGACACATTCCATTTCCGCATCATATGGTCTGCATCGCAACTTAGAAACTAAGCACTCTCTATCTATGGTGAGCGCTCTGCCGTCAGGGGCGGCATGAAGGAGTTCGAAATGACAGCGGGGACTCGAACCACGATCGCCCGGGCCACCCTGGCCCTGGCGGCGGGACTGACGGTGACCATCTGCCCGGTGGTAACCAATACGGCTGCGGCGGAACCGGTTACGGTGGAACCCGCACTGCCGTTCCCGGTGCCGCCCGCACCGCCGTATCTGGATCCGGGCTTCTACCAACCCGATTCGGCCCGGGTGGCGGCGGCGCAGCCGGGCGAGATCCTCGCCGCGCGGCAGGTGAACCTGGCCAATTTCTGGCTGCTGCCGCTCAATACCAATGCCTGGCAGCTGTCCTACCGCAGCACCAATACCCGCGGCGAGGCGATCGCCGCCGTCGCCACCGTCATCGTGCCGCACCGCCCCGCACCCAGCGGTGCGCGCGGACTGCTCTCCTTCCAGTTCGCCGAGGATTCGCTGTCCCAGAACTGCGCACCCTCGTACACCCTCCAGATGGGTTCACTGCCCAATCCGCTGAACCCGGTCATCTCGGCCGAATTCATCGAAGTGCAGGCCATGCTGCAGCGCGGCCACGCGGTGGTGATCCCGGATCACCAGGGTCCGAACGCGGCATACGCGGTCGGACCGCTCGGCGGGCGCATCACCCTGGACGGCATTCGGGCGGCGGAGAATTTCGAACCCGCCGGACTGCCCGGTACCGCGACTCGCGTTGCGCTGTGGGGCTATTCGGGCGGGGCGATCCCCACCGCGCACGCGGCCGAACTCCAGCCGGAGTACGCACCGGAACTGAACCTCACCGGTTCCGCCGCGGGCGGCCTGATGGCCGATATCCGCATGGCCGTCGACTACAACAACGGCACCTCCACCTTCGGCGGCGCGGTGCTGGGCGGCCTGTTCGGCGTCGCCCGCGAGTATCCGCAGGTCGCCCAATTCATCGACCAGCATATGAACCCGCTCGGCAAGGCCGTGCGCCTGGTGCACGAAGGCCAGTGCGTCGCACTGCAATTCGCCGGATTCCCGTTCATCAACATCAAGGGCCTGTTCGACTATCCGGGCGATCCCATGCGCTCGCCCGAAATGCAGCCGGTGCTGGACGAACTCAGCCTCGGCCGTCGCGGCACGCCCACCGCGCCCATTTACATCTACGAGGCGCCGCTCGATGAGGTCATGCCGATCAACGCCGTCAACAATCTCTACGACAACTACTGCCAGGATCCCAACGCCCGCGTCGCCTACACCCGGGACCTGCTCAGCGAGCACGGCATTGCGGCCGTCGCCGGAACGGCCAGCGCGGTGCTCTGGCTCGACGACCGTTTGAACGGCGTCCCCGTCCCGACCGGATGCCATCAGCGCGATGTCCCGAGCGAGATCACCGATCCGGGCGCGTTCGCGGCGTTCGCCAACGCGATCGGCGGCACGCTCGCGGCCGCACTCGGTATGCCCGTCTGAATCCGTACGATCGGCTACATGTCAGCAACTCGCAGGTGGTGTGCGCTGCTCGTCTTGACGGCGGGCGCGATGGCCGGATGCACGAATTCCCAGCAGGCCAGTGATCAGCCGACGGTGACGCCGATGGGACGAGCGTTCGTATCGGCCGAGGTCAAAGGCACCGCCATTCCCGGCGGCGGGCCTTTGACCCTGCGCTTCCAGGACGGGCGGGTGACCGCGAACGCGGGCTGCAATACCGCCACCGGACCGGTCACCCTGGACGGGAACACCCTGAAGGTCGGCGAACTCGCGACCACCATGATGGGCTGCCCGGGCGATGTCGCCGGGGCGGATGGCTGGGTGGCCGGGCTGCTGCACTCCTCCCCCACCTGGAAACTCGACGGGTCGGATCTCACCCTCACCGGAAACGGCAATACGGTGACCATGCTCGACCGCAAGGTCGCGCATCCGGATAAATCGCTGACCGGCACCCCGTGGATCGTCGACGCGCTCATGCGCAATAACGGCGTGGAACGCTCCCAGACCCTCGACGAGGTGCGCCCGACCCTGACCATCGCACCCGATGGCAACGTCTCCGGCAGCGCGGGCTGCAACAGCATGACCGGCCGGGCCGAGATCACCGGTTCCGATATCAGCTTCCATATCGCCACCACCAAGATGATGTGCGATCCGCAGGTGATGGACGTGGAACGGGCGGTACTCCAGGCACTGGACGGAAACGTCACCGCCACAGTCGATTCCAACACCCTGACGCTGCGCAACGCGGGTAACGGCACCGGCCTGAATCTGCGCGCGGAGTAGGCGCACACGCCGAAATTCGTTGTCGCCGGACGGTATCGGAGCGGTACCGTCCGGCGCTATGCATACGAGATACCTCAATGTGGTGGATGTGGAGGCCACCTGCTGGCAGGGCCCGAATCCACCCGGACAGCCGATGGAGATCATCGAGATCGGCCTGTGCGTGCTGGACCTCGAGGCCCGGGAGCGAGTGTCCAAGCACAACATTCTGGTGCGCCCGGATCGGTCCACCGTGAGCGAGTTCTGCACCCGGCTGACCACCCTCACGCCCGAAATGGTGGCGACCGGCGTGTCCTTCGCCGAAGCCTGCGAGCTGCTGCGCACGGAATTCCATGCCGATTCCCGGCCGTGGGCCAGTTGGGGCGCGTACGACCGGCAGCAGTTCGAACGCCAGTGCGCCGCAACCCAAGTGCGCTATCCGTTCGGATCGAAGCACACCAATGCCAAGATCGCGTTCTCCGAGTCCCGCGATACCGGGCACCGCTTCGGCATGGCGGGTGCGCTGCAGGCGGCGGATATCCCGCTGGAGGGCACCCACCATCGAGGCGGCGATGACGCCTGGAATATCGCCGCGCTGATCCTCGACATGATGCGCCGCGACCGCTGGCCCGAATAGCCCGCCGGAAGTTCGCCGACGCGGCACAATCGAAGGGGGTTCGCGACCAGCCGAGGCCACCGGAATTGCGCCGGACCCGCGCATTCCACCTCTACTCTGATGACCCGGCGTACGCGACATATCGGACATACGGGAGAGGGTGGGTCGCATCAACGAGCGGGAGGCCGAACTCGACGGCTGGTTCCGGGCGGAAGTCGCGGCGACGCGACCGGGACCCACACGGCCACAACAGGAATCGCTCGAACCGGGCAGCGAGCTCACCGGTGCGCGGGCGCTCGAATTATTCGAGGCGCAGGCCACCTCGCGGCACCTGGATCTGGCGGCGCGACAGCTCGCCCGCGACGGGGTCGGGTACTACAGCATCGGATCCTCCGGGCATGAGGGCAATGCGGCGGTAGCCGCGGCATTGCGTGTGAACGATCCCGCACTGCTGCACTATCGCTCCGGCGGGTTCTTCGTCCAGCGCACCCGGCAGGTGGGCGGCATCGATCCGATACGCGACGTGCTGCTGGGCATCACCTCGGCGATCGCGGATCCGATTTCCGGTGGGCGGCACAAGGTTTTCGGCAGTAAGGCCGCGCACATCATTCCGCAGACCTCCACCATCGCCTCACATCTGCCGCGCGCGGTCGGGCTGGCGTTCGCGCTCGAGCGAGCCGCGCAAATGAAGGTGGCCTGCCCGTGGCCGTCGGACGCGGTGGTGGTGTGCAGTTTCGGTGACGCGTCGGCCAATCACTCCACCGCCACCGGGGCGATCAATACCGCCGTGCACACCGCGCAATTGGGCGTCCCCGCGCCCATCCTGTTCGTCTGCGAGGACAACGGGATCGGCATCAGCGTGCCCACCTCGCGCACCTGGATCGAACAGGCCTACGGCGCGCGCCCGGGGCTGCGGTATTTCGAGGCCGACGGGGCCGAACTGACCGATGCGTTCGCCACCGCCCGGGAAGCCGCGAATTGGGTTCGCGCACACCGTAAACCGGCATTCCTGCGATTGCGTACCGTGCGCCTGCTCGGACACGCGGGCTCCGATGTCGAATCGGCGTACCGGCGGCCCGCCGACATCGCGGCCGATCTGCGCGGCGATCCGGTGACGCGCACCGCGCGACTGATCATCGGCGCGGGTTTCGCCACGCCGGGAGAAATGCTGCGCAGGTACTCCGATATCGGTCTGCGGGTCACGGCCACCGCCGAAAGCATCAGGGGCGAAGCACAACTCACCTCCGCCGCCGCGATCATGGCCCCGCTCGCGCCCGCGCGGCCGACGGTGGTCCGCACCGACGCGCTGCGCGGCAGCGCGGGTCCGGCGGCCCCGTCGACCGCGGATACCGACGCCGGTACCCCGATGACATTGGCGCAGGCCGTGAATCACACCCTCGGACAGCTGCTCGCCCGCGATTCCGATGTCCTGGTCTTCGGCGAGGACGTCGGCCGCAAGGGCGGGGTGTACGGCGTCACCAAGGGGTTGCAGCAGACCTTCGGCGTGCGAAGGGTTTTCGACACCCTGCTCGATGAGCAGAGCGTGCTCGGCACCGCCCTGGGCGCGGGGGTGGCGGGGTTCGTGCCGATTCCGGAGATCCAGTATCTGGCGTACGTGCACAACGCCCTGGATCAACTACGCGGTGAGGCGTCGACGCTGTCGTTCTTCTCCAATGGGCAGTACCGCAATCCGCTGGTGGTGCGCATCGCCGGATTGGCCTATCAGAAGGGCTTCGGCGGCCACTTCCACAATGACAATTCCATTGCGGCACTGCGGGATATCCCCGGCGTGGTGATCGCCGCGCCGGCTCGCGCCGATGACGCGGCGGCCATGCTGCGCACCTGTGTGTCGGCGGCGCGGGTGGACGGTCGGGTCTGCGTGTATCTGGAGCCGATCGCGCTCTATCACACCCGTGATCTGCATCGCAGCGGTGACGGCGGCTGGCTCGCCCCCGCCACGGCGGTGCGTCACGCCGAGATCGGCCGGGCGCGGGTGCACGGCACCGGGACGCATCTCACGATTGTGAGCTTCGCCAATGGCGTGCCCATGAGCCTGCGGGTCGCGCGGCGGCTGGCCGAGCGCGGCGTGCACGCGCGGGTGCTGGATCTGCGCTGGCTCTCGCCGCTGCCGGTCGAGGATCTGCTCGATAATGCCCGCGCCACCGGGCGAGTATTGGTCGCCGATGAAACCAGGCGCGGCGGAGGCGTTTCCGAGGCGGTGTGCACGGCGTTGCTCGATGCGGGATTCGACGGCCGTATCGCGCGGGTCACCAGCGAGGACAGTTTCATTCCACTGGGTCCCGCGGCGAATGTCGTACTGCTGGATGAGGACCGTATCGAGGCGGCGGCGGACAAACTGCTCGCGGCGCTCTGACGGCCGGAATTCCTCGGATACGGAGGGTGGCAACGAGCGGAGCGAGCCCGATGAGGGGTGGTCCCCCGTCCGCTCGTTGCCGGCGCCGGTCCGGTCGGCGCCCCTGTGCCGATGAGGGGGCGGCACAAGCTTTATCTACTATCTCCGTACGTAGATAGTATTACCGTACGAGGGTCCTACATGGCAATACCCGGGTGTGACAGTAAGGGTTCCCTCAGGTTTCGTCCGTACACTCGGGCCGACCAACGGGAGGAGTTCGATGCGGGCGGATGGACGGTGGTCGGTCCGGTGAGCGTCGCCGCGTGCCTGGCGCTCTACGGATTCGCCGTCGCGGTGCTCGCGCCGCGACTACTGCGCCTGGTGGAACACGGGGGTGCCACACCCCGGGTGGCCCTGGCCGCCTGGCTCTCCGCGATGGCGTCGACCGTCCTGGCGTGGTCGGTGGCGCTCGCGATTCTCATTCTCGACCTTGCCACACACCGGGTTTCGAGTGCGCCACACCGCTTCATGGACAGCTGCCTGGTGCACCTGCACGATGCGGTGCTCGGCGATTACGGCCTGCCCGTGCAGACCGGACTGCTGCTGCTCTCCGGATTCGCCGCCCTGGCCGCCGGGCTGGTGGCGGCCCGACTGGTGCGGACGCTGCTGAAAGCACGGCGCACCACGCATGAACACGCGCGCATGGCGCGCCTGGCGGGCCGGCACCATGCCGGACTGGACGCGGTCATCCTCGAGGTCGATCAGCCCGCCGCGTATTGCGTTGCGGGCAAACCACATACGGTCGTGGTCAGTCGCGGCGTGCTCAGCGCGCTCGAGGACGATCATCTCGAAGCGGTGCTCACTCATGAGCGCGCGCATCTGGAGGGCAGGCATCACCTGGTGCTGGCACTCACCCGCGGCCTGGCCACCGTCATGCCGCGCATCGAATTGTTCACCCACGGTGCGGCCGAGGTGGCGCGTCTGCTGGAGATGATCGCCGATGATGCCGCGGCGCGAATTCACGGCCGCGGCACCGTACTTCAGGCGCTGCTCACCCTCTCCGGCATCGCCGACGGACCGGCGGGCGCGCTCGGCGTCGCCGAGGTCGGGCTGGCGGTGCGGGTGGAACGACTGGCCGAGCCAGCCGCCCCGGCCCAGCGCACCCGGGCGCGGGTGACGCTCACCGCCGCGGCGGGAGCGGCGGTGCTGATTCCGCTCGCAGCGGTGGGTGTGGGGGTAATCGGTCTGGTGATCTGCCCGCCGGTGGGGTGATGGTCCGGTCGAGCCGATAGAGCGCCGTCGCGGCGATACCGCCGATGACGATCAGGCCGATCCACACCGCGCGATCCATACCCGCGGACCGGGCCGCGCCCACGATGACGCCGGTGGCCAGATTGCCGATCAGGATGCCGACGCCCACGATGGTGTTGTAGAAGCCGTAGTGGGTGGCCACCAGGCGGTCTCCGGACAGCGAGACCACGGTATCCATCTCGAAGGGGAAGACGGCCGCCGTACCGACCGCCAGCAGCGCCGCCGCGACCAGCAACGCGAGAATGGCGGCCACCGAACCGAAAGGCTTTGTGCCGGGCACGATTACGAGCGGCACGAAGGCCACCGACAGCATTGCCATACCGGCCACCAGACTGCGGCCCGAACCCCAGCGGGCACGCAACCAGGCGGTGATGCGCAACTGCCCCGCGACGGCGACCACGCCGGAGACGACGAACAGTGCCGAGGTCACCGTCTGCGCACTCGCACCGGCGATATAGCCCGCCTGCAACGGGAGCGCCAGATACACCTGGAACGACAGCACATACGAGCCGATCATGGCCACGGAGAAGGCCAGGAAGCGGCGATTGCCGATGATGGTGCGCCAATCCTGGAGTACCGACGCACCGGTCGAAGCCGCCGCCTCGCGCGTGGGCAGGGCGAAGAGCTGCGCCACCGTCAGCGCCGCGAAGACCACCGCCGCCGCGGCCGCCGTGACGCGAAAATCGAAGGCCAGCAGGGCGAGTCCCACCAGCGGTCCCGCGAGTATGCCCGCCTGGTAGAAGACGTTGAAGACCGCGAACGCCTCCACGCGCCGCTCCCCCGCCTCCGCGGCCAGATACGCGCGCACCGCCGGATTGAACAGCGCACCGGCGAATCCCGTCGCGGCCGAGGCGATCAGCAGACCGGGCAGCGATGAGGCGAAGGCCAGCAGCGCGAAACCACCTGTGCGCAGCAGACATCCGGCCACGATGAGGGGTTTGTAGCCGAGCCGGTCCGCGAGCGTGCCGCCCAGCAGGAACATGCCCTGCTGGGAGAAATTGCGCACCCCGAGCACCAATCCGACCGCCCACGCCGCCAGACCCAGCGGCCCGGCGAGGTATCCGGCCAGGTACGGCATCAGCATGTAGAAGCCGAGGTTGATGCCGAACTGGTTGACCATGAGCAGTTGCGCCGCGCGATCGAAACCGCGGAACTTGGTGAGCACGCTCACCGGACGCGCTCCACGGTGAACGCGCTCGGATCCAGCACGGTGTCACAGCGGGTCCAGGACTCGACCTGACGCTGCGCCGGATGGGTCAGGACATCGGGCTCGGTGGGCGGGGTGACATCCAGCAAGCCGTGTTCGATGCAGTAGTCGTCGTTGTAGACGGTGTCGAAATATCGGTGCGGCCCATCGGGGAACACCGCCGCGACCGTGGCGTTCGGACCGTACGTGCGGGCCGCCCAGCCCGCCACCAGCGCGACCGCGCCGACGCTCCAGCCGCCGCTGGCGAGATGGGTGGCGGCTAGGGTGCGGCAGGCCCAGACGGCTTCGGCCGGTGCGACCCAATGGATTTCGGCGAAGGCGGCGTAATCGACATTGCGCGGATAGATGCTCGAACCGAGTCCGCGCATGAGCCGGGTCCCGGCCCGCTGCCCGAAGATGGTGGAGGACACCGTATCCACTCCTATGAGCTTCAGTGCGGGATTGCTCCGGCGCAGTACGCGCGCCACCCCGGCCGAATGCCCGCCGGTGCCGACCGCGCACACCAGCACATCGACGGTGCCGAGCTGTTCGACGAGTTCCAGGGCCAGGGATTCGTAGCCGTCGACATTATCGGGATTGCTGTACTGATCCGGGCACCACGAATCCGGTTCGGCCGCAAGCAGTTCGGCGACCCGATCGCGGCGCGCCTGCTGCCAGCCGCCGTCCGGATGCGGGGCGGCAACCACTTCCACCCGCGCGCCGTAGGCGGTGAGCATGCGCGCGACGATCGGTTCCAGACCCGGATCGGTCACCAGGGTCACCGGGTGCCGGTACACCAGTCCGGCCAGTGCCAGTCCGAGACCCAAAGTCCCGCTGGTGGATTCGATGATCCGCGCACCGGGCGCGAGATCACCGCGCAATTCGGCGCGCCGCACCATGTGCAGGGCCGGTCGGTCCTTCATACCGCCGGGATTGAAGCCCTCGAGTTTCGCCCAGAAGCCGAGGCCGCCGGGGGCGAACGGTTCCCCCACCCACAGCACCGGGGTATTGCCGACCAGGCCGCGCGGGCGGCGCGCCGCACCGGGTGCGGCGATCACCTGCTCATCGACCAGGGCAGCGATCTTGCCGAGCATGATCTTGTCCATTGCGTATCGCTTTCGGTATCGAGCCGCCGGGGGCGGCCGAAGGACGCGGGCAGCGGACACCGGCCGATGGCGAACACACACCGGCCTGACGCTGACCGATCAGCGCCGGGCGATACACAGGCGCGTCAACAGCATTCGGCCGCTGACGACGGAGAAGACCGGATTCGGCGGGCCGCGCCCGGAATCCGCGCCGGAGGAACGCGCCGCGCCGAGCACCGCCAGCGCGGCCGCGATGAGCAGCATCAGCTGCGAATGCGAGATCTCCGGGGTGGCGGGCAGCGAGACCTTGAGACAGTGCTCCTGGTGCGGTCCGCAATCCACGACTTGCGCGGCGGGACTCCGGAATTCGCCCGGGAGGTGAACGAAGGCCGCCGGTGCGATCGCTTCCTCAGCGAGCGGCGTGCTGCCGTGGTGATGTCCGTCGCGATGCGAGAGCGTGCAGTCGGCGGCCACCGCCACCAGCAGCAGTACGGCGGCCAGCAGTGCCGTCAGCACCACCGAGGGCCGCAACCGGGCTCGCCGCACACCACCTCCCGACTCGAATCCGGTTGACCGGATGCTGGTTCCGAGGGATCACGTACGCCATGGCGACATGATCGACACCGTCCGGAAACAATCTACTATCTCCGTACGTACTTAGTCGGAACGGTGTGAGCTAGCAGACGGTGGCGGCGGCGCGCCATGAATCGGCGGGGCGGGTCTAGCGCTTACCGCGGGTCAGTTTGCGCAGCGCGGCGCGCAGGCCCTCGGACTCCTCCGCGCTCATCTGCTCGACGAAATGGGCGAGTACCAAATCGGATCGGCCGCCGCTGCCCAGCGCCTCGCGCATGAGCCGGGCGCTGTATTCCTCGCGGCTCAGGGTCGGCCAGTACCGGTAGGCCTTACCGGCGCGTTCGCGCTCCAGCCAGCCTTTGCGATGCAGGTTGTCCATGGTCGACATGACGGTGGTATAGGCGATATCGCGTTCGGCGGCCAGGCCCTCGAACACCTCACGGACGGTTGTCTTCTCATCGCGATCCCAGATCCGTTCGATCACGACCGCTTCCAGGTCGCCGAAACCTCGCGCACCCATGCGTGTCACTCCTCATCTCACGACGCCTCATACGTCGTGCCTGGGCTCGAAGTCCTGGTGCGTGGTACTTGGAATAGGGGGGACGCCCGTACCTGCTCGAGCCGGTGTCCACTGGTCCGCAGCGTATGCCCTCACATACGTTCTACGTACGTAGACAGTAGTATCGTGCACCCGTGCGGGATTCCACGCAACTGGGCGGGAAATGTACACCCGTGGTTCACCGAGTGGACAGCGAACACCCCGGCGGGAGTGTCTAGTCGGCTATGCGGTGCCCGGCCTCGCGCAGCACCTCGGACGCTTCCACCAGCCGATGATCCGGGACCAGCACCAGATCCGCGTGATAGGTCGAGACCACGAATACCGGGATGGCGGCATCGGCCAGCGGGCCGACCAGCGCGGCCAGCATGCCGGGTTTGTCCAGGGCGTGCGGGCCGTCGCCGTAGAAACCCTTCCAGCGCTCACCCTCGACCCAGCCCGGCGCCTCGCGAATCGCGGTGAGGCCCTCCGGCGCTCGCACCAGCGCGATCCAGTCGTCATCCTCGGGGAAGGTCGAATTCGGCAGATGCTCGACCACGAACTGGGACGGGACTATGCGCAGACGCTGGCGGGCTGACATAGCTGCATCGTAGAGGCGACCACCGACTGAATACCGGGCGGTCGCGGACCGACCGGGCGCCGGTTGGCGTGTCGCCCGGACAGCCCATGACGGCGGGCGGGCTCAGCGAGCCAGACCGGCGCGGTGCGCGTAGGCGATGGCCTGTCCTCGATCTCTCACCCCGAGCTTGCCGAAGAGCGAATTGATATGGCTCTTGACGGTGCTCACGCCGATGAACAATTCGCGGGCGATCTCGGTGTTGTTGCGGCCCTTCGCCATCAGGCGCAGCACATCGAGTTCGCGATCGGTGAGATCGGCGGCGGGGGCCGCGGGTGCTTCGAGGGCCGCGACCAGGCGCGCGCCCACATCGGCGGCGAGGGTGGTGTGACCGCTGGCGACCGAGCGAATCGCGGCGGCGATCTCGGCGCGGCCCGCATCCTTGGTGAGATAGCCGCGCGCACCGGCGCGCAGTGCGCCCGCGATGGAGGCGTCGTCGGCGTAGGTGGTCAGCACCAGCACCGCGGTCTCGGGATGGGTGGCGGTAATGGTCGCGGTCGCGGATACGCCGTCGATACCGGGCATGCGCAGATCCATCAGCACCACACGGGGTGACAGGCGGCGCACCAGCTCGACGGCTTCCGCGCCGTCGCGGGCCTCGCCGACCACCTCGACATCCGGGAGCAGTGACAGCACCGTGCTGAGACCGTCGCGCACCGTGGTCTGATCATCGGCGACCACCACCGTGATCACCTGCGCGGCACCAGGATTCGCACCGTCCATCGACCGTCCTCCTTCCCCGCCGTCACCGTGCCGCCCACCGCCGCGATGCGCTCGCGCATACCGAGCAGGCCCGCACCCGAACCGGAGCGCGCGAGCGGGCCGAGCTGGGATGCCATCGGATTCGACACCGTGAACTCGATCTCCGCCGGACCATTGCGCCGCACGAGCGTAACCGGTTGGCTCGGAGCGTGTTTGCGTGCGTTCGTCAGCGCTTCCTGTACCGCCCGGGCGAGCGCGACGGCCGCCTGTTCGCTCAGGACGACGATATCGCCCGCCGCACCTTCACCCGCGCCCGGCAGATCGGGGTCCACCGCCGCGATCCGCTCCCGCGGCGGGCGCATGCTCGCATCGGAAGACACTGTCGTGGTGCGTATTTCGATCGAACCGCCCGCCGCGCGGTGCTCGACCGCAAGCCGGTGCAGTTCGGCGCTCAGGTCGATACCCTCCGATCGGAGTGTGCCGACCACCCGGCGAGCATCGGCCAGGCCCGAAACCGCCAGTGCGTGTGAGGCTTTCACCCGTTCCGCGGCCTGATCGGCCTGTCCCGCCTCGAGCAGGGCGTCGGCGGCGTCGAGCTGTAACACCAAGCCGCCCAGGGTATGCGCGAGGACATCGTGGATATCGCGGGCGATGCGACCGCGCTCGGCCAGGGCGGCGGCGCGATCGCGTTCGGCGCGAATCACCCGGCTCTGCTCCAGCAGCAGTCGATTCTGCTCATTGGTGATGCGAGTCTGCCGCCGGTTCCAGCCCGCCAGGGTCAGGACGACGACGGAGATGGCGATACCCAGGAAACCGGTCGCGCTGGATCCGGCCAGCACCGCGGACACGCACATGGCGGTGACGGTCACCGCCGCCATGGTGATACCGAACCACAGGGGATCGGTCAGCACCGCCACCGACAGGACCACCAGCACCAAGGCCGTGATCATCGATCCGGTCAGCTGCACGGCGGTCAGTCCGCCGCCGATGGCCATGGCGCACAGGAAGATTCGCTCCGTGCGCCGAGCATCGAACGGGGTGAGCAGCCAGCCCGCCCAGCCGAGCCAGGACACGATCGCGGCTACCGCGACCCACGGTTGGTGCAGGCTCGCATCATGCCAGGAGGTCGCGATCACCGCGACCAGCCCGATCAGGCGGAAGAGCCTGGTCAGGCGAGTCGGGGGCGTTCCGAGCAGCATTGGGTCAGTCTGCCGTAACCAGGTGCGGGTGTGCGGCGCGACGGGCCAGCACGACGCCGCGGCCCGCTCGATTCAAGGCGAGCATGATCAGGATCGCGCCCACCGAGGCCACGACATCCGCGCCGAGCTGTTTGGCACCGATATCGACGCCGATGCGGACCGCCAGCAGTACCAGCCACAGGGCGGAGCCGAGCCAGCCGGTGCGCGCCTGCCATCCCGCACCGGTCCGGCGCACCTGGGACAGCGCGCCCATGGCGAGTCCGACCGCGCTGCTCAGTACGGCCGACACCGCCAGCAGGGCGACCGCGACAGCGCTGATGCCCGCCGCGGGGATCGCGGATTTCAGTTGTACGAATCCGACGACGCCCACGATGATCGGGCCGCGCCACATACGCATCGGGTCCAGGTCCTGCCAGCGGGTCTGGCGGAGCATGATCCAGCCGACCACCAGCACGATGATCGCGCCCTCGACTACCGCGTTCTGCAAGTTCATGATTCGAGCGTCGGTCAGAAGCGGGTCGCGTCCCACCACCCCGGGGTGGAGTGCGGGTGGAAATCCGGGGATTTAGTAGTGGTGACCAAAATTCGGGTGACGGGGTGCGGCGCGCGCCGTACGGTCTTGGAACATGAGTAGTAGTCCCAGGGAAATGGCGGCGCGGAACGAGGAGATCGCGGACGCGGGCGGTTATCGGACAGTCGGCGGCGTCGAGGTCGATATTCGCGCGGCACTGGCGGCGGCGCGGGCCGGAACCGTTTCGTACGCACCGGAAGACGTCGTCACCGGGGGCGAGCGCGGAGGTTTCGCCGGGCGGCCCGAAGTCACCGATGAGGGCAGTATCGATGCGGCCCGGAGGTTGTTCGAGAGTGGCGGGCGATCGGTCGGGGTGCTGAATTTCGCGTCGGCGCGGAATCCCGGCGGTGGGTATCTGCGTGGGGCGCGGGCACAGGAGGAGGATCTGTGCCGCAGTGCGCTGCTGTACCGATGCCTGCTGGAGGCACCGGATTATTATGCGGCGCATCGTGATTCGACGGATCTGCGGTACAGCGATCGGGTGATCTTCTCGCCCGGTGTGCCGGTTGTTCGCGATCGGAGTGGTGAGTTGCGCACGGATCCGTATCCGGTTTCGTTCCTTACCTCGCCCGCACCGAATGCCGGTCAGCTGAATCTGCTTTCGGAACAACCCGTTTCGGTACGCGAGGTGCTGAACACGCGCGCGGACAAGGTCCTTGCGGTCGCGGCGCGGCATGGCATCCGGGATCTGGTGCTCGGCGCGTGGGGTTGCGGGGTCTTCCGCAATGATCCCGCCGAGGTCGCCGCCGCATTCGCCCATGCGCTCGATATCCATGGCGCGGCCTTCGACCGGGTGGTGTTCGCCGTCTGGGATCGGGCCGCCGTCTCCGCCAATCGCACCGCCTTCGAGGACAGATTCCTCTCCCCCACAAGACAATCGGGACAGCAGGACAATGACTGACAACTTCGAGATCAGGGCCGATTACGACCGCGACAGCGTCGTCGTCTATCAGGCATTCCGGGAACAGATCGCCGCGCCCGCCGTAGCGGCGCAGCGGTTCGTGCCGCCGTTCTCCACCAATCGCATGACCTGGATCAAACCGTCCTTCCGATGGCTGATGCATCGGAGCAACTGGGCGCGCAAGCCCGGGCAGGAATGCATTCTCGCGGTGCGGATTTCGCGGGCGGGTTGGGAGGAGGCGTTGGGGCAGGCGGTGCTCACCGGTCATGACCGGCGCGTGTACGCCGACTCGACGGCTTGGCGAAAAGCGTTCTCGCACACGGTGGTTCACGTGCAGTGGGATCCGGAGTACTCCTTGCGGGCCGCCAAGCTCGACCATCGCAGCATTCAGGTCGGGCTGTCTCGGCACATTATCGATCGCTATGTCGATGAGTGGACCGTGGAGATCCGCGATCTGACGCCGCTGGTGCACAAGATGTCGGCTCATCTGCGCGCGGGCAACGTCGATCGCGCCAAGGCGCTGCTGCCGCCGGAACGGCCGTATCCGCTGGACGCCGAGCTGGCACACCGAATCGGAGTGCGCTGACCGCCGCGTGAGATCCGGCGAAAGCGCCACCGCGCGGGCGCGCGCCGATTACCCTGCGAAACGCTTTCATTTCAGTTTCGATGTGGGTCGCGACAGTCGTCAGGTTTCGTGCTGGCGGATCCGCCGGAAGGACCCTGCTGCATGCGTAAATCCTTGTGGGTCAATGGCATTGCCCTCACCGCCGCCGCGCTCATGAGCGCCGCCGGACCCGCCTCGGCCACCGTGTCCGACACCATGGGCTACGACTCCACTTTCAAGGTCGGCGTCGATATCAAGCCCGGCGTCTACACCACGACCACCGCCGCCACCATCTGCGCCTGGGCGCGGCTCTCGGCCATCACCGATGATCTCAGCGCGGTGCTGGAGAGCGGCGGCGCGATCAACGGCAAGATGACCGTCGAGATCAAATCCGGCGATATCGCGTTCTTCACCACCGGTTGCGGCACCTGGAAGTTGCAGACCACCACCAATATCTCGACCGGCTCCGGGGGCAGCGGATCCGGCACCGGCTCGTCCTAGGCTCCCGCCGTGTCCACCCCCGGGTGGACACGGTCCGGCCCCGAGGTGGTGGTCGCGGCAGCGGTCCGGGAGCACGCTGAAACGCATGGTCATCATTCATCTACTGCCGAATATCGCGGGCTGGAGCCTGCGGGCGGTCGGGATCGTCTGGCTCGTCACCGCCGTCTGGTTCGCGGCGCAACGCCGGGACACGGTACGCGGCAAACTCTGGCATTTCGCCCGCACCCTGCTCCCCGAACCCTGGATGATCCTCGGCCTGGCCGCCCTGATCATCATCCTGAACCTGCTCCCCGCCTCGATCTGGCACCCGATCAGCTGGCACAACCCCGCCCTGACCGAATTCGGATCGCTCCTGGTAATCGCCTCGTCCGCCCTCATGATCTGGGCACGACTGGCCCTGGGCAATATGTGGGCCGGACGCCCGATGATCCAGCAGGAACACGAATTACGCACCGGCGGCCCCTACCAGCTCGTACGACACCCGATCTACACCGGCATCCTCGGCGTCATGTTCGGTCTCACCCTCATGGCCGGATTCGGCCCCTCCATGGTGACCTTCGCCTTCGTCCTGGCCTGGCTGATCCACCGAGTCCACGAGGAAGACCGCATCCTGATCAACACCTTCGGCAACGACTACCGCACCTACCAACAACACGTCAACGCCCTGATCCCCCTGCCCCACCGCATGGTTCACCAGTGAGCCCTACTTGGTCGTGATGGTCTCCTCCGCCCACGGCGTACAGGTCGACGACGCCAGGAAGTGGGTCGTGCACCCCTGCACCTTGACGGTGTAGGTGGTGTGCGAGTGCGCGTTGGTGATCTGCGTGTGCCCGCGACTCCCACCGGAAACCTCGAACTGCGATTCCGCCCGCCCCGGCCGACTCCACCGCACGTTATAGGCATCGAAGTTCTGATGCCCATCCCATCCGATCTGAATGGTCGACCCACTCTGATAAAGCTCGGTCACACAGGGCCGGTCCGCCGGACACAAATGCTGCGCGGACGCGACGCCCACCGGAAGGACAGCGACCGAAGCCCCCGCGACAGCCAGTACCGCCCCTGCCAAGTACATATTTCTCATACCGCGATACTCGGCGCCACCACTCCTCAACCACTAACCGACAACTAACGACGGAACCCCGCCCACCTGTCATACCCCGGACCTACCATCGTAGGAAGCCAGTGGCGACGTGCACTCGGAAGGGGCTTCCGGGCTTTCGAACCCGATCTACTCCGGACGGCGGATCCCGAACTCTACCAGCGGTATTCGACGTTGTTCGACAGCCGCAGGTTCAAGGCGGATCGCCCGAAAGAATATGAGTCGTACATGGAATCCCATCGGGTGCGGAGTTTTCGGTTGCTCGAGGACGATGAATGACCGCACAGGCTGGTGCATGAGGTGGAAATGCCGATGGGGCCGGACATCTGGTGATGTCCGGCCCCATCGGGGGTGTAGCGACCGTTATGGGAGGGGGCCGCCGGCGGCGATGGCTGAGAGGGTGGCGAATTCGTCGCCCTTCAGGGAGGCGCCGCCTACGAGGGCTCCGTCGATATCGGTTTGGCTGATCAGTTCGCCTACGTTCTTGGCGTTGACCGAGCCGCCGTAGAGGACTCGGACTCCGGCTGCCACTTCGGGATTCGCCAGGTCGGCGAGTTCCTTGCGGATGGCGCCGCAGACCTCTTGGGCGTCGGCGGGGGTGGCTACCTTGCCGGTGCCGATGGCCCAGACGGGCTCGTAGGCGATGACGACCTTGGAGATTTCCTCGGCGGTCAGGCCCTTGAGAGAACCGCGGAGCTGTTCGAGGTTGTACTCGACGTGGGTCTTGGATTCGCGGACGCCCAGGCCCTCACCGATGCAGACGATCGGGGTGATGCCGTATTTGAGCGCCTGCTTGGCCTTGGCCAGCACCGTCGCGTCATCTTCCAGGTGGTACTGGCGACGCTCCGAGTGACCGACGACCACGTAGGTGCAACCCAGTTTGGCCAGCATGGAACCGCTGATCTCGCCGGTGTAGGCACCCTCGTCATGGGTCGAAACATCCTGCGCGCCATAGGTGAGCAGCAGGCGATCGCCCTCGATGAGGGTTTGCACGCTGCGCAGATCGGTGAACGGCGGGATCACCGTGACATCGACCTTCGCGAAGTATTTCTCGGGCAGGGCGAAAGCGATCTTCTGCACCAGAGCGATGGACTCCAGGTGGTTCAGATTCATCTTCCAGTTGCCCGCGATAAGAGGCTTACGCGCCATGAATCAGTCCTCCAGTACCGCGATGCCGGGGAGTTCCTTGCCCTCCAGGTACTCCAGCGACGCGCCGCCACCGGTGGAGATATGCGAGAAACCCGCATCGGGCAGGCCGAGGGTGCGCACGGCCGCGGCCGAATCGCCGCCGCCGACCACGGTGAACGCACCCTTACCGGTGGCGACCACGATCGCCTCGGCAACGCCGCGGGTACCGGCCGCGAACTTCTCGAACTCGAACACGCCCATGGGCCCGTTCCAGAACACCGTCTTGGCCTCGGTCAGCAGTGCGCCGAACCGATCGGTGGACTCCGGACCGATGTCCAGACCCATCCAGCCTTCGGGAATCTCGTTGGCGGGCACCACCTTCGACTCCGCGTCGGCGGCGAACTTATCCGCCACCACGATGTCGCGCGGCAGGTGGATCACATCGGCGTACTTGTCGAGCAGACCCTTGCAGGTGTCGATCATCTCTTCCTGCAGCAGCGAACCGCCGACCGGAAGTCCTTGCGCCGCAAGGAAGGTGAAGCACATGCCGCCGCCGATGACCAGCGTGTCGACCTTCGGCGCGAGCGCCTCGATGACAGCCAGCTTGTCGGAGACCTTGGAACCGCCGAGCACGACCGCGTACGGGCGCTCCGCGTTCTCGGTGAGCTTGCGCAGCACTTCGGTCTCGGCCGCGACCAGTCCGCCCGCGTAATGCGGAAGCAGCTTGGCCACATCGAAAACCGACGCCTGCTTGCGGTGCACGACACCGAAACCGTCGGAGACGAACGCGCCGTCATCGCCGACCAGCTCGAACAGCGCCGCGGCCAGCTTGGCCCGCTGCGCATCGTCCTTGCTGGTCTCACGCGCGTCGAAGCGAATGTTCTCCAGCAACAACACATCACCGTCGGTGAGGCCCTCGGACCGCGCGAGCGCGTCCTGCCCCACCACGTCACCGGCGAGCTGCACGTTGCGGCCCAGCTCTTCGGCCAGACGCGCCGCCACGGGAGCGAGCGAGAGCTTCGGATCCGGCTCACCCTTCGGGCGGCCCAGATGCGCGGTCACAACCACTTTCGCGCCCGCCTCGGCGAGCGCCTTGATGGTCGGAGCCGACGCGATGATGCGACCCGGATCGGTGATTACACCGTTGTCGTCGAGGGGAACGTTCAGGTCGGAGCGCACGAGTACGCCCCGGCCCTCGACACCCTCGCTCAGCAGATCCTGGAGTGTCTTGATCGCCATCGCGCTTACAGGGACTTGCCGACGAGACCGATGAGGTCGGCCAGGCGGTTGGAGTAGCCCCACTCGTTGTCGTACCACGAGGCGACCTTGACCTGGTTGTCGATGACCTGGGTCAGCGGCGCGTCGTAGATGGAGGAGTGCGGGTCGGTCACGATGTCGGTGGAGACGATCGGATCGGTGTTGTACTTCAGGATGCCCTTGAGCGGCCCGTCGGCGGCGGCCTTCATGGCGGCGTTGATCTCGTCGACGGTCGCGGCCTTCTTCAGCACGACGGTCAGATCGGTGAGCGAACCGGTCGGAACCGGCACGCGCAGCGCGTAACCGTTGAGCTTGCCCTGCAGTTCGGGGAGCACGAGGCCGATGGCCTTGGCGGCGCCGGTGCCGGTGGGCACGATGTTCAGCGCGGCGGCGCGGGCGCGACGCAGATCCTTGTGCGGGGCGTCCTGCAGGTTCTGGTCCTGGGTGTACGCGTGCACGGTGGTCATGAGGCCGTGCTCGATACCGAAGGAATCGTTGAGCACCTTGGCAATCGGACCCAGGCAGTTGGTGGTGCACGACGCGTTGGAGATGATGTTCTGCGAACCGTCGTACTTGTCATCGTTCACGCCCATCACGATGGTGATGTCCTCGCCCGAGGCGGGGGCGGAGATGATGACCTTCTTGGCGCCGGCGGACAGGTGACCCTTCGCCTTGGCGGAGTCGGTGAAGATACCGGTGGACTCGACGACCACGTCGACACCCAGTTCGGCCCACGGCAGGGCGGACGGGCCCTCCTTGATGGCGAGCGCCTTGATGCGCTGCTCACCGACGACGATGAAGTCACCGTCGACCGAGACGTCCTGCGGCAGGCGACCCAGGATGGAGTCGTACTTCAGCAGCGTCGCCAGGGTCTGGATGTCGGTCAGGTCGTTCACCGCGACAATCTCGATGTCGGTGGTGCCGAGGGCCTTCAGCGCCTCTACGGCCCGGAAGAAGTTACGTCCGATGCGGCCGAAGCCGTTGATACCTACCCGGACAGTCACGTTATCGCTCCTCAGTTGTGTCGCGGAACTTATTCTGTTGCACCCCTCACCCTAGACCGTCACGCGGATGTAACGGACAGGCCCCTCTCACGGCCGTAGGGCCCGGTGTGAGCAGGTGGCACAGTCCATACGGAACGGTCTGCGAGGGTGCACTGAAACACCGATGGCACCGCACCCTTTTCGAGGTGCAGCGCCATCGGATCATTATGTCCGATTTCAGGACATGATCACGCCTCTTCCAACAACTCCGCGGTAACAGCGGATTCGGTGTCCGGTATGCCAAGTTCCTTGGCGCGCCGGTCAGCCATCGACAGCAAGCGTCGAATACGGCCTGCCACAGCGTCTTTCGTCATCGGCGGATCGGCCAGCTGGCCGAGCTCCTCCAGCGACGCCTGCCGGTGCAGCACGCGCAGTTTGCCCGCGGCGGCCAAGTGATCCGGCACATCGTCGGCCAATATCTCCAGCGCGCGTTCCACGCGGGCGGCGGCGGCAACCGCGGCCCGGGCCGAACGACGCAGGTTCGCATCGTCGAAATTCGCGAGCCGGTTGGCCGTCGCCCGGACCTCGCGGCGCATGCGCCGTTCCTCCCAGGTGAGCCGGGTGTCCTGCGCGCCCATCCGGGTGAGCAGGGCGCCGATGGCCTCGCCGTCGCGCACCACGACGCGATCGGTGCCGCGCACTTCGCGCGCTTTGGCCGAAATGCCCATGCGGCGAGCCGCACCGACCAGGGCCAGCGCGGCCTCCGGTCCGGGGCAGCTGACCTCCAGCGCGGAGGAGCGACCCGGTTCGGTGAGCGAACCGTGCGCGAGAAACGCTCCACGCCAGGCGGCTTCGGCATCACCGATGCTGCCGCCGACCACCTGGGCGGGTAGACCCCGCACCGGGCGACCGCGCACATCGAGTAGGCCGGTCTGACGCGCCAGCGCCTCGCCTTCCTTGGAAACCCGTACCACGTACCGGGAGGTTTTCCGGAGTCCGCCCGCACCCAGGACGTGCACATCGGAGCCGTATCCATACAGCTCGAAGATCTCGCGTCGCAGTCGGCGTGCGATGGAACCCATGTCCACCTCTGCCTCAACGATCACGCGACCACCGACGATGTGCAATCCACCGGCGAACCGCAGTAGCGCGGACAGTTCCGCCTTGCGCGAGCTCACCTGAGAAATGGTGAGCCGGCTCAGCTCGTCCTTCACTTCCGCTGTCATCGCCACGAGACGCGCTCCTTTCCACCCAACCCGGTGCGCACATGTTGGCCCATATGCCGTCCTTCGACTCGAAGCCCTGCTGTTTCCGGCCGAGGTTGCCGGATCACCTGATCCAGTGCGGCGGCAAGCTTTCCGGGGTGGTGCCGGTCTGTCCCGGCCTCGGCGACATCAGCGAAGGTTACTCGTGCTCGCAGCTGTTCGGCAGCTCTTGCCACATGTTCGCGCTCCCTACCCTCGGGTACGGATCCGGAATCCACCAAAACATGGTCGACCGTGAAATCCGGTGCGTGCTGGGACAATACATGGAGATGCCGTTCCGCGGAGAATCCGGCCGTTTCGCCCGGTTCCGCAGCTAGGTTGAGCACCAACACTTTCCGCGCCCGAGTGTGCAGTAGAGCTTCGTGCAAATCGGGCACGAGTACGTGTGGAATCACGCTCGTGAACCAGCTGCCGGGGCCCAGCACCACCACGTCGGCATGCTCGATTGCCGAGGTAGCCTCGGTGCACGCGGGCGGATCCGACGGAATCAGCCGCACCCGCCGCACCTTGCCCGGCGTGGTCGCCACGGCCACCTGACCTCGAATGCAACGGCTCACCCGGGGGTCGCCCTCCAGGCCCGCGACATCGGCTTCGATGGTCAGCGCGATCGGCGACATGGGTAGCACGCGACCGGTGATCCGCAGGATTCTGCCCGCTTCGTCAAGGGCCGCAACGGGATCCCCGAGCTCCTCGGTGAGGCCCGCCAGGATCAGGTTGCCGACCGAATGCCCGGCCAGCGCGCCGGAGCCGCCGAAGCGATGCTGGAGCGTCCGCGCCCAGACCCCGTCGGACTCTTCGGCCAAGGCTGCCAACGCCATTCGCAGATCACCCGGCGGTAGCATGCCGAGTTCCGCCCGTAGCCGTCCGGAGGACCCGCCGTCATCGGCGACCGTCACCACCGCCGTGATCTTGCGGGTCAGCCGCCGCACCGCCGTCAGCGTCGCGTACAGACCGTGTCCGCCACCCAGCGCGACGATCGCGGGGTTGGCGCCCCGGCTCGCCGCGGTGTCGGTGTCGCGCGCACTCATTCCCGCCCCAAATCCCGATGAACCACGCGAACAACGTCCCCCGATCCGTTGTTCGCGCCGGCGCCGAGTAGTTCACCCAGGGCCTCCGCTATTGCCACACTGCGGTGCTTACCGCCGGTGCAGCCCACTGCCACGGTCATGTATCGCTTCCCCTCTTGGCGGTAGCCCTCGGTGGTGAGATCGATGAGGTGGCGGCCGGTACCCAGATAATCCTGGGCACCCGGACGTGACAGCACGTACTCACTGACCGGGGCATCCTGTCCGGTCTGTTCGCGGAGTTCCGGGACCCAATGCGGATTGGGCAGGAAACGCAAATCCAACACCATATCGGCGTCCAGTGGTACTCCGTACTTGAAACCGAACGATTGGATTGTTAATTGGAGGGCGGTGGGGGTGGCCCCGCCGTAGGCCTCTTCCAGCTTTCGGTGCAGCTGATGAATCGATAGCGCGGTGGTGTCGATAACCAGGTCGGCCGCGGTCTTCACCGAGGAAAGCCGCGCCCGCTCGGCCGCGATGCCCGCGGTCAGCGTGCCGTCGGCGCTCTCGCTCTGCAGCGGATGGCGCCGCCGGGCGAACCCGTAACGACGGATCAGGACATCGTCGGAGGCCTCCAGGAAGAGAATGCGGGTGGGCACGCCCGCGGCGCGCAATTGTTCGGTGACCGCCGAGAGATTTCCGGTGAAGAACCTGCTGCGCACATCCATGACCATGGCGAGCTTGCGAATCGGCGGATCGGCGCTCTCGCCGAGTTCGACCAGGCGGCCGATCAACTCGGGCGGCAGATTATCGGCCACGTAGTAGCCCAAATCCTCGAGCACCTTCGCAGCGGTACCACGCCCCGCTCCGGATAATCCGGTGACGATGACCACCTCCACCGGTTGCTCACCGATGTCGGTCGTACTGCTGGATTCTGCGACCGCATTGCTGCTGGCTTCGACGCGCGTCATGTCCTACCGGGTTCGTCTCTGAGGGTCCCTCGATCATCCTGCACCGATACCCGATTGCCGCGCAGGCGCACGCTCGAGGAGAGACACAGATGTAATTCTCCATCCCGACCTGCACAGTCGGCGTGTCGCGCGACTCACTCTCGGCGTGTCGCGCTACTGACCGGGGATGAACTAGTCGGTATGCAAAGCAGCGAGCACTGCCTTGGCCGTAGCCATCCCGATGCCCGGGACCTCGGTGATCTGCTCCACCGTAGCCTCCTTCAGCTTCGCGACCGATCCGAAGTGCGTCACCAGCGCCGTTTTCCGGGTTTCCCCCAGGCCCGGCACGGTATCGAGCACCGAGGCGGTCATCCGGCGCGAACGTTTGCTGCGATGAAAGGTGATGGCGAAACGGTGCGCCTCATCGCGCACGCGCTGCAGCAGATAGAGCGCCTCACTGGTGCGCGGCATGATGACCGGATCGGGTTCGTTCGGCACCCAGACCTCTTCCAGGCGCTTGGCCAGGCCGATGACCGCGACATCGGTGATGCCCAGTTCGTCCAGGATCTCGGCGGCGGCGTTCACCTGCGGCGCGCCGCCGTCGACCACGTACAGGTTGGGCGGATAGGCGAAGCGGCGCGGTTTACCGGTCTTCGGGTCGATACCGGGTAGGCCGGGTTCCATTGCGTCCGAATCGGATTCGGCGAGCTCGGCGGCTTCGGCGGCGTCCAGGTCGCGGCGCAGTTTGGCGAAACGGCGGCGCGTGACCTCGGCGATACTGGCCACATCGTCGGAGCGGCCGTCACCGGCGGCCTCCTTGATGGCGTAGTGCCGATACTCGGACTTGCGGGCCAGGCCGTCCTCGAAGACGACCAGCGAGGCCACCACATCGGTGCCCTGCACATGGCTGATGTCGACGCATTCGATGCGCAACGGTGCGCTGTCCAGATCCAGGGCGTCCTGAATCTCCTGGAGCGCGGCCGAGCGGGCGGTGAGATCGCCTGCGCGCCTTAGCTTGTGCTGCTGCAGCGCCTCCTGCGCGTTGCGCTGCACGGTCTCGGCGAGAGCCTTCTTATCGCCGCGCTGCGGGATGCGGAGCTGCACGGCCGAACCGCGCAGGGTGGAGAGCCACTGCTGCACCTGTTCGGCGTCCCGGGGCAGGGCGGGGACCAGGACCTCGCGCGGCACCACATTGCCGGGCTGTTCCTCGCCGGTCTGCTCGGCCAGGGTGGACTGCTCACCGTAGAACTGGGTGAGGAACTGTTCGACCAGGGCGGGCAGTTCACCGCCCGATTCGACCTCGTCGATGGCATCGCCGGATTTGTCGACCACCCAGCCGCGCTGACCGCGCACGCGGCCGTTGCGGACGTGGAAGATCTGCACGGCGACTTCCAATTCGTCTATGGCGAAATCGATTACGTCCGCATCGGTGCCGGTGCCGAGCACCACGGCTTGCTTCTCCAACGCGCGGCGCAGTGCCTGGACGTCATCGCGCAGGCGTGCGGCGGTCTCGAAATCGAGCTCCTCGGAGGCGGCGTGCATCCGCTTCTCCAGCTCCTTGACCAATCGGTCGGTCTTACCGGAGAGGAAGTCGCAGAAGTCCTCGACGATCTGCCGATGCTCATCGGCGCTCACCCGGCCGACGCACGGCGCGGAGCATTTGTCGATGTAGCCGAGCAGGCAGGGACGGCCGATCTGGTTGTGCCGCTTGAAGACTCCGGCCGAACAGGTGCGCACCGGGAAGACCCGCAGCAGCAGATCCAGGGTTTCGCGAATCGCCCACGCGTGCGCGTACGGGCCGAAGTACCGCACGCCCTTCTTGCGCGCGCCGCGATAGACGAACACCCGCGGATACTCCTCGTTGAGGCTGACCGCGAGCACCGGATACGACTTGTCGTCCCGGTAGCGCACATTGAAGCGCGGATCGAATTCCTTGATCCAGTTGTACTCCAGCTGTAGCGCTTCGACCTCGGTGGAGACGACGGTCCACTCCACGCTGGCGGCGGTGGTGACCATCTGGCGGGTGCGCGGATGCAATCCGGAGATATCGGCGAAGTACGAGTTCAGCCTGCTACGCAGGCTTTTCGCCTTACCGACGTAGATGACCCGCTTGTGGACATCCCGGAACTTGTAGACGCCGGGCTCAACAGGAATGGTCCCCGGCGCGGGCCGGTACGTCGCGGGATCTGGCACGCACCCAGATTAACGAGCCCCTCCGACAGCTCCCCCGCGCCCATCACACGACCAATCCGGCGAACGCGACACGACACTCATGTAGGACGCGCCACGCCGGAAGACTCATCCGCGGGCACGACGGCTCCGAAGGTACGGGCAAGATCACCGAACTGCCTGATCAGCGAACCCAGAGGAGAGCAGAACCATGATTCGCCTTCGCCGCCGGCGCCGGTCGCTCGCGATAGGGGCCGCATTGACCCTGGCCGCCGCGCTGGTCGGGGTCTCCGTACCGGCGGCCGCCGAGTCCGCGGACGGCACCATATTCGTGTACGGCGACTACCTGATTCACGAATCGACCGTCGTGGTCTGCGGCGGTCCGGTACTCACCGCGCCCGCGCCCTTGCTCGTCGCATAACCGCGCCACGCCGACCGCTCGCGCGCGTACTCCCACGTACCGCCGCCGACTGAGGCCAGTATGGGTGCGCACTGTCATCGGACCAGCTGTCCACGCAACAACGGGAGAGTATTGAAGATGAACCGTCCCCACCTCCGTTCGCTCGCCACCGGCTCGGCCCTGAGCCTGGGCGCGGCGGCCCTGGTCACCCTGGGCGCACCGGCCACGCAGGCCGACGCGCCCTGCCGGATCGACCGCACCCTCGACACCGCGACCTACACCTGCCCCGAGGGCATGTGGTACGCCGCCGTCGTCGAATGCCTCGGCACCCGCCAGGTCGGCCACGGTTTCCAGTCCCCGACGTACATCGTCGGCGACTCACCGCGCCCCATGATTCCCATGACCATCGAATGCAATGGCGAGGGCAAGCAGGGCATCGTGTTGAACGCCTATACGGACGGGCCGTTCTGACGCCCGGTTAGGCGCCGCACCCCTCTGCGCCGAAACATGTTGCGGCGCAGAGGGTGTGGATCCGCACCCGTCAGGCGCTGACGCGGATGCGGGCTGCCTTGGACAGGGCGGTGGCGAGGTCGCCGCGGGTGCCTATTTCCAGGGTGCCGAGTTCGAGCCAGTCGGCCATTTCGCGAAGTGCCACAGCGAGTTCCACCGCTACCCGGGTCCGGTCGTGACCCGGTTCGAGGAATGCGCCTGGGACGCGGAGGATTCCGGTGGTGCGGTCGGCGCGCAGGTCCACGCGGGCGACTATTTCGCCGTCCAGGAGGAATGGAAAGACGTAGTAGCCGTGCACGCGTTTGTGTTCGGGGGTGTAGATCTCGATGCGGTAGTGGAAGTCGAAGAGCCGTTCGGTGCGGGCGCGGAAGAAGATCAGCGGGTCGAAGGGGCACAGTAGGGCCGAGCCGGTGATCCGGCGCGGAATGCGGGCCGCGGTGTGCAGGTACGCGGGCTTGTCCCAGCCTTCGACGGCGACCTGTTCGAGTTCACCCGCGTCGATGAGGTCGGCGATGGCGGGCTCGGTCTGAGTGCGCTTGAGGCGGTAGTAGTCGCGCAGGTCGGTTTCGGTGGCGATACCGTGCGCGGCGGACGAGCGGCGGACGAGTTCGCGGACGGCGTCGGGCTCGTCGATCTCGCGGGCACAGACCTCGGCGGGCAGGACGCGTTCGGTCAGGTCGTAATGGCGTTGGAAGGCAACGCGTTTGGGGACCGATAGTTCACCGGAGGCGAAGAGCTGCTCGCACACCACCTTGGTCTCGCTGTAGTTCCAGCCCCAATTGTCCTTGGCGCGTGGACGATCCAGCTCCAGATGCTTCTCGATCTCACCGGCGGTGCTGGGGCCGAATTCGCGCAGCACGCTCTGCACCTCGTCGGCCAGCTTCTCATCGCGGTGGCGGCCCAGACCCGCCCAGCGGCCGTGCCGGTATTTGATCATGCGCCAGCGCATGAGCGGCCAATCCTCGACCGGGAGCAGCGCGGCCTCGTGCGCCCAGTACTCGACCAGTTCGCGCGGCCGCCGCACGGTATCGCTCCAGGCCATCTCGTCCAAGAGCGCCCGGTCATACGCGCCGATGCGACTGAACACCGGCGCATAGTGCGCGCGCACCACCGCCGAGACCGAATCGATCTGTAGCAGTTTGGTGGTGTCCAGCACCTTGGCCAGCGTGCGGCGGGTGGGCGGACCGCTCGGGCGGGCGGCGGCGAAGCCCTGTGCGCCCAAGGCGATGCGACGCGCCGCCGCGACGGTCAGAGCAGCAGATCCATTGGAGGAAATCGGCACAGTAGAACAATGCCACGCCGCACCGACAGATCAGTTCGATACACTCGTGTATCGAACTTCTACAACCCTAGGAATTGGGCATGATCGAGAACCCGGATGTCATCGTCGTCGGCGCCGGTCTGGCCGGTCTCGTCGCGACCCACGAACTGGTCAAGGCGGGACGCCGGGTGCTGGTGGTGGATCAGGAGAACCGCGCCAACCTGGGCGGGCAGGCGTTCTGGTCGCTGGGCGGCCTGTTCTTCGTGGACAGTCCGGAGCAGCGCCGCCTGGGCGTGAAGGACTCCCTCGAGCTGGCCATGCAGGACTGGCTGGGCTCGGCGGGCTTCGACCGCGAGGACGAGGATCACTGGGGCCGCCAGTGGGCGCGCGCCTACGTGGAATTCGCGGCCGGTGAGAAGCGGCAGTACCTGCACGATCTCGGACTCCGGGTGACGCCGCTGGTCGGCTGGGCCGAGCGCGGCGGCGAATTCGCCGACGGGCACGGCAATTCCGTACCGCGCTTCCATCTCACCTGGGGTACCGGGCCGGAGGTGGTGCGGGTATTCCTGGAACCGGTGCTGGCCGCCGAACAGCGCGGACAGGTCGGCTTCGCCTTCCGCCATCGCGTGGACGAATTGGTGGTCGCCGATGACGCGGTCACCGGCATTCGCGGCAGTGTGCTGGAGCCCTCGGACGAAGCGCGCGGTGTGGCCTCATCGCGAAATGTGGTGGGCGACTTCGAACTCGCCGCCAAGGCCGTGATCGTCACCTCCGGCGGTATCGGCCACAATCACGATCTGATTCGCGCCAACTGGCCGGTGGATCGCCTGGGCCCCTGCCCCGAGCACATGATCTCGGGTGTGCCGGCGCATGTGGACGGGCGCATGCTCGGCATCACCGAGGCCGCGGGCGGGCGCATCGTGAACCGGGATCGCATGTGGCACTACACCGAAGGCATTCACAACTGGGATCCGATCTGGCCCGATCACGCCATTCGCATCATCCCGGGTCCGTCGTCGCTGTGGTTCGATGCCAATGGAAAGCGTATGCCCGCACCGTGTTTCCCGGGTTTCGACACCAATGCCACCATGAAGCAGATCCTCTCGACCGGCTACGACTACTCCTGGTTCATCCTGGATCAGTCGATCATCGAGAAGGAGTTCGCGCTCTCGGGTTCGGAGCAGAATCCCGATATCACCGGTAAGGATCTCAAGCTCACGCTCAAGAGCCGGGTGGCCAAAGGCGCGCCCGGTCCGGTGGAAGCCTTCAAGCAGCACGGCGTGGACTTCGTTGTCGCCGATACTCTCTCGGAGCTCATCGCGGGCATGAACAAGATCGCCCGCGGACCGCATCTGGACGCGGCCGATATCGAACGCCAGATCGTGGCCCGCGATCGCGACGCCGAGCACAAGTTCAGCAAGGACGGCCAGCTCATGGCCATCGGCAATGCCCGCCGCTACCTCGGCGACAAACTGGGCCGCGTCGCCACCCCGCACAAGATCCTCGATCCCGCGCACGGCCCGCTCATCGCGGTGCGGCTGAACATCCTGACCCGAAAGACGCTGGGCGGCTTGCAGACAAACCTCGACTCACAGGTCATGCGGCCGGACGGCACGGCTTTCCCGGGGCTCTACGCCGCGGGTGAGGTCGCCGGATTCGGTGGCGGTGGCGTACACGGGTACAACGCTCTGGAAGGCACCTTCCTGGGCGGCTGCATCTTCTCCGGCCGCGCCGCCGGACAAGCCCTGGGCCGCAGCCTGAAATAGCGCACCGACCGGAAGTCCTTGCCGCCCATGCTGATGCGTGGGCGGCAATTCCGTCTCAGGCCGCCACGAACCACCGATAGCAGTCCCGGCGCAGCAGCAGCGCCAGTACCACACCGGACGCCATCACGCCGAACAGCACGGTGAAAGGCCCGACCCCCGTGGGCATTTCGGCCGATACCAGGGTGAAGACCCCGAAGAACGCCTGCAGGCTGGCCACTCCCAGCGCGGCGATCCAGACCCATTGCGAGCGCAGGCCGAAAAACAGTGCCACACCGCCGGTTATCCAGGCGGCGCAGAAGTGCCCGGCGCTGCCGAGCATCTCGCCGAATCCATCGGTCGCCGCCAGCAGCACGTGCAGAAAAGCGAATCCCGCTGCGAACAAAGCCGCGTTCCGAGTTTCCCGCACCTGTGCGGGCAACTCGATCTCGGAACTATTACGGCGAATAATTCGTAGAACCTGTGTCAATCGCTCGAAAATCGTGGCAGGAACACTGTTCCCGGCACCCGTCGGCGAGATGTCCACCTCGTCGACCACAGCCGAAGTCGAACTCACAGCACTCCTCATCGAGTAACCCCTGGTTGCGCGCCCCCTGCGAACGCGCAGAACCTGACGCTAACCAAATGTTTTGCTGCGAGACAATCGAGTTCGGGAAGTTATGACCATGGCCACAGCGCATAGCACGCACGGCGAACAGTGATATCGAACACATAACGGCCGCACACGAATTATGTGTGCGGCCGTTGTAAGCGCAGGTCCCCCAGCGATTTTCCAGTATAGCGCCGGAAGCCGGAAACTACTTGTCGTCCATCGGAATCGGCGGAATCACCGGGAATTCCCCGGTGTATCCGGCCCGCTCCTGCGCGATGGCCAGCACCCGAGGTGCGGCGAACTTCCACCCGATCATCAAGGCGGGCACGATGATCACCAGGCTGGCCACGGTCCAGGTGCCCACCGGCCGGTCGAAGGCCATCAGCACCAGCACCGCGAACAGGAACACCAGCGTGGCGATACCGGTGTAGGGCGCGCCGATCATACGGAAGGCGGGACGCTCGGCGCGGCCGTCGCGCGACCAGTACCAGAGCTTGAGCTGGCACAGCACGATGGTGGCCCAGGAGGCCAGAATGCCCAGCGAGGCGACATTCAGCACGATCTCGAAGGCGTCCTCGGGGACGATGTAGTTCAGCCAGATGCCGAACAGTGCGATGGTGCTGGTGAGCAGGATGCCGCCGTAGGGCACACCGGCACTGGACATGCGCGCGGTGAACTTGGGCGCGCTGCCGTTCATGGCCATCGATCGCAGAATGCGCCCGGTCGAGTAGAGACCGGCGTTCAGCGAGGACAGCGCCGCGGTGAGCACCACGAAGTTCATGATCGAACCCATATGCGCCACACCGACTTTGCTGAAGAAGGTGACGAACGGGCTCTCGCCGGCCTTGTAGGCGGTGTACGGCAGCAGCAGTGCCAGCAGGATGACCGAACCGCAGTAGAACACCGCGATACGCACGATCACCGAGTTGATGGCGCGCGGCATGATCTTGGCCGGATTCTCCGTCTCGCCCGCCGCGATGCCGACCATTTCGACTGCGGCGTAGGCGAATACGACACCCGAAGTGACGGTGATGAGCGGCAGCACGCCGGTCGGGAACCAGCCGCCCGCATCGCTGACCATCCGGAATCCGGTGGCCGCGCCGTCGACATCGAAGCGCCCGGCCAGGAAGACGGTGCCCACCACCAGGAAGGTGACCAGGGCCAGCACCTTGATCATGGCGGCCCAGAACTCCATCTCGCCGAACCACTTCACCGAGGCGAGGTTGATGCCGAGCACGATGATCAGTGCGCCCAGGGCCAGAATCCATTGCGCCACAGGCTCGAACGGGCCCCAGTAGTGCAGATAGGTGGCCACCGCGGTGGTGTCGACGATGCCGGTCATGGACCAGTTCAGGAAGTACATCCAGCCCGCGACGAACGCGGCTCGCTCACCGAAGAATTCGCGGGCGTAGGAGACGAATGATCCCGAGGAGGGGCGATGCAGGACCAGCTCGCCCAGGGCGCGCAGGATGAAGAAGACGAAAACTCCGCAGACCAGGTACACCACGAACAGCGACGGGCCCGCGCTGTGCAGGCGACCGCCCGCACCGAGGAACAGGCCGGTGCCGATGGCGCCGCCGATGGCGATCATCTGCAACTGACGAGGTTTGAGCGCCTTGTGATAGCCGCTGTCCTCGGCAGTCAGATTTGTGGCCTGTGTCCGGATCTCGGTCATATGCCGGTTAACCCTCCGCAATCGTGTGTTGAGGCGGTCCGACAGTACCTTGCAAATAACTGAGAACCACATCGCCGCTCCGAGCTGGGTGAGTTACTCATGGTCAGGGCACTTCAGCCGATATGACCGGCTTCCCAGTGCTGATAACCAGCGCGACGCCGATAGTCGGCATATCGCCCGAGCAACGCAAAATCCTGTCGACATCGCGCCCCGGCGCTAGAGTCCGACCATGAGGCGCATGCGACGGCATACCTGGAGCGGCGCCGCGGCCGCCCTGCTGCTGCTACTCGGAGCGGCCACGGCCTGTTCGTCCGATTCGGACTCGAAACTGGGTGTGTGTGAGACCTCCCCCAACGGCACACCCATCAGTGCCAGTGCGGGTAGCGGCCCCACCAGCACGAATCTGAGCCTGCACCCGGAGATCGCCACCGGGTATCGCACCGGTATGAAACCGGTGCACACCAAGACCTTCGCGGTCTCCACCGCCAATCCCATCGCCACCGCGGCGGCCTGCAAGGTGCTGCACGACGGCGGAACGGCCGCGGACGCGCTCATCGTGGCGCAGACCGTGCTCGGACTGGTGGAACCGCAGGCGTCCGGACTCGGCGGCGGCGCGTTCCTGCTCTACTACGACGCCGCGAGTAAGCAGATAGACGCCTACGACGGCCGGGAAACCGCGCCGGCGGGCGCGACACAGGACTATTTGCGCTGGATAAGCGATACCGACCGCACCACACCGCAACCCAATGCGCGGGCCAGCGGCCGCTCCATCGGCACCCCGGGCGCACTGCGCATGCTGGAGCTGGCGCAGCGCGAACACGGTAAGCAAACCTGGCGTGATCTGTTCGCCCCGGCGATCGCCCTGGCGGATCAGGGTTTCCAGATCAGTCCGCGCATGGCAGGCCAAATCGCCGACAGCGCAGCGGATCTCAAGCGCGATGCGAACGCGAGCGCGTACTTCCTGCAGCCCGACGGCAGCCCGAAGACCGCCGGGACGACGCTCACCAATCCCGCGATGTCCAAGACGCTCAACGCGATTGCCACCGACGGCGCGGACGCGCTGTACACCGGGGCCATCGCCAAGGACATCGTCGACGCCATCAACACCACCTCCGGCGGACGCACGCCGGGTCTGACCACGCTCGCCGATCTGGCCGCGTACCAGCCGAAGAAGCGCACCGTGGTATGCGCGCCGTATCGCACGCACGAGGTCTGCGGTATGCCCAATCCCTCCTCGGGCGGGATCACCGTCGAGGCGACGCTGGGCATTCTGTCGAACTTCGATCTGGCGTCCATGAAGCCGACGGACACCACCGGCGACAATGACACCGCCCGCAATGGCGGCAAGCCCACCGCCGAGGCGGTGCACATCATCTCCGAGGCGGAGCGGCTCGCCTACGCCGATCGCGACAAGTACATCGCGGACTCGGATTTCATTCCGATGCCGGGCAATTCACCGCAGGCGCTGTTGAATCCGGACTATCTCAAGCAGCGCGCCGGGCTCATCGACCGCACTCACAGCATGGGCACCGCACAGCCCGGTGATTTCGGGCCGGTGCCGCTGGGCACCGCCGCACCGCAGCCCGAACACGGCACCAGCCACATCTCCATCGTGGACGAGTACGGCAATGCCGCATCCATGACCACGACGGTGGAATCGGCGTTCGGCTCCTTCCATATCGTGGACGGGTTCGTGCTGAACAATCAGCTCACCGATTTCGCCGCCGAACCGCTCGGCAAAGATGGCCTGCCCGTAGCGAATCGGATCGACGCGGGGAAGCGGCCGCGCAGTTCCATGGCCCCGACGCTGGTCTTCGACCGCGCCGCCGACGGATCCCGTGGCCAACTGACGTACGTCACCGGATCCCCCGGCGGTGCGGTCATCATTCAGTTCGTCGTGAAAACCCTGGTGGCCATGCTGGATTGGGGCCTGAACCCCCAGCAAGCGGTGTCCATGGTGGCATTCGGCGCGGCCAACTCCCCCACCACCAATGTGGGCGGTGAACATCCGGCCGTCAATGCCGCCGACAATGGTGACCACGACGCGCTCGTGCAGCAATTACGCCAACTGGGACACCAGGTTTCGGTGCTGCCGCAGTCCAGCGGCCTGTCCGCATTGGTGCGCGATGGGAACGGCTGGGTGGGAGGTGCGGACCCGCGCCGTGAAGGCGCGGTGCTGGGCGACCCCAACTGATCCACGCCCCGCGTCGACACTCGATCGCCACCGCGGCACAACGCCACGGTACGGCGGCTGGCGATCAGTGTGCTTGGGCCACCACGCCGCTCAGTTCGTTGGGCGCGTGGTCCAGGGTTACCGAGGCGGCGATGGTGCCCGCTGCCAGGTCGATGCGGTGAATCTGTTTGGTGGCGGGATCGCTGACGAAGACATTCGCGCCGCGCACGAAGATCGACGGGCGGGCCTGCTGCCATTCCAGGGGCTCCTCCCAGGCCCGCAGGACCGGGAAGCTGCGGGTTTCGGTGCCCGCCACCGGGTCCACGACGTGGATGCGGCCGTCGGTGCCCAGGATCAGGGCCTCGCCCTGTGCGCCCCGGGCCAATGAGCGGAAGGTGTAGCTGGTGCCGATCGGGACCAGGCGGATGCTTCCGTTACGCGAGTCGATCAGGGAAATCTGTTGTGGGCGTTCCAGTTCGGCGTTCTTGTCCTGCTTGTAGTCGCCGAGGGCGATCGGTGAGGCGGCGCTGCCCGCCTGATTGCCGATGCGGCCGTACGGCGTCGGGCTGGTGACCTTGGTGATGACGCCGTCGCGGTAGACCAGTGCGCCGGTCTGGCAGCCGATGACGACCGCTTCGCCCGCGACGGTGGATTCGCCGTGCACACCGGGGCAGTCCTCATTGCGCGCGATCTCCCGGCGCTCCTTGTCGAGAACCACTATCCCGGTGCGCTTTTCCTCGGTGCCGAGGGTGGTGATCAGCTGCCCGTTCGCGAGTTCGACGGCGACGCCGTGATGCGGCGCCGCGGTCTTGTAGACCTCGGCCTCGGGCTGACCGTGGTCGAGCTCGCGCGGATCGAAGATGGTGACCTCGCCGGTGCCGTCGGTGAACAGCACGGTGCGATCGGCGTGCCGCACCACGTGGCCGGGTTTGGCCCCGGGGAACTTGATATCGGTGAACTCGCCGCGCACCGCATCGAGTGCCTGGAAGCCCTCCTTGGTGGACACCATGATGTGGGTGTCATTACCGGCCGGATTGACACGGTTGAACCCCGCCAGCGGGAGATCCTTTGCCACCGTGAGGGTTCGGCCGTTCAACAGGTAGATACCGCCGTCATACGTCACCGCGAGCGGTTCGGCGATCACGAGCCGATCGTCCTTGCTGTCGGCGCTACAGCCGCTCAGGGCGACCACCGATGCCAAGAGGCCGGTGAGCGCGGTCGCGGAGGCGACTCTGGTGCGGGTCGACATTATTGCTCCTCATCATCTTCGGTTGTTGCGCAACGCATAGGGGTCACCGCGGGGTCAGTCCGGTGACAATGGACTCGGTATTGGCGCGCATCATTTCCAGGTAGGTCGCCGCTCCCCCGCCCGGCGCGGTCAGCGATTCGGTGTGCAGGGCGGCGACTTTCACGTGTACGCCCGCCTGTTCGGCCAGGACCCGAGCCAGACGGTCCGGCTGGGAGGAGTCGGCGAATATCGTGGGTACCCCGGAATCGCGTACCGCGGTGGCAAGTTCGGCCAGGTCCGAGGCGCTCGGGGAAGCCAGCGCGGTACCGCTGGGGACGATCGCGCCGATCACCCGGAAGTCGAAACGCTGTGCCAGATAGCCGAATACATGGTGATTGGTGACCAGTCGGCGCTGCTCCGGTGCCAGGGTGGCGAAGCGCTCGGTCATCCAGGTGTCGAGAGCCGAGAGCTCGGTCAGGTAGCGGGCGCTGTTACCGCGCACCGCCTCGACGTCGATGCCGGGAATCGCTAGCATGCGGGCGCTGATCACCTCGGCGGCGCGGCGAGCGCGGGCCGGATCGGTCCAGAAGTGCGGATCGGGCCGGTCGCTGTTGCGGTAGGTGATCGGGTCGACCCGTTCGCCCACGGAAAGTGTTGGGACACCGGAGTCTTGGGCCGCGGTCACCTGACGCTGTACGCCGGTCTCCAGCCCGAGCCCGTTGTGGACCAGGAGTGTGGCCCGCTCGATTCGAGCCGCCTGCTGGGCGGAGATGGCGAACTGGTGGGGATCCGCACCGGCGGGCATGAGCACCAGGACCTCGGCGGCAGCACCGGCGATGGCCTTGGTCATATCGCCGAGAATGTTTGTGGTGACGACGATTTGAACCTTGGCGGTATCGGAGGACGAGCAACCGGAGACCAGCAGTAGCGCCGCGAGGGCGGCCAGGCTGACGGCGCAGAGGCGGAACAGGGATCTCATCGGCCGGTCTCCACCATGTGCGCGGGGGCGATATCGAGGGGGAAGGTGCGGGCGCGGCGCAGATTGTCGCGGTAGTCGATCTCATGGACCGCGCGTCCGGTCGCGTCGTTGAGGTAGGCGCGGTTGGTATCGATCTCGATCACCGGGCGGACAGCACCGGAGACGGGTTCGGTGAGTACCTGCGCCCGTGCGGTTTCCGCACCCGTCGCGATGTCGTGGGCATGCAGGACACCGTCACGAGTCAGGGCGAGCAGTGAGCTGCCCGACCCCGCCGTGGTGACGGCGAGCAGCGGACCCGTCTCGACGAATCGCCAACCGCGGGCATCGATATCGAGCACCCAGGCACCGCGATCACCGGCCCGCGCGGCGAGCGTGGTGCTGGTCGCGCGATGGGTGAATTCGGTCGCGCGTTCGGCCGCGGGCACCGGGGTCGGATAGGCGATCTTGGTCGCGGCGAACCGGCCGTCGTCCGCCGCGATGAGCAAAGCCCCATCCGCACAACCGAATACGACGCCGCGACGGGTCACGACCGGTGAGCGCGGTTCGAGGCACTGTTCGGTGAGCGGAGTGACAACGCCGCCGTCGCGTGCGCGAACTTCCGGACTCCCTGAGCCGGTTACCGCGACGAGGTGCTCCGCGTACGGGACCGCGACGCCGTCGACGATTCCGCGCTCGGTGACGGTGCCGGTATCCAGTGCCGCCCGGTCCAGTAGCAGCGTCCGCGCCGCCATCCCGGAACCCAGGACCATGGCGGTGACCATCTTGTCGCTGTTCACGCCGGTCACGCCGCCGTGTGCCACGCCGCCGATATCGCGAATCGTGGTGCGGTAGTAGTGCATATGGTCACCGTGATCGACGGTCCAGCCGCCGCCGTCCACCACCCGGGTGGCATCGGCGGTGACCGGATAGCCGAAGCGATCGTCACCGGCCAGCCGCACCGTGCCGGGTACCCGCCCTGCGTCGGAGATCTGCCCGGTGATCAGATCGACCACCCGAATCGCACCCTCGGCGTCGGCCACCACCAATCGCGACTGAGGCGAATCGGTTTCCTCGGCCCCCGCCACATACCCGTGTGGCGGCTCGGCAGGCGCAGGTTCCTCGGCATCCGCACCACATCCGGCCAAAGGCAGCACCGCGGCCAGAACCGTGAGCAGCACAACGAAATTCGCGCTCGGAACGGGCACCCTCCCCCGAAGTCGCGTCATCCGTGCCACTACCGGCGCACGCAATCGCGCCGCGACCGCCGAGCCGAAGAAGAGCGCGACCGCGAGCGCGGAGATGGTCGCCCCGGCCGCGGTCCCCGCATGCCAGGAGACCAATAGTCCGGCGACGGTGGCGAATCCGCCGAAGAGAGCGGCCAGCACCATGATCACCGGAATGCGATGCGACCAATAGGTGGCCGCCGCGGGCGGTGCGATGAGCAGTCCGAAAACCAGCAGCGTTCCCACGACGTGAAAAGACGCGACGATCGCGAGCGTCAGCAGTCCGAGCAACGCCGCCTGCGCCCAGCGGGGTCGCAGCCCGAGCGTATGCGCGGTGCGCGGATCGAAGGCCAGGGCCACGAACGCGCGGTGACCGAGTACCGCGACGGTCAGCGAAACACCGAGTGCCACAGCCAGATATGCGATATCTCGAGCACGGATCGCGAGCACATCACCGAACAGCAGCCCGGTCACATCCACGGCGAAGGACTGCGACCGCGAAACGATGAGCACCCCGATCGAGAGCATGCCCGCGAACAACAGCCCGATCGCGGTATCCGCGGCGAATCGCGGACTCCGCCCCAGCGCGGTCACCCCCGCCGCCATGGCTCCGGCGCTGAAAGCCGCGCCCAGCACCAGATTTCCGCCCAGCAGTGAGGCGACGGCCACGCCGGGCAGCAGCCCGTGCGCCATCGCCTCGCCCAGAAAGGCCATGCCGCGCACCACAACCCAGGTCCCCGCCACCGCGCAGACAGCCGAGACGAGCAGTCCACCCCACAGCGCGCGCTGTACGAATGAAACCTCCAACGGGGCGATCAGCCACTCCATGGGACGGCACGCTATTATGAAAACGATTTTCAATACAAGTTAGGTGACGCAGTGCACAGTTCATCCACCCCGGCCGTGCGGCTCGACACGCTGACCGCCGGATACCGATCGCGCACGGTGCTGCGCGAGATCACCGCCGAGATTCCGGCGGGGCGGGTGACGGCGCTGGTGGGCCCGAACGGGTCGGGCAAGTCGACCCTGCTCGGCGTGCTGGCGGGCGTAATCAGCCCGGCCGCAGGCACTATCGCGCGCACCGGCGCACGGCGGCCCGCACTGGTCGTCCAGCACAGCGGCATCCCCGCGACGCTGCCGATCACCGTGCGCGACACGGTCGCCATGGGCCGCTGGGCGCATCGGGGTCCGTGGCGGCGACTCACGCGCGATGATCGAGCGGTGGTGCGCGACTGTATGGATCGCATGGGGATCGCCGGTCTCGCGGATCGCCGCCTGACCGATCTCTCCGGCGGGCAGCGGCAGCGCGCGCTGCTCGCCCGGGCTCTGGCTCAGGAGTCGGACCTGCTGCTGCTCGATGAACCCACGACGGGATTGGATATCGAAGCGCAGCAGGAGATCTCGCGGACGCTACGGGAGACGGCGGCCGCCGGTGTCACGGTCGTGCACGCCACGCACGACCGAGCCGAGGCACTCGACGCCGATCACTGCGTACTGCTTCGCGACGGCACGGTGGCCGATATCGGCCTGCCGCGTGCTGTCCTGAATGCCCGCGCCACCGGGCGGAATTAGTCAGTTGGTGTTCGCGGCAGTGTATTTCGCGCCCAGTTCACGGAAACGATCCATCGCACCGGCCGCGCGCAGTTTGTCATTGGTGCGAATGGCCATCATGGGCACGTATTCGTCGTGCACCAATTCCAGCCGGGCCCAGGACTTCTTATCCGCGAAGGAGATGCCGCGAATATCCTGCCAGCCGAACTCATTGTCGCCCAGGATATTCCGCACCGAGACGCCGCGCTTGCCGACTCGCACGCGGGGCCGGGTGAGCAGCAGGACCGCACCGCCCAGCAGCAGACCGAAGACCGCGAGGCCCAATTGATCGGCGAGGCGGAAATTCACGCCCGTCGATCCCCGGCGCAGCAGAATGCCCGCGACGATGAAGATGAGCGCCAGCACCGCCGCGACGATGCGCGCGGTCATGATGGCGTGCTGCGGGCGCACCTCGAGATCCCATTCGCCGCCCGATGGCGCGGGGTTCTCGGTCTCCTCGGCGTCCGCGGTCGATTTCGACTGCGCGCCAGCGGTTTCGGTGCCAGACACTTCGGTTTCACCGGCCTTCGATTCGGGTGCCGACGGTGGAGTCGCCGGTGTCGCGGACGGTTCGGTCCGGCGGGGCGGTTCTTCCGCTCCGCCGTCCCGCTTCCAGATCCGGACGACTGGCATGACTCAGACTGTCTGCGAGAGTTCGCGCAGGGTGAGCGCGGCATCCAGGGCGGCGGCGGACGCCTGCTCACCCTTGTTCTCGAACGAACCGGGCAGCCCGGCGCGATCCAGGGCCTGCTGTTCGGTGTTCACCGTCAGCACGCCATTGGTGACCGGGACGCTCTCATCGAGCGAGACCCGGGTCAGCCCGGCGGTGACCGAATCGCATACGTACTCGAAATGCGGTGTCTCACCACGGATTACCACGCCCAGAGCGACCACGGCGTCATGGCTGCGGGCCAGCGCCTGCGCCACCACCGGCAGTTCCATCGCGCCCGCGACGCGGACCACGGTGATATCGGAGACCCCCGCGTCCCGCGCGGTCTGCTCCGCGTTGGCGACCAGCGCATCGCAGATGGTGGTGTGCCAGCGCGACGCCACGATGCCAAGTTTGAGATCCTTGGCATCGGCGAGCTCGAACGTGGGTACGCCCGTGCCGCTCATCGGTTTTCCGCCCTTCTCAGTGCTCGGGAACAGTCGGTCAGTTCGCGGTTTCGCCCAGGTCGAGATCGTCCAGGCCGACCAGGTCGTGGCCCATGCGATCCCGCTTGGTGCGCAGGTAGTGCAGATTGTGCGAATTGGCTCGCACCGGCATCTGCACGCGTTCGGTGATGCTCAGGCCGTAGCCCTCGATCCCGGCGCGCTTATCCGGATTATTGGTGAGCAGCCGCATCGAGGTGATGCCCAGATCCACCAGAATCTGTGCGCCCGTACCGTAATCGCGGGCGTCGGCGGGCTGGCCGATGGCGATATTGGCGTCATAGGTGTCCAGCTGCTGCTCATCCTGCACCTGGTACGCCTGCAACTTGTGCATGAGGCCGATACCGCGGCCCTCGTGCCCGCGCATGTACAGCACCACCCCGCGGCCCTCATCGGCCACCAGCTGCAGTGCCGCGTTCAGCTGTGGACCGCAGTCGCAGCGCAGCGAACCGAAGACATCGCCGGTGAGGCATTCGGAGTGCACGCGCACCAGCACGTCCTCACCCTTGCCGTCCGCGCCGGCGATATCGCCCATGACCAGGGCGACATGCTCGGACTCGTCGTATTCGCTCTCGTAGCCGATGGCCTTGAAGTCACCGAACGAGGTGGGGATGCGGGCCTCGGCGACACGCCGGACGTGCTTCTCGTTCTTGCGTCGCCAGGCGATCATGTCGGCGATGCAGATGAGCGCCAGATCGTGTTCGTCGGCGAAGACGCGCAGCTCCTCGGTGCGCGCCATATCGCCTTCGTTCTTCTGGCTGACGATCTCGCAGATGACGCCGGCGGGGCTGAGCCCGGCCATCCGGGATAGGTCGACCGCGGCCTCGGTGTGGCCGGCGCGGCGCAGCACGCCACCGTCCTTGGCGCGCAAGGGAACCACGTGGCCCGGGCGGGTCAGGTCGTCGGACTTGGCCAGCGGATCGGCCAGCACCCGCATGGTCGCCGCACGATCGGCGGCGGAGATACCGGTGCTGATGCCTTCGCGGGCATCCACGGACACGGTGTACGCGGTGCCGTGCTTGTCTTGATTGACCGCGTACATGGGCGGCAGGCCCAAGCGGTCGCAGTCTTCACCCGTGAGAGGTACACAGATGTAACCGGAGGTGTAGCGGATCATGAAGGCCACGAGCTCGGGTGTCGCCTTCTCCGCCGCGAAGATGAGGTCGCCCTCGTTCTCCCGGCCCTCGTCGTCGACGACGACAACGGCCTTACCGGCTGCGATGTCGGCGACTGCGCGCTCGATGGTGTCGAACCTGGTCACGTCTGTTGTGCTCCATCTCGAATTAGGTGCCGCTACCTACAGTAGGCCAGCGTCCGTTTTGCGCCGCCTCCGGCTTCGTCTTGCGCTAGCCGCGCTGAACGAGCCTCTCCACGTACTTAGCGATGATGTCCACCTCCAGGTTCACCGTGGCGCCCACCGGAGCGGTGCCGAGCGTGGTGAGTTCGCGGGTGGTCGGGATGAGCGAGACCTCGAACCAGTCCTTGCTGCCGTCCGCGGCGACCTCATCGGCCAGGCCGAGGCCCGACACGGTGAGCGAGATGCCGTCGACGGTGATGGAGCCCTTCTCCACGACATAGCGAGCGATGCTGTCGGGCAACGAGATTCGCACCACCTCCCAGTTCTCGGACGGGGTGCGGGAGAGCACGGTGCCGGTGCCGTCGACATGGCCCTGCACGATATGTCCGCCGAGGCGGCTGTTCACCGCGGCGGCGCGTTCCAGATTGACCCGAGCGCCGTTGGCGAGGCCGCCGATGCTGGAGCGATTGAGGGTCTCGGCCATCACGTCGACGGTGAAGGTGTCGCCCTCGACCTGCTGGTCCACCACCGTGAGGCAGACGCCGTTGACCGCGATCGAATCACCGTGTCCGGCATCGGAGGTCACCAGCGGGCCCCGAATGGTGAGCCGGGCCGCATCGGCCAGCTGCTCGGTGGCGACGATCTCGCCCAGCTCCTCAACGATGCCTGTGAACATGCCCAACCTCTCCCAGTCGCCTCGGACCGTGCATCCGGCCCTTCGCTTGCGCCAACAGCCCGGACCATCGGTGATATTCCCCGATGAGCGGGCGTTCGACACCAGCCTAACGACAGGCGGTCGTAGGAGGCAGAGCGCCTCACTCGCGGGAACATCACACTTCAGACAGCCGCGTCCCGAGATCGTCGGCGCGTCGTACCCAATTCCGACTCGCTTACACCAGAATCTTGCGCATCCGAAGAAATGGTCGCAAGATTGTTATGCAGCTGATTCCTACAGTTCAACTTCGCTCAGTTTTACATCTCGCGAGCAGTTCAGCGCAGAACAGTCCCGCATCCGCCGCCGGTGTCCGGCGCGGGTGAATCTTCGCCACGTCGAACCGAAGGAAGGTTGGACCCCGCGCGGGTCGGATCCAGGTGGACTACAACACAATTGGGAGTGCAGCGTGACCACGCTTCTCGATACCACCCTCGAAGTTCGTTGCGTGCAGTACCGGCGCGAATTTCATCTCCCGGCATCGATAGATCCCACGTCACGACACATTCTTCTGGAGATAGGCAGCCGTTACGGCGCCGTCACCATGCCCGCCGAACTAGGCGAACGCGTGCTCGCACGACTCACCCAGGCCGAACTGGCCGGGCCGGTCGTGCATCATCCCCGCGCGCGGCGCTGGACCTTCATCACCGGTCCGGCCCGGCCGGAGACGCTGAGCACCCCGGTCGGCGCGGCACTGTTCCGGATGTACGCCACCGTCGCGTGTGCCGGAGCCCAGGTGGTGCTGCCGTCCGCCGACGACGAGCGGACGGGCTATCGCACCTGGATTCAGCCGCCCGAGACGGTCAGCTCGGTGCCGCCGCTGGAAGCGGTGGTCGAGGCCCTACTGGGCCGCTGACGCCTCCACCGCAATCACCTTCTGCCGCAAGGCTTCCACCGTCGCGGCCGGATCGGCGGTGTTGTAGACGGCCGAACCCGCTACGAAACAGTCGATTCCGGCTTCGGCCGCCTGCTCGATGGTGTCCATATTGATGCCGCCGTCGATCTCCACCACCAGGCGCAGCTCACCGGAATCGACCAGGCGGCGCACGATGCGAGCCTTCTCCAGCACCTCGGCGATGAAGGACTGACCTCCGAAGCCGGGTTCGACGCTCATCACCAGCAGGGTGTCGAAATCGCGCAGGATCTCCAGATACGGCTCGATCGGGGTGCCGGGCTTCACCGACAGCCCGGCCTTCGCACCGGCCGCGCGGATATCGCGGGCAACGGCGATCGGATTATCGGTCGCCTCGGCGTGGAAGGTGACGTTGTACGCGCCCGCCTCCGCATAGCCCGGCGCCCAGCGCTCCGGATCCTCGATCATCAAATGGCAGTCCAGCGGAATGTCGGTGGCCTTCAACAGACTCTGCACCACCGGCAGACCCAGCGTCAGGTTCGGCACGAAGTGGTTGTCCATCACATCCACGTGCACCCAATCGGCTCCCGCGATGGCCTTCACCTCATCCCCGAGGCGCGCGAAATCGGCGGACAGGATGGACGGCGCGATCATGGGCGCGGGCCGCGTGAAAGGAGAGGAAGGGGTGCACACACGCGGCAGTCTAACGGTCGCCGCACACCCGAAACCACGACACCGCGGACCCCGCTGAGCCGCGACCCCGACCACCTCTCGACGCCGTTCGACTCGCCCGGCCGCCCAGCTATCGCACCGGCGGAGATCGGCACTCGCCCAGCGAACCCGGCCGCCGATCGCGGCTGAGGGTGACCAGACCGTTCGTCAGCACCGAGCGGCTACCCGTGGCAGCCCGCCGGCGAACTCGATCGAGCGGGGTGAGCACGGATCCGGGTGGTGGATCGCGGCCATTGCGCTGATTGCGGGGCGCGGAAATGGGTAGCCTAGTGCAGGTGATCAACATTTCGGCGGAAAAAGGGGTCCGCGCCACACCGGTCGAGATCGGTGTCGCCGCGTCCGTCTCCCAGTTGCCCATCGTGCGCGGACTCGCCGAAACCCTGGTGCTACTCAGTGAATTCACCCTGGACGAGGTAGCCGACATCCGGCTCGCCGTGGACGAGGCCGCCTCCACGGTCATCGCACTGGCCGTACCCGGGTCGACACTGCAGTGCGTGTTCACCGTGGGTGACAGCGATTTGGTGATTCGGGTCAGCGGAATCGCAGGCTCGGAAGGGTTGCCGAATCAGCACAGCTTCGGCTGGCACGTACTGCGCACCCTGGCCGATGAGGTGACGGCCAGCCAGGGCGCATACGATCCGGCAATCTCCGGATACCCGACGACGGTGGAGTTCCGGCGGGTCCGAGGGAAGGCGTAGTGACCGACGAGGACATGGTGTTCGCCTCGCCAGACGCGTCGCAGCCCGATTCGCCCGATTCCGAGCACAGCGCCGCCGAAACCGCTGCCGCCGCAACGAAATCCCCGCAGGACACCACGGCCGCGGACGCTGCCTCGGCTGCCGCCGCCGCGCAGGACGCGTCGACCGGCACCGAGGACGACGCCGAGAACAACGAAGCGGCCGAGAGCGATGACGCGGTCGACGCCGAGGAAATCGAAGAGGTCGCCGAGGAAGTCGCGCGCAGCGGCTCCGGATACGACGATGTGGCAGCGCTGTTCGAGCAATTGGCCGCCACCGAACCGGATTCCGCGCGCCGCGCCGCACTACGCGGCCAGCTGATCAACCGGTGCATACCGCTCGCCGATCACATCGCCCGCAAATTCAGCGGACGCGGTGAACCCTTCGACGATCTCACCCAGGTCGCCCGGGTCGGCCTGGTGCACGCGGTGGACCGATTCGATATCGGGCGCGGCTCCAACTTCCTGTCCTTCGCGGTGCCCACCATCATGGGCGAGGTCCGCAGATACTTCCGTGACAACACCTGGGCCATGCGAGTTCCACGGCGGGTCAAGGAAACTCACCTGCGCATCGGCGCGGCCATCGACGCGCTCTCCCAGCAGCTCGGCCGCTCCCCCACCGCCAAGGAGATCGCCGCCCAACTCGGCATCGATCCGGATGAGGTGACCCAGGCCGTCATCGCCGGAAACGCCTACCAGCCCAGCTCCATCGACGCGGTCTCGGTCGGTCGCGATACCGAGGCATCACTGCTGGACACCCTCGGCGAGGAGGAATCCCAATTCGATCGGGTCGAGGAGTACGTGGCCATCCGGCCGCTGCTCGCCGGACTGCCCGAACGCGAGCGGCGCATCCTCACCATGCGGTTCTTCGAATCCATGACCCAGACCCAGATCGCCCAGCAGATGGGGATCTCACAAATGCATGTGTCCCGAATCCTCGCGAAAACCCTTGCGCGCCTGCGGGAGCAGTCCGCCCGCGAGTGAGTGCCGGGCAAGCAATGGGCTTGCCTGCGCCCGCCGCCGGTGGAACGATCGAGGCCACTCGGCACGCACCGCAACCTGGCGGGACCATGACGCAGTACCGCGATCAGCACATCGTGAATCAGATCGACCAGCTCGTGAACGAACAGCTGGCCGACGGCGAACCACGCACCGGCTACGACTACGGCGATCCGGATTTCCCGCGCTGCCCGCACCCCTGGTGCGATGAGGAATGGCATGGGCTGCCGATCACCACGCGCATGGCCGAAATGCGGTGGCGCGGTGAGGTGGATCCCGGATACCGATATCCCGATGATCAGTCGCCGGTGCTGTGCCCCGGATCCGATGATCCGGGCGATTTCACACCCGCCGATCGGTTCCGGGCGCTGGCCGAACTGCGGCATACGGTGTCGGCGGCGCGCACCATCACCCGGCGCACCCGCACCCAGCCGCAATGGTGGTGCTGCTTCCATATCGCGGATCTGACCATCAACTCGGTGGTTCGGTACGGCAGTGGGCGGCCGCAGCGATTCCTCGAGGTGAATGGCGAAACCATCGAGCTGATACCGGATTCCGATGGCAGCTGCATGCTCGGGCGCACCGATCTCGGACCGGATGACACCGAGCGGCCGCAGTGGATGGCGATCCGCTGCCGCCGCGCGCCACGGGCGGGCGTATGGGTGTCGTGGCGGCCGAATCCGCCCGCGCGGCAATGAAGAAGACGCACGACTGAAAATGCGGCCCGCGATTCACGGGCCGCATTTCTCGACTACATCCGATTCATTCCAGCGGTTTGCGCAGGGCCGCGACGAACATGGCGTCGGTGCCGTGGCGGTGCGGCCACAGCTGTGCGCCCGGGCCGTCGCCGAGATCCGGTACGCCCGGGAGCAATTCGCGGGTGTCCAGCTGTTCGGCGCCGGTGCGGCGCACCATATCGGAGACTACCGAAACCGTCTCCGGGAGGTGCGGGGAACAGGTCGAGTAGACGACCACGCCACCGGGGCGGACCAGATCCCATGCGGCGCTGAGCAATTCGCGCTGCAATTTGACCAGATCCTTGACGTCCGAGGGCTGCCTGCGCCAGCGCGCCTCCGGGCGACGACGCAGCGCGCCGAGTCCGGTGCACGGGGCGTCGACCAGGATTCGGTCGTAGCCCGGGGTGAGTCCGCTCTCGCGGCCGTCGGCGATATGGATATCGACCGGCAGCCCACGCGCCGCCTGCCGCACCAGGTCGGCGCGATGTTCGGCGGGCTCGACAGCGTCGATGTGGAAGCCGTCGATATCGGCGATCGCGCCCAGCAGTGCGGTCTTACCGCCCGGTCCGGCACACAGATCCAGCCAGCGGCCGCCATCGGGGCCCTCCAGGGGTGCGCGCGTAACCGCAAGGGCGACAAGCTGACTGCCCTCGTCCTGCACGGCGGCCATACCCTCGCGCACCGGCTCCAGCTTGCCCGGATCGCCACTCTCGAGATAGACGGCGTACGGCGACCACTTACCTTCCTCGCCACCGCTGACCAGCGCCAACTCCTCGGCACTGATCTCACCCGGCCGGGCGACAAGATGCACGGTGGGCCGGGCGTCATCGGCCGCGAGCACCTCCTGCAACTCCCCCGCCCGCGCACCGAGCGCATCGGCGAACGCCTGCGCGATCCACACCGGATGCGCGTACTCGAAAGCCAAGTGCCCCAGCGTGTCCTGCGGCGCGAGCTGCTCGACCCATTCCTCGGCCGTCTTCTCCGCCACCCGCCGCAGCACCGCGTTCACGAAACCCGCACGCCCCGCGCCATATTCGGCCCGAGCCAGCGCGACCGAGGTATCCACCGCCGCATGCGCCCCGATCCGGGTCCGCAACAGCTGATAGGTCCCCAACCGCAAAGCATCCAGCAGCGGCCCATCGATCTCCTCGACCGACCGCCCCGCGCCCGCCTCGATCACCGCATCCAACAACCCCAGCGACCGCGCCGCCCCATAGGTCAACTCGGTAGCCAGCGCGGCATCGCGCCCACTGATCTTCCGCTCCCGCAACAACCCCGGCAGCACCAGATTCGCGTAAGCATCCCGCTCCCGCACCGCCCGCAACACATCCCGGGCGACAACCCGCACCGGATCCACCCCGTGCACGGCCGCGACGGACTTCCCGCCCGCGGCACCGGACTTGGACCCACCGGACTTACCACCCGACGGGCGTGACTTCGCGCCCGTCACACCGGACTCGCGACCACCCGAAGCGGATTTGCGGCTCGCACCGCCTCCACCGGCGGAGTTGCCCCGCGCGGTCCCGGATTCCCGCCGAGGTGCGCCGGATCGCGTTTCCCCCGAACCGAAGTCGCCGCCGGTCCCACGTGATCCGGCAACGTCCGCGTCGAATCCGCGGTCTGCCCGGCCCGAGCCGGCACGCCGATCTTCGCGCCCCGCAAGGGATTCCCGCTTTCCACGGGGGCGGTCACTCCCGCCACCTCGACTGCTCGGCGAATCCCCGAAGGAAGAGGCACCGGACCTCCCACCTGTGGCGCGGGAATCTTGGCGGCCCGATTCACCGGTACGCCGCTCATCGGATGCACGATTCCCGCCGGTGCGGGTTCCACCGGAGCGTTCGGAGGTGCCGCGCGGCGAATCGGGCTTGCCCGCGGTGTAGGAGCGCTTGGTGTCGCTGTCGGGGCGCGCCGACTTGTATTGGCGGGAGCCGCCGGCGTTGTCGCCGCGGTTCGGCTCGCCGGATGGGGTGGCGGGCTTGCCGTAGGGCGCGTTGGCCGCGCGTGGACGCCAGTCGCGGCGCACGGGCTTGGCGGGGCGGTCGTCGCGACCGGCTCGAGCGCCGCTGTTATCGCGACGGTCGGTACCGGCGGAACGAGGTATGCCCGTATCGCGGCGGTCGGTGCCGCCGGTGCGGGCGGTTCCGCTGTCTCGGCGGTCGGTGCCGCTGGTGCGGGGAGCGCCGTTGTCGCGGCGCCGGCTGTTTCCGTCGGCGCGGCTTGCGCTTTGGCGGAGGCTGCGTTTGCCGGTGGAATCGTCCCGCTCGGGGCGGGTCATTCGGTAACCGCGCCGGGCTGGAGGCGGGCGCCGCGCGCCCAGTCGAGGGCAGGCATCATGCGCTTTCCTTGGGGTTGGACCTCGGTGAGGCGGACGGCTGTGGTGGCGGTGCCGATGAAGACGCCCGACTTGCGGACCTCGATCTCGCGTACGGGGAGGGTTTCCTCCACCATTTCGACGGGGCCGAGCTTGATGCGCTTACCGTCGACCTCCGTCCAGGCTCCGGGGTTGGGGGTGACCGCGCGAATACGGCGGTTGATGGCGAGGGCGGGCTCGTCCCAGCGCACGCGGCCCGCTTCGACTTCCACCTTGGGTGCGTAGGAAACGCCGTCGGCGGATTGCGGAACCAATTGCAGCGCACCGGCTTCCACCCCGTCGAGGGTGGATTCCAAAAGGTGCGCGCCACTTTCGGCGAGACGCTCGAGCAGAATGCCCGAAGTATCGGTGACCCGGACCTTTTCGGTGACGGTGCCGAACACCGGCCCGGTATCGAGGCCCTTCTCGATCAGGAAGGTGGACGCGCCGGTGATCTCGTCACCGGCCAGGATCGCCGCCTGCACCGGGGCCGCGCCACGCCAAGCGGGCAGCAGCGAGAAATGCAGGTTGATCCACCCGTGCCGGGGAATCGCCAGCACCCGCTCGGGCAGCAGCGCACCGTATGCCACCACCGGGCAGCAATCCGGCGCGAGCTCGGTCAATTGCTCGATGAATTCGGGTTCGGACGGCTTACGCGGTGTGAACACCGGAATCCCGTACTCATCGGCGAGCAGTCCGATGGGCGAACGCGTCACCTTGCGCCCGCGCCCGGCCACCGCGTCCGGCCGGGTCACCACCCCGACCACTTCGTGCCGCTCCGATTCGATGAGCCGCCGCAGCGACGGCACCGCCGGTTCGGGCGTGCCAGCGAAGACCAAGCGCATCAACGACTCCGTTCCCTGGTGCGACGGCCGCCGCCGATCTCGGACGCGGCCAGCACCGTGATTCCCTGTGTGAACCAAGACGATTCACGCAGGGTGCGCATCGCCTCCTTACGCACGGCCGGATCGAGCCGCTGCAGGAACAGCACACCGTCGAGATGATCGGTCTCATGCTGTACGCATCGGGCCAGCAGCCCTTCCGCCCGGAACTCGACCGCCGCGCCGTCCATATCGACGCCGCGCGCGATCACCGTATTGGCCCGCGAAACATCTTCGCGCACACCGGGAATCGACAGGCAGCCCTCCGGCCCGATCTGCGTCTCGTCACCGACGACCTCGAACACCGGATTGATCAGATGCCCTTGCGCGTCCCCGGTGTCGTACACGAACACCCGCAACCCCACCCCGATCTGCGGCGCGGCCATGCCGACCCCACCGCTCTCGTACATGGTGTCGAGCAGATCGGTCACCAACTGACGCACCTGGGGATCGAAGGTCTCGACCTCCGCCGCGCGAGCGCGCAGGATCGGATCGCCGAACAGGCGGACGGGCTGGATGGTCACGGACTACTCCCGGTGCGAACGAATACGGTCGTCTCATTTTACGGATAAGAACGAACCGCCACGCCGCGCACCGGGCCGCGACCACCTCAGGAATGTGCCGCCAGCACCACTTCACTGATACCGGTGCCCAGCGCGACCGGCACGCAGGCCGGTGTCACCGCATGGTCCGGATCGAGCGCATTGCGCACCAACTGCTGCACATATGGGTCGTAGACCTCGTGGAAGTGTCCGGTCTTGTTCACCGCGCACAGGTCCTGCAACACCACATTGGTCGCGTCGGCACCGCGCAGGGCGATGTTCTCGAAGGGCTGGATCATCTCATCGACCCGGCTGCCGATTGTGGTGTAGCGCACGCCGGGGACGGTGTCACCACCCGCGTTCAGCTCGGTGATGAACGCCGAACCGGCCGCCTGCTGGACCGCCGCGACGGAACTGAACAGTTCGGCAACGGTGTACAGCGCGGGCACCTGCTGAGCCACGGGCACCAGGCCGTACATGACACCGCCGTAGCTGGGTGAGGCCACGCCGACCCACTGGCCGACCTTGGCCGCACCGTCGAGTTTGTTGATGAAATAGCGAGTTACGCTGGCGCCCTGCGAGAATCCGACCATATCGACCTTGGCGGCCCCGGTCGCGGCGAGCACCTGATCGACGAACGCTCCGATCTGCGCCGAACTGGCCCACACATCCTCGGTGCCGTAGCTCTTACCGCCCGGCTTACCGCCGTAGTTCACCGCGAAAACACAGAATCCGGCCTGCACGAGTTGCGGGCCGATGACCGAGAAGTCGGAATAGGCCGAGGAATCTGTGCCGTGTGCCAGAACCACCGGACGCGGATGGTCAGCGTTCGGCTTGCACGCGAAGTTGTTCGTCCCCTCCGGCGTCGCGTTCGGATGCAGCTTCAAATAGTTGGCGGCCGCGAGCGGACCGTCCTGCGGCGGGCCGGGTTCGGTCGGCACCACCGGCGGCAGAAAGAAGATCGTCCCTGCCACCGGCTGCCCCGAGGGCTGTGCCGCCGATTCGACCGGCATCGCCGTCATACCCGCAATAACCCCGAGCACCATCACCCCGACCGGTGCGACGCTGCGCAACAGCGACTTTCGCGACCGGCTCCTCCGAATTCCCATATAGGAATGATCGCTTGTGAGCGGTCACAATGCCTACCAGGTTGCGGTGTTGTGACCCCACTACTTTTCGGGTGTGTCGTCTTCGGCGAGGATCCGGTAGAGCGACCGGCGCGCCTCGGTGAGTACCTCCGCGGCCTTGGCGGCCTGATCCGGTGTGCCCGCCGCGGCGACCTGAGCGGCCGCACCCATGAGCTGACCGATCAGCGCGCGCAGATCGAGCGCCTGATCGCCGACGCCGTCCTTGACGTCCTGCCAGGGATCGCCCAGTTCAGCGCGGTTCTCCTCCAGATACGCGGTACCGGCCTCGGTGAGCTTGGCGGTCTTGCGACCGGCCACCTTCTCGATGATGACCAAACCCTCGTCCTCGAGCTGCGACAGCGCGGGGTAGATGGAACCCGGGCTCGGACGCCATACGTCCTGGCTCTTCTCGCGGATCTGCTGGATCAGCTCGTAGCCGTGCATGGGCCGCTCCTGCAGCAGCAGCAGGATGGCGGCGCGGACATCACCGCGACGACCACGTCCACCGCGACCGCGTCCACGACCGAAGTGCGGGCCGCCACCGGGACCGAAACCACCCGGGCCGAAACCGCCGGGACCGAATTCCGGACCGAAACCACGGCCGTGACCGTGGCGATGCGGACCGTTCTCACGCGGGCCGAATTCGCCGCGTCCACCGCGTCGCATCCGCGGGTGTTCGGGGCCCTGCTGCTCATCGCTACGCAGTCGCCGCCAGGGCCCGCGGCCCCTGTTGTCAAAGTTCTCCATGCGTTCCATGGTGTGCCTCCTCAAGGCTTCGTCGTTGTTCTTGACGCTATCAACGATATATCGGCAATCTGTCGCCAGCAAGTGTGTCCTGGGACACGAACCTGCCGGTTTGGTTGGTTAGGCGGGACGGGCGATCAAACCGCGCGAGGCGACGATATCGCGCAGGGCGCTCGGGCGATCCAGCACCGACACCGGATCCACCAGCGCGAACTCGCAGCCGAGAGCCGTTGCGCCGCCGTCGGCTTCGGCGCTGTCACCGATCATCAGAGCCCGCCCGGGGGCGACGCCCAGGCTGGTGAGAGCGGATTCGAAGATGCGCGGGTCCGGCTTCACCGCACCCACTTCGAAGGAGAGGGTGAACTCGTCGATATAGCCGTCCCAGCCCCGGCTGCTGAATGCCGGGCGGATATCCCAGGCGATATTGCTGACGATGGCCACCGGCACACCGCGTTCATGAAGTGCGTGCAGGACCTCACCGGTATCGGGGTAGGGGGTCCACATCACCGCGTCGAGCATGCGCTCGTAGATCTGCGTGGCCGGCACCTCCGGCACACCCTTGCGGGTGAGGGTCTGCATATAGGCGATGCGATGCAGGGCGGGATCGAGATCCCTTCGCTCCCAAGCGTATTGACCCTCCTCGTCGAGTTCGACGAATTGGCCGACCGGGGCGGTCATCGCGCGCATGATGGCGGCGACCTCGTGGGTATCGAGGGGACGACCGTCGCCGTCGGTCAGATCGGCGTTCTGGTATTCCGATTCCTCGAATCGGAATACGGTGCCGGAGAAGTCGAAGAGAACCGCCTCGATCGCCATATCGCCACCCTACACAGCGGGTTTCCGGCGCACTGTGGCGTTGCTCGCACTCCTCAACTTGTCTGAGGACTTTGCTACGGTTGTGGGATGACGGACTACCCGGTGCTCCAGGTCGACGCGGTCGATGTCGTGCGGGATGGAAACGCTATCCTGCAAGCGGTTTCATTGACCGTGCGCGCGGGCGAACACTGGGCGCTGCTGGGGCCGAACGGGGCGGGTAAGACCACCCTGCTGCGCATGCTGGGGGCCTTCGAGCATCCCACGCGCGGGAGCGTGGAAGTGCTCGGCAAACGCCTCGGGCGGGTGGATATGCGCGAATTGCGCACGGCCATCGGGCATGTCGACCCGCGGCATGCGCCGCGCAGTCCATTGACAGTGCACGAGGTCGTGCTGACGGGCATCACCAATACCGCGGAGCTGGTGCCGCGCTGGCAGCCCAGCGCCGAACAGCTCGCCGAAGCCGATCGGCTGATCGAGATGCTCGGCCTCGCACATCGGCATGACGCGCCCTGGCCGATTCTGTCGCAGGGGCAGCGCGGGCGAGCGCTCATCGCACGCGCGCTCATGCCGAGACCGCGACTGCTGCTGTTGGACGAGCCCGCCACCGGGCTCGATCTCGCTGGGCGCGAACAACTTCTGGAGCGAATCGACCTGCTTCAGCATGCGCACCCCGAGCTCGCGTCGGTGCTGGTCACTCACCATCTCGAGGAGCTCCCGCCGGGGGCCACGCATGCCATGCTGCTGCGCGATGGTCGCGCCCTGGTGAGCGGACGCGTTGATGAGGTGGTCACGACCGAGCACATCAGCGACGCCTTCGATCACCCCGTGCGGATCGTTCGCTCGGACGGCCGCTGGAGTGTGCGCCCGGCGCAACCCACGCTGAGCTGAGCCGACTCTCCCACAACCCAATTCCAGGGCTCGGAGAATTGCGGGCGCTCAAGCCAGGGAATCGATCCAGCGCTCCAGGCGCTGCCCCTCCCCCGCCATCATGTCCGGATCGCGGAATGTGTTGGTGAGCAGTGAGATTCCCTGATAGGACGCGAAGAGCGCGACCGCGAGTTCCCGGGCATCGTCGCGACCCATTGCCGCGAACTGGGATTCGATCCAGTCCAGCAGGCCGCGCATGACGTCGGCCAGCTCCTGATCCAGGCCGTCGGCGCGCTTATCCAGTTCGGTGGCGAGACTGCCGGAGGGGCAACCGAATTGGACGGCGGTATCGCGCTGATCGACCCAGCCGCGCACCAGCGCCTTGAGTCGCTCGGCCGGGCTGTCGAACTGCTCCAGGGCCGCGATGATCTCCTTCGCGGTGCGGTCGTGCGCGCCGATCGCCGCCTGGACCAGCTGATCCTTGGTCTTGAAGTAGTAGTAGACGTTTCCCACCGGCACCTCGGCGGCGCGCGCGATATCGGCGATGGTGGTCTTCTCCACGCCTTGTTCGTGGAAGACCTTGGCGGCCGCGTCGGCCAGCCGCTCGCGTTTACCCGCGCCGCGACCCACTGAGTTAGTCATACAACTCACTATAGACAACCGCCGGTCGAGTGCTCTACGGTCTTGTTAGTCAGTCAACTAACTCAGGAGCGGAAATGATCGTGGTAACCGGAGCAACGGGCAATGTCGGCAGCACCGTGGTTCGGATCCTCGCCGATGCGGGCGAGAAGGTGGTCGCGGTATCGCGCGGCACCAAGCCGGTGGAACTGCCCGAAGGCGTCGAGCACCGCACCGGCGATGTGGGCGATCTCGCCAGCCTGGCCGAGGTCGCGGCCGGAGCGGACGCACTGTTCCTGCTCATCACCGGTGAGCAGCTGGTATCCGGGCCCGAACCGGAGGAGATTCTCGAAACCCTTGCCGCGCAAGGTGTTCGGCGGGTGGTGTTCCTGTCCTCGCAGGGTGCGGTGACACGAGCCGAGAGCGCGGGCTATGCCCGCACCATCGCGTTCGAAAAGGCTTTGGCGGCATCGGATCTGGAGTGGACCTCGGTGCGACCGGGTGCGTTCGCCAGCAATACCTTCGCGTGGATCGAACCCGTTCGGACCCAGCGCATGGTGCCCGCACCGTTCGGGGATGTGGGGCTGCCGGTGGTCGATCCGGGCGATATCGCGGCGGTGGCAGCGGCCGCACTGCGCGAGGACGGGCATCACGGGCGGGCGTACACGGTGACGGGGCCCGCGGTGATCACGCCGCGGGAACAGGCGGAGGCGCTGGCGGCCGCGCTCGGGGAACCGCTGCGGTTCGTCGAGTTGACCCGTGACGAGGCCAAGGTCAACATGCTGCGCTTCATGCCGGAATCCGTTGCGGATCACACGCTTTCGATTCTCGGCGAGCCGACCGCGGCCGAGCAGGAGGTCAGCTCGGACGTGCAGCGCGTCCTGGGACGCCCGGCGACCAGCTACGCCGAATGGGCTCGGCGCGTCGCGCCCGCGTACCGCTGAAGCCGGCACAACCCCTTGCCGATTTAGTACGCACCTGCTTATCGTCTACATATGCATACTAAATCTGACCTCTTCTCCGACGGCACCGTGCTGATGCCGTGGAATCCCGGACCCCGCCAAGACCTCTCCGGTGACGTTTTCGTCAGCGTGACCGACTTCCTGGCGGGGTCGGACGAGGAGGTTCGAACCATCTACGAGATCGGGCTGGAACTGGGCCGGACCTGGCCGGTCATGCAGGGCGCGGTCGGGCTGTGGCTGTGGGGCAGACCCGCCGAACGGCGCGGCGGATCCATCACGGTCTGGGAATCCGAACGCGATATGCGGCGATTCGTGCGCTGGCCGGTGCACACCGCGATCGTCAAGGCGTGGCGGGGCAGGGTCGGTATTGGAACAGACTCGTGGCTGGCCGAGCGGTTCGACGCGGAACAGATTCTGACCCGCGCCGCGGACACGATCGAACGGCCGCACCGCACCGCCGCATAATCTTGTCCGCATGAGGACAACCCGCCCGGATCTGGCAGCGATGATCGTTCCCCTCGGCCGCGCGCTGATGGCGGCCGAGCAGCCGATCCTGGCGGCACACGGGGTGAGCATGTGGGCATACGTCGTACTGCTCGCCCTCGGCGAAGGACCCGCACGCGGACAGGGGGTGCTCGCCCAAGAGATCGGCGCGGACAAGACCCGCATCATCGCCGTACTCGACGACCTGCAAGCCCGCGGCCTCATCGAACGCACCCCCGACCCCGCCGACCGCCGCGCCCGCCTGCTCGCCCTCACCCCGGCCGGACGCCGACTACGTGACGCGGCCCAAGCCGATATCCAAGCCCGCGAAGACCGCCTCCTCGACCGCGTCCCAGCCGCCGACCGCCGTGGCTTTCTCAACGCGCTGACCGCACTGGCCGCGCTTCCACGTCACGAGATCACCGGCGAATAGCGGCATGCAGCCGCTGAGAAAAGCGGCAAATGCGGGCAGTGTCCGACTGGGCGGCAAGCGCTCTCAGCCGATGTCGACCGGGTCTATCTGCACGCGCAGCGGGTCGTCCGACTTATGGGTGCTGCGCACGGCCTGGGCGATGCTCAGCGCCTTGGACAGCGAGGATCCGGCCGAGCGGTCCACACGCAGGATCATGCGCTCCACTTCGGCGGGAGAATCGCCGGAGGAGAACGGCTTTCGCGCACCGGGTGGCAGTGGGACCGGGCCGAGTACCTCGACCATGTCGGGAAGCTTTGCCTCGGTGAGCAATTCGGCGATCGAATCGGCGGTACCGTCGATGGCGGCGAGGCGTACCGCGGGCGGGAACCGCACATCGATCCGCTCCCCCAGCTCGAACTGCGCGTGCCCCACCGGATCCCAGCGCAGGAACGCCTGCACGGTCGCGAGTGCCGGATCCGCCATGACGATCACCTGACCGCCGGGCCGCACCAGCGCCGCCGCGGACATCCACCGCCGCATCGCGTCCTCCGCCGCCCGCAGATCCTCACGGCCGAGCAGCGCCCAGCCGTCGAGCAGCATCGCCACCGAATACCCGCCCGGCACAGAGGGTTCCGCGCCGATAGTGGACACCACCACCTGCGCACCCTCCGGCACCGAACTCAGCACGGCCGACCCACCCGACCCGCGCACCGGCACACCAGGAAACGCCCGCCCTAACTCTTCAGCGGTCCGCGCCGCACCGATGACGACGGCCCGCAGCGCCCTGGAACCACAGGCCCCACACCGAAACGCCGCCTCGGTGATCCCGCACCACCGGCACGCCGGACTGTGCGCCATCTCCGCACCCCCGCGCGGCGTCCCAACCCCCACCGCCACGCCCAGATCAACCCGATCCCGCGCACCCCGGGCCTGCGCTCCCGTGCCGTGACCGCGCCCGCCACCATCGCGTCCGGGATTCCCCCAGCCGCCCGCGGCCGCACGGTCACCCGCGTCGGTCCGGCCGCCGGAAGATCCGCGGTCACCGGGGTCGCCCCATCCGCCTGCGGCAGCCCGGCCGCCGGAAACCCCGCGGTCACCCGGGTCGCTCCACGCGCCGGAGGCCCCGCGATCATCCGGCTGCGCCCACGCGGTGGTGTTTCCGCGCCCACCGGAACCGCGCGGGCGCGCTCCGCCGTCACGTCCTTGCGCGCCGGGACCGGGCGCACCCCAATCGTTCTCGAAATTCAGCCCCTGCTGCTCGTACTCGCCGCTCTGCTGGGGTCCCCGGTCCTGTGCGCCCGAGGCTCCCTGCGAGGCGGCGCGGACCCGACTGGCCGGACTCGCGCCGCGCTGATCAGAGGTCGTCCCGCGACCGGCACCTCGGCCCGCATCCGATGCGGCGGCGGTACCGCGCGCCGTCGTGGCTTTACCCGCCGTCGAAGCGCGGATGTTGTTGTCCGGCAAGGCCAATGGGCCGTTGCAGTGGCGACAGCGGGCCGGGGTGCGGCATTTCGAGCAGGACAGGGCGGGGATGTAGCCGCGGCGGGGAACCTGTACCAACACGGGTTCGCCCGCTGCGAGTGCGCGGCGGGCGGCCATGAACGCGGCCGCCGGGATGCGGATCGCCCGTGCCATCGGGTCGCGTTCCAGGGCGGCGTCGGTGTCTCCGGGGGCGATGAGACGAGGCATCACCTGCCGAAGCAGGCTGCGTTCGGCGAGCAGGTCATGGGCCCAACCGGATTCGACGATCGCCTGCACCTCGGCCGTGCGCGCGAAACCGGCCGCGACGAATGCCGCCCCGGTCTCGTGCGCGCGCAACATCGCCACTTCCCGCGCATGCGGATAGGGCGACCGGGGCTCCGCGTAGGTGTCATCCCCGTCATCCCAAATAGCGATGAGCCCAAGATCTTTCACCGGCGCGAACACCGAACTGCGGGTCCCGACCACCACCCGAGCAGTCCCGCGCAACGCGGCCAGCCACCGCCGATACCGCGCCGAAGGCCCCAGCCCGGCCGCCAACCCCACCGCCGACTCCCCCACCAGCGCAACACATTCCGCGAGCACCCGATCCAAATCCCGCTGATCCGGCACCATCAAAATCGCACTGCGCCCACTCCCCACGGTCGTGGCGGCCAACTCCGCCAACCGCCGAGCCCAATCCTCCCCCGGCAGCGCCTGCCAAGCCGCCCGCGGCCCCCGCCCAGCCGCCACCGCTCCGAGGAACGAATGCCCATGCGCGTACCGACCCCATTCGGGGTACAACTCCGAAACTTCCTGCCCCGCAACATCTTCAACAAGACCGGGGTTTGGTTCCGCGTCGCCCTCCACCACGTCCGACACGGATGCAGCCGGTGAAAGTTCCTCCAGCGCAACAGCAGTTGTGGGCTGTTCGGTGATGCCCGTGTCCGGTGATTCGACTGCTGCCGGAGCGGTTTCCGGGAGAGCGTCGTGTTGATCGGGCGCGCTGTCCTGGATCGGGTCGGCTGGGTCGTCGAGGTCGATCGGGGCGGGTTCGGCGGCAACGGCTTTCGCGGTGGCGGCCTTACCGCGGCGCTTCTTCGGAGTGGCGGGTTTGGGGGTCGCGCCCTCGGATTCGACTTTGGCGTGGCGGGGTGGGATGGCCAGGCGCAGGACGTCGGCTCGGGTGCCGGCGTAGCGGGCGGCGACGGCGGTGACGAGGCGCAGGATCTCCGGGGTGAGGACCTTTTCGGGGGAGACGACTCGGTCGAGGCGGACGAGTTTGCCTGTGTGGGAGGTCTTTTCGAGGCGTTCGAGAATGTAGCCGTCGATGAGGCGGCCGGAGAAGCGGACTCGGACTCGGACGCCGGGTTGGGCGTCCGAGTCGAACTCGGGGGGAACGAGGTAGTCGAAATCCCGGTCCAGGTGTGCCGGTTCGAGGAGGGGCAGGACCCGGGCGATGGGGCGGGGGGCGGCTACGACGGCGGGAGCGCCGGGCTCGGAGGTGGTCTCCGTGCTCGGCGCTCCCGTCGATGCCTGTCCCGTGTCGGCCAATTACAGACCGGCGGCGGCGCGCAACTTCTCCGCGCGGTCGGTGCGCTCCCAGGGCAGGTCCACGTCGGTGCGGCCGAAGTGGCCGTACGCGGCGGTGGGCGCGTAGATGGGGCGCAGCAGGTCCAGATCGCGGATGATCGCGCCGGGACGCAGGTCGAAGACCTCGCCGATGGCGGCCGAGATCTTGGCCGGATCGACCAGTTCGGTGCCGAAGGTCTCCACGAACAAGCCGACGGGGGCGGCCTTGCCGATGGCGTAGGCGACCTGAACCTCGACGCGCTCGGACAGACCGGCGGCGACGACGTTCTTGGCGACCCAGCGCATGGCGTAGGCGGCCGAACGGTCCACCTTCGACGGATCCTTACCGGAGAACGCACCGCCACCGTGGCGAGCCATACCGCCGTAGGTGTCGACGATGATCTTGCGACCGGTCAGGCCGGCGTCACCCATCGGACCGCCGAGCACGAACTTGCCGGTCGGGTTCACCAGCAGCCGAATGTTGGAGGTGTCCAACGGATTCGGCAGCGACAGCTCGGCGAGCACCGAGTCGACGACCTTCTCGCGGATGTCCGGGGTGAGCAGGTTGTCCAGGTCGATATCGGCCGCGTGCTGGGTCGAGATGACGACCGTGTCCAGGCGCTTGGGGGTATCGCCCTCGTATTCGATGGTGACCTGGGTCTTGCCATCGGGACGCAGGTACGGCAGCACACCGGACTTGCGGACCTCGGTCAGGCGACGGGAAAGCTTGTGCGCCAGCGAGATCGGCAGCGGCATGAGCTCGGGGGTCTCGATGGTGGCGTAACCGAACATCAGACCCTGATCGCCCGCGCCCTGGCGCGCGATGTCATCGTCCTCGCCGCCGACGCGGGCCTCGTGCGAGGTGTCCACGCCCTGCGCGATATCCGGCGACTGCGCGCCGATGGCGATGTTCACACCGCAGGACGCGCCGTCGAAACCCTTTGCGGAGGAGTCGTATCCGATCTCCAGCACCTTTTCGCGGACGATCGTCGGGATATCGACGTAGGCCGAAGTGGTGACCTCACCGGCCACGTGCACCTGGCCGGTGGTCACCAGGGTTTCCACCGCGACACGGCTGCGCGGATCGGCCGCGAGCAACGCGTCGAGGATGGAATCGCTGATGGCATCACAGATCTTGTCCGGATGACCTTCGGTCACGGACTCACTGGTGAATAGGCGGCTGCCAGACGTGCGCACAGTTGTTCCCTCTCCCTCAACGGGTTTCTCGTATCGGGCTGCCACGGTAGCGCTTCTCCACCACCGCACAACCCTTTGTCTCAGGTTATGCCAATAAATTCGTCACAAGGCGCGAGGACGCTCCGGTGACGAACATATCGTGACTCAGACAGCTGCCGTCATTTGGCAGCCGTCCGAACCCTGCGGTGCCGAGGCTTCAGCGGAGCAAGGGGCCGAGCGCATCCAGCACTCGACTGGCCAGCAGTGCCTTGGATCCGTGGTCCAAGGCGATCTCGGTGCCATCGGCACCGAGCAGCCAACCATCATTATGGTCTACTTCGAAGGCTTTGCCTTCACCAACTGCGTTGACCACCAAAAGATCACAGCCCTTACGGGCGAGTTTGGCGCGCGCGTGAGTGAGCACATCGGCGTGTTCGTCACCGGTTTCGGCGGCGAAGCCCACGATCGCGGTGCCCGGTAGCTGACCGTCCCGGCGCGACTGCACCAGACCCGCGAGAATGTCCGGGGTCTTGGTCAGTTCGATCGAATTCGGTTCGTCCGCACCCTTTTTGATCTTCGCTGCGGCAACGTTCACCGGCCGGAAATCGGCGACGGCGGCGGCCATGATGACCGCGTCCGCACCGATGGAATGCTTGTCGACCGCCACCTTCAACTGCTCGGCGGTATTGATGTGCACGACTTCGACCGCGGCGGGCGGGGGCATACCGATGGTGTTGCCCGCGATGAGCGTCACCTGGGCACCGCGCTGCGCGGCCACCCGGGCGATCGCATACCCCTGCTTACCGGAGCTGCGATTGCCGAGGAACCGCACCGGGTCCAGGGGTTCACGAGTACCGCCGGCGGATACGACGACGCGACGGCCCTCGAGGTCACGCGGGATCGCGTCCTTGCGCTCGAGCAGCAGTGCCGCGAGCGCGTAGATCTCCTCCGGTTCGGGCAAACGCCCTGCGCCGGAATCGGATCCGGTGAGCCGCCCGTGCGCGGGCTCCATCACGGTGGCGCCGTGCGCGCGCAAGGCGGCCACGTTCGCGATCGTCGCGGGATGCTCCCACATTTCGGTGTGCATCGCGGGCGCGAACAGGATGGGACATCGGGCGGTGAGAAGTGTGGCGGTGAGCAGATCGTCCGCGCGGCCGGAAGCGGCACGCGCCATGAGATCCGCCGTCGCGGGGGCGATAACCACCAATTCGGCTTCCTGGCCGAGTCGCACATGCGGCACCTCGGGCACATCGGAGAAGACTCCGGTGTGCACGGGATGGCCGGACAGCGCCTCGAAGGTGGCCTTGCCGACGAAATTCAACGCCGCCTCGGTGGGGATGACGCGCACCTCGTGCCCGGTTTCGGTGAACCGGCGCACGAGGGCGCAACTCTTGTATGCGGCGATACCGCCGCCGACACCGACGATGACCCGGGTCACCGCATGCCCCGGGTGGATTCTGTCGTCACTACGCCTCCAGCGCCGTAGAGAGTTGCCTGGCTCTTACTCTCTCGGGGGCTTATTCGCCCTCGGAGTGCTCCAGCAGATCGGCGTGGATCTCACGCATGGCCACCGACAGCGGCTTCTCCTGCAGACCCGGCTCGACCAGCGGGCCGACGTATTCGAGAATGCCGTCGCCGAGCTGGTTGTAGTAATCGTTGATCTGCCGGGCCCGCTTGGCCGCGTAGATGACCAGCGCGTACTTGGACGAAGTCCGCTCCAGCAGTTCATCGATCGGTGGGTTGGTCAGGCCGATCGGAGTGTCGTAGATAGCCGCGGTCTTCATTTCCGTACTCACCTGGAAGGCTCCTGCGGGTTGGTGTGAAAGGGTGAAACCGGCTCACTTCGAAGATGAGCCGGTTGTTCTTTCGAGAACTACCTCGAAATTGTGCTAACGAACAAGGATACCAACTGCTCACAGGCAGTCGTCACCTCGTCGTTCACTATGACGATGTCGAACTCGTCACAGGCCGCCAATTCGGTCTTGGCGGTGAGCAGCCTTCGCTCTATGACCTCGGGCGATTCAGTGCCTCGCGAGGTGAGCCGGGAGACCAATTCCTCCCAGCTGGGCGGGGCCAGGAAGACCAGTGTGGCTTCCGGCATCGCCTTGCGGATCGAGCGCGCTCCCTCGAGGTCGACCTCGATCAGGACCGGGTGTCCGGTCGCGAGCGCTGCACGCACAGGTGCGGCCGGGGTACCCGACCGCTGTAGTCCACCGTGGATATCGGCCCATTCGAGGAGCTCGTCCGCCGTGATCATGGCGTCGAAGTCTTCGCGGGACACGAACCGGTAGTCGCGACCGTCGACCTCCCCGGGCCGGGGGGCCCGGGTGGTGGCCGAAACACTGAAAACCAGTTCGGGCAGTCGTTCGCGCACGCAGCGCACGACAGTGGACTTGCCGACGGCCGAGGGGCCGACCAGTACTACCAGTCGTCCCTTCCGAGTGTGTTCGACCACCCTCGGATTAATCTGCCGTGAAGTCGAACCGGGCCAGCAGCGCCTTACGCTGCCGGTCACCCAGTCCGCGCAGGCGGCGAGTGGGAGCGATTTCGAGCTCGCTCATGATTTCGGCTGCCTTGACCTTGCCCACCTTCGGCAGAGCCTCGAGCAGTGCCGACACCTTCATCTTGCCGAGAACTTCGTCCTTCTCGGCATCAGCAAGGACCGTCTTCAGATCGGTACCGCCACGCTTCAGGCGCTCCTTGAGCTCCGCCCGAGCACGGCGAGCGGCAGCCGCCTTCTCCAAAGCAGCGGCGCGCTGCTCGTCAGTCAGCTGGGGAAGGGCCACGGTTCCTCCGTCTCATCGTTCATTGCATGTACTCCCGCCGTTCTAACCCGGCGGTCTCAGCGACCGTACCCACGACGCCTCCCGATTGCGAACCCGCCCCCCAGGTCAGCGCGTGATTCCGAGCACGACCGGGCGGAATGCGGCCATCCGGGTGGCCGGTCCGACCGGGTCCGGCGGCTCATCGCGAAGGTGTACGAATCCCCTTGTGGCCAGGGGTTTTTCGGCTTTCGGCGGATGCGCGGAACAGCGTTACCGATGTCCGATTCAGACCGTGACCCACCTGTAATCATCCGACCTGGAACTTCTTCGAATTTCCCGGCGTGTCGCGCGAAACTGCACCGCGTGTCGCGGATCACCCGACCCATTCGAACACCGTTCGAACACGCGATCCCGCCGCAGGTCCAGCCCCCTAATGCCACCCCGATCGGGCGCGCTGACCCCTGACGCCGTCACAGACGGGTGAAACCCGAAGGATGCGACTTCCCGGGCGTTTCGCCCACAGCGCAGCGTCAGGGGACGATCAGGACAAGCGATCGATCAATCGTCGTACTGGCAGAGCTCGATCAGGGTGCCCTCCGGGGCGCGCAGATGGGCCACGCGCATACCCCACGCCTGCTGGTCGACCGGTCCCGCGGCGAGTACGACACCGCGCGCTTCCAGCGTCTTCGCGGCGGCATCGACATCGGCGACGCGGAGCACGACCACGACGGCGTCCACGCCATCGCGCGGACGGTGTTCGGCACCCACCGCGGCCTCCATGAACGCGCGGGTGAACAGCGCCAGATCGGCGTCACCGGCGACGAAGCAGGCGTAGGGACCGTCGGCGGGTTCCGCGCCGCTCTCATCGGGGTGTTTGAGCGGCAGGCCCAGGACATCGCGATAGAAGCGATAGCTCGTCGTGAAATCGTCTACCAGGACACGTGTTTGGGCGTAGGACAGCAGGCCCAGGTTGTTGTTCGACACAGCGCAAACCTAATCAGTTGGACTGCACGGCGATGCGCAGGCCCAGCGCGACCATGACCGAGCCCATGACCGTGTCCAGGGCGCGCCGGACCCGGCGGCGGGTGAAGGCGTGCCGGAGCGCGCCGACGCCGATCGCCAGGGCCGCGAACCAGGACAGATTGGCCACGGTGCAGACGATGCCCAGCTCCAGGGTGCTCAGCACGGTGGGATCGGCCGGAAGGAACTGCGGGACCAGCGCGATGAAGAAGACGGCGCATTTGGGGTTGAACAGGTTGGTCAGCAGACCCTGACGGAAGGCCAGGCCCATACCGCGCTCCCGGCCGGAATCGGCCGTGGCGGGCGCGTATTCGCCGCGCCGGGCCGCGAGCAGTGCGCGAATTCCCAGGTAGCCCAGGTAGATCGCGCCCGCGAGCTTGACGACCGTATAGGCCATCGCCGAGGCGGCCAGCAGCCCCGCTATGCCCACGGCGGTCACGATGGACCAGGTGAACACACCCACGGCTACGCCTGCGGCACAGGCGATTCCGGCGCGACGGCCGGTGACGGCGGCATTGCGGATGACGATCATCCAGTCCGGACCCGGTGACATGGACCCGAGCAGGATCACACCGGCCAATGCGAGCACCTCCGCTGTCGACATCATGCCGACAGCGTACGAGCGCGGCCGCAACGCCGCGCCGGGTTCACCGATTGCCGTCAGCGCGTGGGCCACACCGCTTTCAGGCGCGGCGCGGCATCGGCGGCCTGGCGATAACCCGCCTCGTACGAGGGGTGCAGCGCGGCCGGATTGAACAGGTCGACGCCGAAGACGGCGATCGTCTCCGCGTCCGGAATAATGGACAGCGTTGTCGCGCCACCCAATTCACTGTCCGACGGCGCGTGCGGAAACATATGCGCCAGCGGTTCGATGATCAGCATGAAATCCGCCCCCGCCGCCAGATCGGCATTGATGGGCGACCGCATCCCGCCGTCGATGTAATAGCGGCCGTCGATCGGAATCGGCGGGAAGACACCGGGAACCGATGTACTCGACGCCAGCGCCTGCGGCAGCGTGGCCACACCGTCACGGGTCCAGGGTTGCAGTTCACCGGTGGTGATATCGACGGCGGTCACAATGAAATCCGCCTCCGACCACTCGGAAACCCCTGCGACACCGGCTATCCGCGCGATATGCGCATCCGGATCACCGACCCCCATCTCCAGCGCCCGAGCCCCCGCCCGCCGCCGCGCCTCGTTCCCACTGATGCCCGGCGTAGCGAGAATCCCCATGATCTCACCGAACCCGGCCGGATCAATCTGCGGCGCATCGACATCCGGCGCAGGCATCGCCACCAACTGCCGCAAATCGCCATGCCCGGTAATCACCGAACCCACCACCGCACCCGCGGAGGTCCCGACAACGCGATCGGCCAGCGACAGATCGATCCCGGCCTCCCGTAACCCGACAGCCAGGCCCGTCATCCAGCAGATTCCCAAAGCACCGCCGCCACCGAGAATCAGAGCGTGGCGAATGGCGTTGGGCTGCACCGCGTCGGACATGCGTACCACTGTACCGAAACGGACGGTGCGTGAATTGGATTGCGCACCCACCTATTAGAGGCGCCCTCGAACCGTGCCGCATCCTGCACTCATCGACTTGGTCGCAGCTGATCACGGCCACTAATGTCGTCGGCACGGACGGGGAGCCGGAACCGTGTCAAGGAGTTATTGGGGGAGCCATGAACGCTGGCCATGCGCCGGATCAGCTCGATCAGGCGATAGCGCGTATCCGAGGACAGGCGAAGTCAGCCGACCGCATGGTGGCGGTGGAGGCAGACGTCACGGGACGAATCACCGATCTGCTGATCTCACCCCACGCACGCGAACTCGAGCCCGAGGTGCTGGCGGCCAAGATCGTCGAGCAGCATCGGGCCGCGCGCATGCGGGCGGAGGAGTTGAGCCGCCAGGCGATAACGGCGATGACGGATCGGGGCCGCGAATGATGAGCGAGGACGAACGCGCCGGTGAGCGCGCCGCCACTATCGACGACGCCATTTCCCGGGTCCGGGGTCAGGCGGAAGCCACCGGGCGACTGATCGTCCTGGAAGTCGACGCGTACAAGCGGATCACCCAACTGCGGCTCACTCCCCAGGCAATGGGCGCCGATACGGCGCGGTTGGCGAGCATCATCACCGAATTACACCGGCTCGCATGCGAAAAGGCCGAAGCCGCCGCGACGCGGGAGTTGGCAGCGGTGTCCGCGAAGTTCGGGCCGCCGCCCACCCCGGCGATATCCGCCGCCGCGGATGAGGAGTGGGGCGAACCCGACCGCCCGCTGCGCACCACCTATTCGATCTGAACCACGATCGATTTCCGAACACCCTACTGTTCAGGATGAAGGCCGTTTATTCATGGTCCAATACGACATCGTCAAAATGAAGGCTCTCGCGAACCATATGCGAGACCGGGGAGTTGCCATCGAGGGCAAGGTTCCGCTCGGCTGGCCCAGTCGCGAAAACGCCGTGAACGATATGGAAGCGTGCCAGGTCGCGAAGCGACTCGATGAAACCCTCTGCAATCTGGATTCGGTGCTGAAGTACCACGCCGGCCGTATGCGGAAGATGGCCGAGGCAACCGATGCCGGAGTTGTCATAGCCGAAGCGATGGATGTGACCAATGCCGGGGAAATCGAGCAGGCGGGTCCCCGATGACCGATGTATCAGCGGAGATCACCGTTCCCAGGGTCCTGGCCTGGAACCTCTCCCATCTCGATAACGTTGTGACGCAACTGAAAGCGGTGATCCCGCTGATCGAGGCCGAGTTCAACTCGGCCGACAGCGAGTACTCCAAATCGAACGAGTACTTCCAAGGACCTGCCGGAGACAAGGCCCGCGAGCAGAGCGGCACCGAGAAGTCCGACGGAATCAAGACCGTGGACGTCATCGAGCAACTGCCGGACATCATCTCGTCCATCAACAGCACGTTCCGCAGTGAGATCGCCAAGATTCGTAACGCGCTCGAGGACGTCAAGTCCTCGAAGTGGGATCTGTTCTGCAAGGACAACGGCGATGTGGCTTCCCGGAAGTCGAACTGGGAAACTGCCAAGGAACACTGGTGGGATCCGCTGTCGGCCATCGCCGAAAAGGAAAAGGAATCCAGCGATCTGCAGGACGATATCAAGGACGCGCTCGCGAAGATCAGGGATACCGACCTCACCGAAACCAAGATTCAGCAGACCTTGGAAGACCTGTCGGACACGGTGAAGCGGGGCATGGCGGTGATTCCGACCGATCCCGAGCTGGCGCGAATCCTGCAGGAGAACCAGATCCCCAAGGACAAGATGGTCCTGTGGCCGGACGGGGCCGTGCTCGCCGCGATCCGGTTGGTGGACCCGGACTTCAACCCTTCGTCGATGACCGAGTCGGAGTCGGAGATCCTGCAGGCGCTGATCGTCAAGCAGGGTGGCCCGCTCTTCGCCAAGAGCACGCTCGAGGATTTCCAGGCGATCAAGCTGAAGGCCGAAAACGCGGCGAAGGACGGCCAATTCGGCGATTCGGTTTTCGATGGGCAGGGCGATGCGTTCCGCCACGCCTACTGGAATGCCCTGATGACCGACAAATACGGTGCGGGTTTCGCGAACGCGTTCGCCACGGCGCACGAAGGCATCGGCGGTCCGGCGAACCGGGAAGCGATGGATCTCTACAACAACAATATCGGGCGGCAAATCGCGCTCGCCAATCCGGGCGCTTCTGCCGACGAACTCGCCTCCAAGGTTTCGGCGGCGATCGACGACGGTAAGCTCATCGTCGTCAACAAGGTGAATCCCGAGGGCCCGGTCATCGCATGGAGTAACACAGTCGCCCAGACGGATACCGGCGTCCCCGATGGCACCGGAATCCCATTGCCGGCGCACCACTGACTCAGGCAAGGGAGAGCATGAAGACCGGATACTCGATACCCGCCGTATTGCTGGCGATGCTGGTGAGCGGATGCACATCGGCGACCGATACCGCACACAGCGATGCGGAACGCTGCCCGAACGGACTCGAGATTCGCACCGATATCCAGAATCTCGGGGCGAGTGCGGGATTGGTGCCCGCACTGCGAAATGCCGCGGGCGGAACGGAGTCGATCGCGCTGGGCGACATCACGCGCGCGGCGGGGCTGGCGGATGACTGGGATCTGATGACAGACGTCACCCCCAATATCTCGGAAGCCAAACTCAATACGAACGCGGGTACCACCGGATGTTGGCAAAATCTTCCGGAGAGCGCAGGCGACCGTGATATACCGTCCGGCTATTACATCTTCGTCAAGGATCGGAAATTGGTGCAGGTTGTTCCGTGGCACGGCGGTAGCAGGCCGCTGGAATTGCGGGATCGTCCGTCACTGACACGCGAATCGGTGCTGCTGCCACAGCATTTCGGCACGAACAGCCGTCTCGTTCCGCAACCGTAGCCGATCACGGCACCGCCCCCGTATCGAAACCGATACGGGGGCGGACCTTTATCGCGATACCGCTCAACGCTGGAGGAAGGCGAACTCCTCGGCGAGGCGGTCGACCCGCTCTCGCAGGGCCGCGACCGAGGGGCCGGATTTGAGGACCTCGCGGGAGACGTTCGGCAGGACGGCGCCGAGATCGCTTGCGGGGACCAGGGTGCGGATGGAGTCGGCTCCGCCGCCCTGCGCGCCGACACCCGGCATGAGGATGGGGCCGTTGAGGGCGGACAGGTCCGGGGACTCGGTGAGGGTCGCGCCGATGACCACACCGACCGAACCGAAGTCCGCGCCATTGTTGAGCGCTGCCGCGTCGTCGACCATGCGCTGGGCGATGGTGCGGCCGTCCGGACCGGTGATGCGCTGCAGTTCGGCGGCTTCCGGGTTGGAGGTGGCCGCGAGGACGAAGACGCCGCGGTCGTTCGCGCGGGCCAGGTCCAGAGCCGGTGTGAGCGAACCGAATCCGAGATACGGCGAGACGGTGACGGCATCGCTGGCCAGCGGGCCGTCACCGAGCCAGGCGTGCGCGTAGGCGTCCATGGTGGAGCCGATATCGCCGCGCTTGGCGTCGGCGAGCACCAGGGTGCCCGCCTCACGCAGTGCGCGAATCGTCTCCTCCAGCACGATGATTCCGGCCGAACCGTAGGTTTCGAAGAACGCCACCTGCGGTTTGACCAGGGCCACCCGACCTGCGAACGCCTCGACGCAGGCATTGGCGAACTTCGCCACGCCGGCGGCGTCCTCGGTCAGGCCCCAGGCCCGCAACAGCGGCGGATGCGGGTCGATGCCAACACAGACGGGTCCGTGCTTACGCATCGCATCCCGCAGCCGCACACCGAAACTCGTCATCGCGTCAGCCCCGCAGGGTGGCGTGGAGTTCCTGCAGGGACCGCACGCCGATGCCGCCGTTGATGGTGGCCTCGATGCCCTGCACGGCCGCGGCCGCACCCTGCACGGTGGTGATGCACGGGATATTCGCGCTCACCGCGGCGGTGCGGATCTCGTAACCATCCACGCGCGGACCGTTATTGCCGTACGGCGTGTTGAAGACGATATCGACTTCCCCGTCCTTGATCATATCCACGATGCTGGGCTGATCGGTGGCCTCATCCGAATGCTTGCGGACCTGCTCGCACGGAATACCGTTGCGGCGCAGCATTTCCGCGGTGCCCTCGGTGGCCAGGATGCGGAAGCCCAGGTCGTGCAGGCGCTTGACCGGGAACACCATGGCGCGCTTATCGCGGTTGGCGATCGAGACGAAGGCGGCACCTTCGGTCGGCAGCGAACCGTAGGAAGCGGTCTGGGACTTGGCGAATGCCGTGCCGAAGTCGGCGTCGATGCCCATGACCTCACCGGTGGACTTCATCTCCGGCGAGAGCAGCGAATCGATACCGCTGCCGTCGGGCCGCTTGAAGCGGTGGAAGGGCAGTACGGCTTCCTTCACCGCGACCGGGGCGTCGATCGGGGTGTACCCGCCGTCGCCCTCGGCCGGGAGCAGGCCCTCCTTGCGGAGTTCGGCGATGGTGGCGCCCAAGGCGATTCGCGCCGCGGCCTTGGCCAGCGGCACCGCGGTGGCCTTGGACACGAACGGCACGGTGCGGCTGGCGCGCGGGTTCGCCTCGAGGACGTAGAGCACATCGTCCTTGAGCGCGTACTGCACGTTCAGCAGACCCTTGACGCCGATGCCCTTGGCCAGCGCCACGGTGGAGCGGCGCACGGCCTCGATATCGCTGCGGCCCAGGGTGATCGGGGGCAGGGCGCACGCGGAGTCGCCGGAGTGGATACCGGCTTCCTCGATGTGCTCCATGACGCCGCCCAGGTAGACCTCGTCGCCGTCGCACAGGGCGTCGACGTCGATTTCGATGGCGTCTTCCAGGAACCGGTCGATCAGCACGGGGCGATCCGGGCTGATATCGGTGGCCCGGGAGATGTAGCCCTCGAGGGTCTGCTCGTCGTAGACGATCTCCATACCGCGACCGCCCAGCACGTAGGACGGGCGCACCAGCACCGGGTAACCGATCTCGGCGGCGATCTTCTTCGCGGCCGGGAAGGTGGTGGCGGTGCCGTACTTCGGGGCCGGAAGTCCCGCTCCGACAAGGACATCACCGAATTCGGCGCGGTCCTCGGCCAGATCGATGGCGGCCGCGGAGGTGCCGACCACCGGAACGCCCGCGTCCGTGAGCTTCTGGGCCAGACCCAGCGGGGTCTGACCGCCCAGCTGGCAGATAACGCCCGCGACGGTGCCGGATTCGGTTTCCGCGTGGTAGACCTCGAGGACATCCTCGAAGGTCAGCGGCTCGAAGTAGAGCCGGTCCGCGGTGTCGTAGTCGGTGGAGACGGTCTCGGGATTGCAGTTGACCATGACGGTCTCGTAACCGGCTTCCGACAGCGTCAGTGCCGCATGCACACACGAGTAGTCGAACTCGATGCCCTGGCCGATGCGGTTCGGACCCGATCCCAGGATCAGGACCTTCTCGCGCTCCTTCTGCGGCGCCACTTCGGATTCCGCGGCGGGATCGAGCTCGTACGCCGAGTAGTGGTACGGGGTCTTGGCCTCGAATTCGGCGGCGCAGGTGTCGACGGTCTTGAACACCGGGCGGATGTGCAGGCGATGCCGCAGCGCGCGCACGCCGTCCTCACCCGCGAGTTCCGGTCGCAGCGCGGCGATCTGGCGATCGGACAGGCCGTAGTGCTTGGCGGTACGCAGCAGCGGCTCGTCCAGTACGGCCGCGTCCAGGATCTCCTGGCGCAGTTCGACCAGCGCGGCGACCTCGGCCACGAACCACGGGTCGATGCCCGAGGCCTTGGCGGTGTCCTCGATGCTCGCGCCCAGGCGCAGCGCCCGCTCCACCTGGTAGATGCGGCCCTCGGTGGGGGTGCGCAGATCCTCGAGGATGGCCTCGACATCGGTCCAGTCGCCATCAGGCTGGGTCCAGAAACCGGTGGCCTTGGTCTCCAGCGAGCGCAGCACCTTGCCCAGCGCCTCGGAGAAGTTGCGGCCCATGGACATTGCCTCGCCGACCGACTTCATGGTGGTGGTCAGCGTCGGGTCGGCGCCCGGGAACTTCTCGAACGCGAAGCGCGGAGCCTTGACCACGACGTAGTCGAGCGTGGGCTCGAAGCAGGCCGGGGTCTCCTTGGTGATGTCGTTGACGATCTCGTCCAGGGTGTAGCCGATGGCCAGCTTGGCGGCGATCTTGGCGATCGGGAAGCCCGTTGCCTTGGAAGCCAATGCGGACGAGCGCGAGACGCGCGGGTTCATCTCGATGACGATGAGGCGGCCGTCGGCCGGATCCACCGCGAACTGGATATTGCAGCCGCCGGTGTCGACGCCGACCTCGCGCAGGATGTCGATGCCGAGATCGCGCATCTTCTGGTATTCGCGGTCGGTGAGGGTCATGGCCGGGGCGACGGTGACCGAGTCACCGGTGTGCACGCCCATCGGGTCGACATTCTCGATCGAGCAGACGATGACCACATTGTCATTGCGGTCGCGCATGAGCTCGAGCTCGAATTCCTTCCAGCCCAGGATGGATTCCTCGATGAGCACGTTCGCGGTCGGCGAGGCGGCCAGGCCGCCACCGGCGATGCGATCGAGATCCTCATCGTTGTAGGCCATACCGGAACCGAGGCCGCCCATGGTGAAGGACGGGCGCACCACGACCGGGAAACCCAAGTCGCGCACGGTCTCCCGGACCTCGTCCATGGTGTAGCAGACCTTGGAGCGGGCGCTCTCGCCGCCGACCTTGGCGACGATGTCCTTGAACTTCTGCCGGTCCTCACCGCGCTGGATGGCTTCGAAGTCCGCGCCGATGAGCTCGACGTTGTACTTCTCCAGAATGCCGTTGTCGTGCAGGTCGACCGCGCAGTTCAGCGCGGTCTGACCGCCCAGGGTCGCCAGGATCGCGTCCGGGCGCTCCTTGGCGATGACCTTCTCGACGTATTCCCAGGTGATCGGTTCGACGTAGGTGGCGTCGGCGAACTCCGGGTCGGTCATGATGGTGGCCGGGTTGGAGTTGACCAGCGAGACCCGCAGGCCCTCGGACCGCAGCACGCGGCACGCCTGGGTTCCGGAATAGTCGAACTCACAGGCCTGGCCGATGACGATCGGACCCGAGCCGATCACCAGGATGTGATTGAGGTCGGTACGGCGTGGCATCAGGCACCTTCCATCAGGCCGGCGAAACGATCGAACAGGTAGGCGGCGTCGTGCGGTCCGGCGGCGGCCTCGGGGTGGTACTGCACCGAGAAGGCGCGGCCGCTGACCAGCTGAACACCTTCGACGACACCGTCATTGGCGCAGATATGACTGACCTCGGCCTTGCCGAACGGGGTGTCGAAGACCTCCCCGCGCTCACCTTCGAGGGCGAAGCCGTGGTTCTGGGCGGTGATCGAGATGCGCCCGGTGTGGTGTTCGATCACCGGGACATTGATGCCGCGGTGGCCGAACTTCATCTTGTAGGTATTGCGCCCGAAGGCGCGGCCCAGGATCTGGTTGCCGAAGCAGATGCCGAACAGCGGGATATCGGCCTGCAGCACCTGCTGGGTGAGCGCGACCGCGCCGTCGGCGGTGGCCGGGTCACCGGGACCGTTGGACAGGAACACCCCGTTCGGGTTCAGTTCCTTGATCTGGTCGAAGGTGACGTTGGAGGGCACCACGTGCACCCGCATCCCGCGCTCGGCGAACATGCGCGGGGTGTTGGACTTGATGCCGAGGTCGACCGCGACCACGGTGAAGCGGTGTTCGCCGACCGGCTCGATGGTGTACATCTCATCGGTGGAGACCTCACCGGCCAGGTCCGCGCCCAGCATGGAGGGCTGCCCGTTGACCCGTGCGACGAGTTCCTCGTAGTCGGCCAGGGCGGTGCCGGAGAAGACGCCCGCCTTCATGGAACCGCGAGTGCGCAAGTGCCGCACCAGGGCTCGGGTGTCGATGCCCGCGATGCCGACGATGTTCTGGTTCTCCAGCTCGTCCTGCAGCGTGCGCTTGGAACGCCAGTTGGAGGCGCGGCGCGCGGGATCGCGCACGGCATACCCGGCGACCCAGATCTTGCTCGACTCGTCATCCTCGTCGTTCCAGCCGGTGTTGCCGATCTGGGGCGCGGTGGCCACCACGATCTGGCGGTCGTAGCTGGGGTCGGTGAGGGTTTCCTGGTAGCCGGTCATCGCGGTGCAGAACACCGCCTCACCCAAAGTCTGTCCCTGTGCGCCGAAGGTCGTCCCGCGGAATACGCGGCCGTCCTCGAGCACCATCACTGCGACGTTGTCGCTGCTCATGCCTCGTCTCCCGTCTTCGTCGTCTCTGTTTGCGGCGTCCCGATCCAGGCGGGGTACACCGTCTTGTCGTCGCCCCGGAATCCGGTATCCACCTCGGTTCCGGTCGGCAGCTTCCAGCGAATCACCAGCACACCGCCTTCGGTCATCACTTTGCCCGCATGCCCGCGCTCGGTGCGCACCGCGGTCACCGACTCCTGCGGAATCCAGATGGTGCCCGCGCCGTCGCGCTCGAGCAGGATGCCGCGCTCGAATCGGGTCAATTCCGCGGTGGCGCGGAAACCCAAGTCGCCCACGGTGACTCGCTGAATCCAGCTCGGGGCCAGGGTGCTGCCGAGGTAGAGGCCCGTGGTGGGCTCCAGCAGCTGTGCGCCGCAATCGGCGGGCACGGCCGGCAGGTCACCGATCGACGCCGCCTGCTTCTTCGCGCGGCCGGTCCAGGCCCGGTACATGCCCCACAGGCACAGCGCGAAAAGTGCGAGCAGCACGACGATCGTCAGTGTTCGCTCCATTACGGTCCTCCTCGGTTCCCCACCCGCCGGTCGCCACCGGCGAAGACCTCATCGCCACCGCGCGGGGCGCCGGCGACTCCGTTGCGCGAGGTGACGCGGCCGCGCAGGAAGGTGGCGGTCACCTTCGCGGGCAGGGTCATCTCGTCGAACGGGGTGTTGTGGGCGATGCTGGCGAGTTCCTTCGCGCGCACCGTCCACTCGGTGTTCGGATCGATCAGCGCCAGGTTGGCCGGTTCGCCGACGGCGAGCGGGCGGCCCTGATCGTCCAGGCCCACGATGCGGGCCGGGTTCTCGCTCATGACGCGGGCCACGCCGCGCCAGTCGAGCAGGCCGGGCTGGACCATCGTCTGCACGATGATCGACAAAGCCGTCTCCAAGCCGAGCATGCCGGGGCGGGCGGCCGCGAATTCGCAGCACTTGTCCTGTTCGGCGTGCGGGGCGTGATCGGTTGCGACACAGTCGATGACACCGTCGGCCAGGGCCTGGCGCAGCGCGGTCACATCGGAGGATTCGCGCAGCGGTGGATTGACGCGGTTGACCGCGTCGTAGGTCTCCAGGCGCGAATCATCGAGCAGCAGGTGATGCGGGGTGACCTCGGCGGTGATCGAAATACCCTGGGACTTGGCCCATTTGAGCAGTTCGACGGTGCCCGCGGTGGAGGCGTGGCAGATGTGCACGCGCGCACCGGCATCGCGGGCCAGCAGGGCGTCGCGGGCCACGATGGATTCCTCGGCGGCGCGCGGCCAGCCGGCCAGGCCCAGTCGGGCGGCGTTCGGGCCCTCGTGCGCCACAGCGCCCTTGGTCAGGCGCGGCTCCTCCGCATGCTGGGCGATGAGCACGCCGAGGGAGTTCGCGTATTCCAGCGCGCGGCGCATGATCAGCGGGTCGTAGACGCAGTGGCCGTCATCGGAGAACATGCGCACCGCGCCGACTCCGGCTGCCATGGTTCCCATTTCGGCGAGCTGCTTGCCCTCCAGGCCCACCGTGACCGCGCCGACCGGATGCACATCGACCAGGCCGACCTGCTGTCCGCGCCGCCATACATGGTCGGTGATGACCTGCGAGTCCGCGACCGGGCTGGTGTTGGCCATGGCGAAGACCGCCGTATAACCGCCCAGAGCCGCTGCGGCGGAACCGGTTTCGATGGTCTCGGTGTCCTCGCGGCCCGGCTCGCGCAGATGCGTGTGCAGGTCGATGAAGCCGGGGAGCAGGAATTGCCCGGTGCCGTCGATGATTTCGGCGTCCTCGGCCTTCAGACCGGCACCGATCTCACGGATCTCACCGTCGGCCAGCAGGACATCGACCGGGTCGCCCTCGCCGTACAGCCGGACGTTCCGAATCAGGACGTTGTTCATGCCACCACCTCGTCGGTTCCGACCAGCAGGCGGAAGAGCACCGCCATGCGCATATGGACTCCGTTGTTGACCTGTTGCAGCACAGCCGCTTTGGGGGAATCGGCGACGGCCGACGCGATTTCCATGCCGCGCAGCATGGGACCCGGATGCAGTACCACCGCATGCTCGTCGAGCATGCCGAGGCGGCGCTCGCTCAGGCCGTAGTTGATCGAATACTCGCGCGCCGATGGGAAGAAGCCGCCGTTCATGCGCTCGGCCTGCACGCGCAGCATCATGACCGCGTCCGCGCCGGGGAGTTCGGCGTCGAGAGAATGCGAGATCCGCACCGGCCAGGCCCGCACGCCCACCGGCAGCAGGGTCTGCGGCGCGACCAGCACCACATCCGCACCGAGGGTGCTGAGCAGGAAGGCGTTCGAGCGCGCCACCCGGCTGTGCAGGATGTCGCCGACCAGCACGATCCGCTTACCCTCCAGATCACCGAGCCGCTGACGCAGGGTCAGCGCGTCCAGCAGCGCCTGGGTCGGGTGCTCATGGGTGCCGTCACCGGCATTGATGATGGCCGGGCCGGGACCGGTGAAACCGCCGCTGCGCTCCTGGATCTGGGAGAACCAGTGCGCGATCTGATGCGCCGCGCCCGAGGCCGGATGCCGCACGATGAGCGCGTCCGCGCCCGCCGCGTGCAGGGTCAGCGCGGTATCGCGCAGCGATTCACCCTTGGAGTTCGAGGAGCTCGACGAGCTGACGTTGATCACGTCCGCACTCATCCACTTGCCCGCGACCTCGAAGGAAACCCTGGTGCGCGTGGAGTTCTCGAAGAACACCGTCATGACCGTGCGCCCGCGCAGGGTCGGCAGCTTCTTCACCTCGCGCCCGAGCAGGGCCTGTTCGAAGCGTTCGGCGTCGTCGAGCAGTTCGGTGGCGGCGGCGCGATCCAGATCGGTCACCGAGAGCAGATGCTTCACTTGTCACCCTCCTGACGCAGGTACACACCGTCGCGGCCGTCGTGCTCGCGCAGTAGTACCGAGATGTCCTCGCTGCGGGAGGTGGGCACGTTCTTGCCGACGTAGTCGGCGCGGATGGGAAGTTCGCGATGGCCGCGGTCGATGAGCACGGCCAGCTGCACCGCGCGCGGGCGGCCCAGATCGCGCAGTCCGTCCAGGGCCGAGCGCACGGTGCGCCCGGAGAACAGCACATCGTCGACCAGCACCACCAGCACATCCTCGATTCCGCCTTCGGGCACCGAGGTGCGCTCGAGCGGACGGTGCGGTTTGCTGCGCAGGTCGTCGCGGTAGAGGGTGATGTCCAGGGAGCCGACGGCGGGGCGGACCCCGGCGAACTCCTCGATGCGATTCGCCAGTCGAGCGGCGAGAGTCGTTCCGCGCGTGGGGATTCCGATCAGCACCACGCGGGGGGCGGCGGGATCGCCGGAATCCAGCGCGGTCTTCTCGATGATCTGGTGCGCCATGCGCGCGATGGTGCGGCCGACATCGGAATCCGAGAGCAGCTCGCGCCCCGCGTCCACCTGTGCGGGATCGTGTCGCTGCGAGTGGTCAGCAGCGCTCGACTTGGCAGCCCGGTCTTCGGGCACAGCCATGCCGACCTCCTTCCCCGCCTCACCGGACGGTCCGTTAAAGGATGTCTTTTCGGGTTGCGAGCCTAGCAGCGCCGCCGACCCGGGCCGTCACCGCACCCCTGTGGCAACCAGTGGTTCGCGGCGGGTCGGCGAGTTGTGCGTGACACACCCGCGGACAAGGTGCGGGTTCGGCGCGATCGGGCCGCATAGGCCCCGCACCAGGGAGTTTTCGAATACGAATCCTCACAACCCGGACATGGCCAGGCAACCGCACAGCTATGAATTAGACCGATCAGTCTCCTAGCGACGCCCGGCCTTTCCCCATCGCTGGGAGGAAGCTCACAGTATGCGAGCTGCCGATCCGCCCGCCGAGTCCCGCTTGGCGGCAGGTCTTCATACACCGTAAACCGGTCTGTGCGATGCTCGGAGAGTGAGCAACGAAGCCGACTTCACCGAACCTGCCCGCGTCACCTTCCGCGGCCACGGCGGTATCACCCTCGCCGGTGACTCCTGGGGACCCCAGGACGGACCACTGGTGGTGTTCCTGCACGGCGGCGGCCAGACCCGCCATTCCTGGAAGGATTCCGGGCTCGCGCTGGCCAAGGCCGGCATGCACGCGGTGCTATTGGACGCACGCGGACACGGGGACAGTGAATGGGCGCCCGGCGGCGATTACACCCGCGCGGCCATGGTCGAGGACCTCATGGCGGTGCTCGAGCAGCTCGGCAAGCCCGGATTCGTGGTCGGGGCGAGCATGGGCGGGCTCACCGGGCTCATCGCCAGCGCGCATCCGCAGCATGAGCGCATCACCGGACTGGTGCTCGTCGACGTCGTTCCCCGCCCCGAGGTCGCGGGCGTACAGCGCGTGATCAGCTTCCTGGACAGCAATCCCGAGGGTTTCGCCAGCCTCGAGGAGGCCGCCGACGCGGTGGCCGCCTATCTGCCGCATCGCCGTCGCCCGCGCAATCCCGAAGGGCTGCAACGCAATCTGCGCCAGCGCGAGGACGGACGCTGGTACTGGCACTGGGATCCGGCCATGCTCGGCGGTGATCGCGGCGAACAGATCGACGTGCACACCAAGGCGCTGGAAGACGCCGCCCGGCAGCTGACCATGCCGGTGCTGCTGGTGCGCGGAGCGCTCTCGGATGTGGTGAGTGAGGAGGGCGTGCAGTCCTTCCGCGCACTGGTGCCGCATGCCGAATACGCCGAGATCGGCGCGGCCGCGCATACCGCGGCCAGCGATGCCAATGACGAATTCACCGATGCCGTGGTCGATTTCGTGCGCGCGCACGTGAGCGTGGCCTGAGGACTAACAGTCCCCCAGCATTCGATCGAGCAGGTGGCGGATCAATTCGACCACCTGCTCGCGGGTGTGAGAGCCGATCAGCACGCCCTGGGTGATGCTGCCCAGACTGAAGACGATCAGCTGGGCGTCCAATTGCGCGGTGTCGAAAGCCTTGCCGGGCTTGCGATTGCGGCGCAGCTGCTCGGTGAAGAGATTGACCAGGTACAGCGGTGCGCCATGGGTGTCCTCGGGTTTGATGAACTCCGAATTGCTCAGCGCCGCCGCGTGATAGGCCGCCAGCACCAGCGCGTCCGCATGACTCACGTCATCGAGCGGAAGCAGCGCCAGCGATACCGCCTCGATCACCTCGCGTGGTGACGCGTCCGCACCCAGCACTCCGACGCGGGCGGCGAACCGCTCCCCCGAATCCACCACCACCGCGAGGTGTGTGGCGAGCAGCAGCTCCCGCTTCGCGCCGAAGTAGTACTGGATCAGGCGCACCGAGATCCCGGCCTCGGCCGCCACCGACTGGAAGGTCGCCGCCTCCAGGCCCCCGGCGGCAATGACGCGCCGGGCGGCCGTGGTGATCTCCCGGCGGCGCTGCTCGTGATCGACCAAACGTGGCATGGGGAGTCATGGTACGCCCATACCACGCCGCCGATTACACAATTAAGATTGAACAATCTGGATTGAACACTCCAGGTTGTCGATCTACCGTGGGGTCATGACCGATGCCACTGTCACCGTCTCCCGGTCCGCCGTCCGCGCCGCTCGTGACCTCCGGATTCTGGTCGGGCGACTGCGCAGGCGATTCCTGGAGCAATCGGACAGTCGCGAGCTCACCCCGTCACAGCAATCGCTGGTCAGCCGGTTGAGCAAGGCGGACAGTTCGGCCAGTGACCTCGCCGCCGCCGAACGGGTGCGGCCGCAGGCGGTCGCGGCCACCCTGAACATTCTCGAGGAACGCGGGCTGATCGTGCGGCGGCCGGATCCGGCGGACCGGCGGCGGCAACTGGTGTCACTGAGCGATGCCGGGCGCGAATTCCACGAGGGCAGGCGACGCGCGGGCGACGAATGGCTGGCCACCGTCATGCAGGAGAAGTTCACCGAGGATGAGCGGCGCATCGTGCTCGAGGGCTCACACTGCTGGAAAGACTCGGGCAGGAATGACTTCGGTTCTCGCACGGCGCGGACGGGCGGCGGACGGGGACTGCTTCGATCGCTCCCTGCTCACCCCGATGCTGCTCGGGACGATTCTCAATCCGATCAATTCGTCGATCATCGCGGTATCGCTGGTGCCGATCGGGGTGGCGTTCGGCGCGCCCGCCACCGAGACGGCCTGGCTGGTGTCGGCACTGTATCTGGCCACCGCCATCGGACAGCCCGTGGTCGGGCGGCTCATCGATCTGTTCGGACCGCGCCGGCTGTTCCTCGCCGGGGCGGCGCTCACCGGAATCGCCGGTGTACTGGGCGCTTTCGCACCCGCGCTGTGGGTGCTGGTGGTAGCGCGGATCGTGCTCGGATTCGGTACGTGCGCGGGATATCCCGCGGCGACGTACCTGATTCGCGGTGAAGCGGACCGCACCGGTAGGGACAGTCCGGCGGGCGTGCTGACCGCGCTCGCGGTGGCGGCACAGACCATCGTGGTGATCGGACCGCCCCTGGGCGGCCTGCTGATTCACGTCGGCGGCTGGCGCGCGACCTTCGCGATCAATATTCCGCTGGCGGTGGCCTGCCTGGTCGCGGGACTGCTGCAGCTGCCGAAAACCGCTATGCCGCAGCGGGAGAAGACCTCCGGACTCGATATCCCGGGCATCGCCCTGTTCACCGCGCTACTGCTGACCGCACCGCTGTTCCTGATGAATCCGCAAGCCGCGCACTGGTATCTGCCGGTCCTGGCCGTCGCGGCCGGAGCCGTGCTGGTGATGCGCGAACTCCACACGCCCGCACCATTTCTCGACGTGCGCGTACTGGGCGGCAATTCCCCGCTGCTGGCCACCTACGGCCGGGTGATGCTGACCAGCACAGTCGGCTACTGCCTCCTCTACGGCTTCACCCAATGGCTCGAATCACCACGAAGCAGATGGCGGGACGGGTCCGCCCTGATCGCACCGAATCATGCGAATCGCAGCTTGCCGACCTGGGCAAACAACAGGCGGTCCATTGCGGCCGCCGGTTGCGGCGACCTCCAGCGGATTCTCCCGAGCACAAATCGATCCAATTGATTTATGCGGGGCCTGGTGTGGCAACACGCGCTGCCAACGGGATGGCTGCTTGAACATGTCCGAGATAGAACGTATGTTCGATCTCATGTCGACGCCATTACAAGGATCGCTGCTCGACGGATTCGGCGAGCTCGAAGTAGGTGCGCTAGGCGGACTCCGGCGCACCGTCCTGAGCGCGGGCGCATGGGTGGATGTGCTCCCGGGCTGGCTGACCGGGGCCGACACGCTGTTCGAGCGGCTTGCGGCCGATGTGCCGTGGCGGGCGGATCGGCGTGCCATGTACGACCGGGTGGTGGATGTGCCTCGGTTGCTGGCGTTCTACGAGCACGGGCAGGGATTGCCGGATCCTGTTCTGGACGAGGCGCGCGATGCGCTGAGCGAGCACTATCGGGATGAGCTCGGGGAGCCGTTCACCACGGCGGGACTCTGCTACTACCGGGACGGGAATGACAGCGTCGCCTGGCATGGCGATACCTCGGGGCGCGGCGCCACACACGACACCATGGTGGCGATCGTGTCGGTGGGCGCTGCACGAGCGTTGCTGCTGCGGCCACGCGGAGGTGGGGAGAGCCTGCGGTATCCGCTCGGGCATGGGGATCTCATCGTGATGGGTGGATCGTGTCAGCGGACGTGGGAGCATGCGATTCCCAAGACGCGGCGGCCAGTGGGGCCGCGCATCAGCATTCAATTCCGGACGCGCGGCGTGCGCTGAACTCCGGATCGCGAACCGCGCGGAATGGAAACCGAGCGGTTCGGGTTCATTTGCTGCGCAAGCAGACAGCGCGCGAGGAGTGATGCGATATGGCGAGTTTCGAACTCGGTGGCAGCCTTCCGGTGAACCGGATCGGTTACGGCACCATGCGATTGGCCGCCGCGCCGGAACCCGGATACGACGCGGGGATGGGGCATATCTGGCGGGCGCCCGCCGATCGGCAGGCGGCGATCGCGGTGCTGCGGCGGGCGGTGGAGCTCGGGGTGAACCTCATCGATACCGCCGATTCGTACGCGCTGGGCGAGAACGAGGAGCTGGTCGCGGAGGCGCTGCACCCCTATCGGGATGATGTGGTGATCGCGACCAAGGTGGGCGTGCTGCGCCCGTCACCGACCGAATGGGTACCGCTCGGACATCCCGCCTATCTGCGCCAGCAGGCCGAATTGGGTTTGCGGCGACTGAAACTCGACCATATCGACCTGCTGCAACTCCATCGCGTCGATCCGCACGTACCGCTCGAAGATCAGATCGGCGCGCTGCGGCAACTGGTGGACGAGGGCAAGGTGCGCCATATCGGGCTCTCCGAGGTAGGCGTCGAGGAATTGCGCGCGGCCCAGCAGATCACGCCCATCGCGAGCGTGCAGAATATGTACAACCTCGGGGCCCGGCAGCACGAGGATGTGGTGGATTACACCGCGGCGCAAGGGATCGCGTTCATTCCATTCTTCCCCGTCGCGATGGGCGCGCACGCGGCGGCGGACGGACCGCTCGCCGCCGTGGCCGCCGAACTCGGCGCGACAACCGCGCAGACATCGCTGGCGTGGCTGCTGCGCCGTGCGGACAATATCCTGCCGATTCCGGGCACCACCTCCATCGCACACCTGGAGGAGAACATCGCGGCGGCCGCCGTGCAACTCTCCGATGCGCAGTTCGAACGGCTCTCCGCTGTCGCACCGGTGGGCGTGGACGCGTAATAGCGCAGTGCCGCAGGCCGTTTCAGGGTCGGCGAGCGAATTCCGGAGCGTGTTCGGCGAGCAGTCCGCGCGCCACCAGGTAGGGCGGGAGACTGCGCAGGACGGGCAGGCGGCGGAAAACGCGAAGAGCCAGTGGGGTATTCGCGGAATTCGAGATATTGAGCTTGCCCGCCACGGCGGGTGCGATGGCCCGCGCGTGCGCTATGCGCTGCATGCCCTGGATGACCCTGGTCGGAACGGCGCGGCGGCGCTGCACCCGGGCCAGATCGGAGGTGCCGACCGTGCCCGAGATCAGTTTCGGGGCAAGGATTGTCGCCGCCGCCACACCGTCCTGAATGGCCAGGTTGATGCCCACTCCCCCGACCGGTGACATGGCGTGCGCGGCGTCACCGATGCAGAGCAGGCCCGGGGTGTACCAGCGATCGAGCCGATCGAGTTTGACATCGAGCAGTTTGACCTCGTCCCAGCTCCGGACCGCGTCCACGCGATCGAGCAGCCAGGGTGCGGCGGCGGCCATATCCCGCAGTATCTCGGTTACCGAATGCTGTTGCCGCACAGCTGAATCGCTGCCCTTGGCCAGCAGAATCGCGCACTGCCAGTAATCGCCGCGGTCGAGCATGATGGCGAACCGGTCGGCGGTGAGCACCGGTACCGCGCCCGCCGGGTCGATATCGTGCCGCGGAACCCGCATCCACCACACGTCGAACGGGGTCTGCCAGGAACGCACCGGCAGCCCCGCCGCGGCGCGCAGGGTCGAGCTCCGGCCGTCGCAGGCGACGGTGAGGTCGGCGCGAAGTTCGCCCGCGGCACCGTCTTCGGTGCGATAGCGCACCCCGGCGACCCGGCCGTTCTCGCGCAGCAGTTCGGTCGCCTCGGTGTTCATGCGCAGCCGGAAGGTGGGTTCGGCATCGGCCGCGTGCGCGAGCAGATCCAGCAGATCCCATTGCGGCACCATGGCGATGTATTTGTACCGGCCCGGTATGTGCTCGAAGGTGGCGAGGGTCCGCATACCCCCGGCGATCGGAATCTGCACCGAATTCAACCGGCGCTGCGGCAGTTTCGCGAACTCCTCGTCCAGGCCGAGTTCATCGAGTAGTTCCAGGGTGGTGGGGTGCACGGTGTCACCGCGGAAATCGCGCAGGAAGTCCGCGTGTTTCTCCAGCACCGTCACCTCGACGCCCGCGCGCGCCAGTAGCAGCCCCAAGATCATGCCCGCCGGACCACCACCGGCGATGAGACAGGTCGTATCTTTCATCGGGCACCCCTCCCGAGCGATAACAATCGGTCAGGTCAAGGGTAGGCCGAAAAGCCTGGTGGTCGGGCTGATCTACCGATCCCGGTAGAGGATGAAGAAGTACGGGTCGCGCAGACCGCGCTTGTCCATCACCCCGAGCAGGGTGTCCTCGTCCACCCGCCGGAAGATATCGATGATCGGCAGATCGTCGTAGATCATTGCGGCGCTGGACTTTCCGCGGAATTCCAGATTGCGCAGCCGGGCGCGCGGGGTCTTGGTGCGCAGCGCCAGGCGCAGCACACCGAGCGAGCGGCGCACCGGACCCAGCGTGGCGGCCGGCACCTTGCCTGCGAGGAAGAGCGGGACACGGCGCGGGTCCACCGGGAAGATCTGCCCGTCGGGGGTGCTGAACAGCAGCGGCTGCACCGCGTCGGCGCTGTCGAACTGCTTTCCGTACCAACCGGATTCGACCAGCATGCCCTTCCAGGGATGGTCGGTGTCCAGTTCGGCCCCGCGCCAGCGGCCGACGGTCACCTCCTCAACGCGCGCGGCGGGCAGCCCGTCGAAGAACTGCCAGGCCTGTTCGGGGGTGCATCCGGCGGATCGCAGCTCCGCCAAACGCGCCGTGGCACTCGATACCGATTCACCGATGGCCATCCGCAGCCTCCTTGCCCGAGTGGATGAAAGATTCTGACTCACAATATCTCAGGGCCTCGGCGGGCTTCCCGCCCCTAGGCTGACCGCATGCCGACACAGCTCGCCGCCCACGTACACGCCGCCAATCGACTCACCGCACGCTGGTGCGAGCGGGCGGGCACGGACGACTTCGTGCTGTCCGGATGCGGCGTCTGGCCGCTGCTGGCACTGCTGGCGGCGACCGCCGATGAGCCCGCTCGATCGGAACTCGCTGCGGCAGCCGGAGTTTCACCCGAGACCGCACATGCGCAGGCACTGGCCATGCTGAAGACGCTCACACACGCGGATTCGATCTCGGCGGCGCTCGGGGTATGGGTGCGCCACGATGTCCGACTGCGGGACGAATGGTTGCGCGCGCTGCCACCCGGGACCGCCGATGTGCTCGGCGGCCAGGCTCAACTGGACGAATGGGCAAGCAAGTACACCGATGGATTGATCGAGCGATTTCCCCTGCGAATCGACACGAACACCCTGCTGGTGCTGGCCACCGCGCTGGTGGCGCGCACGCGGTGGCACTCGGCATTCACCGAGATCCGCATGGAGATCACCGAGGGACCGTGGCGCGGATACGCCGCGACCGGGCTCGATCGCTCGACGCGCGGCGGCAGGGATGCGAGTGTGCTGGAAACGCCACGGCCGGTCACCCGGGTCGTAGTGGAAGGCACCGGCGATCTGGATGTCCATCTGCTGCTCGGTGACGGCACCCCGGGCGAGGTGCTGCGCGCCGGACTCGACGCCGTCGACGGCACGGTGCCCGCGCGCACCGGATTGCCGGTGGGAACCGATGCCCCCGGGTTGACCGTACGCGAGATCGAGAGCACCAGCCGGTCCGATATCGAACGAATTCTGCTGCCCCCGTTCACCGTTCGCTCCATGCACGATCTGTTCGAGCAGCCCGGGCTGTTCGGTTTGACCACGGCGCTCAACGATGACAGCGGGCACTTCCCCGGCATGTCCGACACCCCGCTGGCCATTCAGGCCGGGGCGCAGGACGTGTACGCGAAATTCGGCGCGACCGGTTTCGAAGCGGCGGCGGTCACCGCGTTCAGCATTCAGCCCGGCGGGATGCCCCCGCGCGATCGGTTCACCATTCGGTACACCGAGGTGACCTTCGATCGGCCGTTCGGATTCCTGGCGGTGCACCGGCCGACGGGTGCGGCCGTGGTCGCGGGCTGGGTGGCACGACCGCCCGTCTAGCGTTTTAGTCCCATTGACAAAATACTTCCCGAAAAGGGTGGCGCTCCGCGTTTTAGTCTCCTAGGCTAAAACGCATGACGACGGTACGAGACACAGCGGAGGCGATCCGGGCGGCCAACCGGCCCGAAGACCTGTTCGGTACCGCCACAGCCGATTCCGCCACCCGCGCCGAGGGACGGCGGCGCTATCACCGGCTCGCCGCACAGGTGCACCCCGACCGCGCCACACCCGGTGAGATCAACCTGGCGCGCCGGGCGTTCGAACGGCTCACCGAGCTGTACCGGCAGTGGTCGCAGGCCGATGCCGGCGCACCGCGGGTGACCGGGGCGCGCGGAACGTATCCGATCGGCGCACTGCACGCCCGGGGCTCGGTCGCGGACCTCTACCGCAGCGGCCGGGACCGGATCGTCAAGATCCCCCGGCACGGCGCGGCCAACAAACTGCTCGCGGCCGAACGAAACGCGTTGCGAGACATAGCGATCGTCACCGCCGAACACGAATGGCTGCGGCCGTACTTCCCGGTGCTTGCCGACACCGTCGATCACCTGGACACCGATACCGGCGAGCAGCGGACGGTGAACGTGCTCGACGCGCTCACCGACGGCTTCGTCACCCTCGCGGACGTGCACGCCGAATATCCGGACGGCCTGGACCCGCGCGATTACGCGTGGATGCACCGGCGGCTGCTGCGCTGCCTGTCCGGGGCGGCGCTGGCCGGATGGGTGCACACCGCCATCTGCCCGGCCAATGTGCTGATCCATCCGGCCCAGCACGGGGTCGTCCTGGTCGGCTGGTCCTTCGCCACCCGCCCCGGCGCGGCCGCCGCCGCGACCCTGGGCTCGCTCGACTATCCGCCGGAGATCCGCGATGCGGTCTCCCCCGCCACCGATGTCCACCTCGCACACCGGCTGATGCTCACCATGCTCGGCCGCCACGCTCCCCCGGCGATGCGCTCCTTCGCCGCGGGGTCCATGCAGTCCGATCCGCGGCTGCGCCCCGACGCCGCCGACCTGCTCGGCGAATTCGACGATCTGCTCGACCGGCTTTACGGACAGCGCCGCTTCCGGCCCTTCGAGCTCACGAAAGGACAGTGATCACCATGGGTTACGGAAACTGGGACGACAGCGCCTACGACGCCGCCCGCACCTTCCGCGCCGCCCGCGGCCTCGACGATTTCGGCTACACCGCGGATATGCGGTCGCAGCCGTGGGACGACTGGAAGGCGCACCCCTCGCTCGATCCCAAGGGGGTGAAGTTCCGCGAATCCCGCGATTCGGATGATCACGGGAACTCGCTGCCCATCGCGGTGCTCTTCGATGTCACCGGATCCATGGGCGCGGTGCCGCGCATCATGCAGGAGAAGCTCGGCAAACTGCACGGGCTGTTGCAGCGCAAGGGATATGCCGAGGATCCGCAGATCATGTTCGGCGGTATCGGCGACGCGGACTCGGACCGAGTTCCGTTGCAGGTCGGGCAGTTCGAATCGGACAACCGCATGGACGAGCAGCTGCGGCTCATCTTCCTGGAGGGCAACGGCGGCGGGCAGAAGTCCGAAAGCTATGAACTGGCCGCGTATTTCATGGCCCGGCACACCGCCACCGACGCCTGGGACAAGCGCGGGCAGAAGGGCTACCTGTTCATCGTCGGCGATGAATTGAACAAGCCGCGCTTGGCTTCTCGGCACATTCGCCGCGTCATCGGCGACAAGGTGGACCGCGATATCACCGTCGAATCGGTGTTCCGCGAGGTCGCCGACCGCTGGCACGTGCACTACATCCTGCCCAATCAGTCCAGCTACTACAACGATCCGGAAATCTCGGACTACTGGCGCGGACTGCTCGGCGAGCGATTCCTGCGACTGGACGATCCGGCGGCGGTGTGCGAGCTCATCGCGCTGACCATCGGCATCGGTGAGGATCGCATCGATCTCGGTGCGGGACTCGCGGATCTGCGCGATATCGGTTCGGTCGACGAGGCCGACGCGGTCGGCAAGGCGCTCGCCCCCATCGGGGCCGCGCGGCGCACCCGCAGTGCCGGGGCGCTGCCCGCCGCCACCGGCGACGATGACGTCGACTTCGGAAACTAGAAGGGAGACAACCATGTTCGGCGATCGCCACCTGATAGTGGTCGACCTCGGGTTCGGCGATGCCGGCAAGGGAGCGACGGTGGATTGGCTGTGCGCGCCCTCGACCGGGCTCGATGTCGCCGCGGTGGTGCGATTCAACGGCGGTGCGCAGGCCGCGCACAATGTGATCGCCGGCGGGCGGCATCACACCTTCCGGCAGTTCGGGTCCGGCACCCTGTCCCGGGTGCCGACCCTGCTGTCGCGCCACATGCTGGTCGAGCCCATCGCGCTGGCCGCCGAGGCGCGAGCGCTGGAACTGCTCGGGATCGCCGATCCACTGTCACTGCTGTCCGTCGATGAACGGGCACTGCTCACCACCCCGATCCACGGGGCCGCCAACCGTCGCCGGGAAGACACGAGGGGTGCTGCCCGGCACGGTTCGTGCGGAATCGGGATCGGGGAGACCGCGAGCTACGCGCTCGAACACGACGCGCCACGGGTGGCGGACTGCCTGCGGCCGGATGTGCTGCGGCGCAAGCTGATCGCATTGGAGCAGCACTACGCACCGCTGCTCGCGAATAGTGTGCACGGATACGACTCCATCGACGATCTCGTCGACGTGTACACCGAATTCGCCCGCGCCGTGGCGATTCTGCCGGGTGATCAGCTGGCCGCTATCGCCGCACAGGGGCGATTGGTATTCGAGGGGGCGCAGGGAGCGCTGCTGGACGAATGGCGCGGGCTGCACCCGTACACCACCTGGTCGACGGTGGAACCGCGCAATGCCCGGGCCATGCTCGCCCGTTTCGACGCGCCCGGATATGTCCTCGGCGTCACCCGGAGCTATTTCACCCGGCACGGGGCGGGCCCGTTCCCCACCGAGGACGCCGAACTGTCGATTGCCGAGCGGCACAATGGAACCGGGGCCTATCAGGGCGAATTCCGGCGCGGGCATCTGGATCCGATCCTACTGCGCTATGCCGTGGAAGCCTGCGGCGGTGTGGACGGACTGGTGGTCAACCACCTCGACGCGATCGGCGATATCCGCACGGCCACGGGCTATCTCACGCCCGAGAGCTATGTGGACCGGCTCGATCTCGGGGCCTGGCAGGATCTGGTCCACCAGCTCCGGTTGACCGATCTGCTGAATCGCGCCACACCGGTGCTGGCCGATCTGCCCGCAGATGTGCCCGGATACCGCGAGGCCGAGCTCGGCGTGCCGGTGGTGCTCACCGCGAACGGACCCGATCGTGCCGATCGAAAGCCAGCAACAAATCGGTCATTTCGCCCAACTCGGGCCGAACACGCGAATCCTCCCCCGGCTACGGCATGATTATCCACTTGTGGAGCAACAATCCGCGGTATCCATCGATGTGATCGCCCTGCGCTACGGGCGCGATGACGCCACCGTCACGGTGGGCGTCGCGCCCCGGCGCTGGGAACCCTTCTACGGCGAACTCGCCCTGCCCGGCGTGCTGCTCGGCCGAGGTGAACGCCTGGAAGCGGCCGCCCGGCGCGCCGTGCACACCAAACTCGGTGTGCCCGAAGACGCCATCCGCGCCGTCGGCCAGCTGGTCACCTTCGACGAGCCCAACCGCGACCCGCGCGGACCCACCCTGTCCATCGCCATGTGGGCGGTCATCGGCGACCATGACGGCGATACCGCCGAATGGGCCAACTTCGAGCGAATGCCACACCTCGCCTTCGACCACAATCGCATCGTCGACACCGCCCGCGGGCTCTTCGCCGAAATGCTGTGGAAGCACCTCGAATTCACCCGTCCCCTGATCGGCGAACAATTTCCGGCCACCCGCGCCGTCGAACTGACCGCCGCCCTCGAAGGCTCCCGCCCCGACCCCGGAAACCTCAACCGCACCCTCGCCGCCATCCCCGGCCTCACCCGCACCGGCGACCGCATGCGCGTCAAAGCCACCGGCCGCCCGGCTGCGGTCTGGGCTTTCGAGGCGGAGTAGACATGCGCTCGCGAGCCGGCACCCACTGGACGGTGTAGCGACAGCACCATGGTGACGCATCGCAACCCAGGTTTTGTTCAAGGCATTTCATGAGGTGAGCACGGAATCGCAGTGCGGATGCGTTGCTTTCGTCAGCCCGCGTATCCGACACGCGACAAACTCATATTTAGATGCGCATATCTACGTCTAGATATGTTCGAAACTTGTGCTCTCAGATACCAACCCGGCAATGCGGGATCAAGGCACGGGCGTGCCCGTCAGCACCGATTTCACCAGTGCGCCAATGGCATTGCGCAGGCGCTCGGTCTCCCCCGCGCGGACCATGGCGCGGGCGACCTCCGAACCGACGGAGCTGAAGAGCAGGCGGCCCGCCGCTTCCGCGTCGAGGTCGGGGCGGGCTTCGCCGAGCAGGGTGGTGATATGACGGTCCCAGGTGCCGTGGAATTCGGCGGTGCGGGGGTGCGGGGGGATGGGAGCGCCCGTGTAAGCGGCCATGAGCTCGACGTTTTCGGCCATCATGACCGTCATCGCGTCGAAGAAGGCGATCAAGCGCTCGCCCGCGGGCGCGCCCGGGCCGAGCGGGGGCGGGCCGGTGGTGATCGCGGCAAGCAGCGCCTCGGCGGGCTCGGCGACCAAGGCGTGCAGCAGACCCGCCCGGCTGCCGAAGCGGTGAAAGATGGTGCCCTTACCCACCCCCGCCGCCGCCGCGACCCGATCCATGGTGATCGCGTCCGCGCCGAATTCGGCCAGCAGCGCGCGCGTGGCGTCCAGAATCGCGCGTCGATTGCGCGCGGCATCGGCGCGTTCCTTCGGCACGGCACGCTCTTTCGACGCGACCCGTTCCGTCGACGCGGCGTGTTCATTCGACGCGTCGGACCGATACGGCGCAGCGCTCTCCCCCATCGACGCAGGCTGCTCAGCTGGCATTTCCTCGGCTTTCGTTGACAAGTTGACCGACGGTCCATATCGTAGCGACGCATAACTGGACCGCTAGTCAACTTACGAGGTTTCGATGCAGGCAATCCTATTGACCGCCACCGGTGGGCCCGACGTCCTGGTGCCGAATGAGGTCCCGACGCCGCGGCCGGGAGCCGGGCAGGTGCTCGTGCGCAGCGAGGCGATCCCGGTGTTGTATCCGGAGACCATGCTGCGATCGGGGGCGTTTCCCATTCCGCTCGAGAAACCGTTCGTCTTCGGCACCCAGGCGGCGGGCGTGATCGTGGAACTCGGGGACGGGGTGGATCCGGCACTGCTGGGGCAGCGGGTGATCGTCGCCAGTGACAGCTTCGGCACCTATGCCGAATTCGTGTGTGTCCCCGCCGAATCCGCGGTGCGCATTCCGGACGCGCTCTCCTCGATCGACGCCGCCGCGCTCACCATGAGCGGATCGGTGACCGTTCCACTGCTGGCGGCCGCCGAACTCACCGGCACCGAGACCGTGCTGATCGAGGCCGCCGCAACGGGAATCGGCGGCTATCTCACCCAGCTCGCCAAGGAGGCCGGGGCCGCGCGGGTCATCGCCACCGCGGGCGGGCCCGAAAAGGCCGAGCGCGCTCGCGAATTCGGCGCGGATCTGGTGATCGACCACCTCGATCCGGAGTGGCCCGCACGGCTGCGCGAATCGCTCGGCGGCGCGACCATCGACGTGGTGTTCGATTCCATCGGCGGCGAATCCGCCACCGCGCTATTGGATCTCATGACCCCGCTGACCGGTCGCATGCTCAGCTACGGTTTCCTGTCCGGCGCACCCGCCCAGGTCACCGCCATGGATCTGATCATGCGCGGCCTCACCCTGATCGGCTGCTCCGGTCCGGCCTGGCTCGCCGGTGTCGCGAACTCGCGCGCCGCCGCCCTGGAACTCGCGGCAACGGGATCGATCACCCCGCTGGTGGATCGCGTACTGCCGCTCGACCAGGCCGCGCTGGCCCACCAGCTGCTCGATCAGCGCGCCGCCAAGGGAACGATTGTGCTGCAACCTCGTTAGCCCGACCACCCCGCTCGCCCGGCCGCCTCGGAATCGCGGGACGGATCGACACGCTGTGCTGTCCGGCGACCCGGCGCGCAGACCGGCCAAACCTTCCGATTCGGGCGCGGCGTCCGCATAGAGTGCGTAGACGACAGCGGCGCGGCATCCCACCGGAAGCGAGACTCCATGAGCTCCTCGAATACCGTCCTGATCACCGGCACCTCCACGGGTATCGGCCTGGCCACCGCCATAGGCGCGGCGCGCGCGGGCTGGCAGACCGTGGCCACCATGCGCGATGTGGGGCGCGCGGGGGCGCTCATGGACGCGGCCAATGAGGCCGGCGTGGCCGGGCTGATCCGCGTGGAGGCCCTGGATGTCACCGATTCCGGCTCGGTCACCAACTGCGTGCAGAAGGTGATCTCCGATTACGGGCGACTGGACGCGGTGATCAATAACGCCGGGGCCGGATTCGTCGGGACCATCGAGCAGACCGGCCTCGAACCGGTGCGAAATGTCATGGAGGTCAACTATTTCGGCGTGGTCGCGGTGACGCACGCCGCCATGCCGCATCTGCGCGCGGCGGGCGGGCGGTTGATCACCGTGACCAGCGTCGGCGGGGTGATCGGGCAGCCGTTCAACGAGGCGTACTGCGCGGCCAAATTCGCCGTCGAGGGTTTCATGGAGGCGCTCGCACCGGTCGCGGCGACCGTCGGGGTGCGGGTCCATGTGATCGAACCCGGTGCGGTGGCAAGTGAATTCGTGGCCAGCCAGGGCATCGATATCCCGGCCCTGCTCGCCGCCGCCGGACCGTACGCACCGGCGCTGAAGTTCTATGTCGAGCGCACCCAGCAGGCGTTCCGCAACGCCCAGATCCCGGAACAGGCGGCGGTCCCGATCATCGCGGCACTGACCGACGACGAGGCGCCGTTCCGGGCGCAAACCTCCTCGTGGGCACGGGGATTCACCTCCACCAAACTCGCCGATCTGGATGGCGCGGCGGTTCAGATGGTCACCTCGAGCTGGGTCGAGAAGCACGATCACGTCGGCGCGGATCACTAGCGCCGAGAAACACCCGGTGAACGGCAATGAGCGCCATCCGGATTCCGGAGGCGCTCATTCGCTGTGGCACACCGGCTCTCAGCCGGTGATCTCCCATTCGTACACGGTGAGTTCGGACGCACCGGTCGTATGAATGGGGTCGGTGAAGACCAGATCCCGTGCGGCGTCCAGGCTTTCGGCGAGAATCACGTACGCCCCGCCGCTGTCATCGGTGAACTTGCCGCTCTCGACCAGCTGCCCGCGCGAGCGAACGCCATCGAGCCAGTCCCGATGCGGCTGTGCCACAGCCGGATCGAAGCGCGGGGTGCGCATCGCCAGCACCAAGTACTTGCGCACCCTGCGCCTCTCCCTTACCTACTTGTCGTCGTCGCGCGGCGCGCGAGTCGCCGCCGCGGCCGCCCGGACCTGCGGTGCGACCTGCACCACCTGGCCGAGCACACCGTTGATGAACGAGGGGGAATCATCGGTGGAGAGCTCCTTGGCGAGCTCGACCGCCTCATCCACCGCCACCACGGGCGGAACATCATTGGCGTGGAACAGTTCCCACACCGCGACCCGCAGAATCGCGCGGTCCACGGCGGGCAGCCGGGACAGCGCCCAATCCTGCAGATAGGACTCGATGGTGCCGTCCACCCGATCCAGATCGTCGGCGACGCCTTCGACCAGGACCCGGGTGTAGGGGTTCACCGGGGCCACCGAATCGTCCCGCACGGAGAGCGAGACGCGTTCGGACAGCAGATCGGCCGGGTCGATATCGCGGGCTTCGGCTTCGAAAAGCAGGTCCACCGCACGTCGGCGCGCCTTGTGTCGCGCACCCAGCTTCTTGAAACCGGCGGACTTCTTGTCCGGGGGTTGGTTGGCCACGGTCACCATTATCCGCGCGTCAGGAGTTGACGCGGCTGATGTAGGAACCGTCGCGGGTATCCACGCGCAGCTTGTCACCCTGGTTGATGAACAGCGGCACCTGGATCTCGGCGCCGGTCTCCACGGTGGCGGGCTTGGTGCCCGCGCTGGAGCGGTCACCCTGCAGGCCCGGCTCGGTGTGGGTGACGATGACGTCGATGGCGACGGGGAGCTCGACGAACAGCGCCTCGCCCTCGTGCATCGCGATCTGGACCTGCATGTTCTCCAGCAGGAAGCCGGCGTTCTTGCCGATGGTGCCTTCCTGCAGGTGAATCTGGTCGTAGGTCTCGCCATCCATGAAGATGAAGTCTGAGCCGTCGTGGTACAGGTAGGTCATATCGCGACGGTCGACGGTCGCGGTCTCCACCTTGACGCCCGCGTTGAAGGTCTTGTCCACGACCTTGCCCGAGACGACGTTCTTCAGCTTGGTACGCACGAAGGCGGGACCCTTACCCGGCTTGACATGCTGGAATTCGACGATCTGCTGCAGCTGATTGTCGATCTTCAGCACGAGGCCGTTCTTGAAGTCACTGGTGTCCGCCACTGTCCTGCGATCTCCTGTTTGTCGGTCAACCGGCGTCAGTCGACGACGGTCAGGTCTTTGCTGGTGCGGGTGAGCAGCTCCGGGCCCCCCTGGCGAACCACGAGCGTATCCTCGATCCGGACTCCGCCGCGGCCGGGGAAATACACACCTGGCTCGACGGTCACCGCCACGCCATCGAGAAGTGTACCCGTGCCGGTTTTGGCGATTCCGGGCGCTTCATGAATCTGCAGGCCGACCCCGTGCCCGAGACCGTGCACGAAGAGTTCACCGTGGCCCGCCGCCTCGATGACCGAGCGGGCGGCGGCGTCCACCGCGCGGGTGGAGACACCGGGGGTCAGGGCTTCGCGGCCCGCTTTCTGCGCGGCGTACACCAGGTCGTAGATCTCGCGCTGCCAGTCCGAGGGCTGACCCAGCACATAGGTGCGGGTCATATCCGAGTGATAGCCGTCGACCATCGCGCCGAAATCCAGCTTCACGAAATCGCCCTGGGCCAGCACCGCATCGGTCGGACGATGGTGCGGGACGGCCGAATTCGCGCCCGCGGCCACGATGGTCTCGAAGGCGACCGCATCCGCGCCGTGCTCGAACATGAGCCATTCCAACTCGCGCGCCACCTGGCGTTCGGTGCGGCCGGGACGCAGGCCACCGCGCTCGAGCAGGGTCGCCAGGGCCACATCGGCGGCATCACACGCGGCCTGCAGACGGCCGACCTCGAAGGCGTCCTTCACCATGCGCAACTGTTCGACCAGTCCCGAGACCGGGACCAGATCCAAGCCGGTGGCCTGGGAGACGAAACCGCGATGCTGTTCGAAGGTGACGATATGGCTTTCGAAGCCGACGCGGCCGGTCTGCCACTCCCCCGCTATCTCGACCACGCGGCGCGCGCTGGCGCGATTGATCTCGGCGCGCAGATCGGGCACCTGTTCGCCGACCTGGGTGATGTAGCGACCGTCGGTGCAGATGACGGTGCGCTCGGCATCGCTGCTCCAGGCATAGACCAGTAGCGCGGCATTCGATCCGGTGAAGCCGGTGAGGTAGCGGATATTGATCAGATCCGTGACCAGTAGGGCATCGACGCGGTTCTCGACGAGCAGGTTGCGCAGGTTGGCCCGGCGCTGCGCGTAATTGGGGCGCGCGCCCGGATCGGGAGCAGCAGACATGCGTCCAAGCTACCGTCGACACGCCGCAACACCGACACGCAACACGTTGATCGGCGGGTGTAGGAGAAAGCCTGGTTGTTCACATGTCAAGTGGTTCTCCACATTTCGTGATTCCGCGGCCCGCGGCGGCGTCTCGGGGAGCAGGCTCGAAAGTATGGAATCGCTGCCGCTGTTCATCCTCGCGATCTGGTGCGCACTGCTGAGCTACTTCGATCTGCGGGCGCATCGGCTGCCGAATCTGCTCACCCTGCCCGGGGCCGTCGCGGTGCTCGGATACGGATTCGTCACCGGGCGCGGCACACTCGCGGTGCTCGGGGCGCTGCTCCTGGCGGTTCCCTATCTACTGGTACATCTCTGCGCACCCGGGGCGCTCGGGGCCGGGGATGTGAAACTCGCCCTAGCGCTGGGTGCCGCCACCGCGCTCGGCGGCGCACAGTGCTGGGTCTGGGCGGCGCTGGCCGCACCGGTGCTCACCGCCCTCGCCGGGGTCGGCTCGATCGCCGCGACAGCGGTCCGACCGGGCACTATGCCCGGACCGAAGCTACCGGCCGGAACGTTTTCCGGCGGCGCGATCGGTACCGTCGCACACGGCCCGGCCATGTGCGCGGCGAGTGTGCTTGCGCTGCTTGCCACACGGTGATGAGCGTCATGCGCGGACCACGTGTCCGGGCAGGCGCATTGACATGGAAGGATGTAACCCGTGTTGCGCTGGATAACTGCCGGAGAATCCCATGGCCCCGCTCTCGTCACGATCCTCGAGGGGATGGTGGCCGGTGTCGAGGTGAGCTCTGCCGATGTCGCGGCGCAATTGGCCCGCCGGCGCCTGGGCTACGGGCGCGGCGCTCGAATGAAGTTCGAGGCCGATGTGGTCACCCTGGTCGGTGGCGTGCGCCACGGCCGCAGCATGGGCGGGCCGATCGCCATCGAGGTCGCCAATTCCGAATGGCCCAAGTGGACCCAGGTCATGTCCGCCGATCCGGTGGACGAGGCCGAACTCGCCGAACTCGCGCGCAATGCGCCGCTCACCCGGCCGCGGCCCGGGCACGCCGATTACTCGGGCATGCTCAAGTACGGCTTCGACGACGCCCGCAATGTGCTCGAACGCGCCAGCGCGCGGGAGACCGCGGCGCGCGTCGCGGCGGGCACCGTGGCCAAGAACTTCCTGCGGCAGGCGCTCGGAGTCGAGGTGATCTCGCATGTGGTATCCATCGGAACCGCCGCGAACACCACCGGTTTCGTGCCGACCGCCGCCGATCTGGACGCTATCGACGAGAGCCCGGTGCGCTCGTTCGACAAGGACGCCGAGGCCGCCATGATCGCCGAGATCGAGGCCGCCAAGAAGGACGGCGACACCCTGGGCGGTGTGGTCGAGGTCGTGATCGAGGGGCTGCCCGTCGGCCTGGGCTCGTTCACCAGCGGTGAGGCGCGTCTGGATTCGCGACTCGCGGGCGCGCTCATGGGAATTCAGGCCATCAAGGGTGTCGAGGTGGGCGACGGTTTCGAGACCGCGCGCCGGCGCGGCAGCCAGGCGCACGATGAGATGAAGCCCGGTCCGGATGGCGTGCTGCGCTCGACCAATCGCGCGGGCGGGCTCGAAGGCGGTATGACCAATGGCGAGGCACTGCGCGTGCGCGCGGCCATGAAGCCGATTTCGACCGTGCCGCGGGCGCTTTCGACCGTGGACATGACCACCGGTGACGAGGCCGTGGCCATTCACCAGCGGTCCGATGTGTGCGCGGTGCCCGCGGCCGGTGTGGTCGCCGAGGCCATGGTGGCGCTCGTGGTGGCGCAGGCCGTACTGGAGAAGTTCGGCGGCGACTCGCTCTACGAGACCGTCGACAACATCACCAGCTATGTGAAGCGAATCAACGCGCGCCCGCACGTGCCCTCGGGCAACGCGCCACAGTGACCGGGGAAACCGGCCAGCCGCTGAGTGTGGTGCTGGTCGGTCCGCCCGGTGCGGGTAAGTCGACGATCGGCCGCAAGCTCGCTCGTGAACTCGGGCTGGACCTGTATGACACCGATGCCGGGATCGAGGAACAGACCGGCCGCACCATTCCGGAGATCTTCGCCGAGGATGGCGAACCGGAGTTCCGCCGCATCGAGGAACAGGTGGTGCGCGAGGCCGTACTGGCCGGGCACGGCATCATCTCGCTCGGCGGCGGTTCGGTGCTGTCCGCCGCCACCCGCGAGATTCTGCGCGGCCGCACCGTGGTCTACCTGGAAATCAGTGTGGGCGAAGGACTTCGCCGCACCGGCGCCAGCACCAATCGCCCGCTGCTGAACGGCGATGATCCGGCCGCCAAATACCGCGAACTCATGAAGATCCGCCGCCCCCTCTACCGCGAGGTGGCCTCGGTCCGCGTCCGCACCGACGGCCGCAGCCCGGGTCGCGTGGTCCGCATGATCCTGGCCAAGCTCGGCCTGGAATCGGTACTGCCGCAGGAGGAAACCACCCCCGGCACCCCGCCCCCGATCGTCGAGCCCGGCGATTCGACCCGCACACGGTCCCGCCGACGCCGCCGTCGCGGCCGTGGACGCGGCGACAAATCCCCCGACACCCAGCCGAATACCCCTACGTCCGAAGCGAATTCGGACCCGCGCGACGACAGCCTCACCACCATCGACTCCCCGGCGACCGCGCCGGACGCGCCCGCCGCCACCGAGGACTCGAAACCCGCACGCCGCAACCGCCGTTCGCGCCGCCGCAGCCGCCGCCCCGCAGGTCCCGCCGCCGCGCCCACACCGAATGCCACCGACCCGGGATCATCCACCGCGTCGGGCACCGGTCCGTCCGAGTCGGCAATCCCGGGGCACGACCCACAGCGTTCGGGTGGTGGCGTGGCGAATGGCACCGGCGGCAGTGCATCGGCCGCCGACCCGTCGGTCGCCGAGAGCTCCACCGCCGCAGGTGAACTCAGCGCTTCGGGCGGGACTACCGCCCCGAGCAGGGGGCGGCGGCGCGGTCGAGGGTCTCGCAGGCGCGGAGGTGGCTCGGCGGAATCCGGACGGGACACGGCGTCCGGGGTTTCGACCGACGCCGACCCTCAGGCAGGTGGCAGCGATGTAGCCCGCCCCGGCCCGACCGGACAACCGCGTGTCGGCGCCGCCGAATCGCGTGGGCGGGGCCGGACAGCATCGGACGGGTCCGCGACTTCCGCGGCGGGGACCGCAACCGCCGGAGAGGCCGAATCCGCCGGCGTACAGCCGGGTTCGGTGGCCGGGGAGCCGGGGGCGGGGCGGTCGCGGCGGGCCAGGGCGCGGCGGGCTCGGGCCCGGGCGCGCGGGGAGCAAGCAGAACTATCCGTACGAGAAGAATCGGAGCAGCATCCATGAGCGAGCCGACCCGCATCGAGGTCCGCACCGCCGATCCGTATCCGGTGATCATCGGGCGCGGCCTGCTGGGTGATCTGGTGGAGCAGGTGACCGGGCGCAATGGTGTGCGCACGGTCGCCATCTTCCATCAGCCGCCGCTCGCCGAGACCGCCGAGGTGGTGCGCAAGGCGCTGGCGGACAAGGGCATCGACGCGCATCGCATCGAAATCCCGGACGCCGAGGACGGTAAGGATCTGGCCGTGGCCGGATTCTGCTGGGAGGTGCTGGGCCGGATCGGGCTGACCCGCAAGGATGTCATCATCAGCCTCGGCGGTGGCGCGGCCACCGATCTCGCGGGTTTCGTCGCCGCCACCTGGATGCGCGGGGTGAGCATCGTGCACGTGCCCACCACCCTGCTGGCCATGGTCGACGCGGCCGTGGGCGGTAAGACCGGTATCAATACCGAGGCGGGCAAGAATCTGGTCGGCTCGTTCCACGAACCGCACGCGGTCATGGTCGATCTGGCCACGCTGGAAACGGTGCCGCGCAATGAGATCGTCGCGGGCATGGCCGAGATCATCAAGGCCGGTTTCATCGCCGACCCGGTCATTCTCGAACTCATCGAACGCGATCCCGAAGCCGCGCTCGACCCGACCGGTGAGGTGCTGCCCGAACTGATTCGGCGCGCGGTGCAGGTCAAGGCCGATGTGGTCGCCGCCGATCTCAAGGAATCGGATCTGCGCGAAATCCTGAACTACGGCCACACCCTCGGCCACGCCATCGAGCGCCGCGAGCGCTACCGCTGGCGTCACGGCGCGGCGGTATCGGTCGGCCTGGTCTTCGCCGCCGAACTCGGCCGCCTGGCCGGGCGCCTCGACGATGCCACCGCCGAACGCCACCGCACCGTGCTGGCGAGCGTCGGCCTGCCCACCACCTACGACGCCGATGCGCTCCCCCAGCTGCTGGACACCATGCAGACCGATAAGAAGACGCGCTCGGGCATGCTGCGTTTCGTGGTGCTGGACGGTCTGGCCAAACCGGGCCGCCTGGAAGCCCCGGATCCGTCCCTGCTGGCCGCGGCCTATTCGGCCATCGCCCGCGAGGCCACCCCGGGCGGCAGCACCGCCATCCTCCTGTAGCGAAAGGCTTCGCCCACACCGGGTTTCATACAAAAAGAACGCCCGCGGTCGATATCGACCGCGGGCGTTCTGCGTCGCGGAGGCGTCAGACGCCGGCGGTTTCCTTGTTCAAGGCGACGGTGTTCGTGTTGGCCGAGCCCTTCTTGGACTCGCGGCCGACCAGGTAGCGGCCCAGCGCCACACCGATCATGGCCGGAATGAAGATCATCAGGATGATGAACGACGCGCCCGAAGAGATCTCGAAGAGCAGGCCGTTGTCGCCGAGGTCGAACTTGGGCAGGAAGTCCAGGAGCCAGGCGACCAGACCGGCGCCGAGGCCACCGGCGAGCGCGGCCTTGAGCCAGCGCATGGTCAGATCGGCGCCGCGATCGGGATCGGGATTGGCGCGGCGGTCGTGCCGGCCGTCCACCACGCCCCAGGCGACCACGACCGCGACCAGCACGATCAGGCACAAGATCCGCATCCAGGAGCCATTGGTCGGCCAGTTCACCATCGCGAAACCGAGCAAGGTCCGCAGCACAACGGTCAGCGCTCCCAGACCTACGGCGCGCAACACCCACGCATTCATGATGATCACCTTAACCTGCGAATTGACCCGGCCTAACTGAAACCGGTTCTAGAACTGTATCCGTTTCCCGATCCGGCACCATGCACGGTACCCGGCGACCCGGCTCGCGATCCGAGCACGCTGCTAGAAATGCAGGGTGAGCATCGAAGCCGTCGCCCTGCTGCAGGATCCGATTCGCAGGCGGCTGTACGACTACATCGCCGCCGCGAACCACGATGTGAGCAGGGATGAAGCCGCCGAGGCCGCCGAGATCAAACGGCCGCTGGCCGCGTTCCACCTGGACAAGATGGCCGAGGCCGGACTCCTGGACGCGGTTTTCCGGCGGCCCGAGGGTAAGACCGGCCCCGGTTCGGGCAGGCCCGCCAAGTTCTATCGGCGCGCCGAGGCCGAATTCACGGTCAGCCTGCCCGCCCGCGACTATCGCACCCTGGCAACGGTTCTCGCCGAGGTCACCGAACACGCCGGGTTCGAGGCGGCGATCGCCGAGGCCGCCGCGCAGCACGGACCCGCCATGGTGGACCGCGATCCGCTCGAGGTGCTGCGCGAGCGCGGCTATGAGCCGCACCTGGACGGTGAGGTGATTCGCCTGCGCAACTGCCCTTTCCATCAGCTCGCGGTCGACTTCCCGCCCCTGGTCTGCGGTTTGAACTTCGCACTACTGGAAGGCGTTGCCGCCGAGGCGGGCTGGACGGCGCGTATGGATCCGGCTCCGGGCCGATGCTGCGTAAGCCTTTCTAAAACAAACACAGATTAGTTATAGTTCGGTCATGCATCTCGCGCTCTTCAATATCGGCCGCATGATCGCCCCCGAGGGCGACCCGCGGGTCGCCGAGTTCTACGCCGGACTCGATCGCATCAACGCCCTCGCCGACGAGTCCCCCGGTTTCGTCTGGCGACTGGTCGACTCCGACTCGAACAACGCGACCTCCGTGCGCCCCTACGAGGCCGACCCGGACATCCTGGTGAACCTCAGCGTCTGGGAATCACGCGAGGCGATGTTCAACTACGTCTACCGCAGCGAGCACATGGAATTCCTGCGCCGCCGCCGTGAATGGTTCCTCCCCGTCAAGGAGGCCATCGTCGTGCTGTGGTGGGTGCCGATCGGATACACACCGACGCTGGCCGAGTCGATGGAACGCCTGGATCACCTACGCGCGCACGGTCCGACACCGCACGCCTTCACCTTCCGGAACGCCTTCGAACCGCAGCCGGATGATGCGGTCAGTCCTGTAGTGCCGCAGCCATTTCGGCGCGCGGAGCGGGCTGACCGGTGAACTGTTCGACCTGGCCGTAGGCTTGGTTCAGGAGCATTTCGAGGCCACTGACCACGGTATGGCCCGCGCGGGTCACCGCCGCGGCGAGTGGGGTGGGCCAGGGGTTGTAGATGGCGTCCAGGACCACGGGGGCGTGGGCCACCGCTTCGGCGATGGGTTCGGCTCCGGCCGCGGGGACGGTGCTGACCACGGCGTCGATATCGGAGCAGACGAAGCCGATACCGTCCGGATCGAAGCCGATGACCTCGGCCGAAAGGCCAAGTCGTTCGGCCAGTTCCAAGGTGTCAGCGGCGCGGCGCGGGCTGCGGGCGACGATCGTCACCGTATGCGCGCCGAGTTCGGCCAGGGCCAGCAGGGCGGGGCGGGCGGTGCCGCCCGCGCCGATGACCATGGCCTTCTCGAGCTCTTTCACGCCCGCGCCCTCGAGTGCGCCGCGCACACCGTCCACATCGGTGCAGTCGGCGCGCCAGCCATTGTCGATGCGCAGCAGCGTATTCGCCGAGCCGACCAATTCGGCGCGATCGGTGCGCTCGGTCGCGTAGTCGAGCGCGGCGACCTTGCCCGGCATGGTCACCGACAGGCCGACCCATTCCGGGCCGAGACCGTCGACCAGGCCGGGCAGTTGTTCGGCATCGCATTCGATGCGCTCATAGGTCCAGTCCAAGCCCAGCGCGCGATAGGCGGCCAGGTGCAGTTGCGGCGAGCGCGAATGCGAGATGGGGCTGCCGAGTACGGCAGCCTTGCGGCGCTCACCGTCCACTGTCGAGAATTCCACTCTGCCTGGCCTTTTCGATATTGCGCAGATGTTCGCTGTAACTGTCGGTGAACAGGGTGGTGCCCTGTTTGTCGACGGTGACGAAGTACAGCCAGTTCCCCGGTTCGGGTTTCTCCATGGCGCGCATGGCATCCACCGAGGGTGCGGAGATGGGCGTCGCGGGCAGGCCCGCCATCGCGTACGTATTCCACGGGGTCTTCTTATTGCGGTCGGCGTCCGTGGTGGCGACCTCGGTGGCCGGGAGCGCGTAGTTCACCGTGGAGTCGAACTCCAGTTTCTGATCGGCCTTGAGCCGGTTCACGATCACCCGCGCCACCTTGGACATGTCCTGCGGCAGCGCTTCGCGCTCCACCAGCGATGCGCCGATCAGCGTGTCATAGGGCGAAAGACCGTTGGCGGCACCGGAATTCATGATCCCGGTGGACTCGTAGGTCGCCGCGCTCGTGGTCACCAACTGCTTGAGGATCTGCTCGGGCGAACCACTCGGATCGAAATCCAGGGTGCCCGCGGCGATCAGGCCCTCCAGCTGCCGACTGCGATCGGGCACCTGACGCACCCGGTCCATCGCCCACGACGGCACCCCGAGCACGCTCGGATCGGCACTGCCGCCCGCCGCCTCGAGCTGGTCGTAGGTCACGCATTTGGCGGCCGAACCGGTGCCGACACAACTGGCGTCGGCGATTTTGCGGTAGATGCCGTCCTTGCGCGCGCCGGTGCTCACATCGGTGGAGTCGTGCAGTTGACGGCCCTCGGAGATGACCACATTGCCGACCCGCGAGTTCTTACCCACCAGAGCGACAACGGCTTCCGCGGCACGACTGTGACTGGCGATGGCGTAGTAGCCGGGCTGCACCGAGCTCATATTGTCATTGCGCACCGCGGCCTCGTAGAAGGCGGCGCTACTGGCGACCACACCCTTGGCGAACATGGTGTCCGCGATCTGGGTGGCGGTATCACCGGGTTTGACCTGCACCACGGCCAGCGGTCCCGGATCGCCGGCGTAATCCTCGGCGGCGGTGAACCGGTTCATGAACTTCCAGGTCGCGAATCCGGCCGCGCCGACGAACAATACGACGAATACGGTGCCGATGACGATCAGGTTCCGCCGCCGCCGCTTGCGCTCGGCGGCCTTGCGCGAGGCCGCGCGGGAGCGGCGCGGACGCTGTCCGCCGCGGCTGCCCGAGGCACGCGAACCACCGCGCCCATTACCGCCACGACCGTTGCCACCGCGACCGCGCTCGGCGCGCTGGGGCGCCTGGCGGCGCGGCGGTTCCGGCTCCAGGATCGGCTCATCGTCCTCGTCATCCTCATAGCGCGGGATGACGGTGGTGTCGTCCTCGTAATCGTCGACTTCCGACCAGTCCAGGTCGTCACGGCGATAACGGCGTTCAGCGCTCTGCCGGTAGCGTTCCTCGGCTCGCGTCCAGCGGTCGGTCATGCAAGATCACCATCACCGCGCGGCTTCAATGCTGCACTCCGTTCGTCCAACCAACCCTGCAGGATCGACACGGCGGCCGCCTGATCGATGACGGACCGCTGCCCGCGCGCGCGAACTCCACTGTCCCGCAACGCCCGTGCAGCAGACACCGTAGTCAAACGTTCGTCGGAAAGCCGCACCGGCACCGGTGCGATCAAAGTCCGCAAACGCCCCGCGAAGGTGGCCGCCAGCTTAGCCGACGAGCCGCTCTCTCCGCGCAAGGTGCGGGGAAGGCCGACAATCACTTCCACAGCCTCGTATTCGCGCACAATTTCGGCAATTCGGTCAAGGTCGGGTGCGAGGGTGCCGGGCGCGATCTTCTTCGCCTTGGGCACGGTCTCGACCGGGGTGGCCAGCAGGCCGTCCGGATCGCTGGAGGCCACGCCGATGCGGACCGTGCCCACATCGAGCGCGATCCGCCTGCCGCGACCCGGATCATCCGAGGGGCTGGGCCGGTCCACCGCGAATCCCGGTGTTCCGGTGTGAGTCCGGGCGTCGCCGTCGACGCCCGGGGAATCCGAGGGTTCGGAAGGGGGCATCACCCGGCGAGCTCGGCCACCCGCGCCCGCAAGGCCGCGAGTCCGGCCTCGATACCAGCGGGTTCGGAGCCCGCGCCCTGCGCCATCTCCGGCTTGCCGCCACCGCGGCCATTGATGCTGGGGCCGAAGGACTGCACCAGATCGCCCGCCTTCACACCCAGATCCTGGGCGTGCTTGCTGACCGCGACGACGAACGGGACCTTGCCCTCGTCATTGCCGAGCAGCGCGACGATGGCCGGTTCCGCGCCCAGGCGGCCCTTGATATCGGCGACCAGGGTGCGCAGATCGCCCGCGCCGACGCCCTCGGGAGCGGCGGCGGCCACCAGCAGCACCTTGCCCACGCGCTGCGCCTGCGCGGCGAAAGTTCCGGCCTGTGCGAGCACGGCCTGAATCTTGGTGCGCTCCAGCTCTTTTTCGGCAACTTTGAGTCGCTCGACGAGCTGCTCCACGCGCGCGGGCACCTCATCGGAGGGCACCTTCAGCGAGGAGGCCACACCGGCGAGCAGCGCCCGCTCCTTGGCGAGGTACTTGTACGAGTCCAGGCCGACGAAGGCCTCCACGCGGCGCACACCCGAACCGACCGAGGACTCACCCAGCAGGGTGATGGGCCCGATCTGCGAGGAATGCTGCACGTGCGTACCACCGCACAGCTCCATGGAGAACGGTCCGCCGATCTCCACCACGCGCACCTCATCGCCGTAGTTCTCGCCGAACAGGGCCATCGCGCCCATCTTCTTGGCGGACGGCAGATCGGTGACGAAGGTGTTCACGGCGAAATCGTCCGCGACGGCATTGTTGGAGATGGCCTCGATATCGGCCTTCTGCTGTTCGGAGAGCCCGCCCTGCCAGTTGAAGTCGAAGCGCAGGTAGCCCGGCTTGTTCAGCGAGCCCGCCTGAACGGCGTTGGGGCCCAGCACCTGTCGCAGCGCGGCGTGCACCATATGGGTGCCCGAGTGGCCCTGGGTCGCGCCGTGCCGCCAGGCCGGATCGACCTGCGCGAGCACGGTGTCACCCTCGGTGAGCTGACCACCCTCGACGGTGGACTTGTGCACCCATACCGTCTTGGCGATCTTCTGCACATCGTTGACGCGCACCTTGAGCCCGTGCGAGGACACGATCGAACCGCGATCGGCGATCTGACCGCCGGACTCGGCGTACAGCGGCGAGCGATCGAGAATGATCTCCACGTCTTGGCCGACTTCGGCCACCGGCACTCGCACGCCATCCTTGATGAGCGCGAGAACCGTTGCCTCGGTGGCGAGTTCGTCGAAGCCGGTGAATTCGGTGGCGCCGCGGTCGACGAATTCCTTGTAGACGGTGAGGTCGGCGTGCGCGTGCTTGCGCGAGTAGGCGTCCTCCTTGGCGCGGGCGCGCTGCTCGGCCATGAGCGAGCGGAAGCCCTCCTCATCGACCTGGAGCCCGGCCTCGGCGGCCATCTCCAGGGTGAGGTCGATCGGGAAGCCGTAGGTGTCGTGCAGTGTGAACGCCTCGGTGCCGCTGATCTTGCTGCCGCCCTGGGCCTTCACCTCGGAGGCGGCATCGTCGAACAGTTTGGAACCGGTGTTCAGGGTGCGCAGGAACGCGCTCTCCTCACCGACGGCGACGGTTTCGATGCGCTTGAAATCGGTGGCCAGCTCCGGGTACGAGGGGGCCATGAGCTCGCTGACGACCTTCATGAACTCGCCCATGACCGGCTTGTCGGCACCCAGCAGACGCGCCGAGCGGACGATGCGCCGCAGCAGCCGGCGCAGCACATAGCCGCGGCCGTCATTGCCCGGGTTCACACCGTCGGCGATGAGCATGGCGCCGGTGCGGGCGTGGTCGGCGATAACGCGGAAGCGCACATCATCGGCGTGTTCGACACCGTAGTTGCGGCCGGTCAGTTCCTCGGCCTTGCTGATTATCGGGCGCAGCAGATCGGTTTCGTAGACATTGTCGACGCCCTGCAGCAGGAACGCGACGCGCTCGATGCCCATGCCGGTGTCGATATTCTTCTTGGGCAGCGGGCCCAGGATCTCGAAATCGTCCTTGCCGCGGCCTTCGCCGCGCTCGTTCTGCATGAACACGAGGTTCCAGATTTCGAGGTAGCGATCCTCGTCGGCCTCCGGGCCGCCCTCGATGCCGAATTCGGGTCCGCGGTCGTAGTAGATCTCCGAGCACGGGCCGCACGGGCCCGGAATGCCCATGGACCAGTAGTTGTCGGCCATACCGCGGCGCTGGATGCGCTCGGCGGGCATACCGATGGAGAGCCAGATCTGCTCGGCCTCATCGTCGTCGAGGTAGACCGTGGCCCACAGCTTTTCGGGGTCGAAGCCGTAGCCGCCGTCCTCGACGGGCGAGGTGAGCAGCGACCAGGCGAAGGTGATGGCCTCGCGCTTGAAGTAGTCGCCGAAGCTGAAATTGCCCGCCATCTGGAAGAAGGTGTTGTGCCGGGTGGTGATGCCGACATTCTCGATATCGCCGGTGCGCACGCACTTCTGCACGCTGGTCGCGGTCGCCCAGGGCGGGGTCTGCTGACCGAGGAAATACGGGACGAACTGGACCATGCCCGCGTTGACGAACAGCAGGTTGGGGTCGGCCAGGATCAGCGAGGCACTGGGAACCTCGGTGTGTCCGGCACGGACGAAATGCTCCAGGAAGCGTCGGCGAATCTCGTGGGTCTGCACAAATGTCAAGCCTACCGGTCCCGGTCCAGCGGGTTTTCAGCCCCCGCCCGGCGCTGGCTACCATCGCCGGGGTGAGTGTGATCCCGGACCCATCGACGCCCTATCCACTGCCGCACACGGACCGCACCGTATTCCTGAAACCGCACATCACCTCGGCGAATATCGAGGTCGGCGACTACAGCTACTTCGACGATCCGGACGCGGCGACCGAGTTCGAGACCCGGAATGTGCTGTACGCGTTCGGACCGGAGAAGCTGATCATCGGCAGGTACTGCGCGCTGGCCACCGGCACCCGATTCATCATGGCGGGCGCGAATCACCCCACCGCGGGCGTGTCGACGTTCCCGTTCACCATTTTCGGCGGCACCTGGGCCGAGGACACCATGGACATCCTCACCTCGATTCCGAGCAGGGGTGACACCGTCGTCGGCAATGACGTGTGGATCGGCTACAACGCGCTGATCATGCCGGGCGTGCGGATCGGCGACGGCGCGATCATCGCGACGGGTGCGGTCGTGACGGCCGATGTCCCCCCGTACACGATCGTCGGCGGCAATCCGGCCAAGCCGGTGAAGCAACGCTTCCCGGACCAGGAGATCGACCTGCTGTTGCGCGCCGCCTGGTGGGACTGGCCGGTCGAACTGGTCACCGAACACGTACGCGTGATCATGGGCGGCACCCCGACGGAGATCGAGCGGATCGCCCGGGACAACGGCCTGTTCCGGGACTGATCACCAGCTGACCGGGAGCGAACTCGGCCCGCGCACGAGCATCCCACGCTTCCAAGGGATTTCGGCATCGGGCACGGCCAGCCGCAGTGCCGGAAAGCGCCGCAGCAGCGTGTCGAGCACCACCTGAAGTTCGATGCGCGCCAACTGCGCTCCCAGGCAGTGGTGGACGCCGTGCCCGAAACCCATGTGCGGGTTGTGTTCCCGGGTCAGATCGAGGGCATCGGCGGCGCGGGTCGAACTTCATTGCAGTGGAACCGAATTCATCGAACCCAGTGCTTCAGAGCGTCCGTGTCCAGGGTGATCTCCACGGGCGCGGGCAGTTCTACGCGCGCGCCGAACGGAAGTCGCATGGGCGAGGAGTAGACGCCGTCGGCGGGGTGGCTGTAAACGATTGTCTCGCAGGTATCGCGGTCGATGAGCAGGTAGATCGGGATGCCTGCCTCGGCATAGGCGCGGGGCTTCTCGACGCGGTCGCGCCGGTCGGTATCGGAGTCGTACGAGGTGACCTCGACGACCATGAGTACCGAATCCGCGTCGACCCAGTTCCCTTGACCGGAGAAGGAGCCGTCCGGGGCCAGGACCGCGGCCGCGCGAGCGCGCCCGTTGCGATACTTCGCGACCTTCAGGTCAACCTCGGGATACAGCCAGAGCTCATCACCCAGCGGGAGCAGGCGACGTGCGAGCCAGCGCACTATCTCGATATGGTCCCCGTCCGGCACCGCCTTGACCCCCAGCTTCCCGTACAGGAACTCCAGCCGCACCGTTTCGCCCTGGTGCTTGGCGAGCTCCTCGAACTCACTGACCAGCATCTGCGGTCTATCAGCCATGGCGGTCACCGAATCCCTCCGTTCTGCCGGGTGGACCTGGATCGACGTCGCCACCCTATGCACCAGTGTCGCGCGTAAAAGTCGATTCGTGCCGACTCGCGATATGACACGCAGAAACATTGCTATTACCCGCAACCGACCATGCCGAGTGGTCGGCTGGTCACACGGCTGGTTCGATCGATGACCGGACATCAGGGACAGGGAGTTCTAGGCTCGCGGTGTCGGCTCATCGGCCCATGAGCCGGTACTTTTCCCGCCCGAGAGGAGTCGGCCATGCCGCAAATGAGCTCGTACGATCCGGGAGTCCCCAACTGGGTGGATCTCGCCACCCCCGATATCGCAGCATCCTCCAATTTCTATGGTGAGTTGTTCGGCTGGCAGGCCAATTCCTCACCGGATCCGCAGTACGGCGGATACACCATGTTCACCCTCGCGGGCACCGAGGGGAATGAGGTCGCCGCCGCCATGCCGATCATGATGGAGGGTCAGCCGCCCGCCTGGACCACCTATGTCAATGTGCTCGATGTCGACGCCACCGTGAAGGCCGTGCAGGCCGCGGGCGGACAGGTCTTCATGGAGCCCATGGATGTTCCCGAACAGGGCCGCATGGCGGTCTTCGCCGATACCCGGGGCGCGGTCATCGCCGCCTGGCAGGCGTATGACTTCAAGGGCGCGGGCATCGTCAACGAGCCCGGCAGCTACTGCTGGAGCGAGCTGAACTGCCGGGATATCGACGCCGCCAAGGCTTTCTACGCCGACGTATTCGGATGGGAAAGCAGCACAGCGGAATTCGGCAGCACCACGTACACCGAATTCAAGGTCGGCGGTAATTCCATCGCCGGCATGATGCAGATGGATGAGAACTGGCCTGCCGATGTGCCCTCGCACTGGATGGTCTACTTCGCCGTCGCCGATACCGATGCCATCGTCGCCAAGACCACCGAACTCGGCGGTTCGGTCGCGGTGCCACCGACCGATATACCGATCGGGCGCTTCTCGGTACTGAGCGATCCGCAGGGCGCGCACTTCGCGGTCATCGCGCTCACCGGCACGATGTAGCCGACTCCTACTTTCCCCGGACTATGCGGCGGAGTTTGGTGACTCGGGGGCCGACTTCGCGTTCATAGCCGTGATCGGTGGGGTGGTAGTAATCCGTCCCGACCAATTCGTCGGGCGGATACTGCTGCCCCAGCACACCATCGGGGTGATCGTGCGGGTATTTGTACCCCTGCGCATTGCCCAGCGCCGCCGCACCGGCGTAGTGACCATCGCGCAGGTGCGGCGGCACCGCGCCCGCTTTGCCCGCGCGCACATCGGCCATGGCCGCGCCGATACCCTTCACCACCGCACCGGATTTGGGTGCGGTCGCGATATGAATGGTGGCCTGGGTCAGCGCCAGTTGCGCCTCCGGCATGCCGACCAGCTGCACCACCTGCGCGGCGGCGACCGCGGTTTGCAGTGCGGTCGGATCGGCCATGCCGACTTCCTCGCTGGCCTGAATCATCAAGCGGCGGGCGATGAATCGCGGATCCTCGCCCGCGCTGATCATGCGCGCCAGATAGTGCAGCGCCGCGTCCACATCGGATCCGCGCAGCGATTTGATGAACGCGCTGATGACGTCGTAGTGCTGATCGCCCGCGCGGTCGTAGCGCACGGCGGCCTTGTCGACGCTGGCCTCCACCAGTTCCACGCCGACATTCCCGTCCAGGGAGGATTCGGCCGAGGCTTCGAGTGCGGTGAGTGAGCGCCGGGCGTCACCGCCCGCGATGCGCACGATGTGTTCGATCGCCTCGTCGCTGACGGTGTACTCCCCCGCCAGCCCGCGCGGATCCGCGATGGCGCGGGTCAGCACCTGGCGAATATCGGCCTCCGACAAGGAGGTCAGCTGTAGTACCAGTGATCGCGACAGCAGCGGCGACACCACGGAGAACGACGGATTCTCGGTGGTCGCGGCGACCAGCAACACGATGCGGTTTTCCACCGCCGCCAGCAGCGCGTCCTGCTGGGTCTTGGAAAACCGGTGCACCTCATCGATGAACAGCACGGTCTGCTCACCCACGGTGAGCCGCCGCCGCGCCAGCTCGATGACCCCGCGCACCTCTTTCACCCCGGCGGACAGGGCCGAGAGCGCTTCGAACCGCCGCCCGGTCGATTGCGAAATCAGCGAGGCGAGCGTCGTCTTCCCGGTGCCGGGCGGCCCGTACAGCAGCACCGACGCCGCCCCGGACCCTTCGATCAACCTGCGCAGCGGCGATCCCGGCCCCAGCAGATGCTGCTGCCCGACCACCTCATCCAGATTCCGCGGCCGCATGCGCACGGCCAGTGGCGCGAACCCCTCACCCATCGGTGCCACACTCGGCACGAACCCCTCGTCCACGTCCTCCGTCCCCGGCGCGTCGAACAACCCGTCACTCACCCCGCGACCGTACCGTCCACCCACGACAGGATTCGCCGCACCGCCGTCTCCGGGCGTGCCAAGCGCCGGTCGAGGCCCTATTCGGGCTCGCGGGCCGTCGACCCCGAATGCGCCTCGGGTGGCGGCGTCACGCATGATTCAAGATCGCTGTGCGGTGTGTGAACGTTCACACGGCGTTGTTACGAACTGTTCATCCGTCCAGATTTGCCTAGCGGGTGCTGTATCAGATCTGATCGACGCGTGCGCCTCACCGAGATCATCGCTACGCCCTTCGATCGTCGTTCCGCGTTGAAGGGTGGTGGGGTCGCGGTCGCGGTATCGCTACTCGGGGCGGGGACGGCGCGCGCGGAGTCGGATGTGTTCCGGCACGGGGTCGCTTCCGGGGATCCATTACCGGGTGGCGTCCTCATCTGGACGCGCGTCACGCCCTCGGAGGAAGCGACCCCCGGATCGGGTGCGGGCGCACCCACTTCGGTGCGCTGGGAAGTTGCCAGCGATGCCGGATTCGGATCGATCGCGGCATCCGGAAACCATACGGCGAGTGCGGAATCCGACCATACGATCAAGGTCGATGTGACCGGACTGGCTCCGGCGCGCGAATACTTCTATCGATTCACGGCTCTCGGCCAGACCTCACCGGTCGGTCGCACCCGCACCGCGCCGGCAGCCTCGGCCGCTCCCGACCGCCTGCGCCTCGGCGTGGTGTCCTGCGCCAATTGGGAGGCAGGCTATTTCGGGGCATACCGGCATCTCGCGGCGCGCGAGGATCTCGATGCCATCGTGCATCTCGGGGATTACATCTACGAATATCCGCGCGGTGAATACGGCGGCCGCAACGGTTCGGTGCGTCCGCACGACCCCGCGCACGAGATCGTGAGCCTGGCCGACTATCGAATTCGGCACGCGCAGTACAAGACCGATCCGGATCTGCTGAGCCTGCACGCGCGGGTGCCGTTCATCTGCACCTGGGACGATCACGAATCGGCCGATAACGCCTGGTCCGGCGGTGCGGAGAACCATCAGCCCGCGATCGAGGGCGACTGGCAGGCGCGCCGGGAGGCCGCGCTTCAGGCATATCTGGAGTGGATGCCGGTGCGCACCGGCGGCGATCGGCGACTGTACCGGCGACTGCGCTTCGGCACCCTGGCCGAATTGTCCATGCTGGATCTGCGCAGTTACCGCAGTCAGCAGGCCAAGTCGGGTCCGGGCTGGCGCGTGGTGGACAGCCCGGATCGCACCATCGCGGGCAAGGATCAATTGGATTGGGTCACAGCCGGTGTGACCTCCGCCCCGGTGAGCTGGAAGTTGATCGGTAATCCGGTCATGATCGCCCCGCTGGTGTTCCCGCCGCTGGAGCCCGCGACCACGGCAGCGCTCACCGAGTTGATCGGCATTCCGGAGTCGGGCATTCCGGCCAATCTGGATCAATGGGATGGGTACACGGCGGATCGGCAGCAGCTGTTGCGCGCCATCACCGATAACCGGATCGCGGATGTGGTCTTCCTGACCGGCGATATCCATACCTCGTGGGCCGCGGACATTCCCGTCGATGCCGCCAACTATCCGGCCGGGCAGACCGCGGGCGTGGAATTCGTTGTCCCGTCGGTCTCCTCGCAGAGCATGGGCGATATGACCAAAACCCCGCCGCGCACCGCCTCGGTCGTCGCCGAGACCGCGCTGGTCGGGGTGAACCGCCATCTGCACTACGCGGAACTGGATTCGCACGGGTACGGCGTGCTGCACGTGGACGCGGATCAGGCGCAGATGGACTGGTTCTATCTGACCGATGTGTCCGATCCGAAGACCGGTGTCCGCCACGGTATTTCCTTCGGCGTGCGGCGTGGCGGCCGCATCGAGCCGCGCTCGAACCCTATGGTCTGACCCGACGCGCAGCGGTCAGATACAGTCCCTGAACAGCGTAAAGGCCGGGCCCCGAAGGGGATCCGGCCTTCGAGCGCCAAGCTGTCTATTCTTCCCAGTGCTCTTCGAGGGTCGCCGAGACGTGTTCGGCGAAGTCACCGAGCGAATCGTCACCGGTGCAGCGGGCGTCCTCGGCGAGGGCGGCCCAGCGATTGATCAGTGCGGCCGAGCGCGGAATCGACAGTCCGTGTTCGCGCGCCGCGGCGATGCGGGTGTGGTCGGCGGGCAGGAACCAGTAGGTGGACAACCACACCCAGATGAGCCGGGCTTCGAGAATGCGCTCGTTGAGCACATCGTCATCGGCGAGGGCGGGCCAGACCGCGACCACTTCCGAGCGCCAGGCCTCGACCATCTGCCGGGCGCGTTCGCGGGAGAGTTCGAAATCGCAGAGGCAGCCGGGGAAGGAGACCAGCGCGTACGCGATATCGAGGGTGGCATCACGGAAGCCGCCCCATTCGTAATCGAGGAAGCGTGCGCCCTCCTCGTTGAGAATGACATTGTCGGGGCACAGATCCGAGGGGCTGAAGGCGCGATAGCGCCCCGCGGAGAACAGTCGGTTACCACGCACGATGCGTTCGGCGATCTCCCCCGGCACCTCGATGCCGAGTTCGCGCTGCAGCATGACGGGCACTTCGGATACGGCGGTCTCGGCCTGCTGGGCGATCCCGTCGACCCGGTGCACCACATCGACGCGGCGTAGCAGGGCTACGAAATCGGCCTCGCGGCCGACGGTGGCGGCGTGCATGCGGCCCAGGGCCTGCGCGAATGCCATGAGCGAGTTGCGCCCGGCGGGTTCGGCGTTCGCCTGTAGGACCGCGGTGAGCGAGGTGTTCTCGCCCAGATCACTGAGAATGAGCAGCCGGTCGGGGAGGCTGTACGCGAGTAGGTACGCCCCCGGCCGGTGGTCACGCCCCAGCGCGGTGGTGAACTGGTAGGACACCGCCTCGCGCAAGAATGCGGAGTCGATGCTGGCCACACCGGGTGCCATGCCCCCGGTGCGTCGTTCCTGTGCGGCGCCACGTACCTGCTTCACTATGAGTGTGCGAGGAAGTGAAAACGCGTTCTCCGCAACACGCACGCGAAGTACCGTCGTCCTACCACTACCGCTGAGTTCCATAGGATCACTCAGCTTTACCGGAGCACCCATTCGCTTTGTGAGCAACTGTTGTGCCGCGGACACGACTTCGGCGGCGCGTTCGGCCAATAGTGCGGTCATCTCGTCCCAAGTTACTCGCACCAGGTCACTTTCAGCGAGCGGTTGCGCAACCTTTCGCGCGTCGTCCGGCGTGTCTTGGTCAAGGGTTTGCCCACACGGCGCTGGTTGCTTGACACAACCGGGGTGGTCTAGTTGTCTCATGTTCAACTGCTGTGCGCCACACCGTAAAACGGGAAATGTGAAAGGCTCGCGACCATGACCGGCACGCCGCCCTCCGCACCGAACGATCCCTCCGGCGACATTCCCGGCGACCAAGGCGGACCGCGCTCGACCGCCCGTTCCGGACAGCACCAGAACCCCGAACCCGCAGCGTCTTCCGGCGGACCCGAGCACGGCCGGCACGAATTGCCCGGCCGCGCGGGCTACCCGCAATTCGACGGTCCGGGCGCGGCGCAGTACGGCGAGGCCGTGGAACCCCCGCCCCGCCTGCACCCGCAGTCGGGCGCGCCGCAGGGTCAGCCCGCCGGTGGATTCGCACCGCAGCAAGGCAATCCGAGTGGCGGCTACCCGCCGCAGGGCAACCCCCAGGGCGGGTTCGGGCAACCGGGCAATCCCCAGAGCGGATATCCGCAGCAGGGCGGCTACCCCCAGCAGGGCGGATTCCCACCGCAGCAAGGCAATCCGCAGGGCGGCGGCTTCGCGCAGCAGGGTGCACCGCAGGGCGGCTTCGGACCGGGCGGTCCGCAGGGCGGATATCCGCAACAGGGCGGCCCCCAGGGTTACGGTCAGCCGGGCGCACCCCAGCAGGGTGGTTTCCCGCCCGGCAATGTCCCGCCGGGCAGCGTTCCCCCCGGCAGCGTGCCCCTGGGTCCGGACGGCACTCCGCCGCCCGGACCCGCCGAGAACTCCATCACGGCCCGTCCGTACGAGCGCCTCGATGTCGGCCATGCCGTGTCCTACGGCTGGGATCGCTTCCGCGCCAACCCGATTCCCTGGGTCGGCATGGTGCTGATCGGCCTGATCGCCTGGCTGGTGGTCACGCTGCTGGTCAATATCGTGAACGTGCAGTCGCTGGCGGGTGTGCTGCTCATGTTCGCCGTGGCGGCCCTGATCGTCTGGCTGTTGCAGGCGGCCATGATTCGCGGCGCCCTCTACGAAACCGATGGCACCCCACCGGATTTCCCGGCCTTCTTCGGCTTCGTCAACGCGGGCAGCGTGCTGCTCACCGCGCTCATCGTGTTCGTGGCCTGTCTGATCGCCTCGATGCTCTGCATCTTCCCGGTCGTGATCGTCGGCATCCTGTGCATGTTCTCGCTGCACTTCGTGATCGATCAGGAAATGGATCCGATCAACGCCATCAAGGCCAGCGCCCAATTGGTGATCGCGAATGTCCTGCAGATCCTGCTGCTGGCCCTGACCGTCCTGGTCATCACCTTCGTGGGCGCGCTCTGCTGCGGTATCGGCCTGCTGGTCGCCGGTCCGGTCAGCGCCATCGCGGTCACCTACGCCTACCGCTTCCTCACCGGCCGCCTGGTCGTGCAGTACTGATCCACCGAAACGACGAAGCACCCGCCGCCGAGGAATCGGCAACGGGTGCTTCGTTTTTCGTACGGCCTACTTCTCGGCCTTGACCGGGTTGCCGTTCTCGTCCAGCTTCACATCGAGTCCCGCGTCGCGACGCTGGATCGGGGTGATCGGGGTCGGGGCGTCGGTGAGCGGGTCCACGCCGCCACCGGACTTCGGGAAGGCGATGACCTCGCGAATGGAGTCGACACCGGCGAGCAGCGCGGTGATGCGGTCCCAGCCGAAGGCGATGCCGCCCATGGGCGGAGCGCCGTAGGAGAAGGCGTCGAGGAGGAAGCCGAACTTGTCCTGGGCCTCTTCGTCATTGATGCCCATCACCTTGAAGACCCGCTCCTGCACGTCTTTACGGTGAATACGGATCGAGCCGCCGCCGATTTCATTGCCGTTGCAGACGATGTCGTAGGCGTAGGCCAGCGCCGAACCGGGATCGGTGTCGAAGGTGGCCAGATGTTCGGGCTTGGGCGAGGTGAAGGCGTGGTGCACCGCGGTCCAGGCCGAATGGCCAAGGGCCACATCACCGCTGGCGGTGGCGTCGGCGGCGGGTTCGAACATGGGGGCGTCCACGATCCAGACGAAGGCCCACTCGTTCTCGTCGATGAGTCCGCACTTGCGCGCGATCTCACCGCGGGCCGCGCCGAGCAGCGCGCGCTGCGGCTTGGCCTCACCGGCGGCGAAGAACACGCAGTCGCCCGGGTTCGCGCCGACGTACTTGGCCAGACCCTCACGTTCGGCATCGGTCAGGTTCTTGGCGACCGGTCCGCCGAGGGTGCCATCCTCCTGAATCAGGATGTACGCCAAGCCCTTCGCGCCGCGCTGCTTGGCCCATTCCTGCCAGGCGTCGAGCTGACGCCGCGGCTGCGAGGCACCGCCGGGCATGACGACCGCGCCGACGTACGGAGCCTGGAACACGCGGAAGGACGTGTCCTTGAAGTACTCCGCCATTTCGGTGATCTCGATGCCGAAACGCAGATCGGGCTTGTCCGAACCGAACCGGCGCATGGCGTCGGCGTAGGTCATATGCGGGATCGGGGTGCTGATCTCGTGCCCGATGAGCTTCCACAGCGCGACCAGGATGTCCTCGGCCAGCAGGATCACATCCTCCTGGGTCACGAAGCTCATCTCGATATCGAGCTGGGTGAACTCGGGCTGGCGGTCGGCGCGGAAGTCCTCATCGCGGTAGCAGCGCGCGATCTGGTAGTACCGCTCGATGCCCGCGACCATGAGCAGCTGCTTGAACAGCTGCGGGGACTGCGGCAGCGCGTAGAACTTGCCCGGCTGCAAACGCGCGGGGACCAGGAAGTCGCGCGCGCCCTCGGGGGTCGAGCGCGTCATGGTCGGGGTCTCGACCTCGATGAAGGCGTGCTTGCCGAGCACCTCGCGGGCGGCGGCGCTGACCTTGGACCGCAGCCGGATGGCATGGGCCGGGCCTTCGCGGCGCAGATCCAGGTAGCGGTACTTCAGGCGCGCCTCTTCGCCCGGCTCGTCATCGAGCTGGAACGGCAGCGGCGCGGACTCGTTGAGCACCTCGAGTTCGGTGACGTTCACCTCGATCGCACCGGTGGGCAGGTTCGGGTTCTCGCTGCCGGCCGGCCGATTCTCGACCACACCGGTGACCTTCACGCAGAACTCGTTGCGCAGCTTATGGGCCTGTTCGGCGGGCTCGCCCTCACGGAAGACGGCCTGCGACACGCCCGACGCATCACGCAGATCGATGAAGATCACGCCACCGTGGTCTCGACGCCGGGCCACCCATCCGGTGAGGGTGACGGTCTGACCGGCCTGCTCGCTTCGCAGCGAACCAGCCAAGTGGGTGCGCAGCACGGGAATCCTTTCGATGGGCTGGAAAACACCGCGGGGTCCGCCGGGTGCGCTCCCATCGTAGTGAGACACGTTTCCCGAGTGGAAACCGATATCCGTGCGGCCGTGCCAAGCTAGTGCGTATGACCTTCAACGAGGGCCTGCAGATCGACCCGAACCGGGTTTCCGGCGGCGGTGGCGGACCGGGCATGGGCGGCGGATTGGTTCTCGGCGGTGGTGCCGTGGGCATCATCGTGCTGATAGCGACATTGCTGTTGGGTGGCGATCCGGGGAGTGTGCTCGGACAGTTCACGGGTGCGGACAGCAATGCCAACAGCGGATCGGTGAAAACACCCGATCACTGCAAGACCGGTGCGGACGCGAACAAGTACGTGGACTGTCGCGTGGTGCTGACGGTGCAGAGCTTGGACGCGGTGTGGAGCACCGAACTGCCCAAGCAGGTGAACAAGAAATACGTCGACCCGAAGGTGACGCTGTTCTCCGGTCAGGTGAACACCGGCTGCGGCCGCGCGTCCTCGGCGGTCGGGCCGTTCTACTGCCCGGCCGATCAGACCGCGTACTTCGATACCAGCTTCTTCCAGGAACTCAAGGATCGCTTCGGCGCGAGCGGCGGACCGCTGGCGCAGGAGTACGTGGTAGCGCACGAGTTCGGCCATCACATCCAGAACCTGCTCGGCGATATCAATCGGGCGCAACGTGATCCGCAGGGTCCGGAGTCCGGTGCGGTCCGCACCGAACTCCAGGCCGACTGCTACGCGGGCGTGTGGGCGTACTACGCCGATAAGCTGCCCGCGCCCGGTTCGGATCAGCCGTTCCTGAAGCCGTTGACCAACAACGACATCAACGACGGTCTCTCCGCGGCCTCGGCCGTGGGCGACGATCGCATTCAGAAGGCGTCGACCGGTCGCGTGAATCCCGAAGCCTGGACGCACGGTTCGTCCGAGGAACGCCAGAAGTGGTTCCTCTCGGGCTACAAGTCCGGGCAGATCAAGATGTGCGACACCTTCTCGGCGCGCGATCTGAACAATCCGCCCGGCCTGAAGTAGTCGCGAACAGCGCTGTCAGGCAATCGCTTCGGCGCGTGCGGTAATGCCGAGCGCGGTGAGCGTGCTCAGCAGTGCCACCGCGGCGATGGCCCACCAGGCGCGGGTGAACCCGGTGACGGCGGCCCCCGCGTCGGCGCTCAGTGTGCCGAGGATGGCGACGAGCATGGTGACGCCGAAGACGTAGCCGAGCTGGCGGCTGGTATTGACCACACCGCTGCCGCTCGACACGTGCGCGGGCGGCAGGCCGACGGTCGCCGCGGCGAGCAGGCTGGGCAGTGAAAACCCCACTCCCACACCGATGATCATCCAGCCGGGCAGGACCCGGGTGAGATAGTCGACCTCCTCGCCCGCACTCACCGCCAACAGCACCGCGCCGCAGGCGAACAGCGCATTGCCCAGGGCGACAATGCGACTCGGGGGCCAGCCGCGCCGGGTGAGGCGCTGTCCGGCCACGGCGAAAACCATGACCATGAGCGGTCCCGGCGCGAGCGCGAGACCGGTGGTCAGGGCACTGTAGTGCGCACCGGTCTCCAATCGCAGTACCGCACTGGGCAATACGGCACCGAACGCCGTACAGAACAGCAGCGCGGTGATGTTCGACCAGAGGAAGGTGCGCACCCGCAGCAGTCCCGGATCCACGATCGGCATGGCGTGGGTCAGCACGCGCACGATCACCGTGCCGAATCCGGCGGCGGCCACGGCGAAGGCGATGAGCGTCGACGTCCCGGACCAGCCCCACTCCTGCCCCTTGACCAAGGCCAGTGCCAGCGCGCCGAGCCCGAGCGCCAGCACCAGCGCGCCCAGCAGATCCGGAATCCTTCCTGCCACAGCGTCTTCGAGATCGGGCACCACGTAGACCGCCGCAACCATGGCGATCACCCCGACCGGAACATTGACCAGGAACACCCACTGCCAGGACAGCTGTACCAGCGCCCCGCCGATGATCGGGCCGATCGCGGCGGCGAGGGAGGTGGAGGTGGCCCAGATCTTCACGGCGGTCGCGCGGCGTTCGACCGGTAGCGCGGTCAGCAGCAGTCCGAGGCTGGTGGGTGTGAGCAGCGCCGCCCCGGCCGCCTGGAGCGCGCGGAATCCGATCAGCGACCACAGACTCGGCGCGAGGGCGCACGCCACGCTCGCGGCCGTGAAAACGGCCAGGCCCGTGAGGAATCCGCGTTTGCGGCCGTATCGGTCGGCCAGCCGTCCGGCCGGTATGAGCAGCGCCGCGTACACGATGGTGTAGGCGTTGAGCACCCAGCTCAGATCCGCGAGCGAGGATCCCGGAAAGCCGTCGCCGATGGCGGTGAAGGCGACGTTGACGATGAAGGTGTCCAGCATTGCCATGAAGGCCGCCGAACACAGCACCGGCAGAATGAGATTCGACCGATCCCGGGCGGGCGGCGATATCAGAGTCTGACTAGACTCAACCATAGCTAGTTTCCCTAAAATTTTTTGGTCCGGATCAGGCCAGGCGATGTGCGAGTTCCCGGACCATGAGCGTCGCGAGAATGGCCTGACCGGAGGTGGAGAAGTGGATTCCGTCCTCGCTCAACAGGTTCGGGCGGTCATTGAGCGGGTGATCCTCGGAATCCACCAGGACGGCATCGAATTCGCGAGCGAGCGTGCGGGTGAGGTCGTTCAGCCTGCGCAATCGGTCGCCCCAATCCGGGAAGACCGGGATGACGAAGGCGCGGCCGAGGGTGTATACGGCGATCTGGGCGCGGGTGGCCGCGGCGAATCGGTACATGGTGCGCAGACCGTGCTCGATCTGATCCCAATCGAGCTCACGGCGCACGATATCGTTCGCGCCGCTGTTCACATGCAGCAGATCGGGCGCGAAATCGTGGATGCGCTCACCCTGCTCGGCCAGCGCCTGCGCGGTGGTGGCCCCGATGCGAGCGGTATTGAGGTACTCCAGATCCGGGCGCACCATGCGCAGCACGCGCTCGACGCGGGTAGGCCAGCCCAGATCCGCGTAACCCGGGGTGACATCACCCGCGCCCACCGACAGGCTGTCGCCGAATACCGCGTACCGCCGCCAGGGCGCGTCGAACAGCAGTGCGGCGAGTTCGGTGGGTGGCAGGACATACGGATCCGTGTCCTCGGTCAAAGGGTGCGCTAATGCGGTCATGAAAGTAAGCATACGGTCGTACATATACCCATGCAATGGTGTTGTGCGACAGACATGCGGAAGGCGTCCCGCAAGCGCTTCGTTGTCATGCCCGAGCGCCTGCGGAACGCCTTCTCAGTTATCGAAAGCTCAGGCGACCGTCCAGGTTTCGCGGCCGGTGAGCAGGTGCTGGAGCGAATTCCCCTGTACCGGTGTGCGTTCGGCCGCCGTCTCCAACTGTGCGCGCACGCCGTCGTCGTAGGTGGCGCGCGCAACGCTGCGGAAGACGCCGGTCACCACGTGTGACAGGTCCTGATCCGAGAGCCGCGAGAGCGCGTACGCGTATTCCGGGTTATCGGTGTACGCGTCGTGCACCACGATCTCGGAGTCGGCGACGCTGTCCGCGCGCACCACGCGCAGCCCGAAACCGCTTCGCACCACGGCGAATTCACTCTCTGCCCCGAACCTGATGGGTTCACCGTGCCGCAGCCGGATCAAATGCGATTCGGCGTTGTCGCGGCGCAGCGCGTCGAAGGACCCGTCATTGAAGATCGGGCAGTCCTGCAGGATCTCCACGAATGAGGTGCCGCGATGTTCGGCGGCGGCCCGCAGCACCTCGTTGAGCCCGGCCCGGTCGGAGTCCAAAGCCCGTGCGGCGAAGGTGGCTTCGGCGCCCAGCGCCACCGACAGCGTGTTGAACGGATGGTCGATCGACCCCATCGGCGTGGATTTGGTGACCTTGCCGGTCTCCGAGGTCGGCGAGTACTGCCCCTTGGTGAGCCCGTAGATCCTGTTGTTGAACAACAGGATCGTCATATTCACATTGCGCCGCAGCGCGTGAATGAGGTGATTGCCGCCGATGGACAGCGCGTCACCGTCACCGGTCACCACCCACACCGACAGATCCGGCCGGGTGACCGCGAGCCCGGTGGCGATGGCGGGCGCACGCCCGTGAATCGAGTGAATCCCGTACGCCTCCAGGTAATACGGGAAGCGGCTCGAGCATCCGATCCCGGACACGAACATGAGGTTCTCGCGTTCGAGCCCGAGATCGGCCAGGAAGCCGCGCACGGTGGCGAGGATGACGTAGTCACCGCAGCCCGGGCACCAGCGCACCTCCTGATCGGTGGTGTAGTCCTTGGCCTTCTGCGGTCCGTCCGCGCGCGGTACCCCGGACAGCCCGGTCAGGCCGAGATCGGTTCCCACGAACGGGTTTTCGAGGATGGTCATGCGTTACCCCCTGGTGTGCGGTAGGTGGCCCGCGCTCGGGCGGCGAAGGCCTTGGCCTGTTCCATCTCCGCGATGGATCCGTCCAGTGCCGCGTCGATGACGCCGACGAGTTCCTGTGCCGAGAAGGCCAGCCCGGCGATCTTGGTCCACGGCTGCACATCGACCAGATAGCGGGCGCGCAGCAGCATGGCCAACTGGCCGCCGTTCATCTCCGGTGCGACCACGGTGCGATAGCGCTTCAGCACGTCACCGAGATTGGCGGGGAACGGGTTCAGATGCCGCAGATGCGCCTGCGCCACCGGCACGCCGCGCCGCCGGGCCCGGCGGCACGCCTCGCCGATCGGTCCGTAGGAGCTGCCCCAGCCGATGAGTAGCAGTTCGGCGCGCCCGCTGGGATCCTCGACCTCGAGATCGGGCACGGTGATGCCGTCGATCTTGGCCTGCCGCAGCCGCACCATCAGTTCGTGATTGGCGGGCTCGTACGAGATATTGCCGCTGCCGTCGGCCTTTTCCAGGCCGCCGATGCGATGCGCGCGCCCGACCGTACCGGGCACCGCGAGCGGACGGGCCAGGGTTTCGGGGTCGCGGGCATAGGGTTCGAATGGATCGCCTGGATCGCCCGCAGGCTCGAATCCCGGGTCGATGCGCGGCATTTCGCTCACCTCGGGGATCGACCACGGTTCGGAGCCATTGGCGATCGCGCCGTCGGAGAGCAGCAGCACGGGCGTGCGATAGGTGAGCGCGATGCGCGCGGCCTCCACGGCGGCGTCGAAACAGTCCGCGGGCGAACGCGGTGCCACCACGGGGACCGGTGATTCGCCATTGCGCCCGTACAGCGCCTGCAGCAGATCGGCCTGTTCGGTCTTGGTCGGCAGTCCGGTGGACGGTCCGCCGCGCTGCACATCGACGATGAGCAGCGGCAGTTCGGTCATCACGGCCAGGCCGATGGTTTCGCTCTTGAGCGCCAGTCCGGGTCCGGAGGTGCTGGTGACCCCCAGCGCCCCGCCGAGCGAAGCCCCCAGTGCCGCACCGATTCCGGCGATCTCGTCCTCGGCCTGGAAGGTGGTGACGCCGAAGTTCTTATGCTTGCTCAGCTCGTGCAGGATGTCCGAGGCCGGGGTGATCGGATAGGTCCCCAGGAAGACCGGCAGCCCGGACAGCTGCCCGGCGGTGACGATGCCGTAGGCGAGCGCGGTATTGCCGGTGATCTGCCGGTAGGTACCCGCGGGCAGCGTCGCCGGAGCGACCTCGTAGGTGGTGGCGAAGGATTCGGTGGTTTCGCCATAATTCCACCCTGCCCGGAATGCGAGGATATTCGCTTCGGCCACATCCGGCGTGGCGGCGAATTTCTCCCGCATGAACTGTTCGGTGCCACCGAGTGGCCGCCCGTACATCCAGGACAGCAATCCCAGCGCGAACATATTCTTGGCGCGCTGACCGTCTTTCTTGCCCACACCGGTCGGTTCGGTCGCACCGAGGGTCAGCGAAGTCATGGGCACCTTGTGCACCACGAAATCGGTCAAAGTGTCATCGGTGAGCGGATCACCGGCATACCCGACCTTGGCGAGATTGCGTTTGGTGAATTCGTCCGTATTGATGATCAAGGTCGCCCCGCGCGCCAGATCCTCCAGATTCGCCTTCAGTGCGGCGGGATTCATCGCCACCAGCACATCGGGCTGGTCACCGGCGGTGAGGATGTCATAGTCCGCGATCTGGATCTGGAATGAGGAAACACCCGGCAGCGTGCCCTGGGGCGCGCGGATCTCGGCGGGAAAGCTGGGCTGGGTGGCGAGGTCATTGCCGAATGCGGCTGCCTCGTGGGTGAATCGGTCACCGGTGAGCTGCATACCGTCGCCGGAGTCGCCAGCGAACCGAATTACAACCTTTTCCAATTTCTCTGGGGCACCGCTGTTTCCCATGCGCCTACATCACTTCCTCGTCCGTGAGAGGTACCAACGCCAAACTACTCCGCTATATTCGCGGCACGCCCGCGATGTGAGCGGTGAAACGGGCAGAGATTGGTGAATCAGGCAAAGATTGCGCGACTGGCGTCAGGCGAACAGGGCCAGTTGCGGGTCGGGCGTCTGCGATACGGCGGCGCGCACCTCGGGTTCGGCCTGCCGTTCGCGGTTCAAACCGTGCTTCTCCAGCAGTGGCTCGATCCGACCGCGTAGCCATGCGGAGTACTCCGGTGTCACCGAAGCACCGCGACCATACAGCTGCCGATACCGGCGCAGCATCGCCGGGTGCTGTTCGGCGAGCCAATTGAGGAACCAGCCGCGGGTGCTGCCGCGCAGGTGCATGGGGAATGCGACCACGCTCGCGGCGCCCGCGGCGGCGATGGCGGAGATCAACTCATCGAGGTGGGCGCGGCCGTCCGTGAGATACGGAATGATCGGGGCCACCATGACATTCACGGCGAAACCGGCATCGGCCAACGCGCGCACCAACTCCAGGCGCGCTCGCGGTGAGGGTGTACCGGGCTCGAGACTGGCGTGCAATTCCGGATCGAGAATCGCGATGGACACCGCGAGATGCACCGGCACCTGCTGCGCCGCCTGGGTGAGCAGCGGCAGATCCCGGCGCATCAGGGTGCCTTTGGTGAGCAGGGAGAAGCCCGTCCCCGATTCGGTGAGCGCGCCGATGATGCCCGGCATCAACCGGTAGCGGCCCTCGGCGCGCTGATAGGGATCCGTATTCGACCCCAGCGCAACGGTTTCCCGATGCCAGGAGCGCTTGTGCAGCTCCCGGCGCAGCACCGCGGCGACATTGGTCTTGACCACGATCTGACTGTCGAAGTCATTGCCCGCGTCCAGATCCAGGTATTCGTGGGTGCCGCGGGCGAAGCAGTAGGTGCAGGCGTGCGAACAGCCGCGCATGGGGTTGATCGTCCAATTGAACGGCAGGTTCCCGCCTTCGGGAACCCGGTTCAACGCGGACTTGCACAGCACCTCGTGGAAGGTGATGCCCTCGAACTCCGGAGTCTGTACGCTGCGAACGAATCCCGCGCGTTCGAGCCCGGGCAGCGCGCCGTCATCGGCCTCCAGGGTCTGGCTTCGCCACCGCACCACCCAAGTCGAACATTTGTTCTACCTGAAGTCAAGCGTTACGCCTGATGTCAAGCGATCTTCTGCGGGACGACCTTGAAGTTCTGACCGTTGTAGAACGCGACGAGGTCGCGGATGGTCTCCTCGGCCGGGCGCGGCCGGTAACCGATGTCGGCGGTTGCCTTGTCGTGCTCCACGATCGGGGCCGACAGCAGCGCGCCCATGGCGGCCTTGGAGATGCGATCGCTGCCCATGGCCTTGGCGACCGGTTCCATCACCGGCATCAGCGAGTTGATCAGTTTGGCCGGAATCGCGAAGGCGGGCTTCATCTTTCCGTTCACCTCGGCCGCGAGCCGGGTGGCGTCGAACATATTGGTGAAGTGGCCGCCGAGCAGATAGTTCTCACCGGTCTTACCGCGCTCGCCCGCGAGCACCAGGCCGCCGGCCACATCGCGCACGTCGACCAGGTCGAAGCCGCCGCTGATCATGACCGGGACGCGACCGCGCGCGGCATCCCAGAGGGTCTTGTTGATGCGCGAATCGGTGTGGTCGATCGGGCCGTACACACCGGTCGGATTGCAGACGACCGCGTCCAGGCCCTTGTCGATGACCTTGCGCAGTTCGATCTCACCCTGGAACTTGGAGCGGTCGTAGACCGGCAGTTCCGGATCGATGGACCGCGGCGCGCGCTCATTGATGACGCCACCGCAGGTGTACTGGTTGAACGCGTGGATCGAGCTGGTGTGCACCATGCGGCGCGCACCGACCTCGAGGGCGGCCTCGGCGACCACGCGCACGCCCTCGGTGTTCACCCGCCAGGCCAGATCGTTCTTGTGCGCGAGGGTGATGAGCGCCACCAGGTGATAGACCACCTCGGCCCCGTCGAGGGTCTTGCGCATCGAGGCGGGATCGAGCACATCGCCGCTCACCCACGTCACGCCGGGCGTGTCGGTGGCGGGGCGGACGCGATCGATGGCAGTCACCTCGTGACCGCGATCCGTAAGCAGGCGAAGCAAATTGGTGCCAAGGAACCCGGCGGCGCCGGTGACTGCGACCTTCATGTGATGAAGAATATAGAACTTGTTCTAATTTGCAAGAACGGCCGGGCGACGATCCGTAAACCGCTTCTACCTGCGGCGTGGAGACGAACGGCACGCCGAGCTGGACTCTCGGTGGGCTATATTCGCAACCGCATGTGTTTTCGACTCGATGCCAGTCACGCTGATTGGGGGGGCTCCCATGGCCGATCTCTCGGTCGACACCGACGCGGTCCGCGGCTTCGCTACCGCACAGCACGGCGTAGCCGCCGATATCGCCGCCACCGGCGGCATCGACACGGCCTCGCACGTTGCCGCCATGACACCCGTCTTCGGACTCATCGGCGCGGATTTCCTGGCCAGCTTCGCGGTCGCCGAGCTACTGCACGATAGAGATATCAACGCGCTGTCCCAGCGATTCGCACATATCGGGCAGACCGCCTTCGGTTCCGCCGCCACCTACGACGCCACCGACGACTCCTTCGCGAGCGGGCTGGGCAGTGCGGCGAGCCGGATCGGCGAGCAGGTATGAGGCCCCTCGATTCCGGCGTGATCGGAACGCACCATCCGATCGCTCCGACAGCCGATCCCGCGCAGGCAGTGCCGACCATGTACCCCGGTGCGCTGCCCACGCTGCTGCTCGGTGATCTCCCCACCGATATCGCCGACTTCGAACCACCAGCATTCGCCTTGTCCCGCAAGGAATTCGAACAGGACGGCACCCCGCTCTCGGGTGGCCTGCCGCATTTTCCGGGCGGTTCGGGCGGCGATACGCATGCCGCCTCGGTGCTGGACGGTGCGATCTCGCCCGCACTCGATTCCGCGCACGGTGCGCTGTCCGGCGCTCAACGGGCGTTGAGCGACGCCCAGGGTGTGCTCGGCAATGCCCAGACCGCGTTGAACAGTGTCCCCGCCGCGCTCGATGCCGCGCAGGCCGCGTTCACCCGGGCCGCCGGTAATCCGGTGGTGCCGCCGCTGCCCGCCGATCCGGTCGGCGACCTCATGAAGGGCCTGTCCGTCCCGGCGATTCCGGGTATCGACGCCCTCTTCAGACCGTTCCTGGATCTGATCAACAGCTTCGGCACCGGTGTCCTGGGCGCGGTGAACCCGGCGACACTGCTGAGCCAGGGCTCGAAATTCATCGAGAGCGCCGTGCAGGTCGGCGGCGGCGCGCTCAAAACCGTCGAATCACTGTGGCAGGGACAGGCTTCCGATAAGGCGCAGTCGGCGGGTCAGCAGGCGCAGGCGCACGGTCAGGAAACCACCCAGCGCGGCTTCGATCTGTCCGCCCTCACCGAACAGGCCGCCGCGGTGGTGCAGCGCGGCAATATCCAGCTCACGGCCATCGCGCAATCCTTCGCCGCACAGGCCACGGCACTGGCCCCGGTGGCCCTGACTCCCCCGGGCCAGACCGCCCTGATCGCCTCCGCCACAGAACATCTCGGCTCGGCCATCACCGTCGTCAACCTGACCCACGGCGAACTCTCCGGCTATACCGCCCAACTCAACGCGGTCATCGGCCAACTGCTCGGCCGGAACGGCACCGGCGTCAACCCCGCCGAGGTAGCCCAATCGCTCGCCCAGAATGTCGGCCAGCCCATCCTGGAACAGGCCAAGTCGCTCCTGGAGGGCGCGATCAACCCGTCCGCGACCACCCCCGCGAGCCCGAACCCCAACTCCCCCACCGATATCGACACCAAGGCCGCGGGCCTGGGCGGAGGCGGCGGTGGTGCGGCCGGTGGCGGCGGCGCGGGTGGCGGCGGCGGCCTCGGCGGCGGCATCCCCTCGGTCCCCGGCGGCCCCGGCTCCTCGATCCCCGGCGGCCGAATCGCCGCCCAGGCCAACCCCTTCGGCTCCGGAGCGGCGGGGACACCCGGCATGGTCGGCCCCGCCAATCCCGGCTTCATGGGCTCCCCGGCGGCGGGCGCCGGCCAGCGCGGCGGCTCCGATCAGGATTCCTCCCGCACCGTCCAGCCTCACCAAAGCCGCACCGCCGAAAGCGAACTCACCGGCAACCTCGGCGTCGCGAGCCCCGGGGTCATCGGTCAGCCCGACGACGAGCCCACCGGCGACCACATCTCGGACCAGCTCTGACTCGATACGGATACACGGAACCGCACAGCCCTGGACCGGCACCCAGCCGAATCGCCCCACCGTCATCCCGGCGGGCTTGTGGCCGGGATCCACACCAGCGGCTGCCAGCCCCTACGAAATGATGCCGCGGTCCCGGAGTAGCTGCTCCGGGACCGCGGCATCGTGGGGGCCGAGACCGATTGCGGATTTGTACACCTCGCGGGCGACGGCCACCGTTCGTGGGCCGGGGATCGCCCGGCGCCGGGTCAGACCGCCGAGGGGCGGGCCTGGGCGTCGATACCGCCGTCGATGACGAACTGCGCGCCGTGGATGAAGCCCGCGTCGGGACCGATCAAGAACTTGATGAGGGAGGCGATTTCGGCCGGGGTGCCATTGCGGCCGATGGGGGCGACGAAGTTGCGGATGGCGTCGCCGTAGCGCGGATCGTCCATACCCGCCCGCAGCAGCGGGGTGTCGACGCTGCCGGGGGCGACGGTGTTCAGGCGGACGCGGGCGTTACCCCATTCGACGGCGCGCTGGCGGACCGCGACGGTGACGGCGTTCTTGGAGGAGGCGTAGGCGTACTGGCCCGCGAAATCGCCTGCGGAGGCGAAGGATTCGGCCTCGGTACCCTTGTTGATCGGGTTGTCCTCCCACTTGATGTGGGTGGAGGCCACCGACGAAACCACCACTGCCGCAGGGGATTCGCCCTTCTGCAGGGCGGGGAACAGCGCATCGAGGAAGGCGATGGTGGCGCGGTAGTTGATCTCGACCACGAAGTTCGGGTCCGGGACGTGCGGGCCGACGCCCGCGCACAGGATGAGCCCGTTCAGCACACCGCCGGAACGCTCCAGCACCGCCTCGACGGCGGCGGCGCGGGCGGCCGGATCGGTGAGGTCGGCGGTCACATCGGCATTGCGCAGATCGATGCCGATGATGTCGTGGCCCGCCGCGGTGAGCGCGGCGGCGGTGGCCGCTCCGATGCCCGACCCGGATCCGGTGATGGCGATGGTCATGCCTTGGATTAGAACAAGGTGCAGATTCGAAAGGCAACCCCCTAGGTTGGGCCATCTCAGCTACCGAGACCTGCACGGGCCGGTCGACTACGGCTGCGCTACAACAAATGCTGCACCTCAGCGATATCGCGGCCGGGTGGCAGGTTTCGGCCGGTTCATCTGCCGCCGCGGCCGTTATCGGGCTAGCATCACGACAACAACTAGAATCTGTTCTAGTTTTCGAACTTGCTCACCGTCGAGAGGACGAACCCGATGCGCTTCACCTATGCGGAGGCGATGACCAACCCGGATTACTACATCCCCCTCGCTCAGGCGGCCGAGGCGGCCGGGTTCGACAGCATCACCGTGGCGGACAGCATTGCCTATCCGGCCGAATCGGACTCGAAGTACCCGTACAACTCCGACGGCAACCGCGAATTCCTCGAGGACAAGCCGTTCATCGAGACCTTCGTGCTATCGGCGGCCATCGCGGCGGCCACCACCACGCTGCGGCTGACCCCGTTCGTGCTCAAACTGCCGATCCGCCCGCCGGTGCTGGTCGCCAAGCAGGCGAGTTCGCTTGCGCGCCTGAGCAATAACCGTTTCGCCCTGGGCGTCGGCATCAGCCCGTGGCCGGAGGATTTCGACATCATGGGCGTACCGTTCGAGCGCCGCGGCAAGCGCCTGGACGAATGCATCGAGATCGTGAAGGGCCTGTCCACCGGCGAGTACTTCGAGTACCACGGCGAGTTCTACGACATCCAGAAGATCAAGCTCACCCCCGCGCCGACCAAGCCGCTGCCGATCCTGGTCGGCGGGCACAGCGATGCCGCACTCAAGCGCGCGGTGCGCCTGACCGACGGCTGGATGCACGCGGGCGGCAATGCCGAGGAGCTGGACAAGTATCTGGCCCGGATCAACGAATTGCGCAGTGAGCGTGACAATCCCGGCGAGTTCGAGATCCACGCCGTCTCCTACGACGGCTACACCCCGGACGGGGTCAAGCGCGTCGAGGAGAAGGGCATCACCGATCTGATCGTCGGTTTCCGCAACTCCTACGCCAAGGAGCACGATACGGAGACCCTGGAGGAGAAGATCACCAAGATCAAGTGGTACGGCGATAACATCATCGCCAAGGTGCGCTAGGTCAGGAACGCTTGGCGAAGCCGAGGTCGATGACCGCATCGCGCTCGGCCGCCAGCTCCGCGACGCTGAGATCGATTCGGGCACGGGAGAATTCGCCGATCTCCAGGCCCTGCACGATATGGTATTCGCCATCGGCGCAGGTGACCGGGAACGAGCTGATCAAGCCCTCGGGCACACCGTAGGAACCGTCCGACGGCACCGCCATGGAGACCCATTCACCGGGCGCGGTGCCCAGCGCCCAATCGTGGATGTGGTCGATGGCGGCGCTGGCCGCACTCGCAGCCGAGGACGCACCGCGCGCCTTGATGATCGCGGTGCCGCGCTGCTGCACGGTCGGAATGAAGTCGTTCTCCACCCACGCCTGATCGCCGATCAACTCGAGCGCGGGCTTCCCGCCGACCGTGGCATAGCTCAGATCCGGGTACTGGGTGGCGGAGTGGTTGCCCCAGATGGCGATTCGCTCGATATCGGCCGCGGCCGCACCGGTCTTCTTCGCCACCTGCGCGATCGCTCGATTGTGGTCGAGGCGGGTCAGCGCGGTGAAACGCGCGGCGGGCACATCAGGTGCGTTGCTCGCGGCGATGAAAGCGTTGGTATTGGCCGGATTTCCGACCACCAGCACCTTGATGTCCTGCGCCGCATTGGCATTGATGGCCGCACCCTGATCGGTGAAGATGGGCCCGTTGGCGGCGAGCAGATCCCCGCGCTCCATACCCGCGGTGCGCGGGCGCGCGCCCACCAGCAGCGCGATATTCGCACCGTCGAACCCGACCCACGGATCATCGGAGATATCGATCCCGGCCAGCAGCGGGAACGCGCCGTCCTCGAGCTCCATGGCCACGCCCTCGAGCGAGGACACCGCCGCCGGAATCTCCAGCAGTCGCAATCGCACCGGCGTATCGGCCCCGAGCAGTGCCCCGGAGGCGATCCGGAACAGCAACCCGTAGGCGATCTGTCCGGCGGCCCCGGTAACGGTGACGGTCACAGGCTCCGGCCGAGCGGCAGTGCTCACGACGAACTCCTAGCGGTAGTCGATTCTCCGCCCCAACCCTAACCGTGCTCACCGTCCGAACACCCGGCTCGTGAGGCCGTTCGTGAGCAATCAGACACCGCGCGCGAGACCTCCGGACACCGCCCGCGGGGGGTCGCGGCGGTGATCCACACCCGAACCCGCACCCTCCGGCAGCCTGCGACGTGCGAGTATTTCGCGCCCGCCGATATGGCGTGGCAACCCCGATAAGGCCGGGGTGTGCGCCCTGCCGCCGCGCGGCGCGGACACGGCCATCAGCGGGCCAATTGGGCGATATCGGCGTCGGTCAGCACAATCGTGGACACCGCGTCCCGATCCCGCACCAGCCGGACCGCCCGGTACAGCGGCCGTTCCTCGGCATAGGCGTCGCGCGCCTCGGTCCGCGATTGCAGGATGAGCACATCGGAGACCGCCAGGGCGGCGGCGAGCGGGCAGGCGGAGAGTGCGTCGGCCAGTTTGCGCAAGCCCAGCGGGTGCAGTTCGCGACCCTCACCGGTATCGGTGTACATGCCGAGCGGGACGATGCGGGTATCGGGTCCGGCAGTGGCGCGCAAGACGATTCGGCTCAGGCGGCCGGGATGCACCAGGATTTCCACCCCGGTGGCGGCGGCCAGATCGAGCCGTTTCTCCCCGCGCCAGGTCCGAGCTCGGATTTCGGTGCCGGACAGCCGAATTCGCCTGCGCTGCACGGCGATCGCGTAGAGCGCGGTCGGTGCGCCGAGCACCGGTCCCACCGCGACGCCCACCTGCCAGCTCACCAGTACCGCGGCCAGCAGTCCCACCCCCGCCCCGATGCCGATGGCCGCCACCGTCAATCGGCGCAGTGCGGGCGCGAGCACCTCGGGTGCGATCAGATCGAGCCCGATCTCGGCGACGGGCCCCGGTGCGGATTGTTCAGTCACGGTTGCGCATTCATCCGGGAGGCGCGCCGGTGGGCGTGGCGCACTGGCCGCGCGCCGCACGGGACGCTACCAGTCGGAGCGGTCTATCCGCCCGGATATCGCCGTGCTTCCCGGACGGCGCGGGGGCCGTCCGGGAAGGTCGATCAATCCTGTTGGCCCGCAAGGGCTGCGGTCACCCGGGCGACGGCCTCGTCCAGCGGGATCTGGCGCTGTTCGCCATTGCTCAGATCCTTGAGCCCGATCTCGCCCTCGGCGACCTCGCGATCGCCGAGCACCAATGCGTAACGGGCGCCGGACTTGTCGGCCGCCTTCATGGCGCCCTTGACGCCGCGCCCGCCGTAGGCGAGGTCGGTGCGGATGCCCGCCGCGCGCAACTGTGCGGCGAGCACGACCAGGCGCTGTTTGGCGATATCGCCGAGCGATACGCCGAACACGTCCACCCGGGAACCGTCCGTGGCGGACTTGCCTTCGGCTTCCAGGGCCAGCACGGTGCGGTCGACGCCGATGCCGAAACCGATGCCGGACAGCGGCTGACCGCCGAGTTCGGCCATCAGTCCGTCATAGCGGCCGCCGCCGCCGATACCGGATTGCGCGCCGAGACCGTCGTGCACGAATTCGAACGTGGTCTTGGTGTAGTAGTCGAGTCCGCGCACCATGCGCGGGTTGACCACGTACGGCACACCGAGCGCGTCCAGGTAGCCGAGCACCAGATCGAAGTGCGCCTTGGCGGATTCGGACAGGTGATCGATCATGAGCGGCGCGCCCGCGGTCATCTCCTTGACCTCGGGACGCTTGTCGTCGAGCACCCGCAGCGGGTTGATCTCGGCGCGGCGGCGGGTCTCCTCATCGAGCGGGAGCTTGAACAGGAACTCCTGCAACAACTCCCGGTATTGCGGGCGGCAGGAATCGTCACCGAGCGAGGTCAGCTCCAGGCGGAAGCCGTCCAGGCCCAGGGAGCGGAAACCCCGATCGGCGATGGCGATGACCTCGGCGTCCAACGCCGGATCATCCACGCCGATGGCCTCCACGCCGACCTGCTGCAACTGCCGATAGCGGCCCTTCTGCGGCCGTTCGTAGCGGAAGAACGGCCCGGCGTAGGCGAGTTTCACCGGCAGCTGCCCGCGATCGAGCCCGTGCTGGATGACCGCGCGCATGACACCGGCGGTGCCTTCGGGCCGCAGCGTGAAGCTCTCACCGTTGCGATCGGCGAAGGTCCACATCTCCTTGGAGACCACATCGGTCGACTCGCCGACACCCCGCGCGAAGAGCGCGGTCTCCTCGAAGATCGGCAGCTCCACATGCCCGTATCCGGCCAGTCGAGCGGTGTTCATGAGCGCGTCGCGCACGGCGATGAACTCCGTCGATACGGGCGGGAGATAGTCGGGCACACCCTTCGGGGCACGGAAGCTGCTGGTCTTGGTCACGGCGTCCAGTTTTCCCCATGGTGCTTCCGCAAGTCCAACCGGTTATCGTGCAGCGGTTATAAGGGATTGTCTCAGGAACTGATGGCACACTCTTAGCCCGGAAGCAACCGATACGGAGGGACTAGCTAGTGCCGAGCAATGAACAGCGACGCGCTGCGGCGAAACGGAAGCTGGAGCGTCAGGTCGCCAGCCGGGCCCAGCGGGCGCGCAAGCGCAAGCAGATGACCATTCTCGCCTCCGCGGTGGGCGTCGTGGTCGCGGTCGCGGCGGGTGTCGGCATCTACTACTGGACCAAGGGCGATGACGCCGATACGACCGCGAGCGCGTGTGATTTCCGCGCCGCGCAGTCGCCGGCCGCGCGCCCGGTGGACAAGCCCGGCAAGGTGGGCAAGCTCTCGGATGTGAAGAACGCCAAGGCAACCTTGGACACCACCGAGGGCCCGATCCCGGTTCAGCTGAACGCCGAGCAATCCCCTTGCACGGTAAAGAGTTTCGAGAATCTGGCGAACCAGAAGTTCTTCGACGACACCAAATGCCACCGGATGACCACGACCGAGGGCCTCAAGGTGCTGCAGTGCGGCGATCCCAGCGCCTCCGGTTCGGGCGGACCCGGTTACGAGTTCGACAATGAGTACCCGACCGCCGGGATCAGCCCGATGGATCCGGCGGCGGACACCCCGATCGATTACAAGCGCGGCACGCTGGCCATGGCCAATAGCGGGCCGGGAACCAATGGCAGCCAGTTCTTCCTGGTCTACGGCGATTCCAAGCTGCCGCCGCAGTACACCATCTTCGGGACGGTCGACGAGGCCGGTCTGGCCACGCTCGACAAGATCGCGGCCGCGGGCGTGCAGGGCGGCGGACAGGATGGCCCGCCGGTCGACAACGTGGCCATCAAGTCGGTCAAAATCGACTGACCGCCCCAAAACGACTGACCGGCATGGTCTTTCGGTCCCGGTGTCATTCGACACCGGGACCGTTTGGTTTCCAGTGAAACGTGCGGGAAGCGGCCACCGAACCTTCTGTGTAAGGCTTTCCTAACCAAAGAAAATCCTGAGTTTTCCGCACACTGCCGGAATTGTGCGATATATGCTGTATCGCGACGCGCGCGTACGGCGGTATCCGAGTTTTCGCTGGTAATCTCGTAGAACGGAGTACGAAGCGGCGTAGTACAGCCCACCGGGCAACCCCCAACGGGCAGTAACCCCAACGCCTCCAAGTGCTCTCGGTGTCCACGTTTGCAGGCGGGACATGACTACCCGAATTACCGTTCGTGTGGCGATGTCCGTGACGAAGCACCACAATCATCCATAGTGATCACTGCAGCATCGGGGAGCATGCGATGGCCGAGGAACTCGACGACATCGGCCGCGAAACCGCGGCGATGATGAGGCAAATGTTGCAGCTCGCGACACTTGTCGCGCTGCGAACCCGGGAACGTGGCCAGAAAGAGGCGGAAGCCCGCGTCAAAGTCACCGAAGCCCGGCAGAAGGAAGCCCGTGAGCGTCAGCTCCGGGAGGCAGCGGATGCCAAGGCCAAGGATCCGCGCAATGTGGCTCTCGCGCGGATGATCGAGAAGCCGCCGCTCGACAAGGGTGTATCCCTCGAGAAGGACCGGTTCGCCGCGCAGGCCGAGGCCACCCGTATGGCCGCGACCCAGGCCGCGATGAACAAGTCCCTGGTGCGCTATGACTCCGTCGAGCGCCGAACCGCTCTGGCCCAACATCTTTCGCGCATGGGTATCGCTCCCGAATTGGCGGCGGTGCGCATGTTGATGGAGGTCGGGCAGGCGCAGTCCGCGGCCGAGGCCGTGCGCGCCAAGGAGCAGGAGGCCGCGGTGGCACAGCGCCGGGCCCGGGAACAGGAAGCCCGCGGGCGCGAACGCGTTCGTTCCTGATCCATTCGGCTCGATACAGCGAAGCGGCGGATCGCGTCGAAACACGATCCGCCACATAGCTTTCGACAGCGCGACCCCGATTCGGCCCGTTGTCCTGCCGGGGTGATCCGCGTGCTACATCCGGAAATCACCCATGGTGGGATCGCTGAACAGTCCGCCCACCGGCGACTTCAACGGCAGCGGCGTGAGCATGTCCTTATGGCCGTTGCGCACGCTGCAGTACTTGAACGGCCCCTTGGGGTCGAACAGTTTCGCCATATGCGGATCGGCGTGATCCAGAAACCACACCGACAGACCGGTTTTGCCGTCCTTGCGGAAATGCTCCCACGCGCGCCACATGGCATCCAGGCGCGCCACCGCCTCGGCGTGCTTCCACCATTCCGGGCACCAGACGGTATCGCTGATATCGGTTACCTGCCGCCGGTACACCAGGCTCAGATAGTTCTCCACGAACTCCACCACGCTGGCGTAGACCATCGGTGTTTCCTGCTGTTCGTTCACAGCGGCCGGACCTCCTCAATCTGCCCGGCGTCGCTCGCCGGCTCTGCCTTGATCAGCGACGGCGCGCCGATCAGATCAACGATTTCGGTCTTGCGGCGAGGTGAGGGATCGTGATGCGTGATCGACTTCTTCACCTCTTCGTTGTATTCACCCTCCCACCACGGCACGGTGCGCACCAGCACCGCCGGTGTGCCGGAGGAGAATACGATGGCGCGCCCGCGCGGCAGGGTGGCCAGGCCGTTCACACTGAAGGTGCGCGAGGAACCCAGCGACCGCGAATAGCTCTTGCCGCCAGAGGATTCCGAGACGGACTGGGAGATGCTGTCGTAATCGCCGATGGCCTCGGAGCGTTCGGTGAGGAACTTCGTATCGTCGACACCGCTGCCGAGCACCTTGATATTGGCCGCGGCCCACAGCGCTTCCATACCGTCCGCACCCCAGCAGCGGGCGCCCTGCGCCCACGACTGCAGCACCGTCATGACCACGATGCCGCGCGAGCCGAAGTGGCTGTACTGCTTGGGCAGATCCTTCCAGCGCACCACGTTCGCGGCCTCGTCGAGCACCGCCAGCAGCGGGATCTCCAGGCGGCCGCCGTGTGAGCGGGACGCCTCGCGGGTGGCGACGTCGATGACCGCCTCGGTGAGCGCGCTGACCAGTGGGGCGGCCGAACCGCGGCCTTCGAGCGAGAGGCAGTACAGGGTGCCGTTATCGCGGATGAAGGCGAGTTCGTCGAACTGCTGGCCGCCGAATTCCTTGGTGATCCAGCGGTGCACATTCGACAGCTTGAGGCAGCGCACCATCTTCTTGGCGGTACCGAAAACGCCACTGCGCGTGCGCTCGTCGACGTTGTACTGCTGTGCCAGGCCCGAGGCCATGAAGTGGAAACGGCCGGAGCGGCGCAGCAATTCGATCGGTTCGGTGTCCTGCGGGTTGGTGACCCACTCCCACACCTGGGTGATGGGGCGCTCGTCCACCGCCGCGGCCAGGAACAGACCGGCGAGCAAATCCTCGGCTTCCTGATCGAAGAAGCTGTCGGTCGAGGTGGCGACCGAACCGGAGCTGTCATCACCGTCGGCGAAGTGTCCGGCCAGCCGGGCGGCGCGCATTTCGCATCCGTCGCTGCGGGCGTCGACCCAGGCCAGCGGATCCCAGAACCAGGTGCGGGCACGGTCATCGGAGTTCATCGGATCGACCGCGATGTCCTGCGGATCGAAGATGAAGATCGGACTGCCCTTGCTGTCGCGCACATCTCGGGTGGCATCGACGACATCGCGCTTATTGGAAGTGACCAGCACCGGGCCGATGGCGGCGAGAATCGCCGGGATGACCCGCGAGGTGGTCTTGCCCTGGCGCGGACCCCAGATGTCGATGTGCAGATCCTCGTAGGAGCCGTAGAGCATGCAGCCGTCCGCGACGGACATGCCGATGGGCACGCCGGGCATATCCTCACGCCCCAGGCGCATACCGAGCTGTTCGGCCTTCTCGCGCACGCCCGCGTCGGTGAGCGCCTTGATGGCGCCGCCGTTGCCCATGTGGTCGGCCTTGTCGTCGACCGGGAGCCGTCCGACGGCCTTGCGCGCCTTCGCCTTCCGCTTGTACCACTGGTACCCGAGGGCGGCGGCGATCACCAGCAGCACGATGACGGTCGAGCTCCAGCGCCATTCCAGCTTGCCCTTGGCCAGGGCCACACCGATGGCGATCGGGTTGATCGGGACGTCCTGCTTCGGCGTGGACAGCAGATTGCCCAATTGGATTGCCAGCCACAGGGTTCCGAAGACCGCGAAGCCCGCGTAGATCATGTGCAGTTGACGGTCGGGACCCGGGTCGGCCGGATCCTTCACCGGTGCTTTCGCCATCTCCAGCCTCCTCAGATGACCTGTATGTCGTTGCCGCTCAACGGAATCCGTCGAGTTGCCAGGTGCCGTTGGTTCGTACGACGGTAGCGACGACCGTACTGGCCGGGAGCGGGCTGCGCCGCCCGTCCGGATAGACGACCGTCTGTTCGATACCGATCTTGTACTGCGCCCGATTGGGATCCGCCCCGGGTGGTGCGGTCTCACCCGAAGCGAAGGCGAACGCCTCTATATGCGCTCCGGCCTTGGCCCAGTCGGCCCACTGCAGCGTCGCCTTCGGCATTTCGGCGCTGGTGGGTGGTGTATCCAGTGTACGGACGAGCGTGGGACCCAGCCATTTCCGCGCCCGGCCCAGCGACGCGCTCTGGGTCTCGGTGACCGGATACCAGGTGAATATCTCGCGCAGCGCCGCCACCGCGACTCCGTCCGCGGTGGTCGGGTCCGGTGCCGGGGCACTCTGCAGCAGGCGCGTGGTGGATGTCGGCGGATTCAGCCTGCTCGGCCTGGAATCACCGTCACTGCCACTACTGCACGCGGACACCAGCATTGCGACGCTCAGCACCAGCATCACCACCAGTTTCGTGCGTTGCCCAGTCCTTCGTACGGTTGCCGCACCGGCCGTCGCGCGCTGTTCGCGCGATTGCGGACCTGATATCCAGGCTAGACGCTGTGACCGACACCCGGGCCATACCAGCGGGTTTCCCGGCCCGGCGTGTCCACGTACCGGCGGTGCGGTCATAGGGTCACCCGGCCCGCGGTCACATGCCCCGCTTGGCGTCGTAGAGGGTTTCCACCAGGGTGCGGTTCATTTCCGCGGCGGCGGCCAGCTGCTGTTGCAGCAGAGCTACTTTGCGGCGCAGGTTGGTGGCGTCCATCTGTTCCAGGCCTGGGGTTTCGGCGGCGCGAACCCAATTGCGCACCGAATTGGTGTGCACGCCAATCTGTTCGGCGACCACCCGGCATGCCTCGGATTCCGAGCGCAGTTTTCCGGTGAGTGCGATGACCTGCTCGACGGCGGCCTGGCGCACTTCCGGCGACACTCTTCGGTAGGACCTGTGCGGCATCATTCGGTAACACTCCCGTCGTCGGTGCCGCGGCGGGCGGTGGATTCGGTGAATTCACTGAACCGCTGGTTGGTGTCGTGGATTCCGCTTTCCCTCTCGGACCACGTGAACTCCATGTGGAACGGGATACCGGGGCGCCGATCCTCACCGATCTTGAGCAGGAATTTGCCGGTGCCGGGCGCGGGCGGGCGTTGCTGCCCCGGTTTGAGCGCCTCACCGGTCAGCGCCTGCGGCGCGGACCAGCTGGTGACCATATCCTCCTCGGCGGAGGTGAACGGGACCGTGGAGTCCAGGCGGGCGATCTCCTCGGCCGGTAGCGCGCCGAAGATCTTGGCGCGGGCGCGTTCCAGGAAGCCGAGCGCCTTGGCGATGGCGGCTTCCGAACCCAGGGCCTGCAGGTCCTTGATGGTGTGGCTGATCATGATGAGCGAGGTGGCGATACCGCGCTGCAGACGGGTCAATTCGTCCACGCGGTCGACCATGAAATCGCCCAGGCCGAGCACCTGCCACAGCTCGTCCATCACCACCTGGAAGTAGCGCTGCGGACCCAGATCGGCGTCCGCCAGTACGTGCGCGGCCTCGACCGAGGCGAAACCGTCCGCCCAGCAGGCCAGCATGACCGCGGCCTTGAGCTTCTTGTCACCGCTCGGGATATGCGAGACGTCGATGCAGACCGCGGTGGCGGTGGTGTCGATGGGAGTTGTGGTCTGGCCGTTGAAGACCGCACCGAACGGACCCTGGGTGAGCGCGCGCAGTGAGCGGCGCAGGCCCTTGATCGCGTTCTGGTATTCGTCGGGATTGTCCGCGCCCGCGTCGAGCTGGAGTTCATCGCCGCCCGCCACGATCACGGTGAGCAGATCCTCGATGATCGGGGGCTTGTCGGGGGTGAACGCGCTGCCCGGGCGGTAGAGAATGCGCAGCGCGGTGGCCAGCAGGGTCTCCTCGTAATCCCGTACGCGCGCACCGCGAACCAGCTCCACCAGACCCGCGACCAGGGTGACCTGACGGGCCCGCAACTCCTGCATCACCTGGGTGTGCAGTGCGGGCAGCTCGGTCAGCATCGGGACGATGGAACCCAGCACGCCCGCGGCCAGCGGATTCAGCTTGCCGTGGCCGTACCCCAGATCGATGACCTGACCGCCGACCAGTTCCACCAGCTTGCGGTAGTCCGGCTTGACGTCGGCCAGGATGAGCGGGGTGATGCCCTGCGCCACACCGCCGAGCACGATCCGGCGCACCAGCGAGGATTTGCCGAAACCGTTGAGCCCCAGCACGAAAAGGCTCGGTGCGGTGATGAAGCTGCCGCGCATGAACCAGTTCATCGGGTCGAAGCACACCGGTGCGCCGGTATGCAGATGCGAACCCAGCGGCGTCCCGATCAGCGGTGCGCCCGCGCCCACCGACCACGGCCACAGGCCCGCGACCTGCGCGGTGGTGGCCCGGTACTCCACCGGCCTGCCCACCACGTTCATCCGCCCGCCGCCCGCGCCGATATAGCCGCGATCGGTCAATTGCTGTGTGGTGCGGTCGAATTCGTCGAAGCTGCCGTACTCCATACGCTCCGCGCGCGCCGCGAAATTGCGCCGCCGCAGATCATCGGTGTGCAGGCGGAAGGTCGCCCACAGCGCGCCGAGCCCGTTCTGCTCACGGGTGATGACCTCGAGCTTGGCGCGCGTCGAATCATCGAGCAGCTTCGGACCGGCCTGCTTCTGCTTCTTCTTCGCGGCGGCCCGGCGTTTGGCAGCAGCCGATTTCGCGGCCTTGGTCCGCTCGGCGCGCTCACTCCTGGTCTCGCCCTTGCCCTTACCCGCGGACCCGCGGCCCTGTGCTTCGGCCGCACCGCGTTCGGTCCGCCCGCGCCGATCCCGCCCCGTGCGCTCCCCCGGCTCACCGTCCGGCCGCGGCCGCCGGGTACGCCCGGGCGAACCGGTCCGCCCGCCCAAATGCACCCGATCCGGATCGGTGGGCCGCTTACGGCCCTCACCGGTGCGCGCGTCACTTCCCGCGGCGCGCTGCGGATCTCGCGCACCCTCGCGCGCCTCGGCCCGCCCATCGCGCTCCCCACGCCCGTCACGAACCTCACCGCGCCCGTCGCGCTCACCGCGGCCTTCGCGAACCTCACCACGCTCACCGCGAATCTCACCGCGCGCGGCCGCACGACCGTCACCGCGCGGGATTTCGCGTCCCTGACTCGCATCTCGACCGTCAGCACGCCTGCGGCCGGGTTCACGACCGTCACCACGGGTGGCGTCGTATCCCTCCCGATGCCCGCGTTCGTGCCCATCGCCCGCGATATCGCGGCCGTCAGCCGGGGACGACTCGCGACCGCGGCCGCGCGGCCCCTCGGTTCCGCCACCGCGCGGGGCGTCCCGGCCCTCACCGCGTCGTCCCTCCCGCTCGGGCCCCGCCGCCCGGCGGTGTTCCCGTCCGGCCGGATCGGCCGTCCGATCGCCCGTGTCGGCGCGGCGCGCGACCTCCCGGCCCGGCGGCGTTTCCCGTCGCCGGATCGCCGGATCCGATTCCGTACCGTGCGCCGAACCCTCGGCCGTCGCACCCTCGGTACCGCGCGAGCGCCGCGCACTGACCGCGGCTTCCCCGGAGTCGAATCCCGGAGTCCGTTCGCGCCCGGCGGTTTCCGCTTCCAGCGTGGCCGCGGTCTCACTACCCGCTAACCCTCGCGTGTGGTCCTCGTCCATGCGCTCCCCCTCGACTCGATCCGAACCGCGCGGGCGCATCCCCTCCGCCGCGCGGGGCGCGCGTTCGCGCTCCGACTGTTTCGAGCCATCGGCGGATTCCGGTCCGCCCGCCGTGTTCGCCGCGGACGCGTTCGCGCCCTCGGACATACCGATCTCGGTGCGAGACACCGTTTCCGGCCCCGAATACGGTTCGGGCTCCAGACTGGGCAACTTCTTCCGGCGGCCGAGTGACCAGCTCGCACTCGATCGCAGCGCCTCGGTGGATCGTGCGCGGTCCTGCATTTCCTCGGCGGAGAGTTCGGGCTCCGGTTCCGAGAACAGTTCCGGCACAGCGCTATCCGCGACGCCGCCGAGCCCGGCCCGAGACCACGTATCGGGCTCCGGTTCCGGCGCGACCACCTCGGGCTCCGGCCGCGACTCCGCAGCCGTGACAGCGAGCTCTTCCCGGTTCCGCGCAACCGGGCCCGCGGGCGTCTCCGGATTCGAATGCTGTTCCGGCTCCGCCGATTCCGGATCCGGGCCGAGTTGCACCGGACCGTCGGGCAACGGATCGCGGCGCAGCATGCGACGGTCCGGCAGGGTACCGCGGCGCGGGCGGTGTTCATCGCGGGCCACGCGGGTCACCGGCAGGGCCGGATCCTCCGGGATGAGGTCCGGTTCCGGGGGCGTGTCCCGGCGCGTGGAACGGCGGGCGGGTGGCGCGATATCGCGTTCCCGGACCGGAGGTTCGAAGTCACGTGGCATGAAGGGTTACCCCGCAAGCGCTTTCGGAATTGTCGCGTGTTCCGGCAGGATCACCCCGCAGCCGAGCGAGGCCGCGAAGGCCGCCGCCTGGTAGCGATAGCAGCGCCGGATCTTCAAACGCGACTGTGTGGACAGATCGCGGGTAATGGCTTCGATGCGCGGCAGATCGCCGCGCAGGGGTTCGGTGATGGTCACCAGCGCCCCGAAGCGGGTCACACCGTGACCCCTGGCCTGTTCTTCACGCGCCTGCTGGGTGGCGCCGACGCGAATGGACGCCGCCGCCGAGACGACACCGCGCTCACTCTGCTGCGCCACCAGAGCGTTCTTGAAATCGTCGTCCACGATCTGGGCGGCGTCGCCCGCGGAGTGCGGGCGGTACACGATGGTGACGCGCTTGCGCGGCACTTCGGGATTCGGGGCGAGCAGGCGCTGCAGCACGCGCTCGTCCACCGCGCCCTCGGGTGCGGTGTCCATCTCCCAGGTGACCGAACGGCCGCCGTCGTGGATGAAGTGATCCCAGCGCTCCTCATGCGAGACCGGTCCGGCATCGGCCCAATCCAGCCCGTGCCCACCGGGTTCGCCCGCCGCCACCTCGAGATCGGCCTGCGAGGCCGGATCGTAGCTGCGGCGGATGAAGGAGATGACATCGTCGGCCGACATGGGCTGGGCGCGCACGCCCGCCTCCGCCAGCGCCGCGCAGATACCGGGCAGGCGGCGGCCGATCTCGACCGCCTCCTCCGCCGGATTCTTGCGCCGCTCAGCGGTTGTCGCCTTGAACGTGATGGCCACCCGGGGCAGCAGCTGCACTCGCTCCTGCGGCAGTTCGGTGGCCAGCTCGTACATGACCTGCTGCGCCAGATCCGGCGCTTCGGGGCGGGTGATCGCGGAAACCTCGGTGAGCAAACGGTTTCCGGTCTCGGGCACGGTATCGATGACCGGCACCACCGCCACGATGTCCGACGTCTGGCCGAGCGAGGCCAGGAAGGTGCCCCAGGCCGACACCCAGCGGTCGATGACCGGCTGATCGACGGCCTCGTGCCCCTGCGGCCAGGCCCGCAAAACGACTGTGTACTGGCCGAATTGGGGTAGGTGGATCATGCCGAAGCTGTAACCGCCGGCGTCGATGCCCTCGTAGAGCCGCGACGGCGCCATCAGCCCGGGCAACCGGGTCACACCGCCCGGAATCCGGGAGAACCGGCCGCCGCGGTAGACGTGCTCGCCCTTGCTGCGGCCGCGCAACCAATGGAACATCATCAATCCGTTCTCGTAGCCCGAGCGGCCCCCCGTCCGCCACACCAGTGGAACCATCACGATCAGACCGAATACCGCGACGAAGAGCGCGGGCATCGGCCCGAAGATCATCGCCGTGAGCAGGCCGCTGATCACGACGGCGAAACCGACCAGGGTCTCGCCCCAGCGCAGACCGAAAAGTCCTGCGCTGCGCGGCTTCTGCCACAGACCGTAGGCCCGGCGCTCGTAGGTATCGGTCATCGTCATCGCGGAATGGTGCTCCTGCCGAGGTCGGGTGCGCGGTTGGCCCAGCGGTCACCGGCGAGATCGCCGGCGGCGGTATCGGCCTTGTTCAGGCTGGCGGTGGCCGCCCGGACCTGCGCGACCCGGTTCGCGGCCGAACGCGCCGCGCCCGACGGTACTGCGCCGGAGTTGCCCGGACCGGAAGGACTCGCGGCCGTCGCGCCGCCGCCGCCCGGCGCCGGACGCGGTGCGGGCGGTCGTGGACCACCGCCGCCTCCGCCGCGCGGACCGCCGCCCGGCGGTCGCCCGCCGCGGCCGGGTCCGACATATCCGGCGGCTCCCGGTGCGGCCGTCGCCTTCACGGCGACCGCGCGCGAACCGACGGCTCCGACGGCGGCCACACCGACGAGGGTGCCGGTGGTGGCGGTCAGACCCGAACCACCGCTGCCGACGATGGCCACGGCCGGGGTGGCCAGGCGCATGAGCGCCGGGAGCACGAAGGCCGCACTGCACAGCAGCACGATGGCGACCAGCATGCGCTGCGCCTGATCGGCGTCGGGCAGACCGGCCGTCGAGGTCAGATCATCGGTATTGCCCGCGGTGACGAAGGCGATCATATAGACGATCGCCGCCACCGGCTTGTAGAGCATGAACGCGATGATCCAGCTGATCAGCTTGGGATAGGACTGTTTACCGGTATTGGTGCCCGAAGCCGCTGCCGCGAGCGGCAATACGCCCGCGGCCACCACCAGCAGACCCTGACGCACGATCGCGAGCACGATCTGCGCGAGCGCGCCGAGCAGGCCGACAATGGCGATGATCAACACCAGACCCGGCGAGAATGCCTGCAGCTTGGACGTTTTCACCATCAGCTCGGCCAGATCCTTGGCCTGGCCGTTGGTGGCGTCGTTGATTACCCATTCGGAGAACTTGTCCGAAGCCTGTGTCGCGGCGACGATCACCGCGCCCAGCATCCAGGAGCTGAAGACCACGCGCGCGTACATTCGGAACGATTCGGCGGCCTCACTGACCGCGGCTCCGCGTCTGGCCTCGGCGAGCTTTGCGCCGGACAGGATTACGGAGACCATTAACAGCAGTATCTGGACCTGATACGTGTAGTCGTTGATCTTGGTGAAGAGCGATCCGGAATCGCTGACCCGTTCATTGGGCAGTTTCATCCAGAACGTCAATGCCAGGATCAGCGCCTCGCCCAGGCCGTTCATCAGCGAGTCGACCACCTTGCCGAAGGTGGAGTCCCACGCCTTATCGCGTACGGCGGCGGCCGCGTCGGTCGGATGGGTCGCGACATTGCCCGCCTTGCACGCGGCCGAGGCGGCATCGCCCAGGGACAGCCCGGGAATGCCGAGACCATCGAGCGAGTCGTGTAATTGGTTGCAGGCCGGATCGAATCCGTAGTCCTGTCCGTACGCCACGGTCGGCGTAGCGATCATGACGGTGAACACGACCGCGAGGATCGTAAAGATACGCCTCACCATGTGGTTCCACCCCTCAATGGGTCGCTGGGCCACTTCACTGGTCACCACTCGTTCGTCTACCACCGTGTCCACCCGGCCAGGGAGTCCACGTATTCGGTCTGCGAGGCCTTGGAACTCGATGGTTTGAGGCGCCAGTCACCGGCGTCCCACACCATGATCAGTCGCACCGCGGCCCAGGTCTGTCTGCTGTCGAGCACCGGACCGCGTGCGGCCAGCCGCACGATGGCCATATCGTCGGCGTAGTTCTCGATCTGGAAGCCGTCCGGGGCGACCAGATAGCGGGTCACCTTCTCCGGCTGCTGTTTCGGCAGTCGCTGATCCGCGAGCGCCTGGTCGTAGGCGGACACCTGCTGGGCGGAAACACGCACCTGCCGCACATAGAGTTCACGGTCGGCGGGGCGGGCGTTGAGGCGGTAGGTGATCTGCGCCGCCGCCAGCGCCGCACCCTGGGGGGTGTGCGAATAGCCAACGGCCAGACCGTCTTCCAGCCGGGTGGGGCCGTCGGAGGTGGAGAAGGGTACCGATGCGCCGTACACCCGCTGCCAGCCGTGCGGCTCGACGGTGCCCTCGGGGGCGGCGGTCAGCCAATCCTGATCGGTGGCCTTGCGCTTACTCGGCTGCTGCGGAAGCGGTTGCCCGGCAGCGTTATTGGGTATGTCGACGCGGCGGCCGAACAGATCCACCTCGGGTGAGGCGAAACCGGTCGCGCCCGGTTCGGAGGTGGTGGGGGCCGTCCCATCGGGTTTCGCCGCCGAGGGGGTGCTGTCGCCGTGGTTGATGTACACCACGACGCCCGCGATGATGATCAACGCCACCACGGCGGCCGAGGCGATGACGCCGAACGAGACGCGGTCGCGCTCGGGCGACTCCTTCTCGCTCATGACGGCGCCTCCAAAGTCTTTTCGTCACTGGACAATTGCGATGCCTGAACTCTTACGTCGGGAGCAGCGCGAGTGCGATGCCGCTGGCCGAACTCGCCATGATCGCGCCGAGCAGGCTCACCACCACCCCGTGCGTCGCGTCATTGGCGGCCAGATCGTCGCGGAACGCGTACCACAGCCGCCCCGCCGAGAGGATCATCCAGGCCAGGCAGAACAGCAGTACGCACCACAGCAGCCAGTCGATCAGCTGCATCATCGGCCGCAGTACATCGGCCGGCATCTGTTTGTAGGCCAGTAGGGCCACTGTGGCGGACATTAGGTGATCACAGCGTTCATGATGGTTCCGGCGCTGGTGGCGATGATTCCGCCAATCATGGCCCCTGCCACCATCTTCGGCGACTCCAAACCGCCTCCCGTCCACTTCTCCCAGGCGAACTTGCCGCCCGCGTAGGTGATTCCCATGATTCCGGACAACAGCACGAACCAGGTGAAGTACCGAACCAGCTTCAGCAATTTGTCGGATGCGGGCGGCGCCTCCGGGGTCGGATTACCGACCTGGGCGAGGAACTGCCCATACGCGTCGTGCACGGCGAGGATCATGCTCATTGTCTGTCCTTCTCCAAAAGCGAACTGCTAGTGACAATCTCGCCGCCGACCGGCGCGCACGCACGCACGGTCCCGGCATCTCCTTCTTCGGCTAATCGTTCCGCCGCTCCCGGAATCCGGGAACATGTTCGCGCGCAATGGTTTCCAATGTTCACAATGATCACTCCCCGGCTTCCGGGGGTGCCGGGCGGGGGGCGTCCAGCGCCTCCTGCGCGGCGGAGACGATGCTCAGGCCCAGTTCCCGGACATCGGTTGTAACCTCTTGCAGCGCATCGGGTTTGCGCTTGCGCTGCACCGGCGGCTGATCGCCGGGCGACCAGATCGGGAGCTGATCGGGTTCGACCAGCGTCCACTCCTCATGCCACGGCACCTGCCAGACCTGACCGGCGAGCGAGCCGACCACATCACGATAGCGGCGGATTTCGGCGGGGATGCGGCCCGGACGGGCGGCCACGGTCACCAGGCCCAGCACCTCGCAGTCGCCCGCCAGGCCCGCGTGATGCTGGCGCAGCAGGTCATGGGCACGGGTGAGGCCGGAGATGGTTTCGCGGGCCACCAGCACCACGAACGGGGATTCGCGATCGAAGACGCCGGGCCAGCGGCGGTACGAATCCGCCGCCGGGGCAAGCACATGCGCGAGGGTGCTCGCGCCCGCGCCGCCGTGTACGCCGAGCAGCCACACCAGGGGTGCGCGGCCGCCGCCGGGTACGGGTCGGTCCCAAATCGGTGCGCGGCGGGCCTCCGGGGGCGGCACCACGCCTGCCGCCATAGCGGTCTCGGAGGAAGATCGGCGTTCCTTCATGGCTGCGGTCATGATGCCACTCCAGCAAGCAGGCGGCGATACGCACGGCGTGTCTCGGCCGCGAGGTCGCTGTGCCGCACCAGTTCTCCGCGGGCCAGGTGAGGGTCGTACGGCAGCTCGAGAATATCGCCCACCCAACCGTCGAGGTGTTCCCGCAAATGATCAGCGATCCGAGAGTCGCTGCCTGGCAACTGATGTGAGACGACGATTGTGGTATCGCCGACAATTCCGCCGCCCTGCCCCTCGCCGGGTCCGCCGAACTGATCGTCGAGCCACTCCAGGGTGACCCGCAATCGGTTGGCGGCGTCCACGCGCGCCGGGATCGCAAGCACCAGAGCGATATCGCCGTCCTCGAGCAGCGGCCGCAGATGCCGGCTCGCGATCGGGCTGCCGCCGTCGTAGACGGGCGTGTACCCGGAGTCGTTGATGGCGCGCGCGACCGTCAGATACGTCGCGCGGCGGCGCAGCGGGGCCGGATCGCGCCACAGCAGGCCGACGCCCGAGGTGGCGCGGGACAGGCATTCCTTGAGCGGTGCGGCCTCATCGTCACCGCGCCCGTAGAGCCACGATTGCAGGCTGATCGGGCTCAAATGCTCATCGGCGCCACGTAATGCGAGATCGCTGCCCGCGAAAGTGGCGTCCACGGCTACGGTTTGCGCACCCGCGGCACCGATCTCACCGGCGATGCCGAGGGCGGTCGTTGTCACGCCCGCGCCACCGCATCCGCCGACCACCAGAATCGGCCGTGGCGCCGGGCCGGGCTCACCGGAGTCGCCGCGACGCTTGCGCAGCCGCACCACCGGAGCCTTGGAACGCGCGGCACTGTCCGACGATTCGCCCTCTTCGGGCACTTCGTCGAGCCAGCGGCTCCAGTCCTGATCCATCTCTGTCAGCTCTCCCTCTTATCCAGCCGGTGTGCCCGCGGTAGGGATATGGTCGCCGATCGCCACGGTGGCCGTCATTTTGTTGTACGCCGCCGGGAGGTCGCTCGTACCCGATTGCGAGTCCATACCGAGTGTGCCGATGGATTGCGAAGTGCCGCTGTGTGAGTTGAGCACATATAGGGCAACTCCACCGGCAGCGGCTAGCAACAGGATGGCAACGATCAGGAATCCGAGGGCGTACAGCCGTCTGCGGCGAAACTGCGCCGGAGACACCGGGGCCGGGCGCGCGGGCGCCTCCGCCTCGGTGTCGACGGCGTCCAGCAGTGCCGTGGCGACGTCCGGGCGCGCATCGTCTTGCTCACCCTCCCACGGGAATTCGACCACCGTGGAATCGCGGTAACGGAGTTTCGGTGTGTACGAGGTGGTCTCGCGATCGGTCATCCAATCCGACCACGCGCCGGAGAAGTGTGTGCGCTTGAGCACCGATTCGGGCACCGGCGGGATTTCCAGCTCGGGCTCGTCGTCCTGGATGTAGTGCGGGAAGCGCGCGGGGCCGTCCTCGCCGCCGAAGACCGTCTCGCCGTTGGCATCCGCGGGTGCGGACGTACTCCCGTCGGCTGCCATCGGTTCCAGCGCCGGATACCAGCGCGAGACTTTTTTGTACGACTTCAACATTGCTCGGGTCTCCGTGGAGCCAGGCGAGTCTTGCTGCATCGTCGGACCCTCTCGGCGGTTGGTCGTGACGGGACGATCGATCGTCGTACGGCGGCCCGCCGTCACCGCGCCGCCGGGTGCGTCGCAGTCAGGACGGTCCCAGTCGGAAATTATTTCGCATGTGCAGGATTCCAGCGCGTCGACGCGCCGGAAGCGCACTCCTGTTTTCACGCGCGCGTGCGATAGCAGGCCCGCGAGCATGGTGTGCGCACCACGCCGGGGACCCGCTTTTCCGCACCGCCACAGCAGAATCTACATTCACAAGACCAGATATTTGGAGGTTTTGTGAAGACAGCAGACATCGCCGCGGTCGTAACCGGTGGCGCGTCGGGACTCGGCCTGGCTACCGTGCGCGAACTGCACTCGGCCGGCGCGAAGGTCGTTATCCTCGATCTTCCCTCGTCCGACGGCAAGGCTGTGGCCGAGGAACTCGGTGAGCGCGTGGTGTTCTCGCCCGGTGACGTGACCAGCGAAGAGGATGTGACCGCCGCCCTCGACGCAGCTCAGGGCCTCGGCACGCTGCGAATCGCGGTGAACTGCGCAGGAATCGGCAATGCGATCAAGACCGTCGGCAAGCAGGGCGCGTTCCCGCTCGACGCGTTCAAGAAGATCATCAACGTGAACCTGATCGGCACGTTCAATGTCATTCGCCTGGCGGCGGAGCGCATTTCGGCGACCGAGGAGGCCGACGGCGAACGCGGAGTGATTGTCAATACCGCTTCCGTCGCGGCGTTCGACGGGCAGATCGGGCAGGCCGCCTACTCCGCCTCCAAGGGCGGCATCGTTGGCCTGACTCTGCCGGTGGCGCGTGACCTGGCCCCGATCAAGATTCGCGTGATGACCATCGCGCCGGGGCTGTTCCACACGCCCCTTTTCGCCACGCTGCCCGATTCGGCCATCGCGGCGCTCGGCGCACAGGTGCCGCATCCGGCGCGGCTCGGCGATCCGGCCGAATACGCGGCGCTGGTGCGCCACATCGTGGAGAACCCGATGCTCAACGGTGAGGTCATCCGGTTGGACGGCGCAATCCGTATGGCACCCCGGTAACCCGGGTACCGCCTGAACGTCGCGACCGGCCGGAAGTCTTTGACTCCCGGCCGGTTTCGCGGTTCAGACCGCGAGGATGAGTTTCCCGGTCGAGGTGCGGCTGTCCATCAGGCGATGGGCGTCGGCCGCCTCGGCGAGCGGGAATTCGGCGGTGATCGGCAACTCGACCTTGCCGCTGGTCACCAATTCGAAGGCGCGCGAGGCGATTTCACGCAGCACCTGAGGCTCGCTCGCGGTCAGGCTCAGAATCGAGAAGCCCGCGATCGACCGGCCGCGCGGATACAGCTCGGGCTGGCCGATCTGCCAGGCGGGTTCACCGCCGGCGTTGCCGAAGGACACCAGACGGCCGAACAGGGCCAGGGTGTCCAGACTGCGGCGCATGGTCTCACCGCCGACCGGGTCCAGCACCAGATCCACACCGCGGCCGTTGGTGGCGGCGCGCACATCGTCATCGAAGGTGTCGGTGAGGAAGGCATCGTCGTAGCCGAGCTTGCGCGCGTAATCCGCTTTGGCCGCACTGGAAACCACGCCGTAGACCGCGCCCGCACCGGCCAGTGCGGCCACCTGCCCGGCCACGGTACCGACACCGCCCGCGGCGGCCTGCACCAGCACGGTCTCCCCCGGCTGTACCCGGCCCACGGTGTGCACCAGCGCGTACGCGGTGGGCAGCACGGTGGGAAGCGTTGCGGCCGTGCGCAAATCGACGCCCTCGGGAACCGGGAACACCGTGGCGGCCTTGGCCCGCACCACCTCGGCGTACGCACCGCCCTCGGTGATCGCGGCGACCGGCTGGCCGATCTCGAAACCTTCGACGCCCGCACCGAGGGCGCGAATCCGGCCGGACAGTTCCAGACCCGGCACGAACGGCAGACCGGGCACCCGGTAGCCGACGGACCGCGCCTGTAGATCCGCGAAGTTCACGCCGATGTAGGCGATATCGATGGTCACCTCGCCCGCGGCGGGTTCGGGGATGTCGAGTTCGACCACCCGCAGTACCTCCGGTCCGCCGAACTCCTCGAAACGCACACCGCGCATGCGGCACCTCCAGATCCTGATTTACAGCGACGTGAAGTCATAACGAAGACGAGGCCGTTGTGTTCCCCGGCTCGCCCGCACTGCGCCTAGGCTGATCTTCATGACGCCGCTGCAGCGCTATATCGCAGAGGAAATCGCCACCGACCATGTCGAGGGCCTGCTCAGCCGCCGCGAGGCGCTGCGCCGGCTGGGCATGCTCGGGCTGGGCGCACCGGCCGCCGTGGCGCTACTGGCCGCCTGCGCCGATAAGGCCGATGAATCCGGTGCTCCCCCAGCGACATCGGCGACCGGTAGCGCCGCGCCGGGTTCCGGCGCACCCGCGGGTCCGCCACCGGGATCGGCGACCGCGCTGCCCACCGCCGCCATCACTTTCCCCGGCCCCGACGGCCGCACCCTGCAGGCGGCTTGGGCCGCAGCCGCGCAACCGCGCGGCGGTGTCCTGGTGATCCATGAGAACAAGGGCCTGACCGACCACATCCGTTCCATCGCAGGGCGTTTCGCGGGCATCGGCTACAACGCCCTGGCCGTGGACCTGCTCTCCGAGGAGGGCGGCACCGCCACCTTCACCGATCCGGCCGCCGCCACCGCGGCACTGGGCAAACTCCCCCAGGAACGTTTCGTCGCCGATCTGCGGGCCGGTGTGGCCGAACTCGGGCGTCGCACACCGGGAAAGCGACTCGGCGCCACCGGCTTCTGTTTCGGCGGCGGCCTGGTCTGGCTGCTACTGACCACCGGCACACCGGAATTGGCGGCCGCCACCCCGTTCTACGGCCCCTTCCCCGACAACGGTGAGATCAAGACCAAGGCCGCGGTACTGGCCGTGTACGGAGCCCTGGACTCCCGCGTCGACGCCTCCCGCCCCGCCGCCGAAGCCGCCCTGGACAAGATCGGCGCCACCCACGAATCCTTCGTCGCCGACGGCGCGGATCACGCCTTCTTCAACGACACCGGGCCCCGCTACAACCCGACCGCCGCCATCATGGCCTGGCGGCGCGTCACCGACTGGTACGCCCAGCACCTGGACTGACAGCACAACGCCCGTGCCATCGCAGGGATGACACGGGCGTGCGGTGCGCGCCGCGGGCGCGACCGGAAGCTCAGCCGAAGTGGCAGACGTAGTGCACCGGCTCCACGACCTCGATCTGGAAGCTGCTGTCTCCGGGCACCGAGAACGACTCGCCACCCCGGTAGACGACGGTCTCGTCCGAGCCCGCCAGGGTCACCTTGGCCTCACCCTCGATGAGTTCCATGATCTCCGGCGCGCCGGTGTTGAAGGTCAGCGTCGCGGGCAGAATCACACCGACCGACTTCGCGGTGCCATCGGCCAAGGTGATGTTGTGGCTGACGCACTTGCCGTCGAAGTAGACATTCGCCTTCTTGGTGACACTGACATTCTCGAACGCGGTCATGAACTCTCCTGGTAGTGACGCTGGGAGAGGTCAGCCTACCGGTGGCCCGGACACCCGCCGCGCGGTGGCCGGGTCATCGGCGGCGCAGGCACCAGAGTTCGAGTTCGGAGGGTGCCGGGTAGGTGAAGGAGACGCCGCCGGTGCGATCGCAGCGCAGGTTGAAATTGGTTTTGGCCGCGTCATCGGTGGGCTGGGGTGCGGCGAAATGGAGGCGATCGACGATGAGCCATTCGGCTTCGGCGGCGGCGCACGGGACGGCGGTGCGGGGTGGGTCGGCGCTGTCGCGTTTCCGGATGCAGCTGCCGGGGGCGACGGACAGGCCATCGGCCAGGTCGAAGGTGTCATCGGCGAAGCTCGAGAACCAGACGCTGTTCCGGTAGAGGGTCAGCACCGTGGCCGTGCCGAGAATGATCACTGTGACGGCGACGGCGAGGGTGCGCAGTAGCCGGGTTCTGCCGAAAGGCGCTCGCGCCGGGCGGGATTCGGGTGCGGGCGGGGACTCCGGGGTGGGGACGGGCGGGTTCGGAGCGCGCTCGCGCATCGGTTCCGGTGCCGTCCCGGGGCGAATCACGGTGTGCTGCGGGCGATTCAGCAGGGCACGGGCGGCTCGAATGCTCGGGCGCTCGGTCGGATCCTTCGCCAGCAGCGCGGTGATGAGTGGTTCCAGGCGTCCGGCCGCGGGAATCGGCGGCACCGGTTCGAAGAGTACGGCGCTGAGGGTGGCGGTCACCGTGTCCCGGTGGAACAGGGAGATGCCGGTGCACGCGTAATGCAGGGTCGCGCCGAGGGAGAACAGATCGCTCGGCGGTTCGCTGCGTTTATCGCCGGTGCGTTCCGGTGCCATGAACTCCATCGAGCCGATCAGCACCCCGGTCTTGGTGACCAGGGTGTCGGATTCGTGCACGGCTATTCCGAAGTCCGCCAGCAGGATTCGGCCGCCCGCGGCGAGCATGACATTGGAGGGCTTCACATCGCGATGCACGACGCCGGCGTCATGGGCGGCCTCGAGGGCGTTCAGCAGCGCCTCGGCGACACCCGCGGTGGCCTCGACCGACAGCGGCCCGCCCGTCTTGACCCGCTGCTCCAGTGACTGGCCGTTGACGATCTGCATGACCGTCCACGGAATCCCGTGCTCGATGACCACGTCGTAGACGCCGACGATATTCGGATGATCCCGCAGCCGAGCGGCATTGCGCGCCTCATGCTTGGCCCGCAGCAGCAATTCCTGGTGTTCGTCATCGGGCAGAATCCGCGCGAACGTCACTTCCTTCAGTGCCACTTCGACATTGAGCGCCTCATCGTGCGCCCGCCACACCCGCCCGAAGCCACCCGAACCCAGCACCTCGACGAGCCGATATCGACCACATACGGCATGGGCTGGTTCGAACATTCCAGCCATACGACCCCCGATCACTCACACGCCACCGCACGGCGTGCACGACGATCGTAGTGCCACCCAACGTTTTTGGGTGTTCGAGGCTATTGCGACTGTGCCCAGGCGGCGATCGGGAAGGTGAGGTAGACGCCGAAGTTCTCCAGGCCGGTGGCGGCTTCGAGGGCGGCGTGCAATGCATCGGCCCGATCCTGCCGGTTCTTCGCGCGGCTCTCGAAGAACTTGGAGCGCACCTCGATCACGACGTCCAGGCCGCTCACATCGAACGGCCCCAGGGCGCGGAAACGCATTTCGACATCACCCGGCCGCAGATCGCCGTCGTAGGGCTCCTCCGGACACTCCACCGCGATCGAAACCAGATGTGGCAGAACATCAGCCAGGGCGGGCAGGGCGGATTCGGGAACATGGGCGGCGTAGGTGACCTCGATCAGCGGCATCGCTCGATGCTACCGACCAAGATCGGAACCAGGCGGGGTCGCCCGCAGGCGCGCGTTCTCGCGTTCGAGTTCGCCGATGCGGTCGTGCAGCGATTGCACCGCCTCGAGGACTTCCTCGCGCGGATACAGCTCGGGGATGTGCTGGCTGCAATTCCAGTCGAACGCCTCGACCTCGATGAGCAGCGCGCGCTCGATCCGGGCCGGATAGTCCTTATCGCCCAGGGCGGCGATGAGGTCCGGATCCTGCTGCGCCTCAACCACTCTGGCCCGGCCCATGATCTTCAATCGGGTCCTGGCGGCATAGTCCATCAGGAACAGCGCGACGCGATCGTCATGATCGAGGTTGCCGCGGCTGATGTACTGCTTATTGCCGCGGAAGTCGGCGAAGCCGAGGGTGTTCGCGTTGATCACCTTCAGGAATCCGCGCGGACCGCCGCGATGCTGGATATAGGGCCAGCCGGTCTCGCCTACCGTGGCGAGATAGAAGCTGTCGCGTTCGGCGATGAACAACGCCTCGTTCGGCCCGAGGCGATCGGGCACCTCGGGTACCTGCGCCATCCGCTCGTAGGCGCGCAGACTGCCGTGTTCGCGCTGATGCTCGCGCACGGCGGGCGTGAACGCCACCTGCGCATAGTGCCCCGTCATGACACGACTCCTTCACGTATTTAACCGCCTATACCTACTTCAACAGTTAGTCACGCGGCTTTGATTCCCGATGCGGGAAAGAAAAAGCGGCGCTTCCCATCGGATGGGAAGCGCCGCCGTGCGGAGTCGTGCGGATCAGGCGGCCGAAGTCACCCGGTAGACGTCGTAGACGCCCTCCACATTGCGCACCACATTCAGCAGGTGGCCGAGGTGCTTGGGATCGCCCATCTCGAAGGTGAACTTCGAAATGGCCACGCGGTCACCGGAAGTGGTGACCGCCGCCGAGAGGATATTGACCTTCTCATCGGCCAGCACCTTGGTGACATCGGAGAGCAGGCGGGTGCGATCGAGCGCCTCGATCTGAATGGCGACCAGGAACACCGAGGACGGCGACGGGGCCCATTTGACCTCGATGATCCGTTCCGGTTGCGCGCGAAGGGAATCCGCGTTGGTGCAGTCGGTGCGGTGCACGCTGACCGCGCCGCCCCGGGTCACGAAGCCCATGATCTCGTCGCCCGGCACCGGGGTGCAGCACTTGGCGAGCTTGGAGACCGTACCGGGCGCACCCGGAATCTCCACGCCCGCATCACCGGTGAGCCGCTGCCGCGAGGGAACCGTTGACGGCGTGGACCTTTCGGCCAGCTCGTTCTCGACATCGCTGACCCCGCCGAGCTGCGCCATCAGGCGCTGCACGACGTGATGCGCCGAGACCTGGCTTTCGCCGACCGCCGTATACAGCGCGGAGATATCGGTGTAGTGCAGTTCGGCGGCCAGATTGGTCATGGCGTCCGCGCTCATCAGGCGCTGCAAGGGCAGCCCGGACCGGCGGACCTCCTTGGAGATCTGGTCCTTACCCGCCTCGAGGGCTTCCTCGCGGCGTTCCTTGGCGAACCACTGCCGGATCTTGGCCTTGGCGCGCGGGGACACCACGAAATTCGCCCAGTCCCGGGAGGGTCCGGCGTTCTGCGCCTTGGAGGTGAAGATCTCGACGACCTCACCGTTCTCCAACTGGCGTTCCAGCGCGACCAATCGCCCGTTCACGCGCGCGCCGATGCAGCGGTGGCCGACCTCGGTGTGCACGGCATAGGCGAAGTCCACGGGGGTGGACTTCTGCGGCAGCGTGATGACCTCACCCTTGGGGGTGAAGACGAATATCTCCGGCGACTTCAGGTCGAAGCGCAGCGACTCCAGGAATTCGGCCGGATCGGCCGCCTCCCGCTGCCAGTCGAGGAGCTGACGCATCCACGCCATATCGTCGACTTCGGTGGAATCGTTGGAATGCTTGCCCTTGGTCTCCTTGTACCGCCAGTGCGCGGCGATACCGAATTCGGCGGTGCGGTGCATGTCCTGGGTGCGAATCTGCACTTCCAGGGGTTTGCCGTCCGGTCCGACCACGGTGGTGTGCAGCGACTGGTAGACCCCGTACCGCGGCTGGGCGATGTAGTCCTTGAAGCGCCCGGCCATGGGCTGCCACAGCGAATGCACAACGCCCACAGCGGCATAGCAGTCCCGCACCTCATCGCAGAGGATGCGGATACCGACCAGGTCATGGATATCGTCGAAGTCCTTGCCCTTGACGATCATCTTCTGATAGATCGACCAGTAGTGCTTGGGGCGGCCCTCGACGATGGCGTTGATGCGGCTCGCGGCAAGAGTATTGACGATCTCGTCGCGCACCCTTGCCAGATAGGTATCGCGCGAGGGCGCGCGGTCGGCGACCAGGCGCACGATCTCGTCGTACTTCTTGGGGTGCAGGATCGCGAAGGCGAGGTCCTCGAGCTCCCATTTCACCGTGGCCATACCCAGGCGATGTGCCAGCGGGGCGATCACCTCGAGGGTTTCGCGCGCCTTCTTGGCCTGCTTCTCCGGCGGCAGGAAGCGCATGGTGCGCATATTGTGCAGCCGGTCCGCGACCTTGATCACCAGTACGCGCGGATCGCGCGCCATGGCGATGATCATCTTGCGGATGGTCTCGGCCTCGGCGGCCGCGCCCAGATTGACCTTGTCCAGTTTGGTGACGCCGTCGACCAGGTGGGCGACCTCGGTGCCGAACTCATTGGTGAGCTCGTCGAGCGAATAGCCGGTGTCCTCGACGGTGTCGTGCAACAGCGCCGCCACCAGCGTGGTGGTGTCCATACCGAGCTCGGCGAGAATGTTCGCGACCGCGAGCGGATGGGTGATGTACGGATCGCCGGACTTCCGGAACTGATGCTGATGCTTCTCATCGGCGACATCGAAAGCCCGTTGCAGCAGAGCCAGATTCGCCTTCGGATACAGCTCGCGATGCACCGTCGCCAAGGGCTCGAGCACCGGTTTCACAGCGGCGATACCGCGCTGGCCGGTCATCCGGCGGGCGAGGCGGGCGCGCACGCGGCGGGACGCGGAAGTGGGGACGGCGGCCGAGGCTGGACGCACGGGAGCGCCGGGCACAGGAGTGGCGGACTCGCCATTCTCCGATTGCCCGGCGTTCGCCTTCTCCAGATTCTGTGTCATGCCACCACCTCTCCCGGCCTCGATCGGAACACCGTACCGGACCGTCCAACCACGTAGACCACCCACTTTAGTCCTGGAAACGTTTCGAGACCGGAACGCCGAACGCCGCCTGACCGGACCTGCCCGGAGCGTTGAACCTTACTCTCCCGTACCGACACTTCGCGGCGGCATTGCGTCCTGATTGCTCCGGTCTCGAAACCTCATCCCTTATTCGACCGGGGCGTCTGCCAGACCGGCCGCGGTGAGCTCCAGGCGGCGCGTCACCCCGATCTCGGCCAGAAAGCGCGGATCGTGGCTGACCACGATGAGCGCACCCTGGAATCCGGCCAGCGCCTGGGTGAGATGCCGCAGGCTGGGCAGGTCCAGATTATTGGTGGGCTCATCCAACAGGAGCAGTCGCGGGGCGGGTTCGGCCAGCAGGATCATGGCCAGCGCCGCGCGCAGCCGTTCCCCGCCCGAGAGCGCGCTCGCGAGCACATCCGCGGCGCTCCCCCGGAAAAGGAATCGAGCCAGTTGCGCCCGAATCCGTTCCGGCGAGGCGTGCGGCGCGGTCGCGGCCACATTCTCGAATACCGAAAGGTTCTCGTCGAAGACATCCAGGCGCTGCGGCAGCATGCGCCACGGCACCTTCGGCGATTCCTGTCGAATACGATGCAGCAGAGTGGTTTTGCCCACGCCATTGCGCCCGGTGAGCGCGATCCGCTCGGGTCCGATCACCTTCAGCGATACGGTCGGCCCGCACGCCAGGGTGAGCTCATCCAATTCGATGACATCCTGCCCCGGATACACCCGGGTATCGGGCAGATCGACCCGAATCTCCCGGTCATCGCGCAATTTCTCCTGCGCCTCGGTGAGCTGATCCTTCGCATCCTCCAATTTCCCTATGTGCTGATTGCGCAACTTGCCCGCCGATACCTGAGCCTCGCGTTTGCGATTGCCCATGACGATCTTGGGTTCGCGTTTCTGATCCCACATCTTCTGCCCGTACCGCTTACGCCGATCGAGCTTGATATGGGTCTCCACCAATTCCCGGGCCTGCTTGCGGACATCGCCGCGCGCATCGCGAATGGCGGCGCGCGCGGTCTCCTGCTCGGCCTCGACAATGCGCTCGTACTCGCTGAAATTACCGCCGAACAAACGGATTTCGCCCTGCCGCAGCTCGGCGACGGCATCCACCCGTTCCAGCAGTTCCCGGTCATGGCTGACGGTCAGCACGGTGCCGTCGAACTGCCCGACCACGTCGTAGAGCCGCTCGCGCGCCACCTGATCGAGATTGTTCGTCGGCTCGTCCAGCAGCAGGATCTCGGGCTCGCGCAGCAGTTCGGCCACCAGCCCGAGCAGTACGGTCTCGCCGCCGGAGAGCGTTTCGAGTCGCCGATCCAATTGCGCGATATCGCCTGCCACATAGTGCAATCCGAGGCGCCCGAGCAAGGCCAGTGCGCGTTCCTCGATATCCCAGGCATTCCCGACGATTTCGAAGTCCGCCGCATCCGCGGTTCCGGATTCTATGCGGTGCAACGCTTTCCGGATCTCGGCGATCCCCAGTACGGCATCCACCCGCTGACCCGCCGCGAGACCGAGGTCCTGCCGCAGATATCCGCGCACCCCGGGAACGGTCACCGATCCCCTACCGGGTTGGAGTTCACCGGTGATCAGGCGGAAAAGCGTGGATTTACCGGCGCCATTGCTCCCGACCAGGCCGATATGACCCGGACCGAGCCGGGCATCGAGACCATCGAAAACAGGGGTGCCGTCCGGCCAGGCGAATGCGAGATCGGAAATGGAAATAACAGGTAATGACATGCGGACTCCCACAGGTACTCGCGAGATGCGGCGCGCAAGGACTGCGGGCCACGCGGCGGTTACCTCAGGAAATCAACGCATTGTCTCCGATCGATCGGGGCAAGAACGTTTGCCACTCTAACCAATCCCAACGAACCAGTGCAAGTGTGTATTTCGTGAGCGGGCTCACTGGCCGATGCGGCGGGCCTTCATACCGTTCAGCAGCGGAACCTCGGCGACCTTACCGCCGGGTTCGGCGTGCAACATGCGACCGTTGCCCAGGTAGATGCCCACCGTGGCCGGGCCGCGGGGGCCGAAGTTGCCGAAGACGAGGTCACCGGATTTGGCCTTCAGCAGCGCCACCTCGGTGCCGATCTCCCACTGCTGTTCGGCGGTGCCGGGCAGCGAAATGGTGCCGTTGCTGGCGGAGAAGACGGCCGCGGCGGTCAGGCCGGGTTCGTCGAAGCCGCCGCCACTGGGGCCCGATGTGGTGCCGCCACCGAAAACGTATGGGGTGCCGAGCCATTCGTGGCCCGCCTCGGCGATCTGCGGACCGAGAGCGGCAGCGGCATCGGGGGTGAAGCGGCCCGCGCTGCCCATACTGCGGAAATTCGCCTCGGCGGCAAGGATTCTCGCCACATAGGGACGGGTTTCGCTGAAGTGACCGGGCACCTGATTGGGCATACCGCCCGAGGCCAGCACCGCACCCTCACCGGCGTTGTAGGCGGCCAGACTCAGGGCTGTGACATCACCGGTCACCTTGCCCTGATCGATCCAGCCCTGCACCGCCTGGGCGATGGCGCACATATAGCGGCCCTGGCCCATGATGGCGTCACCGTCGTCCCAGAGGCTGGCGGTGCCGTTACCGTCGGCGTCTATGACATAGGGCTGGCCGTCCGGGGCCAGCGACGCCGCGGTGCTGGGCAGGAATTGCGCCAGCCCCTCCGCGCCGGCGGGTGAGGTCAGGCCGCGGCGGAACCCGGATTCGGCTTGCCCCTGCGCGGCCAGCAGCGAGGAACTGATCTGCGGGCACAGCGAACCGGCGCGGCGGTACCAGACCTCGAGCTCGGCCGGGACCTTTCCGGAGGCGAGATTGCCTCCGGCGGAACCGAATCCGTTCTCACAGTTATTGGGGATGGTCGCGGTCGGGAGCGAGGAACCCGAGAGCCAGGCCATCGGGTCGACCTGATGGCCGCCGGTCAGGCGACCGCCGGGGACCAGCTCGAAATGCAAATGGGGACCGGAGGATTCGCCGTTGGAGCCGACATCCGCGATGTGCTGGCCCATGGTGACGACGTCACCGGTGTGCACGAAGATGCCGGATTCGTACATATGTCCGTAGACGGTGGAATAGCGTCGGCCGCTCTCGTCGAGCGAGTCGATGACGATCCAGTCGCCGAAGCCCGACGCCGGACCCGAGGCGACCACCAGACCGTCCGAGACGGCGTAGATGGGCGTACCCGCCGCGCCCGCCATATCGACGCCCAGGTGCGCGCCGCCACGCGCGCCGAATGGGTCGGAGACGGTGAAAGTTCCTGCGGCCATCGGGTATTGGCGGCGACCCATCCCGGTCAGCTTGCCCGCCTCGTTCACCGTTCCCGGCATGGCGGCCAGGGAAACCTCGGTCGGGCCGGATACGGTCGAGGTGGCGGTGACCGCCTTGATGGTCACCTGCACGCGATCCATATGATTGCGCGCCGCATCCCCGCGATCCTCCATGGGCGTCCACTGAATACCGCTGGAGGCCTCCGGAGTCCAGCTGCGCTGCCGCCACAGCACATAGTCGACATGGAAATTCGCGGCGCTGTCGCGCAGGAAGTCAACGATGGCATCGCCCTTGGCCTGATCATTGCCGACGATGAATTCCACCGCGCGCCCCTCGCGATGATCCGGGTACGCGTCATCGGCGATGACCCCGCGCATATCCATCATGCCGAAACGCGCGACCACACAGCGCAATGCGCGCAGCGCGCCCTCCTGGAGTCCGGCCTCGGCGGCCGATCCGGTGGCGGGGCAATTGGGTTCGGTGCGCGCACTGGTGGCCGCGGGAATGCCGGGAGTGCCCGCACCGCAGGTCGACTCGGTGGCGGGCAGGATGACCACGAGCACCAGGGTTACCAGGCTCAGAATGAGTCCGACGGCACCGCCGATGAGGTACTTGGCCTTCACGCCAGAACGCTTCCGGTGGCCGTCGTGATCACTCGGTCATCATGCCATGCCGGACACGCCGAATCACGGACCAGCCATTCGGTTTGGCGAGCCAGCGCGTCGTCCGCGACCCGCCGGTTCGCGGTTTTCGAAGGGCACACAACGGGCATCCTTCGCCAATGCCTTATGTCGCCCGCAATGAGGCCACCGCCGCCCGCATAATCAGCGGCGTCGGGGCACTGTTCGCTCTCACCGAGGGCCTGTACATCCTGCTGCTGCTCTTGCACGCCGATCAGTCGAATCGGTTCTTCACCTTCATCAAGGGGTTCGCCGAGCCGCTGGCGCTGTTCTTCCCGGGGCTGTTCCACACCGGCAACGGAACCATCGACATCATCCTCAATTACGGTCTGGCGGCGGTCTTCTGGCTCGTCGTCAGCGGTTTCGTCGCCCGGATGGTGGCGCGCTGAGCGTGCGCTACAACTCGGCGGTGGCCAGATCGAACGCGGTGAGCGCCGCGGCGAACAGCGGTGTGTGCTCGGAGCGGCCCGGATCGTAACCGGTGAGGGTGGCGATCCGGTTCAATCGATAGTTGAGCGTATTGCGGTGCACCACCAGCGACTCCGCGGCCGCCACCCGATTGTGATCGTGGGTGAGGAACGCGCGTAGCGCCTCCATCAGATGCGGATGTCCGGTGAGCGGTTCGAGTAGGCCCACCAGCCAGGTGCGCGCGGGTCCGGGCCGGGCGAACTGGTACTGCAATGCCAGATCGGCCATTCGATACACACCGGTCGGTCTGCCCAAACCCAGTGCGAGCCGGGCGATCTCACCGGCCTCCTCGGCGCGCGGCGGAATCTCCGAAACCATTGCCGCGGTGGCCGTTCCGGCGATCACCCGGACACCCGCGGCGGCGGCGATGCGGACGATCGCGGCATCGAGCCGCGCCGAGGATTCGGTGGCGGGCACCAGCACCCAGCCGCCCGCGCGATCCAGCACGGTGAGCGCGTGCGGCGACAGCGTATCGATCTCCCCGTGAATGACGCGCATGGCGGGCCGCGCACCGTCCGCGGTCTCCGCGCCGCCGCAGGTGCGCAGCGCCAGCACGTGATACGACCCCAGCGTGATACCGAACCGGTCGGCCAGTATCTCAGCGGGCTTACCCTGTAGCAGCGCTTGCGCCAGAGCGCGTTTCACTTCCCGCTGCTCCCAGTGCAGATCCTGGCGCTCGCGCAGATACGAGGCCGCGACGCCCGGTATCACCGCACCCAGATAACCCAGCAATTGCGGTACCGCGGCGATGAGTTCCTCGCGCTGCTCCGGCGTCTGCGCGGCGGCGGCCAGGAAATTCCAGGCCGCCAGCGCGCCCCGGTGATACACCGAGAGCACCGAATCCAGCGGAATGCCTTCGCGCGCACGGCGTACCGCGACCTCGATCATCTCGTCCAGATCCCCGGCGCGCGGTTCCCGATGTTCGCTCACCAGCCGCAGGAACAGCCGCAGATTCTCCTCCGAGCGGCGAATCAGGTCCTGTTCCAGCAATTCGGTCGGCAACTGTTCGTAATCGGGCACGGTGCGCACCACCGCGTGGACGACCTCGCGGGCCACCTCGGGTAGGTGCGCACTGAAGAATTCGGTGAAGGGTGTCTGCTCCCCCGGTGCAGTACTCATCTCGACATTGTGAGCGCGAACGAATCCCCGCGCAGCACAACGGGACACAACAGGGCAATCAAGACACCGACTGGTCCATATCCTGTCATCCGCACAAACGCACGGACTCCCGAGCGCGGCCGAGCACCCGGAAATCGCAGGGCTCCGCCCGCGTTTCAATCGGCTGACATGGGGAATCGCCCATATATGCCTTATATGTATCAAACCTACCGGGAGAGCATGGCCGCCCGCCTGATCGGCGGCATCGGCGCTCTGTTCGCGATAGTCGAAGTCGTCTACATCCTGTTGCTGGTCTTCGGCGCGGACCAGTCCAATCGCTTCTTCACCCTGATCAAGGGCTGGGCGGAACCGCTCGCGCTGTTCTTCCCGGGACTGTTCCACACCGGCAACGGCAATCTGGACATCGTCATCAATTACGGTCTGGCAGCGGTGTTCTGGCTGTTCGTCACCGGCCTGATCGCCCGGGTCGTGGCGTGACCCGGGCGTCGAGGGCCCAACGGCGACCGGCGGCTCAGAGCTTGACGATCGAGGTGAGCGGGTAATCGCCCTGGCGATCCCGCCCACCCAGGAAGCCGAGTTCGAGCACCACGGCCGCGGCCACGACCTCGGCGCCCGCGGCGTGGAACAGCTCGGCGGCGGCGGCGAGGGTGCCGCCGGTGGCCAGCACATCGTCGAGCAGCAGTACGCGACGACCCTTCAGTTCGATACCGTCGGCCGGGATCTCCAGTGCGGCCGAACCGTATTCGAGGGTGTACTCGCGGCTGATGACCGGCGGCGGCAGCTTGCCCGCCTTGCGCACGGCCACCACACCGGTGCCCAGGATGGCGGCCACGCCCGCACCCAGCAGGAATCCGCGCGCGTCCACGCCCGCGACCAGATCGGCATCGGGCGCGCACGCGGCGAAGCAGTCCAGCACCGTGCGGAAGCCCTCCGCATCGGCGAACACCGGCGTGAGATCGGCGAAACGCACTCCCGGAGTCGGGAAGTCGTCATGCCAGCGGGTCAGCCCCTGTACCGAGTCCGCGGCCCTGGCGGTGCGCTGCTCCACCGTTTCAGCGGTATCCGCGATTCCATGCTTGCTCATAGACCCACTCCTCGTCACCTCGCCACCACGGTCACTCACCGTTCGAGCACCCAGCGATCCATATTCCAACCCGCGCCCGCCCGAGTGGGGCTGGCGATCCCGTCCTTCAGTCCGTCCCCGAACGCGATGGTGCGCGGGGAGGAGAACAACGGGATGGACGGCATCTCGCTCCAGAGCAGGTTTTCCTGCTCGTTGAGCAAGTTCAGCACGGTGGTCGAGTTGTCCTCCGCCGCAAGCTGATCCGCGATGGCATCGTAGCGGCCATTGCCGAACCTATTGAAATTGAGCCCCTGACCTGTGTGAAGCGCGGCGATCGCATCGGTAGCTGTGAGCGATCCGGAGGGGCCCGGCATGGCGGCGGTGCCGCCGAGGATGGCATCCACCTTGCCGTCGACGAGCTGCTGCGGCGAGAAGTCCGGGGTGCCCGCGTCCACCACCGTGACGCCACCGGCCTTACAGGCGTCGGCGATCATGGCGACGGTCTGCGCGCGCCGCTCATCGGGCCGCAGATAGCCGATGCGAATGGTGGCATTGGCCTGTCCGGCGGAGGTCATGGCCTGACCGGCCGCGCCGCCGTCACCCTTGTTGTACTTGTCACCCGGACCCGAGATGGCCGGGTAGTACAGCGAATCCTGCTGCACCGTACGGGAATTCAGAATGCCCGCGCCCAGGCCCACATCGACCTTGTAACCCGGATGCCCGAGCTTGTCGAACAGCGCCTGGCGCGGCACGCAGAGCGCGAACGCCCGACGCGCGGCCACATTCTGGAAGACCCCGCCGGTGCTCAGCACCAGCTGCTCCACCCCGCGACCGGGCAGATTCTCCGAGGAGAACCCGCTCAGTTTGGCATCGCCGAGCGCGCCCGCACCGATATCGAGCACCCCGACGGCCTTCGAATCGACCTTGGCCTTGAGATCGGTGTTCTTGTCCCACACCACGATTCGCGGCGTCTTGGCGGCGTTGCCCCACCACTTCTCGTTCTTGACCAGTACCAGACCGTCCTTATCACTGAACGATTCGATCCGGTACGGACCCGAGGACGGCAGCGCGGTCAGATCCAGCTTGCCGGGGGCCAGCTTCCAGCCGTTGTTCCAGAAATCGGCGATCCGCTCGGCCGTGCCCTGATCACCGGATTGCAAGGGCGCCACCACATTCGGCACCTTCACCGCCGTGGCGACCACATGCGCGGGCATCAGCTCGGAGGCGTTGAACAGCGTCTTCCACGCCGTATAGTGCCGGCCCGGCCGGAACACCACGGTGGCGTCCTTGGATCCGGGCTGGCAGTCCACGCGCTCGATATCGCTGTATCCGGCCGTGCTCGCGGCATCGAACATGGGCACCGGCCCACCCGGACCGGCCTTGGTGAAGCGCCCGCTGCGCGCCGCCCACGCCATGACCAGATCGTCACAGGAGGTCGGCGCGCCATCGGAGTACTTACCGTCCGGATTCAGGCGGTACTGGATGGTCTGCGCCTCGCCCGGCACCTCCTTGGCGGTGCCGGTATCGGTATCGGCCACCGGCTGCCCATCGGGTCCGGTGTAGAAGAACCCGGTGATCACCCGCGAGAACACCGCCGCCGCACCGCTGTTCGCGCCGAGCGTGCTACCGCCGTTATAGCTGGCGACGGCCGTGTCGACGCCGTACCCGATGGACGGGACCTGGTTCTTCCCGGCGCAGCCCGCCACCATGCCCGCGGCGACCACACCGGCGAGCACGATGACCGAACCGCGGCGAGCTTTGTTTCCGATCACTTGCCGCAACCCCCTGCGCTCAGTGCCTTCGCTTGGTTCGTTTCCCGGTGGGTCGAGTTCCCGGTCGCGGGGCATCGCCCCCGCGGGAACGCGGTGCCGAGCCCTCGCGGCCCGCACCCGCCGCCACCGGACGGCTGGCCGCGCCCGCACGCTGCGCGGCGGCCTCGGTGGCCCGTCCGCTGACCGCACCCGAGCGACGCGCCAGCACTTTCTTGGTGTGCGCGGCCACCGGGCCGAAGCGCTCCTTGATGGTCACCAGCAGCGGCACCGCGAAGAAGATCGAGGAGTACGCGCCGACGATCATGCCGACCAGCTGCACCAGCGCGAGGTCCTTGAGGGTACCCACGCCCAGCAGCCATACCGCGACCACCAGCATGCCGATGATCGGCAGAATGCCGATGATGGTGGTGTTGATCGAGCGCATCAGCGTCTGGTTGGCCGCCAGGTTCGCCTTCTCGCCGTAGGTGTGCTTGGTCAGATGCAGTACGCCCTCGGTGTTCTCCTCGACCTTGTCGAAGACGACCACGTTGTCGTACAGCACATAACCCAGAATGGTGAGCAGGCCGATGACCGCCGCGGGCGTCACCTCGAAACCGACGAGCGAGTAGATGCCCGCTGTCACAACGAGATTGAAGAACAGCGAGCCGATGGCCGCGATCGACATATCGCGTTCGAAGCGAATCGCGATGTACACCATGGTCAATACGACGAAGACCACCAGCGCCAGCAGCGCCTTATGCGTGACCTCGCCACCCCAGGTCTCGCTGATCTCCGCGGTGGAGATGGCGTTCATATTGGGCTGCCCATTCGAATCCTTCGGCTTGAAGGCGTTGAACAGGGCGTTCTGCAGTTTGTCGGTCTGATCCTTGTCCAGGCTGTCGGACCGGATCTGAATGGCAGCGGCCGAACCGGAGCCGACCTTCTGCACCGCGACCGCGTCATGGCCGAGGGTGTCGGCGTAGACCTTCTCCACCTGCGAGGTGGTGACCCCGTCGCCCGCGGGCAACTGGATGCGCGAACCGCCGGCGAAGTCGATGCCCAGGGTGAACCCGCGCACCGCGATGGAGGCGATCGCGATCAGCAACAGCAGCGCCGCGAGACCGTAGAACAGCTTGCGCCGTCCGACGATCTCGAAACCGCCTGTGCCGGTGTACAACCGCTCGAACAGGCTGTGCTTACGCGTCGCCCGCTCGGATTCGTAGTCGAGTTCGGAATCGATATCCAGAACCGAACTGTTGTCGCGCGCCATCACGCCTCCTTCACCAGGACGCCGGACGCCGCTTTGCGCTCCCGGGCAATTTCAGCAACAGCGCCGAGACCGTTCACCGACGGCTTGGCCCAGAAGGTCGAGCGCGACGCCAGCATCAGCAGCGGCGAGGTGACCAGGTAGAGCACGATGATGTCGAGCACCGTGGTCAGACCCAGCGTGAACGCGAAGCCCTTCACCTGACCGGCGGCCAGGATGTAGAGCACCGCGGACGCGATCAGCGAGACCGTCTTACCCGAGAGGTTGGTGCGCTGTGCGCGCTGCCAGCCGCGCGGGACCGCGGAGCGGAAACTGCGCCCGCCGCGCATCTGGTCCTTGATGCGTTCGAAGAAGACGACGAACGAGTCCGCCGTCATACCGATACCGATGATCAAACCGGCGATACCGGCGAGATCGAGGGTGAAGCCGATGGACCGGCCCAGCAGGATGATCAGCGCGTACACCGCCACACCGGCGGCGACGAGCGAGAAACCGGCCAGGAAGCCGAGCATCCGGTAGTAGAGCAGGCAGTACAGCAGCACCGCGACCAGACCGATCGCACCGGCGATCAGACCGGCCCGCAGCGAGCTCAAACCCAGTGTCGCGGAGACGGTTTCGGCTTCCGAGGTCTGGAACGAGAGCGGCAGCGAACCGTACTTGAGGGTATTGCCCAGCTCCTGCGCGGAGGACTTGTTGATACCCGGGCCCGAGATCGAGGTGCTGCCGCCGTACTGGCCGCCCTGCTGCACCACGGGCGCGCTGACGACCTTGGTGTCGAGCACGAAGGCCAGCTGCTTGTTGTAGTACTCGGTGGTCAGCTTGCCCCAGGTGTCGGCGCCGCCGGACTTGAAGTCAACGGACACAACCCATTTGGATTCCTTCTGGACGTACTGTCCGGAGGCGTCCTTGATCTCCTGGCCGTCCAGGCGGCTCTTGTCGAGCAGGTAGACCTCATTGCCCTCGACACCACAGGTCACCAGCGGCAGATTCGGATCGTCGTTGCCCTGCAACGGATCCGGCTTGGTGCAGTCCATGGTGAGCATGGCGGTCTGCTGGATCGTCGGATCGGTGCTCTGGCGCAGGGCCTTCGCGTCCGCGATCTCCTTCTGCGTCTGCTGCGGGGTCGGCTGCGCCGGGGGCGCGGTCGGCGGAGTGGTGGGAGCCTGTGCCGGGAACACCCGGTTCTGCTGTGCCGGGGCCTCACTGGTCGGCGCGACATCCGCGGCGGGCGGCACGTCGGCCGGGGCGCTCGGCGCGACCGAGGCGGGTGGCGCGGCCGGCTGCTGCTGCGGTTGTTGCTGCTGCTGGTTGACCGGTTGGCCGTTCTTCACCTGCGGCGCGATGGCCTGGATCACCGGGCGGACGTACATCTTGGCGGTGGTGGCCAGCGCCTTGGCTTGCGCGCCGTCCTCGCCCGGAACCGTGATGACCAGGTTGTCACCCTCGATGACGACCTCGGAACCGGAGACACCCAGGCCGTTGACGCGCTGCTCGATGATGCTCTGCGCCTTGCGCAGACTGTCCTGGCTGGGCTTGCCGCCGTCGGGGGTGCGCGGCGTCAGCGTGACGCGGGTACCGCCCTGTAGGTCGATGCCGAGCTTGGGGCTCGCCGTTTTGTCTCCGGTGAAGAAGATCAGGCCGAACATCACGGCCACCAGTGCGGCGTAGACGCCGAGCAGGCGCAACGGATGCGCCGTTCCCTGGGAAGGTGGCACAGTACTTATCTCCTAGGCGGATCAGTGATGGATCGAGCGGGCACACCGCAGCGCCGTCGGCCGCCGGATCGCGGCGGGCCGACGGCGCGCGGGAATGTCAGTCCTTGGACAGCTTGGGGGCGTCTTCGGAGTTCTCCGACGCGGGAACGCTGTCGGACACCGATTCCACGGCCGGGGCCTCGGTATCGGTGTCGGTCGACTCCTCGGTGACCGCGGCGTCGTCCTTGCGGATTTCGCGGATGCTCGCGCGCAGCCAGGTGGTGACGACGTCCTCGGCGATCTCGATATCGACCGAATCGTCATCGGCCTCGACGACGGTGCCGAATAGGCCCGAGGTGGTGACCACCCGGTCGCCGACCTTCAGGGCTTCCTGCATCTCGGTCACCTTGGCCATCTCCCGCTTCTGGCGGCGGACCCCCAGGAACATCGGGATGAGCAGAGCAACCAGCAGCAGCGGCAGCAGAAGGTCCATCGTCGAAGTCAGCCCTTAATTTGAGTGGTCGAATGGGTCGTTTCCCCGACAGTCTGCCAGGAGAACCTGAGATAGGGCGCGCCGACCTGTATTGGATTCGCCCAGGGCGAATGAGTTGGCCGCACGTGCGGACGACACCTCGCCCGGCGCTTGGCCGACACAGAGCAAGATCGGTCAAGCGGGGCGGGCGGCTCGCACGCAAGACTTATCAGGTGCGCATCGGACGAGATCGACTTCGTGAACTGCTGGACGCGGTGCTGGCGCAGGACAATTCGACGCTGGGAGATATGGCGGCCGAAGCGTTCTCCTCGCCGTTCCACTTTTCCCGGCAATTCGCCCGCGGCACCGGGGAATCCCCGGTCGCGCTGCGGCGGCGGGTGCTGCTCGAACGCGCCGCCTGGCAATTGAGCCGGGGCGAACGCGTCACCGAGGTGGCGTTCGAGGCCGGATACGACTCGGTCGAGGGGTTCAGCCGGGCATACAGCCGGGCATACGGGCATCCGCCGAGCGGAACGAGTGCCGAGCGGGCGGCGCGCTGGCTCCCGGCGGCCAACGGTGTGCACTTTCATCCGCCCATGTCGCTGTGGGTGGAGAGCGAACCGAAGGGACGACCCGATATGGACCCGACGGCGATCATGCTGCACCACGATGTGGATGACACCCGGGAACTGCTGGAGCGGGCGGCGGGATTGACCGATGAACGGTATCGGCTGGTGCGCGCACCGGGGTTCTCGGTGCTGGAGTGGGACGGGGTGGAGGAATCCATCGCCGGGGTGCTGGCCAATCTGATCCGGACCAGGGAGGTCTGGCTGGCCGCGATCGAGGGTGCGGACACCCCGGCCGCGACGGCAGACGATCCGGCGGCGCTGCGCGCGCGATTCGAGGAGGTCACCCCGCGCTGGCTCGCCGCCGTGCGCGAGATCGATGGGCGCGGCGGCTGGAACGACACCCTCATCGACGCGCTGTGCGAACCGCCGGAGAGCTTCGTGCTGGGCAGCGTGATCGCACATGTACTGACCTATTCGGCGCATCGCAGACTGCTCGTCCGAGCCTGGCTGCGCGCTGAATCACCCGATGACGCAATGGAAATCGGCCACGGGGATCCCATTATGTGGCTGCGACAGAGAGGTTGAGATGTCCTTCACCACCTATTACACCGCCAGCAGTCTGGACGGATTCATCGCCGATGCGGAGCATTCCCTGGATTGGCTGCTGTCCCGCAAAGCCGATAGCGACGGGCCGATGGGATACAACCCGTTCATCGCCGAGATCGGCGCGATTGTCATGGGCGCCAACACCTATCAGTGGGTGATCGAGCATGAACCCGACGAGTGGTCGTACACCATGCCCGCGTGGGTGGTGACGCATCGCGAATTCGAGGCGAAGCCCGGACGCGATATCCGCTTCACCAGTGCGCCGATTCCGGAGATCTATCGGCAGATGGCCGAAACCGCCGGGGACAAGAAGTTGTGGGTGGTCGGCGGCGGCGGGCTGGCGGCCGAATTCGCCGAACACGGTCTACTCGACGAGATCATCGTCTCGTACGCTCCGGTGACCCTCGGCTCGGGTGCGCCGCTGCTGCCGCGCAAACAGGAATTGCGCGCGGTCGAAACGGCGTTGAACGGTGAACTCGTCTGCGCCCGTTTCGAAGTCGTGAAATAGCGCCGATGTCGTGAGACCTGGCCGCGCGGCCGGAGCCGACCCTCCGGCCGCGCGTCTCCGTACCGGACCTACCCGGCACGGAGTTCACCGGGCTCAGGCCGAACGGGTGCCGTAGGTGTAATCGTCCAGCGGGAAGGTCGACGCCTCCCGGTGCGCGTTCAACGTGCTGGTGGGACGCAGCAGCGCGGCCTCACCGTGCTGGTTGAAGTAGTAGCTGCGCGCGGTGGAGCACTGACCGCCGTAGAACACCGAGGAGTCCAGTTTGTCGGTGACGCGATCGAGGAAGCCGGTATTGGCCTGCTCGGTGACCTCGAAGACCTCTTCGCCGCGACGCTGCATCTCCCCGAACAGCCGGCCCATATGCTTCATCTGGGCCTCGATGGTGGTGAAGTAGGACAGACCGCTGTACGAGTACGGGCTGTTCAGGCTGACGAAGTTCGGGAACTTCGGCACGGTGACGCCCTCGTACGCCTGGAAACGGTTGTCGCGCCAGAACTTTCCGAGGTTGACCCCGTCGCGGCCGATGATCTCGATGGCCGGGAAGTTCACATCCCACAGGTTGAAGCCGGTGGCCAGGATCAGGGTGTCGATCTCGGTCTTGTGACCGTCGGCGGTGACTATGCCGTCGGGCTCGATGTGATCGATGGAGTTGGTCTCGAGGCGCACATGCGGTTCGTTGAACGTCTTGAAGTAGTGATTGGAGAACGTGGGGCGCTTGCAGCCGAAATCGTAATCGGGCGTGAGCTTCTTGCGGGTCTCGGGATCCTTCACCGAATTCCGCAGATGTGCCTTGGCGAGTGCGGCGGCGGCCTTGTTCAACGGCTTGGCCTGCTTGAAATGCAGCACGCCGACGACCATGAGCGCTTCCAGCATGGAGGTGTTCACCATGCGAGCGGCCTTCTGCGTGAACGGAACTCGCGCGAACAGCGATTGCACCGGCTTGGGGATGGCGGTGTCGACCTTGGGCACCACCCAGATCGGGGTGCGCTGGAAGACGGTGAGCGCCCGCGCCTTCTTGGCGACCTCCGGAATCAACTGCACGGCGGTGGCGCCGGTGCCGATGATGGCGGCCTTGGTATCGGTCAGATCGAAATCGTTCTCCCACCGGGTGGTGTGAATGATCTTGCCAGCGAAGGTGTCGATGCCCGGGAACGGCGGGGTGTACGGCTGGGACAGGAAGCCGGTCGCGGCCATCAGGTAACGCGCGGTGAGGGATTCGCCGTTCTCGATGGCGACCACCCAGTGCTGCTGTTCCTCATCCCAGCGCGCGCCCCCGACGACCGTGTCGAAGCGCATGCGGCGGCGCAGGTCGTATTTGTCGGCGACGTGTTCGGCGTACTTCTTGAGCTCCGCGCCGGGCGCGAACAGGCGCGACCAATTCGGGTTGGGCTCGAAAGAATAGGAGTAGGTGACCGAGGCGATATCGACCGCCAGGCCCGGATAGTGATTGACGTGCCAGGTGCCGCCGAGGTCGTCCTCGCGCTCCAGGATCACGAAATTGCTCAGGCCGAGCCGATCCAGCTCGATGCCCGCGCCCATCCCGCCGAAACCCGCACCGACCACGATCGCGTCGTACTGAGGTGCCACGACGAACCTCCCTGTAAAACTGCGGCCCATAGGCCGCATGTGACCCGGATGTCACGGAATGACATCTCATTCCGTTTGTGAACACCGTATCATCGGGGTCGTGACGAAGCCATCCTCGAGAATCGAACGGCGTAAGGCCGAACTCCGCCAGGAGATCATCGATACCGCGTTCGCCTGCTTCGCCGATAAGGGCTACCACGCCACCGGCATCGCCGATATCGCCGCTGAGCTGGGTATCGGGCATGGCACGTTCTACCGGTACTTCGCGAATAAGCGCGACATCATCGATCACGTCATCGACGATCTGGCGGCCCGCATCATCGAGGCACTGGGCACCGATAACGCACCCGATGCGGCCGAGAGCCTGGAGGAGTACCGGGCGCAGTTGGAGCGCATCGGCAGCGCGCTCAACGATATTTTCCTCGCGGACGCGCGGGTAGCGCAGCTACTGCTGTTCCAGGCCACCGGCATCGATACCGAATTGACCATGCGGTTGTACGGTCTGCTCGATACGGCCGACGCGCTGACCACGGCCTATCTGGAACACGGTGTGGAACAGGGGTATCTGCGCGCGGATCTGGACACCGTCAACACCTCGCGGGCGGTGACCGGCATGCTGCTGGCCGCGATCCTGCACGGATTGCGCCAACCGCAACCTTCCGCGGCGGCGACCGCCGATCTCACCCAAGCGATTCGACGGTTGATCATCGACGGCGTGCGCAAGGACTGAGCCGCGGTCCGGACCCGAGCTTTCCGACAAAGCGGATCCGCAAGGGGCGGCGGCGATTCGGACATGAGCACATTGGCACAATGACCGCGTGACTCCCGAGGACGTTCGCCGCAGACACTTCGGCACAGCACCGTTCGGGCACCACGGCTATCACCCCGGCCAGGTGGACGCCTTCTGCGCGCGCATCGCCGACACCATGTCCGGTCATGATCATTTGAGCGCCGCCGATATCCGGCTGGTGGAATTCGACGGGCCGCCGTTCGGGCATCGCGGGTACGACATCGACCAGGTCGACGAATTCCTCGATCAGATCTGCCTGGAACTCGAGTATCTGCGGCGCGGGCATCCGCTCATCACGGTGCGGCAGCAGGAGGATCCGCTCACCCACGACGATGTGCTGCGCATGCGGTTCTCCGCGCCGCCGTTCGGGCTATCGGGTTATGCCGCGGAGGAAGTGGGAGCGTTCCTGGATCGGCTCGCGGCGACCCTGGCGCATGACGGTCCCAACGGTCTGACGGCGGAGGATGTGCGCCACACCAGATTTCACACCGCCTCCCCCGGTACCGCCGCCTATCACCGGGAAGAGGTCGACGCCTTCCTCGACCTCGTCTCGCAGCAATTGGCCAAGGCCACCAGCTGATTCAGTTCCGCGCGCGGGCGTATTCCGGAAAGCGTTCGCGCAGTGCGAGATCGAACGCGGTGGCGCGGGCATGGGAATCGAACGCGCCGAACGGATCGCGCAGACGGCGGAACGGGCGCAGGTACCAGCCCATCAGATCGGCGGCCTGGACCGGGGAATCGTGCAGCAGACACCAGACCACCGCGGCGCGCAATCGGGCGGCGTTGAATCGCATTCCCTTGTCGCGCAGGCGAGCCGAGTCCAGGAACGCCTGCGCGTCGGGCCACTGCGCCAGCCAGGGCGCGACCGGTCCGCGCACATAGCCCATGAACCATTCCACCGCCTTGTCGAAGTCGGCCCCGCGCCCGAGCAGGAAGCCGTGCCCCGGATCCCAGCCCCGATCGCTCCCGGCGAAGCCGAGATCGTCGATGTCCCCGAATCGGCGATCATCGCCTTCTTCCCGGTCCAGCCACGCGGTGTCGGGTAGCTCGGCCACCAACCGGCCCACCTCGGCATCGAAAAGCACCGCGTAGCCGTCGATTTCGACATCGCCGAACCGGCTGCGCCGAATATGGGCCGCCACCGCCGCGGTGATTCCGGGAACCGCCGTATCCCTGGTGAACCAGCAGCGCCAATCATCGAGGGGATCGACGGCGGTGAAACCGGCCGCGGTAAGGGCGGCGGTCAGCCGCTCGGTGACCCCGCCGAGCAGTTCCGCGGTCACGGGCGATTCGAGTGTTTCGAAGGGCTCCACGGTGTCATCGGGCGCTGTCGTCGCCGAGTCCGCGGCCGAAGTCTCAGCGGTGGCGAGGGGCGAATCGTAGCTGTAGCCCACCAGCTCCTCGGCCAGGAACATGGGCAGATCGAACGGGCTGGCCGCGGCGGCCGCACACCGGTGGCGGGCCGAATCGTATTGCGGCGGAAGCTCACCGCTCACCCGCAGCTCACCCTCATCGATATACGGATCGAAGGCCACCAGCCACCGCTGCGCCCCATCGACCCACCCTTCGATGGACGCACACCCCGCGAGCTCCTCCACCTCGAGCGAAATCACCTCGCACCCCACCGAGAGCCGAGGCAGATCCGCGATCTCCTCGATCTCCTCATAACCCCCCTCCGCCACCACGAGATACCATCCGCCCCGCCCCATCGCTCCCGAATACGGCGGCGCCGCAACAGCACTCCGCTCCCCCGTCCGCCGCAACCCCAGCGCCCCGCACACCTCATCCGACGTCCTGCCGCGCACCGCGACCCAGCCGACCGACTCTCCCATAGCTTTCCCTCCCCGATAACACTGTCCCCGACAACGTATCGAGGAAGCCCGACATACGCCCGCCCTCAGTAGTTCCTCACGAATCGAGACCCCGCTCGGCAGTGCTGCTCACGTGAGCGGATCCACCCGGCCGCGCAGGAGGCAGAATTCGTTGCCTTCCGGGTCGGTGAGGACGTGCCAGGAGACATCGGGCCCCTGGCCGATGTCGGCGAGTTTCGCTCCGGCGGCGAGGATGCGTTCGAGCTCCTCGGCTTGGTCGCGGTCGGTGGGGCTCACGTCCAGGTGCAGGGGGAGTTTGCCGCGGCGGGGGTCCGTGGTGGGGTTGAACAGGATGGTGGGGTGGGGGCCGCCGAAGGTCGCGCCGGGCGGGCCGATTTCCAGGGTGCCGTCATCCCAGCCGAGTTCGGTGTAGCCCAGCACCTCGCACCAGAAATCGGCCAGGCGCTGGGGGTCGGTGCAGTCGATGACCAGTTCGGTGATTCTGCAAGCCATGGTGGGGACGCTAGCGGAGAAGAATCGGCGCAGTAGGGTGAATTGTCCGTCTGTGCGGGCGGGTGGGTGGCTGGACGAGAGAGCTGAGTGCGTATGAGTGACGAGTCGCGAATCCTCGTCCCCGGTGAAACCTGCTGGCAGATAGCGCAGGCCGAGCGGCTGGCCTGCATTGTCGATGCGGCGGACTACTTTCGCCACGCCAAGTCGGCGATGTTGCAGGCGCGCAAGCGGATTGTGCTGATCGGCTGGGATTTCGACACCCGGATCAAGTTCGAACCGCAGGGTACGACCCTCGACGGGCCGAATCGGCTGGGCGAATTCCTGTCCTGGCTGCCTCGCGAGCGACCCGCTCTCGACATCTACCTGCTGAAATGGAATATCGGCGCGTTCGCGGCGATCACCCGCGGGATGACGCCGGTCTTCGTGCTGAATTGGCTGACCGATAAGCGACTGCACTTCGAGATCGACGGCGCGCATCCGATCGGTTCGGCGCACCACCAGAAGATCGTGGTGATCGATGACGCGCTCGCGTTCTGCGGCGGCATCGATATGACGGTCGACCGCTGGGATACCGGCGATCACCGCGATGACAACCACTACCGCACCGAGCCCAACGGGAACCGCTACGGACCGTGGCATGACGCGACCACCGCCGTAGACGGCGACGCAGCGCGGGCGATCGGCGAATTGGCCAGGGCCCGTTGGAAATCCGCGACGGGTCAGGAATTGGACCCGGTCGGCCCGCTGGACGGGGACGCCCCCTGGCCGGAAGGTTTGCCGCCGACCATGCGATCGGTGCGGGTGGGTATCGCGCGGACCCTCCCCGAACTCGCCGACCGCACCGAGGTCCGTGAGATCGAGGCGCTGTACCTGGCCGCGATCGCGGGCGCGACCCGCTCGCTCTACATCGAGAGCCAGTACCTGGCCTCACGCACCCTCGCCGAGGCGATCGCCGCCCGCCTGCGCGAGCCGAACGGCCCGGAGATAGTGCTGGTCATCCCCCGCAATGCCGACGGCTGGCTGGAACAGCAGGCGATGGACGGCGCGCGCCGCCGCCTGCTGCATCTGCTGTGGCGGGCCGATACCCACAACCGCCTGGGCGTCTACTACCCCGTCACCGAGGGCGACGCACCGATCTACGTGCACGCCAAGGTTCTCGTGATGGATGATCGCCTGCTCCGCGTCGGCTCCTCCAACCTCAACAACCGATCGATGGGTTTCGACACCGAATGCGATCTCGCCGTCGAAGTCACCCCCGAGACGGCCGATGCCGAACAGCTGCGCGACACCATCCTCGGCATGCGCCGCAGACTGCTCTGCGAACACCTCGACACCGATACGGCGACATTCGACGCCACCCTGGCCGAGACATCCTCACTGCTGCGCACCGTGGAGGCGCTGCGCGGCCCCGGGCGCACCCTGAAACGATTCGAACCCGAGACCGTCGAGGATGAGGACAGTCCCCTCGCGGAGAACGAACTCATGGATCCCGAGCGCACCCCACCGAGCCTGTGGGACAGGATCCTCCCGAACCGGGATCTACGCCGCGCGTGGTCACTGCGAACCGGTCAATCCTCGCAGTGACCTGTTACCGGCGCTGCCGTCGAACGCGGTTGTGCGCCAACCGCGTTCGATGAGTCAGCCTTGGGTTTTCAGGCCCTTTGCGGTGTCGATGAATTCATTGGTGACCAGATCCGAGGCTTTGAGGCCGTCGGGGACCGGCTGGCTGCGGGCCTTCAGGATGGGGGCGATCTGGGCGATGGCGCGGTCCACGCGGGCGGTGTCGAAGTTGCCGAGGGTGTTGTCCGGGCCGTTACCGATGATCTTCTCGGCGAGTTGGACTTTCACCGAATCGGTATTGCCGGCGGCGCTGATGGGCGGGCCGTCGGGGATGGTCTGGGAGATGCGCAGCAGGGCCTGGTTGGTGGGTTCGGGGTTGGTGGCGTAGTCGATTTGAGCCTGCTGCAGCATGGGGACGAGCTTTTGCAGGCAGGGGCGGAGTTTGTCGAGTTCGCCGGTTCGCACGGACCAGGCGTGCGGGTAGGCCTCGTAGCCGGATTTGGCGATCAGCAGGCTGGCGGTGGGCTTCTGCCAGCCCTTCACATCATGTTCCCAGCGATACGGCTCATTGGATACGTAGCCCTGCTGCATGACTCGGCCCTTCTCCGCCACGAAACGGCTGGGGGTGCCGTCGTAGGAGGCGTCGAGCTGTTCCTTCTTCACGTAGCCGTTGGCGACGAGGAAATCCATGTACGGCTTGCCCTCGGAGTACAGGATCGGTGCGCCGCTGGCCGCCACATCGGGCCAGGATTTGATCTGCGGATAGGTGGCCGGATCCCACATGATGATCTGCGGGTTGATATCGAGGGACGCGAAAACGCCGGTCAGCGGCGTCTTGGCGGCGGCGCGCACCTGTTCGTCGGTGGGCACCATGCCCAGGGTGATGCTGGTGTCCTGATACATCTGCGCCGGAACCGGCTGACCGCCCAGGAATGGACCGCCCAGGCGCACTTCGACATTCACCCCGGTGTCGCCGAGCGGGCCGACATACGCGCCCTTCTTGGCGTCGACGGTGCCGTTCGGGCCGACGAGCTGATAGGCGGCGGCACGTTCGGGAGTTGCGTACCAATCAGTTTGGATGACCACGGTGGCCGGACAGATTCCGGCGAGCACGCCCTGACCGGTCGGCTTGGGCGACGAGGCGCCACCGCCGCAGGCCGTGAGCACGAGGCTGAGACTGCCCGCGAGGGCGGCAGCGGCGAGGAGACGTTTCTTCACGAGCATTCCTTGGTTGGGTACTACGGGGGTGGAAACCTTTGTGGCGCGGCCGATATCGTCAGCGGCGCTTACCGTGCGCGCGATCGACGCGGGCGGCGAGGAAGTCGAAGATCCAGAACAGGATCAGGCCGACCAGCGACGACAGCAGCAGCGCGGTGAGCAGCTCTTCGGTGGCCAGGCGCTGGCGGTAGACATCGATCATGCGGCCGATGCCCGGATCACCCTGGCGGAAGAAGAAGTCCGCCACGATGGACCCGATGATGGCCATTCCGGCGGAGATCTTGAAACCGGTGATCATGGCCGGAAACGCCGCGGGCAGTTGCAGTTTCAGCAATCGCTGCCACCGGGACGCACCGTGCAGGGTGAACAGGTCGTGCTCGGCGGCGTTCACCGACTTCAGGCCGAACAGGGTATTGGTGATGACCGGGAACAGCGACACCATGACGCAGACGATGACGCGGCTGCCGAATTCGTACCCGAACCAGAAGCCGAACAGCGGCACCACCGCGAGCACCGGAATGGTTTGCAGCACAACGGCATACGGATAGAGCGAGTATTCGGCCCAGCGCGCCTGGCTCATGATCACCGCGAAGGCGACGCCGAGCACGATGGCGATGGCCAATCCGGTGAGCGCGATCTGCACCGTCGAACCCAGCGCGGTGAAGATCTCGGTGCGGGCCGTCGCGTCGAGCAGTCCCTTGGCGAGCACCGATTCCGGCGGCGGCAGCAGGAATCGGGAATCCTCGGCGATCACGAAGTGACTCACCACCGACCAGGCCGCCATGACGATGACGAACACCGCGACCGGCGCGAATACCCGAATCGGCGCGATGGCGAAGGGCCACAGCGTTTTTCCCCGCGGCGATGAGGGAGATTCCGGGGTCGCCGTCCCCCGTTCGGTCATCGCGGAGGCGGGTACGGCCCCGGCCGAAGCAGCCGATACGCGGGCGGCCGAACCACGGTCCCCCGTGGCCGACTCCCCCGCCATGGCGGCGGCGACCATTGTCGCGGCGGCGGCCGATCGAGCGGTCGCGGCGGTCATGCGGCCCTCCCGGTGGCTTCGGTGCTCTCGGCCGCGTGCAGGGCGGCCGAGACGGTGGCGGCGATCTCGGCGAACTCCGGGGTGTAGCGGAGTTCGGGGGTGCGCGGAAAGTCCAGGGGCACCGCGATATCGGCGGCGACCCGCCCGGGCCGGCCGGTGAGCACGATGATGCGGGTGGACATGAATACCGCCTCGGCCACCGAATGGGTGACGAAGACGCCGGTGAATCCGGAGCGCCGGTAGAGCCCGCTCACCTCCTCGTTGAGGCGCTGGCGGGTGATCTCGTCGAGTGCGCCGAAGGGCTCGTCGAACAGGAACAGCTCCGGGGCGCGGGTGAGGGCGCGGGCGATCGAGGTGCGCATCCGCATACCGCCGGAAAGCTGTGCGGGCTTGTGGTTTTCGAAGCCGGTGAGACCGACGCGTTCGATGGCCTCGCGGGCGGCGGCGCGGCGGGCGGCCTTGTCGACGCCCGCCAGTTCGGCGGGCAGCTCCACATTGCGCAGCACCGACCGCCACGGCAGCAGGGTGGCTTCCTGGAAGACGTAGCCCAGTTGGGTGGTGGCCACCCGCACGTCACCGGCGGTGGGTTTGTCGAAACCGGCGGCCAGGCGCAGCAGCGTGGATTTACCGCAGCCCGAGGGTCCGACGAGGGAGACGAATTCGCCTGTGCGAATGGCGATATCGATGCCATCGAGCGCGTGGGTGCCGTTCTCGAAGACCAAACTCACGTTATCGAAAGCCAGTGCCGGGACGCTGGAGGCCGGGCCGGTGTATACATTGCCGTCGCTGTCGGCGGTGGTATCCCCGGTCCGGCCTCGGTCCGTTGTGGCTTGTGAAGCGGTGGTGCTCATGCTTCACAGTTCTATCGGGGTCGCATTGCCGTTCGCGGTCAACATGATTACGCCCCTGTTTCGTATACGATCAGTCGGCGACGAGTGCGCCGGAACGCGCCACCACCCGCCCGCGCTTGAGCACCAGCTCCCGGGTCGGCACCGAAACCACCGCCTGCGCAGGGGTTTCGGCGGTCACCGTGCACAGATCGGCGGCCGAACCCACGCTCAGGCCGTAGTTCTCGATCCCGAGAACCTTTGCCCCGCCGTAGGTTCCGGCCGCCAGCGCCAATTCGATCTCGGCATCGGCCACCAGGCGACCGCGGAAGGCGACGGTCATGACGCGGCGCAGCATGTCACCGTCGCCGTACGGGGTCCACAGATCGCGAATACCGTCATTGCCCAGCGCCAGGCCCGCACCGGTCTCGTGCATGAGCCGCACCGGTACCACCGGGGCATCGCCGACCGCGCAGGTGACCATCGAAACCCCGGCGTCGGCAAGAGCTTCCGCGATGCGGCGCTGTTCCTCGGGCGCGAGTTCGCCCATGGCGTAGGCGTGGCTGATGGTGACGCGGCCGGACAGTCCGGTGGCGCGGGTGCGTTCGATGATCAGGTCGTACTGCCAGGCACCGAGCGCACCGCGATCGTGCAGGTGGATATCGATGCGCGCGCCGTACTTCTCGGCCAGGCCGAACAGCAGATCGAGCTGTCCGGTGGGGTTGCCGTCATAGCCCGCCGGATCCAGTCCGCCGATCACCTCTACACCGTCGGCAAGCGCGGCCTCCAGCAGTTCGGCGGTACCGGGGCGATTCATCAACCCGCCCTGCGGGAAGGCGACCAGCTGTACGTCGACGCGATCCGAATATCGTTCGGCCGCAGCGCGTACCGCGTCCACACCGCCCAGCCCGACCTCGGGATCGATATCGATATGGCTGCGCACGTGCGCGGTGCCGTGCGAGATCATGGCGGCCAGCAGGTTCGCGGAGTACTCGGCGCTGGGCAGGCCCAGATCTTGCCGTCGCCCTTCACCGTTCGCGATGCGGCCAGCCAGGGTGCGGCCGCCGCTATTGGGAATCCAAGGTCCGCCGTACATGGTCTTGTCGAGATGGCAGTGCGAATCCACCAGGCCCGGCAGTACCAGCGCACCCGCGAGATCGATGGTCTCGGTGGCGGTTTCGGTGAGATTCGGCCCGATCGCGGTGATGCGACCGCCGCTGATCAGAATGTCGGCGGTGGTGAGGGGCGCGCCCGGGGTCCAGGGGCGGCCGCCACGGAGCAGCAGGTCGTTCATCGTTTACACCTCTTCGATGCGTTGGGGTGAGCGGAAATCAGGTGAGCAGCATGGCGGTGCCCGCACCGACGCCGAAGACGATGACGACCGCGCGAAAAGCGCCCGGCCGCAATCGATCGGCGAGTTTTGCCCCTGCGACGCCGCCGAGCAGACAGGCGGGGGCCAGCACCAGCACCGCGAGCCAGTGCACCGGGCCGAATAGCGCGACCGCGATCATCGCGGTCGTCGAGACGGTCAGGGTGAGCAGGCTTTTGAGGCCGTTGAGCGCGGTGATCGAGGCGTCGATGCCCAGTGCGAGCGCGGTGAGCAGCACAATGCCCATACCGCCGTTGAAGTACGCGCCGTACACACCGCCGAGGAAGACCCCGGCGAACAGCAGCAACCGGGAATCACCGTCACCGCGCCGGGCCGCGAGCTTCCGCGACAGCATCGGCTGCGCCGCGAACAGCGCGGTCGCCGCCAGAATCAGATACGGCACCACCGCGGCGAATACCTTGGGCGGTGCGGCCAGCAGTACAACGACGCCGACCGCCGCGCCCACCGCACCGGTGAGAACGAGCCCGGGCCCCAGCGAGCGATGCTCATCGAGCCGCTTGCGCAGGGCGGCCGCGCCGCCCAGATATCCCGGCCAGACCGAGACCGAATTGGTGACGGTCGCCGCCACCGGGGGCAATCCGGTGGCCAGCAGGGCAGGGAATGACAACAGGCTGCCGCCACCGGCGATGGCATTGCAGACGCCCGCGCCGAAACCGGCGACGAGCAGGAGAACTAGATGCGCGGGATCCATGAAACCCTTCCGAAATGGGATGCAGCGCATCGTATACAAAGCTCGCGGCAGCGGCGAACCGAAAAAGCCGGTGCGACAGCGGGAGCCGAACGGGCGTAGGAGTTCACGCCGTGGATTTGCGGCGCTCATCCGGCACCGTCAGGATGGATCGTATGCAAACACCCGTTCCTCGCGTTTCCGCCGGGCGGCCACGGTGACCCTCGCGAGCCCGCGGTGAGCAGCACCGTGCGGCGCATGACGCCGCAGCAACTGTGCCGTGCCATTCGCGATGACATCATTCGCGGGGTGTTCAGCCCCGGACAGCGGCTGACCGAGGAGTCGCTCGCCGAAAGCTACGGCGTCTCACGGGTACCCGTGCGCGAGGCGCTGCGCACCCTGGAGGCCGAGGGTTTCGCCTCGTCACGGCCGTATGCCGGAGTTTTCGTGGCCGAGTTGACCGAGGAGGAGGCGGCGGATCTGCTGGAGATCCGCGCCCGCCTGGAACCGCTGTGCGCCTCCCGCGCCGCGGTGCGCCGCACGCCCGAACAGCTCGGGCGGCTCAAGGAATTGACCGCGCTGGGCCAGGACGCCGTGCGCGCGGGGCGGCTCGATGAGCTCACCCGGCTCAACAGCCGTTTTCACGAGGTGCTGGCCGAAGCCTCCGGCAGCACCCTGCTCGAACAGCTGATCACGCAGTTGAGCTGGAAGATCGCCTGGGTGTACGCGGTCGAGTTGCCCAGGCGCGCCAGCGATTCCTGGCAGGAGCACGAAGAGATCTGCGCCGCACTCGAAGCCGGGGATCCGGAACGGGCCGCGCGGGTGGTCGCGGACCATATCGCGCATGCCACGTACGCCTATCGGCTGCGCCACCGCGACTGAGCGATGACGGAATCGGCTGGCCGCCAAGGTAGTCCGTAACATCGGCGCAGCATTGCGCGCCCGAGATCGAAACATGGCGGTCGTATACAACCGGGGACAGTTCTTCACATCGCTGTGCTCGCGGAGGTATCCATGGCTGATCTGGTGTTGCGCAATGCCCGCATCGACGATGCCGCCGCGCTCGTGGATATCGCCATCGAGGACGGGCTGATCAGCGCCATCGGACCCGGATTGCCCGTGGCCGCGACCGATGAGATCGATTGCGCCGCACGGGTGGTCATTCCCGGACTGATCGAATCGCATGTCCACCTGGACAAAGCCCTCCTCGATGCCGAACGCCCCAACCCCGACGGCACCCTCGCCGGAGCCATCGCGGTCACCGCCGAACTCAAGCGCGAGTTCACCGTGGCATCCATCTCCGCCCGCGCCCGCCGGGTGCTGGATATGGCGATCGCCAACGGCACCACCATGATTCGCGCGCATCCCGATGTCGATCCGATCGTCGGACTGCGCGGCGTCGAGGCGCTGCTGGCGTTGCGTGAGGAGTACGGCGACCGCATCGGCCTGCAAATCGTCGCCTTCCCGCAGGAAGGCATCCTGCAAGCCCCCGGCACCCTGGACCTGCTGCGCGACAGCCTGCGCCGCGGCGCGGATGTGCTGGGCGGCTGCGCCTACAACGAGGCCACCGTCGCGGACTGCCGCCGCCATATCGACCTGATCTTCGACCTGGCCGCCGAATTCGCCGTCCCCCTCGACATCCACGCCGACTTCGCCGACGATGCCACCGACCCCCGCTTCGCCATGGCCGACTACATCGCCGAGGTCACCGACCGCACCGGCATGTCCGGCCGAGTCACGCTGGGCCATATGACCTCCCTGGCAGGCCAGGACCCCGCCCGCAGACACCACACCCTCACCCGCCTGGCCGAAGCGGGCGTAGCGGTGGTCCCCCTCCCCGCCACCGATATGCACCTGGGCGGCCGCACCGACACCGTCAACACCCGCCGCGGCATCGCCCCCATCCGCGAACTCTGGGCCGCGGGCGTCGAAACCGCCTACTCCTCCAACAACATCCGCAACGCCTTCACCCCCTACGGCAACGCCGACCTCCTCGACATCGGCCTCTTCCTCGCCCAAACCTCCCACCTCTCCGGCCCCGCCGACCTCACCCGAGTCCTGGCCATGGCCACCACCCAGGCCGCCCGCATCATCGGCATCTCCGACACCTACGGCCTCCACCCCGGCGCCCGAGCCGACCTGGTAATCCTCTCCACCAACCGCCTCTCCCACGCCCTCCTGGACCGCCCCGACCGCTGCTACGTCATCAAGTCGGGCCGAATCGTCGCCCGCACCACCAGAATCAACGAACTACTCCCCCAGGCGCAGCGCGCCTGAGGTCAGCGATCGAGGACTCCACGAACGCGCGATACCGCGAACGCCAATCACGCCGAGCCCGATGCGTTACAGCATTGGGGAACAACGGGACTCGACCGGACAACGCGGCACGCGCCCGGGGTGGAAGGAATGTGCTATTAACACCTGCCGATACGCCGGACGGCGGCTGCTCATCCGAGTCGGTCGGCGGCGGCGTGCGCCGCGCGAATGAGTGAATGATCGGTGCCAGGAGCACCGATCAGGCAGAGACCTATTGGGAGGCCATCGGTTTCGGAGAGTGGGAAGGTGACGGCGGGCAGGCCCGCGAGCGAGGCCAGGCAGGTCAGGTGCAGGGTTCGAGTACGCCCCGCCTCCAATTCCGCCGGGTTCGCGGTCCGGAGCGGTGGATACGTCGCGGTGCTGGGTAGCAGCAGGATTCGGCCGGTGAGTGCGGAACGCAGGTGGGATGCTGCCGCATCGAGTAGTCGCCGGGAGCGATCGGCGGCCGCCGGGGTGATGGTCGCGGCGAAGGCAAAGCGTTGCGCCACTTCGGGTGTCAGCGCACCGGGGTGGGTGGTGATCCACGGACCGTGATTGCGCCAAGCCTCATACGCCTGAATAGTGCGGAAGGCCGTGAACCAGGATTCGAGATCCGCGTCCAGGGTCATCGGAGCCGCGGCCAAGGTGTCGGCGGCAGTGCGGACTGCGGCAGCCAGCGCTGCGTCCGCGACCTTGCAGAGCCCGGTGTCGACCACCAACCGAACAGGCTTGGCGGTCACGTCGTCGATCGCGGACTCGGGTGCCGCACCGGAACCCACACCTGAGGCATCGGGCGGTAGGAGGCAATTCGCTACGGCGGCAAGGGTTTGGGGGTCGCGGGTCATCCAGCCGACGGCGTCGAAGGATTGGGCGAGCGGGAGCAGGCCGTCGGAGGATATGCGGCCGTGGGTGGTTCGGATGCCCCACAGGCCCTGGTAGGCGGCGGGGACGCGAATGGAGCCCGCCGTATCGGTGCCGAGGCCGATGGTGGCTTCGCCGCGAGCGATCGCGACGGCGGACCCGCTGGAGGATCCGCCGGGGATGCGTTGCGGGGCCGCAGGATTCACCGGCATGCCATAGGTGCCGTTGGAACCGGTAATGCTGTAGGCGAATTCGTCGGTGTGGGCGATACCGGTGATGTCGGCACCGGCTGCCAGTAATGCCGCCACGGCGGTGGCGTGCTCGGGTTCCGGATCACCGGGGTAGTCGCGCACGCCCGCGCCGATGGCGAATCCCGCTACGGCGTAGAGGTCTTTGACCGCGATGGTGTGGCCCGACAGCGGGCCCGGTCCGGACGCGGCGATCAGGGGTGCGCCCCGCATACGCCAGACTGCATCCTCACGCCCTGCAGCCGCCTCGCCACTGCCGGGCGTTTCGACGAATCGCGCGGGCGAATCGGCGGGTGTCCCGACCCCGGGCGCGGTTGAGTCGGCGGGTGTTTCGACCCCATGCGCCGCCAAGTCGGCAGGGCTGTCGGCCACTACGCGCGCTCCAGGATTCGGCGGGCCAGGGCGGTGGTGGCGTGGTGGGCGAAGTCGGCGACGCGGATTTCGCCGTGGACGCCGCGCACCTGATCCACGGCCTGGGAGATATTGAAATCGGTTGCGGCGCTGAGGTAGAGGTAGGCCTGTTGGGGGTCGGCGTCGAACAGGGCCACCACCATTTCGATGGCGTTGCGGACGCAGACCTCGAGCGCTTTGTTCAGGTCCGGGTCCAGACCGGTGGGGATGATGAAACCGTGGGCGGCGGCGAAGGGGCCGATGGGGCGTCCCAATCCGGCCTTCACCTCGGCGGCGGGGATGAGGTCGACGGTGAGCCGGGCGCGCAGGGGTGCTTCCAGCGCGGTGAGCGCGACTTCGCCATTGCCCTGGGCGAAGTGCGGATCGCCGATGTACAGCAGGGCATCCGGAACCTGTACGGGGAGGAAGAGTGTCGCGCCGGGGGTGAGGCGGCGGATATCGATATTGCCGCCGTGCAGTCCGGGCGGCACCGAGGACAGGTGCGAATCGGTATCGGTGGCGACGCCGATCAGGCCGAGGAACGGATCGAGCGGGAATTCGGCGGTGTGCGGACGCGCGGGGTGAATCGGCATGGTGCCGAACCACTTTCCGTCCCGCGAGTCGACGCTACAGAATTGGCCGTAATCACCGTCGAAGCCGAGCTTATGCGCCAGTACGCCGCGATTGTGCCGGGTGGACACCACGCCGTACGGCGCGCGCATGGTGAGATCGTCGATCCGAATCGCCAGCAGATCGCCCGGGCGCGCACCGTTCACGGCGATCGGCCCGGTCACAATATGCGGCCCGGCCAGCGAATCCCGCTTGCGTGAGGCCGCCACTTCCACTGTGTCACCGAGGATATGGTCCAACTCCACCCCGTGCCTGCCGAAGTAGGCGATCGGATCCGACCCCTGATCCTCCAGAATGCCCTCGTGACTGACGGTATCGACGATCACCGCCTGCCCGGGATCGATGGTGGCGATCGGAGTGTCGCCCGCACACGGGATCCGCCCCCACAGCACCTTCGACGGTTCGGCCGGAATATAGGGCGTCGTATCGCCGATTCCCTCGCCCGGTTGCAGCACCGGAAACGCGGGGACGAACCCCTGCACAATCGACGTCACGCGCACTACCTTCCCTACCCGACCGCAATTGGTCGGACCATCCGATCTGCCGACCATAGGACAGCCGACCGGGCGGAAACAGGGTTCACAAGCTATCGTAACGAGCGCTTTACGCGCGCGAAATAGCCTGCATACGAAGGGATTTAGAGTTGAGTCGATGACGGCTTCGATACCACCGCTGAGCCGCCGCGCACGCAGTGTGAGCGCGGAGGTCGCGGCCCACCTGGAGGGCCTGATCATCAGCGGCGAACTGCGCGCGGGGGATCGGCTGCCACCCGAACGTGAGCTCGCGGCGAATATGAATATCTCCAGATCGTCGCTGCGGCAAGCCATGTTCGAGCTGGAGTCCAAGAAGCTCATCGAACGCAGACAGGGCCGGGGCAGCACCGTGGCCGACACTCCGTACACGGCAGCGGAATTGGCGGGCAGCCTGGCCGAGACCGAAATCGAACTGGGTCATGCCAGTGAACTGCGCGATCTGGTGGAACCGCGCATCGCGCATCTCGCGGCCCTGCGCGCGGTCGAATCCAACCTGCTCTCACTGGAAAACGTGCTCGGCCGCTGCCACGACGGCAATTCGGCCGATGAATCCCTGCGCCTGGATATCGAATTCCACGCCCTGCTCGCCCACGCCGCCCAGAACCCCCTCCTGGTGACGCTGTGCACCATGACTACCGAATGGACCCGCCGCACCCGCACCCTCTCGCACCGCACCAAACGCGGCCGCCGCGTCTCCCTGGACGGGCACCGGCAGATCTACGAAGCAGTCGCCCGGCACGACGGCGCGAGTGCGGCCGTGGCCATGGAACAGCATCTGCGCGAAGTCCGCGAACTCAGCCTGCACACCGGCCGCCGCTGAGAACCGCTGTCACCATGGGGAATTCGGCGGCACGGCGGGCGCGCTGGATTCGCCGGTCCGACACCGATGTCGAGGGATACAGCGTGACTCGCCTCGAATCCGGTCGGTCGCGAGATCAGGGTGCGGCGGCAGCGCCGGCGCGGAAGGTGCGACGGTAGGCGAGCGGGGCGATGCCGATCGCCTCGTGCAGGTGCTGGCGCAGCGAGGTGCCGGTGGCGAAACCGACTTCGGCGGCAATGCGATCGACCGAGAGTTCGGTGGTCTCGAGCAGTTCGCGAGCACGGAAGACGCGCTGTTGAATGAGCCAGCGGCCGGGGCTTATCCCCACCTCATCGCGGAAGCGGCGGGCGAAGGTGCGGCCGGACATGCGGGCGCGTTCGGCCAGATCGGCCATCGTGAGCGGGCTGTGCAGGTTTTCCAGCGCCCATTGCCGGGCATCGGCGGTGCCCGCGGCGGCCGGCGGCGGGACGGGCTGTTCGATGAATTGCGCCTGACCGCCCTCGCGCCACGGCGGCACGACACACCGGCGCGCCACCATATTGGCGACTTCGCTACCGTGATCGCGGCGAATCAGGTGCAGGCACAGATCAACTCCCGCGCTCGCGCCCGCCGAGGTCAGAATGTCGCCGTCATCGACATAGAGCACATTGGGGTCGACCCGGATGCGCGGGAAATGCGCACCGAAGCGCTCGGCGAAATTCCAATGTGTGGTCGCGGGCCGATCATCCAGCAGCCCGGCGGCGGCCACCACGATGGCACCGGTGCAGATGGAGACCAGCCGCGCGGCCGGGTTGATGCGCGCCAGGGCGTCCGAAATCCGCTGCGGTAAACCGTCTTCCAGGATGGCGAGCACATCGCAGGGTGGTATGACCACGGTATCGGCGGTTTCCAGCGCACTCGCGTCCCGCCCGACCGCGATATCGAAATCGGAATCGCTGCGCACCGGCTTTCCGTCGACCGAACAGGTGAGCACCTCGTAGCGCCCATCGGCGGTGCCGAACACCCGGTTCGGGATGCCGAGTTCGAACGGGTACACCCCGTCCAGTGCCAGTACGACCACGCGATGCGGCCGGATCACCTCACTCTGCATGGCACGATTCTATCGAATAATGGCGATCGTGCCATTTCCTTGCGCGCCGATGGACGGCAAGCTCGGTGCTATGAGCGAGAAGGACATCCCCAAGACCATGCGCGCCATCAGCCAGGATGTACTCGGCGGACCCGAGGTGCTGCGCGAGGTCGAACGCCCGGTATCGCAACCGGGACCGAGCGAGATCCTGGTGCGCGTGCACGCCACCGCCCTCAACCCCACCGACTGGGGACATCGCCGCCGCCCCGGACTGTTCCTGCCCGAACCGCCGTTCGTCCTGGGCTGGGATGTCTCGGGCGAGGTGGTGGCGGTAGGCATCGGCGTCACGCTGTTCCAGCCCGGTGACGAGGTCTTCGGCATGCTCCCCTACCCGCACGGGCACGGTGCGGCGGCCGAATACGTGACCGGCCCGACCCGCGCGTTCGCTCGGAAGCCCGCCAATCTCAACCACATTCAGGCCGCCGCCATCCCCCTTGCGGCTCTCACCGCATGGCAGTCCCTGGTCGATGCCGCCGATGTGCAACCGGGACAGCGGGTGCTGATCCACGCCGCCGCGGGCGGTGTCGGGCATTTCGCCGTGCAGATCGCGAAATCGCTGGGCGCGTACGTCATCGGCACCGCGAGCTCGGCCAATCACGACTTCGTGCGCGGTCTGGGCGCGGATGAGGTCATCGACTATCACGCCGTCGATGTGCACGAGACGGTCCGCGATGTGGATGTCATCCTCGATCCGATCGATGCCGAGCATGCGATCAAGTCGATGAAATCACTGCGCCCCAAGGGAATTCTGGTCTCACTCCGCGCCCTCGGAGCCGATTCCCTGGTGCGGGCGGGTGCCGAGCGCGGCATGCGCGCCGTGCTGATTCTGGTCGAGGCCGATCACGCGGGTATGACCGCGCTGGCCGAGCTCGCCGAATCCGGCACGCTCCGGCCGACCATCGCGGGTGTGTTCCCGCTCGCCGATGCCGCCAAGGCGCACGCCCTGGGTGAAACCGGTCGCACCGTCGGAAAGTTGGTTCTCACCGTCGAGTGAACCGTGCGCGGACCGGGTGCGTAGTACCCGATCGTGGGCACCGCCCCGGTGCCCCTCCCACAATCGGACGACGCCGCCCCGAACCCGATACGGGGAAACAGATTGTGGGAGAAGCGCCCCCGTCACAGCACCTGCTGTCACGGGGGCGTTCGCCGGTTCGGGGACCTGCTAGGCCGAGTCGAAGAGTCCCGGATGTTGTTCGCGGGCACGGACTTCGATGGAGCCGAAGACCAGATCCGGCGGCGGAACCAAACCCAGATGTTCCCACGCCGCGGCGGTGGCGACGCGGCCGCGCGGGGTGCGGGCCACCAAACCGGCGCGCACCAGGAAGGGTTCGCAGACCTCTTCGACGGTGGCGGCTTCCTCACCCACGGCGACGGCGAGCGTGGAGACGCCCACCGGTCCGCCGTTGAAGCTGCGAATCAACGCCGTCAGGACCGCACGGTCCAGCCGATCCAGACCCAGCACATCGACGTCGTAGACCGCCAGCGCGGCGTGCGCGATCTCACGGGTGACGATGCCGTCGGCCTTGACCTCGGCGTAGTCGCGGACGCGGCGCAGCAGCCGGTTGGCGATACGGGGCGTGCCCCGGGAGCGCCCGGCGATCTCGGTGGCGGCGTTCTCCTCGATCTGCACGCCGAGAATGCGTGCCGAGCGCAGCAGAATCCGTTGCAGCTCATCGGGTTCGTAGAAATCCATATGGCCGGTGAAACCGAAACGATCGCGCAGCGGGCCGGTGAGCGCACCCGAGCGGGTGGTCGCGCCGACCAGCGTGAACGGGGCGATATCGAGCGGAATGGAGGTCGCACCCGGACCCTTGCCCACCACCACGTCGACCCGGAAATCCTCCATGGCGAGGTAGAGCATTTCCTCGGCGGGCCGTGCCATGCGGTGGATCTCATCGATGAAGAGCACATCGCCCTCGACGAGATTGCTGAGCATGGCGGCCAGATCCCCGGCACGCTCGAGCGCCGGACCGGAGGTCAGGCGCAATGCGGTGCCCAGCTCCCCGGCGATGATCATGGCCATACTGGTCTTGCCCAGTCCGGGCGGACCGGACAGCAGCACGTGATCGGGTGTCCCGCCGCGCTGTTTCGCACCGCGCAGCACCAGCGCCAGCTGTTCGCGCACGCGCGGCTGCCCGATGAAATCGTCCAGCGATTTCGGGCGCAGGCTGGCCTCGATCTCACCGTCGGAGGCGAGATAGGTTGGGATGACCGCGGATTCGTCGGCATCGGTCCCGGCGAAATCCGGATCGGGAGCGAAATCGGGCTCGCCGCTGAAGTCCGGTTCCGGGGCGAAGTCAGGTTCGTCGATCATGAGCGCCTATCGGTTCTTGCCCAGCAGCCCCAGCGCGGCCCGCAATGCCTGCGAGGTGCCCAGGTCCGGATCGTGCACCAGCACGGCCTCGACGGCGGGTTCGGCCTGTTTGACCGGGAAGCCGAGGCCGATGAGCGCCTCCACCACCTGTTCGCGCACCGGTGTGGCGATCGCGGCGGGACCGGATCCGGGCGGACCCGATTGCACCGGAACCAGATCCACCTTGTCGCGCAGTTCCACCACCATGCGCTCGGCGCCGCGCTTGCCGATACCGGGCACGCGGGTCAGCGCGGCCACATTGCTCTCGGCCAGCGCCTTGCGCAGCGCTTCGGGTTCGAGCACCGCGAGCACCGCCATGGCGATCTTGGGGCCGACCCCGGATACGGTCAGCAGCAGGCCGAACAATTCACGGGATTCGGTATCGGAGAACCCGAACAGGGTCATCGAATCCTCGCGCACGATCATGGTCGTGTAGAGCCGCGCGTCCGCACCGGCGCTGAGCGTGGCTAGCGTGGCGGGAGTGGCATTGAGCCGATACCCGACGCCGGCGGCCTCCAGGACCACATGGTCGAGCCCGATCTCGAGCACTTCACCGCGTACCGACGCGATCACCCGGATACCGCCTTCCGTTGCTGGGCAAGCCTTTCCTCGTACATGCGCCGCTGTGCCGCCGCCATGGCCTCGGCCTTGGCCATGCGATCGATCATCGGCGCGCGCCAGCAATGACAGATGGCCAATGCCAGCGCGTCGGCGGCGTCCGCGGGTTTCGGCGCGACCGCCAGCCCGAGGATACGGGTCACCATGGCGGTCACTTGCGCCTTATCCGCCGAACCGTTTCCGGTGACCGCCGCCTTCACCTGACTCGGGGTGTGGAAGTGCACCGGTATCCCGCGCCGCGCCGCCGCCAGCGCGATCACCCCGCCCGCCTGCGCGGTCGCCATGGCGGTGCGCACATTGTGCTGGGAGAACACCCGTTCCACCGCCACCGCCTCGGGCAGATATTTGTCCATCCAGGCCTCGGCGGCATCGGCCACGCCCATGAGTCGCTGTGCGAGATCCATATCGGGCGGTGTGCGCACCACGTCGACGGCCAGCGCGGTCACCGTGCGCCCCACCCCGCCTTCGACCATGCTGAGCCCGCACCGGGTGAGCCCGGGGTCGACGCCCATCACCCGCACGAAATCCCCTCTCACCGCAGACGAACAACTGTTCGAGAGTCTAACGGACCTCAGGGGATTCCCCGCCCACCGACACGGGTGCCGACGAGCACCCGGGCCGAGTCCCTCAGGAGCACACCGGTTCCACGCCCAGGAGCGTCGGATCCTTGGCTCGCACAGCCCATTCCCGCGCGGGATCGGCCACCAATCGCCGCGTCCGCAGATCCATCAACCCGCTGACGTGCGTGATAGTCGCCGATAGTTCCCCATCGGCGCGGGTGAACCGATGCTCCACCCGATAGGTCTTCCCTGCTCCCCACACCCATTCGCAGGTCACGTCAACCCAATCCCCCGCCCGCAACTCGCGGTGATATTTGATCACCGTCTCCAGATTCACCGGTCCCACACCGCCCCCGACCAACTCCTCCGCCGAAATCCCCGCCGCGCGAACGCATTCGAAGCGCGCGTGATCCGCGTACTGCTGATACGCGGCACCTGTCACATGTAGTTGAGGATCGAGGTCGGAGAGTCTGACCTCGATTCGGATCCGAAACGCCTCATCGGTATTCGTCACCGTCCCGCCTTTGCAGAGGCCACCGACAAGAACGCGCGACGCTAACCCAGCCGACCCTGAAACGCCTGGTAGGCATCAGCTCCGAAGAGTACGAACCGCACCTGCGCAACCGTCGTGGGCACACTCCGCACCGTTTCGATCGCGATGCGCGCCCCATCGTCCATGGGCCACCGGAAGATTCCGGTCGAAATGGCCGGAAACGCCACCGATTCGGCCCCCAATTCACCTGCCACCCGCAGTGATTCGCGATAGCAGGACGCCAGCAGTTCCGAGCGATCCTCGGTATCGGACCACACCGGTCCCACCGTATGAATCACCCAGCGCGACCATGCGGGTGATTCTTCCACCGCGACCGCGCGACATTCGAGCTGTTGATCGAGGCGCGCCACAGCATCGCACCGGAACGGCGAAGGCCGCCTTCCGAATTCGGGAGGCGGCCTTCGTTGGCGTGCTGCGACGACTCGTGCGTGCTGTGACGACTCAGTCGTCGAGTTCGGCGAGGACCTCGTCGGAGATGTCCACGTTGGTGTAGACATTCTGGACGTCATCGCTGTCTTCGAGCGCGTCGACCAGCTTGAACACCTTGCGCGCGGTATCGGCGTCCACCGAGACCGACATCGAGGGCTGGAAGCCCGAGTCGGCGGAGTCGTAGTCGTAACCGGCCGACTGCAGGGCGGTGCGGACCGCGATCATGTCACCGGGCTCGGAGATGATCTCGAAGGTGTCGCCGTTGTCATTGACCTCTTCGGCACCGGCGTCGAGCACTGCCATGAGGACATCGTCCTCGGTCAGGCCGTTCTTCTCCATGGTGACCAGGCCCTTGCGGTGGAACAGGTACGACACCGAACCCGGATCGGCCATATTGCCGCCGTTGCGGGTCATGGCCACGCGCACCTCACCGGCCGCGCGGTTGCGGTTATCGGTGAGGCATTCGATCAGCACCGCAACACCATTGGGGCCGTAGCCCTCGTACATGATGGTCTGCCAGTCGGCGCCGCCGGCCTCTTCACCACCGCCGCGCTTGCGGGCGCGCTCGATATTGTCATTGGGCACCGACGACTTCTTCGCCTTTTGAATGGCGTCGTACAGGGTCGGGTTGCCGTCCGGGTCACTACCACCGGTGCGGGCCGCCACCTCGATGTTCTTGATCAACTTGGCGAAGAGCTTGCCGCGCTTCGCGTCGATCCCGGCCTTCTTGTGCTTGGTGGTGGCCCATTTGGAGTGGCCGCTCATTCCCTACTTCCTCGGTTCAGGGGGCTGAGTAGTTTCACCAAAGCGACACTACGGGCCCACGGACGGACAGCGCCCCAGTCTACTGCGCGCGCCCGTGACGGCCGCGAGCACGTGAACTCGGGCCGGGTCAGACACCGGCGCGCGGGCGCACCAGGGTTTCGACGAACAGTCGGTGAACGCGCAGATCTCCGGTCACCTCGGGGTGGAAGGACGTTGCCATGACATTGCCCTGCCGCACCGCGACGATGGTGCCCGCCGCCGGACCCGAGGGCACCCGCGCCAGCACCTCGACATCGGCGCCCGTGCGCTCCACCCACGGCGCGCGAATGAAGACCGCGCGCACCGGGCCGTCATCGAGCCCGGTGAACTCCAGATCGGTTTCGAAGGAATCGACCTGACGTCCGAAAGCATTGCGCCGCACCGTCATATCGATGCCATTCAGGGTGTGCATATCCGGGCGGGTATCGAGCACCTCGCTCGCCAGCAGGATCATGCCCGCGCATGATCCGTAGGCGGGCATACCGTCGCGCAATCGCTGCCGCAGCGGTTCGAGCAGTTCGAAGATGTCCAGCAGCTTGCTGATCGCGGTGGATTCGCCACCGGGAATCACCAGACCGTCCACCGACGCCAATTCCGATTCCCGGCGCACCGCCACCGGCTCGGCGCCGCACGCCGCCAGCGCGTGCATGTGCTCGCGCACGTCGCCCTGCAATGCCAGCACACCAATCCTCGGGGTCACGCCGTCGAGCATAGTGTTCGACCGCGGACCACCCCGAAGCGGCATTTCGGGCAGCGCTGCGTCAACGCCGAATGAGGGCCGCGCGGTGAATCCGGGCGGCCCTCGAACGTCCGGATCAGTCGAGGTCGAACCGCGCGACGTTATCGGTGGCCCACCGGGCGAACGTGGTCGCCGGGCGGCCGGTGATATCGGCGACGCTGGTGATGGGCAGGCCGACCGGGTTCGGGTCGAAGGAGCTCAGCGCATTGTCGACGTACCAGGTCGCGGTCTCGCCCATGGTCGGCGTCAAGGCCGCGATGGCCTCCTCGCGGGATGAGCGTTCGAAGGCGATATCGCGGCCGAGTGCCGCGGCGAGCTGCCGCACGAGCTCGGCCCGGGTGAGAATCTCCGGCCCGCCGAGCGAGTGCGCACGACCGTGATGATCATCGGACAGCAGGGCGACCGCGGCCACCGCGGCGATGTCATCCATGGCGATGGGCGCGCTCGCCGCCTCCGGATGCGGTTCCCGAATGATGCCTACCTCGTGGATCTGCCGCGACCACATCAACGTGTTCTCCATGAAATCGGCGGGCCACAGATGCGTCCACGCCATCCCGCTGTCCTCGACGGCATTGCTGACACTCCCCCACCAGCTCTCCGGTTCACCGGACAGATCGACGATATGGCGCACCCCGGCGGCGCGCGCCAGCGCCAGCACCTCGGTGACGGTATCCGGCATGGGCGCGAGGTAGATCCGTTCCACCCCCTCGAACGCGGCGGGCAGCGTCTCGGGTTTGCCCAGGTAGCCCTGCGCCACCTGCACCCCCTCGGGTAGCGCCGCCTTTCGCGGGCTATTGGTGAGCGCCCGAATATCCCCGGCGCCCAATGCCAGTAGATGATCGACAACCTTGCGCCCGATATTCGCGGTGGCCCCGGTTACCAGGATTGTCATGCCGTCCCCTCCGTCGTGATCGCTGAACCATTAATCCTGCCAACGGAATTCGAATGACGCACATGGCTCCGGCTAGCATCGGGCACCGTGGCTGACATTGGGGTGCGGGCGCTAGGACCGTCAATCGACGAGTCCGGGCGCAATGGTGAACGGCAAGGCGCGCATCGTGATCGGATACGACTGATCGCGGTGATCTCCGGTCTACTCGGTGCGTTGTTCGCGATAGCCGTGCCATTCCTGCCCGTGCGCATGGAGGCCGCGACGCTCGCGTGGCCGCAAGCCCGAACGCTGAACAGTGTTGCGGCACCGCTGGTCACCTATGCGCCCACGCAGCTTTCCGCGCGGATTCCGAATGCGGCGCTGACCGCGCTCGCGGACCACGGCGGCACCGTCGTATCGACCATTCCGCGGCAGTCGGCGGATATGGAGAAGTACGGATTCGTGGTCAAGGTCGTGCCGGACGCGGCGGATCGGCCCGGCAGGGTGGATATCGTCTCGCGCGGCACCCTGCTGTGGTCGGCGGCGCTCGAAGCGATTCGGGACCGCGATACCGCTCTGGCCGTGGATATTTCGACGACGCGGGCGAGCGTATCGGTGACCGGTCTCGATGGTTCCGGCGCGGAGCTGTCCGCCGATCTCCGGCCGCAGGTGGTCGGCATTTTCACCGATCTGACCGGTGCGCCTCCGAATGGGATGGCGGTGCGCGCCGATATCGATTCCCGATTCTCGACCTCGCCGACCCCGCTCAAACTGACCGCGATCGTGCTGTGCCTGCTCGCGACGCTGTGCTCGCTGGTGGCGCTGCATCGCCTGGATCGCGGGGACGGCCGGTCGACACGACGTTTCCTGCCCGAGCGGTGGTGGCGACTGCGCCCGACGGACTGGGTCGTTTTCGCGGTATTGGGGGTGTGGCATTTCATCGGCGCGAACACCTCCGATGACGGATACATCCTCGGCATGGCCCGTGATTCGCAGAACTCGGGCTATATGTCGAACTACTACCGGTGGTTCGGCGTGGACGAAGGTCCCTTCTACACCCCGTACACCGATGTGATCGCGTGGATGACGCATATCTCCGCGGTGAGTCCGTGGGTTCGACTGCCCACCTTGGCAACCGCCGTGATCACCTGGTGGGTGGTCAGTCGCGAGATCATTCCCCGGCTGGGCGTCGCGGCCCGCAATAATCGGGTGGTCGCCTGGACCAGCGCGCTGGTATTCCTGGCGTTCTGGCTGCCCTATGACAATGGTCTGCGCGCTGAGCCGTTCGTGGCGATGGGCGTTGTGCTGACCTGGGTTTCGATCGAGCGAGCCATTGCCACCCGGCGGCTGCTTCCCGCTGCGGCGGCCATCATCATCGCCGCGCTGACCCTGACCGCCGCGCCCTCCGGATTGATCTGTCTCGGGGCCCTGGCCGCCGGGGCGCGCACCGTCACCGCGGTGATCTCCCAGCGCGCCAAGGTAATCGGCTATCTCGCGCAGTTATTGCCGCTGCTGGCTTCAGGTCTCGTCGTGCTGACGGTGATTTTCGCCGATCGCACGCTCGCCGGTGTCCGCGAAATGGCGTACGTGCACGGGGAGATCAAACCCGGCGAGTCCTGGTTCTTCGAATTCCTGCGCTACCAATATCTCCTGCAGCTCAATGCCGATGGCTGGCTGACCCGGCGGTTCGGCATGTTCATGATGCTGCTGGGGCTGGCCGTCTGCGTGGTGACGATGCTGCGGCGCGGTGGCCATATCCCGGGCATCGCGGTCGGGCCGTCGCGCCGGGTCATCGGCATCACCTTCGCCGCGATGGTGTTGATGATGTTCTCCCCCACCAAATGGACGCATCAATTCGGCGTCTTCGCGGGACTGGCCACGTGCGTGGCGGCGCTCACGGCGGTGGCGGTGAGTGCGCGGGTGATGCGGCCGGTGCGCAATCGCGCATTGTTCGCGGCGGCGCTGTTCTTCGCGCTGGCACTGACTTTCGTCGGCGCGAATGGCTACTGGTATGTCTCCTCGTGGGGAATTCCCTGGTGGGATAAGCCGCCGACCATCGCGGGGAAGGGACTGTCCACCGCCGCGGCGGGTTTGGCGGTGCTCGCGCTGCTGGTGGCCGGGTGGTTCCATATTCGGCCGCAGACCCGACTCCGAACCGAATCGATTCCAGGCCGCATCGCACGCGTCCCGGTGCTCGCGGTGGCGGCGGCGCTGATGGTGCTCTTCCTGGTCGGCTCCTTCCTCAAAGCCGCTGTGGCGCAGAACCCCTCGTACTCCGTGGCGCAATCCAATGTGAGCGCGGCGTTTTCGCACGGCTGCGGTATGGCCGATGACGTGCTGGTGGAAACCGATCCGAACGCCTCGATGCTGCGCCCGCTGTCCGGTGATGCGGGTTCGGCGCTCGCGGGCATCGACTCGGCGGGCTTCAGCGCGAACGGGGTCGCACCGGTGCTGACCTCCGATGAGGTGGAATCGACCACCGGACAGGCCAATTCGGTCTCCGATGATCAGGACAAACTCCGCGACGCCGCCAAATCAGCGGGTTCGGGCTCCGATACCTCGAGCGGCAGCGGGATCAACGGCAGCACCGTTCCACTGCCCTTCGGACTCGATCCGGCGAGCACACCTGTGCTCGGCAGCTACCGCGACGGTGCGCAAACCCCGTCCTCGCTGACCACCGGCTGGTACCGGCTTCCGGACGCTGCCCATGGACATCGCGGGCAGATCATCGCGATCGCCGTGGCAGGGCGCATCCGCTCGGTCGACGCCGACGGTATCGAACATCCCGGGCAGCAGCTCGACATGGAATACGGCAGAACACAATCCGATGGGTCGGTCACGTCCTTGGGACGCACGCTGCCGATCGATATCGGTCCCGCTCCGCTGTGGCGGAATCTGCGCGTTCCGCTCGACACACTCCCGGGCGAGGCCGATGTGGTCCGGCTGGTGGCCGATGACAAGGACCTCGGCAAGGATCAGTGGCTCGCGGTGACACCGCCCCGGGTTCCCCGGACGACCACGCTGAACACCCTGGTCGGATCGCAGACGCCGGTGCTGCTGGATTGGGCGGTCGGACTGCATTTCCCGTGCCAGCGACTGGTTCCCACGCGTGTGGGCGTCGCCGGACTCCCCGAATATCGCATCCTGCCCGATCGCAATGGCGCGACCATCACCAATCTCTGGCAGGGGCATGACGGCGGCGGTCCGCTCGGCTGGACGCAATTGCTGTACACCTCGCGCGCGCTGCCGTCGTATCTGAACAACGACTGGGATCGCGATTGGGGTTCGATCGAACGATTCATTCCACTCGACCCCACCACCGAGCCCGCCCGGATCTCGGTCGAATCGGTGCGGCGCTCGGGCTGGTGGACGCCCGGACACATCATCACCTCCTACTGACGAACGGCGGCAATCTGTTGTACTGATCACCGCGGGCGTCAGGGTTTCGTCAGGACGAGTGCCGAGCTGTCGAATTCGGTGAACACTCCGCGATGTGACTGACGTGTTACCTCAGACTTTGCCCGGGCCGCGCGGTGGCATGAGCGCTCCGCCGCCGCCCCGGCGCGAGTTGACTGTTTCGACCGGTTTGGCCGGACTCTCACTCGATGCCATGGCATCGGTGTCCTACGGTCCGGAAGCGATCGTGCTGGTGCTGGCCGCGGCCGGATCAGCCGGACTGGGGTTCACGCTGCCGGTAACGGCGGCGATCGTGGTGCTGCTGGCGGTGCTGATCGCCTCCTACCGGCAGGTGATCGCGGCGTTCCCGAATGGCGGCGGCGCGTACGCGGTCGCGAAGGAGCGGCTCGGACATCGCACGAGTCTGGTTGCGGCGGCATCGCTGATCGTCGACTACATCCTGAATGTGGCGGTCTCCATCGCGGCGGGCGTGGCGGCGCTGACCTCCGCGTTCCCGGAATTGCTGCCCTATACGGTGTGGATCTGCCTGGCGGTGCTGGTCGGCATCACGGTGTTGAACCTGTACGGCATCAGGGAGAGCGCGCGGGCCTTCATGGCTCCGACCGTCGTGTTCGTGGCGGGCATTTTCGTGGTGATCCTCGGCGGTCTGCTGCGCACCGAGCCCGCGAGCGTGGCCACCGGGGCGGCCGTCGCCACCGATGCGCACGCCATGGGAATCCTGTTGCTGCTCAAGGCTTTCTCCAGCGGTTGCGCGGCATTGACCGGTGTCGAGGCGATCGCCAACGCGGTGCCGAGTTTCGCCCAGCCCAAGGTCAAGCGGGCGCAGCGGGCCGAGGTGGTGCTGGGTGCGCTCCTGGGCCTGATGCTGCTGGGTCTGGCCACGCTGATCCAGAAGTTCTCGATCCATCCGATCGAGGGCACCACCATCCTGTCCCAGCTCACCGAGGCGGCGCTGGGCCACGGAATCGGTTACTACGTGGTGCAATTCGCCACCGTGATCCTGCTTGCGTTGGCGGCCAACACTTCCTACGGCGGTCTGCCGACGCTGACCAAGATCCTGGCCGATGACAATTGCCTGCCGCATCGGTTCGCGGTGAGTTCGCCGCGCCAGGTCTACCGCTTCGGCGTACTGGTGCTGGGCGGTACCTCGGCGCTGCTGCTGCTCGCGTCCGAGGGCAATATGAACGCCCTCGTTCCGCTGTTCGCCATCGGCGTCTTCGTGGGCTTCACCATCGCCCAGGTCGGCATGGTGCGGCACTGGCTGATCACCCGTGCACCGGGCTGGCGGTGGCGGACCGCGCTCAATGGATTCGGCGCGGTGCTCACCTGCGTGGCGGCCATCGTCACCACCTCGATGAAGTTCACCGAGGGCGCGTGGCTGATCGTGCTGGTACTTCCGCTGCTGGTGATCGCCATGGAACGCATTCGCCGCACCTATCACCGCATCGACGGCTGCCGCGGCGCGGGCGCGGTCCCGCAAACCCCGCGCCCCAGCGAAACCGCCATCGTGGTCCCGGTCTCCGAGGTCTCCGAACTCAGCCGCGAAGCCCTTTCCGCCGCAATGTCATTGGGCCGCGACGTCTACGCCGTGCACGTCTGCCTGCCCGGCGAGAACATCACCGTCTTCACCAAGGAATGGGAGACCTGGCATCCGGATGTGCGCCTGGTGCTCCTGGAAGACGGCGATTCCACGGTCGGCGGCCCGGTCGCGCACTATGTTCGCGACCATTTCCCCAACCGCCGCAAGGTAGTCGTGATCGCCGAGGTCGAACCCCCGGCGGGCTGGAACCACGTCCTACCGAGCCACCGCAGCGATGAACTCGAACGCGTCCTGCGCAAGCTCCCCGATACGGTCGTCTGCCATCTGCGCGTGCAGACCGCCTGATCCGTTGTCGCTCAGTTCGTTCCGGGCGGGAAGGAGGCCGCCTTCTTGTCCCGGAACGTACGGATGAGACCTTCCTGGACCACGACCGCGACCAGCTCGCCGCGCTGATTCCAGATGCGGCCCGCAGTGAGCGCGCGACCGAAGCCCGCGGATGGGGACTGCTGGTCGTAGAGCAGCCAGTCATCGGCCTGGAAGGGGCGCAGGAACCACATGGCGTGGTCGAGGGAGGCGTTCTGTGTCGGCTCGTCGGGGTGCGGGACCTTCGACGAGCCGAGCAGGGTCATATCGCTCATGTAGGCCAGGGTGCAGACGTGGAAGAGCGGGTCGTTCGGGAGCGGGTGGCGGTAGCGGAACCAGACCTGCTGCTGGGCGGCCAGGCCCTCGCGGCGGTCCACCTTCTCCTGCGGGACGGTGCGGATATCCCAGTGCTCCCATTCGCGCATGGCCCACAGGCGTTCGGGGCTCATGCTGACGGCCGCGTCGGGCAGATCCTCCGGGGCGGGCACCGAGGGCATCTCATCCTGATGTTCGGGGCCCTCGTCACCCACGTGGAAGGAGGCCGACATGGTGAATATCGCCTCGCCGTTCTGCACCCCGGTGACCCGGCGGGTCACGAACGAGCGCCCGTCCCGTATGCGATCCACCAGGTAGACGGTCGGTTCGAGCGGGTTGCCCGGCCGCAGGAAGTACCCGTGCAGCGAATGCACCTGGAACCCCGGATCGACCGTGCGCACCGCCGAGACCAGCGCCTGCGCGGCGACCTGACCGCCGAACGTGCGGGGCAGCTGCGTCTCGGTCGACGCGCCGCGGAAGATGTCACGCTCGAGCCGCTCGATTTCGAGGGCCTCTTCGATCGTCGCCATGCACCGTTCCCTTCCGGATTGTCCGGCTCAGGCTAACAACCGGACACCGGCGGCAGCCGCGCGACCTGCCCGAACGCCGGATATGCCGCTCCGGGAAATACTTACGAATCGTTTACGGGCAGTGGTGGCAGCATGGGCACCGATGGGGATGCGCCCCACCGGGTTTCGCGCTTTTCAGGGGGGCCAGTGCTGGCATTCGCCGGGGCCGATGCGGCCTTGGTCCGGCTCGTCGTGCGGGCGCGATCATGACCACGGTGACGCGATCCTGCGGGCAACCGGGCTGCTCGGGTTCGATCGCGGACGGATACTGCGATTCATGCGGACTCGCGCCGCTGCCCGAGGCGCCGGGCGGTATCGCGTCCGGGCCGATCGGTGCCGGGTCCGGGCGGTCGGCGGGCACGGCCCGATCCGGGGCACTCTCCGGGCGGCAGGGTCGACGCGGATCGAGCCGTTCCTCCTCCGGATCCACCCGCACCGCCGGTTCGAGCCGGGGACGGCTCGGCGCGGGACTGGTGTCGATTCCCGAAGTGCCGTACCGGGATCCGTCCACCGCCGTGCTGGCCGATCCCCGAGTGCCGGAGCGAGATCGCTTCTGCAGCAACTGTTCCAAGCCCGTAGGCCGCGGCAGAGCGGGTGCCCCGGGGCGCGCCGACGGGTTCTGCGGGAACTGCGGGACCGGGTACTCGTTTACGCCCAAACTCCTATCCGGTGATCTGGTGGCCGGTCAGTACGAGGTACTCGGCTGTCTCGCGCACGGCGGGCTGGGCTGGGTGTATCTGGCGCGCGATCACAATGTGAGCGATCGCTGGGTGGTGCTCAAGGGCCTGCTGGACAGCGGTGACGCCGATGCCATGGCGGCCGCCGCGGCCGAGCGACAGTTCCTGGCCGGGGTCGAGCATCCGAATATCGTGAAGATCTTCAATTTCGTGCGGCATCCCGACCCTCGGACCGGCGCGCCCGTGGGGTACATCGTGATGGAGTACATCGGCGGCGCCTCACTCAAAGAACTGCGATCAGCACGGGACGAGTCGAATGCGCTGCGCCCCTTGCCATTGCCGCAGGCGCTGGCCTACATACTGGAGATCCTGCCCGCACTCGGATACCTGCATTCGATGGGTCTGCTGTACTGCGATTTCAAGCCGGACAATGTGATTCAAACCGAAGAACAGCTCAAGCTGATCGATCTGGGCGCGGTGCGGCGGATGGACGATCAGGACAGCACGGGCTACAAGACCGACGGTTACTGCGCGCCCGAACTGGAAGCCGACGGGGCGTCGGTGGAATCGGACCTGTTCACCGTGGCACGCACGCTGGCGGTGCTGAGCTTCAACTTCGACTACCGGGGCCTGCACCGGTACTCACTGCCCCCGGCATCGGAAGTACCACTACTGGAACAATTTCCGTCCTTCCATCGACTGCTGGATCGCGCCACCGCCGCCGAACCATCGGAACGTTTCGCCTCCGCCGCCGAAATGGGCGAGCAATTGACCGGTGTACTGCGCGAGGTGGTGGCAGCGCAGGACGCGCTACCGCATCCCGCGGTGTCGACCGTATTCAGCGGCGAGCGAAGTGCTTTCGGCATCGATCCGGCGACCTGGCCCGCGGTCCCCGATGCGGCCGTGATCGCGGCGGGCCTGCCGATCCCACTGATCGATCCGGGCGATCCGGCGGCGCGACTGCTCGCGACCACCACGGTCGCCGATCCGCGACAGCTCCTGCAGGCGCTCGAATCCGTGCCGTCCAGCTCCCCCGAGGTGATGTTCGCGCGCGTCCGCGCCCGCATCGAGATCGGCCATTTCGACCTCGCGGCAGCGGATCTGGCCGCACTCGAGGCATCCGAGCACGCGGACTGGCGGATCATCTGGCATCGTGCGCTGGCGGCGCTGGCCGCCCGGGAACCTGCCATCGCCCGCGAACTCTTCGATACCGTCTACTATCTGCTGCCGGGCGAGCATGCCGGCAAACTGGCGTTCGCGGCCGCCGCCGAATGCGCGGGCGATACACGCACGGCCGCAAGACTTTACGAGCAGGTGTGGCGCACGGATCACACCTATGCGAGCGCGGCGTTCGGCCTGGTCCGCACCCGTGCGCACGGCGGCGATATCGACGGCGCGATAGCCGCCGCCGAATCGGTGCCCGCCAGCTCCAGCCATCATCTCGCCGCGCAACTCGTGGCGCTGCGCACGCAGATCTCGGGTGGTCTCCAAGGGCACGACACAACCTATCTGATCGCGGCGGGACGGCGACTCGACGCCCTGGGCTTGGACCCGGAAGCGCAGGCGCGCAACGGTATCGCCGTGCTGAACGCGGCACTGACGTTGGCGACAGGATCGGCGCGACCGCCCGCGACCACCCGGGTACTGGAGTGCCCGTGCGATGAGGCCGCACTGCGTCGCGCTCTCGAGGCGCGGTATCGGAAGCTCGCACGGCTGGCCCCGGACCGGGTCACTCGTCGCGATCTGGTCAACCAGGCCAATGCGATTCGGCCCGTGAGCTGGGTGTGAGAGGCGACGTTCGATGACAACCACCACCCGGGGCAACCCGGTCCGCGGCGCGATCGACCGCACCCGCGACCGGCTCCCCGATCGAGCCGACATTCCGGCCTGGATCCGATATCTCACGATCCCCGCCGCACTGTTCATCGTGCTCACGTCGGTGTTCCTGGCCGGGAACACGGGCTCCACCCGGGACGGCATCGAGGTGATCGGTCACCGCACCGCGCCGGCGGTCGCGGCCACCGAGGACCTCTACTTCGCGATGGCCGATATGGACGCGCAACTCGCGAATATTCTGCTCGCCGGTAATGATTCGAGTCTGGCGGCGGTACGGTCGGCGGCCCTGACCGGATATGAACAGCGACGTCTGCAGGCCGACGCCGACCTTCAGCAGGCCATGACCATCGTGACCGGCACGGATGCGGCCACCGCGATCCGAGAACTGCTCGACCGCTTCGGGCGGTACGTTGCCCTGGCCGCCGATGCCGTTCAGCTGACGGACCTGGATTCGGGTCCGGCGGGCAAGCCCTCCGAACGCACCCTTGTGGCCTATCGCGCTGCCACCGGTTTGGTGCCGGACCTGCTCACGCGAGCTCAGCGATTGGCCGACACCAATGGCGCGGTGCTCGAAAACTCCTACCGGGCAGCCGAACACACGACGGTCACCGCACGCGTGCGGATCGTGCTGCTCGGCGCACTCGCGCTCGTCACGCTGATCGGCCTGCAGATTCTGCTCAGGGTGAGCATGCGCCGCCGCGTCAATCCCGCATTGGCCGCCGCGACCGCGATTACCGCCGCTCTGCTCATCGGGGGCTATGCCGGAAACGCCACGGCCGCACAACAACTCACCATCGCCAAAGGTGACGCCTTCGATTCCCTGCTCGCCCTGCGCCAGGCGCGGGCGGTCGGCTACAGCGCCAATGCCGATGAGAGCCGCTACCTGCTCGACCCCGATCACGCCGCCGCGCATCAGCAGGCGTACTTCGAGGCGTCCCAGCGGCTGACCGATATCCCGGCGCACGGCGTCGACGATTACGCCGCCACCCTGGACAGCGCGGTCGCCGCGTATCGGCGCACCGGGGAGGTATGGATGAATCCCGGTTCCTTCTTCGGAAAAGAACTGCGCAACATCACCTTCCCCGGCGAGCGCGACGCCGCCACCGCGGCGCTCGTCGCCTACCTGGCGTATCAGCACGACGATCACGATATCCGCGCGCTGTCGCACACCGATCCGCGCGCGGCCATCGCACTGTGCACGGGTCGGTCCAACGCGGATTTCACCACCTACGACACCGCACTGGTCGCCACCATCGATATCAATCAGCGGGCCTTCGACGCTGCGATCGACAGGGCCGAAGCCGCGCTCGCGGGCTGGAACAATTGGCTGCCGCTCGGCGGCGCGACCGCCATCCTCGTGCTGATCGGGCTGGGTGTCCGCCCTCGACTGGCCGAGTATCGCTGACCCGACCGAGTCCGCGCCGCCCCGAATCCACCATGATGGGCAAATGCCCGAGTTCACCGCCATCACCCCGGATGCCCTGGCCCGGCTGGTCGCGGACCGCGCGAACGAGCTGACCGGCTACGCGGTGCTGGCGGTGGACGGTGCGGACGCGGCCGATCCGGTGTCCTTCGCGACCGCGGTCGCCGAACTGCTGCGAGCCGCCGGACGCCCCGCCGAGGTGGTGGCGCTGCACGATTTCGTGCGACCGGCCTCGGTGCGGCTGGAATTCGATCGGGAGGACGAATACACCTATCGCACCGGGTGGTTCGACTACGCGGCCTTGAATCGTGAAGTGCTCACACCGCTTCGGGACAGCGGGCGGTGGCTCCCGGCGCTGTGGAACGAGCGCACCGATCGCTCGGCTCGCGCGCGGATTCGCACCGCGCTGCCCGGCACGATCCTGTTGATCGCCGGTCCCATGCTGCTCGGGCGCGGCCTCGATTTCGATGTCACCGTGGGGCTGCGCATGTCCGAGGCGGCGCTGCGCCGGCGCACCGCCGCCGAATCGCAATTCACCATTCCCGCGCTGCTCGAGCAGCAGCAAGTGGAGGAGCCGGGTCTGCGGGTGGCCTGGGATCATCCGGACCGGCCCGCGATCGCACGCGGTTGATCCGGATCGGCGTCGCCACCGGGGGTGTTGGCGGGTTCCGCTGAACAGGAGTATCCAGGCACTATGAGACTGGGACAGCATCCCCAGCGCACACCTTTCTACGGCGTGCTGATGTTGCTCACCGTCATGATCACCGGGCTGTGGGTGCGCGACCTGCCGTGGCTCGGAGTGCGCATCGTCCTGTGGATAGCCTTGTTCGTCATGGCGATCGCGGGCTTCCTGATGACCTTCCGCGATTACTCCTGACCTCGATAGCCTGAACGCGGTTGATCCATCGAGGGGAGGGAGTGCGATATGCCCGAAGACGAATCCGCGACCACGGTCGTGGCGCTGAGCTACGCACCGGCCGGCGGCACCCGGCCCGCCGAACCCGTCTGGCCCGCCACCCCGCCCGGATTCCGGCGCTATGAACACACCGTCGGCATCGGCCACGGCGAAGCCGATTGGCGCACCGCCTGCGATGCGGTATTGAACTGGGAGGTCAAGCGGCGCAGTGGATTTCGAGTGGAATGCCGCTCCGGTCCGGATATCCGCGCGACCGCGGGCAATGACTATCGAATCACCGCGGCCTTCGGCCCCCTCGAGATTCACGAACCCGCCCGGGTGGTCGCGGTAGTGGAAACCCTCATCCGCTGCGGCTTCGCCTACGGCACCCTGCCCGGGCATCCGGTCTCGGGTGAGGAGGCGTTCATCGTGCACCGCTCCCCCAATGGCGCTGTCTCCCTGACCCTGCGCTCACTGACCCGACCCGCCGCGACACCGCCTTGGCGATTCCTGTTCCCCCTGCTCCTGGTGGCCCAGCGCCGATATCGCCGCCGCTACCTGCGCGCCCTCGCCCCGAGGTACTGAGCGCATCGGTCCGGGTTCCAGCGGGAGCGCCCTCCGATGCGGCCACCGCCGCCGGAGCGAAACCCGCTGGCACCGAATCGTTTCGGTGACCATCATGGCGGGGGTGACTTCGTTCAGCTTGGCCGAGCCGCCCCTGTTCACCCGGTTGCGGGACGCCTCCAGCGTGCTGATCGCGGGGGCGGGTGGCGGATTCGACATCTATGGCGGTCTGCCGCTCGCGGTGGCGCTGGAGGGCCTCGGTAAGCGAGTGCATCTGGCGAACCTGTCGTTCAGCGATCTGCGCCGGACCCCACTCGAAGACTGGCTGCTCCCCGGCGTCGCCGCGGTCACCCCGGAGACCACCGGCAATGACGACTACTTCCCCGAACGCACACTGGCACGTTGGCTGGCGAGCACCGGCCGCGAGCCGATCGTGTATGCCTTCCCGAAATCCGGTGTGCGGCCGCTGCGCGCTGCCTACGCCGGACTGATCGCACATCTGGGCGTAGACGCCCTGGTCCTGGTGGACGGCGGCACCGATATCCTGCTGCGCGGCGATGAGGCCGGACTCGGCACCCCGCAGGAGGATATGACCAGTCTCGCCGCGGTCGCCCCGTTCGACGGCCTCACCCGGCTGGTGGTCTCGATCGGCTTCGGCATCGACGCCTATCACGGCGTCTGCCACGCACACGTCCTGGAGAATCTCGCCGCCCTGCAACAGCAGCGCGCATTCCTGGGCGCACTCTCCATCCCGCCCGACAGTCCCGAGGGCGCGGCCTACTTCGCCGCCGTCGTGCACGCCCTGAACGAAACCCCGCTGCGCCCGACCGTGGTCCACTCGCAAATCGCGAGCGCCCTACGCGGCGAATTCGGCGATGTGCACGCCACCGACCGCACCGCGGGCTCCGAACTATTCGTGAACCCGCTCATGGCAATGTATTTGACCGTCGACCTCCCCGCCCTGGCCCACACGATCGAATACCTCCCGCTCCTCGAACCCACCGAACACTCCTACCAGGTCGCACAGCTCATAGAAGCCCACCTCACCTCCCGCCCCGCACCCCGTCCCGCCACCGCGATTCCCCATTGAGCTTGAAGCACAACACCATTCAGAAAGGTGGTAATCATGACGGAAGAGAGCGCCGATCCGCCCCCGTGCCCGGAATGCGGTGGGGTGATGACCCGCATCGCCTACGGCAAACCCGCACGGGCGGCACGGGAGCGCGCCGCACGCGGCGAAATCATTCTCGGCGGCTGCATTCGACGAGAGCAGCGGTGGGGATGCCGCACCTGCCGCGCGAAACGCGCGGACGATCAGGCGCTGTGACGACAAGCGCCTTGTCCGCTCGCGGAACCCATTGAAATAGTGAACCGGCGGGGATGACATCACAGGGGGTTCAACCATGTCCGGTTCGATACGGGTGCTGGTGTGCGGCGGCGGAATCGCTGGCCGGTGAGCTCGCGGCCGCTGCATCCGCTGCGGGTAATGCTCACCCGGCTGATCGGCAAACAGCGCGAGTATCCACTGCCGGAGTATCCGCGGTAACCCGTGACAATGGGTGTGGCCTGCGGGTATTCGATAACACCGCGTTGTGTGCGCCCGATCTCTTCAGTGTGACGCACATTTGGCGGGGAATCGCGCGGACCGTACCGGCACTGATCGCGGCGGGTATCGCGCTGTCGGTGGCCGGTTGTGGATCGGCTTCGCAGTCCGGGTCGCCGGAACCGGTGGCACAGCAGCAGCGGTCGGCTCCGGAGGGTAGCGGGCATGGTTTGTGCCTGGATGTCAATTCCGCGCTCGCCCGGTCGGCGGTGAGCAGATTGGGTGCGGCTCCGATCGGGGCGTGGTCGGTCGGTACGGCGAGCAATGCGTCCATCGAGGCGGGGTGCGCGGGGGTGCTGTCGTGGATGACGGTCAATACCACTACGAATCACCCGTATACGCACATTCTGTTCTTCACCAATGGCACGTATCTGGGCACCGCGACCTCCGAGCCGTACATGTACACGATGGTCGAAGAGAAGAACCGCAACACCATCGCGGCGACGTATCACTGGCTCAACGACACCGATCCGATGTGCTGCCCGCAGGGTGGTCCCAGCGTGGTCACCTACACCCTGAACGGCACCACGGTCACCGCGAACGGTCAGTTCCCGCCGCACACGTAGCAACCTTCTAGAACCTGTTCTACCCAATGCCCGTTCACCATTCTCGAGGTGAACGGGCAATTTTGTGGCGCAACCGACCCTTCTTTTGTAACGTGTTCCAGTACACGAACCAGGGAGGTCGCCATGACGGTCACAGCGCAGGGACGAGGCGGGAAGATCCGCGAGATCGATGTGGGCGCGGCGCCGACGCGCTTCGCCCGCGGCTGGCACTGCCTCGGACTCGCCGAACCCTTCCGCGATGGACGGCCGCATGCCCTCCAGATCTTCGACACCAAACTCGTGGTGTTCGCCGACAGCGCCGGGCGGCTACAGGTGCTCGACGGCTACTGCCGTCATCTCGGCGGCGATCTGAGCATGGGTGAGATCAAAGGCGATTCGATCGCCTGCCCGTTCCACGATTGGCGCTGGGGCGGCAATGGCAAATGCACCGGCATCCCGTACGCCCGGCGCGTACCACCGCTGGCCCGGACTCGCTCCTGGACCACACTGGAACGCAATGGCCAACTGTTCATCTGGCATGACCACGAGGGCAATCCGCCGCCGGACGAGGTGACGATCCCATACATCGAGGGCCCCTACACCGATGCCGACGGCAAGGGCACCGACCGGCACGACGACGCCTGGACCGACTGGACCTGGAATTCACTGCTGATCGAAGGCGCGAACTGTCGCGAGATCATCGACAACGTGGTCGATATGGCGCACTTCTTCTACATCCACTACGCCTATCCCACCTACTTCAAGAACGTCCTGGAGGGTCATATCGCGACCCAGTTCCTGGAGACCAAGGCCCGCCCGGATATCGGCATGGGCACCAAGTACGCGGGCGACGCACTGCTGAAATCCGTTGCCGCGTACCACGGTCCGTCGTACATGATCAATCCGCTCACCAACAGCTACAGCGGATTCACCGTCGACAGCGTGCTGATCAATTGCCACTACCCCATCACCCAGAATTCCTTCATGCTGCAGTGGGGCATAACGCTGCGCAAACCGCAGGGCGTGGACGACGCGACCGCGAATCGCCTGGCGCGCAAGACCGCCGACGGCTTCGGCGACGGCTTCCTCCAGGACGTCGAGATCTGGAAACACAAATCCAAGATCGACAATCCACTGCTGACCGAGGAGGACGGCCCGGTCTACCAACTTCGCCGCTGGTACGACCAGTTCTACGTCGACGTCGCCGATATCGACCCGAAAATGGTGCGCCGCTTCGAATTCGAGGTCGACACCGCCAAGGCCAATGAGGCTTGGGAGGCCGAGGTCGCCGAGAACCTCCGGCAACGAACCGACCAGGATCCCACCCCGACGTAGGGTTGATGGGGCGGAAACCTCCGCGTCGTGAACGGAGACCTTCATGTCGGACGCCAACAAGCACAACCTCGTCTACTTCGAAAACCCGTCCATGCGTGGACTTTACGAGGACATCGACACCTGGCAGCGGGAAAACCACCTCCGCCTGCTGTCCATCGCGGTACAGCGCGACGGTGACAACTACTGCTGCATCGCACTCACCAACCCCGCCGAAGTGGTGATCACCAGCGTGGACGGCCACAACCACGCCAGCGTCAGCCGATTCGGATTGCTCGCGGTGGATTCGCAATAGCCCTCAGCGGCGGTGGCGGGGATCGACCGGATGCGGGTTGAACTGCTCGGTCGGAAAATCATCGGCACGGAATTTGGGCTGGGGAATCGACTCTTCGGGGTCACTGGGCCAGAAACGACTGGCGTACTGACCCCGGATCCGGCTCAGATCCGGTTCGTCGATATCGGTGATGCCGACCTGGAAGAACATGAGCATGGTGGCCATGCTCACCGCGATGATCAACGGTGTCAGCAGCTGGTTCGCCTGGGCGCCCGCGGGGGCGTGCATATGTTCGGCGACGTGGGCGCGCATGGCGAACATGCCGGTGTAATGCATGCCGCACACCGCGATTCCCATGATGAGGGCCGCGCCCACGGTGGCCACGATGCCCTCTACGTGCAGTGCGAACCAGAGGGCGGCGATGGCGGCGACGATCGCGATGACCAGGGACAGCAGCACTATCCAGGGGTCGTATTGCACGGTCACATCGGTTTTCATGGCGTACATGCCCGCGTAGTGCATGGCCGCCACCCCGAGTCCGGTGATCGCGCCGCCGGTGATCAGCGCGAACCATTCGCCGCCGCGCCGATGCACCACGATCGAAAGGCCGAGCCACACAACGCCCATGGCGATCACCGCGCTCAGCACGGTGACGGGGACGTTGTAGCGGATGGTGGCGTCATGCACCGAGAAACCGAGCATGGCGATGAAGTGCATGACCCAGATTCCGGTGCCGCCCAGGGCGATCGCACCGGTGATGATCCAGCCGCGATGCCCGGCCTGACTGCGCGCCCGCACCATGCAGCGCAATGCCAGCAACGAGCCGACGACGGACATCAGATACGCGAGCGTGGGGGTCAACCAACCATAGGTGAACTGGTCGATTTCCAGCATGCGGGCTCCTTGCCAGATCACTGTGAGTCGGCAGAAACATCGGCGACTGTGGCGAACAGTAGCGAGGAAGCACCAGGTAGTAAATTTGCCGCAGCACACTACTGGAAAAGTAGCTGGCGTTTGCTGGGGCACGATTTCGCAGGCAAATCATGGTGTGACTCAGCGCACAACGCATTTCGCGCATCCGTATGCCGCCCTTGACGGCAGCGATCACAGCAACCTACTGGAATACCGCTGCCGCACAATCGATCAGGTGCGGTCTTTCAGGTACTCGAGTGCGGCACGCAGCCGATCGATGAAGGACCACTGCGCATCGGCGAGGTGAGGGTGATCCTTGGCGAATTCCTCCCAGTCGGCGCTGCTGTCGAGACCCGCGACCAGTCCGGGCAGCCAATCACCCTCGGGATCCCGTCCCAGTACGGTGGCGAGCAGTTCGTAAGGGAGACGGGAGTTCTCGGCCAGCAGGACCGCGTCGTAGAAATCCTTACCCTCCGGGTGGACATCGGTGGTCAGCCACAGCAGTTTCCAGGCGAGCGAGAGTTCCGGCGTCGCGGCGAGCAGGCGAGCCGACGGACCGGGGCCGGACAGCCGGGGCAGGTCCGACCAGTGCGGTTGCCGCGGCACGCTTTCATTGAAAACGAAGTCGAGTTGCACCGTGCCGGAGGGTATTTCGGAGTCGATCGAGGTCCACGGCAGGATCAGGCGACGGCCGGGGACGCGATCGTAGGTCCAGATGTGATCGGACAGCGCACCATCCGGATGGATGCGCACCGTGCTGCCGGGCATATCGGCCACCATCTCGGCACGACGGGCGATATCGGCGAACATATCGTCGGTGGTGGGTTCATCGACCTGCCAATTCATCGGCAGCACAATGAAATCCACATCACCGGGCTCCCTGGCGGCCGCACCGAACCAGGCGGCGAGCAGAACGCTGCCGCGCAGCATGAGCTCCCCGGCCCACGGTGAATCCGCCACGGCGGCGAGGATGTGATCGATGGCTTCGCGGCGCCCGGCGAACCAGCCCGCGCCGCGCTCGGGATCATCGAAATGCGGCTCGCTCAAACGCATTCCGAAGGAATACTCGGCCATCGCCGGATCGAATACCGGATGCTGAACAACACCAGCGCCGGACACCGGGTACAGCGTGCGCGGCAGTCCCTTGGCCGCGCGAACCTCCTCGGTCGGCGGTTCGGCGGGCACCACCTGGGTGGACTGCCACGGGCCGGGCCGGAATTCATCCCAGGGGGTGGCGGTCATGACAGTTCCTCGTTCTCGTCGATCCACCCGGCGTCGATGGATTCATCGCTGTCGAAGACGACGAATTCACGTTCGACGGACTGTATTTCGTAGTTTCCTTCGGACAGGTCCGCCAGCAGGTCACGCAATCGGGCGGCGGCGACAGGATCGCCGACCACACGGCAGCGCTGCGTGACGAACCGTTCGGCGCGGCCATCGGCTCGCACGCGCCGCGCGTTCGCGGACAGATGCGCCGCGTGCGCGACCGCGATCGCGGTGAGCGCGGCGGGATCGGTATCGAGGTCGAGCACCAGCTTCACATGATGCTCGAAGTAATAGCCCGGCCCCAGCGCCCGCGCCTCGGCATCGGTGGCGGGCACACCCGTCGTCCACGGCGTCGACTCGATCTTCGTGCGGCACAACGGGAATCCCGCTCCGACCAGGCGCGCCGCCAGCTCCGCCACCGAATCGCGCACCGCCGCGAAATCTCCCGAATACCGCGCGGTCAGCATCGGCTGATCCCGTACCCGCCCGCGCGCCAGCCGAATATGGGTGAACTTCAATTCCTGTGCGGCGGCATGCCGTTCGAGAGCCGCCAGACTCGTGGCGTCATCGGCGCGCACAGTCAGATGCGCCTCGAACTCGCCCTGGAATATCGGTGGAGCTGTCATCACGAACCATATGCTCGCAAACCGAACGGGGCCGCGTCGCGGGAGTTTTCGCGCCCCGGTGATACGAAACCGCCGGGCGGCCCTCGAAAGAGCCACCCGGCGGCAAGAATTAAGTTGGCGGGGCCGAATTACCAGCCGCGCTCGGCGAGCCGGTGCGGCTGCGGGATCTCATCGACATTGATGCCGACCATGGCCTCACCCAGACCGCGCGACACCTTGGCGAGCACATCCGGGTCGTCGTAGAAGGTGGTGGCCTTGACGATGGCGGCGGCACGCTGGGCCGGGTTGCCGGACTTGAAGATGCCGGAGCCGACGAACACGCCCTCGGCGCCGAGCTGCATCATCATGGCGGCGTCGGCGGGGGTGGCGATACCGCCGGCGGTGAACAGCACCACGGGCAGCTTGCCGGTCTGAGCGACTTCCTTGACCAGCTCGTACGGGGCCTGCAGCTCCTTGGCGGCGACGAACAGCTCATCCTCGGGCAGGCTGCTCAGGCGACGCAGCTCACCGCGGATCTTGCGCATATGGGTGGTGGCGTTGGAGACGTCACCGGTGCCGGCCTCACCCTTGGAGCGGATCATGGCCGCGCCTTCGGTGATCCGGCGCAGCGCCTCGCCCAGGTTGGTCGCGCCACAGACGAAGGGCACGGTGAAGTTCCACTTGTCGATGTGGTTGGCGTAATCGGCCGGGGTCAGCACCTCGGACTCGTCGATGTAGTCGACGCCGAGCGACTGCAGCACCTGGGCCTCGACGAAGTGGCCGATGCGCGCCTTGGCCATGACCGGGATGGAGACCGCGGAGATGATGCCGTCGATCATGTCCGGATCGGACATGCGGGATACGCCACCCTGGGCGCGGATATCGGCGGGCACCCGCTCGAGCGCCATAACGGCGACCGCGCCGGCATCTTCGGCGATCTTGGCCTGGTCGGGGGTGACGACATCCATGATCACACCGCCCTTCAGCATCTCGGCCATGCCGCGCTTCACGCGGGCGGTGCCGATGGAGGGGGTGGTGTCGGACGAGGTCACGGCGAACTCCTGTGTCATCTGGGCCAATCGAATCGGAATGGAACACCACGATTCTAGGCGGCGCGATCAGGCCACTTCATAGCCAGTCGGGCACGACTGGACTGCTTGCGGTGAAGCCTGTTAGACGGGTCACAGCTTACGGGCTACCGCGCCGCTACAGGAGACAGGCGCAGCACCGAATCCATCCTGCGGGTCAGGGCCGATGGGCCGACGAACTCCAGGCGGCCGGTGCGCACGGCATGGTGAATCGGCACCCGGCCCAGCCACACCTGATAGAGCGAACTCACATCGGAAGTAATGGTCACATGTACCGGATAGCCCGGATCGGAATCGCACACCGAGGGCACCCCGGACTCCACCACGATCCAATAGCGATGCGGATCATCGGTGAATCGCACACCCAGCACATGGCGTTTGCCCGGGAACGATGAGGTGTCCAGCCGGGTATGCATCCACCAGACCAGCAACTGGGCGTCCAGTTCCGCCGGTTCCGGTTCGCCGAAGGTCCAGCGCGCACCCCACGCACCCAATCCGAACAGGATCGGTTCGAGCTGATAGCCCGCGTCGGCGAGGACATAGCGACCGTCCTCGGTCTTCGATACCAGCCCGGCGCGCTCGAACCGGCGCAGGCGGCGGGTCAGCAGACTGCGGGAGAGTCCGGGCAGTCCGCGCGCCAGATCATTGAATCGTGAAGTGCCGGTGAGCAAATCGCGCAGGATCAGCAGCGACCAGCGCTCGCCGAGCAGATCCAGCGCGCGGGAGATCGGACAGTACTGGCCGTAACCGGAGGGAGCGATCGTCGACAAGGTGCACCTCGTTATCGTCGGCGGGGAGTCCACTTTATGGACTATTCGGTTATCGCGCCGGTCCATAACTTCGGAAACATGACATCGACTGTTCCGGAAACCACCACCCGCGACTGGATTGCCGCCGCCACCGCCGTAGGCGAGGATCTGCTCGACGGAGTCGGCACCCGCGACCGCACCGGCGAGCTCGCCACCGCCGCCTACGATCTGCTGCGTACCTCCGGGCTCAGCCGGGCGCTGGTACCCGCCGAGTTCGGCGGCGGCGGGGCCACCCACCGCCAGATGGGCGAGATACTGCGCGAACTGGGACGGCATGATCCGTCCACCGCGATCGCCTTCGCCATGCATTCGCATCTGGTCGCCGCGCAGGTGTGGCGGCATAAGCACGGCATCGACGCGCGGCCCGTTTTCGAGAAGGTGGTGGCCGGGGCGATTCTGGTCAGCACGGGAGCCTCGGACTGGGTCGACTCCAATGGCCGCGCGGAGCGGGTCGAGGGCGGTTACCGGGTCAGCGCGCGCAAGGCTCCGGCCAGCGGCTGTGAGGCGGGCACCATCGCGGTGAGCAGTATTCGCTGGGATGACGCACCCGAGGGTCCGAAGGTGCTGCATTTCGCGGTGCCCTTCACCGCCGACGGCGTACGCATCGAAAAGACCTGGGACACCATGGGTTTGCGTGCCAGCGGCTCACATACGGTGGTCTTCGAGCATGTGTTCGTGCCCGATGCGGCGGTCTCGCTGATCCGCCCGGCCGATGTGTGGCCGCCGATTCTCAATGTGGTGATCGGTGCGGCCATGCCGCTGGTGATGGCCGCCTACCTCGGAATCGCGGACCGCGCAGTGGAATTGGCGACCGATATGGTCGCGGGCCGCGAGGACGCGCACACCGTGCAGCTCGCGGGCGAGATGATGAATTCGTACACCACGGCCGCGGATCTCATCGACGCCATGTTCACCGGATCGGACGATCTGCGTTTCGCCAATACCGATGATCATGCCGCCAAGACGCTGAGCCGCAAGACCGTGGCCGCCGACGCGCTCGTGCAGACGGTGCGCCTGGCCATCGAAACCGTTGGCGGCGCGGGGTATTCGCGCGGCTGTCCGCTGGAGATGTGGTACCGCGATATTCACGGCTGCCTGTTCCATCCGCTGCCGCGCGCCAAGCAGACCCGGTTCACCGGGCAGGTGATGCTCGGACATTCCCCGCGCGCCTGAGGAGAAACGCTTTACGGGTTGGTCGTGCCCAGCGGGTTGATCACCAGCATGGTGGCCCAATACTGCGCCGCGGATTCGCCCACGTACGGCACCAGAAAGTCGTAGAGCAGATAAGACACGAGATCCATCACCTTCCACACGCGGTTCGCCGAATCTCATATCCGGCAAACCGCCTCGACCCTAACCGAGATGCGCGGTCGCCACATCCCGATCCTGTGAATGCCCATCGGGCGCGACCGGAAACCCCCGGCAACCGATTCGGGGGAAATTCCGGAAGCCGTTCCGCAGCAGGCCAGTTGCGGCCGCCAGCCCGTCAGTCCCAGCGATCGATGGTGTAGCGGGTGCGGATTCCGTCCGCGGTGACCCGGAAACAGTGTCCGCCGGACCCGCCCTTGGACAGGATCAGACCGCACACCTGCGCCTCATCCCGGCCCGCCACCACCGCGCCGGTGGTGTGCGCTTCCAGGGTCTTGCGGATCTCGTGCAGTTCGGCGCGCAGGTATGCGGGGAAGAAACCCGCGCCCGTGCTGTATCCGGTGTCGGTCGCACCGGTCAGCGCGAACAGCACCGCCTTTTCGCGACCGGTGCGATCGGGCCCGTACCAAGTGGCGGGATGCGGGACGACGGCCGAAACCTCGCGGAATTCGCCAGGCCGCAGCCCCCAGCGCGCCGGAGCCGAACCGTTGACGTAGACGTACCAGGTCACGGGATTGCGGCGATCCGCGCGATCCCACTGAATGATCGGCGGCGCTTCGGGATTCGCGGCGGTCACCATCGCGCCGTAACTGGTGGCGGCCTCCGGCACCTGATAGTCGATGCGCTCCGCGCCGGGAAGTACGGTGCGCGCGAACTTCTCCCATGTCATGACGACCGGTGCGGAATCGAGATCGGTTGCGCCACCGGGCTTCGCCGCCGGAACGAGGTGGGAGAAGACGCCCTCGGGCCGCGACCGCGCCGCATCTTCGGACCGGGCAGGTCGCCAAAGCGGTTGCACGTCATCGAGTTTCGCGAAGCGACGCTCCAGGGCCCCGGCCGCGCGCAATTCGCCGATGACCTTCTCGGCGCGGGCGATCATGGCCTCGGTCGGCGCGGCCGTGGGGCGGCGGTATTGCAGCGGATGCATCTTCTCGGCGAAACGGCGTTGCACGCTGTCGAAGGGCAGCCCCTCGGCGAGATCGGTGAGCAGGGTGCCGATCATGCCGCTTTTGATATGACAGTATCCGGCCGGTGCGGTGGCGGCAGCGAGTCGGATGAGGTTGTCGCGCTGTGCCTGTGCGGCGTCACCGCGACCGCGCACCGCGTCGAGCGTGCGATGCAATTCCAGCAGCCAGGTCGCAACGCCGAGGATGGCGTCCGAGCGATAGAGCTGTTCGGTGCGCAATAGCGCCACGGCCTGCTTCACCACGGACTCGGGGAATTCGCCGAGGGCGCGCCGCAGGGTCTCGGAGTCCGCGTTCTTGGCTGCGATGTACTGCGAGGTCGTCCGCAATGGCGTGCGGACGTGCACCATATGCGCGGGTGGGGTCAGAGCGAGATGCGTCCACCCGCCGTGCTCGGCATATCCCCAGTTCGTCGCCTCGGAACGGAAGGGCGAGACGATCGGAGCGTATTCGACTCGATCAGCCAGTGCGGCAGCTGCTTTCGCGTAGGGCGGGGGTATGCCCGCCGTCGACCACAGCGCGGATGTCGCCTTGCCGTCCGCGCCCACGATCACCAATCCGCCGTAGCGGCGCAGAAAAGCCCGGCAGGTGCCGCAGGTATTCACCGCCGCCAGCTCCGGCGGAAAAGCGCCGAGGAAGACCTCGAACAACCCCTCGGTATCGACGGTGAACAATTCCGCGGGCTCGGCGACGAGCGCTTGGAAGCGCGCCTGTACCGCGGCGAGAAACTCGTCGTACCGGTCGTCGGCGGGCAATTCGGCGGGTCCTGCGACTTGCGTTGTCATAGCGGTGGTTTCGCCCCCTCGTGCGAATAGCTGGACCCGACCATAGCGCCCGGTCGCCTCCGGACCCCAGCGGATATCCGAGTCCTCGATCCGGAAAAATCGGTTTGCCCGCGACGGCGGGACGACCCAAGATCGATCACGATGATTGAAGAATTGGAACAGGCCCGGCAGCTACTCGCGGAAGGCGATGTGCCGGGAACGGTGCGCACCCTGCGCCCGATCGCGGATCACACACCGCTGCACGAACTCGCCGCCATCGCGGCTCCGCTCGCCCGCGCCGTCGACTTCGAGGATTTGGCCGCGGCCGCCGAGGCGACACTCGAACTGCCCTCGAATGCGAAGGCGCTCACCACTTTCGGCTACGAATGCATCGAACGCGGTATCTCGTTCCTGGCCATTCCGGTACTGCGCGAGGCATTGCGACTCGATCCGGCGTCCACGCTCGCGCTCAATGAACTCGTGACCGCGTTCGAGGATGAATACCGGCACCACGAGGCCGTCGAGACTTTGCTCGCGCACGAGGCGACGCTGCGGCCCTGGCCGGATCGCTATCTGCTGATCTACAACGCCATCCTGTCCGGTGATCTCGACCGCGCCCGTGCGGAATTCGCGACGCTGCCGCCGCCGGAGGATGAGCGGTGGCTGTTCGCCCGTGATCGCGTGGCGCGCATGCTCGAGCGCTCCGATAGCGCCCGGACCGTCACGCCGTTGGACCGGACCGATCTACGCGGCTGGCATTTCACCCTGACGGGCGGATACCTCGGCACCCTGTCGCCGTACGGTTTCACCGCCGGAATGACCGGGCGCTGGGCCTATCTCGGCGATGGTCCGGAGCTGTGCCGATACAGCCTGAACCGAGTGACGCTGACCCTGTCGGCCACCGGGCGGGAGCCGCGATCGGTTGCGCTGCTGCCGGGTCGCGCCGATCGCGTTCTCGGCCTGGCCGCGGCGCAGCTGCTCGGCCTGCCCACCCTGCCGTACACGCCCGGTGCCACCGACACTCTGGTGGTGGCCTACGACCTGAGCGAACTGGACCACGATCTGGTCCGCACACTCGATGAGCGCGCCGATGGCCAGATCCTGTTCGAGCACGCCACCTGTTGGACCCGCCCGCCCGCCGTCAGCGCGGATATCACCGGACTGCTGGTGCAACGGATCAACGATCCGTGGTCGCCCGGATTGCGCATCGACGGCGCGACGGCCGAGCCCGACACCCGGTCCGAGGATGAACTCGCGGCGGAGATCGTGCGGGCGGAGGGAACGCCCGACACCGGCGACGGTGAAACCCCGCCGGACTCCGATGGCGATTTCACCGCGTTCATCGCCGCCACCCGGGACACTTGGTTGCGCGGCCCCCGCACCAGGCTCAATTCACCGGGGCCGGTGCGCAGTTCGTCCTTCGGCTAACGCGTGGTCGCCGCCGAGCAGCGTTAACGTCGTATCGAAAGTCGTGACGTTCGTCGTGACATCAGTCGTGGCTTCAATCGGAGCCGCAGTCGGATTGCGTGTCGCAGATGAAGTCGCATTTGCGAGTCGCTGGCACAGTCGCAGTGATTCTCCGGCACACAATCGCATCGCCTAGAGGCCCGGCGCACACCTGATGAATCAGCTTGTGCGCGCGGGCTTTTCGGCGAAACGCAGTTCCATGCTGACCGGAATGATCTCGACCTCGAGCGCTTCACGCAGGCGCGGGACGGCCTCGCCGAAGATACGGCGACGCAGAGCGGTGAGATCCGCACCGGGTTCGGCGGTGACGATGAGATGCAGATCGGGGGCGCTGCCCGGCCCGGACAGTACGGCCGAAACCTCGCGAACCTCGGAATAGCGCTCGATATCGGCGGCTATCGCATCGGCCGCGACCGAGGACGCCAGCAGCGTCGCCCCGGCGGAATTCCCGTGCGACAGTTCCCATTCCACCGCGCGCGGCAGCCGGAAGACCTGGGCGAGCAACCAGCGCAGGCACAGCACGCCCAGCACCACCGCGCCCAGCACGATGGCCAGCAATACCCAGTCCGGCGGTGCGCCGGTGCCCGGAACCAGCGCTCCGTCCGCGTCGACCCAGCCGATTCCACCGCGATTCGCGGCGATCGCGTATCCGCCCGCGGCCAGTAGCGCCAAACCCGCCAGGGCGAGCACCGCCCGGTTCAGGCGAGCGGGACGATTGAGTTCGGTCATCTATCGCTCCTTCGGCCGGTGCGATCGCAGTCGGGTCCGCACCGGTGCGCGCCGCGCCGGTGCGATTCGGTCCAGGGCCCCGGTCACGGCATCGCGCATGGCACTGTCCAGCCCGGCGGTCTCGGCCCGGCCGGTCGCGGCCGAGACGTGAATCCGCTTGCCGCCCATGCTGACCCGGGCCGATTCCACGCCGTGTACCGAACCGGCTTCACGGCGCAGTGCGGCGCGCAGGTCCCGGCGGGAAATCCCGGCGGGAATACCGTCGAGTTCTTCGAGCGGCACCACCACCGGGCGTCCGGGCACCACGGCGACCAGCAGCAGTACCAGTCCCGCCGCGGCGATCGCGATACCCGCGCCCAGCACCAGGGCATCATTCCAATGCGTGGCGCGCAGTCGCCGCGCCACCGCGTCGTAGGACACCAATTCCGTACGGCCGAGCAGGCGTTCGGACAGTGAGATCACCGCGACGACGCACAGGGTCAGCAGGGTCAGCGCCAGCAGCACGGCCGGAACCACCCGGCGTGGCAGGCGCCTCATCGCACCCTCGCAACCACGGCATCAGGTGTCGCGGACCGTGATTCGACCACCATCTCCGAGATGGAGATATCCAGCCCCGTCACCGTCAGTCCGGCGAGTTCGGCCGTGCGCCGAATCAGATGTCCGCGGCATTCTTCCGCGATCCGAGCCACCGGCAGCGGGTACCGGACCGGCAAACGCACCGACAGCACCGCCGAATCACCCGTCACCCGGGCATCGACCGTGACCTGCCCGCGCACCCCGTCGACTTCCTGTGCGGCGCGCGCGGCAATGCGCTGTACGGCACGATCACTCACCGTCGTCCGGCCCGCGGGCTCCTGCACGACGGCCTCGGTCATCGCCGGCCCCGGTCCCGGACCGATCGCAGCAATCCGGACAGATCTATCTCACCGTCGAGCCAGCGTCCGGCCAGCAGTCCCAGCCCGGCGAACACCAGCACGATGGCGAACGCGCCGAGACCGCCGAAGGCCGCGGCGAATCCGAGCGCGATACCGACGGCCAGGCATATCGATGTGGCGTTCATCTGCGACTCCTCTACGAGGCGGGCACTATTGGACGCGGGTGGCGGCGGTGGACGTGTCGTCGTCCTCGGGGATGTAGACATCGTTGATATTGATATTGACCTCGACCACTTCGAGTCCGGTCATCTGCTCGATCGCGGTGATCACGCTGCGGCGGATGGAACGCGCCAATTCGGCGATGGCGACGCCGTATTCGACGACGATCTCCAGATCGACCGCGGCCTGGGTCTCTCCCACCTCGACCGAAACACCCTGTCCCACACTGGCGGACGCGCCGGGAATGCGATCGCGAATCGCGCCGAACGCACGCGCGGTGCCGCCGCCCAGATCGTGCACGCCGCGCACATTGCGGGCGGCCAGGCCCGCGACCTTCTGCACCACGATATCGGCGATGGTGGTGCTGCCCTGATCGCTGTGCAGCTCGCTCTTGGTCGCCGGCACGGTCTTTCTGCCGGTGTCGGCCGGTGTTTCGCTCTTGCTCTTATCGGTTGCGGTCGTAGTCATGCCTGCCTCCAATTCGCTTGTGCTGAAACGGATCAAACGGGAACTCAGGGGGCCGCGGCCTCGAAGGCACTCGCGGCGAGGTGGGTGACCACCATGCGGATGGTGGCATCGGCCCAGGGCGTATCGGCCAGCAGCGGCCGCACCGCCTCGGCCAGGCGGTCGAGTAGCGCCGGTAGCGGCAAAGCCGTTGCCAGCACCCGGATTTCGATGGTTCCGGCAATGAAGTCGATCGCCGCGTTCCGGCTCGGCCAGGGCAGGCCGCCGGTGATCGAGGGTTCGGGTTCCAGGCCGTCGAGCGCCGAGATCGCCTCGGCGATCTTGTCGATCAGCTCCGCGGGGGCTTTCATCGGGCCTCCGGTTCGATATCGATGATGGTCACCGACACCTCGTCGACGCGCACCCCGGTCTGCGCGCGCACGGTCCGCATCACCGCGTGCTGTACCTCGGCCCCGATCGCCCCGGCATGCTGTCCGGCCGCGATCGACAGTTCCAAATCGACGGCCAGCACTCCGCCATTGCGGTGCACGCGAACGCCTTTGGTCGAGGCGAGCTCATATCCGCTCCACAGCTGCTTCCCGGCCCGGTTGAACGCGGCGACCAGGCCACGCAAGCCATGTTCGACGCGCACCACCCCGGGCACATCCAGCGCGGCTCGCACCGCGACGCCGGCCACCACCGGATCGGCCACCACCAGTTCGGCGCGCCGGGAACTCATCGACCCTCCCGCTGGAATTCGTTGCGAGCCAACCACATCCGTACCTTCACCGGCTTTTCGCAGCGCGTCGACCGCTGCGGCGGCCGGTCCGGCGGGTTGTGGCGCGTCGCGTTCATCGGCGGCATTCCCCGTCATCGACACACTCTCGGTCATCGCCCGCCCTCCTGATAGACGTCGACGATCGCGATATCGAGCCGCCCGACCAGCAGGCCCGTACGAGCCGATGCGGCGGCGGTGACGCGTTCGCGCACCTGCGGCACCAGCCCCTGCACGCCTTCGCCGTTCACCTCGACCGCGATGGTCATGGAGATGTGCACGACCGTCTCACCGTCGGGTCCGACCCCGACCGGCCGCAGGCGCACGCGTCGCGCCCGCACCCCGGCCACGCTGTCGGCCGCGAAGCGCAGCACCACCGCGACGGCCTGTTCGCTCACCGCGACCGTGCCCCGATGCGGGGTGGCCAGGCCGAGCACCTGTCCGCGCCGCCGCTCCGCGCGGACCGCGGACATGATGCGCTCCACCAGATCCGCGGGCGGCGGATCGGGTTCGTTGATCAGCTCCCGGGTCGCGGTGCGCAATCCGAGCAGACTCTCGCGCGCGGTCCGGCAGTGCGCGCAACTCGCCTCGTGGGCGTCGCCGCCACCGTTCTGCACGGTGTCGAGCCGATCCCACACGCTGTCCAATGCCCGGCCGCAGGGCAGCAGGTAGTCCGGTTCGGTATCGATATCTGTCACCGCCATGGCTGCATCACCTCCGCCAGTTGGGCTCGGGCCCGCGCGATGCGACCGCGTACCGCGGTGGCGTTCGCGCCGACGATCTCGCCGATTTCCTCGTATGAGCGGCCGTGCACCTCGCGCAACAGCCAGCACGCTCGTTGTTCGGGGGTGAGCTGCCCCAGGGCCGCGGTCAAGGCCTCCAATTGGCCGTTGACCTGCGCCGCGTGTTCGGGCCGGGTCTCCACGCGCGGGGATTCGGCGGCATCGGGATCGGCGTCGACCGGAAGTTGCCGCGAGCGCAGCACATTCAGGCAGCGGTTGGTGGTCATGCGGTAGAGCCAGCCCGAGAAGGCGGCATCGTCCTGGAGTTGGCCGATGCGCCGCCAGGCGGTCAGGAAGACCTCCTGCACGATGTCCTGCGCCTCGGCCCGATCCGCCAGCATCCGCGAGGCCAGCCGGAACATGGCGCCCTCGTAGCGGAGAACTAGCTGTTCGAAGGCGCGGATATCGCCGTCACGGACGCGCGCGGCCAGGGTGGCATCGTCGGACACACCTGTGAGCGCCGCTTCCGGCATGGTCCCAGCACCTCCTCATCGCTTCACAGTGTTAGACACACGAGGACGGAGATCGTCACGAAGCAGTATGAGTGATGGTTGTCTCAATGGTTGCCGCGTGACGAATCGACTGTCCGGAGTGTCCGGATGCGATGAGGTGGCGCAGGGGTGGGCACTCAGCCCAGGGCGTACACGTACCGGCTGGTCGGGACCAGATCCAGGTTCTGATGCGCGCCGAATCGCACGACGCTTTCCATCATGAGGGTGACACGGCGTTGCAGTTCGGCATCGTCATCGCCCGCGCCGTAGAAGGCGTGCGCACTCGTCATGGCCGCCATGGGAAAGAGTTCCTCGACGAGGGCGTCGACCCGCTTACCCGGGGTGATCGGCTCGAGCACGGTGTTCTGCACGTACCCGAAGGTGTCCTGGGTGTCGATCGCGACCGGGGTGTGCAGATCATGCCAGCGGTGCAGCCATTCCCCGCGGGTCAGCTCGTCCGGAATCCGCAGCAGCGCGAAATTGGCCAGGGCGTCGGTGCGCTCACCATTGCCGACCCTGGGCGGAATGATCGGGGTGCGCTCATCGACGGTCCAGCCGTTCACCTCATCGGCCACCGACCCCAGTGCGGCGGTGACGGGTTCATGCCCGCCCCGGGTGCGCACGCTCACGATCGCGTCGATGGGGTGTTCGTAGGTGCTGTGCTTGACCTGTGCCGCGGCCACATCGGAATCACGCACATTGATCTGGAATTCGGTGGCGCCGATATCGGCCAGCCGATGCCGTAGCTCGGCGGCGTGCAGCCGCTCGTCCAGATCCGCGCCCCACAGGGCGTACATCAACTTCATTCCGAGTCCTTCACCGCTCACATTGACCGGCTCACGGTAGCTCGGCGGGCCTGTTCCAGCCGTCCGTTTCGGCACACCCGTCCCATCCAGCGGACCCGCGCGGGTTCGGATCCCATTCCGGGGTGTGATGCCGTTCACATCGGGCCGGTCAAACGCCTATTTGTACTTTTCGCAGAAATTCCTGAAACACATCCGGGTTTGCGTGAGATTAACCGTGTATCCGCGCTCCGCGGAAAGTACGAAAGGAAAGAAATCATGTTGCTCGGACTTCTCGGCCTCTTCGGTATCGGCGTCGCCACTGCCGTAGGCGGATTCCTCGCTGGACTGGGTATCCTGATCTGAATCAGCAACCCATATCGGGCTCGAGGACAATCGAAGCCCTTAACTCATGGACCGATCGCCACCACGGATAACCCCGGTTATCCACGGTGGCGTTCGGCGTTTCGGGAGAATTCAGCGAATGGAGCGGACTTCCGGATCGACATCGCCGTCCGCGGCGCTGATCGCCTCGCTGAGCAGCTGATCCAGGTGATACGGGTATACGGTCTCACCCGCCGCGTCGATGGCCGCGATATCCTCGGGGGTGCACCATTTATTACCGGTGATGGAACGCCGCTCGATGAAATCGAGTTTCGCCGGATTCGGTTCGAAGTTCTTTGCCCGCAGCGCGAAGAACAACTCTTCCGAGCGAATCAGCTCGCCATTGAATGGAAACACCGCCACACGCCGCCACAGCGGTCCGCGCAAGGCGGAAGAGTCTGCGGGATAACCCGTTTCTTCGTATAGCTCGCGGATAGCCGCTTCGCGCAATGATTCCCCGGGATCGACGCCGCCGCCGATGGTGAACCAGAATTCCACGTCCGGGACTTTCGGATCGCGACCACGCAGCAGCAATACGCGATTCTCTTCGTCCAGCAATACAACTCGCGCCGATGTCCGGACCGTGTCGACGTCCAGCCCGGTTGAGGCTGCGGCGGTTACCCGTTCGGCGATCTCGAAATACGTCGGCAGCGGCGCGGTACCGCCCAGGTGCAGGATGCGCACCAGGCGGCGGGTGCGCAGCGCCAGGGTGTCGCGCACGGCGTCATTGTGGAAGCGGCGCGCGATCAGCACGCGCGCCTCGGCATCGGCCAGCTCCGCCACGATCTGCGGTGGCAGCTGATCGATATCGATCGCGGAAAGCGCTGCGGCCAGCTGGTTTTCAATGGGTTCGCGGTCCTGCCAGTCGGCGCGCTCGGCGCGGCCCGCGAGGGCGGCCAGGCGCCGCGCCTGTTCGGTCTGGTCCGGGCCGAGCAGTGCGGACACCGAACGCGCCACCACCGCGCGCCGGGCCAGCGCCGCGTCCAGGGCGTGCCGGGCCTGATCAGTGCGCACGTGCAGGCGGTCCAGGCGATTGGCGGTGGTGTAGGCCCAGACGCCAATGGTGATGACAATGGCCGCGATTAAGGCGAGAACCAGAATCGTGGTGGCGGAGAAAGTGATCATCCGGCGGTCCGCACGCGCATATCGCCGACGGTGACGGTCTCGTAGACGCGCAGGATCTGCTCGGCGACGACCGGCCAGTCGTATTCGCCGACAACCTGATTCGCGGTGCGGATGAGTTCCTCGCGGCGTCCGGCATCGGTGAGCACGTTATCGAGGGCCGCGGCGAGCAGATCCGAATCCCCGACCGGGACCAGCATGCCCGCGGTGCCATCGCGCAGCACCCGGCGGAAGGCGTCCAGATCGCTGGCGACCACGGCGGTTCCGGCGGCCATGGCCTCCACCAGCACGATGCCGAAGCTCTCGCCACCGAGGTTGGGCGCACAGTAGACATCGGCGCTGCGCATGGCCGACGCCTTCTCCTGATCCGAGACCTGTCCGAGAAAGCGCAGGTGCGAGGCATTTTCACCGGCTTCGCGGCGCAATCGCTCCTCATCGCCGCGGCCCACGATCAGCACTTCGATGGCCGGATGGCGGCGCACCAACTCGGGCAGTGCGCCCAGCAGTACGTCCATGCCCTTGCGGGGTTCGTCGTAGCGGCCCAGGAACAGTACCGTGCCGCCCGCGCGCGGATAGCCGTCCAGCAGCGGGGCGTGCGCGAAGGCGGGAACGTCCACGCCATTGGGGATTTCGACGGCGTCACCGCCGAGCGCCTCGACCTGCCAGCGCCGGGCCAGTTCCGAGACGGCGATCCGGCCGCTGATCTTCTCGTGGTACGGCCGCAGCACACCCTGAAAAGTACTGAGCACCAGCGATTTCGTGGTCGAGGTGTGGAAGGTGGCCACGATCGGCCCCTCGGCGATCTTCAGCGCCAGCATGGACAGGCTGGGCGCGTTCGGCTCGTGAATGTGCAGGACGTCGAAATCGTTCTCGGCGATCCAGCGGCGAATCCGGGTGTAGGCGGTGGGGCCGAAGGAGAGCCGGGCGACCGAACCGTTGTACGGGATGGCGACCGCGCGCCCGGCGGACACCACATAGTCGGGCAGCGGGGTGTCATCGGCGGCGGGCGCGAGCACGCTCACCTTGTGCCCGCGCTCGATGAGCACCTGCGCGAGTTCGACCACATGCGCCTGCACCCCGCCCGGAACGTCGAACGAATACGGGCAGACCATGCCGATTCTCATAGCGCGCCGTCTCCCCTGTGCCCGTCGGCGTTCTGCTTCACGCCGGGCTGCTGATTCCCCAATTGCTGCTGTACCGCGGCGATGCGATCGAGTCGCGACTGCGACAAATCACTCTCCCACAGCGGCTGCAACATGTGCCAGTCCTGCGGATGGGCGGCGATATTGGCGGCGAAACGATCGGCGAGTAACTGGGTGGCCGCCGCCGCGCCGCCCGAAACATCGAGGGGCGCTTCGGTCTTGAAACCCCAGCCTTCGCGGCCCTGCGCGTCGACGGTGTTCCAGCAGTGCACGGGGATGAGCGCCGCACCGGTCTCGATGGCCAGTTTCGCCGCGCCGGCGGGCATCCAGGTGCGCTCGCCGAAGAAGTCGACGGGTACGCCCTTACCGGTGAGATCGCGTTCACCCATCAGGCAGACCACGCGATTGTTCCGCAGCCGATCCGCCAACTGCGGGAACGGCGGCTGTTCACCGCCGGTGAGCGGGAAGACCTCGAAGCCCAGGCTCTCGCGGTATTCGACGAAGCGCTCGTACAGCGATTCCGGTTGCAGCCGTTCGGCGACGGTGGCGAAGGTGCCATGGTTCTGCACCAGCCACACCCCGGCCATATCCCAGTTGCCCGAGTGCGGCAGGGCGAGCACCGCACCGCGACCGGCGGCCAGGGCGGCCTCGAGGTGTTCGACCTCATTGACGAAAAGCCTGCCCGAGCGCACCATTTCGGCGTGATCCATACCGGGCAGGCGGAACGCCTCGCGCCAGTAGCGGGCGTAGGACCGCATGCTCGCGCGCACCAGATCGTCGGGCACCGCGTCGGGTGTCGTGCCGATCACCCGGGCGAGGTTGTGCCGCAACTGATTCGGCTCCCCCGCCCGCGACTTGCGATTCGCCTTGCGCGCGGCGGCATCGGCTCCGGCGTCGAATCCCTTGCGCGCCAAACCCTCCGGGAGACCGCGCACCAGCGCCCACCCGGCCGCGTACGCCTTATCGGTCATCGCGGACGTGAAATCGCTGCTCACCGCTGGGGTTCCTCCGGCGCTTTCGGCACAGTGGGGATGATCTCGCGCGCGCCGGGCGAATTGCGCACGGCCAGCACACGCTGGAATACGGTGATGATGCTCAGCACCGCGAGGATGTACATGGCCGCGTACACCGCGTAACTCAGCCATTCGATCTCGAAATAGCCGCCGATACCGGTGAATCCGGCGCCGACGAGTCCGATGACCAGGCGGTCCGGCCGCTCGATGATGCCGCCGTCGGCGGAGAGCCCGCTGGCCTCCGCGCGCGCCTTGGCGTACGAGATGACCTGCGAGGTCACCAGCACCACCAGGGTCGCGGCGAACAGGATCTTGGAATTCTCGTGGTAGACCGCCCACCAGGCGAGCCCGCCGAAGATCGCGCCGTCCGCCACCCGGTCGCAGGTGGCGTCCAGTACCGCACCGTATCTGGTGCCGCCGCCGCGGGCGCGCGCCATGGCGCCGTCCAGCATGTCGAACATGACGAACAGCCAGATCACCATGGTGCCCCAGAACAGGTGACCCGACGGGAACAGCGTCACGGCGGCCGCGATCGAGGCGGTGGTGCCGATGAGCGTCATCGCGTCCGGCGTCAGTCCGGTGCTCACCAGTGCTTTGCCCAGGGGCGCAGTCGCTTTGGCGAACGTTTCGCGACCGAAGAAGCTCAGCACGCTATTCGGATTCCTTCCATGCACCAGCCAGCAATGCCCGGGTCTCCCGCAGCAGTTGTGGCATCACCTTCACTCCGCCGACGACGGTAATGAAGTTGGCGTCGCCACTCCAGCGGGGCACGATATGTTGGTGCAGGTGATCGGCGAGTGAACCTCCGGCAACGCCACCGAGATTCAGCCCGACATTGAAGCCCTCCGGCCGCGAGACGCGCTTCATCACGCGAATCGCCTGCTGGGTGAAGGCCATCAGTTCGGTGCTCTCCTCGACGGTGAGGTCTTCGAGGTTCGCCACGCGGCGGTAGGGCACGACCATCATGTGGCCGGGGTTGTACGGGTACAGGTTCAGTACCGCGTACACCCATTCGCCGCGCGCGATGACCAGGCCGTCCTCATCGGCCATCTCGGGGATGTCGGTGAAGGGGTGCCCGGTCTTCTTGGGCGCGTCGGGCTTTCGTTCCTCGGTCGCGCCGGTGATGTAGGACATCCGGTACGGCGTCCACAGCCGCTGCAACCGATCCGGTTCCCCCGGTCCGCAGTCGACGATCGCCTGCGGACCCGAATCCCCAAGCCCCGCGGTATCTTCGGTGAGGCCCGCCGTACGTTCAGTCATGCCCTACCCGTTCGTCTTCTCGAAACGCGCCGCCGTCGGAGAGTCGTTCTCGCGGTGCGCGATCCACTCGACCACCGCCGCCACCGCTTCGGCGACCGGGACACCGTTCACCTGGGTGCCGTCGCGGAAACGGAAGCTGACCGCGCCCGCCTCCACATCCTTGGCGCCGGCCAGCAGCATGAAGGGGACCTTCTGCGCGGTGTGGTTGAAGATCTTCTTCTGCATGCGGTCATCGCTGCGGTCGACCTCGGCGCGCACACCGTGATTCCGCAGCGATTCGATGACACCGTCGAGGTGTTCGGCGAACGCGTCGGCGACCGGAATGCCGACCACCTGCACCGGCGCGAGCCAGGCCGGGAACGCGCCCGCGTAGTGCTCGGTGAGCACACCGAAGAAGCGCTCGATGGAACCGAACAGCGCGCGGTGGATCATGACCGGGCGGTGCTTGGCGCCGTCCGCGCCGGTGTATTCGAGTTCGAAGCGCTCGGGCAGGTTGAAGTCGAGCTGGATGGTGGACATCTGCCAGGTGCGGCCGAGCGCGTCCTTGGCCTGCACGGAGATCTTCGGGCCGTAGAAGGCCGCGCCGCCCGGATCCGGCACCAGGTCCAGACCGGAATCGGTGGCCACCTTGCGCAGGGTTTCGGTGGCTTCCTCCCACAGCTCATCCGATCCGACGAACTTCTTCGGATCCTTGGTGGAGAGCTCGAGGTAGAAATCGTCGAGGCCGTAATCGCGCAGCAGCGACAGCACGAACTGGAGCGTGGTGGTGAGCTCCGCGTGCATCTGCTCCTTGGTGCAGTAGATGTGCGCGTCGTCCTGGGTCATGCCGCGGACGCGAGTGAGGCCGTGTACGACGCCGGACTTCTCGTAGCGGTAGACCGAGCCGAATTCGAAGAGCCGCAACGGCAATTCGCGGTAGGAGCGGCCGCGCGCCCGGAAGATCAGGTTGTGCATCGGGCAGTTCATCGGCTTGACGTAGTAGTCCTGGCCGGGCTTGCGCACGGTGCCATCGTCGTTCAGTTCGGCGTCCAGGTGCATGGCCGGGAACATGCCGTCGCGGTACCAGTCCAGGTGGCCGGAGACCTCGAAGAGGTGGCCCTTGGTCACGTGCGGGGTGTTGACGAATTCGTAGCCCGCGGCGGTGTGACGGCGGCGCGAGTAGTCCTCGAGCTCCTTGCGGATGATGCCGCCCTTGGGGTGGAACACCGGCAGGCCCGAGCCCAGCTCATCCGGGAAGGAGAACAGGTCCAGCTCCAGGCCGAGCTTGCGGTGATCGCGCTTCTCGGCCTCTTCGAGCAGGTGCAGGTACTGGTCCTGGGCCTCCTGCGATTCCCAGGCGGTGCCGTAGATGCGCTGCAGATCCTCGCGGCTCTGATCACCGCGCCAGTACGCGGCCGAGCTGCGGGTCAGCTTGAACGCGGGAATGTACTTGGTGGTGGGCAGGTGCGGGCCGCGGCAGAGGTCGCCCCAAAGCTTCTCGCCGGTGCGCGGGTCCAGGTTGTCGTAGATGGTCAGCTCTTTACCGCCGACCTCCATGACCTCCGGATCGTCGATGCCCGACTTGTCGTTGATCAGTTCCAGCTTGAACGGCTCGTTCGCGAGTTCGACGCGGGCGGCCTCGATATCGGTGACGCGGCGCGAAAAGCGCTGCGCGCCTTTGATGATCTTCTTCATCCGGGATTCCAGCTTGGTGAGATCCTCGGGGGTGAAGGGGCGCTCGACCTGGAAGTCGTAGTAGAAGCCGTCCTTGATGAACGGGCCGATGCCGAGCTTGGCGCCCGGGAACTCCTGCTGCACGGCCTGGGCCAGCACATGCGCGGCCGAATGCCGGATCACGCTGCGCCCGTCCTCGGAATCGGCGGTGACGGCCTCGACCTCGACGTCGGTCTCCGGAATCCAGGACAGATCCTTGAGATTGCCCTCGCCGTCCTTGACGACGATGACCGCGTCGGGTCCCTTGCTCGGCAGGTCGGCCTCGCGCACCGCGGCACCCGCCGTAGTCCCGGCCGACACCCGGACGAGGGCGACTGGGCTCTTCGGGGCTGTGGTGGTCACGGCTGTGCACTCCTTGGCATTGTCGTAAGCGCGGGAAACCCCCGCGATGTCTGGCCGGTCCATGCTATCGGCACGCCTGTGACCGCGTGCCGATGGACCTGGTGCCGGGGTGTCACCCCCGGGCGGCCAACTCCTCCAGCAGTGCCTCGCGCTGTGCCGCAGGACGTTTCGGGCAGCTCGTGCACATCTCGCAGCCGGGGGCCTCGAACACCAGGCAGCACGAGATGCGGCGCACAAAAGTGCGGCCGCCGATATCACTGAACCGGGGTACCGGAAGCCGTCCGGAAACCTCCCTGGCCAGCGCCGATCCCACTTCTTGCGCGCCCGCGTCGAGCGCGCGATTGCCGATGGCGTCGGCCACGATCGCCCACAGCGCCGCCACCCCGGCACCGGACACCTCGGCCACCACGGGAATCACCGCGGACAAGGTATGCCGCAGTGCATGCCCAACCGGTTCCACCTGAATCGGATCGCCGCCGACACCCATCATGATCGGGTCACCGGTACCCTTCGCCAGCTCATCGGGATCGTCCGCGCCCACCCCCGACCCGTCCGCGGGACCCAGCTCGCACATGGCCAGCACCCGCTCGACTCCCCCGTCCGGGCGCATCTGCAGCCCGATGCTCGCCAGCGCCGGATCCATCACGGGCAGTCCGGCGGCCTGCGCGCTCACGATCGGGTCCACCAGCGAGGACGCCGCCATGCACCACCACAGCGTCCCGGACACCCGGGAATCCCCGGTTCCCCAGGAAATCCCCATATCGGATATCCGCTCCCCGAGCCACTGCCGATCCAGCAGTCGCGCTCCGGGCACCACAGTGATCCGAACAGGAGGCTGCGCAACCATTTCCATTGGACTCCGATCCAGCCGCCACCGAAGGGGCTCACCAACCAGGATGTCACTGCGGCGCGACCGAGGCTCCCGCGGACGGCCTCAACCCTATGCGTACCCCCGCACCCCCCTCCGCAGGCGCGCCGCCACTCCCGCCGCCGCGGATTCGCTGAACTCCCCCTCAGGGTCTCCCCCGAGATCGTCTGTGATCGGGAACATGCCGGATCCTCCTCGAGGTTGATACGAAAGGCGACCAACGAGCGATGTATACAACGACGTTCGCGCGCAGAATTTTTGGTGCGGACGGCGGCCACGCTCACGCAGGAAGCTCACAGGCTCAACGGATCCGGGTCTCAGGGTTCGGCGTGAAAGTGGTGGTCGCGGAGGTTTGCCGCGTGAACTCGATCCACCTGGTGAAGAGGAGAACACCGTGCCCGCAATGGTTTCGATCGCTGCCTCGGGAGTTTCGTCGGAGGTTGTGCGGGAGTACCGCGACCGCGGCTGGAACGTCGATGAGACATCGGGGGGACTCCGGTTGGTGACCGATGAGCGGATCGCGGCTGTTGAACTCACCGGGCCGCTGGCGGCCGGGGTGCGCAGGTTCCTGCGGGCGAACAATCTGTCCGGACCGGTCATCGAGGTGCGCGGGGCGCAGCGGCGCGAGATTCATCTCGTCGTGGGTGCGGGTAAGGCGGCCAAGGCGATCGAGGCGCTGCGGGCTTCCGGGGCGATCGTCCACACCGAGGGTGCGACGGTGCCGCTGCCGATGTCCGGTGGTGCGGCCGAATGGGGCATCGGACCCGATGAGGCGCGCTGGGTGCCGCCGCTGGTGGCGATTTCGGCCGCGGTGCGCGCGGCGGAAACCCGCTACGGCGCCCGGGTCACCGAAGTGGCCTGCTGAAAACCGAGTCAGGCCGACCGAATCCGAAAGTACTGAGCCGCAGCATATCTCGCCGGTAAGACGGCGAGATATGCCAATCGGCCGAGCGCGCGCTACGGGAGCTTTCGGTCTACGCTTCCTCGCGTGAATCGAGGGGAAACGACACGGGCAGGGCTGCGGCCGTGGATGCGATGGACGCTCATACTGGCCGGAATCGCTCTGGCCGCTACCGCGGTGACCCTGGTTTCGCTGCGCTTCACCCCGGACAAGCCCCGGATCGATATCGCCGCGGCCAGGGTCGGCGATTGTGTGGCGGGTAAGGATGTGGTGCCGTGTTCGGATGAGCGCGCCCTGTATCGGGTCACCGCGATCGTGGGCATCGGTGAGTCCTCGAAATGCCCGCCGATGAGCAATTCGGCATTGGGCGGGGTGCGCTCGTTCGACGAAACCGCCAATGGCACCGTGTGTTTGGCGTTCGTGAACCGCTAGAGTTGGCGGATCACCTTCTCGGCCAGATAGAGCGCCGCGACCACGCCCGCGATGATGATGACGGGATAGGGGTTCGCCGCCTTCGCGTAGTCGTAGGTCGACGCGGCCGCGACGATCGTCATGAGGAAGAAAAGAAACCGCTTCATCTGCCTGCTCCCTGGCGGGGATTCCAGGGTAGATGAGGCAATTGCACTGCGTCCCAGCCGAATCCGAGCAAGGGCAGGGTACGGACAGCACTACGGCAGTGCTAGGGCCGAGCGGTGCCGCAATCGCCGAAAACGACTGTCGGCGACCGGCTTACGGCCGGTCGCCGACAGTGCGGGTGTCAGATCAGCTCATCGAGGACGCGGCCAGGACCGATAGGTCGGGGTCGCTGATCTCCGATAGGCCGTTCGCGGTGATCTGAATGACCCGGGCGGTGCCGATGTCGAAGAACAGACCCGAGACGGCGACACCGCGGCGCAGCATGGCATCTCGGACCACCGGATGGTTGCGCAGCGTCTCGAGCTGCACCGCCACATTCACCATGGCCAGCTGATCGGCGGGGCCGAAGCCCGCCGCCGCGGCGGCCTGACCGACCGAATGGCCGCGATGCCAGCGATCCACGCTGGATCCGGCATTGGCGAGCCAGTCACCGAGGCCCGGACCTTCCGGGATCCCGCTCAGCAACGCCTTCATCGCACCGCAGGACGAATGTCCGCACACCACAACGTGATCCACTTCCAGCTCCTCCAGTGCGAAGGACAGCGCGGCTTCCACCGAGGCGTCCCGGCCGTCGGGCGGCACCAGGTTTCCGACATTGCGGATGGTGAACAGGTCACCCGGACCGGTATTGGTGATCAGGTTCGGCACGACGCGGGAATCGGCACAGGTCAGGAAGAGCGAGTGCGGATTCTGTCCGTCGCGCAGTTCGTCCAGATGCGGGCGAACCACATGCGCGTTGCGGCGGTGGAAGGCCCGGACGCCGGTGGTGATGGGATTACCCTCACCCTCGCGCCAGGGTCGCAACACCTCGTCGAGCAGCCCCTTGGACCGTCCGCGCACCGGCGGACCGGTGAGCGCGTCGGCCATCGGCGCGGAGCCGAGTTCCACGAATTCCACTCGGCCGCCGGTGTTCTCATGCTGCGAGGCCCAGTCGTGAATGGCCTCGTAGGCGGCGTGGTCGAGGAAGTCGACGCTCATCTCCACCAGCACGGTGGAGCCCTCGGGCACCTTCGCCAATTGCGCCGACAGCTTCGGCAGCGCCAGGAAGGTGCAGGTGCCGTCGATGCTGACCATCCAGCGATCGGTGCCGATCACCGGATCGGCCGAGACGTTCACCCGGACCACCCGCCACAGCAGCAGCGCGAACGCCAGCAGCAGGCCGATGAGCACACCCTCGAGCAGGTTCAGGAAGACCACCGCGAGCACGGTCACCACGTAGACCAGCAGGTCTCCGGTGCGCCGGGCCAGGCGGATATGGGCCAGCTTCACCAGCTGGATGCCGATCACGATGAGCAGACCGGCCAGCGCCGACTTCGGAATCTGCTGCACCACCCCGACGAGCGCGACGGAGAACACCAGAATCCAGATGCCGTGCAGGAACGCCGAGGCGCGACTGCGCGCACCGGCCTGCACATTGGTGGCACTGCGCACGATGACACCGGTGACCGGCAGACCGCCGAGCAGGCCGGAGGTCATATTGGCCGCGCCCTGCGCCATCAGCTCGCGGTCGAAATTGGTGCGCGGACCGGTGTGCATCTTGTCCACGGCGACCGCGGACAGCAGCGATTCCACACTGGCGATGAGGGCGATGGTCAACGCGGCGAGCGCGACCGCGCCCCAGCCGCCGGACGGCATCTCCGGCAGTCCGATGGCGTCGAACAGCGAGCCGCTCAACACGATTCGTTCCACATTGCCGGGCACCACCATGGACAGCCCGGTGGCGATGACGATGGCGACCAGCGGTCCGGGCAGCGCGCGCAGTTTCCCGGGCACGTACTTCCAGGTCAGCATGATCGCGATGACCACGGCGCCGATGAAGAAGTCGTCGCCGTGCAGGTTCAGCAGTTCATTGGGAAGTTCGACCAGGTTCTTCCAGGCAGTGCTGTGCGACGCCCCTCCGAGCAGCACATGCAGCTGTTGCAGCGCGATGGTCACGCCGATGCCGGCGAGCATGGCGTGCACCACCACGGGTGCGATGGCCAGTGCGGCGCGGGCAATGCGGCTGAGTCCGAACAGGATCTGCAGGAGTCCGGCCGCGACGGTGATGAAACACGCGACCTTCCAGCCGAATTGGTTGATGGTCTCGGCGACCACGACGGTGAGACCGGCGGCCGGGCCGCTCACCTGCAAGACGGATCCGCCGACCAGGCCGACCACCACGCCGCCGACCACTGCGGCGATGAGACCGGCGGCGATCGGGGCGCCCGAGGCGACGGCGATGCCGAGAGATAGCGGTAGTGCGACTAGAAAGACCACAATGGACGCGGGTAGATCGTGGCGCAGGAGCGTGCTGGACCAGCGGTCCGCTCTACCTGGCGGTGAATCGGTGTCGGTAGACATCTCGGCTCCTTCTCCGGATCGAATCGATCCGAAAGCGTCGAACATGTTCTGTGGGCATCGAATTGATGCTGTGGACAGCGTTGGCCACAGACTCACCGGACGAGCTGTAGCAAGATTAGAAGTAAAGACTTAGTAAAAGCTGAGAAAACCGAGGCCATAATGTAAAACGGGCGTGAACCCTTTCGGATTCACGCCCGGAGCTTGTCCGCCTACGCCGATCGACCAGCGCCGACGGTTTGCAGGAGACCGCCCGCATGGATGTCGGCCACTCTGCCATCCCCGATCTCCGCGATTCCGTCCACCGTGACCTCCACCACGCGGGCGGAGGCGATATCGAAGAACAGACCCGAGAGCACCACGCCCCGCTCGACCACCCCACGGCGAACCACGGGATGCGCGTAGAGGGTTTCCAACTGCACGGCCACATTCACCATGCCGAGCTGATCCACCGGCCCGAATCCGGCGGCCGCGGCGGCCATCGCGACCGGATGCCCGAGCCGGTATCGCACCAGACTCGGACGGGCATTGGCGAGCCAGCCGTCCAGATCCGATCCGGTGACCGCCTCCGAATACAGCGCCTCCATGGCGCCGCAACTCGAATGTCCGCACACCACCACCGAACGCACATCCAATTTGTCGAGTGCGTAGATGAGCGCGGCCTCCATGGACGCGTCCTGCCGATCGGCCGGAATCAGATTGCCGATATTGCGGACGGTGAACAGATCGCCCGGACCGCTATTGGTGATCACATTCGGCACCACGCGCGAATCCGCACAGGTGACGAAGAGCGAATCCGGTTCCTGCCCATCGGCGAGCACGCCCAGGTGCGGGCGCATCACATGCGCGTGACTGCGGTTGTAGGCCGCGACCCCGGCGACGATGGGATCGACCTCGGCCCCCGTACGCCGCCACGGTCCGAGCACCTCGTTGAGGGTGTGCCGCGCATGTCCGCGCGCGGGCGGGCCATCGGTCGCACCCGCCATGCGGACGCTGCCCACCTCCACGAATTGCACTGTGCCGCCCTCAGATCGGTGCTCCTGCGCCCACTCCTGCACCGCGTCGCAGGCGGCATGATCGAGGAAGTCGACCGACATCTCCAGGGTGACGTCCGCGCCGGTGGGCACCTTGGCCAGTTCGGCCGTCAGCTTGGGCAGCGCCAGGAAAGTGAAGGTGCCGTCCACGGTGACCAGCCAGCGGGTGCTGTCGACCTGGGTGGCATGCACCGCGATTCGGACCACCCGCCACAGCAGCAGCGCGAAGGCCAGCGCGAGCCCGACCACCATGCCCAGCAATAGATTCCAGAACACCACCACGATGATGGTGGCGGCGTAGACCACCAGATCGCCGGTGCGCTGGGCGCGCCGGATATGCGCGAGCTTGATGAGCTGGATGCCGACCACGATGAGCAGTCCGGCCAGCGCCGCCTTGGGAATCTGGCGCACCACCCCGACCAGCGCGACCGAGAACAGCAGAATCCATAAGCCGCACAGCATGGTCGAGGCTTTACCGCGCGCGCCCGCCTTCACATTGGTGATGCTGCGCACGATGACCGCCGCCACCGGCAGGCCGCCGATCATGCCGGACACCATATTGGCCACGCCCTGCCCGAGCAGTTCGCGATCCAAATCGGTTCGGCGCGCGGAGTTCTGGCGGATGCGGTCCACCGCCACGGCCGAGAGCAGGGTTTCCACGCTGGCGATGAGTGCGATGGTGACGGCCATCAGCGCGACCGCGCCCCAACTGCCGTGCGGCACCTGCGGCAGCCGAAGTTCGTCCAGCAGTGAGCTGTTGAGCACGATGTGCTCGACGCGGGTGGGCAGCAGGAAGGCCAGTCCGGTGGCCGCGACCACCGCGACCAGCGGAGCGGGCACCACCCGCAGTTGCGCGGGTAATCGCTTCCAGCCCACCAGGATCACGATGACGAGCAGGCCGACCGCGAGGTCGCCGCCGTGCACCGAGCGCAGTTCCTGCGGCAATCCCACCAGGCTGTCCCAGGAGGAACTGAGCGAATTGCCGCCGAGCAGCACATGCACCTGCTGTAGCGCGATGACCACGCCGATGCCCGCGAGCATGGCGTGCACGACGACCGGCGCGATGGCCAGCGCGCCGCGTGCGATGCGGCTGAGACCGAAGACTATCTGCAGCAGTCCGGCCAGCACGGTGATGAAACAGGTGGCGGCCCAGCCGAATTGGTTGATCGATTCGGCGACCACCACGGTGAGGCTGGCGGTCGGGCCGCTGACCTGCAGTGTGGAGCCGCCGATGAGTCCGGCTACCACCCCTCCCACTACCGCGGCGATGAGACCTGCGGCGACCGGTGCTCCGGCGGCGACGGCGATGCCGATGGAAAGCGGTAGCGAGACCAGGAACACCACCAAAGAGGCTGGTAGATCATGGCGTACCAACTCGGCGAGGCCGGGGAGCGACGTCCGGGGAGGCTGTTCGGTGTCGGTGGACATATTTCTCCTTCGCCGGTACGGCGGAAGCCGCCCGGTTCATCGGTCAACATGTACTGGCATCGAGAGCGAGCGACGGGCGAGGCTGTGACAGCACGACGCTAGGCAGAACGGCGTAATCGTAAAGACTCTTTAAAGAACCTGGAAAGGGTTTGCAGCAATTGAGGCGAACCGCTACCAAACTGTGACCTGCGCCACTTGCTGGACATATGCCCGACTCGGGCGCAAACCGACCACCCGATGACACTCGGCAGAACCGAAATGGCCCTGCACCATTGATGATCCCATCGCGGGCTGCACCCCGAATAGCATCGGTGCATGCGACCGCAATGGCTCATCGATCTCGACGACGACTTCCCCGGCGCGGCCGTCGTCGCGGCAGCGCTCGGCGATGTGCTGATCGTCGAACCGCACGAGGCGATGATGGGACGATGGCCTGACATTCGAGAAGGTCGCACGCTGGTCGGGTACGGGACGATGGCGACAATGACGCGGCTCCGCCGAGCACCCCGACTCGGCGAAGCGGTGTTCGATGACTATGCGGCGCTGCGCTGTTCGGCCTACTACCGGCACGTGTACGACCTTCTCGGCCGCACCGCAGTTCTCGTGCCGTTCTCGGCGGTTCCCGATCTACCGCTTCGGCGCATGTTCGACGGCGATCGGGTGTTCCTGCGCAGCGATTCGAATTACAAGCTGTTTCCGGCGGGTGTGCACACGATCGCCGAGTTGGGTGACTGGCTCCGCATTTACGATCGGCACCGGGATGAGCTCGTCGTGGTGTCCGAGGTCGTGACCTTCGAGCGTGAATACCGCTGTTTCTGTCGCAATGGCCTCTTCGTCTGCGGCAGCTCCTATCCGGCCGAGCCGTATCTGCCGGTCCCCGATCATGTTCGGGTGTTCGCGGAGACCGCGGCGGGGCGGATGCTGGCTCAGGGCAGCACCATGGTCACCGTCGATGTCGGCGTCGACGTCGACGGCGTGCTGCGGCTTGTCGAGCTCGGCGGTGTGAACAGCTGGGGTATCTACGGGTCGGATATCGCCGACTTCATTGCCGCGATGGAGGCCGAGTCTCTCGCTCGCGCGGATGTGTAGCGCGGACGTTGTGCCCGATCGGCCGCGCGGGTTTCCTACTCGTGCGCGGTGAAGGTGTTGTGGGCGGCGCGGCGGACGTCGGGGGCGGGGTGGGCGCGCAGGGTTGTCAGGAGGGTGGACCAGGGTGGGGTCCAGCCGAACTTGGTGCCGCACTTGGCGATCAGGTCGACTGCTGTCAGGGCGGTGGGTGCGGTTGGGGAGGCTGCCAGGGTGGTGGCGATGTGTTGCCAGGTGGCGGTGGGGATTTCGTCGGGGAGTGAGCCGAGGCGGGCCGAGAGGCTGCGGGCCGGGTAGGTGGTCAGGGCTCCGGTTGCCAAGGGGGACAGGGCTTCCACGGCCGCGATGGTTCGGTCGGGTTCGGTCCAGCGCAGGGCGGCGACGGTCAGGTCGATCGCCTGTTCGTGCCAGAGCGGGTCGGGGGTGAGCAGGGCGGTGACGCGGTCGGCCAGGGGGCGGGCGTGGTCGTTGTTGCGCAGGACCGGGGTGAGCCAGTGCAGCAGGGTCGAGAGTCGTTGGCGGGCGGGGAGATCGCGGTCGGGGAAGGTGTCGGCGGTGTGCGCGAGGAGTTGTTCCACGGCGGTCGCGACCGCCGAGGGGTGACCCGTTCCGGCCGCGTCGGCGAGCAGGGCGCGCATGGCGGCGGTCCAGAGGCCGATTTCGGACAGGTCCGTCAGGCGGGCGATCAGGACGTCCCGGGTGTTGGGCGGGGACCAGCGATACCACCTGGTCAGGGCATCCAGGGCTTGGACGGCGACACGGTGGTCGGGTCCGGCCGCCAGATCGCGGAGGAAGGCGGCGAATCGAAGACGCTGCGGGACCGGGAGCAGCGACGGGGAGATATCGAGGACCGCGCCCGCGACATCGGGGTCGGTCGCGGCCTCGGCCAGCAACTGCCACGACGCGTCGCTGTCCAGCAGCCTGGCGGCGGCGAAGACGGTGGCGCGCCGGATATCCCGGTGTACGCCCGGCCGAGCGCTCACTTCACGAATGATCGCGGCGGCGTCGGGTGCGCGCAGGGTGGCGAGCAGTCGCACACCCTCCTTCGCCGAGGTGATCTTGGGCGAATCGAGCAGGGGCGCAAGGGTTTCACCGAGTCGTGGACGCGGCACCAGGCGGGCCAGGGTGGCGATGGAGCTCACCGCGACCCGCGCACGGTCGTCACCCACATGCCGGGCCAGCACCGCGATGGCCCGCTCGGGTTCGGTGCAACGGCCCAGCGCGGTGAGTCCTGCCTCGGACACGATGACGTCCTCGGACGCGGTATACGGCTGCACACGCGCGAAAGTCCCCGGCAGCCGGCCCAATTGGCGGATCGCGTTCGCCCGCTCACCGGCCGAGGCTTTCGGTGAGTGCGCATAGGCGTCCAGCAGCCCGGCGTAGCGGTCGATGTGCGCCGTCGTCCAGTTGTCGAATCCCGCGTGGAACATGGGCACGTAGTGAATCTTCGAGGACAGAAATCGCCCGGTGGGAGCCTTGCGCAGCAGTCCGTCGAGCAGATCGGTGCGACGCCGGGCAATGAATTCGGCCACCTCCGGCACGGTGATGAGCGAGCGATCGCGGCGCAGCATATCGTCGAGATTCGTATCGCGCCGAACGGGATCGGTCAGCGCCAATCGGGCCGCGGCGCGCACGGTCGAATCATCGGACGCCCCGCACGCGCGCAGCACCAGATCCTGCAGCCCCGGCACCGCGAACGCGCGACGCTCCAGGCCGGTCGCCAGCGCGAGGGTCAACTGCCACCGGTCGCGCGCGGCATCGGCTTCCAGTCGCGGCCGCAGCGCCTCGAACAGTCGCCGCTCCGCTCCGCGCGGCAGGTTCTCGCGCAACCCGTACAGGTTCAGCAGTGTCGATGTCTCGGCGAGAGTGGCCGAAATACGCAGTGCCGCATCCGAATAGGAATTGTCACCGGTCTGCGCACCACGTTTCAACAGCGTCCGCGCCAGCTCCCCGATCGCGCCCGAGGTGAAGTAGGACCGATCCCGCGCCTGCATGGCATCGGTGGCCACCTGTTCGAGCGCCGGGAGCTGCGCCGGCGCGAGCAATGACATGGGAATGGCGCGGACGGCCTGTAAAGCACTGCGGCGCACCGGTTCCTGTTCATTGCGCAGTCGCCGCAGCAGCTCGAAGAGCTCACCGATCACGGCACTGTCGCGGCTACCGACGGCAGCGGTCACCAGCAGCGGGTAGGCGGTGGCGCGCTCCTGCGCGGTGGGTCGCCGAATACATTCGGCCAGTATGGGTTTCGCCTCGGCCCAGGGCAGCCGAGCGGACAGTCGCTCGGCGACCTCCGGCACATCGGAGCCGCCCGGCCGGGCCAGCAGCTCCCGAGCGAGCGCGACGCGCACCGCACCGGGCAGGGCGTCGAGGGTGTGCAGATCGACATCCCCCGGATTCAAACCGGCGCGCATGAGAGCCGGGGTCGCGACGGCCGCGCGCCGGGACGGCGGCAGCGTGCGCAGGAACCGATACCGCTGACCGGGTGCGCAGGCCAGGTACAACTCCCCCAGCTCGGCATCGGAGCTTCCCCGCATGGCCTGCCACAGCGCCGGTCCGGCCAGTCCGCGCCCATTTCCGCTGGGGTGCAACAGCAGTCGGCGCATGGCCGCCGCATCGTGCCGGGCCAGCCTGCCCGACAGCGGATGCAGCGCCGCGATGGAGACATGTTCGACGGCGAGCGCGGCCAGCGCGAGCAGCCGATCCGGGTCGTACAGCGCCGCCGTGGTCACGCTCGCGGTGAGCTGGGGCCACAGTTCCCGCCATTCATCCCGACCGGCCGCGGGCGCGCGCTCGGCCACATAGTCCAGGACGACCCCGATGCGCGTGCGGCACAGCGCCGCCCAACTCGGCACCGCGTACGCGAGCTCCGGCAGCATCTCGGCCACCAGCGCGGGTGAGCAGTACGGCAGCAGTCGCGCGGCCTCGATATCGCCGAAGGCGGATCGCGTCGGCGGCAGCAGCGCATCGGCGAGTGCCGAGCACTCGCCCCGGCTCAATACCCGGACCAGGGCGCGGCGCGCTCGCTGTGACAGTCCGGGCAGTACCCGCACCACCACCTCGAGCGGGACGCCGAGCCGGACGACCGCGGTGAGCGCGCGCACGGCGCATTCGGGGTCCGGAGAATCCAATTGCCCGAGTAGATGATTCCGATGTCCCGCGATCAGGGCCAGCTGGATGGCGGTCAATTGTTCATACCGGTCCCCGCCGGACAGCTCGGTGAGCATCCGATCCAGTTCCGGGGTTCCGGCCAATCGGCGTGCCTCCCGGGCAATGGCCGACGCGCGTCGCGGCAGCGAGAGCGCCGCGACTTCTTCCAGAAACCGTTTCCCCTGCGCAGTCACCCGGTCACGGTACCGCTCACCCCGGGCCGGGGCCGCCTGTCACAGTCTCAACAAAGGGGACATTCCAGATAAAAAATCCTGAATGGTATGTTTTATTCGGCCCCGATCGACTCCGGGCCGATTCGCACCAAACGCTCTCCAGATCCACCCGGTTCAAGTCCGCGCGAGCGGGCGTTTCTGCTGGTGTCCCTCCCCGCGAGAGGTTCGGCATGGCATCCCTGGGCAAGATCTGCACGTATATCGGATCGGTCACTGCCACAGTGATTTTCGGCCTCGCGCTGACGCCCTCGGGCACGGCGACCGCGGCCGGATCGGCGGTGCTCGGTCCGGGTTCGGGTATCGCGATCGGCACCAGCGAACCCGATGAGTTCTCGCTGTGCACACTGACCGCGATCGGCTTCGACGCCGCCAATCGCCTGGTGGGAATTACCGCCGGACATTGCGGTGAGGTCGGCGCCCAGGTGCTCGCCGAGAATTCGATCGGCACCGGTTATATCGGCCGACTGGCCGAACTCGATTACTGGTGGGATTGGGCGGTCATCGAATTCGATCCGGCCAAAGTAATACCGGTCCGCCAAATCACCGCGAGTACGGTCGCCACAATCGGCGCACCGCCCGGACCGCTGCAAATGGTCTGCAAGAACGGCCGCACCACCGGATTCACCTGCGGCCCGGTCTGGGAGACCATGGCCGAGGGATTCAGCAGCCACGTCTGCGCGGACTACGGCGATTCCGGTTCACCGGTGCTGGTCGGTGACCAATTGGTCGGCATGATCGTCTCCGGTCAGCCCATCAATCTGGGCAGCGTGAATCTGCGCCTGCCCTCCTGCGCCAATCCCGCGAATCCGGTGCACGAGCCCGACCTGGCCACCGGTATCGGCCATGTGCTGGCCGATATCAATGCGCACGGCGGTGCAGGTGCGGGCTTCCGATTGTTCTGAGCTACACCGCGGGTTGCTGCTGGGTGGCGCAGTGAATGCCGCCGCCGCCCTCGGCGACCGTATTGATCTCGACCTGAACGACGGTGCGGCCGGGGTGTAGATCGGCCACGATGCCCTTGGCGTGATCATCGGCCGCGCGATCGCCGAAGCGCGGCATGATGACCGCGTTATTGGCCACGTAGAAATTCACGTACGAACTGAGGAACGAATCCCCGCGCTGACCGAGATTGGCGGGATCCGGTTCGGGCAGTTGGACGATCTCGAGTTTGCGGCCCTTGGCGTCGGTCTCGTTGCGCAGCACCTCGAAGGCCTGATCGTAGGCCCGCACCCAGACGTCATCGCCCTCGGGCGGCTGCGAGATGATTACCGTCCCGGGATCGGCGAACCGTGCCAGCGAGTCGATGTGGTAGTCGGTGATGTCTTGTCCGGCAACGCCTTTGACCCAGATGACCTTCGACACGCCGAACAGATCCTGCAGCGCCCGCTCGATATCGGCCCGCGATTTACCCGGATTGCGATTGGCATTGACCAGCGAGCTCTCGGTGGCCATCAGCGTGCCCTCACCGTCGATCTCGATGGAACCGCCCTCACCGACGATCGGCGCGTCCACGCGCGGCAGCCCGAGCCGGTTCAACAGCGTGCCCGCGACCGCGGCGTCGCGCCGATGCTGCTGTTTATTGCCCCATCCGTTGAAGTGCAGATCGACCCCGGCCAGCCCGCCCGCGCCGAGTACGAAGGTCGGCCCGGTATCCCGAATCCACAGATCGTCGGTGGCGATCGGGATCACCTCGACCCCGGACCCGCACGCCTGCTGCGCGGCATCGGCCTCGGCGGGTTCGGCGAGCAGCGTCACCGGCTCGAATTCGGCGATGGCACGGGCGATTCCGGCGATGTCATCCTGTACCGCCAGACCGTCCTGCCCCTTCCACACCGAGTCCAGCGGTGGCCAGGACATGAAAGTGCGCGCGTGCCTGGCTGATTCGGCGGGCATTCGCCACGCCCCGCCCGGCCCGGACGGCGTGGCCGAACCGGAGGACAGTAGTCCGCCGTCCTCGGGCGAGCAGGCCAATAGCGCCGCGCCGCCGACTACCGCGAGAGCGCTCGAACGAAACATCGTCCGGCGCGAGAACTCAGCCATCTTTGCCCCTATCCAGGTCGAATCACCTGACTAACATTTTGGTCAGCTCAGACGGTAACAAGCCTAGTTGCCGTTCAGCTACCGCGCGCGGGCATGAGGAATCCCACCCGCCGAGCTCACGAAAACCTCATGGAATCTGATCTAAATTTCAGTCAGATTCCAGCATTGGGTATCCATGAAACCCAATCCGACCAGGAGAGATCGTGACCACCACCGACCCCCGAGGCATACGGGCACCATTCGACAATGAGGCGAGATTGCCATGGGTGCTTGCGGCGCTGGCCGGACTGATCGGCGCGGCCGCCTTCGCGCATACCTCCGGCTACTTCGTCACCGTCACGATGTTTCGCACCTATTCGCCGAGTTCGGCGAGCAGTGCGCCGCGCAGCAGTTTGCGGGCCTGCTCCAATTCCAGGGTGCCGCTGAGCCAGCGCATGCTGAGCCCTTCGACCAGTGCGGTGAGGCGTTCGGCGGCGTCATCGGCGGCCACCTCCGGGCCGATGGTGCCCTGCGCCTGGGCGCGGCGAATGAGTTCGCTGTTGAAATCGGTCCAGCGGGCCGAGGCGGCGCGCAATTGGTCGCGGAGTTCGGGCTGGAAGACCGCCGAGGCCCGCAATTCGCCCCAGGCGCTGCTGTTCTCGACCACGACCGAGGAGTCCTGCAATTCGCGCAGCAGCGCTTCGCTGAGGTGGCCACGGGGATCGGTTTCCGGATCGGCCGCCACATCGGTGTACTGCTCGGCGCGCGCGGTGACGAAGTCCAGCGTGCTCGAGACCAATCCGGCGCGGTCCTGGAAGTGGTAGTAGATCAGGGCGGTCGAGACCCCGGCCTCCTTGGCGAGTTCCTCCACCCGCAGGCCGCGAATGCCACGCTGGGCCACGACCCGGACCGCGGCCTCCATTATCTCGGTGCGACGACGAGACATGCTCTCTCTCCACTGTTCTGAACTCGGACGACAGTACAGCCTACCGTACGATCTTGACTGAATATTTGGTCAACCAGCAAGAGGAGACCCCATGTTCGACCAGTCCCCCACCGGCCGCCGGCTCGGCGCGGAATGGGAAAGCCATAACCGCACCTTCATGTCCTGGCCCGCACTGGAGTCGGTCTGGAAACGCGATCTGCGCTATATCCGCGACGATATCGCGCGGGTGGCGCGGGCCATCGCCGACTACGAATACGTGGTGATGCTGGCGCGCCCGGATCAGGCCGATGCCGCCCAGCGCGCGTGCGGACGGCATGTCGAGGTGGTGCCGCTGCCGGTGGACGATCTGTGGGCGCGCGATACCGTACCGGTCTTCGTCGAACAGCAGGGCGTCGTCATCGGCGTCGACTTCAATTTCAACGGCTGGGGTAATAAGCAGGTCCACGACAATGACGCGTTCGTCGCCCGGAATCTGCTGTACCAATTCCAGATTCGCGGTGAGCAGGCCCCGCTGATCGCCGAGGGCGGCTCATTCGAGACCGACGGACAGGGCACACTGCTGGTCACCGAGAGTTCGGTGTTCAATGCCAATCGCAATCCCGGGAAGGACCGGGACCGGATCGAATTCGAACTGAAGCAGACCCTCGGCGTCACCAAGGTGATCTGGCTGGCCGGGGTGTACGGCGAGGACATCACCGATGCGCACGTGGACAGTCTGGTGCGCTTTGTCGCGCCCGGAGTCGTGCTGCTGGACAACGCGTTTCCCGGCACACCCGCCGACTCCTGGTCGCGGGCGGCGGATCAGGCGCGCATGGTGCTGAGCAATTCCACCGATGCGATGGGCCGGCCGTTGCAGATCATCGATCTGCCGCAACCCGATCCCTACAAGATCACCGGTGCGGACGACGATATGGTCACCACCTACGCCAATTTCTATATCGCCAATGACGCGGTCTTCCTCCCCGAATTCGGTGACCGCAAGGCGGACCGGCGCGCCCGGGACATCCTCCAGGAGCATTTCCCGCAGCGCGATATCGTGCCGGTGCGCATCGACATCATCGCGGCGGGCGGCGGCGGAATCCATTGCTCCACACACGATCTGCCCGGACGGCCCGCCGACTGAACCACGACCCTCATCCGGTGACCAGTGCGGGGGTCCGGCGACTCGGTATCCACCCCGGGCGCGGAACGCTGTCGAGAAGGGCGCGGGTGTACGGATGCTGGGGACTGCCGAGCAGTTCCTCGGTCGGCCCCTGTTCCACCACCCGCCCCTGCGCCATCACCAGGCTGTACTCGGTCACCTGTCGCACCACCGCCAGATCATGGGTGATGAAGACGTACGAGATACCGGTCGCCGCACGGACATCCGCGAGCAGATTCAATACCTGCGCCTGGATCGACACATCGAGCGCGGCGACCGCCTCGTCCAGCACCAGTACGCGCGGGTTCGCCCCGAGCGCCCGCGCGATGGCGACCCGCTGACGCTGTCCGCCGGACAGTTGTGCGGGCAGCGAGGCCAGCAGTCGTTCATCGAGTGCGACCATGTCCGCGAGCTCCGCCACCCGCGCCGACACGGTCGCGGGCGTTCCGGTGTGGTGCAGTGCGACCGCTTCGGTGAGCGCCTGCCGGACGGTATGGCGCGGGTCGAGGCTGGAATACGGGTCCTGGAATACGATTTGGGCCTCACCGGCGCGTTTGCGCCGGGCGCGGGTGGAGCGGGACGGCTGTGAGCGATCGTTCCCGCAGCAGTTGATACTGCCCGAACTGGGGTGTTCCAGGCCGATCACCATGCGCGCGACCGTCGTCTTCCCGGATCCGGATTCGCCGACGATGCCGAGCGACGATCCGGCGGCCAATTCGAAACTGACATCGTCGACGGCGGTGAACGTGCCGAACTGTTTGGTCAGATTGCGCACGCTCAGAACGGATTTCGTCATGCCGGGGTCCTCTTCAGGTCGAGCCGCAATTCCGTGCTGTGCAGGCAGCGCACCGATCCGGTCGGCTCGGTGTGCAGTGCGATCGGGCCGGATGCGGTGCAATCGTCTTGCCGATGCGGGCAGCGGTGTGAGAAACCGCAATTGAGATCGGCCTGCCACGCGCCGATGGGCTGTCCTGGGATGACGGCCAGCCGGGCACTGGGATGCTCCAGATCGGGCCGCGCCCGAGCCAGCGCCGCGGTGTAGGGATGCAGCGGATCATGGTGCAGCCGTTGCGATGTCTGCGTTTCCACGATCTGCCCCGCGTACATGACCGCGGTCCGATCGCATACCGCCGCGGCGAGATCGAGGTCGTGTGTGATGAACAGCAGGGCGACGCCCGAATCCCGGCGCAGCTCATTGAGAATCGCCATGACCTCGGATTGGGTGGTGACATCCAGGGCCGTGGTGGGTTCATCGGCGAGAATCAATTTCGGCTTGCCGAGCAGGGCCGCGGCGATCATGACGCGTTGCAGCATGCCGCCGGACAGATCGCCGGGATACTGCCGCATACGGCGTGCGGTATCGGTAATGCCAACGGCGGTAAGGACTTCCTGCGCCTGCCGGGTCGCGGTGCGCCGATCCACCCGGGCCACCGAACGCAGCTGTTCGGTGAGGAAATCCCCGATCCGGCGCACCGGATTGATGGCGATGCGCGGATCCTGGAAGATCACCGCCATATCCGCGCGCGCCCGGCGCAGCGGTTCCCCGCGCAGTGCGAGCAGATCGTGTTCGCCGAGCCGGATCGCACCCGTGGCCACCGCGCGATCGGGGAGCAGGCGTGCGACGGCCTTGGCGGTCATGGATTTTCCCGCACCGGATTCACCGACGAGGCCGAGCGCCTCCCCGCGTGCGATGGTGAAGGAGATATCGCGCAGTACGGTGCGCTGTTCCCCCTGTGCGGACAGGGTCACGCCGAGCTCACGCACGGTGAGCAGCGGGTCGGCTGAGTTCATCGCGGCTCCTTGGTATACCGGTCATTGAGGCGCTCGTCCAGGATGTTGAAGGCCACCACCACCAGCACCAAGACGGTGCCGGAGACCAATGACTCGGCCGGATAGCCCTGAAGCACACCGGTTTTGCCCTCCGAGGCCATCACGCCCCAATCCGCCTGCGGCGGTTGTACGCCCAGACCGAGGAAGGAGATGGCGGCCAGATCCAGTGCCGCCCAGCCGAACAGGATGGTGGACTGCGCGACCAGCAGGGCGGCGATATTCGGGGCGATATGGCGTACGCAGATGGTCCAGGCCGAACACCCTTGTACTTCGAGGGCTTCGATATAGGGCAGCGATCGTTCGCGCAGTGCCGCGGCGCGCACGATCCGCACCACGTACGGCGTGTACGCCACCGCCAGCGCGATGGCCGCGGACCATTGGCTCGGCCCGGCGATGGCCGCGACCAGGACCGCGAGCAGCAGTCCCGGAAACGCGAACACCAGATCCGAGCCCGAGGAGATGACATTGTCGACCCAGCCGTGCCGCCAGCTGGCCACGATCGCCAGCACGGTCCCGGCCAGCATGGCCAGCGCGATGACGATGAGCGCACCCAGCATGGACGAGCGCGCACCGACCAGCACGCGCGAGAACAGATCGCGCCCTTGGGAATCGAAGCCGAGCAGATGTCCCCCGCCGGGACCGATGAAGGCATTGGTGAGATTGCTCTGATTGGCCGGATAGGGCGCGAGCAGCGGTCCGAAGACCGCCACCACCGCGGCCAGAATGATCACCACCGCGCTCGCGTAGCCGAGCCAGCCGATGCCCGAGAACTTGCGCAGCAGCGTGCTGCCCGGGCGGGTCAGGGTGAGGGTCATCAGCTCGCCGCCGTTCCGAGCGCCACGCGCGGATCGAGCCGCGCGAACAGCAGATCGACCAGGGCGTTGATGATCACGAAGCCGGCCACCATCAGCAGCGAGATCGCCTGCACCACGGCGAAATCCTTGCTCGCGGCGGCTTTCACCAGGGCCGACCCCAGACCGTTGAGGCTGAACGCCTCCTCGACAATGGAGACCAGCACGATCAGGGTGGCGATGGTCAGACCCGTCACGGTCATGATCGGGATGGAGGCATTGTGCAGCACATGCCTGCGCAGGATCGCACCGCGCGGAATGCCCCGGCTGATCGCGGTCTGCACCCGTTCGCTTTTCGCCTCGGCCCGCACCGAGGCCCGGGTCACCCGGGCCACCAGCGCGAGTGAGGAACTGGCCAACGCTATCGCGGGCAGGGTGAGATGCCACAGCTGATCGGAGAATCCGTGTCCGTCGCCCAGGGCCGGGAACCAGCCCAGATTCACGGCGAACACGCTGATCAGCAGTAGCGCCGCCACGAAGGACGGCAGCGCCGCGAGCACCGTGGTGACCAGCAGCGCGATGGTGTCGACGATGCCCGGTTTGAGCGCGCTCACGATGCCGATCCCGATGCCCGCCACGATCACGATGAGCGAGGCGTACCCCACCAGTTCGATACTGGTGGGCGCACGCTGCGCGATGAGCGTTCCGACATCCTGGCGGCTGGTGGTGGAATATCCGAAGTCGCCGTGCAGCGCCGAGCCGAGCCAATGCCAATACCGCTGCGGCAGTGGCTCGTTCAGGCGGTAGCGCTCCTCCAGGATCGCGCGCGCCTCCGGGGTGATCTGGCGGCCGCCGGTCAGCACCGAAATCGGGTCTCCCGGTGCGAGATACAGCGCACCGTAGATGGCGATGCTCGCCGCGAACATGGTCGCGAACAGCAGGGCGAGTCGCCGGAGCAGGAATCTGGCCATATCAGCTCCCCGCACCCAGCATGGCCAGCACCGGGGATTGCATATACGCGAACGAGGTCGGCGCACCGGTGAGCTTATTGCTCAGCACCAGGCAGGTGACCGGGTGCGCGACCGGAATCCAGGGCAGCTCCTGCATGAGAAGTTTGTCCACCTCGACCATATCGGTGGCGCGGCGGGTCGCGTCCGCCTCGGCACGGGCCTTGTCCAGCCAGTCGGTGATGGCGGGATTCTCATAGCCGGAGTAGTTCTGATTGCCTTGCGGCAGCACGTATGTCGCGATCAGCGCGGCGGGATCCGGGTAATCGCCGTAGGTGGTGGTACTGAACGCGTCGACGCCCGCCCGCGCCTTCGGATCGGTGAAGAAATTGATGTAGTTCTCCGGGGAGACATTGAGCAGCTTGGCATTCAGGCCGATGGTATTGGCGACTTCCAGCCAGGCATTGGACATGGTCGCGACCGTGGCCATCCCGGAGGAGGTGCCGATCACCAGCGGTTTACCCTCCGCGCCCGCCTCGCGAATGAGGCGTTTGGCCTCGTCCAGATCCCGTTTCACCTCAGGTGCGGCATTCCAGGCGGCGCTGAAGACCTCCTTGGCATAACCCCAGGTCCCCGGATTGGCGGACAAGCGGGGCTCGAGGGCATTACCGGCGTACACGGCGTTGATGAAGCTGCGCCGATCGAACGCCAGTGACAGTGCGCGCCGCACCCGGACATCGCCGAGCACGCCCGTCAGGTTGGCGGGAATGAGGAATTCGCCCTCCAGGGTCGGGCCCATATGCACCGAAACCCCTGCGGTGCGCTGGAGTTGGGCCAGGTTCGAGGTGTCGGTGACATAGCTGCCGTCGATCTCGCCGGTGGTGAGGCCGGTGGTGAGAGTCGCCGCGTCCGAAACACCCCGGAAGGTGACCTCTTTCGTCAAGGGTTTGAGGCTGGAATCCCAATAGTTCGGGTTGGCGGTCACTTTCAGGGTGTCGCCGGAGGTCCACTTGGACAGCCGGTACGCCCCGGTGCACATGGTGCCCGCCTCCGGGGTGCCGAATTTCGCACCGGCGCTCTCGGCGAACGCCTTCTCGATCACGATGCCGGGCATGGCCGAAAGTTCGCCCGGCAGCCAGTAATCCGGCTTGGTGAGGTTGATGGTCACGGTGCCCGGACCGGTCGCGGTAATGGAGTCGACGCGGTCGAAGACGGTGCCGTAGAAGCCGCCTAGTGCGGGATTGCGATGGCGTTCGAGGCTGTAGACGACATCCTCGGCGGTGAGCGGTTTGCCATCCCAGAAGGTGACGCCGGGGCGGATGGTCAGCGCCAGCTGGGTCGGGGTGATGTAGCGGTAGTCGCTGGCGAGGCCGAAACCGATACTGCCGTCCGGCTTTTGGCGCAGCAGGGCATCGCACATGGTGGCGATGACGGTGTTCTCCGGATAGTCGAAGGCGGTGGCCGGATCGACGGTGGTGGGGTCGCGGTACAGCGCCCAGGTGGCGGAGTCCACGCCCTTGGTGGCGGGGGTGGTGGTGGACGGGAGACTCAGCAGCGCGGCGGCGTCGGGGGCGGGCGGGGTGGCCGACGGCACCCGCCCGCCGCAGCCGGTGACGGCGGCGGCCACGCATAAGGCGACCAGGGTGGCGCGGATTCGACTGTTCGTGAGCATGGTCGGAACCTGTTTTCGATCTGGGGCGGGTGTGTCAGAGAGTTCCGGGTAGTGGCGAAATGGGCGCGGTGAGAACGGCATACGCGTCCGGGCGGCGGGTATCGAAGAAGCCGAAACCGAGCCAGTCGCGGCGTTGATCGAGGTCCAGATCGGCGACCAGTACGGTGTCGCGATCGCGCGGGGCGCGGACCAGGGTGCGGCCGTACGGGTCGGAGATGAAGGACGAACCGTAGAAGGTGAGACCGTCCTCCGCGCCGATGCGGTTGATCACCACCATGAAAGTGGCGTTGGCCAAGCCGTTTCCGGTGATCATGCGGTGCCACAGCGGTTCGGTGTCGAAATCCGCGGGTTCGGGTTCGCTGCCGATGGCGGTGGGGTAGACCAGGATTTCCGCACCGCCCAGCGAATAGGCGCGGGCGAGTTCGGGGAACCACTGGTCCCAGCAGGTCGGGAAGCCGAATTGTGCTCCGGCGGCAGAGATTACGGGGTAGCCGGTATCGCCGGGTTCGAAATAGTGGTCCTCGTGATAGCCCGGGAAGGCCGGGATGTGGATCTTGCGGGTGCGGGCGTGCAGGGCGCCATCGGGGCCGACCAGGATGGCGGTGTTGTAGCCGCGACCGGTATCGCTGTGCTCGTAGAGCGAGGCGTGCACGTACACACCGTTTTTCACGGCTTGTTCGCGGGCGAAGGCGGTGGTGGGTCCGTCTGGGATGTGTTCGCGATGGGCGGGTGCGTCGGGGCTGTCGGGGACGGTGGCGAAGTAGGCGCTCAGGGTGAGTTCCTGGAGGCAGACGACCTGCGCACCGAGATCGGCTGCACGCCGGATGCCTTCGGCCAGAACGGCTTTGTGCTCGTCGGGATCCGGGTGCCAGCTGGTCTGCACCGCGCCTACGCGCAGGGCGGGGCGGGTGGTCGGGGTACGGCGCGCGGGTGAGGGCAGGGTTTCCTCGACCGCGGTCACGGTGACGAAACGTCCGTCATCCTCGGTGTGCTGCACGGGCATTCGATCGCAGTCGCTCATCGGGTGACCCCCGCGGCCGGGATCTGCTGGGTGATGCAGTGCACGCCGCCACCGCCGTAGGCGACGATATTGCCCGGTACGCCGACGATTTCGCGATCCGGGAAGGCTTTGGCGAGCACCTCCAGTGCGCCACCGTCGAGCTCGTGCTCGCCGATCGGCACCACCACACCGCCGTTGGCGACATAGAAGTTGGCGTAGGCGACCATGGTCTCGGTGCCGTCGGGCAGCGTCTTGATCGGGAACTGCGGCAGTTCCAGGATCTCGAACGGCCGGCCAGCCGCATCGGTGCTCTCCCGCAACACCTTCAGATTCGCGGCCATTCGCTCGAAGTCCGGCAGCGCCGGATCCTCACAGGTCTGGGCGATCACCACGCCCGGCCGCACATAGGTGCATACGCCGTCGACGTGCCCATCGGTGTGCGCGTCGTCGAAATGCCCGTACGGCAGCCAGATGATCTTCGTAATCCCCAGCCGCGCTTTCAGTTCCGCCTCGATCTGCTCCTTCGTCATCCCCGGATTCCGGTTCGGATGCAGCAGGCACTGTTCGGTGGTGATGAGCGTCCGCTCCCCATCCACCGTGATCGAGCCGCCCTCGAGAATCATGTCCGAGCCGAACCGCTCGATCCCGAGCGTCTCCAGCACCCGCGCACTGATAGTCGCGTCCTGGTCATAGGGCAGAAACCGCTCCCCCCACGAGTTGAACCCGAAATCCACCGCGGCCCGATTCCCCTGCTCGTCCAGCACGATCAGCGGCCCCGAATCCCGCAACCAGGAATCATCGATCCCCAACTCGACCACCTCGACCCCGTCCCCACAAGCAGCCCGAGCCTCGTCCCCCTGCCCCGGATTCGCGATCATCAACACCGGCTCGAACCGAGCGATGGCATCCGCCACCGCCGCATACTCCGCCTTCGCCTCCGCGAAGTACGGCCCCCACAAACTCTCCCTGGTAGGCCACCCCATCAAGCACCGCTCATGAGGCGCCCACTCGGCCGGCATCCGATACGTCGTTCCCTCATCTGTGGTCTGCGTCATGCCGACAAACGATAAACTGACTAAAAAATTAGTCAAGACCTGAGCCCAGATTTAACCCCGCCGAGACATCGGCCCCCAGGTCCGGCCGATCCCGATACCCCCGAGATCAGCCGGATCCCACACCCATGTCCGGACTATTCGTCGAAACCCTCCTGATCAGACGCGATCTGCGGGAATCCCTCCAAGGCCCGGAACTTCTCAGTCATGCTCGTGAGCAGCGCCTGCGACTCATCGCTCAGGTTGAACGCTCGCGCCGACAAACGCCGCAAGTCGTACCCCTGAAGTTGCGCCGTCAGCTCGAGATCATGGTCAACCCTCGCCCGATAGGACGCGTTGCTGAAGTAGCGGGGCTTGACCTTGAAGAACTTCGCCAGCGCCGCCACGGTTCGGTCGGGAAGATCGGTCCGCTGACCCGACCTCAGCTGCGCGAGATACCGCATGCTCATCGGATGCCCGGCCGCGGTGAGCGCACCGCACACTTCAGCGGCGGTGTACGGCCCGCGGCCGGGAGAACGCACCGTCTCGAAAAGGTGGTTGAGGTTGCGCGGGAAGGAATCCCAATCCACCGCGTCGAGAGGTGAATCATGGCGCGAGACATCGAGCATTCCGGTCTCCACCGCAGATTTGAGCCGATCGAATCCCGCATCGACATCGAATACGGCAGCGGCCTTCAGCTCATCGAGACCGGCCTCGACGTCGAAGTGGAAGGCGGGTTCGGAGTCGGCGAGATAGCGGTCCAACTCGAGGAAGCACAGCCCCATCTCCCATGTCATGAGAGCGACCCGATACTCGGTGCGGGTCAGATCGACCGTCAGCACCTCCCAAAAGCGTTTCAGCTGAGGGTCTTCCATGATGCGGTCCGACCGCGTGGCCAATGCCAGATGGGCGGTATCGGCGAACGGCGGGTCGGATTCGCCCACCTCGGCGTACAGCGTCTCGCGCAGCCGGGCCGCCTGTCGCCAGCAGTCGATAATGCGCCGCTTCGCCATGACCATGATCAGTGCCGCTTTGGCCTCCGGCGATTGGTGACTGAAGTCCGAGTCGTACTGTGTGCACACCGCGAGGAATACCTTCTGCACGATGTCTTTCGCCTGTTCGACATCACAGTCCAAACCTCTTAGGGCACAACGGAAGACCGCTCCGGCGTGCTCCCGATAGAGCGCTTCGATATCTTGCGCTCCCGGAAGCTGGTTCCAGCTCATCATCGATGATGGCTCCGTTCCGGAAAGACGATCTCCACGGCCTCGGCACAATCCGCGCTCGACCGGCCGTGGTCGAGAATTCGGATTCGCGCACCGATCCTCGACTCTCGCAGGATCATTCGGATGAGTAGGTGCCGTTGGCAGTCTCGCACCCGAGCGGACAGCGCAGCGGTGGTTACCGCAATGAGCACGATCCATAGGGTGCCCGGGGCGGTCATGATCATGGACTGCATGCTCTGCAACATCTGGGTTGTCGCCACACCTTGTAGTCGCAGGACGCACGAGAATCTTGAGATCGCCAGTTCAGGACACTTCTGGAGCCATCGCTCCCAGCGTTCACGCTCCGCGAGAGGGGATCTCAACTACCGACTCGCATGCGCGGTCCGCCGGTTCCGCACGAGGGAATCATGATTGAAATCAGGACAATTCGCGCACGTTCACGCATATGCATCGGGAGATGAAACATATCCTCGCGCCCCGGGCCGACTAGTCGGCGGGAACTGCGCGGTGAACGCCGAGTGTCCTGCCGCGCAATGAATTACGGGGCGGGGAATTCCGGTCCGGAAAAGATCACGGGTCTGTACAGTTTTCGGCACGTCGCGCATTCGGATTCTCGACTCGCCGGCGATCGGCGAGCGCGACGCCTCGACGATCGACCTGAGGACGAGCCATGCCGAACCACCGTGTATCCCCCGGTTCCGTCTCCGTCACCGATCTGCTTGATGTGGCCGAGATCCAGTGTGCCAGTAGCCATCGCGCGGATTCCTTCACCACCGGGCGGTTTCGCGCGGTGGCCGGGATCGCGGTCGCGGCGGGGGCGCTATTGACCGCGGGGGCGCATCTCACGCCCGCCGTGGCCAATGCCGCACCGGTCACGCCCGCCGATGAGGAACCGGCCGATGTCGCCGAAACCCCGCCCGCCCCAGTACAAGTCACGCCACCGGCGACCATCGCCACCCCCTTCGGACTGGTCGGGCTCGCACCCGAGATCGCCGCACCGCTGGCGCAGGCCGAACAGTTCATCAGGGATATCCAGCAGCAGGTGGTCGACGCACAGCAGCAGGCGGTGGTCGACACCCAGCAGCAGGTGACCGATGTGCAGGAACAGGTGGTGCAGGTGCAACAGCAGGTGATCGCCTCGCTGCCGATCACGCCGTCCATACCGCTCGCACCCGCGCCCGCCCCGGCACCGCCACTGACCATCAGCCCCACCGTGCTACCGGTGGTCGGCGGTCAGATCAGCTCCGGATTCGGCAATCGATGGGGCGAATTCCACTACGGCGTCGATATCGCCGATCCCATCGGCACCCCCATTCGCTCGGTCATGAGCGGCACGGTTCTGGAGGCGGGCCCCGCCTCGGGCTTCGGCCAATGGGTCCGGGTCCGGCAGGACGACGGCACCATCGCGGTCTACGGCCACGTCAACGACATGTACGTACAGGCCGGTCAGCACGTCAACGTCGGCGACATCATCGCCTCGGTCGGCAATCGCGGCCAATCGACCGGCCCGCATCTGCACCTGGAGATCTGGGACACCGACGGCACCAAGATCGACCCGGTGGCCTGGCTCGCCGGGAAAGGCATTCTGATGCAGCAGCATTGGGGCGCCGACTGACCGGCGCTCACCGCTGAGTCGACGCGGTTCGCGCGACGATCGCCACACAGCAGGTTCACAGGGCACAGGAACGGGCATCACAGTTCCAGGAGCCAACATGTGAGGATGGGTGCGGCGATCGAGTGCCGAGGTCCAGCCGGGAAATCGGCCGGAATATGAGTACTGCCACGGAGATTCAGCAGCCCGCCGCCGAAATCGGAGGCGGGCGGCGCAACCGGCCGTATCTGCATCAGGTGGATCTGTTCCGAATAATCACCTTCTGCTGCGTCATCATGGTGCACACCATCAGCAGCGTGAACGATGCGGGCAGCGTGGCCGCCAATGCGGCGCTGGCGCTACTGCATTTCACCCGGTACGCCTTCTTCGCACTGACCGGGTTCGTGCTGATCTACCAGTTCGGTCAGGAGTCGCTGCGCGCGCGGAGCTTCTGGCCGCGGCGCTTCGCGCTGGTCGGCATTCCGTATGTGCTGTGGTCGGTGCTCTACTGGGCGTATTCCATCCATCTGGGCCAGCTGCACGGCTCGGTGAACTGGCTGCTCAGCCGCCTCGGTCTGGATCTGCTGTTCGGAACGGCGTACTACCACCTGTACTTCCTGCTGGTCACCATGCAGGTCTATCTGCTGTTCCCGCTGCTGCCGAAACTGTTGCGCCGCACCGAGGGACGGCATCGCTGGTTGCTGGCGGCGAGTGCCGTACTGCATGTGCTCGTACTGTGGACCCTCGCCTATCCGCCGTTCGACGGTGGTCTACCGGCGCAGATCTGGATGCACGTGTACGCCACAGTTCTTCCGTACCAGTTCTTCACGCTGCTGGGCGCGCTCGCGGCCTGGCATATCGATGCCGTGCACGCCTTCCTGCGCGAGCACACCCGGTTGATCGTGGCGGCGGTGCTGGTCATCGCGGTCGCGGCGGAGGGCGAGTATCAGTTCGCGGTGCACGACGGACAGGTGGCATGGGTGGCCTCGGATGTCTTCCTGCCCGAACGCACCCTCTGGTTCATCGCCATCACGGTGGGGCTGTATCTGCTCGGTACGCGCTGGGCCGACCGGCGGCAACAGCACGACCGGCTCGCCAAAGTCGTTCGCTACGGCGCGGACCGATCATTCGGCGTCTTCCTCGTCCATCCGTTCATGCTCGAACTCCTCACTCCCGTACTGCTGCCGCTGGCCCCGTCGATCGGCCGTTTCTGGCTGACGATCGTGCTGTATCTCGGCGTCGTGGCCTGCTCCCTGGCCGGTACGGCGGTATTGCGCCGCAGCCCGGTCAGCCGGTGGCTCACCGGTAGACCCATGCTGCGCACCGATCCGGCCGCACTGGTGCCACCGCGTTTCCGCGTCCACTCCGACGCCTGATGCCCGCCTCCTCGATCGAGGAAGGATGACGGTTATGCCTCGGAACGGTGGAGGTGTGGCCTGTCGCCGCGCCGAATCGGCGGGACTGCCGCATGCTGACGGGCGGTCGTGCACAGGGCGAAGGGAGAAGACCGGTGGCATTGCGACGTCGCGAGCTGCTGATCGGCTTCGCCGGTGCGAGCGGGTTGACGCTGACCGCCTGCGCGGGTGACCAAACCCCGTCCGCCCCACCGAAACCCGCGGTGATCCGCTTCGATCCGGCCGCCGAGACCCGAGACGTCGACGCCCGTAAGCCCGGTACGGTCACCGTCACCGATGGCGAACTGCGCAGCGTGGAATGGCTCGATGAAACCGGCCGGGCGCTGCCGGGCACGCTGTCACCCGATAAGCGCAGCTGGACCAGCGCCGAACCACTCGGCTACGGCCACACCTACACCGCGAAAGCGGTGGCACACGGCGCGACCGGCGAGGTGAACACCGCCGCGAACTGTTCGACGGTGACCCCCGATCACCTGATCGACTTCTCGCTGGGCTCGCAGAATATGGTCGACCTCACCGAAAACGACACCTACGGAGTCGGTTTCGTAATCCTGGCGCATTTCACCGAAGCGGTCGACCGCGCGGCCGCCGCGGCACGCCTGAAGGTCACCACCGAACCCCCGGTACCCGGAGCCTGGTACTGGCTCGACGATCGCAACGCGCACTGGCGGCCGGAGTTCTACTACGCGCCCGGCACCCGGGTCACCATCGCCGCCGAACTCTTCGGCGCGAATCTGGGCGGCGGCGGATTCGGCCTGCGCGATCAACGGATTTCGGTGCTCATCGGCCCCGCGCACGTGGCCATCGCCGATGACAACACCAAGATGATCGATGTCTTCGAGAACGGAAACCTGGTGCGCAGCATGCCCACCTCGATGGGTATGGGCGGCACGTCGATGGTCGGCGGTCGCCTGCTGTCGTTCTGGACCCGCCCCGGCACCTACACCGTGCTCGATCGCCAGCATCCGGTGATGATGGATTCCTCCAGCTACGGCCTGCCGACCAATTCCGGTCTCGGCTATCGCACCAAGATCGACCATGCCGTCCGCATCAGCCACGACGGCATTTTCGTGCACGCGCTCGCGCAAAGCATGTGGGCGCAGGGCAATACGAATGTCTCGCACGGCTGCCTGAACATCTCCCCCGATGACGCGGCCTGGTTCTTCGACTTCGTCATCCCCGGCGATGTGGTGGAGGTCCGCAATACCGGCGGCGATCCCCTCGATATCTGGCAGAACGGCGACTGGAGCATCGCGTGGCCGCAGTGGCAGCAGGGCGGCGCACCCGCCTGACGTCCTCCCCGGCGCTCCCGGTCGGGTTGCGACCGGGAGCGGGACCCCACCCGGCGCGGCGGGGAGTTCGGGAGGCTATTTGACGCCGATGGGCGCGCCGAAGAACGACGCGATGGTGTCGCCGAATGTCTGTGCGAGCAAAGACAATCCGGCGGGGTTGAGCGCGAGCAGGCCCGCGTCGGAGGTACTGCACCCCGGGGCGGCGGGGACACCGTTGAGACGATCGCGCAGCCAGAGCAGGGCGGTCGCCGAACCGGAGACCTCGGTGGTGACGTGTTCGCCGAGGTGTTCGCGGGTGTACTGGACCTGTGCGGACGGATCCTGGCAATAGGTGTCGACCAGGGTGTTGACCGGGCCGACCGGGATCAGCTCATCCGGGTTGGCCTGCCAGATGAACATCGGCATGGTGGGCGTGGCCTTACCCATGCGGGTCTTGTCCAGGGTGTCGCGCACGACGGGATTGCGCATCGGATCGCCTTCCGGAACCCGCAGCAGGCCTTTCATATTCATGAAGGGGAACAGTGCGGTGTTGTACTGCACGCACATGCCGCCCTTGACCGTCGCGAGCACCTGTCCCAGAGGGTCGAGGTCGCGGTTGAGCAGCTGGCCGAATTCCGGGTACTCGCGGCCCAGGCCGAGCACCGCCGCCATGATCATGCCGGACCAGATCTGACCGTTGCCGATATCGAGCAGCGGGCCGAAGTCCGCGGGCACACCGCCCTCGGCGGCGGCGACGATATTGAGTTCCGGTGCGTAGCTCTGCTTCAGCTCGGCGGCGTGCCCGGTGGCGATCGCGCCGCCGGAGTAGCCGTACATGGCGATGCGGGTATCGGGCGCGAGCCGCATCGGCTCGAAATCACGGGCGGCACGGATACCGTCCAGGGTGATTCGACCGGCGAGCGGCCCCGCCGCGAAAGCGTTGTTGGGGCCCTGATGATCCGGAATGACCACGGCCCAGCCCTGCTGCAGTTCGGCCTGCGCGATGACGAATTCCAGTGGGGCGACGATCTGTCCGACGAAAGTCGCCGCGGACCACTGCTGTACCGCATAGGACGGTGAGCAGTAGGCGGCGAGGGAGTCCTCGGCGATCTGCATCGACACCAGTTTGTCCGGTGCGGAGCCGCGCGGTTTGAGCACCGTCGCGACCGCGGCGATCGGTTCGTCCCGGGTGTTGTTCGATCGGTAGGACACCTGCCAGGCATCGACATTGACCGGAATCAGCCCGGCGTTGGCGACATTGACCTGTCGCGCGGCGATGATCTGGCCCGGGGCCTTGGACGCCACGAGTTCGGGCGCGGGTTGGTAGAAACCCGGATCCAGTTCGGGCGGAAGGGGGATCGCGGCGGCGGGCTGCACCGCAACCGTCCCATCCGGTTCACCGACGGCCACCGCGGTAGTGACGGTTGCCGCCAGGGCGATTATCGCCACGCCCACGACGGCCAACCGGCGAGACATCGTCGTCCGCAGGTTCATTCAGACTCCATCCAGCTCCAATGTGAGACCACACCGACTCACACGGCTGCGAGGTTAGTCCCATCACACCGCGGGCGCAAGACCTGTCCGGGACAGTCAATCGTTCGACCCCTGCGGCTAACCGATAGCGACCTCGATCGGGATGATTTCTGTGAAACATCCTTCTTCCATAAAAGTCGTGAGCTAAGTTCACGACTACGCCGGACAGTCGGCGACAATGAAGTCGGAGGACATCGTGGAATTTCTTGGCTCTATCGCCGGTCTCGCACAGATGGTGATCGGCACCATCCTCGCTAACACCGGATCGGGTGGTTCCGGCTCCGGCTGGTGAACGTGACGGTTCGGCTCGCCGTGCGCGAGCCGAACCCATCGGTCACAATGCCGCCACCACGCGAGCCGAGACAGCTCGAGGGTCAGGACGGTACGGGGAGCGGGGGTGCGGGCTCGAAGCTGGCGGGCAGGGCCGTGAGGGCTCGATGGAACGGGCCTGGACGCCAAGTCAATTCGGTAGCGGGGACGGCCAAGCGGATTTCCGGGAGGGCGTCCAGGAGTTGGTCAATCGCTTCCTGGGCGATGAGGTAGGCGAGGGGGCTGGCGGGGCAGGAGTGGGGGCCCGCACCCCAGGCCAGGTGGGAGCGGTTGCCGGAACGGTGAGCCGTGGTGATGGCCGGATCGGTATTGCAGGCGGCCATGCTGATGACCACGGGCTGGTGGGCGGGGAGCCAGGTGTGGTCGACCAGGACGGGCTGGCGGGGAAAGCTGATGCAGAAGTTGGCCATCGGCGGATCGTTGAAGAGGACTTCGTCGAGGGCGTCCCGGGTGGAGAGGCTGCCGCCCAGCACGCTGCCGCCGAAGCGATCGTCGGCCAGGATCACCAGCAGGGTGTTGACGATCAGATTCTGCTGGGGTTCTATGCCCGCGCCGTAGAGGGTGGCGAGCTGATGGACCATTTCGGTATCGGTGAGTTCGGCCGGGTGGTGCAGCATTCGGGTGGTGACGTCATCGCCGGGGTGCTCGCGCTTGTGCAGGGCCAGACGTTGCAGGGCTTCGACGAGGAGTTTGTTGCCGTTCTCCGCGCCGATGCCCTCGAAGATGGCGCGGAAGCCCTGGGCGGCCTGTGCCGCGATGGCGGCGGGGCAGCCGAGCAGATGGTTGAGCACATCGAACGCGAGCGGAAAGGCGTACTCGCGCACCAGATCCACCGATCCGGTGGCACAGAAACCGTTGATCAGCGAGATGGCGGTGCGCTCGACCGTGGCTTGCAGGCCGTAGCGGTCCACCCCGGCCAGTCCGGCGGTATTGGTCTGGCGGTAGCGGGTGTGTTCGCTGCCCGCGCTGCGCAGCGCGTTGGGTCGCCACTGCATCATCGGCAGCACCGGGCAATCCGCGGGCACGCCCTCCTGCCAGACACGGGGATCAGCCGGGAAGCGTTCCGGATCGTTGAGAATCCTTACCGCCGTGCGGTATTCGAGCACCAGGGTGGCGGGTATCCCGGGTGCGAGTTCGACCGGGGCCAGCGCGCCGAATCGGGCCCGCATCTCGCGATAGGCCCGATGCGGGTCAGCGGCGAATTCGGGGGTGTACATGGGCACGCGCGGATCGGCGGTGTCGACGGACGCGGCGCGGGCGGGATCTGGTTCGGACATCGAAACTCCACGCGGTGAACGACATACCCCCCGCCGAACACCGCACACCCCGGACGTGGAACCAGGTCACCCTACCCACGCGCACCGACAAACGCGCGGCTATCTCGCCGATTCTGGGAAGAACTCCTACATGAAGGTGCTTTCCTTGGTCAGCCCGAGCGCGTCGTCACCGCCGGTGCTGATGAGCTGGCAATTCCCGTATCCCGCACCGCCGCCCACCGGATCGGTGATCCGCACGACGGTGTCGCGAATCTGATGGTGGAAACCCTCACCGGTGTGCGCGCCGGCCTTGACCTCGACCACGCTCGAGGTTGCACCCTGGAGGCATGACCCGAACCGAGATCTGGAATGCCGCATACGACAACGACACCGCGCCCTGGGTGATCGGCGAACCGCAACCGGCCATCGTGGCGCTCGAGCGCACCGGCGCGCTCGGCGGCCGCATCCTGGAACCCGGCTGCGGTGCGGGCGAACACACCATCGCGCTGACCCGGCTCGGCTACAACGTGCTCGGTGTCGACCTGTCCCCCAGCGCCATCGACTACGCGCGCGCCAACGCGGTCGCACAGGGCGTGCCGAAGGTCGCGTTCGAGGTGGCGGACGCTCTCGAGTTCACCGCCCGCCCCGACTTCGCGGGCACTCCCCCGGGCTCCGCACCCGCCTTCGACACCGTCATCGACAGTGCGCTGTTCCACGTCTTCGGCACCGAGCCGCAAGCCCGGGCCGGCTACGTGGACAATCTGCGTGCCGTGCTGAAGCCCGGCGGCGTCCTGCACCTGCTGGCGCTCTCGGACGCCGAACCCGGTTTCGGCCCGCGCATCAGTGACCGCGTCATTCGCGAATCCTTCAGTGATGGCTGGGAATTGGAAGATCTCCAGCCCACCCGCTATCGCGGCCGAGTCACCGCCGCGGTAGCGGAAGCCGCCGCCACGCTGGACGTCTCACCCGACGGTCTCGTCGACGTCGCCGCATGGCAGGCTCGAATCCGTCGGCTCTGACCGAGCCTCCGAACGGAACCGGAACAGTCCCAGCAGGTCCGGCACAATCGGCAAACTCGCCGGTTGCCGGGACAGGTGCAAACCCGCGCTCCGATTTCCCGATCCGATCCGGCCAGGCTCGTCGAACCGCTCACCTATGATGTCGCGGAATGAGAATTCGACACAAACCGTGAAGTATCTTTCGCACCGCGAAATAAATACGCTGTCAGATCGCCGCGAATCGATCCGGAAAGGCTGATACGGGAGGAAAATTCATGTAAGGCCCCTCGACAGATCCGTGGCCTACGCGCCGGAAAGTGATAGCTTTTCTCTATGGCCTGTGCGCGTGCCGGGCCGCTGGAACATTCAGGGAGATAACGTGTCACGGGCTGTGCGAGTCGCCGCCGCAGGGGTTTGCGGTGGAATTCTGGGGTTGGTCTCATGCCTGGTCGGCGTGGGCCCCGCACAGGCCGATGATTCGCCCGGTCCCGCGGTCGTAGACGGTACCGCGTATTTCGCACTCGGCGGCTGGAACTGTTCGATCGATCCGGGCGGCGTCATCGGCTGCGATCTCGCCACGCCGGCGGCCGCCATGAACGTCCTGTACTTCGGCACGCAGATATCGCTGCCGAATGTTCCGGCCATTGTGCTGGACTCGGTCGCATTACCGGCTCGCCCGCAATGGAATTCGAATGGCAGCCATACGCTGCCGGGCGGGAATCCGGCGCTGCAGCGCCTGCCCGCGACCACCTACCACGATCCCCAATACTCCATCACCCATGCCGGGGCGACCTGTCAGATCACCTTCAACGGCACCGCCGTCTGCACCTCACTGGGGCACGGGTTCAGTCAATGGGGACCAGTGCCCAATGGCTACTGATCCCCATGATTCACCGATTACCGGTACCAGACGCCGGAATCCCAGTCGCCGTAGTCCCAGACGTTGAAGTCGTAGCGACTATGCGCGCCACCGAACAGATAACCCCACCAGCCGGCCGAGGTATCGCAGATCTGGTCATCCCGGTTGCAGACGGTCAGGGTCGGGAAACCGCCGAACCAATCGTCTACGCCGGCCAGTGGATAACCGATGATTCCGCTGCCCGGAGTCGAGGCGAGACCGCCCCAACCGGGTCCCGGAGCACGCTTGGGATCCGCCAGCAGAATGGCATTGGCATTGTCGACTCCCTGATGCGCGGTAACCCAGGCGTGGACCAGGCCCGCGCCCTCGCTGTGCCCGATGATCCGGATGTGGTCGCCGGGGCACTGATTGCGATGCTGCCAGAACAGCCGGTCGAGTTCGTTCAACCCCGACATCGGGTCGGCGGAGTTGTAGCCCACGGGCTGATTCACGAATGGGGCGAATACCGAGGAGGAGTTGTCACCGAGTCCGCCGATGCCGATGGCCCAGTCGCCAAGGCACTCATCGGCATTCGCCCGCGGAGTCGTAACATAGGTAATGGAAAAGAGGACTGCCAACAATAATGCGGCGAAGAGCGCCGTTGCTCTACGCATGATCGTACTTCTTCACATATCGAGCTCTCCGGGTCATGCCCGGCTTGACCCCTATGTACCCAGAAGTTGCTGGCGTTCTTGATTTCTGCCGAAACAGTTACCTCGCACGCATTTTCGTAGGCCGTACCGAAATGAGCGGATACCGCACGGTCTGAACCGTCCGCCGCCGGACCGGCGGTTAGCCTGGACGGGTGGGAACCATGAACTTCGGTGGCACCGGCACCGATTCGCAGTGGGACTTCGCGGCGGCGGCCCCTGCCGACGGAGCCGCGATGATCGGCTACCGGGATCTGGGCACGGGCGGAATGGATCTCCGCGTCGCCGGGACCGCGGCGGTCACCCTGGTGGTCGAATTCGGCGGGCGCGGGCTGAGTATCGAAGACGCCGCCGGACCGCGCAGGCTCGGTGGGTTCATCGCGGGGCTCGGCATGGACGCCATGCGGGTCGGCGGGGACGGGGTGCAATGCGTGGAGGTCCGGTTGTCACCGGCGCGGGCCTATTCGGTGCTCGGCATCTCCCCGCGCGAGTTGGGGCGCGAAGTCGTTGATCTCGAGGATCTTTGGGGCGGGCGAGCGCTGCTGCTACGGGAAGAGCTTGCGGCGCGGGACAGTTGGCGGGAACGCTTCGCGCTGACGGAAACGTTTCTGGCGCAGCGCGATAGACCGCTGCGCACACCCGATCCGGAGGTGCTGGCGGGATGGGCTCGAATACTCGGCTCCGGCGGGCAGGTGCGGGTGGGCACGCTCGCGGAATCGGTGGGGTGGAGCTATAAGCGACTGTGGGGGCGGTTCGAATCGCAGATCGGGCTGACACCCAAGCGGGCGGCGATGCTGGTGCGGTTCCGGGCCGCGGTGGACGGGTTGCTGGCGGGGCGGGCGGCCGCGGATGTCGCGGCGACGTGCGGATATGTCGATCAGGCGCATCTGTGCCGGGATGTGTCGATGTTCGCCGATCGCACGCCGGGATCGTTGGCGGTGGATTATCTGCCCGCGATCGCCGAGCAGCGGTATCGGGCATGGGGAAGATTCGTCCAAGACCGGGCGGGGGCGCTCGGCCCATAGTCGGTCCGTGACCACAACATTCGAGCCCGACAAGCTACAGGGCGCACTGACCGATATTCACGACGCCGGAATGCCCGGGGTCTTCGCCGAGGTCCGCGACCGTGACCAAATCTGGTGCGGGGCAGCCGGAGTCGCCGATCTCGCCACCGGGCGAGGTGTGACCGCCGATATGCGACATCGCGTCGGCAGCATCACCAAGACATTCACCGCGGCCGCGGTACTGCAGTTGGTGGACGACGGCGAAATAGACCTCGACACCGCCATCGGCCACTACCTGCCGGAACTGGTTCCCGGCGAACGCGGCAACGCGATCACCGTTCGCATGCTGATCAACCACACCAGCGGACTGGCCGAATACCTGCCCTACGCGTACCCCTCCCTCGCCGCCTTCCCGAACCTGGCGAAAACCACCCCGGCGAGCCTGGATGACAACCGGTTCACCAGGTTTCAGGCGACCGATCTGATCGCGATGGGCGTCGCCGCCCCCGCCACCGGACGGCCCGGCATCCCGCCGGGCGTGTACTCGAACACCAACTACCTGCTGCTGTGCCAACTGCTGGAAGCGATTACGGGCACCTCGGCCGAAAAACTCATCACCCGCAATGTCATCGAGCGCGCCAGGCTGCGCGATACCGAACTCCCGCTGGGCCTGACCGTCAACGGACCGCATTCCCTGCACTACGAATCCTGGTTCGGCATGATCGACCCGCCGCGCGACTACAGCGTCTACAACATGTCCTGGGTCGGCCCCGCGGCCTCACTGATCTCCACGGTCACGGATCTGAACCGCTTCTTCGCACTACTGCTGGCCGGAGAGATCATCAGCCCATCGGCACTCGAGCAGATGCAGCGAACCGTCCCGGTCATCTCCTTCGAGGGCAAGACCATCGACTACGGCCTCGGCCTGCACAAAACCACCATCCCCGGCCGCGGAATCCATTGGGGCCATGACGGTTCCGTCTGGGGCGGCGGCGCGATATCCCTGACTAGCGCCGACGGCACCCGCCAACTCTCCGCCGCCGTCAACCTGCAACGCTGGAACCCCCTAGACCCCACCGGCAAACCCCACCCCCACCCCATCGACCACGCCCTCGCCACCTTCACCCACCTGGCACTGGGCGGTTGAAATGTACAACCGCCCAGTTTCGCGGTCCGCGAGCCATGCGCCGTGGTTAGGTATCGGGGCGGACTGCGTCGTGTCCGCGTGAGATAGAGAACCGGGGACCGGATTGAAACGCCGAGTAGTAAGGCGCGCACTGTCTTTTGGAACGATAGGTGTGCTGCTGGCCGCGGGGATTACGGTCTTCGGGGCGGGCGAGAGTGCGGCGGGCCCCGGTGACCCGATCGTCGCGGGCCGGGCTCTGCTGGCCGATCCCGTTGCCGCCGATGGATCACGGATCGACTCGGTATCGGTCGACGGACGGAATCTGACGCTCCAGGTTCATTCGACGGCGATGGACAGGGACATCACGGTCAAGGTCCAGCGCCCCGCCGACGCGTCCGCGCCGCGCCCCGTGCTCTATCTGCTCAATGGGGCCGGTGGCGGCGCGGATATCGCCACCTGGTGGCGCAATACCGATGTCGGCGATTTCCTGGCCGCCCAGGATGTCAATGTGGTGATGCCGATCGGGGGCGCGTTCAGCTACTACACCGATTGGCAGCGCGACGATCCGGTGCTCGGCCGCAACAAATGGCGCACCTTCCTGCTGGAGGAATTGCCGCCGCTGATCGATCCGGCGCTGGGCACCAACGGGATTCAGGCCATCGCGGCCAATTCCATGACGGTGACCGCGATTCTGCAGCTGGCCGAGGCCGAACCGGGGTTCTACCGCGCCGTCGCCGGTTACAGCGGCTGCGCGCAGATCGCCGATCCGATCGGTAAGCAGTTCACCAAGCTCGTCGTCGAAACCTGGGGTAAGGGCGATACCCGGAATATGTACGGCGACAGCGACGATCCGGCCTGGGCCGCCAACGATCCGGTCCTGAACGCCGGACAGCTGCGCGGCACCCGGCTGTACCTGTCCAACGGCAACGGTCTGCCCGGACCGCACGATCGGACCGATGACGCGTACCTGTTGAACCCGACCCCGCTCGGCCTGGCCAATCAACTCGTGACCGGCGGTGTCATCGAAGCCGCGGTGAACTGGTGCACCCGCAATCTACAAGTCCGCCTGAATGAACTGGGCATCCCGGCGACCTGGGATCTCCAGCCCACCGGTACGCATTCCTGGGGTTACTGGCGCGATGCCTTCCACCGATCCTGGCCGGTACTCGCCGACGGGCTCGGATTGCCGAGCTGACAACGGCCCGGAGTGCAACGCTATTCACCTGTGGCGCGAAATAGTCGGTACTGCCCAGGAGAAGGTGTCGCATGAAACGGGTAATCGGGATTCTTGCCGCGGTCGGCGTGGCGGGTTTGGCGGCGGGCTGTCAGGGTGACGGGGCGACGCCTGCGAGCGGGGTGCCGACGTCGCCATCGGTTGTCACCGGCGCACCCGGGACCACCGCGGCGACGGTGACGCAGCCGACGGTCGGTCAGTCGGCGAATAATCCGCAGACCACTACGGGCACAACGCAACCCGGGGGTACCGCACCGGCGACCGCCGGGAGCGGGAAGTGTGTGGATCTCAATTCGCCGGTGGTCACCGCGGCGCTGCGCACGCTCGGGCCGAATGTGGGCGGTGACGGTTTTTACGCCGACAGCGGCACCCCGGCGGTGCTGGGCTCGTGTCCCAGTCTGCTGTGGGTGCTCGCGGGCACGCCGCGCGGGACGGCCAGTTCACCCTGGCATGTGTTGTTCTTCAACCATTCCGGATATCTGGGCACCGCCACCAAGCATTGGACGGCCTACACCACGGTGGTCGGGTCGTCGGATCGCAGTGTTCAGGTGCAGTACAGGTGGCTGGCCGATCAGGATCCCAGCTGCTGTCCCTCGGGCGGTCCGGTGACCGTCACGCTCACCCTGGGCGCGGATGATCACACGATCACCCCCGATCGCGAATTCCCCACGCAGGCAACGAATCCGCACTAGTCGTCGTCGAGGTCCACCACTTCGACCTTGTCGCGATCGGCCCATTCCAGCAGTGGCGCCAGGTCGAATACCGCATCGTCGATTCCCGCGTGCAGATCACCCAGTTCGGCATAGCGCCCGGGGACCGTGGTCATGGTGAAATCGCGCGGGTGCAGGTCCGGAATCTCATCCCAGCGCACGGGGGTGGAAACCGTGGCTTCCGGAATGCCGCGTACCGAATAGGCGGCGGCGATGGTGTGGTCGCGGGCGTTCTGGTTGTAGTCGACGAAGAGCTGGCGCGGATCGCGGTCCTTGCGCCACCACGCGGTGGTGACATCCTCGGGGGCGCGGCGTTCCACCTCATGGGCGAAGGCCAGGGCCGCACGGCGGACATCCTGGAAGCCGTACTCCGGGGTGGTGCGCACGTAGATGTGTAAACCCTTGCCGCCGGAGGTCTTCGGCCATCCGACCGCACCGAGTTCGTCGAGCACCTCGTGCACGACCCCGGCCACCCGCTGTACGCGCGACCACGGGCAGTCGGGCATGGGATCGAGGTCGATACGCCATTCGTCGGGAAGTTCGGTATCGAAGCGGCGCGAGTTCCAGGGATGGAATTCGACGGTGGACATCTGCACCGCCCAGATGACGTCGGCGAGCTTCTCGACGCAGAGTTCATCGGCGGTGCGGCCGTAGCGCGGGAAGTACAGCTGCACGGTCGGAATCCAGTCCGGAGCACCGGCGGGGACGCGCTTCTGATGCACCTTGCCGCCGGGCAACCCTTTCGGGAAGCGGTGCAGCATGCAGGGTCGATCGCGCAGGGCGTTGACGATGCCGTCGCCGACGCTCAGGTAGTACCGCGCCAGGTCGAGTTTGGTCGCCCCGGTCTCGGGGAAGTACACCCGATCCGGATTCGAGATGCGCACCGTATGCTCGCCGACCGTCAGTTCCACGGCCGGCGAGGCGGACTTACTGGCCACCCGTCCGACCATATCGGGCATTTCGACCCGATGCGCGACACAACACGATTGCCCCGGCTCGGCCGGGCGAGCCCGGCGAGTTGGTGCACCCTGAACCAGGGTGCACCAACCTGCTCACCCCTGCGACTGGGTAACCCGCGAGTCCAGCAGCGCGGCAAGCGATTCCAAACCGGATAGCACATCGGTATCCGGAATGCCGAAGTCGATCAGGCAGGCGATCTCATCGACGCCGATCTCACGCAGGCGCGTAACCATCGGCAGGGTGGATTCCGGTGTGCCGAACAGGCCGTTATTGCGGTAGTACCGCTCGAACGCGAAATCCAATACCTTGGCCCGCGTCCGCTCGTCCAGGCTGTCCAATGCGTCCGAGCCGCGCCGCCACAGATCGACGGAATCCTCGAGATAGCGCTTGAACGGAGCCGCGACGGTCTTGCGCACCTGTGCCTCATCCGGCCCGACGAAGGTGTGCAACATGACGGTGACGGTGCCCGCTTCGATACCGTGCCCGTTGCGCGCCCGCGCCTTTCGATACGCGGCCAGCTTGTCCGCCAGTTCGTCGACTTCCTGGAACAGCAGCGCGGTCAGGATGTTCACCCCGAGCGCACCGGCCATTTCGAAGCGTTCGATACCGCCGCTACAGGTGAGCCAGACCGGTAGCTCGGACTGCACGGGCGTCGGAAAGATCCGCACCGCGCGGTCTTCGCCGACGCCATTGGGCAGGGTGACCGATTCACCGCACCACAGGCGGCGCACGGTATCCATGCCCGCCCGGGTGACCTCGACCCGATCCCGGTAGTTATGCCCGGCGAGAACGAAATCGTCCACATTCCAGCCGGTGGCGAAGGCCAGATCGACGCGGCCGCCGGACAGGTTGTCCACGACCGACCAATCCTCGGCCACCCGCACCGGATTGTGCAGCGGCAGCACCACACTGCCCGCGCGAATGCGGACCTGCTCGGTGCTGGCGGCGAGCGCCGCGCCGAGCACCGCCGGATTCGGATACAGCCCACCGAAGGAGTGGAAATGCCGCTCCGGAATCCACACGGCCTCGAAGCCGTGCGCATCGGCGAAACGGGCGCTGTCCAGCAACAATTGATAGCGCCGTCCGCCACTCTGCTGAGCGTCACTGGAGAAGAACAGCAGACTGAATTTCGGACTATCCACGGGCGGCACCGCTGTGCTGCGCTTCCACGCGCCGCGCCACGTCCGCCATGGTCAGACCGTCGAAAATATCCTCGGCGGTGATTTCCGTCCGGTAGCGATCCTCCAGAATCGTCATCAATTCCGCCGCGTGTACCGAATCCAGACCCAGCGCGGTCAGCGGCGCGTCGGGATCCACCGAATCCCTGCCGAGCTTCGCCGCTGCCCATCCCACGAAATAGTCGAGCACGGCCGTGGGGGTTGCCGATTCACTCATAACGCACTCTCCTGGAAAGTCGTCGAACCTGAGTAATGCTCACGCAAACGTTGGCGCTGTACCTTTCCGCTGGTCGTCTTGGGCACTTCGCCCTTGCCGACGAAAACAACCCGGTGCACGCTGACCGCGTGCACCCGGCTGACGATCTCCCGAATCGAACCCGCCAGCGCCTCGGCGTTGTCCGGCTCGAGTAGATCAGCCAGCTCCTGCACCACCATCACCCGGTCCTCATCACCGATCTCGGCCGTGAAGACCGCACAGCCACCCGGCCGCAGGGCCGGATGAGTGGTGACGATGGTGCGCTCGATATCCTGCGGAAAGATATTGCGGCCGTGCACGATCATCAATTCCTTGATCCGGCCGGATACGTAAAGCTCTCCGGCGCAGACGAATCCGAGATCGCCGGTGCGCAGGAACTCCGGACCGCCGTCATCGGCGATCCGGGCATGGAAGACGCGTTCGGTCTCGACCGGCTTATGCCAGTATCCGGCGGCGACACTGGGACCGCGCAACCAGATCTCACCGATGGTGCCCTCGGCACAGCGCAACCGGGTGTCCGGATCGACGATGGCGATCGAATCCGGTTCGGCCGCACCCAGACTCGGCAGTTCCCGGCCCTCGGCATCCTCGACGGCGGCGCCGCGCTCCAGTTCGGCCACCGCGAAGCGGCGCGAGCGCGCACCGGCACCGACCGCCCCGCCGCTGACGAACAGCGTGGATTCGGCCAGACCGTACATCGGGGCGAAGCTCTCCGGGCGAAAACCGCTGACCTCGAACAGTTCCGCGAAGCGGCGCAGGATATTCGGATCGATCGGCTCCGCGCCGACGAAGGCGATCCGCCAGGCGCTCAGATCCAATTGCGCGGCATCGGCCGGGGATACCCGTTTCACGCACAGGCCGTAGGCCAGATTCGGCCCGCCCGCGGTGACATTCGAATTACTCGATATCGCCCGCAACCAGGTGAGCGGATCGCGCAGGAAGGTCATGGGCGACATGAGCGTGCTCGGGAATCCGCCGTACATGGGCAGCAGCAGACCCTGAATCAGCCCCATATCATGAAATGGGGGCAGCCAGGAGACGATCGAGGTGTCGTGTGCCAGTTGATATCTGGAGGCGAGCAGCCCCAGATTGTCCATCAGGTTCCGGTGCAGCACCGCCACACCCTTGGGCGCACCGGTCGAACCGGAGGTGTACTGCAGGAAGGCGATGTCATCCGGTGCGGGGGGCGCTTGCAGGCCCGCCGCGATATCGAATCCCGGTCCGGCCGAATCACTGTCGATGATCGTGATGCCCGCGCCGAGCTGCTCGCTGGTGACCGGGATGACCGAGAGCGGCACGATGGCCGCCACCGCGCCGCTGTCCCGAATGATCTCCGCCAGCGTCGAGAACTGCTGCGCCGAGGTCGGTAGGTGTACGGCCACGGCGATGCGGCCGGTCGCTAGGCAGGCGAAGAACGCGCAGGCGAAATCCTTTCCGGGCGGGCACAATAGCACCACTCGGTCGCCGGGTGCGGTCACTTCGCGCACCAGCCTGGACAATCCGGACACCCGGTCCCAGAGCTGGCCGTAATCAACGCTTTCCGAGTCAGCGCGATGACCCGCGAAGGTATACGCGAGTCGGCGCGGAGTCTCGAGGACTCGCGCCGACAGCACGTCTATCAGAGTGCGGTGGTCTTGCGCTGATTTTCGGACATCCACAGAGAAGCCTCCGGATCCTCGGCTGCCTCGCCGCCCCCTACGGTGGTATCCGGCGAAGCAGCTGCCAAAGAACAGTCCAGCTCGACATCCTTGCAGAGATCAGCGATCCACCCGGGAAGCAATCTCCTTCCGCGTGTGTCGTGCATCGATTTTCACTTCGATGTGCTCAGGTTCCGATAGGTGAGGGCCACGGCGAAGGTCAGCGCGGCAATTCCCGCCGCAGCGGCAAACGCCGTGGTCATACCGCTGACCAGGGCATGCTGTGCGGTACCGCCCGCACCGCGCGAGGCGGTGCCGAAGACGGTCACCAGGATCGCCAGACCCAGCGACGCGCCCGTCTGCTGCAATGTCTGCAACGCGCCGCCCGCCGCACCGGCCTCATGCGGTTCGACATTCGACATGATGATCACGTTCAGCGGTGAAACCGCCAGTCCGATACCGCATCCCATCAGGAGCATGGCCGCGAACAGTACCGGGAAGTAACCACTGTGCTCGGTCAGGCGGGTGAGCAGCAGCAGGCCGGTGACCATCGACGCGGTGCCGATCATGGTCAGCGGCTTCGGGCCGAAGCGCGGTAGCAGGCGCGGAATCATGCGAATCATGGTGAACATCAGCAGGGCGGTCGGCAGGAAGGCGAAACCCGTTGCCAGCGCACTCAATCCGAGCACGTCCTGGAGGAATTGGGTTAGGAAGAAGAACATCGACATACCCGCCATGGGCGCGAGGAACATGCTCGCGTAGGCGGCGGCCCGATTGCGATCGGCGAACAGCCGCAGCGGCAACAGCGGTTGCGCGGTGCGTGATTCGATCACCAGGAAGGCCGCGAGGAGCAGTACGCCCGCCGCCAGCGAGATATCGGTCTCGGGTTTACCCCAGCCGTGCGCGGCGGCATTGATGAAGCCGTACACCAGCGCGGCCACACCGCCGGTCGCGGTGATCGCACCGGGCAGATCCAGATGCGCCGGTTGCCGTTGCGCGCGGGGCAGATAGCGCAGTGCGAGCACCACGACCGCCAGCCCGAACGGCACATTGATGAACAGCACCGAGCGCCAGCTGAGCCATTCGGTGAGCAGACCGCCCACGATCAGGCCGATCGCGAAACCCGCGCTGGACATGCCGGAGAACAAGGCCAGCACCCGAATTCGGGCCTTGGGATCGGAGAAGGTGGTGGTCAGGAGTGCGAGGGTGCTGGGTCCGGCCATGGCCGCGCCGATCCCCTGCACCACTCGTGCGATGAGCAGCCAGGTGGCCGAGGGCGCGAGGCCGCCCGCGAGCGAGGCCAGGGTGAATAGGGCCGCCCCGGCGATGAAGAGGTTGCGGCGACCGAAGAGGTCACCGGCTCGGCCGCCGAGCAGCAGTAATCCGCCGAAGACCAGGGTGTACGCGTTCATCACCCAGGACAGGCCGGTCGCGCTGAAATGCAGATCGGCTTGAATGCGGGGCAGCGCCACATTCATCACGGTGATGTCCAGGACGATCATCAATTGGCAGGTCAGCAGGGTGGCGAGCAGGATGCCGGAACGAATCCGGCCTCGATCGGGTGCGGGAGCTCGAGTGCCCGCGACGGCAGCATTCGAAGAAAGGGTGGTCGACAAGGATCGCTCCATCGAAAGGAAGATATGACTCGGATTCAAACGGAGGCACCCTCCGTTTCCGATAGAGCTATCATATGGAGGAGCCCTCCACTTGCGCAAGTGTATCCGGAGGGTCCATCCGTTTTCTAGTGGAGGGTTCGTGGGAGCACCGCCGACGGAGAAGCCGATGCGCGCCGACGCACGCCGCAATTACGAGCGCATTCTGACGGTCGCCCGGGAGGCCTTCGCCGAACTCGGACCCGAGGTGGCGCTGGAGGAGATCGCGCGGCGCACCGGCGTCGGCATCGGGACGCTGTACCGGCACTTCCCCAATCGCGAAGCGCTCATCGAGGCCGTCTACCGGTCCAATATCGAGCAGTTGAGCGGACGCGCCTATGACCTACTCGAAGAACATTCGGGCGCGACGGCTTTCGAATACTGGCTGCGCGAACAGGTGCAGTGGGTAATGGCCAATCGCAGTCTGGCGACCACGCTCAAGGCCGGAATGGACCACAATTCACCGACTTTCACGCTGTGCCGGTCCGCGATCAATGACGCGGCGAACGCACTGCTCGAGGCGGCTCAGCAGGCGGGCGCGGTGCGCGCGGATATCGAACCGCGCGATCTGGTCCGGCTCGGGCACGGAATCGGCATCGCCTGCGAGACCACGCCCGATGCGGCCGAGCGGCTCATCGCGGTAACCGTCGACGGATTGCGGGCCGCGCCCGGTGCGGGCGCGGCCGAGTAGCCGATCAGTTCGGTAGCGGCGGCAGTTCCAGGTTCTCGCGGAAAGTCGTTCCGGTGTAACCGGTTCCGACGATGCCGCGACGGCGGAGTTCGGGCAGCAGGCCGTTCAGCAGGAAGTCGCGGGTGCGCGGATCGGCCAGACCACCGAGCGAGATGACATCGAGCACGCCCGCGTCATAGCGCTCGGCGATGACATCGGCGAGCTGTTCGGGGGTGCCCGCGGCGGCCCAGTGGCCGGTGTCCTTGGCGGCGATGATCAACTCGCGCAAGGTCTTTCCCGAGCGCGCGAAGTTGTTGAATATCTCCACCCGGCCGCGGCGGCGGTGCACCGAGCGCGCATCGGGCAGCAGGTCTTCGGGGATGGGCTTATCCAGGGGCAGCTCGGACAGGTCGACGCCGCCGCCGAGCATATCGGCAAGTGCGAGCCGTCCCGAGTCGAAATCGGTGGCCTCATCGCGCTCGCGCACCAGCCGCCGCACCTCGTCTTCGGAAGCGCCGTAGGTGGCGTGGAACGAACTCATGATCAGCGGCAATCCGTCGGCCCGGCCCAATTCCGCAGCGCGCGAACGGATCTTCTTGGTGTAGGTGACGGCGTCCTCGAGGGTGGGCAGTGAGGTGAAGACGACCTCGGCGAAGCGCGCACCCAGTTCGACGCCTGCCTCGGACTGCCCGGCCTGGAATTGCACCGGACGCCGCTGCGGAAGCGGCGGGATATTCAATGGCCCACGCACGGTGAAGAATTCGCCCGCGTGGTCGATCGGCTCGACCAGATCCGCGTTCAGCACCGCGCCGCCGTGCCCGTCCGGGGTCAGCGCGCCCGGCCGCCAGCTGTCAAACAGCGCGTTGACGATTTCCAGGGACTCACCCGCGCGGCGGTACCGATCCTCAGGACTCGGGAGGTCGCCCGAGCTGTAGTTCTCTTCGCCCAGTGAGGAGGTGACCGCGTTCCAGGCCGCGCGCCCATTGCTGACGTGATCGAGAGTGCCGAACAACCGCGCCAGGTTATAGGGATGGTGGAAGGTAGTGGTCACCGTGGCGATCAACCCCACATGCTCGGTGACCGCGCTCAACGCGGCGAGGAAGATCAATGGCTCCTGCGCACCGATCGCTCCCTGCGCACCGAAACTCAGCAGATCCGCCGCGAACAGCGCATCGAAGCCATTGGCCTCCGCCAGTTTCGCGATCTCGATCGACGACTCCAGCGTCGATCGTTCCGGATCCAGCGCGGCGGCATACACATCCACCGAACCGCTAACTCCCGTAACCGTTTTCAACAGCCGCCGCGAATCACCCATTCCCTCGACGCTAGAACCCGGGTCGCCTCCCGGCGAGGGTTACCCTCGCCGTGAACCGAACCCGCCCGCGAGTGCGGGGCGCGAACATCATGCGGAACCGGCCGGCTCGAGAATCGAGTCATCCGGGCGGGACCGGTCGTGTCGCCCGGACCCCGCAGGAGCGAATGACGGCAGAGCGGACAGGCGTTGATCGATCAGTGCCAGCACGACTCGCACCGCGCGGGAGTCTGCCAGCGCGCGGGCTCGCCGGAAGGTGGTTCGCGCGAGTGCCGTGCGACCCGTGGCCGCGTGGGTATCGGCGAGATCGATCAGGGCCGCGAGCAGCTCCGGGACGGACTCGCCGCATTCGAGATATGCGACCGCGCGACAGAGCGATTCGGATGTGGTGTGGTCCGCCGCGGCCAGGGCCACCGCGCGCCAGGCCCGGCCGAGCGCGACCGGGGTGTTCAGGCGGATCGCCAGTTCGAGTTCCTCGGCGGCCAGGCGGCGGGCCCGGTCCAGCTCGCCCAGCGCACTGAGTTGCAGGGCGGCCGAACTGCGCCAGGGTAGGTGGGAGGGATTGTGCTGCTGCCAGGCGGCCAGACGGCGACCACAGTCCAGGAAATGACCGGCGGCCTCGCGGGAGCGGCCCTGCGCGGCGCACAGCATGGCGCGCACGTAGGTGACCGTAATCCATTCCCAGGACTCGGAATTGGCGTGGATGCGGGCGGGTTCGAGCCAGCGGTCGGCCTCCTCGATGCGCCCGGCTCCGAGCAGCGCCGCGGCGTAGAGGGCGACCAGCCCGGCCGGACGCCGCACCGACGCGGAAGCGGGCACGGCCACCAGTGCGCAGGTCCGCGCGGCCTCGGCGTAACGGGCCTGGCGCAGCAGCACTTCGGTGTGCAGCATGAGCCGATAGGTGTCGAGCATGCCGAAGTACCTGTCATCGCCCTGACCGGTGAGCTGACCGGCGCGGGTCAGCTCATCGGTCCACAGCGCGATATGGGCCTGGATGCCGAGCAGCTCGGGCGGGAGGTATTCCCCCGTCGTCCCACCCGCCGCGGCTTCGAAGCGGGATCGCGCCTCATGCGCAGAAATACGCACGGCCACCAGGTCACCGATCGCGCGCACGGCCTCGGTCACCGCATCGGGCGCGGCTTCCGAGCGGGTGCGCGCGAGGTACGCGTTCCAGGCCCGCGAGGTCAGCCCGGTGACCATCCACCGCGAGGCCCGTAGCGTCCGCGCGGCCTCGGGATCATGACCGGCGGTCTCGGTGATCACCTCGTCCAGTAGTGCCTCGGCATCCTGCGCCTGACCCGAGGTGACCAGCGTCCACGCGAGCGGAATGAGTGCAGTCGGAGCGACTTTCGCGGCCCGCTGCCCCACCAGCGCCCGCTCGAAGTACGCCCGCGCCGCCACGGGATCGGTCCACTGCTTCACCAGCCCGAGCCGTACTCCGATCTCATCCCGCTGTTCCGGCGCGCATACCCGCTGCGCCACTTCGAGATACCCGATCGCCTCCGGAAGCTCGAGCGCCCGAACAGCTTCCGCCCCCGCGTCCACCAGCGTGGGCACCCACTCCGCCCACCGCTCCCCCGTCAACTCCCGCAGATACCGCGCCGCCACCCGACTGTCCCCGGTCACCTCCAGCGCACGCCACGCCGCTGTCACCAGCATGCCCTGCACCTCTTCGCGTGTGCACAATCGGCGCAAGGTATTGGCGGGCAACGCATGCCGCAGTCGAGACAGCTCCGGTGCACCACCGGATACGGGCGTCGGATGAGCCGCGCCGCCGCCGACCGGCCGCAGATGCACACCGACCGCCGAGGCCGAAATACGAGCCGAGTCGTACCCCGGATACCCCTCGGCCTCGTCCACCGCGGTGCCGTGGCGCGGCTGAGGCGGAGCCGTGATGCCGTGAGCCATCAGTGTGGCGCAGCTGTCCCGGAATTCGCTGTCGGACTGGCCGCAGGCGGCGGCCACCACCTCCGGCGGGGCGTTGTACTCGTGGAGCACCGCGATCGCGCGGAGCGCTCGGGCCGTATCCGGTGCGAGCTGATCGAGTTGCCGGCGAATCGCACGCGCATAGTTTCCGTTCGCGAGATACTCCGGAACGCACGGCGGATCATCCAGTAGGGCCAGGTCTTTCAGCAGTGCGCTGACGAGTATCGGAGAGCCGCCGGTGGCCCGATGGATATCGGGTGCGAACCCGTCGGCGGCGCTTCCGAACACACGCTCGGCCAGCATCGCGATCTCGGGAACTCCCAGTCCTTCCAGTCGAATGATTTCCAGCGCCGAGGATTCCAGCGCCAGGGATTCCAGCGAATCAATCGCATCGGAGTTGGAAGGAAAGATGTCCGGCGACGACGGATGGCGGATGGGGCTCGGGATCGGTTGTCCGGCAAGGATGCTGGTTTGCAGGGCGCGAAGGTCATTGCCCGGTTCGACGCCGAGGGTGTCGATCAGGGCGCGGCGGGTGCGGGTGTAGACCTCCAGGGCTTCGGAGCGGCGGCCCTGGCGGACCAGGGCGCGCATGAGGAGTTCGGCGGCGCGTTCGCGGAGCGGGTGTTCGCCGACCAGGGGGCGCAGGCGGTCCAGGACCCGGTCGGTACGGCCGAGCATGGAGGCTACGAAGAGGCTTTCCTCCAGGGCGGAGAGGTAGCGCTCGCCGAGCACCGCGCGCTGAGCGGATGCCGCCGGGCCGGGCAGTCCGGCCAGGGGTTCGCCCGAACACAGCGGTAGCGCGCGGGTGTAGAACTGGTCGGCGGTATGCCAATCCCCTTGGGCGCGAGCGTGTTCCGCCCGTGCGACCAGGGCGTCGAAGATTCCGGCGTCGACCTGGTCATCGGTGATCCGCAGTTGGTACCCGCCATGTCCGGACACCAGCACTCGCGGTTCGGCGCGGGGTGCGCGGTCGGGTTCGAGGACGCGGCGCAGGGCGGAGATGTGGGTTTGGATCAGGCCGGTGCCGCTGGCGGGGACATCGCCGTCGTAGAGGCCGTCGAGCAGTACGGTCGCGGGCACCCAGCGCCCGCGGCGCAGGGCCAGTGCGGCCAGCAGCGCACAGCGCTGCGGCGGACCAGAGGGCACGGGTTGATCGTCGCGGAGCACCTCGACACCGTTGAGCAGGTTGATGCGAATTGTCGCCATTGTCTTGCGCCTTGCACCCGGCCGGGGGCTTCCTTCCTCCGCGTAGCTGCCGCTCCTCGAACTCGCACAGCGTAGTCAGTCGCATGACCGGTTCCGCCGCCCGCCCGCGCACCGAACCAGCGCGTATTCCGCTGACCTGGCCGTTCTGAATCCATCCAGAGCATTTTCAGTGACCGAGAACATGGTTTGCCCGGCGCCGGGTTTCCGGCGCGTTCGCGAAACGAGAAGGACTTCGGTCGATGAACCACGACTACATCGTCGTCGGCGCCGGTTCAGCGGGTGTGGTGCTGGCCCGGCGGCTGGTCGACGCCGGTCACCGGGTACTGCTGCTGGAAGCCGGTCCGGCCGATACGAATCCGTCCATCCACGATCCGGTCCGGTCGATCGAACTGTGGGGCAGTGCGGTGGATTGGGGCTTCAGCACCGAACCGCAGACCCATGCCGACGGGCGACGGCTGCCCTGGCCGCGCGGTAGGACGCTCGGCGGCAGCAGCGCCTTCAACGGCATGATCTATGTGCGCGGTATCGCCGCCGACTATGACGCCTGGGTGCGGGGGCGGTCGGGCTCAGTGCCCTGATGGCGGTGTGACCGCGCCTGATGCGGTTATGCGTGCCAATGTCTTCGAACTGCTCGAGGGCCGCACCGTCACCGGATCGGTGATGGGTCATCAGGCCCCGGCGGTGCTGATCCCGCGCCTGCTCAACCTCTTCCAGGCCGGCCGATTCCCGATCGGCCGCATGGTCCGCACCTATCCGCTGGAGCAGATCAACAGCGCCGTCGCGGACGTGCGCGCCGGGAAAACCGTCAAAGCCGTTCTCACACCCTGACATTCCCGAAAGGACAGCCATGTCTCACTCCCCCGACATCCTCATTGTCGGTGGCGGTTCCGCCGGTGCGGTACTCGCCGCCCGGCTCAGCGAGAATCCGGAGCGCCGGGTACTGCTGCTGGAGGCCGGACCCGCGTACCCCGCGACGGCGTATCCGGAATCTGTTGCCGCCAGCGACATTCTGGGCGGATACACCGGACACGATTGGGGTTACGCCTCCGAGCCCGGCGTCATCGGCCATCCGGTGCAGGCGTACCGGGGCAAGGTGCTCGGCGGCAGTTCCGCCGTCAATGGGTCGGTCGTGGCCCGCGCCCTGCCCGCGGATTTCGACCGCTGGGCCGCACGCGGCCTGACGGGTTGGTCATTCGAGGAGGTGCTGCCCAGCTTCCGCGCGCTCGAACGCACCGACGCGGGTGACGAGCACTGGCACGGGCGCGGCGGACCGCTGCCGGTGCATCAGCTCGATCGTGCCGAATTGAGCGATATGCAAAGGGCTTTCGTCGATGCCGCGCTCGCGATCGGCATTCCGGCGACCGAGGATTTCAATGGTCCGCAGCCCTACGGCGTCGCGCCGTACGCCATGAATGTGGTGGACGGGGTGCGGGTCAATACCGGCATGGCGTATCTCACCGATGCCGTGCGCGCCCGGCCGAAACTGGAGATCCGGGCGGATACGCTCGTGGATCGCGTGCTGTTCGAACAGGGCGACGCCGCGCGGGCGCGAGGAGTACTGCTGGCCGACGGCTCCGAACTGCTTGCCGGTGAGGTGATTCTGAGCGCGGGCGCCTACGGTTCCGCCGCCATCCTGCTGCGATCCGGTATCGGTCCGGCCGAAGACCTTGCCGCACTGGATATCCCGATCGTCGCCGATCTTCCGGTCGGGCGCACGCTCTATGACCACCCGTTCTACTACAACGCCTATGCCGCCCATCCCGATCGGATCGGCGGCGCGCATCCGGTCATCGGGGCCAAGGTCTGGACCGCGAGTTCGGATGCGGCCGCGGGTGAATTGGATCTGCACATCACCGCCACCCACCTGATCGATCAGAGCCTGAGTCCGACCGGTGCGGCGTTCGTGCTGGCGGTCGCCCTGACCCGGCCGCATTCGCGTGGCTCGCTGACCCTGCGCAGCCGCGATCCCCTGGACGCGCCGCGCATCGACCTGAACTTCCTGGCCGAACCCGCCGATCGCAAGCGCCTGCTCGAGGGCATCGCACTGAGCCGCCGGATCGGGGCCACCGCACCGCTGTCCGATCTCATCGATCACGAAATGGCCCCGGGTGCAACGGCTCTCAGCGACACCGAGGTGGAGGCCGCGATGCTGGCCACCCTCGACACCTACCACCACCCGAGCTCCACCGCGCCGATGGGCGGAGCCGATGACCCGGACGCGGTGGTGGATCGCCTGGGCGGGGTGCGCGGGGTGCGGAATCTGCGCGTGGTGGACGCGTCCATCCTCCCCGACGCGGTCTCGGCGGCCACCAACGCCACCGTGATCATGGCCGCCGAACATATCGCCGCACAGCTGTAATCACTTGCCCAGCAACCTTATTCAGGAGAATCAGTGACTAACGATCGACTTCCGCACGCCCGCAACTGGATCGACGGAGCCTGGCACGAGGGCACCGCTACCGGCACCTCGTACAGCCCCGCGACGGGACAGCCGGTAGGAACCTTCGCCGAAGGCGGTGCGGCCGAGGCACAGGCCGCGATCACCGCCGCGCGCCGCGCCTTCCGCACCGGAACCTGGTCCCGGGACCGGGAATTGCGCGCCCGTGCCCTGTTCGAGATGGCCGACCGGATGGCCGAACGCCGCGATGAACTCGTCGCCCTGCTGGCCCGGGAGAATGGAAAGATCCTGGCGGAGGCCGCCTTCGAGGTGGATCTCAGCATTCCCAAGCTGCGCTACTACGGTGCGCTGGCACTGGCCGAATCGGGGCGCGCCGCCGAGGTCAAGCCCGGCCTGTACTCCATGACGCTCACCGAGGCCGCCGGCGTCGCCGGGGTGATCGCGCCATGGAATTCGCCGGTGGTGCTGGCGGTGCGGTCCTTCGCACCGGCGCTGGCGGCGGGCTGCACGGTCGCGATGAAGCTGCCCGGTCAGACCGGGCTGGTCAACGGCCTGCTGTACGAGATCATCGCGGCCACCGAATCGCTGCCCGCCGGTGTGATGAACTGTTTCACCGAATCCGGCAATGACGGTGCGCCGCTGCTGGTTTCCTCGTCCGAGGTCGATGTCGTCAGTTACACCGGTAGCACCATGGTCGGGCGAATCATCATGCGCAATGCCGCCGATACGCTCAAGCCGCTGTCACTGGAACTGGGCGGCAAAAGCCCGATGCTGGTGTTCGACGATGCCGATCTCGATGTCGTCGTCCCGGTGCTCACCAAGGCGATCACCACCTTCACCGGGCAGTTCTGCATGACCGGCAGTCGCATTCTGGCCCAGCGCGGTATCGCGGACGAGTTGCGCGATCGGATGGCGAAATCCCTTGCGGCGGTGCGGGTCGGTCCCGGTGACGATCCGGCCAGCGAGATGGGCCCGATGATCGATCGCGCCAATGCCGAGCGGGTGGATCGCACGGTCGCCGAGGCCGCCGACTACGCCACCATCGTGGAACGCGGCGGATTGCTGACCACCGGTCCCGACGCCTACTACCACCCCAGCCTGATCGAAGTGGCCGATCTGAACTCGCCCATCGTGCAGCACGAGGTGTTCGGGCCGGTCGCCACCTTCGAGCGCTTCGACGATGAGGCCGAGGCCATCGAACGCGCCAATGCCACGGAATACGGTCTCGCCGCGAGCATTTGGACCCGCGATGTGGACCGGCCGCTGCGGGTCGGGCGGGAACTCCAGGCCGGGACGGTGTGGACCAATACCTGGGCGGTCGTGGTCGATCAGTTCGAGGAGGGCGGGTTCAAACAGAGCGGTATGGGCCGCCTCAACGGGCTGCGCGGGCTCGGCGAGTTCCAGGAGATCAAGCATATGGTCCACCCCGCGCCCCGGGGATGATCAGCACCTGTGCCTGCCCGCGACCGCCGCGCTGGAAACAGGCGGTGGCCTCGGGCCTGGCGATCTTCCCGATCTCACTGCTCGGCAATGCCGTACTGGGTCCGCTGCTGGCCGGTGCGCCACTGGTGTTGCGCACCTTGGTTTTCACCGTGCTGTTCAGCGTGCTCATGACCTTCGCGGCGCTCCCGGCCGTCAGCGGCCTGCTGCGCGGCTGGCTCGCCCCGCACCCCCATCCGGCGAACGAAGTACTTCACCATGACCATTGACAATGAGCTCACCGCAGCGGAATCGGCCGAACGCATGTCCGAATTGCTGCCCGCCGAACCGCATACGCGGCTGCTGCACAGTCGCGGCACGGCGGTGACGGGCAGCTTCCAGGCCGAGGACACCGCCGCCGAACTGACCTCGGCCGCGATATTCGCGGGCGGGCCGGTACCGGTGGTCGGGCGCTTCTCGGGTACCCGCGGTGATGCGCACGGCCATGACGCGCACACCGGCGATCAGGGACTCTCGGTGCGATTCGCACCGCCCGGGGCGCCGGTCGCGGATCTGACCGCGTTCACGCTGCCGGTGTTCTTCGTGCGCAATGGCGCGGACATGCTCGAGTTCTTCGCCGCGATCGCACCCGATCCCGTTACCGGAGAACCGATACCGGGTGCGATGGCCGAGTTCACCGAACGGCATCCGGAGGCCGCTGCCGCGCTGGCGGCGGGCTCCGGGCTCGCACCCGCCAGCTATGTCTCGCAGCGGTACCACGCGATTCACGCGTTCGGCTTCCGCGCCCACGACGGCAGGCAGACCTGGGCGCGGCTGGAATGGCATCCCGAGGTGGGCCTGGCCGGACTGGATCCCATTGCCGCGGGCCACTTTCCGGCCGACTACCTGGCTCGGGATCTCGCGCGACGGCTCCCGGCCCATTTCGGGCTGTACGCGCGGCTGCCGGCGGACGGGGACGCGGTGCACGATCCGACCGCGCTGTGGGCGGATCCGCCGCGGCTGATCCGGCTCGGCCGATTACGCCTGGACCACATCATCGACGACCACGACCTGGATTTCGATCCGCTGCGACTGCCCACCGGTATGACCGCCCCGCGCGATCAGCTCGCCGCCGATCGATCCGCCATCTATGCGGCGGCGCGCCGCCGCCGCATTCGATAACCCACCGAAGGAGAACATCCGTGACCATCGCCATCATCGGCACCGGCAATATCGGCCGCCGCCTCGCCTCCCATCTCACCGAGGGCGGGGTGGATATTCTGCTCGCCGGGCGAGAGCTGGATGAAACCTGTTCGCAGGCACTGGAGTTGGGTGCGTACGCCACCGCCGTCACCGTCGACGAGGCCGTCGAACGGGCCGAAATCCTGATCCTGGCCGTCTGGTTCGATACCATCCGCGAACTCGTCGCCACCTACGGTGATCGACTGCGCGGCAAGATCATCGTCGACCCGTCCAACCCCATCGCACCGGACGGGCAGGGCGGCTTCGTCAAGACCATCGGCGCGGACGAATCCTCCGGCCAGCTGCTGGCGGCCCTGCTGCCCGCCGGCACCCGTCTGGTCAAGGCGTTCGGTACCCTGTCGGCCGAATCCCTCGACACCGCCGCGCACCGGACACCCGAACTCGCGGTGGCCTTCTACGCCACCGATGACGAGGCGGCGGGAAAGGTAGTGGCCCAGCTGATTTCGGCCGCCGGTTTCGATCCGGTGCACGCCGGTGGCATCGACGCCTCCATCCGCCTCGAGGTCTTCGGCGACCTGCACGAATTCGGCGCACTCGGCCGCACGGTCAACCGGGCCGAGGCCGAGGCCGCACTGACCACATCGGTGTCCATGGACCCTCCCGCACGTCTGAACGCCGCGGATCGACCGTAGGGGTGGGTCCTTGAAGGAGGCCGGTGAGTTCGCTCAAGACTCGAAAGCGCGCCGGACTTCCTCGGGGTCGAAGGTCGCAGGGAGGCCGTGGCCGGGGACCAGGATCTTGGCGGGCTGATCGGCCAGTAGCAGGGCGCTGGCGCGGGTGCCGGACTCGTTGTGGTTGAAGAAGCCCGGGAGGAGTTGGAGACCGGTAGTCGGCAGGAGGGGGTGGCCGGTGACGAGGGTATCGCCGGAGAACAGGACGCCTTCGGAGGGCAGCAGGTAGGCGGTGTGGCCGTCGGTATGGCCGGGGGTGGGCACGGCGACGAGGCCGCCGGGGAGGGCGGCTAGGGTGGCGGCGTCGGTGGTGGTGGCCGAGGGGACGGACATGTTGATATGGCCGAAGCAGGCTCGGACGGTGTGGGTGACCCAGCGGCGGCCGCGGGCGGAGCCGAGGCGTTTCACCATTTCCACCGGGGTGATCTGCTGGAGGTATTCGCGTTTGGCGTGGCGTACTTCTTCGGGGCCGGTATAGACGGGCATCCCCACCTGCTCGACGAGGGCGGGGATGCCGCCGATGTGGTCGAGGTGGGCGTGGGTGAGCAGCACGGCGGCGATATCGGAGAGTTGATGGCCGATCTGGCGGACCGAGTCCCGCAGGTCGGCGGCATCGGCGGGGTAGCCCGCGTCGATGACGGTGACGCCGGAGCCGTCGGTGACCAGGGCCCAGTTGACATTGGTTCCGGCCACCACATAGACGGAATCGGAAATCTGGTCGATCTTCACAAACGCCTCGCTCAGTTGGGGATTCGGTGTTCGATGACGCCGATGCCGTCGATTTCCAGCCGCAGCTCATCACCGGGGGCGAGCCAGCGCCCCAGTTCCATACCACTGCCGCCGGGGAGAGTACCACTGCACAGCAGTTCACCCGGGAAGAGCTGTTCGCCGCGCGAGACGTGGGCGATCGCCTCGGCCATCGAGTACTTCATGGTGTGAGTTCCGCTGTGCGAGATGACATTTCCATTGATGCTCACCGTGGCCGTGAGTTGATCCAGGCGATCGGCGAGCGCCGCTCCCGCGACGGCTGTCGCCGATATGGACGTCGCGAAATGCTTGGAACGCTGCGGCCCGAAACCCGAACGCATCTCCGCCAATTGGACGTCGCGGGCGGAGAAGTCATTGACCACCACCACGGCGGCGATGGCGGCGGCCGCCTGGTCGACGGTGGCGTCACGCAGCGGGGGACGCGGTACGACCCCGAGTTCGAGCTCGAAATCCAGTGCGCCGCTGTAGGACGGCGGCGCGAAAAACGTTCTGGGACACACACCACCCGTGTGATTCGCACGCTCGGGCAGTAACCATGCCCGGGTAGTGGCTCAGCGTCGTCGCACCGGTGGATCCGGCGGCGAATCAGGGTCGCCGTCGCGACCTTCCGCCTTGCCGTCCGCCGCGGTCGGCTCCCCCGACTGTCCGATCCGGCGCGGCCGCGCGATCCGCCGGATACCGGCGGCGGGCGCGTCACCGGCGCGTTTACGCCGCAGGGCGTCGAGATCGATAATGTTCGCGTCCGATCCGGCGGCACCCGAATCATCCTGCGGCGCGGGCTGCGGCATCCGGCCCGGATCGACCGGCCACCACCCTGTCTCCCGCTGCAATTCCGAGCGCAGCACGGGCCGGGTCGGTGCGGGATCGTAGATGGTGCCGCCATCCGGACGCCAGATCTGGTCCGGGCGCGCACCGGGTTCCTCATGCATGCGCCGCGGGCGGCGCGGCAGCCGGGTAACCCCGGACGCATCATCGTCCGCATCGGGCGTGGCGGTCTCGGCGGCCTTCAGACTCTCCAGCTTCCGGCGCAGCCGTTCCACCGCTTCGAACCTGTTCGTGCCTGGTCCGGGTACGGATCCCCGTCCCGGTCCTTCCTGCTCGGACATCGAACTAGCCGCCGACAGGAGTCGCGGCGGCGCTAGCCGCCACCACCGCCGGCTCGGCCTGGTCGCTGAAATTCTTCCTGTTCGTGTAACTCACGTTCGTATTCTCCCTCAGCACCGCTACACTCTTCGTCCCGCCCCGAGCCCAATGGGCGACGGGATCCATACGCGAACGGCCCTTCCGAATGTACCGCCCGCGACGCCGGAAACGTTCAGCCGGATTTCCCGGCCTCCGGACCGCGACTAACCGGGAATCAAGGCACGCTGGTCCGGAGCGATCAGATCGGATAGGGCCGACCACGGAATGGTGACGCTCCGCATACCGAAACCGCCGAGTTGATAGTCCGGAAAGAACAACACCATTCCGGACTCGGCGGGAATCCAGTTCCCGAAATTCTCCTCGGTGGGCTGTACTCCCGCCGATGTCGGGTTGACCCCGACCCGTTCCACGGTCTGATCGGCCAGCCGCCGCAACCCCGCGCCCTCATCGGTGAACAGGTCCGCGAGGGTGATCGGCGCGGCTGTCCGGGAATCGATCACGATGGTGCTGACCGTGTTGTTGTAGTGCGCGGCGGACGCGCAATACCAATTGCCCGCCAGCACTTCGCCGATGGCGGTGGGCCGGAATTCGATCCGGCGCGGCTCCACCCGGGCCACACATGAACCGTGGTCGGTCTCGACCAGCCCGCTCGAGCGCAAATTGGTATCCGCCGAGGATCGGGACGCCCGATTGAAGGCCGTTGCGACAGCATCGGTCCCGGTGAGCTCGTAGTACCGGACCTCCCAGGTGTGCGCCCCGCCGGGCCCGGCGCCGATCGATGTGCGCAGTGCGCCGGAGAACACCCGCCCATTCGAGGTTCCGGATGTGGTGGCCGCCGCGGCGAAGGGGCGCAGGTCGCCGTCGGGGTCGGCGTTCCTCGGCGTCGTCGCCTGGGCCGAATTACCGAGTGCGGACGGAACCGTGGTGCGCGGTGCGGAAGCGGGCGTACCGGTGACCGACAACCGTGCCGAAGCATTGGGCGCTTCCGGCATATCTTGGCCACCAGCGCATCCCGCCACCGCCAGCGCCACCACTGTCAGGCATCCCGCCGCAGCTTTCACCCTGATACTCATCGCAGCATCTCCCCCGCCTCGGCGATACCCGGCACACCCGTGCATCCCGTTAATCCCCCTGGACGGCAGGACGCTATCGACGGCGGCTTGCGGTCGCCTTAAGAATTCACTGGCGGTCGTACCGTGTCGTCGCCGGAATGCCCGATATGTACGCGAGTATGGCCGTCGATCATCTGCTCCACCTCCCTCGAAGCTGTCCAACTGACCAGTTCGGAGGTTCTTCCGCAGTGAAAACGGTCCAACCCGCACGACTCGTCCCGCTGGCCCTGGGCGTACTGGCCGCATCCCTGATATCGATTCCGGCACAGGCGGATTCGCCCGCCTATCACGAATACGTGGCACTGGGCGATTCGTGGACCGCGGCGGTCTTCACCACCCTTCCGCCCGCGATCACGGACGTTCCCGCCGATTGCGTCCAATCCACCTCGAACTATCCGCACCAGGTGGCCGCGGCCCTGGGCGTCAAGGTATTCCGCGATGCCAGCTGCGCCTCGGCGACCACCGCCGATATGATCGCGGAGCAGCAGCTCCCACTGGGCGGAGTCAATCCGCCTCAATTCGAGAAGCTATCCCCCACAACCGATTTGGTCACTCTCGGCATCGGCGGAAACGATATCGGGTTTCCCGCCTTGGCCATGAGCTGTCTGCAGCCCGTTCCCGCCGCCGCTACCGCGGGCGGGGTGGCCAAGGAAACTCCCGCCTGCGCGACGACTCCCGCCGCCGACGATCGGGTGACCGCCAAGATCGAAGCCACCGCACCGCTGGTGCAGGCGACCATCGCCGGTATTCGCGAGCGCGCCCCCAAGGCGCGCATCCTGCTGGTCGACTATCTCAACGCACTCCCCGTCTCGGGCAAGGGCTGTCGCCCCGACCTACCCGCGGCCGATGTCGACATCACCTATCTCCGAGATAAATTCGCCCTCATGAACGCCATGCTCGCGCGCGTGGCACAGGCCGCCGGTATCGACTTCGTCGACACCTATACGCCCAGCACCGGTCACGATGTCTGCCAGCCCGCGGCGACCCGCTATGTGGAGGGCATCGCCTTCTCGTCGCCGCACAATGCCCCCGGCGTGGCGTATCCGCTGCATCCGAACGCATTGGGCGCCACCGCCCAGACCGCCGCCGTCCTCGAAAAGATCCGGCGCACAACCTCGTAGCGATCCGGCTCGTATCCGGCGGGCTCGATCCTATTTGGCGTCGTGATAGCACTCGACGATCGCGGTGGTGAACGGGAAGCGGACCGGGGTCGAGCCGAAAGCCAATCGCGCGGCGGTGTCGGCCGCCGCCGAGATCGCGGCGGCGGCCGTGTCGGCATCCTCGGCCGGACAGTGCACGATCACCTCATCGTGCTGGAAGAAGACGAGTTCCGCCGCGGGCGCGGTCCGGGCCAGCTCGGACCGCAGGGCCGCCAGCAGCAGCAGGGTCCAGTCGGCCGCGCTGCCCTGGACCACGAAGTTGCGGGTGAAGCGGCCCCGGGCACGGGCTTTCGGGTTCGGACCGTATCGGGTGGCCAGGCCCGGATCATCATCGGACTCGGGCTGCGCCGAGGCGGGCGGGCAGGTGCGGCCCAGCCAGGTGCGCACCAGGCGGCCCTGTTCCCCGGCGGTGGCGGCATCGTCGACATAGGCGACCGCGGCCGGATAGCGACGGCGCAGTTCGGCCATATGCACGAGCGCATCACCGGAGGTCTGGCCGTAAATCGCGCCCAGCAGCGCGATTTTGGCCTTGGCGCGGTCGCCGTTGAACGAGCGGGCGGCCAGATCGGCATAGAGGTCTTCACCCCGCCCCGCCACTTCCATCAGTCCCGGATCGCGGGAGATCGCGGCCAGCACCCGCGGTTCCATCTGGTCGGCATCGGCGACCACCAGACGCCAGCCCGGATCGGCGCGGATCGCCTTGCGAATGATTTTCGGGATCTGTAGCGCCCCACCACCATTGGCGGTCCAGCGCCCCGAAACCGTGCCGCCGGGCAGGTATTCGGGGCGGAAGCGGCCGTCACGAACCCATTGATCGAGCCACGACCAGCCGTGTGCGGTGTAGAGCCGATAGAGCGATTTATAGGCGAGCAGCGGTGCGATGGCCGGGTGATCCACCTCCTGGAGTTCCCATTTGCGGGTGGAGGAGAGCGGAATACCCACGCGCGCGAACGCTTTGATGATGTCCTGGGGCAGATCGGGGCGTACGCGCACGCCTTCGCCGAACGCCCGGGAGACCTGCTCGGCCAATTCGACCATGCGCCGCGGTTCGGCATCACCGGAAATGCGTTCGCCCAGCAGACTATCCAGCAGATCCCGGTGCACGTCCGCATGCCAGGGAATTCCGGCGCGGGACATTTCGGCGGCGACCAGCATGGCCGCCGATTCGGCCGCCAGCAGCAGGCGCATGCGGTCGGGGAATTCGGCCTTCGCGGTGCGGGCCACCTGCTGCGCGTAAACCTCCAGCAGCGCGGTGAATTCGTCGGTGCCGGGCGGTAGCGGTACCGGGCCGGAGTCGAACAGTGACGGCTGCTCGTCGGCGGCCCGCAGCGGCGCGTCCGGCGGAACCGGCTGTTTATGCAGTCGCGCCCACGCCGCCGCCAGTGAACGCGGCTGCCCGGATTGCCCGTGCTCATGACCGATCAGCAGCGCTTCGGCCGCTTCCACGTCATAGCAGCGCTCGACCCGCACCCCGGCGTCGAGCAGCTGCCGGTAGATCTCGGCGGTCGAGCGCCACACCCACCGCTCCACCTCGGGACGGTCCCGTACCGCCGCGGCGAGAGAGGGCTCGCGCACCACCGGCCCGGCGGGACTTCCGTCCTGCTCCAGCGGACACAGCAGCGCACCGCCCTCGCTCGTCGCCGCCAACGCCCATCGCATGTCCCAGAGTCTCGCATCGGGCACAGACAAGTTCGGGCAGCCACGAGCGCGGGCGGTGTCGAATCAGCTCAGCGCCTGGTCGCGGGGCGCTTGATGCGGACCGGCTTATCGGCCGGCGCGTTCTCGATATCGTCCAGCTGAGCCAGCACGGTCGCGCGCAGTTCGTCGTAATCATCGAAGGTGTGGTCGTTGAACAGGGTGTATCCGGTCCACATCAGGTTGGCGCACACCCGCGCGGGCACCTGACCGGTGTTGGCCCCCATACCGACCAGCGCGACCGAGGAGATGCTGCCCGGCGCGTCCCGATTCTGGCGGTGAATCGCCTGGAAGGCCGCCGCGCAGGCGAGCGCCACATTGAGTGTCTCGCTGACATCCTCGGCCGACTCCCTCATGGTCGGGGTCGAGATCAGGAACTTCGGATTGATCGCCCCCGAGGACACGCAGACCGCGCTGCCGACCGGCAGTCTGCCCGCGAAGCCATCCCGGATCGCGCGCTGCACCCGCACTTGAATGCCCGCCCCGAGATGCCGTTTGATGGCCGCGTCGACGCCGCCGTCCATCAGGCCGCGCGCATTGGTCGGGGTGACCCAGGCGTCGACCCGCTCGTCCAGGATCGAACCCTTGTGGATCTCGATCTCGGGATGGTCGGCGAACGCCGCCAGCCACGCCTGGACAACCTGCGGATTGATATCGGCCAATACCACCCGCAGCGGCGGTTGCACCCGATTCGAACTCATGAAAACACTCCCGGTGAGATGCGGTCCTGCACTGCCCGGGACGTTACCCGCACCCACCGACATGCTTTCTGCCAGAGCGATTTTCATGACATATAGTGCCGGGCGTGAGCACGAATGACCCGCTGTCCCTGACCGATCTCTTCAATGGCGGCGGTGAGCCGTGGCTGCCGGTGCTGCGACCGGTGATCGAGGCACAGCCGAATGCGGCCACCTTCATCGGCCCCGGCCGGGGTCCGAGTGTCGTTCCGGTGCGCGAGTTGACTTTTCAGGCGCTCAAACCGCATCCGCCGCATAAGTGGAAGGTGGTGGTGTTCGGCCAGAACCCGTATCCGAGGCCCGAGAGCGCCACCGGAATAGCCATGTTCGACAACGCCTTTCACGATTGGAAGGACAGTCAGTTCGGCCGGGTGATCAGCATTCGCTGCATCATCAAAGCGGCGGCCATGTGGAAGTATGGCATTCCCAAGAAGACCCCGATCGCCGATATCCGCGCCCTGCTGCGCGAACAGGACACCGTGCAGCCGCCGGAGTGGTTCCAGGCCATGCTCACCCAGGGCGTGCTGCTGCTCAATGCGGCATTGACCGCCAGCAGTGACGGGGCGCTGGCCACCGATCAGCACACCGCGTTCTGGCGTCCGGTGGCCGAGCGGATCATCGAGGAGATCCTGCGCGCCAAGCAGGAGGCGGATGAGGCCGATCGCGGTGTGGTATTCGCATGGTGGGGCACGCACGCGCGCAGCTTGAAAAAGATTGTGCTGCAACTGCAGAAGAAATACCCGGGCGTCGATGTCCGGCATGTGGACCACGCCAATCCCGCCGCGCAGGGCGATATCTTCTGCGACGGAGACCATTTCGCCATGGTCAACGCGGCGCTGGCCGCTACCGGCGCGGACCCGATCGATTGGCTGCCGAGTGCCGGATGGAATACCGGTGAGACGGAAACCGCTGGAACGGACCGGGATACCGCCGACCGCATGGGCGCGTTCATCGCCTCCACCATGGAATTGCATCAGCTCTATCTGGAACGCCTGGCGAGCGTCAAGGACGAGGGCCTGGTCCTGCCCGCCATCACCGGCGTCTTCGACACTCCGCTACAGAGCTTCCGCGATGCCATCGCACCGGTGGCCACCCTGCTTTCCGGTCTGGATCGGTATGCCGTGCGCTCGGACGAATTCGGCAAGCTGCGGGCGGACCGGTCGCACGCCGCCCTGTCCGCCGATGCGATTGCGGCACTGCATCTCTACACCTGCGAGTCCGCGTTCTACCGGGAGATCAACCGGGTGCTGCGCGCCCCCGACCGTGCCCAGTTGATCCCCTATCTGCCCTATCTGCGCCTCTTGTTCGCGGCGGTGTCGGCGCTGCCCACCCGCACCGAACCACTGTGGCGCGGAGTCTCACTGGATCTGCGCGCGCAATATCCGCTGAACCGCACCGTGACCTGGTGGGGCGTGTCCTCCTGCACCTCCGAATCCAGTGTGGCGCGGGCATTCCTGGGCAGCCGCGGTAAGCGAACGCTCTTCGAGGTGCGACCCGCCCGGGCGGTGAGCATTCGCGATTTCTCCGCCTTCACCGAGGAGGAGGAATTCATCCTGCTGCCGGGAACCCAATTGGAGGTGACCGGCGTCCAGGCGCAACGCGGCGGCCTATGCATCGTGCAGTTGACCGAATCGACTGCCCAGCCCCTCGTGTCCTGACGATTGCCGGATGAGGACCGCCCTCCAGCCCGCGGTGTAGACCGGGGGCGGGCAAGGTCATTGGGTGCGCAGCAGTGGGGAGGAGACCTTGTCGACCAGCCAGCGGTCGCCCGATTTGACCAGGGACAGGGTGATCGCGAGTTGGCCCCGGCGCGGCTGGCCCTGGGTGCCGACGCTGGTGACGGATTGATCGATGACGACGACCGCGGCGGCGGTGCTCACATCGCTGGCCGAGATGGCGCAGTCGACGGTGCCGGATTTGGATTTCACCTGGCCCTGCACCAGGACATCTCGCAAATCCTTACTGGTGGAGTCGAATTCCCGCTTCCAGTCGCCGGTGGCGTGATCCAGGACCGCCGCGAAGTAGGAGTCGAGATGTTCGACGTCGTAGTTGGCCAGGACCGGGCCGTATTCGCAGGCGGTCTTGCGAGCCGTTTCGCGGGCTTCGACGAGGTCCTCGGCGTGTCGGCTCCGCACCGAGGTGTAGACATCGTGGGCGATCGCCGTACCGGTGAGGGCCACCGCAGCCGCAGCGAAAAGTACTGTGCGACGGGTCGATCGGCGAGTTCCGCGAGCCTCGGCCGACGGCTCATCTGCCACCACCGCACTGCGTGGGGCCGCGTCGACCTCGTCCGCCACGGGGTCGGCCACATCGTCGATCATTTCGTGGGTGTCGTTCACGGATATCACATCTCTCTGCCGGGTATCGATGGTGGTGCTGCCGTAATCAGTTGGCGGGCAAGGGGACCGATAGTTCATTGCCGGTGACTCCGGGTGGCGGTCCGGAGGTGTTGTCCGGGCCGCCGGGGCGGGGCGCGTTGGCCGAACCGCGGATCTGCTGCGCCGGATCGTCGGTGACGCAGTAGTTGTAGAGCCGGATCGCGCCGTCGCTGACCTTGACCGGCGATACCGGGATGGTCGCGTATTCGCAGGTGGGTCGCGGCCAGATGTCCACCATGGTGTGGAAGGCGTTGTCGTGCACCGGGATACCGAGCATCGCGGTGCCGGATCGCAGCGCCGGGAACAGTGCCGCCAGCGCGGGTGTCCGCAGCCGCGCGGCCCTGGTGATCACGGACAGATTGGTGACCAGATTCGTCACCGGGTCCGTGGTCTCGGCCACCACCCCGCCGAGCGTCGCCAGTTGTCCGGGACCCAGTTCGAGTAACCGGCGCACCTCCTGATCGGCGGCGGTGAACTGCCCGAACAGCACTCCCGCCCCGCCGACGAGGGTGCCGAGATCGGGTTGTGCGTGGCTGGTGGTCTCGGCGATCACCTCGAGCTTCTCGATGAGATTGCGGGTTTGCGGCAGTAATCCGGTCAAGCCGTTCATGGCCTGGCTGATTCCGCTGAGCACGGTGCGCAGCCGGTCCGGTCCACCGGCCAGTGCCTTATCCAGTTCGGCGACAATCACATTCAGCCGGTCGGGGTTCAGCCCGCCGATGAATCCCGCCGTATCGGTGAGGAATTCGTTGATCGTCACCGGTGTACCGGTGCGATCCGTCGAGATGACCGCTCCGTCGGCCAGATACGGCGGCCCGTCACTATCGGGCCGGAAGTCCAGATACTGTTCCCCGGCCGCGGACAGCCGCGCCACCACGACCGTGCCGCCCACCGGAATATGCTGGGCCGCATCGATTTCGGCGATCGCGATGACACCGTGCTCGGACAACTCTGCCGAGCGGACGGTGCCGACCCGCACACCCCGGAAGGTGACATCGGAGTGCGGCAGCAAGCCACCCGAGGAGGTCAGCTCCACCCGCACCGTCATGGTCTCGCGCAGCGGATCGATGCGCACCACATCGATCAGCAGGTAGCCGCCGCCGACCAGCAGCGTGATCACCAGGCCCACCGCCGCCAACCCGGCGATATGCCGCCGAGCCCAATCGGCCGCGTCCAGGAGCAGTTCCGCGACCACCTCCAGAACCAAGGCGATCACCCACCAGGCCAGAGCGAGCAGTTCAGGACGATCGCCCTCGGGACGTTGCCGCTTCATCGCGCACCACCCTGCAACCGGTTGATCACCCGGGCGAGCACATCGGCGAGACTGCCGAGGAACGCCCCCGGATCGGTGCCGTCGGGCAGTCTGCTGCCGTTCGGATCGGTCAGCGCCCCGATGCTCAGGTACGAAACCGTCGCCGCCACAGCCAGATTGGTGCCCTTCGTGGAGGCCAACACCGAGGGTTGCAGGGCGTGCAGCCGGTCCAGGGCACCGGCGAGGTTGTCCCCCATCGCACTGAACCCGTCCATGAGCTGCTGCACACTGTGGAACAGGCTCACCGTTTCCGCACTGCTGGTGGCGGTGAAATCCCCCAGTGCGCCGAGGGTTCCGGTCACCTTCGCGGTGAGATCGGTAATGGCCCGGTTGTTCTCGGTGATGATGGAGATCAGCGGCGGGAAACTGTCCGCGGCCTGCCCGAGTTCGGCCTTGCGCTGATTGAGCGTGGTGCCGAGCGCGTCCATCCCGTGCAGCACGCTGTCGAGTTGATCGGTGCGCTGGTTCAAGGCGGTCAACGTCGCGGTGATCTCGGTGATGAGATGCGACAGTTGCGGGCCGCGCCCCGCCACCATGGAGTCCGCATCGCTGGTGATGCGCGCGACCTGTTCCAGCGCACCGCCATTGAGCAGCATCGACAGTGACATCATCAGCTGCTCCACCGATGCGCCCGCCGAGGTGTGCTCACGGTCGATGACATCGCCGTCGTGCAGTAGTGGTGTACCGGCGCGCTGCTGCGGAAGCGTCACCGCGACATAGATATCCCCGAGCGGCGAGGGCTGCCGCAATTCGGCGCGCACATCCCGGGGCAACGGTATGTCCTGCCGGATTTCCAGTTCCACCGTCGCCAGGAAATTGGCGGTGTCGATATGGGTGACGATGCCGATATCGCTGCCGCCGATCTTCACCCGCGCGCGCTCGGGCAGATTCAGCGCATTGTCGAAGATGGCGAGCACCCGGTAGGTCGGCCCGCCCACACCGGGTTTGGGCAGCGGCATGGAGTCGACGGTGACCGCGCATCCGGTCATCGACAGCGTGAGCAGGCTCGCGGCGGCCAGCCGGCGAATCCGGCGGCTCATCGGAGCAGTCCCAGCAGTGCGGCCGTCAGCCCGAAATCCGGTCCGAAGTCCTGGAGTTTGCCCGTGCGGCAGCCGTCGGACCGCATCTGCAACCGCTCGCAGAACAGTGCCAGCAGTTCATTGTCGAGCAGGGTCTTATCGGTGAGCAGATGTAATCGCACCGCATTGGCCTCCGGGCTCACCGCATTGCCGAGATTGGTGAAGAACAGCGGTCCGACATCGACGATTTCGGTGAGATCGCGGGCGTGGTCGCGCATTTGCGCGGTGATGCTTGTCAGTCGGGACAGCGCGTCGGTGAGCGGTTGCCGGTTCTCCCCCACCACCGCGCTGATATTGGCCACGAAATCATTGATCTGGGTGAGCACCGCGCCCAGGCCCGGGGCTTGATCGCGCATGAGGGTCACCAATTGGGTGAGCCGGGCGCTGAAATCGCGGACGGTGGAATCATTGTCGGCGATGGTCTGGGTGATCTCGCTGAGCCGGACGATGGCATTGGAGATCTGATCCTTGTTGGCCAGGGTCACCTGGAACGCCCCCGAGAGCGCGTCGAGGGTCTGGCGAATGCGATCTCCATTGCCGTCCAGCAGTGGGAACAGCACCCGACTGGCCATCGGCCCATCGGTATTGCTGCCCGCCAGCGCTTTTCCGATATCGTCGAACGATCGCAGAATGCGGTCGAGTTCGACCGGAGTTCTGGTGCGGGGCAATGGAATATGCCCGCCGTCCGACAGCCGCGGCCCACCGGTATAGGCGGGGGTCAGTTCGATATGCCGGTTGGTGATCAGCTGCGGTGACACCAGTGCGGCGATGACTTCCGCGGGCAGTTCCACATCGCCGTCGACGACCATGTGGACCTCGACGTAGCGGCCCTTGGGAAGCAGTTCGGTCACCCGGCCGACGGGCAGCCCGAGCACCGACACCTCATTGCCGACGTACAGGCCCGCCGTGTTCTCGAAATCGGCGGTAAGCGATTTCTCTTTACCCAGCAACCGATCCGGCAGAGAGGTCACGCCGTGCGGCAGCCCGGAGCAGCCCGCGGCGAACAGCAGGACGAGGGTGATGATCGCGAGACGAATCGGTGCGGTGCGCATCAGTGGCACCCCTGCACCGCTGCGGTCGCGCACAGCAGATTGTCCGGGAACACCCAGGGCAGATACAGCTCGCCGTACGGCCCATTGCCGAGGCTGTTGTTGAACTGCCGCAGTGTCACGGGCATGATCTGGAAGAGTTTGTCGAGGTTGTCCTTGTTCTTCTGCAAACCGTCCGACATCGTATTCAGATCCCGGATCAATGGGGCGACCCCACCGTTGTTCTCGATTCCCATATCCCGCAGGTTCTTCGAAATGGTCGCGATATTGTCCAGCAGCTGGGTGATCAGGGTCTGCCGGGCGGCGACCGCGTCACCCACGGCCTGACCGCGAGTGAGCAGCAGCAGTACCGCACTCCGGTTGTCCGATACCAATTGCGAGACCGAGTCGATATTGCGCAGCAGTTTGCCCACCTCGTCACCGCGATCGCTGATCACCTTGGCCAGTACGCCGACCGAGTCCAACGCCTGCGCGGTCAGCTGCGGGGAATCGCCCATCTGCCGGGCGACCGCATCGAGGGAGGCGCGCAGCGCATTCGGGTCGACGCGTTCGAGATGTTCGAACGAATGCGTGTAGTCGGGATCGTTCACGACCTTGGCCAGGTTGTACGGCACCTGGGTCCGTTCCAGCGGTATGCGCTCGGTCGTGGGGCCGGAAGTCTTGCCCGCGTCCAATTCCACGTGCATGCGGCCGAGAATGGTGGACATCTTGATCGCGGCCTTGGCATCGTCACCGAGCCGGATATCGCTCTTGATCGATAATCCGACCACGACCCGATCACCGGCCACACGCGCGGATTCGACCGAGCCGACCTCGATTCCGGCGATATCGACGCTGTCGCCCGTCCGCAATCCGGCGGCCTGGGCGAATTCCGCTGTGACGGTGTGGCGTCCGATGCCGGCCCGGGTCAGCACACTGGACCCCAGTAGCAGGAGCAGGATCACCGCACCGGCGGCCAATCCGAGCCACCATTCGCGGTTCTGCGAATAGCCGGGTACCAGGTACCAGAGCGACTTCAGGCGGACGCGGACATTCGCTGATTTCATTACCGGCATACCTCCGAATGCGCAGTGCCGCCGATCTGGCTGATGACTCCGGGCGGGAAGAGCACGCCCCAGAGCGAGACATCCAAACTGCAGATGTAGGAACCGATATAGGTGCCGTTACCGCTGATCCGGGCCAGCCCGGCCAGCAGGTAGGGCAATTCGGCGGCGGTGATATCTAGCCGGGAACCGTTGGACAGCAACAGATTCACCCCGGCGGTGGCGGACTGCTGGGCCTGCGCCAGGCCCGGTTTGATCTGCTCGATGAGCTGCGCGAGCCGGGTGGTGGAACCGGCGGCCTGATCGACCGCGCCTTTGAGCGTCTCGCCCTGCGCGTAGAGATCGGACAGCAGTGTGCGCGATTGCGTGATGAGCGTGGCCAATTCGTCTCCGCGATGGGCCAGGCCCTCCACCACGCCGCCCAGGTTGGTGATCACCTGGCCGAGGATCTCGTCGCGGTCGCGGAAGGTGCTCGCGAGCGCGGCGGCCTGGGTCACCAAGGCGCTCAACGAGACTCCGTCACCCTGCAGCGCCTGCACCAGGGTGTTGGACAGCGAATTCACCTGTTCCGGTTGCAGGGTGCTGAACAGCGGCTGGAATCCGGCGAGCACGGTCGAGACGTCGAAGGAGGATTCGGTGCGCTCGTAGGGAATCGAGCCACCCGGCGGTAGGGGTTGTGCCGCACCGGTTCCCGGGGCGAGCGCGATATAGCGCTGCCCGATCAGATTCTGATACCGGATCAGCGCCTTGGTCGTGGTGGTGAGATGCTGCCGGGCCTGCACCCGAATCACCACGCGGGCGCGGCGGTCGGCATCGAGTTCGACGGTGTCGACCCGGCCCACTCGGACCCCGGCCATGCGCACGTCATCGCCTGCGCGCAGGCCGAGCACATTGCCGAATGTCGCCGTGTAGCTTGTGGTATCGCCGCTCACCCCGCGTTGCAGGGTGGAGAAGATGGTGTAGGTGGCCACCAGCGCCAACCCCGTGAACAGGGCCAGCCCCAGCATCGCGGTGCGAAGCTTCAGCATGGTCAGCGCCCTCCGGGTCGCGGGGTCGAATCGGTCACGGTGAGCGAACCGCCGGTGAGGATGGGGCCGAGCAGCATGAGCTGGGCGGCAGTGGGATTACCGCCGGTCAGTGCCGAAATGGCTTCCGCGCCTTGTAATCCGCCGGTCCGCGACGAAGCGGGTTGGGTCAACCCCGAGGGCAACGGCGATCCGGATCCCGGGGCGGCCGCGGCGGTGCAGCGCGGACCCGCCAACTCGCCATAGCGCGGGCAGTCCCGCGCGGTGTACTGCTGGAACGGGGTGAAGCTCAAATCCATCACCCAGCTCATCAGTTCGTCGGGTCCCCAGTTGAAGACCGTCGACAATTTGCCCAGTGCCGCATTGAGATCCGCGACCGAGGCGGCGATGGCGTCGGGATCGCGGGCGAGCGCGCCGAAGGTCTGATCGAGTCCGCCAACCAGCTCCGGGCCCGCGCCCGGATTGCGGGCGAACAGATCGTTGGTCGCGTCCACCGCCCCGCTCGCGGAGGTCAGCAGGGCCACCAGACCCGCGCGGTGATCAGTCAGGGTGCGCGCCACGGTCACCGATTCGGTGAGCGTATCGATCAATTGCGGCGCAGACCGATTCAGCGCCGATGCCGCCGCGCCCAGATCGCCCAAGAGATCACCGACTCCCGGGATCGCGCGCACCTCGGTGGTCCAGGTGTCCAGCCGTTCGATGGTGGAGCCCGGCATGCGAAAGGCGGGATCGAGGGCGTCGGCGAGCGAACCGAGTACATGGGCGAGTTTGATCGGATCGATGGCGTCGAGCACGGTGCGCAGCGTGGTCAGGGTGGCCTGCAATTGCGTGGTGACGGTGCTCGTGTCCTGCACGATGGTCGCACCGGTGCGCAAACCCTGCCCGGACGGACCGTTGTCGATCAGTTCGACCGCGGTCACCCCGAAGAGGTTGTTCGGCACCACGCGGGCCGTCACCGTGGACGGAATGGACTGCGCGAGTTCGGGTTTGATGCGCAGTACCACATCCTGGCGCTCCCCCGCGGCGGCGATACCGGAGCTGCCGACCTGGCCGACCAGCATGCCGCGGAATTTGACGTCCGCCCGCTGCGGTAGTCCGTCGCCGGTGCTGGTCAGCCGCGCGGTCACATCCACCGTGTCGGCGAATGCCCCGGTATAGCGCAGTCCGAGCAGGTAGACGGTGGCCGTGGTGACCGCAGCGATGAGCAGGCCGATCAGGGCCAGCCAGGCTGCGGACAGACCCCTGCCACTGGGATCGATGTACACGAAAACTCCTATCCGGAGATCCGGATGCCGGGATCGATGCCCCAAATCGACAGGGACAGGACCAGATTCACGAAGACGATGACGATGATCGAGGCGCGAATGGCCCGTCCGGCGGCCACGCCCACGCCCTCCGGTCCCCCGGCGGCGACGAAGCCGTAGTAGCACTGCACGAATGTCGAGATCAGTGTGAAAACAACGACTTTGAGGATCGAATAGAGCAGGTCCACCGGATTCAGGAACTGGTGGAAGTAATGGTCATAGGTGCCGAGCGTGGTGCCGCCGAGGAAGATCACCGTGAATCGCGTACTCAGATAGGCGATCGCGAGACCGATGGTGTACAGCGGCACGATCGCCACCACCGCCGCGACCATGCGGGTACTGATCAGATACGGCAGCGGCCGGATGGCGATGGACTCGAGCGCATCGATCTCCTCGGAGATGCGCATCGATCCGAGCTGAGCGGTGAATCGGCATCCGGCCTGCGCCCCGAACGCCAAAGTGGCCAGCAGCGGGGCCAATTCGCGGGTGGTCGCGAAACCGGAGATCGCGCCGGTGAGCGGGCTCATGCTGAGCAGGTTCAGCGCGGTATGCGATTCCATGCCGACGGTGATCCCGCCGAACCCGCACAGGATCGCCACCACGCCGATCACCCCACCGCCGACGACCAGTGCGCCATTGCCGAAGCTCACATCGGTGATCAGGCGCAGCAGCTCTTTGCGATACTGCTTGAGCGCGAACGGAATCGCGGCGATGGCCTGGAAGAACACCAGCCCCTGATGACCGAGGCGCACCGGTACCGCCGCCGGAGCCGCGGCGACCGCGCGCAGCCGATGGATCGGGCGCAGCACCGGCGGAACATAATTCGCCATTTCAGATGACCTTCGTCGGAAACAGCGTGTTGTAGAGCTGGGTGACGATGATATTGCTGGCGAAGAGCACGATCGCGGAGTTGACCACCGCCGAGTTCACCGCGTCGGCGACCCCGGCCGGACCGCCCCGGGTGTGTAATCCGGTGTCGCAGGCGATGATCGCCGCCAGTGCGCCGAAGATCATCGCCTTGACCATGGCGATGATCAGATCGCTCGCCACCGCGAAGGAGGCGAAGGTGCTGATGTACGCCCCGGGCGTACCCGCCTGGATGTAGACGTTGAACGCGTAACCCGTTGCGAAGCCCACGAATACCACCAGACCGCACAGCAGCGTGCTGACCACCACGGCCGCCGCCAGACGGGGTGCGACCAGCCGCCGGATCGGATCAACGCCCATCACCCGCATGGCGTCGATCTCCTCGCGGATGGTGCGCGAGCCGAGATCGGCACAGATGGCCGAGCCGACCGCGCCCGCGATCATCAGCGAGGTGACCAGCGGCGCACCCTGGCGGATGATGCCGAGGCCGTTCACCGCGCCGATGAAGGTGGTCGCGCCGACCTGACTGACCAGCGATCCGACCTGGATGGAGACCACCACGGCGATCGGGATCGCCACCAGCAGTGTCGGCGTCGCCGATACGCTCGCCATGAACGCGCACTGTCTGATGAACTCCTGCACGGGGAATCGCCGCCGGACGAGCGAGCCGAACAGCTCCACGGTCGCTCGTCCGGTCATCAGCACCTGCCTGCCGGCCGTTTCCACCGAGCGCCGCGGATGGTCGCGCCAGTAGTCGAGGCCGAAGGTCAGCACGCGCATACGCGCGCTGTGCTGGGCGCCGACGGTCATCGCAGCTCGATATTCGAGATCAGCAGCGGTGGCCAGGCGATGACCTCGCCGATCGCCGAGAATACGAGATCGAGGCCGTGCAGCTCATTCAGATGATCGTGGTGCAGACCCAGCCACACCAGTCCGATCGCGAGGTAGGGAACGCCGAATGCTATTGCCAGATACATGATTTGGCGCAGGCTGATGCGGTAGTTCAGCAGATCTCTCAACATGATGCGCCCGCGATCAGGCGATATTGCCGAGAATGGGCTGGGATTCGATGATGCCCTCATCGCCCGGCGGCAGTCCGCTGCCGAAGATTCGATTCGCCTGCTTCTCGCGCAGGGCCAGGTGCGCCTGCGACGGGATGTCATAGCCGTAGCGGCGCTGCGCTTCTCGCGGCGTCATGGTCTCCTCGTGCACCGGCGGAATGCCCAGCAGTACCGGGGCGGCGACGGCGACCGTCATCGGCGAGATCAGGCGCAGCAGCAGGATCTCCAATCGCGCATTGAGACTCACCACCGTGAACGCCGCGCTCAGCAGGGGGACGACGAGCAGATCCAGCAGCGGATTGGTCGACAGCCCGGCCATCTTCCGCATCCAGCGCGGCATGGTGGCCAGCGTTCCCCGGCGCAGGAACGCCGAGACGATATAGAACGCGGGCCGCAGCAGCGGCGGCATGGGCGGCAGCATGACATCGGCGCGCAGCAGATGCCGCATCGCCTTTTTCGCGATCTCCGAGCCGAGCAGCTGGGGTCGCATCTGTTCGAAGTAATCCTGGATCCCCTCTCGGGTGCGCGGCACATCGGCCGGATCGCAGGTCTGGAGTTCGGCCGCCCGCGCGCACTCCTCCCAGTACCGGCCCTCCTCCTCCGCGCTCAAGCGGCCGGGGCCGTACTTCTCGTACGCGATGAGCAGCGAATGCCAGGCCGTCAGGTGAATCCACAACTGCGACTTGGGATCATTGGCGTCATAGCGCTGTCCGGTGACCGGGCAGGTGCCCACGCCCTTGGAGTGGATCTTGACCAGCACGTCCGCGGCCTTGGCGGTGGAGCGGCTGTCGGCGAACATGACCATCGCGAAATAGCGCAGAGTGCGGTCGTAGCGGGTGCGCGGGCGATCGTAGATGGCGGCCGTGGCATCCACGGACGCGACCAGCGCGGGGTCGAGTTCCTCGATGACGACGGCGCGCTGGAAGCCGATGGTCAGGCTGCTCGGATAGCTCCACACCTTCCAGGCGACGGAATCGGGTCCGAAGAATCCGTAGTCCTGCGCCGGTTCCACCTCCGGCAGTGCGAGCCAGGAGCGCAGGGATTCGATCAGTGGCATAGCTGTCCCACCCATTTTCTACTTCTGCGTAGTTTTCACTACTACGCTTGCGTAGAAAGAGTATTCACGCAGGGAAACGCCCGTCAACGGCAGGACTCGCCAATTTCTACGCGACCGTAGCGATGCGGTCAGTCCGGTTCGGGGTGCATGTCGGCGAGCCACCACACTGAGGGATCATGACTGGGTGAGCATCGAGAAGAAGTCCGTCGGCGTCTGGCAGATATCGCCGGAGCGCGCGGAGCCGCGGCCCAGGCGGCGCAATGGTCCGCGGCTGCCATTGCACCAGCGGCGCGAGCAACTTCTCGATGCGGCATTGACCGTGGTCGGCGAGGACGGGCTGTCCGGGCTCACCATGCAGGCGGTGGCCAAAACCGCCGGTGTCGCGAAACCCGTGCTGTACGCGGTGTTTCCGACGGCTCCGGAACTGGTCGGGGCGCTGCTGCACCGCGAGCACAGTCAGGGCATGACGCAGATCTTCGATGCCATGCCGAAGGATCTGCGCAATTCCAACCCCGATGACGAGTATCTGTCGGCGGTGATGGCGTTCCTGGCAGCCGTTCGCACCGATCCCGTGCGATGGCGGCTGATTCTGATGCCGCCGGACGACGCGCCCACCGACTACCGGGGATTGCTCGCCGCGGCGCGGGATCGACTGGTGGAACGCTGTGTCGAACTGCTCGAACTCGGCATCGAATTGCGCGGCGGCCCAAGCGATGCCGATACCGAGCTGGTCGGACATGTGCTGCTCGGGTTCATCGAGGTGCTCGGGCGGCTGGTGCTGTCCGATCCGGAACGCTTCCCGCCGGAGCGGCTGGAATCCACCGTGCGCGCCCTCGCGAATACCCTGCCGAAGAGCTGACGCGGGGCGGTAATGGCCCCGTGGCGAAAGATCGTCTCAGACAATCTTTCCCGAATACGGGTGGATGGGATTTCTTCAGCCCCCGCGAACAGCGGGACTATATCGAGACCCTCGAGTGGGTGCGCCAACAGCCCTGGTGCGATGGACATCTCGCGCTGACGGGTATTTCCTACGGCGGGATCGCGGCGCTCATCGCGGCGGGATTGCGGCCCGAAGGGCTCGATGCGATCTTCGCCATCGTCGCCGGGGAGGACGCGCCGCGTGAGCTGGGATTGACCGGGGGCGCAATCACATTGGGGATGGGAGCGTGGCTGGCGGCGGTCAATGCGGCGAAGTTCCTGCCGTCACCGCGCGGAATGATCCGGAATCGGGTGCTCGGGGCGTATCTGCGGGATCGGGTGCGTGAGCCGGGCGGGCTCGGGCATGCCGCCCGGATCGCGCGCGAGGAGGATCATCCGGACGGGTACCTCAATGAACACTGGGATGAGCGACTGGCTCGATTCGAGGAAATCACCTGCGCCACCTGGATTCACGGCGCTTGGCACGATGTCTACAACCGCTCCAACTTCCGGATGTTCGATCGGCTGGCGCTGTCGGACGGGCGCAAACAGGTGGTCGTCGATGACGGCTATCACCTCACCGTGGGTAGCGGATTCGGGGAACCCGACAGTCCGCAATCGCTCGACGAATTGCAATGCGCCTGGTTCGACAGGTGGTGCAAGGGGATCGAGAACGGGATCGACGGGTACGGGCCGGTCACGGTGCGCCGCCAGGGCGGTGGCGGCTGGGTCGCGCACCCGGCGTTTCCCGATCCTGCCGCACAGCTGCGGCGGCTCTACCTCACCCCCGAGGTCAGCGGTTCCGCCGCGCACGCGAATACCGATGCGGCACTGCGCGATACCCCGCCCGATGACCTCACCCGGCTACCGCTGCCGACCGCCAAGGCGAGTTGGACCTCCAACAATGTCGCGCTCATGTCCATGGGCGTGACCACCCTGTTGAGCGCTCGCGCGGGCTCGGACGACCGGGGCGCGGAAGCCGATGCGGTCACCTTCACCACCGCGCCGCTGGACGCCGATCTGACGCTGTCCGGGCCGCTCAACCTCCGGCTGCGGGTGGAAGCCGGTGGTACCGACGCCTTCTGGTCCGTCACCGTCACCGATGTCGAGCCCGATGGTGCGTCGGCCACCCTCACCCGCGGCTGCCTGCTGTCCTCATTGCGCGCGATCGACACCGAACGCAGCACCTACATCGACGGCGAATTGATCTTCCCCCTGCACACCCTGCGCGCCGATACGGTCCTGCCGGTCATCCCCGGCGCACCCTTCGACATCGACATCGAGATCAACCCCACCTCGGCGGTCCTGCGCGCCGGTCACCGCCTCCGCGTCGCCATCGCCGCCAACGCCCCCGGCCGCCACTGGCTCCGCCCCGCCCTGAAGCGAAAGATCAACGGCCAGAGCATCATCCTGGACGCCGACCACCCCAGCCACCTCACCTTCCTGGCAGTCGGTGACCGCTGAGCGGCACTGCGCGCATCGCACCCAATGCGACTGTCCCGCCCACGCCGAACGCGCGATGCCGTCCCCGATGCCGCCATCCCCCGCGCTGCCCGCTCGCGACAGGGATGTAGAGGCATCCCCCTGTCGAGAGCCGCAATCTGAGAGACCGGGCATCACCACGCTCCCGATGAAAACCCCACGCCGACCAGCCGATCACAGCCAGACACAATCCGGTAATCGCCAGCAGAGCCCATGTGTCCCAGCGCATTTCGATCCCTTTCGCAGATTCCGATACGGATGCGCGCTATGGATCAAGTAGACATCCAAATGACTTCTCGCGTAATGCCCATGGCGGACTATGCATGAAATATGCTGGACGTCCGCCACGGGCATGTCCGCCACGGGCGATCCCCGAATAGCGAGGCTAACGAAATGGCCGGACTTACCGTCTCTCGCATGGACTTCGGCAACTTCATGCATGAGCTGCGTTTGCGATCGCCGAGACCCTCGATGACGTCGGCAGCGTTGCATGTGGAGACAACTCGGCAAGTGATCGACCGCCTCGAGCAAGGGTCTCCGACCAAGCTGGTGACACTCCACATCAACGGCCTGCTCGATTTCTACGCGGCCGATCCGGAAGCGAGAGCCCAAGCGCTCCGGCTATGGGCAGAGGTCCAGGAGCAGGATAAAACCGCTAGGGCGCAGGGGAATTCGAAAGGGTTCTGGAAGGCGTACAGCGATCAGGTCGCCCCGAACTTCGAGAAATTCCTTCGGCTGGAGGGTGCTGCGGATGAGATCGTCGCCTATCAGCCGACCCTTGTCCCAGGTCTGCTTCAGCTCCCCGACTATCGTCGCGCGATCACCCATATCAGCGAGCCGGATCTATCGCCCGTCGACGTCGAACGTCTCCTCGAGCTTACCCGCAAACGCCAGGTCCGATTGAACGACAACAACTTCAGACTGATCGCTTTCCTGTCCGAGGCAGCCCTGCGACACAAACCGGCGAGTCCTGCGGTAATGGCCGCTCAATTGCGCTGGCTGGGCGAAGTAGGCGAACGGGAGAATGTGGACCTGCACGTCATCCCGTTCTCGAGTGGCCCGCACCTCGGAATGACTATGCAGACATTCACGCTACTGCGTTTCCCGAAGGGCGCGAGCGGATTATCACTGCCACAGATCGTGTACGCCGAAGGCGCGATCGGCAGCACTTTTCACGAGCACAACGAGGAGGTCGGCCAATATCGAAAGGCGGTGGCGAGCTTGCGAACTGTAGCGTTGACGCAAGCAGCCACCAGAGATTTGGTGTTGACCGTAGCGAAGGAGTATGCGGCGTGAAGAAGCCGATGCGAGGCGAGTGGTACAAGTCGAGCAGGTCCGACGCCGGGAAGCAGTGCGTGGAGGTCTATCACGGCGAAACACGAACCGGCGTACGCGATTCCAAGAACCCCGGTGGCCCCGAACTCTGGTTCACCGCCGAGCAGTGGGAGAACTTCCTCACCGGGGATGCCTGGAAATCCTAGTTCGGAGCGCTACGGCACGATCGTGGCGTCGGGGAATTTCCAAGTGCCGTCGAGGATTTGGGGCTGCGGGCGGTAGAGGCGAACCATGTAGTTCCAGCCCGGCATGGTCGGCAGGCAGTTCGGGATCTGCCCGTCGCAGCCGCCGAACCGGATATCGATCGAGCCGTCCGGGTTGGCCTTCGCGGTGGTGTTGTTCACCGAGTAGGCGTTGAACGGATTCGCCTCGTAGTATCCCTGCGCGTTGTACAGGCTGACCGACCAGAAGCCGTCCACCGGAACATCTTTCACGTGCAGCGCGTACTTCACCTCGCCATTGTTCTGCGGCGGAACGACATTGAGGTACAGCGCATCGCGCTCCGGATTGCCGCCCCACGCCGATGCGGCGGTGATCAGATGCCGCACCTCGTCGACCTGCCCCTCGGGGCCGAACGAGTTCTTGGTATCGGGCAACGTCGCGGCGAGGGTGAGCAGCGCGTTGCGGACATTGTCCTGACTCGCTTTGTCCCACTGCGGAACCTCGAAGGTCCCATTCCCCGCCTGTTCGGCCTTGATGCTGTCCTGTAGGGCGTGCACCGCGGCGATATCCTGTGGATTGTTCGGGTCCACGAAGGTGCGGATACCGGCCATGAAGTACCGCGTCCCGATCTTGTCCCGATCGAAGGTGTAGCTCCCGGCCTTGTACACCACCTCGGGCGTGTACTCGTCCTCGGTGATGATCTGCAGGGACATGAACCGCTTACCCGCGTCCGGCATCGTGATGGTCACCGGTCCGGCATCGAGATCGAAGATCCGTGAGGAGTACAGCGTGTCCCGATTCGCCCGCACCACCACCTGCCGATCGATCGGCATCGGCTCCCGAATGTGATGGAACGCCCCGAACCCGCCGTCCGCCACGGACATGGCGAATTCCCGATCGGTCTCCGCCCGGACGAAATTGTCCGCCGTCACCTGTACCGGCTGCCCCAGCGGATACTCCGCCGCCGTCGAACTCTTCGCACCCCCGCTCGTGGTGGCGCTTTTGTCCGTATCAGCGGAGTCCTTCCCGCACCCCGACAGCGGAGCGCAACTCACCACGGCAACAATCAGAATCGCCCACAACCGAAGAGTTTTCACGCATCAACTCCTTGTCGACCGTCGACCCCCGAACCTCCCTTCAGCAAATATATAGCTACCGTGATGCGATTCGGTGCCGACACATCGAACGGCTCGGGCCCTCGTCGCCGATCACATGGATGACCGGCGACGCCGAGTAGTCGGACGTGCCGAGAAGGTCAGTCGCCCAGCGGGACTGACGAGGTGGCGACCTCGGCGGGCGCGGGCGCCGGGGCCTTGCCGGTCGGACGGCTGACGGGCAGACCTTCGTGTCGCACGGGCGGCTGGGGGTTGCCGGGGCCGGGGTCGGGGAGCATGCGGTGGAGCTGGCGCAGGCCCTGGCGCGCGAGACCCGGGAACATCGTGTTGAAGAGCAGGGAAAGCGAGCCGTGCGGATTCTCCAGGGTGACCGGGCGGCGCACGATCGCGTTCACCAGCATTTCCACGGCGGCTTCGGCCGACAGGGCGGTGTAGCCGGTGAAGCCCAGGGGCGCGCTCAGTTCGGTCGCGACCAGCGGAAGGCGAACGTCGCTGAAAGCGATTCCGTCAGCGTGGCATTCGACCGCGGCAACGCGCATGACCGCTTCCAGGGCGGCCTTGGAGCCGAGGTAGGCGGAGAAGCGAGGGACGTTGGTGATGACGCCGAGGCTGGAGCTCGACACGATATGGCCGGAACCGCGGCGGCGCATTTCGGGCAGCAGGCGCAGCATCAGACCGACCGGTCCGAAATAGTTGATGCGCATGGTGCGCTCGAAATCGTGCAGGCGGTGTTCGGAACTGGCGATCGAACGCCAGATGGAACGGCCGGCGTTGTTGACCAGGATATCGGGGGCGCCGAACTGGACGAGCACCTCATCGGCGAACTTGTTCACCCCCTCCTCGGTGGACAGATCCGAGGTGACGGCGTACGCCTGCCCGCCCCGGGTCCGGATCTCGGCGACGAGTTGGTCCAATTCGCTTGTGCGGCGGGCGGTCACGACGACGATGGCACCCTCGTCCGCGACCCGCAACGCCAACGCACGTCCGATACCGCTGGACGCACCGGTGATGAGAACCGTCTTGCCCGCCACCCGATCGTGCAGGGTGGGGCCGAACGGCCGCGGTAGCGGTCGCGGCACGGTCAAGACATTGACCACCTGCCGGACCAGTTCGTTCTGGAGTCCCGCAATGGCCTTTTTAACGCTGTTCAACGCACTACCTCGTACTTCTCAAACCTCAAATTCCCTGTGCGGGGATCGTATTCGATCATCGGGCGGGAGGCTTGCCAGGCAGTGTCGGGCGGACGGCTCAGTCGGTATAGCTGCCGGTCAGCAGGTTTTTGAGAATTTTGCCCGTCTCACCACGTGGTAAGTCCGGCACGAACTCGACCTCGCGCGGCACCGAGACGCGGCCCAGGAGATACCTGATGTGCCGCCGAACCGACTCCGGATCCAGCTCCGCCCCTTCATGTTTCACCACGAACGCGACCAGGCGTTGACCGAACTCCACATCCGGCACCCCCGCCACGGCGACCTCGCGCACCTGCGGCAGCAGCGCCAGCGCCTCCTCCACCGGGCGCGGGAAGACATTCTCACCACCTGAGACAATCATCTCATCGTCGCAGCCCGCGATGAACAGGCGGCCGGTGGCGTCGAGGTAGCCCAGATCGCCGGTATCGAGCAGCCCGCCATTCTGTTCGGGCGGAACGGCATTCACATAGCCTTCGAACAGCATCTGATTGGCGACGAAGATCCGGCCGGTGACGCCCACCGGCACCGGTTTGCGATCGTGGCCCAGCACAGCGACTTTCGTGCCGAACGGCGGCCGCCCGGCGGTCATCGGGGAAACGCGCAGATCCTCGGGTGTGGCGATGGTCGCCCAGGACACCTCCGTGGACCCGTACACGTTGTAGAGCACATCACCGAACGCGTCCAGGAATCGCAACACCGTCGAACCCGCCAGCGGCGCACCGCAACTGGCCACCACGCGCAGGCTGGACAGGTCATAGCGCGCCCGCACGGCGGTGGGCACGTCCAGCAGTCGCTGCACCATGGTAGGGACCACGAGCACGCTGGTGACCCGATGCCGGGCGATCAGCTCCAGCAGCTGTTCGGCCGAGAACTGTTCCGGCAGCACCACTGTCGCGCGCAGCGCGGCCGCCAATTGCAGCCCGCCCAGCCCCCAGGTGTGGAACAGCGGAGCCGGGATCAGCATGATCTCGTTCATACCGAAGGGAATTCGGGACAGCAGCGCCGCCAGCGCGCCGAAGCCCCGAGCGTGCGGACGGCGGGCGCCCTTGGGCGCTCCGGACGTGCCAGAGGTCAGCACCACCAGCCGTCCGGGCTGGGGTGGGCGGCGAAAACCCTCGGCCGCCAACGCGATCAGATCCGGGACGGTGAGCCGCCCCGCCACCGGCGGCTCCCCCGCCGTGGTGACACGCTGAATGCCCCGGTGCAGAAAGTCCACCAGCGGTTCCAGATCCGCGTCCACGAACAATTTGGTGAGACGATCGCGCTGCACGATCTCCTCCAGCCGTCGCGCCGACAGGCCCGCGTTCAACAGCACCACGTCCACGCCGATCTTCCCGGCCGCGACCATGGTCTCGACCATCCCGGCGTGATTGCGGGCCAGCAATCCGATCGCATCGCCGAACCGGAGCCCCAATGCCGCCATCGCGGCCGCCAGATTCGTTGTACGACTGTTTATCTCGGCGAAGGTGTGGCTGCCGCGCGCATCCACCACCGCCACCCGATCCGGGGTGACCGCCGCTCCCGCCGCATATCCCCCGGCCAGATTGAAGCCCCAGCGCACCAGTCCGGACAGCTGTCGCATCGCGAGATCGGGGCGTTTGGGCGCGACCACCCCGCGCTGCAACATATGCCATGCCACGCCCAGTTGTCTGCGCGCGGGGGAATCCTCGGCGTTGACCGCCACCGAATTGCGCACGCCCCGATTGATATCGGCGGCCCGCTCCAGTCCGGTCCGAATCCAGCGCCGCACGGTCGCTTCGGTCAATTGTCCGAGCACCGGATGGATCCGGCGGATTCCGAAACAGCTCACCGTGACCCGGGTGCGCTCGGCATCGCCGACCAACTGCACCCGCACGACGCTGCCGAGCCGCTCCGAACGCAATTCCAGTGCCTCACACCAACGTCCGGCGATCACCCGCACTTCGATCACCCCGATACCCATGCGCGGATCGCCGATGCGGAAGCTGACGATCCGATCGCCGTCGATCGACCCGAGCGGTTCGCACGCGCCGATGCCGGGCAGGATGCGCGGATAGGCGTGCGGATCGACGAGCAGCGACCACAGCGCATGCCGAGGGGCGACGATATCCACGGAAATATCGAAGTCGTCGGTTATCACCGGTGTGCCACTCCCCGTCCGCCGGAACTCTTCAGGTATCCGGCCCTCCCGTTCTAGCGATCCGATCGGTCTGAAATGCCGGAATCGCGAAAACTCCGTCGAATCACAAAGGCCCCGCGGAATCCGTTGTGCACCGACACACCCGGTCCGGGCCGGAAATTCGGGAGTGACAGTACTCAGATACCAGTGGTATTTTGATTCGCATGGTACGCATGTCACGACCGGAAAGCCAGGCGCGCACCCGCGCCGACCTGGTTCGCACCGCGCGCGATCTGTTCATCGCGGACGGTCTGTCGAACACCTCGCTGGCTCACGTCGCCGAAGTCGCCGGATACTCCAAAGGCGCTGTGTACTCGAACTTCCGCAATAAGAACGAGCTCTGTCTGGAGGTCGTGGAGCTGATCCACGTCGAGGCCATGGCCGATCTCGCGACACTGCGCGAGCGCGGCGGTGCGACCGCGGATCGGCTTGCAGCGGCGCTGGATTGGGCGGGCGCGAATGTGCGGGACACCGGCCGCAATCGGCTCGAACTGGAATTGGCGCTGGTGGCACAGGGCGATCCCGGATTGCGCGATCAACTGACCGCCAATGTGGCCACACTCCAGGACGCCATTGCCGCGCTCTTCGCCGATATGGCCGGATCGAACGCGCCGGACAGGTTCCGCGATGCCGCGAAAACCGTGTTCAGCCTGGGCGTGGGGTTGAGCGCGCAGCGCCTGATCGATACCTCGGTCGCGGCCGATCGGATCATGGCGCTGCTGCTGCCGAGCGTGCTGGCCACCGCCGGGTTCGATGTATTGAAAGATGTTCAAACACCAGCCAACGCGGCCAACGCAGCCGACGCGGTTGAAAATCATTCAAAACAGAAGACGGCGTCCACTCGCAGCGAAGCCTCCCGAGCCGCACTGCTCGGAGCCGCCATTACCGTCTTCCGCGCCAAACGCTTCGACGAGGTGTCCACCACCGAGATCGCACAGCGCGCCGGTGTCGCGATCGGCTTGATCACCTACCACTTCGGCGGTAAGCGCGGCCTCTACCTCGCCGCCGCCGAAACCGTTTACGGCGATTTCTGGGATCGGCTGCAAGCCCTGCGCGGACCCGCGGTATCGCGGCTCATCCGGGGCCTGGACCTGTACCTCGATACCGCCGCCGACTTCGAGGGTTCGCCCCTGGCGCTGTCGACCCGGGTCCCCGACGCGGAATTGCGCGCCATCCAGCAGCGCCATATCGACCGCCTGGTGGACGGGCTCATGCAGGAGCTCAGCGGCGGCGCGACAACGGCTTTGGCGCGCAGCGCCGTCATCGGCTGGCTCGCCTTCGTCGAAGGTGTGGTGACCGACTGGCTGCAGCATCGCGAATTGAGCCGGGTCCAGGTGCGAGAACTGCTGGTGGCCAACCTGTTCGCCACCGGGCAGACGGTACTGACCCTCGCACCCGGCACCCCGCTGTCCTCGCGCGCCATCAGCGCGCTCCTGGACCGTTCCCAATTGCCCACCGAGACAACGGAGTACAACGAGTGAGCAACTCCCTCGACGCCGGACCGAACAACTGGCTGGCCGCCGGACCCATCGGCAGGTCCGTCATCTGGCTGATCGGACCGCGTCCCTACCGAAATCAGGCCCGGCTGCGCGCGGAGGTCGCGGACAAGATCGCCGTGATCACCGGTGCGTCGTTCGGCGTCGGCGAGGCCACCGCGCGCATTCTGGCCGCCGCCGGTGCGACCGTGGTGCTGGGTGCGCGCTCGGCCGAACAACTCGATCTCATCGTCCGCGAGATCAAGGAGGCGGGCGGTAACGCGGTCGCCATCCCGCTGGATCTGGCATCGGAACAATCGGTGGAAACCTTTGCCGAACAGGTGCTCACACAGTTCGGCCGGGTCGACTATCTGGTGCACAACGCGGGGAAATCATTACGCCGCTCGATTCATCTGTCCTATGACCGGCCCAAGGATCTCAACAGCACCACCGCGGCCAACTACATCGGGCCCATGCGGCTCACCCTGGCCCTGCTGCCCGGTATGCGCGAGCGGGGTTCCGGGCACATCGTCAATGTCTCGACGGCGGCGGTCATGTTCCCGGTCGCGCCCAAATGGAGTTTCTACCTGTCCACCAAGGCCGCGTTCGATATCTGGATGCGGTCGGTCGCCATGGAGGCCCGGCCCGACGGCGTCACACTGACCAGCTTCTACGCCGGGGCCATGTTCACCCGGATGAGCGCGCCCAGCGGCTGGGTGTCGGCGATTCCCGGGCATTCGGCTCGCGATGCCGGATACATCATCGCCCGCGCGATCGTGCGCAAACCGCGCACGCTGGCCCCGAATGTGGTGTGGCCGCTATCGGTGCTGGTACCGCTGCTGCGCACACCACTGGAAATCTCCACCACCTTCCTCTACCGGTTCCTCGGCGATACCAAGGCGTCGCTGCGCAGCATCGAGAACGGAGCCCGTGATGGCTCGTAATATGACCTTTCAGTGGTGGGATGCCGTTGTGCCCCTGCTGACTTCGGGTGCGGTACGGCCGATCGGGCCGGGTGCGCTGATCCGCATCGGCCGGGGATTCCGGCAGTACGGGCCGTCGATCGCGACGGTGATGGCGATGTCGGCGGCGCGGTACCCGGACCGCGTCGCGGTGATCGACGAGCGCGGTTCGATCACCTACGGACAATTGCAGCGGCGCACCGAAAAAATCTCCGCCGCATTGCATTCGCTCACCCCGGGGGCGAAATCGCTTGCGGTGCTGTGCCGCAATCATCGCGGATTCCTCGAGGCTGCCGTGGCGGGCGCGCAGCTCGGATGCGAACTGGTCTTCCTCAATACCGATCTGCCCGAGTCGCAGTTGCGGCAGATCCTGGAGCGGCATCGGCCCGATATCCTGGTGCACGATCAGGAGTACGACGCGGATGTCACCGCATCGGGTTTCGGCGGCGTCCGAGTGATCGCCTGGCAGGATTCCGAGACCGGCACATCGCTGGACTCGCTTGCCCGGCAATCACATCCGACCCCGCCGCCGGTGCGCCAGCCGGTCAAGATCACCCTGCTCACCTCCGGCACCGGCGGTCTGGCCAAGGGCGTCTCCCGCCCGATCGGCCGGCGCGCGATCGCCGAGATGGTCGCTACCGCCATGGCGGCCACCCGTTTTCGCAATGGCGAGGCGATGGTGCTCGCACCGCCGTTCTTCCACGGCTTCGGCCTCGCCATCGCACTGGGCGGGCTGGCGCTCGGCTCGACCATGATCATTCGCAGGCGGTTCGATCCCGAGGCCGCACTGGCCGATATCGACCGGCACCGGGCCGCGGTATTCGTCGGCGTACCGGTGATGATTGCGCGACTGATGGCCGTTCCCGAGCAGCGGCGGAGTGAATTCCGCACCGATTCACTGCGTTTGGCCGTGACCGGAGCCGCACCGATCTCCCCCGCCACGATCGGCCAGTTCCTGGCGGCGTTCGGCCCGATCCTGGTCAATGGCTACGGTTCCACCGAGGCGGGCGTGGTCTCAGTGGCCACGGCGGCGGATCTGGCGCACTCCCCCAAGACCGCGGGACGCCCCGCCATCGGTGTGTCCGTGCGGATTCTGCGCGCCGATCGCACCCGGGCCGCCATCGGTGAGACCGGCACGATCTTCGTCCGCGGCGGACTCGGCTATCACGGTTACGTCTCCGACGGGAAGTCGCCCGCGCCGACCAAGGAGATTATCGACGGCCATGTGAACACCGGCGATATGGGTCATCTCGATACCGGCGGCCGCCTCTACATCGACGGCCGCGATGACGACATGATCGTCTCCGGTGGCGAGAACATCTATCCCAAAGAGGTGGAGGATGTCCTCGCGGACCATCCCGCCATCGCCGATATCGTCGTAATCGGCGTTCCCGACGCGGAATTCGGGCAGGTGCTGCGCGCCTATCTGGTGCCCGCGCCCGAACACGCCGTTCCGGCCGCCGAGGAGCTCAAGACCTATATTCGCGGACGGCTCGAGCGCTATAAGGTGCCCAAGGAATTCATTGTGCTGGAGCAGATTCCGCGCAATCCGAGCGGAAAGGTGTTGCGCCGCCTGCTCGACAGCCAGACCGGTCATATGGCCGGTTAGGCTGCCGATCCGCGCGGCCGGTATCAGCCCAGTTTGGTGATCGATAGCGCGCCGTCGGCGTACTGGCCGCGCAGGCGCTTCTTGTCGAATTTGCCGACCGAGGTCTTGGGCACCTCGTCGATGAACGTCCAGTACTCGGGCAGCTGCCATTTGGCGAACTTATCGGCCAAAAAGTCGCGCAGCTCCTCGGGTTCGGCCTGCGATCCGGCGGCCAGTACGACCGCGACCAGGGGGCGTTCATCCCACTTGGGATCCGGGATGCCGATGACGGCGGCCTCGGCGACCGAGGCGTGACCGACGACGGCGTTCTCCAGATCCACCGAGGAGATCCATTCGCCACCGGACTTGATGACATCCTTGGAGCGGTCCACCAGGGTCAGGAAGCCATTGGGGCTGATCTTGCCGACATCCCCGGTGCGCAGCCAGCCATCGTGGAACTTGTCCGGATCGATGGTGCCGCCGTCCGGGGAGTAGTACGAGCCGGTGATCCAGGGACCGCGAACTTCCAACTCGCCCAGCGATTCTCCGTCATTGGGAATGAGGTCACCGTCATCGGAGACCAGGCGCGCCTGCACACCCGCGGGGAAACGGCCCTGGGTATAGCGGTAGGCCCAGCGCTCATCGCCCTCGGAGGTGCTGGGCGGGTGCGAGACCGAGCCGAGCGGGGAGGTCTCGGTCATACCCCAGGCGTGCAGGAGTTTGACGCCGTACTTGTCCTCGAAGGCGTGCATCATCGAGTGCGGCAGGGCGGCACCGCCGACGACGCAGGTGCGCAGGTGGGAGATGTCCTGCGGCGCGGCCTGCAACCCGGCCAGCACACCACCCCAGATCGTCGGCACCGCCGCGGCGAAGGTCGGCTTGATCGCGGCCATCATCTCCAGCAACGGACCCGGTTGCAGGAAACGGTCCGGCATCAGCAGGTTCGCACCCGACATCATCGCCGCGTACGGCAAACCCCACGCGTTCGCGTGGAACAGCGGCACGATCGCCAGCACCGTGTCGGCCTCGCTGAAACCCATGCCGTTGGGGGCGCACACCTGCATCGCGTGCAGGAAATTCGAGCGATGCGAATAGACCACACCCTTGGGGTCACCGGTAGTGCCCGAGGTGTAGCACATCCCCGCCGCCGACCGCTCGTCCACGACCGGGTAATCATAGGTATCAGGTTGCGCGGCAAGCAGTTCCGCGTACGAATGCACCTGCACACCCTCGGGAGCGGTCAACGCCGACGCGTCACCATTGGTCACGATCACATGCCGCACCGTCTTCAGATTCGGCAGATACTGCGCGAACATCGGCACCAGCGTGCCATCGACGATCACCACCTGATCCTCGGCATGATTGGCCACATACACCAACTGCTCCGGGAACAAGCGAATGTTCAGCGCGTGCAGCACCGCACCCATCGCCGGCACCGCCACGTACACGACCATGTGCTCGTTGTTGTTCCACATGAAGGTCCCGACCCGATCACCCTCACCGATGCCCAGCTCACGCAAGGCATTGGCAAGACGGGCCGCATCCGCGCCGATCTCGGAGAAAGTCTGCGTACGGACCCCGTCACCGGTCCAGGTCGAAATCGTGCTCTCACCCTGGAAGGTGGACGCGTACTTCAGCAGTGTCGCCAGCGACAGCTGCTCGTCCTGCATTGTGCTCAACATTGAACTCTGATTCCTATCAATGGATTTCGAGGCCGGTATGACGATGATCAGCCGTGCCGCAGCACGGTCAGGGTGGCCATCAGCTTGTCGATCTTGGCGGTGCGCGCGAACGTGGTCAGCGGCAGCAGCGCCGGGAAGCGGCGGTGCGCAATGGATTTCGCGTAGGTGAACTCGCGCAGCCCATCCGGGCCGTGGATGCGGCCGAAACCGGAATCACCGACACCACCGAACGGCAGTTCGGGCAGCGCGGCGAACAGATAGACCAGATTCACGCCGGTCATGCCGGATCGGATGCGCCGCGCCAACTCCTGGCCGCGACCCTTGGAGAATACGGCGGCACCGAGTCCGTAGCGCGAATCGTTCGCCCGCTCGATCGCCTCATCCATATCGCGAACCTTGTTGACCGCCAGCGTCGGCCCGAACGTCTCCTCCGTCATGGCGATGGAGTCCTCGGGCACATCCACCAGGACGGTGGGCTGCACCAATCGCTCACCGACGGCGGCGATTCCGCCGACGAGCGCTCGCGCACCCTTGCTCAGGGCATCGGCGATATGATCCGCCACCACCTTCGGCTGAGACGGCATGGTCATGGGGCCGAGCTGCGCCTCCGGGTCGTCGCCCGCGCGCAGGGTCGTCACCAGATCGCCCAGCTTGCCGACGAATTCGTCGTACACCCGCTCGTGCACGTAGACCCGTTCGGTGCCGATGCACGCCTGTCCCGCATTGGAGAGCCCGCCCCAGACCGCCGCCTCGGCCGCCGCGTCGAGATCGGCGTCCGCGTCGACCAACAGCACATCCTTGCCACCGGCCTCGATCAGCACCGGGGTCAGGGTATCCGCGCAGGCGCGCATGACCTTCTTGCCGGTGGCGGTCGAGCCGGTGAAGGCGATCTTGTCCACGCCCGAGTTACACAGTGCCGCACCGGTTTCGCCGAGTCCGGTCACCACCTGGAGCACGGGATGCTCGGGCACCGCCTGCGCGAACGCGTCCACCAGCCAGACGCCGACGCCCGGGGTGAATTCACTGGGCTTGAACACCACCGCGTTGCCCGCCGCGAGCGCGTAGGCGATGGAACCCATCGGGGTGAAGACCGGGAAGTTCCACGGCCCGATCACGCCGATCACACCGAGCGGCAGGTACTCCACCGACGCGCCGAGGTCCGGAGCCATGAGTCCGGTGGAAACCTTCTTGCGGCCCAATACCTTCCGGGCATTGCCCGCCGCCCAGGCCAGATGATCGAGCATCATCACGATTTCGAGCTGGGCGTCGGCGGTGGGCTTACCGGTCTCGGCGTGCGAGATCTCGGCGAGCTGCGCCATCCGGCGGGCGATGATGCCGCGCCAGATCTTCAGCCGCTCGGCGCGTTCGGCGAAACTCAGTCCCGCCCACCAGGTGGCGGCCGCGCGGGCGCGGGCCACCGTATCGTTCACCTGCTCGGCGTCGAATACCGGATGGGTGCCGACCAGATCACCCGTCGCCGGGTTCAGTGAGTCGAATGTCTTTGTGACCGTTGCCGTCACGATGGCTCCCTGCGTATCTTCGGCCCGCGTCATGACGTGCGACCGTCCCGAATCAGATCGGATGCCTTCTCGCCCACCATGACCGTGGGGGCATTGGTATTGCCGCGTGGTACGACCGGCATGACCGAGGCATCGGCCACCCGCAGCCCGTCGATGCCGTACACCCGCAATTGCGGGTCCACGACCGCGTTGTCGCCGGTGCCCATCGAACAGGTGGCGACCGGGTGGTACAGCGTCTGCGTCCAGGCGCGAATATGGTCGGCCAGCAGCTCATCGGAGAGTCCGTCGACGCGATCGGGCAGGAATGGCTCGCCCAGAAAGCGCGCGAGGGGGCGTTCGCGCACGATCTCGAACACCTGGCGCGCACCCGCCACCGAGGCGGCCAGATCGGTCGGATCCTCGAAGTAGCCGGGATCCATCTCCGGCTTCCACGCCGGATCGGCGGAACGCAGGCGGACCCGGCCCCGGCTGCCGACATTCACCAGGGTCACCCCGGCGGTGAACATCTGGCCGGCGGGTTCGCGGAATCCATTGTCGTAGAAGCCGGTCGGCGCGACGATGACCTGGATATCGGGTGCGGCCAGACCGTCGCGCGAGGCGAAGAAGGCCCCGCCCTCACCGACGTTCGAGGACAGCGGGCCGCGCCCGGCCAGCTTCCACTGCGCCAGCCGCGCGGGGTTGGAGAAGTCGGTGAGATCCGAGGTGCCCCTGGTGCGCCAGATGAGCGGTGTCACCGGATGGTCGTGCAGGTTCTCGCCGACGCCGGGCAGATCGACCACCGGATCGATGCCGTGTTCACGCAGATGCGCGGCCGGGCCGATGCCCGAAAGCATCAGCAGCTGCGGTGAATTGATCGCGCCGCCGGACAGCACCACCTCGGCGGCCGCGTGCGCGGTCTGTTCCTGACCACGATGGCGATAGGCCACGCCGATCGCGCGGGTGCCGTCCAGGATCACCCTGGTGACGAAGGCGTGGGTGCGGACGGTCAGGTTGGGCCGCTCCAGCGCGGGCGTCAGATAGCCGTCGGCGGTCGACCAGCGCCTGCCGTTCTTACAGGTCACCTGATAGTGGCCCGCGCCCTCCTGGGTCGCGCCGTTGAAATCGGCATTGCGCGCCAATCCGTACCCGGTGGCGGCATCGATCCAGCCGTCGGTCAGCTCATGGGTGTAGCGGCGGTCCTCGACGTGCAAGGGACCCGTCGCGCCGTGGAATCGGTCGCGCAGTCGCGTATTGGTCTCCGCGCGAACGAAATACGGCAGCACATCGTCGTAACCCCAGCCCTCGGCGCCGAAATCGTCGCGCCAGGAATCGAAGTCGGCGCGATTGCCGCGAATGTAGATCATGGCGTTCATGGACGAGCAGCCGCCGAGCGCCTTCATGCGCGGCCAGAACGCACGCCGTCCGGCCATATGCTTCTGTTCGGTGGTCTCGTAGTTCCAATCCCATTTGGTCTTGAACAGCTGTGGGAAGGCCGCGGGAATGGCGATCTCGTCGGCATCGGCCGCACCGCCCGCCTCCAGCAGCAGTACCGATATCGATGGATCCTCCGACAGCCGCGCGGCCACCACCGCACCGGCGCTGCCCGCTCCGACGATCACGTAGTCGAAGCTGGTGTGCTCGCTCAAATTCTCCTCGTATCCTCACCGCTCCCGTGACCGCCGTCACGGTCCGCTCAGCCCGAGGGTAAGGCGGCGAGGGTGGTGATTCCCACGTCCGCGCGGGCCGGTTTTTTGATATTTTTGGCCAGTGACACTTGCCGGGCGGAGCCGACCATGAGCGTGCTGACCGCATTACGGGCACCCACCAGCGCGCTGCTCATCACCCGGCTGGCCGCCGAACACGGCGTCTCGGAAGCGATATGCCTGCGCGGCACCGAGGTCGCGGCCGCCGAACTGCGCCGCCCGGGCGCGCTCGTCACCGGGGCGCAGGAAATCGCCATCATCACCAATGTGCTGCGAGCGGTACCCGATACCACCGGCTTCGGCCTGGCCGCCGGACTGCGGTATCACGCCACCGCGCACGGCATCTGGGGGTATGCGCTCATCGCGAGCCGATCCGTGCGCGATGCCATCGATGTGGGGCTGCGGTTCCTGGATCTGTCGTATTCGTTCAGCCGGATCACCGCGGTCGAGAGTGACGGGGAACTCGCCCTGGTGATCGAGCCGGAGGTGACCGATCCGGTGCTGGCCCGGTTCGTGGCCGAACGCGATATCGGCATCATCGCCACGCTGTACAGCGATATCACCGCGGCGGGCGCACGGCTGCACGCGATCCGGCTGCCGTACTCCGAACCGGAGTTCGCGAGTGCGCGCCCGACCACCGAACTAATCTCCGACACAACGCAATACGGTGCCGACGACTATGCGGCCGTATTCGATGTGCGGACCGTCGACGCGCCGCTGCCGCAGTCCGATCCCTATACCGCCGACCTCACCACCCAGCAGTGCCGGGAACTGGCGATCGCGCGCCGCGCCCGGATCGGCACGGCCGGGCAGGTGCGCGAGGTGGTGCTCACCCCGCCGCGCGGACTGCTCACCGAATCCGAAGTGGCGGCGGCGCTGCATATTTCGACTCGGACGCTGCGGCGGCAATTGGCGGCGGAGGGGCATTCGTATCGGTCGCTGGTCGATGAGGTGCGCTGCACGCTCGCGTGTGAGCTGCTGTCCGCCACCACGCTGCCGACCTCGACCATCGCCGATCGGCTGGGGTACTCCGAATCCGCCAGCTTCACCCGCGCTTTCGCGCGCTGGACCGGGCAGTCACCGCTGCGCTGGCGTAAGGCGCAACACGAGGCTTCGATATAGGTCAGGCCGTGCGGCTGGCGGCGGCCAGTTCCGGGTAGAACGCCGAGAAGATGCCGAGGTCGGTGGCCCTGGGGAAATCGGGGTGATCGGTCAGGTCGCGGAGGCTGTCGAGGGCCTTGCGGCCGTAGTAGCCGCTGTTCTCGGTCGGCTGCGGGATCGGGGTGACGCGGTGCGCGACAATGGCTTCCAGATTGCGTTCGAACAGCACCGTGCAGGCGCGCAGGCCCTGCAACATGATGTCCTGGAAGCCGTCCGCCGGTGTGATCGGGAACTGTTCGACATCCAGCACCGCGCCGGTGTCGACCCCGGCGTCGATTTCATGCAGGGTCGCGCCGTAGGCGTTATCGCCGTTGAGGATCGCGTGCGCGATGGCGGCCTCGGGCAGGCCGCGATGACGGGGCAGCAGGCCATTGTGGATGTTGTAGACGCGGAAACCCTTGTCCAGCACGGGCTCCCGCAGGATGGTGGCGTTATTGACGGAGAATACGATGCCGTCCGTGCAGGCGCTGGCCAGCTCATCGGCGGCGGCGTTCACATCGGCGGTGGCGAGCACCGAGACCCGCCTGGCCCCGGCCGACGCCTGCTGACCGGCGGGTACCACCACGAGATCGACGGAGTACCCTGCGGAGGTGGCGAAATCGACGGCTCGCCACAGTAGCGAACCGCTGCCGATGAAGATCATTCGAATGCTCCTGTACCCGCGGCAACGGCCACGGCCTCGCATACTCGGTTCAGCGTCAGATGGGTGATGAGGCCCTCGACCTGGGCCACGAATGCCTGTTCGGCGTCCCGGCCGACAATTCGCTTGGAGACCTGGGCGAGCATCTCGACGGTGGCGAGTGAATCGCCGCCCAATGCGAAGAAGTCGGAATCGGGTCCCAGGGCGGCGGAATCGCATCGCAGGACACGAGCCCAGATCTCGGCGATCTGTTCCCGGAGATCGCTCTCGGAGTCGTCCACGTCGTCACCGGCAGCGGGCGTGGATGCGCCCGCGCCGTTACCGCCCTCGGAGTTGGAAAGGTTGCCGGGCAGCGTATTTCGACTCGACTCGGACCCATCCGCGAGGAGGTTCGCGAGCGCGGCGCGGTCGGTCTTACCGTTGCTGGTGAGCGGGAGTTCGGCGATGTGGTGGAAGCCGCTGGGGATCATGTACACCGGCAGGCGATCCGCCAGGAAGTCACGCAGCGCCTGATCGGCAGGGGCTTGCGAGGTCGGCACCACGAAGGCTTCCAGGACGTGATCGCTGTGTTCTTCACGGCGGCGGCTGATTACGGCCGCGGCGGCGATATTCGGATGCGATTCCAGCACGCAGCGGATCTCATCCGGTTCCACGCGGTTGCCGCGAATCTTGACCTGGTGGTCGACGCGGCCGACGAATTCGAGCGCGCCGTCCGCCAGGCGGCGCACCAGATCGCCGGTGCGGTAGGTGCGTTCGCCGTGCACGGTGACGAAGCGTTCGGCGGTCAGCTCGGGGCGGTCCAGGTATCCGGCGGCGACTTGCGGTCCGCCCAAATACAATTCGCCCGCCGTACCGTCCGGCACCGGCTCGCCCTCGGGATCGAGCAGGTGCACGGTGGTGCCGGGAGCCGGGAAGCCGATCGGGGCGGAAGTCGCTCCGGGCGACCTCGTATCGGTGAGGAGGTGCGAGACGCAGACGAGGCTGACCTCGGTCGGGCCGTAACTGTTGACCAGTCTCACCTCGGGGCCGAAGAATTCGCGCACCCGGCGGGCCAGGTCATGGCTCAGCTGTTCGCCGCCGAGGACGACTGTATCGAATGCGGCGGGCCGAATATCTTGGCGCAGTGCGACTTCGGCGAGGCTGGGGGTGAAGAACAGTGTGTTCGCGCCGTTTTCGCCGAGCATGTCCGACAGGGTGAGGTGGTTGATATCGCCCGGTACCAGCAGGACCGTGCCGCCCGCGATGACCGGGGACACCATCGCCATGGCCGCCATATCGGCCGCGGGGGTGTGATAGTGCGCGTACCGGGTCTCGGGCGTGAGCCGATACCAGTCCAGCGCCGCGCGCAGATAGTGCATGACACCGTCGTGGGTGACGCGCACGCCCTTGGGGCGGCCGGTCGAGCCGGAGGTGTAGGTCACGTAGGCGACGTCGCCGGGTTCGACGCCGATATCGAGTGGCTCGGAACCACTTTCGGGCAGGTTCTCGAGCACCAGGGCCGGAACGGCGTCACCGACGATATCGGCGTACCGGCGTTCGACCAGGCATACGCTCGCACCGGAATCACGCAGGGTCTGGATGATGCGCTCGCGCGGATGCTTGGGATCCAGCGGCAGGAAGGCCGCGCCGGCCTCCAGAATGCCCCACTGCCCGGCCATGCCCTCCAGCGTCCGCCCGGCGAGAATGGCGACGATATCGCCCCGCCCGACCCCGCGCTCACGAAGCACATCCGCGATATCGGCCGAGCGCGCGCCCAACTGGGCGTATGTGAGCGAACCGTCCGGCCCGGTCACCGCGAGCGCCCCGGGCCGCGCCGCGATCTGCGCGCGAAGCAATTGCACCAGCGTGGTCGCCTGCTCGACGGATTCCGATTCGGGCCGGTCCACATCGGTCTGAAGGGCCGCGTCTGCCTGCTGGACCGGCTGATCGGGTTCGGTGAGGGCAGCCGCGATGGTGTCCAGCAGGGACTCCAGGCGTTCGGCGACGCCGTGTCCGTTGCGGCAGGAGACCGTGATGCCGGTGGAATGCTCGGATTCCACGATCGCGAAGCTGATCGGGGCCAGGCCGGTGTGCGCGGGAATCGCCACCACGCCGGTGGAGGTGAAATCCGGTCCGGCGAAGTCGGCCAGCGTGACCTTGCCCGCGTGCGAGACGATGGCCGAGCACAGGTTTCGGCCCGTGCGCCTGCCGATCGCGTCGATGGTGCGCACGGCGGCCTTGGCCACCGGCACCGGGATCTGTTCCAGGCCCGGGTTTTTCATTTGATTGAGTTCATCGCGGCGCATCAGTCCGGCCAGCATGCGGCCGTTGATCTCCCGCCAGCTCTCCCCCGGCTCGGTGTCCAGGAACAGCGGCAGGGTGAGGTTCGCGGTCGAGCGCAGTTCGGCGTCATGTCTGCGCAGGTCGACCGGGATCATCAGGCGGGCGGTGGAACCCGTTGCCCGGGCGACGATTTCGCCGACCCGGGCCGCTATCGCGGTGGTGGTGCCGGGCACACTCCGATGCCGCAGCAGGAATGGGCGGCCCGCCACCGCGGCACCGTGCCCGATCGGCGAGCGGAAGCGCACTCGCATCGGCGCGGGTGACCCCGGAATACCCAGGCGCAGTGCGAATTCCAGATCGGTCGTGGGATCGTCCGCGCCCTCGGGTGTCTCACCGCGCAGTACCCGGAAGACATCGGCGGCCCACATCTGCAGGCCCTTGGCATCCATGACGCCGTGGAAACCGCGGAAGATCACCGTGACCGGGTCTGCGGTGAGCAGCACGACTTCACAGTTCGGCGCTTCGGATACGTAATCGGGGCGCGAGATCGGGCCGTTGAGGATGTCGTCCTCGGTGAGCCGGTCGTAGTCGACGGTGGTGTTCGCGATCACCCTGACCCGGGGCGTATCGGCCCGGGCGACCCAATCGCGGCCCGAGCGCTCCAGTCGTGAGCCGGGATGCGCCAGCGATGCGACCTCAACCGCGTCCCGCAGCTTGTCCGGGTCCAGCGCTCCCGTGCCCTCGACGATCACCTGGATCAGAAAGTGTGGGTGGACCTCCCTGGCGGATAGATACATCCGTTCGGTGGGCGAGATGCGGCGTCGGAAGGCGCTGCTCAACTGGATCCACTCCTCAAACGATTCACGCGCGAAAAGCGCGGTGCCACAGGCGATCATCATCGATCGGAACTCGCAGCCAGTCTAAGTGGGCAAACGGCAGGCAATGTGTGTGCTTGCTCTCACTGGTCAACGGTCCAGGTAGGGCGCGGTGCCGGACTTGTGCGTTTCCGAATACCGCCGGATCCGACGCAATAGACTTCGATTGATCTCATCTCGTCCCGGATCCGTCGAATCTCGACCCGCTGGAGAGGAGGAGCGGCCTCATGATCGCCAGTCGAGTCGCCGCCGCCCTGGCTGCCGCCGTCACCTTCGGCGCCACCCTGATCTCGGTCGGCGCGGGCGCGGCCGACGCCTACGGCCCGGCCTCGTGCGCGGCCGGGAACCCCTTGCAGCCGACCGCGGAACTATTCGGCACCTGGAATACCGCCACCATCACCGATCCGGCCGATCCACGCCTGAACGATCCACTCACCCAATTCGAACTGGAAACGAACCTCACCGCCGCCATCGAACTAGGGCTCACCGTGCACTCCGAGCCCATCGACGGCGTGTTCTGGTCCGAGCAATCCCAGCAGATCACCTACGAACCAGCCCGCCGCTTCGAACTGGCCTGCACCGGCCGCGACAACCTGTGCTGGATCGCCGACGACCTGCGAGTGCGCTACCACCAGGAAGCCGTCCTCGGCATAGAATTCCTGCCCGCCGACGACCCCCGCGCAGACGGATTCATCGCCCAAATCCCCGGCATCGACCGAACCCGACTGCACGACGCCCTCCTCGCCGACCCAGCGGCCCGCGACACCCTCGGCGGCGGCTCCGTCACCGAAGACGACACCCTCATCCTGATCGCCGACCGCACCGACCTCGAAGCAGTCCACTCCTTCGTAGAATCCCTTGGCGCACAATGGAATCCATCCACCGTACGCTACGGCGACCGCCAATACGTCACCGGCTACTGCGTCCCCGGCGTCTACTTCTAACCGACTCCGGTCGCCCCAGAATCGCCACGCCGCATCGCCGGGGTGAGGCCGAGTTCTTATCGCGGCGATCTCTGGGTCACATGGGGTAGATGGCGTGTTTGCGGGGGTTGAATTCGGGCTTGAGGGGTTGTTTGTCGCGGAGGAGGCGGAGGGCGTGGCGGATTTCGAGGCGGGTGCGGGAGGGTTCGATTACGGCGTCGATGTAGCCGCGTTCGGCGGCGATCCAAGGGGTGGCGACGGTTTCGTTGTATTGGTTGACCATGAAGTCGCGGGCGGCGGCTCGGTGTTCCTCGGGGATGGCGGCTAGTTGGCGTTTGCCGAGGAGGTCGACCGCGCTTTCGGCGCCGATGACCGCGATTCGGGCGGTGGGCCAGGCGAAGCTGAAGTCGGCGCCGACCTGGCGGGCGGCCATCATGCCGTAGGCGCCGCCGTAGGACTTGCGGACCACCAGGTTGATGATGGGGACGGTCGCTTCGATGATGGCGCGGGGGACGCGACCGCCGCGGATGATCACGCCCGCGGCTTCCTCGGACAGGCCGGGGAGGACGCCGGGGGTGTCGGCGACGAAGATGAGCGGGATATTGAAGGCGTCACAGAGGCGGATGAAATAGGTCGACTTGTCCGAGCAGGCGGCGTCGATCGAACCACCCAGCACCAGAGGCTGATTGGCGATCACGCCGACGGGATAGCCGTCCACGCGGGCGAATCCGGTAATCAGGTTGGGCGCGAACGCGGCGCGGACCTCGTGGAATTCACCGTCGTCGAACAGGCGCAGCAGGATCTCGTGCATGTCGTAGCCGGAGCGATCGGAATCCGGGATGATCCGGTCGAGTTCCAGATCCGAGGCCGTAATCTCCGGCTCCAGACCGGGATTCACGATCGGCGGCGTTTCGACGCAGCTGGTCGGGAAGTAGCTCAGGTAGTTGCGCGCCCAGTCGTACGCCTCCTGCTCGGTCTCGGCCACGTGATGCAGCGTGCCGCGCTTGGCCTGCACCTCCGCGCCACCGAGCTCCTCGGCAGTGACATCCTCACCGTTGACGGCCTTGATCACATCCGGCCCGGTGACGAACATGTACGAATCCTTGGTCCCGATAAGCACATCGGTATTGATCGGCCCGTACACCGATCCGGCCGCGCACTTGCCGAGAATGATCGACACCTGCGGCACATATCCGGACAGCTTCTCCAGCACCCGGGAGATATCACCGAACGAGGCGATGGAACCCACCGCGTCCTGAATGCGCGCACCACCGGAATCATTGATCGTCACCACCGGGCACGCGTTGTCGAACGCGAATTGCAACGCCCGCATGAACTTCTGCGCCGAGGTGACGCCCACGGATCCGCCGTACACGGTCTGATCATGAGAAATCACCACCACCGGGCGTCCCCCGATCAACCCGCGACCGGTGACCAGTCCATCGCCGTAGAGCGCGTCCGCCTGTCCCGGCTGTCGAGCCAGCGCACCGGTCTCGATGAACGTCCCGCGATCGAGCAGCATGTCCACCCGCTGCCGCACACTCGGAATGCCCTTCTTCTCCCGCTTGGCGACCCCGGCCTCGCCCGCGGGTTCCGCGGCGATCTCCAAAATCTTGGCCAGTTCATCGAGCTTCGCCTGCGTACCGATCACGCCTACTGCCACCTTCCCAACTCAGTTCTGCCCCCGCGACGTTAAGCGGTACCAAGACCGTTCGGGGAGCAGAACCAGATATACGGGATGAATCACAGTGGAGCGAGACCCAGATCAGGGTTCGTATGCCACCCTCACGTGGCGAGATCGTCCGGCAAGACTTGAAAGGCCGTGTACCGACTCAACGGCCGGAGCACACGAAAGTCCCTGCGGTCCAGCGTCAGAATCCGATCGGTATCGAAATGATCCGCCAGCACGACACATGTCGCGTCGACGATATCGAGGTTGAGATCGTAGTACGCAGAGCGGATCTCGAGTGCCGAACGCAATTGTGGGGCACCGATTTCCCCAACGACGATACGCGTTTCAGCGATGCGGTCAGCCAGTCTGCTCAGTACCGCGTCCGCCACCTTTCGGCCCGCGCGAACACTCGCCACGTGGTGAACCTCGGTCAAGGCCAGCGGGCTCACCACCAACGCACTCGCGGCATCGGCCGCACGCCGCACCGCGAAATGTTCCGGATCGGATCGATTGAACATCGCAAGCAAGCCTGAGGTGTCAGCGACAACAATCACGCGGGTCGATTCATCGCGTCGTGAATGTCATCCTTGCCGATCGGCCCACCCATGTCGAAGGTGTCCTCATCGTCGACCAGAGGCTCATCCCACTGACGATGGCGCATGAGGTACTCCCGAACCGCGTCCCTGGTGATCTCGTGCTTCGAACGCCCCTCGCTCTCAGCTTGCGCCTCTAGCGCAGCCTCTTCATCCGCGGGAAAACGCATCGTCCAAGCCATAATTCGATGATACCACCTGTGATACCAAATCGATCAGGGCAGTACGGAACCAGTCAGGTTCCTGTGAGGTTCCTGGATCCGGTCCCGAGTGGAAGCGGGGGCTCATAGCCTGCGAAACGCATTCATTTCAGACGATTGAGGACACTCATTTATGCGTAAGTCACTCTGGGCGACCGGGCTCGCGCTCGCCGCCACCGCCGTACTGAGCTCCCTCGGCGGCGGCGGGCTGCTGTCGGGCCTGTTGTCCGGCAGCGACTCCTAGCTCGAACCCGGTCGGCCCATCCCCGATGGTGGACCGTAATCGCCCCCGGAAAACTCGGGGTGCTGTAGATCACATATGTCGGTATGCTGGGTGGATGCCCCATAACCCAGGCTGGGTCAGACGGAACAGTTTCGCCGCCTGGTTCGGTTACACCTCGATACTCGTCTCATTCGGCACCTGCGCAATGGCTTTGGCCGCTGCCGCAAGTGGATACGCCGGTTGGGCGTTGATCGCGGGCGGTATATGCGCCGCCACCGCCATCACGAGCCTGACCATCTTCGGGTCGACAGTGCACAGCGACCACGTCAAACACCACACCACGCCGCGGCTGCTCATGGATTGCTGGGAGGAGAGTCCAGATTTCGCGCAGCTGCGCGGACTCCCCGCGGCTATCGAACCCAAGCGACTCCAGTAGTCGCCGATAGAAAAAGCCGCAGGTTTCCCGACCTGCGGCTTCGGCGTGTCGAACTCGGCTGCGCGCTGAGCGAATTCACCACCGGAAGACCGGGCATAAGGGTTGCGCCCGATTCCATAGCGGGTCCCCGATATTCGCGGACGAACGGTACGACACTCGCTTGCTCAACTGCCGTTCGGCGATTCGCTCCACCAACAGCGGAATGAATTCCCGAACCCGATGCCCTTCGAAATCGCGGTGTATTCCGCGCACTTCCTCACCGACAACCCGCGCCGTCAAATGCGGGAATTTAGCGGCCAGCCGGGCGACGAGCTCGCTGATCTGCCGCTCCTCTTCGGATGCCGTCATGCTCTGGTTTCGCCTCCATACGCAAACGGGGTACGCCGGCAGCCAACTTCCTCATCAGGTTGCGCGGCGGACTGGACAACGGCCTCGCGGGGCCGCACCCACAAAACTGTCATGAGAAGCGAGCACTTTGCTCCCTCGAATCCCTTTGTGGCACAACCCGTCAGCTAGTCGGCACCAGAGGTCCTCGACAACGACACCTGCAAACGACAAATGAAAGCACATTTGTCGTTTGCAGCCGGAAACGATCGCTAGGTGACCGAATCGAGCGAGGAGAACACCACCACGTTGGACTGGTAATTCTTGGCGGATTGATCGAAATCGCCTCCGCAGGTGACCACTTGGAGGGTAGCCCCGCCGCGCGGACCGTAAACCAGCTGGTCCGGAAACTCGGATTTGAGATACATGCGCACATCGGTGACCTTGAAATGCGCGGTCTTACCGTCCGCGCGCTTCACATCGATCATGTCGCCCGCTTTGACCTTCTTGAGAGAGAAGAAGACGCCTTCGCCCTTATAGGAGTCGACGTGACCGAGGATCACCGCCGAACCCTGCTCACCGGGCGCGGGACCCTGCTGATACCAGCCCGCCTGCTGATAGTCCGCCGGGACCTGAACCGTTCCATCGACGTTGAGCCCCAACGAGATCAGCGAACCCGATGCCTTGATCGAGGGGATATCGAACGAGACCGGCGTGGATCGGGTGACCGATGCCGCCGTCTGCACTTTGGCGGGGGTCGCCGCGGTCGTGGTCGAGGCCGCGGTGGTCTCGGTGGATCCGCACCCGGTGACCAGGGCGGTGATGACCGCCAGCGCGGCGACAAGGGCGGCGAGTGGAGTCCGCCGAATCCTCGCCGCGCCCTTGATGTTTCGACTCATCGCGCGCTCACGACGCACGCCATACCGCCCGCTCCGGTCTCCGGTGCGCCCTTGGGTATGACATATCCGCCCGCCGGAGTCTTATCGGTGACGGCCGTGCCGCCGGGGATACCGGTGGTCGCGCCGACCGGAATCGCCATGCCGTACACCGTGTCCGGTCCCGCGGCCGCCGCGCCGACGGCGATCAGATCGATGCCGCCGAGTCCGCCGGTCTGCACACCGCCGCCCGCGTTCCCGCCGACCTGCACACCCCCACCGGTCTGCACACCACCACCGGCAGTGCCACCGACCTGAACGCCACCACCGGTTTGGACGCCGCCGCCCGCGGTGCCACCGATCTGCACACCGCCTCCAGTCTGCACGCCACCGTTGCCGGTGCCGCCGACCTGAACGCCACCGCCGGTCTGCACACCGCCGTTGGCGTCACCGCCGACCTGCACACCGCCACCGGTCTGCACACCGCCGTTGGCGTCACCACCGACCTGAACGCCACCGCCGGTCTGGACGCCGCCATTGGCGTCACCGCCGCCTTGGACGCCGCCATTGGCATCGCCGCCGACCTGCACACCGCCGCCGCTCTGCACGCCACCACCGGCATTTCCACCGGCTTGGGCACCGCCGCCCGCCTGGGCACCGCCACCGGCCTGCACCCCTCCCCCGGCGTTCGCACCGACGCTCGGCGCAATGGTGACGCCGACACCGCCGCCACCGGCCTGTACGTCGACCCCGAGGCCGAGGCCCGCATTCGCCCCCGGACCGTTCCCGCCGGGGTTCGCCCCAACGTTGCCACCGCCATTGAGATCGACACCCAGCCCGAGGCCCGGGGCGGGTGGAGTCGTCGTGGGAGGTTCCGCGCCGACCGACGGTGCGCAAAGCGCGACTGCTGCTACGGCGGCCGCCACCACCGTGAATGTCCTTGCCGACATTATGAATTCACTTCCAGACGTTGTATCCCGATGCCCTTCCTTCGGACCTTTCGGTCTGTCCGTTACCCCGATCACTCGCGAATTTGCGAAGCTCGGGCAATACGGGAGCAAATAAAACCGGACGTCCGTTCAAGTCCCCGAGGTGAGCGACCTGTTTTCGCCCGAAAGGTTGACACCGCGGACCCATCGGCAGCAGGCTGGATCCGGTTGTCGGCGACCCTCGCAGACTTCGAAGGACGCTCGGCAGCGCTCGGAGACTCGACGGATGCGGGTTCTCACCCGCACTCCCATCTCGTAGTTCGGACCTGAAACCTACCGACGCGGAGGTTGGAATGTCTGACCGCAAAGGCCGAAAACCCGGCCAGATGGCGAACAAGGTCAAGCAGGACATGAAGGACCAGGGCCAGCGCATGGCCGACGGCATGGACCGCATGGCCGATGATGCCAAGCGCGATATGGACCGGCTGGGCGACGGCATGAAGCGCGAAGCCCAGCAGGCGCGCTCGGGGATCAAGGATATGAACGAGGAGATGAAGGAGAGGCTGCAGCACCACTAGCCGTGCGCAGTCCGAACGGCCGGTCCATCCTCCTCCCGATGGACCGGCCGTCTCAGGTCAGGACCATGACCGCGATACCCGCGGCGACGACGCAGGTGGCCAGGATTCGAGGCTTGCCGAAGCCCTCCTTGAACCAGACCGCGCCGATCACCGCCGCGATGATGATGCTCGATTCCCGCATCGCCGCGATCGAGGCCAGCGCACCGCGGGTTTGCGCCCACAGCACCAGCCCGTAGGCCGCGACGCTGAGCACACCGCCGAGCAGGCCGATATGCCATACCGGCCGCACGCGCGGCCACAGCTTCGGTCCGATCCAGGCGAAGACCAGCACCGGCATCGCGACCTCGCCGAGCAGCATGAGCCAGGCGATATAGCCGAGTGTGCTGTGCGACAAGCGGATTCCGGTGCCATCCACGACCGTGTACGCGGCGATCACCAGACCGGTGGTGACGGCCGCGCCGATCGCGGCCGGGCGGCTCGGATTATCGCGGCGGCCCCAGAAGACCAGGAACCCGAGGCCCATCGAGATCAGCAGCACACCGGCGAGCTGTCCGGGGCCGGGCGTCTCGCCCAGCGCGATGGCCGCGACCAGCGCCACCACCAGGGGCGCGGTACCGCGCGCCAAGGGATAGGTCTGGCTGAGATCGCCGAAACGATAGGACAGCATGAGCAGTCCGTTGTAGAGGATGTGCAGCACAGATGATGCCGCAAGATATGGCCAGCTGCGCGAATCAGGTGCTGCCGCAACGAGAATCATGGGAATCGAGCACAGCACACAACCCAGTGGCACCAGCGTCAGCGCGGCGGCCTTATCGGGAATCCAGTGCGCGATGGCATTCCAGGCCGCGTGCAGGACCGCGGCCACCAGCACCGCGATGAGAACGGTGACCGGAACACCGGCCGTGGCGGGAACGGACGAGGCGAAAACCATTGGCGGGACTCTCTACTCGGTACCACCTGAGTTTTCGGGTAGCACAATAGGAGTCCTCCAGGCTTTTATCCCTTCAGATGTCGGCGGCCGGCAGGTTGCCGTCCACCGAGGCGTAGCTCGGTCCAGTCCACCCACACCTGATTGTGTTGTCGTTCAGGCGGTGTGCGCGCGGAACCCTATACGCTGTCATCGCCGACCCTAGCGGTAACCGGGCGTTCGCGCGAATCGCTCGTCAGGCCGGGCTGTTCCTTGCTCGGAAATGGCCTTCGCGCAGTGGAAATCACGCTCACACACGATGCCTTCCAGCACACCTCGCAGGTATTTCCGCAGGATCAACCTGATCGCAACTGTTGGCCGGATGCGGGTCATCGACAAGGTTGAGAAGTACATACGCCGATCGGCGGGCTGCGAGCGAGGACGGGAACCTATGGCATCGACACCAATGCACCTGGGCGTGGCCCTGGACGGCGCGGGCTGGCATCCGACGGCCTGGCGGGAACCGAACTCGCGTCCCGCCGAACTGTTCGATGCCCGCTACTGGGCGGATCTCGCCGCCATCGCCGAACGCGGGCTGCTGGATTTCGTGACCATCGAGGACGGTCTGGGAGCGCGGCCCGCATCCGGAGACGCCGCCGTGCACGCCCGGCTGGACGCCGAATTGATTGCCGCGCGGCTCGCACCGGTGACCAGCCGCCTGGGGCTGATCCCGGTGGTGACGACCACGCATACCGAACCGTTCCACGTATCCAAGGCGCTCGCCACCCTGGACTACACCTCGCACGGGCGGGCCGGATGGCAGGTACGGGTATCCGGAACTGCCTCGGAGGCAGCGCTTTTCGGCAGGCGCACGGTGACCGACCTCAGCACCGCCGAGTTGGCCGAGGCCGTGGCCACCGGCCGATTCCCGCAGGCGGTGCACGAACTGTTCGACGAGGCGACCGATGCGGTCGAGGTGGTGCGCCGACTGTGGGACAGCTGGGAGGACGATGCCGAGATTCGCGATATCGCCACCCGGCGTTTCATCGATCGCGACAAATTGCATTACGTCGATTTCCAGGGGAAGTACTTCAGCGTGCGGGGCCCGTCCATCACCCCGCGCCCGCCACAGGGACAGCCCGTGGTGACGGCACTGGCGCACGCGCCGCTCATCTACGAATTCGCCGCTCGCGGTGCGGATCTGGTGTTCGTCACCCCGACGCGCGAGGACGGTCCCGCACCGATCGTGCGCCAGGTCGCCGAGGCCGCCGAGCGGGTCGGGCGCGATGGCGAACCGCTGCGGGTGTATGCCGATCTGGTCGTGTTCCTCGATAACGGCGACGGCACCGGGGCGGAGCGGCTGGCCCGTCTCAACGAGCTCGTCGGGCGCGAATTCGTTTCCGATGCAGCCGTTTTCGCTGGAAGCGCCGAGGATCTGGCGGATCTGCTCGCCGCCTGGCAGGACGCCGGGGTCGACGGTGTGCGCCTGCGGCCCGGTGTCGCCGTCGACGATCTCACCACCGTCGCCGATGTACTCGTGCCCGTGCTGCAACAGCGTGGCCTGTTCCGCACCGGCTACGCCGAGAACACCCTGCGCGGGCTGCTCGGACTGCCCACCACCGTCCCCAATCGATACGCGAACGCCTGAGCGAGGCCATCCATGAGCACATCCCGTAAGCAGGTCATCCTCGGCGCATACCTGGGCGGCGTGAACCACAGCACCGCGTGGTGGCATCCCGAGGCGGGCAGCCAGATCGACTTCGACAGCTTCGAGCACACCGCGCGCACCGCCGAACGCGGCAAATTCGACTTCTTCTTCCTGGCCGAGGGACTCATCCTGCGCGAGCGCGCGGGGCAGATCTTCGATCAGGACATTATCGGCCGCCCGGACACCCTCACCGTGCTGGCCTCGCTCGCCGCGGTCACCGAGCATCTGGGGCTGGCGGGCACCATCAACACCACGTTCAACGAACCTTATGAATTGGCAAGGCAATTCGCGAGCCTGGATCATCTGTCCGGTGGTCGCGCGGCGTGGAACGTCGTCACCTCCTTCGACGAGTTCACCGGGCAGAACTTCCGGCGCGGCGGCTATCTCGCGCCCGCCGATCGGTACGCTCGCGCCGAGGAGACGCTCAATGCCGTTCGCGCGCTGTGGGATTCGTGGCGCGAGGACGATCTGGCGGCGGATAGGGAATCCGGCCGATTCCTGGCCCGCGCCGAGGCCGGTGAATTCGCCTTCCACAGCGGACAATTCGATATCGCCGGACGTTTCGACGTCCCGCGCAGCCCGCAGGGACGGCCGGTGATCCTGCAGGCCGGTGTCTCACCGCAGGGGCGGGCCTTCGCCGCCGCGAACGCCGACGCCATCTTCTCCCCCTACGGCAAGCTGCCGGAGGCGGCCGAGTTCTATCGCGATATCAAGGCGCGCGCGGTGGCAGCCGGGCGCTCGGCCGACGACATCAAGATCCTGCCGTCGGCGAGCTTCGTGCTCGGCGACACCGAGGCCGAGGCGATCGAGAAGTATCACGCGATTCGCAATGAGCAGGTCACCGGGCAAACCGCGCTGATCCTGCTGGAGCAGATCTGGAATCGCGATCTGTCCGCCTACGATCCGGAGGGTCCGGTGCCCGCCATCGATCCGGATCCCGATGCGCCGCCGATCATTCAGGGCCGCGCGTTCGTACACCAGGATCGCTTCGCGACCGCACAGCGGCTGCGCGATGTCGCCGAGGCGAAGAAGCTGACGCTGCGCGAGGCCGTCATCGATCAGTTCGAACGCGGTCCGCTGGTCGGCACCCCGGCGCAGGTGGCGCAGCAGATCGATGATTTCGTGAGCAATGACGGCTCGGACGGGTTCATTCTCGGCTCGCATCTGGTGCCGTCGGGGCTGGACGAATTCGTCGATCGGGTGGTGCCGCTGCTACAGGACCGCGGCGTGCTGCGCACGGAGTACACCGGAAACACATTGCGCGACAACCTCGGTCTGCCGCCGGTGCGGTCCGCCGTCGCGGCCGAGGGCTGATGACCGGGCACCAGTGTGGTCGTGCGCTATCCCAGCGCTTCGACCTGATCGGCGACCACACCGGTGAGGATCGCGCGCGCCACCGCGAGTAGCTCCGCCACCTTGGGCGAGGTGAGCTCGTAGGTAACCGAGAGCCCGGTCCGGCAAGCCCGCACCAAACCGGCGCGCCGCAGAATCGACAGCTGCTGGGAGAGATTCGCCGCTTCCACGTCGATCTCCTCCAGCAGCTCCGAGACCGCGTGCGCACGCACACTGAGCAATTCGAGAACGCGAATGCGCACGGGATGGCCCAGTGTTTTGAAGAACTCAGCCTTCATTTGATAGAGCGGCCGCTGCATCGATGGCATTACGTGGCCACCCTTTCCGCCAGGTGAATCAGATTTCGAGCTCTTCCTCGATGTCCTTCAGCCGATGCCTGGCCAATGCCAGGTTGCCGCGCTGGCGGTCGAGGGCGACATAGAGAAACAGACCGCCGGCCCTGCGACCACGCGTCGGCCGGATGAGATGGTACTGGCTGCCGAGCGTGATGAGGACGTCTTCGATCTCTTCATTCAGCCCGAGTTGATCAATCGTGCGAAGCTTCGCACGCACCAGTTCGGTATTGCCCGCCGCGGCGACTTCCAGGTCCAAATTCTTCGAACCGCCGAGGGTGCCGAGCGCCATACCGCTGCCATAGTCGACGACGGCGGCACCGAGCGCGCCGTCCAGCATCATCATGTCTTTGAGCGCAATGTCCATATTGGCCATGATCATTCCTTTCCCGCATCGCCAAAAGCCTTGGCGTGCCGAGACGCTACCTGCGGCGCGGACGAATCACAGTTGATTGCTGAAGAATTCCGCAAGGTATGCAATTCACTATTTCTGCAATCAGCAAAACCGCTGCCCGCCGATCAGCCCGCAGTTCGCCGGCGGGTACCGTTGGGCAGTGAACCCAGCAGATACGCGCCGCCTCAAAGACGGTGATCTAGAGACCCGCAAGGACAACCTACGAGCTCTGCTCGATCGGGCCGCTGAGGGTGACACATCGGCTCGGGAGACGCTGCGGGCGCTCGTGCGCGATTATTCGGGCTCCCATCGCACGCTGTACAGCCTGGCCTTGAATCGGGCGGAGGTCTTCGGGGACGAGACCTTGCGCGAACCGCTGCTCGCCGCGCTCGGCGACACACGGTACAACTGCCAGGCGTGGGCGGCGATGGGGTGTGCGGCGCTCGGGTTCCACGATGCGGTTCCCGGATTGATCGCACTGCTGGACCATCCGCAGGAGATAGCGCGGGAGCAGGCGGTGATCGCGCTGGGGGTCCTCGGGGACGAGTCGGTGGTCCCGGCGCTCACGCCCGTACTGCGGGATCAGATCGCGGGAATGCGCGAACGGGCCGCGGAATCGCTCGGCATGATCGGCGGCGAGCAGGCCCTCGCCGCGCTCTGGGATGAGTTCGAGAATCGCCGGTACTACCGCATCGGATATATCGCGAGCGCGCTGTCCACGTTCGCCCCGGACGTCATCCCGCGACTGTGCGAAGCGGCCGAGAGCACCGATCCGAACCAGCGCTACTGGGCGGCCGTCGCGCTCGGTTCGACGGGCGACGACCGTGCCGTGCCGACGCTGGAACGGCTGATGGCGAATGACCGGGGCTCGACCGTATTCGACGGCATGGTGAACGTCGCCGCGAAGAAGGGGCTGCGCACACTGCGGCGAATCCAAGCCGCGATCGCAGCCCGCGAAGGCTGAAGAACGGATTCAGTCGATCTTGACGCTCATACCGTAGTCGATGGTGTTGTGGTGCGGGGACGTCACGGTGAGCTGGTAGGAACCGTTGACGGGCAGGACAACTCGGGTCCACTGGTTCTGGTAGGACAGGGTGCCGGTCGGGCCGGTGACGGTGACGACGACATCGGACCAGTTGGGGTTCGCGTCGACGATCATGACCTGACCGCCGCGGGCGTCGACCCGGTAGCTGTCGTGGCTGAAACCGGTGAGACGGCCACTGACATAACCGTTATCGGTGCCGTAGGCGAAATAGATCTGACGCACGTCGTCGGCGCCGGCGGTGCCGCTACCCAGGATGGTGGCGGCGGACGCGGCGGCGAGGACGGCGGTGGCGAGGAATTTCTTTGTCATGGCACCGATGGTGGGCGGCGCGACCAATCAGATCCCAAGCGCGGACTAACGACGGAAACCGGGCGGTTGGGCGCCCGGGAGGGATTGCGGCAGGCCGAAATTGGCGAAGACGGAGTTCTCGAATGCGGTCATGGCTCGAATTCCGTTGTCGGCGACGGCTATTACGAGCAGTCCGGCGGCGTGGATGCCGTCGGGTGTGTGCCGGTAGATCCCGAATGCCCGCTGACCGTTGGCTCGCGTGGGCAGTAGGTCGAATCTCTTCGCCGGGCCGAACAGGAACGCCAGGAAACGCGCCGCGCTGTCTCGGCCCTGGTACTCCAGCGGTAGCGGGGGCATCGATATGAAGACGTCGTCGGTCAGTAGGGCGACCACGGCGTCGATATCGGCGGATTCGTAGGCGCTGACGAACTTCGCCACGATCGCGTCCTCAGCGGGCGGTCGCCCCGGGACGATGGTGTCCCGCATGCCCGCACGTGCGCGTTTGAGGGCGCTCTTCACCGATTCGACTGTGGTGTCCAGCATTTCGGCTACTTCACTCGCACGGAATCCGAGCACATCGCGCAGGATCAGGACCGCCAGCTGGCGCGGCGGCAGGATCTGCAACGCGGTCACGAAGGCCAGGGAGATCGACTCGGTCTGCTCGTACCGCGCCTCGGGTCCGAGCGGCACGCTCACCGCGCCGTCCAGCAGGGCATCGGGATATGGCTCCAGCCAATGGATTTCGCCGAGTCCGGTGGGTTCGGGCGGTTCGATTCCCGGGATGTCCCACTGCTTCGCCGGACGGCGGCGAGCCGAGCGCAGCGCGTCCAGGCAGCGGTTGGTGGCGATGCGGTAGAGCCAGGTGCGCAGCGACGCGCGCCCGTCGAATCGTTCGAGGCCGCGCCATGCGGCGAGCATGGTGTCCTGGAGCGCGTCCTCGGCGTCCTGGAATGATCCGAGCATCCGATAGCAGTGCACCTGTAGTTCGCGACGGTGCGGCTCGGTCAGCGCGCGGAATGCCTCACCGTCGCCGTCCCGCGCCCTCGATATCAGATCTGTTCTCGGCACTCCCGCCTCATTCCCTGTGTACGGCTCCATGCGGTATGGACGTCGGCCGAGGCGAGAACGGGGCGGTCGGCCCCGCGCCCCCTTTTCCGATGCGTCGGCGTCAGAACCGGTGACAGCCGACAGCATTTCAAAGGAGTACGGAAATGGGAAAGATCGTCATCAGCGCGAATGCCACCCTCGACGGCGTGGTCCAGGACCCGGACGGCCAGGAAGGGTTCGGGCCGGGCGGCTGGTTCCACCGATTCGTCGCGGCCGAGGACCTGCAAGCGTGGACCGCCAATGAGACCGGGGAAGTACTGCGCGCCGAGGCGCTGCTGCTGGGCAGGCGCAGCTACGAATGGTTCGCGACCCGGATGCACGGCGCGGACGTCCGGGTGAGCCCCGAGTGGGCGGACACAATGAACGGACTCCCGAAGTACGCGGTGTCCTCGACCCTCGTAAACCCGGAGTGGAACAACACCACCGTCCTCAACGGTGATGCGGCAAAGGAGATTTCGGAGCTCAGGCGGCGGGTGGACGGAGACGTCCTGGTCTACGGCAGCTATCAGCTCGTGCGCACACTACTGGCAGAACACCTGGCCGACGAACTGCGCCTGACCGTCTTCCCGGTCGTCCTGGGAACCGGCCAGCGCCTCTTCGACGAGATTGGCGACACCACACCGCTGCGTCTGGCCGACACCCGGAAGATCGGCGACGGCCTGGTGTTCTGCACCTACGAATTCCTGCACGGCTGAGGGCTTTTGATCGCCGCCGAATATTTCGGCGGCGATCTCAGTTCAGCCAGGCTCCGACCCCGGTGACCTTGGTCAGTCGCACCCGGATCAGGTGCCCCGGTCCCACCGCCGGATCGGCGAGGAAATCCGCGTCGGGACCGATATACGCCTTCCCCAGCCGATTCAGCAGGGCACGCCCATCCCCTCCCTCGACCACTTCCGCATGCCCTTCGGCGACAAGGTATTCGGCCAGCCCGTGGGCATCGATCACACCCGACTGATAGGAAATAGACACCCGCGAATCCCGTTGCAGATTCCGCACATACCGCTTGTCCAAGCTCATCGAGCCGATGCTCAGCGCATCGGCCTCGGCATGCGTCCACACACACCGCACATACGGCGACCCATCCTCATTGATGGTGACCAGGTGGGCAAGCAATCCGCCATTGATCGCCGCGGCGGCCTTCTCGGGCAAGGTAGTTGGCATGGGACAACGGTAGCCGCCCCGGGCCAATCGGCTCGGCAGCCGGTGCTCGGCTACTTTTACGAACTGAACCCGGAACGTCCGTACACCGTAGTGGTGTCAATAACCGACGATTCGAGGATCACCATGCGGATACCGTCCCGTCTGCTATTTGTCGGCGTCGCAGCCACCGGGCTCGCTGTCGGTGCCCTGCCTGCCACGGCCTCGGCTGCCCCGGGTAGCGGACTCCAGGCATCGCCGACCGCGCTGCGTGATCGTGGAGCGATCTCCGAGGCGGTTCCACCCGGTGGCCTGATCACCCGGTTCCTGCAAAACCAGGTCACCTACTGTTCGATCATCTGCCCGCTCGCCGTTCAGACCGCCACCACGGCCGGGACCGCGATCGGGCAGGCGCCGGGTGTATTCGCGGCCGCTTCGCAGGTTAGTGATCCGGTGACGGCGCTCGGCATCGCTGCGGCTTCGATCACCGGACCCGTGAGTGTCGCGGCGCAGCAGACCATTGACGCGGACGGAACGATCGTGGCGCCGCGGGCGCTGAACGCGTTCGAGGTGGGCGTGGTCGGGCTGCTCGATATCGGCCCGGCTGCCGCCGAAGGTGGACTTCCCGCGATCGACGCGGCAATCCAGACCGCCCGCCACGACACCTATACCGCGATGAATGCGCCGATCATGCCCTATCCTGCGCGTACCGTCGCCCCGCACGATGCCGTGCAGGCCGCGGTGATCGGGGTGATCGATGCGGGGGCGGCGGTCGTCTTCCCTGCTTTCAATACCGTCTTGTCCGCGGCATTCCAGGTGCCCGATGCCGCGGCGCGGGAACTCGCGGTGACCGGCGATCCAGAACAGGCGCTCGCCGCGGGGCTGGACTCGGCGGCCGCCGCGCAAACCGAGGCGCAAACCATCATCGCCGACGCGGTCGACAACGCCGTCGAGAAAGTCCTCGCCGCGACGCAGTAGCTCGGATATCAACGGCGAGAAGGCACCGCGGACCACGGTGCCTATTTCGCGTGCGGTAAGCTCGCGAAACTTGAGGTTACTCCTCCATTTTCGGCTTTCGGGCGATCAACCAGTCTTACGGTGCGGTGGATCGGCAGCGCGGGCCGGGGGGACTGTTCGCATGCGTTGCGGGCCGCGAAAGCGTTGTACTCGGGCCCCGAATCAGGCACACCCGGATACCACCTAGGAGCACCCTTCGTGTCCGTATACCTTTATCGCTGGGGCAAATTCGCGTTCAGACGCAAGTGGATCGTGCTGCCGGTATGGCTCCTGCTGCTGGTGACGCTCGGCGTCGGCGGCAGCATGCTGAGCAAGCCGATGAGCGATAAGTTCAGCATGCCGTCGCTGCCTTCGGAACGCGCCACCGACATCCTGGATAAGCAGTTCCCGGGCATGTCAGGACAATTCGGCATCGATGCCGTCGGCGGCACGTACGTCATCAAGGCGCCCGCGGGGACGAAGCTGACCGATAAGGACAATGCCGCTGCCATCGATGCGCTGATCAGCGATCTCCAGCACCTTTCGATCGAGGGTCGGCCACTCGTCGCCGAGAAAGACGCCGCGGCACTGAGGAATCCGATCGCGGTGACCAAGGCGATGGGATGTCTGACCGACGCCAATCCGGCGGTGTGCGCCGGTGCGCCGTTGAATGTGCTGAATCACGATGCGCCCGCCACCGTCGCGGTGCTCTCGGTGCCATTCGATATCGCCTCGGCGGCGGATATCACCGACGCGCAACGCCACGCCGCCTACGAGGTGGCCGCACCCGCTCGCGCGCACGGATTGACCGTCGAGATCGGCGGCGCGATCGAGCAGAAGCAGGGGCAGCCGAGCGGTCAGGCCGAGATGATCGGTATGGGGGTGGCGCTGGTCGTCATGGTGATCGCCTTCGGGGCCATCGTGGCGGCGTTCGTGCCGATCGTGACCGCCATCGCCGGGCTCGGCGCGGCCATGCTGGTGATCTCACTGAGCACCTCGATCATCGAGATACCCAGTTTCACAACGTTTCTCGCGTCGATGATCGGTATCGCGCTGTCCATCGACTACGCGCTGTTCATCGTCTCCCGCTACAAGCATGAACTGCGTGTCGCGGAGAGTTCCGAAGAGGCAGCGGGCATTTCGGTCGGGACCGCCGGTTCCGCGGTGGTGTTCGCCGGACTCACCGTCATTGTCGCCCTGGGTGCGCTGAGCATCGTCGGGGTGAACTTCCTGACGTTCATGGGCCTCGGTGGGGCCGTCGCGGCCTTCTTCGCGGTCCTGACCGCCATCACTCTGATGCCCGCCCTGCTCGGCGCTTTCGGCCGTTTCCTGTTCACACCGAAGCTGCCGATGGTCGCGCGGCACGACCCGGAAGACGACACCTCGGTCACCATAGGCACCCGGGTGGCTCGCCTGATCGGCCGAGGACCATGGGTCGCGTTGACCATCGCGGTGGCAGCCCTGGGCGCGCTGGCCGCTCCGGCACTCGGATTGCAGCTGGGGCTGCCGGGTGAGAACAGCTTCCCGACCGATTCCACCGTGCGGCAGGCCTACGACATCAGGACGGCGGGGTTCGGCGAGGGCAGCAACGGTGTGCTGACCGTCGTCGCCGATCTGGAGAAGGTGCCCGCCGGCGAGCGCGAGGCCGCGGTCGCCGCGCTGCGCGATCGGCTGGCCGGGTTCGCGGAGATGGATTACGTCACCGCACCGCAGCTGAGCGCGAACGGGCTCGGCGTAATGCTCAGCGGCGTACCGAAATCGGGGCCCAACAACCAGGCGACCAAGGATTTGGTGCGCACGGCTCGCGAGGCCGAGGGCGCACTGACCGAGCGGTACGGCATCGAGTACGGAATCACCGGCACCACAGCCATTTACGCCGATATGGATCATGTCCTGCTCGGCAAGATCGTGCCCTATCTGGCGATCGTGGCCGGGGCGGCCTTCGTGCTGTTGATCCTGGTCTTCCGATCGATCCTGGTGCCGTTCACGGCGGCGGTCGGATTCCTGCTGTCGATGGCCGCCACCTTCGGCGCGACCGTGCTGATTTTCCAGGAAGGTACCTTCGGCCTGATCGCCGATCCACAACCGATCATCAGTTTTCTGCCGATCATGTTGATCGGGTTGGTATTCGGGCTCGCCATGGATTATCAGGTGTTCCTGGTGACCCGGATGCGCGAGGAATACGTGCACGGTAAGTCGCCGCGGGACGCGATGATCTCCGGGTATCACCACGGAGCCCGCGTGGTCACCTCGGCGGCGATCATCATGATCTCGGTGTTCGGCTCGTTCCTGCTGGAATCCGATGTCACCGCCAAATCGATGGGTTTTGCGCTGGCCTGCGGCGTCGCGATCGATGCCTTCGTGGTGCGCATGGTGGTGGTTCCGGCGCTGCTGGTGATCATGGGACACCGATCGTGGTGGATTCCGCGGTGGCTCAACCGCATACTGCCCGATATCGATGTCGAGGGGGCGCGGCTGCGCGAGCTGCGGCAGCCGCCGGTGCAGGTCGAACCGCCCGTGCCCGTCGATGTCACGCACTCCGCATCGCCTGACCCGGTCGATGGACCGATGATCGGTGGCCGCATTCGCCGGGATGACCGGCACCCCGTGTCCGCGGCCACGGTGACACTGATCAGCCAACGCGGACAACAGGTTTCGCGGACGACCGCGGACGGCGACGGCAGCTACACCATCGAGCCGCCCGCACCCGGCAGCTATGTCCTGATCGTCTCGGCGGACGGACATCAGCCGACCGCGGTGAACATCATCGTGCGGAATGACGACACGCACCTGCTCGACATCACGCTTTCGGGATCCGGCGAAGTGTCCGGCGTGGTACGCACGATCGAGCACGAACCGGTGCCGGATGCCACCGTCAGCGTGACCGATCCGCTCGGTGATGTGGCGGGTACCGCGGTCACGGCGGCGGACGGCACGTACACCTGTCACGGTGTACCCACCGGAACCTACACGGTGGTGGCGGTCGCCGACCGGATGCGGCCCACGGCAACAACATTGACGGTCCCCGACAGCGGACGGCTCAGTTTCGACCTCACGCTGACACCGATGGCGGTGTTGTCCGGCACCGTGCGCGGCGGCGGCCGCACGGTGCGCGATGCCCGGGTCACCGTGCTCAATTTGTCCGGCGACATCGTCGGCACCGCTCGCACCGACGAAAACGGCCGCTACGCGGTGAGCGGCCTGCCCGACGGCGAGTACACCGTCATGGTTCGCGGATATTCGATGGTGACCGACCAGGTCACCGTCACCGGCTTCGCCGATCACCACCCCCGGCTCGGCTTCGACGAATACGCGCAGGTTCGGTGAGGCCGCTTCCCGATACATCGTGTGCGATGCTTTCTCCATGGTGATCCACGGTGAAAGTTCGTCCCGAGTCCGGCTGGCAGCGCAGGCCTTCCTAGGCGTGATGCTCATATCCGCAGGCACAAGCCACTTGACCTTCGCCCGCGAAGATTTCCGCGCCCAGGTGCCGTCCTGGTTCCCACTCGACACCGACTTCGTCGTACTGGCCTCCGGGGTCGTCGAGATCACGCTCGGCGCGGCGCTGCTCGGAATATGGAAGCAACCGCGCCGCGCGCTCATCGGAGCGATCGTCGCCGCGTTCTTCGTTGTGATCTTCCCGGGGAATATCGCGCAGCTGGTCGAGCATCGCGACGCCTTCGGACTCGACTCCGACGCCAAACGCGCTGCGCGGCTGGTGTTCCAGCCGGCGCTCGTGGCGTGGGCATTGCTGGCCACCGACGCGATCGGGGTGTGGCGGCGCAACCGGGCGGTGGCTGCCGCCTAGACGATCGGCGGAACCGCGCGATGCGTGTCAGCGCAGGACATGCGCGGCACGCGCGGCTCGCAGCCAATCGGGGAACTCGCTCAACAGTTTCGAGTAGAGATCCGCGTCACTCATACGATCGATATCGGCGATCTCGAAAAATCCCGCATTGTCGACCTTGCGACCGCGGAGCGTGTCGAGCTTGCGCAGGACACCGAAGTCATTGCGCCCCAACCCGATGAACTGCCAGAATGCCGGGTACTCGGCCGCGGTGCGCATCAACGCGGTAATGGGTCCACGTTTATGGAAGCCGCCATCGGTGAAGAACAGGACGAGCGTGGGGTCACCATCGGGACGCAGTACATTCAAAATCTCTGTCATGACGGGTATTTCGTCGTTGTATCCGCCGATCGAGCGGTAGTTGATCCCGCCGTGCACTCCACCGATATGGATGAACTCCGCGCACCAGGATTCCGCGGTGTCGACACGAACGTTGGGTAGCTTCGCGAATCCCGACCCATACAGGTAGGGCTCGAGCTCACCATCGTCATCGAGTTGGATCGCGACCGGGATCATCCGCTCGACGACTCGATGAACGACCTTTTTCTTATACAGTTCGGACATGCTCCCGGTCTTGTCGATGACCAACAGCACTCGCGCACGCACCCCGTCCGCGCCTTTGGCGAGCAAGACCTTCGCCACCTCGCGTTTGCGAAGGTCCAGCTTCTGACGCTTCTCGAGGGAGAGCTTCTGCTCGCCCGCAACGGTGCGCACTCCCCCGCGCTCGACCGCGACCGCATCCGATGTCGGGCGCGGGGAGGGGGCGGGATCGTCATCGACCGTCACGCCGTGATCGGTGACCAGTGCGGCGAATCCGCCGGCATACCCCTGCCCGACCGCGCGCACCTTCCAACCGGCGCCCCGCCGATACAGTTCGAGTGCGATCACTACCGATTCGGGGCCGAGTCCGTCGATTCGGTACTCGCACAACAGTTTCCCCGCGCGGTCGCTGAGTGTGGCGAGGGGTGCCTGGTATCCACCGAAGGTCGCCTGCGGATCCTCGAGGGTCAGAACCGCGCGGATCTGATCGATATCCTGCGGAATGTGCCCGAGCGAGATATGCAGCGCGCCAGGAGTTCCCGAGGCCAGTTGCACACCCGGACCCACGGGCTGATTGAAGAATATGAAATCAGCGTCCGAGCGCACCTTGCCGTTCGCGGTGACCAGCAACGCCGACAGATCCGCGGCGGCAGTGGTCCGTAGTGTGATCGTCACCTCGGTGACGGCTATCGGCGCGTTCCGGCCCTTCGACAACTGAGACTCGGCAATGGTCATGGGTGCCCTAATCGGATCGAAAAGAAGGTGTCCAACCAACCCTACGAGCCCAGTCGCACGGCGAACCGGCGATCGTCGTAACCGAGCAGCACACGCCGTCAGGACACGCAGGAGCTCATGAGCGTCTCGTCGGCGAGGCAGCGCAGGAAGCCTGCGAATTGGCGGCGGTCATGCGCATGCCATGTTTTGAAGTATCGACATTTCAATTTATCCACGCGCGACCTCACCGCGCGGTTACCGTCGGAGCGGCACTCGGGTGCCGATCACTCCAACGGGAAGTACAGATGAGGCAAATGAGTTGGGCCGCAGCTACTGTGGCCATGCTGGCGATTCCGGTCGCCGCGGCGGCGTCGGCGTCGGCCGCGGTCGACAGCGTGAATATGATGCAGGTCCTCACCGGCGCCGGATGGTGCGAGGGGGCGGGCAATACGTGCACGATCCTGGTGTCCACCAGCGGCGCGGACGCCCTGACGCCGGTGACCATCACACTGGCCGGGCAGAACGTCGGCACATTCACCCCGCAGGCGGGATCCACGCCCGGCACGGGAACCATCCAATATCTCTACCGCTCAAAGCTTCCCGAAGGCGTCTACAACCTCACCGCTACCCAGGGCTCGTCGTCCAAGTCGATGACGATGCAGAACTGCGTCAACCAGCCGACGGGCAGCTCCACCGCTTCGGCGCAGTGCACCGGGAACAGCATCCTCGGCGTACTCCTGATGCCGCTGATCATCCTCAGCGGCTCCGGGCATACGCAACTCTGATCCGCCAGCCGGCAACCGAAGTCGATATTGCCCGAAAGCGGCCGGTCATCCACCTTCCGGCCGCCGCCGCTGGTTCTCACGAGAGCTTCGAGTATCACTGCCCGCCAACGAATTTCAGGTTTATCGGTCGGCGATTGCACGCGAAACACCCGAATCACCGTCGTACGGCAAGTTTCCGGCAATGACGGGATTCATTCGCATACCTCCCGGGAGCCCGCGGGCGAAATCAACGGTTTCCCGGAAACGCATCTAGAACATGTTTCACTCGAGGTAGCGTCTGCCCGCAAGATCGACGCGAGGTTCGCACGGCTGTGGGGCAGCCGGAGCCTGCGGATGGTCGTCAAGGGGAGTGACGAAGAGCCGCAAGGAGGTTCGATGTCGACGGTAGAGAAGTTCGAGCGGGCGGAAACAACGGAGTTGTCCGGCACGCAGATACTGAGACGAAATTTCGGCGAGACGGTGCTGTCGAGCCTGGGGACGATGGGACGCTCGCTGCGCATCGGGTCCGATGCCCTGCGAGTCGGCAGCGGAGATATCCTGCGCATGCGGTTCCCGGTGCATGAAACACTCACGCAGGCTTGGTTTCTCATTCGCGTCACCGCCCTGCCCAGCGTGCTGATGGCGATCCCATTCGGCGTGATCGTCTCCGCGCAGGTCGGCAATATCGTGTCGCAACTGGGCGCGGATTCGATGATCGGCGCGGCAGGCGGACTCGGAGTCATCAAACAGGGTGCGCCCTTGGCGACCGCCATGCTGCTCGGCGGAGCCGGTGCGGCCGCGATCGCCGCGGATCTGGGTGCGCGCACCATCCGCGAAGAGGTCGACGCCATGCGGGTGATGGGCGTGGATCCCGTTCAGCGCCTTGTCGTTCCGCGTATCGCGGCCATGATGCTGGTCGCCCCGCTGCTCAATACCCTGATCATCTTCATCGGCATCGCCTCCGGCTTCGCGGTCGCGGTCACCGCGCTCGGGGTGACGCCGGGTTCGTACTGGCAGTCGTTCGGATCGTTCACCGCGCCCATCGACATCTGGGTATCGCTGATCAAATCGCTGATCTTCGGCTTCCTGGTGGTGGTCATCGCCTGTCAGCGCGGACTCGAGGCCAAGGGCGGACCGCGCGGCGTGGCCGACGGCGTCAATGCCGCCGTGGTGATGTCGATAGCGTCGGTCACGGTGCTGAACACCGCGATCACACAGGTGGTCACCATGTTCATCCCGGTTCGGATGGCGTGATGGCAGCCCCCTACACCCCACCGGGATGGCGACGCCTGCAACCGCTGGGACCGATCGAATCCCTGGGATTCGTCATAGGTTTCGCGTGGCAGGTGCTGTCCTCGATGCCCTACACGCTCAGGCACTATCGCCGCCAGACCGCCGCGGTGATCACCGATATGACCTGGGGTCGCGGTTCGGTGATCATCGGCGGCGGCGTGGTGCCGCTCATGCTGCTGATGGGCGCGGCCATGGGCGCGTCGATCGGCATCGAGGCGTTCAGCGCGCTGAATCTGCTGTCGCTGGGCCAGCTCAGCGGTTTGATATCGGCATTCGGCGTGACCCGCGAACTGGCGCCGATCGCGGCCGGAATCGGTTTCGCCGCGCAGGCCGGATGCCGGATGACCGCAGAGATCGGATCCATGCGCATCTCCGAGGAGATCGACGCCCTGGAATCACTGGGCATCCGTTCGGTGCCGTTCGTGGTGACAACCCGGGTGATCGCCGGAATCGTCGCGGTGGCACCGGCTTTCGTCGTGGCCCTGATTCTGAGCTATGCCTCCTGCGAGCTGATCGTGACGACCGTGCACGGCACGCCCTCGGGCACCTACGACCACTATTTCGATCAGTTCGTGGTCGCCTGGGATGTGGTGGCCGCGACCATCAAGGTGATGCTGTTCGCGGTGGCCGTCGTCCTGATCCATTGCTATCAGGGGTTTTTCGCCACCGGCGGTCCCGAGGGCGTGGGCATCGGTTCGGGCCGGGCGATTCGCGCCAGCCTGGTCGCGATCATCGCCCTGGACATGCTGGCCACCATCGTACTGTGGGGCTTCCGCTCCCCCGTCTCGTTCACGGGGTGATGACGTGCCCGAATATGCCCTGCCCGGAACCGAGGTGGGACCGCGTCGCGCGCGCGTCCTCGGTGTGTGCGCACTGGTGCTGACCTTGTTGACCGGGGTCGGCTGGCGGATCTGGCCGGAAACCACGGCCCCCGATGACCTCCGCGTCGCGCTGCTAGTGGGCAATGTCGGCGCGGGCGTCGCACCCGGTACCGATGTTCGACTGGACGGCGTACGCGTCGGCACTGTCGACGATATCGACGCCAGTGCCATCGGACGTGCCCGAATCACACTGGACCTCAACGGCTCACAGCTTTTCGGCCTCACCGACGCGCTGCGGCTGGACTACGCGCCCGGCAACCTCTTCGGCATCAGCGCAATCGAATTACATTCGGGCGCAGGCGGTTCGGCACTGGTCAACGGCGTCACCGTGGACCTCACCGGCAACTCCGACCGAGTCCGTGACGCCACCCTGGCCACTCTGCTGGCCTCGACCGGCACCCTCACCGATAAGGTCCTGACGCCGCAACTGGTCGAGCTGCTGCGCCGATTCGCCCACGATCTGGACGGTTTCGTGCCGCTGCTCCAGGCCATCGGCGCGACCGCCCGGTCCTTCGCCGAAACGCAGCAGCTGCCGCCGTCACTGCTGTTCGACCGGTACGGCGCCGCGCTGGCCGGTCTGCCGCCCATGCTGACGGGCGGGCTGCAGGTGCTGTGGGCGTCCTACTCCAATGAACACCTCCAGACCGCCGAGCAGGTCCAGCGCTACGGCTCGATGTTCGATCGAATAAGCAGTGAGCTGCTGCCCGTGGCTACCGGCATGCTCGGCACCGCACAGCAACAATTCCAGGGCTTGATGCCCATGGGCGGGGTGATCCTGGACCGGATCAGTGCTTCGGTGAGCACACCCGAGCGTTCGGCGCGGCAACTCACCGACCTGCTCACCCGCCTCGGCGCGGCCTTCCGCGACACCCCGGACGGGCCGGTGCTCGACGCCTCGGTCGAGCTGGTTCCCGCACTGGCGCAACCACTTTCCACACAACTCGGCCTGGCCACGACGGAGGGTCCACGATGAGAACCCCTGCCCTGCTGCTCCGTGTCGGCACCGCGGTGGTGATCATGACGCTGGTGCTGATCGGCGTGTTCCGGGTGGTACAGCGCCCGGTCAGCGGTGAAACCAACACCTACACAGCGCTTTTCACCGACGCCAACGGGGTGCGCACCGGCGACGACGTGCGGTTGTACGGAGTTCAGGTCGGGAAGGTGGAGGCGGTGGGGTTGTCCGGCAATCTGGCCCGGGTGCGGTTCACCGTCAGCCGCGACCATCCGGTCTTCGCCAATACCAAGATCGCCGTGCGCTTCCAGAACCTCACCGGTTTCCGTTATCTGGATCTGGAACAGCCCGCGCAGCCCACCGGCCGCCGCGCCCCGCGGGATACCTTCACCACCACCGAAACCGTGCCCGCTTTCGACATCACCACCCTGTTCAAGGGGCTGCAACCGGTGCTGGCGCAGATGGCGCCCGATGACCTCAACCAGTTCGCGACCTCGCTGCTGGCGCTCATCCAGGGTGACGGCACGGGCCTGGGTCCGGCACTGGGCGGTATCGAGAAGCTCAGCCGCTACGCCACCGACCGGCAAGCGGTGCTGTCCACATTGGTCGCGAATCTGTCCCAGATCTCCGATCACATGGGTGACAAGTCGGGCAGTGCCATCAAACTGCTGACCAATATGACCGATCTGTTCGTCACCATCAGTGACAAGCTGCCCGGTCTGATTACCTTCTCCGTCACCATTCCGCCTGTGCTGCAACCACTTCGGGACCTGCTCACCGTGCTCGGACTCACCGGAGCCCCCGACCGCGACCTGGACACCGTGCTGAAACAGGCGTTCCCGAATCCGCAGCAGGCGGTGGCCGTCTTCGACCACCTGCCCGGTCTGATCCAGGCCATGACCGCGGCGGTGCCGACCGGCGGCCCCGACACCGCACTCACCTGCTCGCACGACCCGGCCACCGCGCCCGAGCCGCTGCGGCTGCTCATCGCCGGACAGGGGATCACGCTGTGCCAGAACTGAGACCGTGGCGGCGGCGCGCCGACCGCCGTGAGCCGCGCGACGATATCCGCTGGGGGCTGGCCGGATTGGCCGCGGTCGTGCTGCTGGTCATCGCGATCGGCGCGGTGTACATCACCGGAACCACCCCCGAGCACACCTACCGCGCCGACCTGGCCCAGGCGGGCTCCATTCGCACCGGTGACGATGTCCGGGTCGCCGGAATCCCGGTGGGCAAGGTCAAATCGCTGACCCTGCTTGCCGACCGGGTCCGGATGGAATTCACCGTCGACGCCGACACCTTCGTCGGCGATCAGAGCACCCTCGACGTGCGCATGCTGACCGTGGTCGGCGGGTACTACCTGTCGCTATCACCAGCGGGTACGCAAGCGTTGGGCGACACCGTGATTCCGCAGCAGCGGGTGACGCTGCCCTACAGCCTGACCCGCGCCTTCCAGGACGCCGTCGAGCCGGTGGCCAAGATCGACGGCGATATGCTGCGCCGGGACATGGCCGCGGTATCCCAATCGATCAGCGGCAGCCCGGATTCGGTGCGCGCGGCCCTGAACGCGGCCGGCGCGCTGGTCGGCATTCTCGACAAGCAGAACGCCGATATCTCGCGCACCATGTCCATGACCGACGAATACCTCTCCGCACTCAATGCGAATTCCGATGTGCTGGCCCGGTTGCTGAACACCTTCGGCACCCTGGAGGAGCTCATCCGGCACAACAAGGTGGTGGTGTCGCAGGCGCTGCGCGATCTCGCGGCCGTGGCCACCGATTTCACCCCGCTGGGGCGGGCCTGGGACGCGGGCCTGAAGGATCGCGCGCGAGCGCTGACCGATGCCAATCCGATAGTGGCCGAACTCGGCAATCGGCTGGGCGCGCTGCTGGATTCACTGCGCGGCCTGGAACAGAAACTGCTGCCGCTGCTGCCCGCGGGCGGCGGAGTGCGGGTGGATCAGTCCGCCGCGACCGTTCCGGTGGCCAGGGTGTGCGTGCCCTTGCCGGTGCCCGAGGGAGGTTGCTGATGTTGAAGCGAGTATTGGGATCTCGCGGGTTCATGTCGATCACGGTGGTGCTGACCCTGGTGCTGGCGGCCGGGATCGGCCTGCGCCTGAGCAAACCCGACGTCCCGACGCGTAGCTACTGCGCCGAAATGCCCGACACCATCGGCTTGTACCGGGGCAGCGCGGTCGCCATTCTCGGTATGCCGGTCGGACGGGTCACCGCGATCAGCGCCAACGGTCCCACGGCCCTGGTGCGATTCACCGTCCGTGCCGACCGCAAGCTGCCACTCGATGTGGGCGCGGTGACGGTCAGCGACACCCTCGTCGCCGATCGCACCCTCACCCTGATCGGGGCCGAACCGACCGGACCCGCCTGGAATCCGGCCACCTGCATCACCAAAACCGTGACGCCCAAAAGCCTTTCGCAGACCTTCGCCGCGCTCACCGGACTGGTCGACCAATTGAACGGGGGCGGGGACGCCACCGCGCGCACCGCGCTGGCCAATGGAATCGACGCTCTCGACACCGCTACCAGCGGCACCGGCGACGAGATCAACGCCCTCATCCGGCAACTGTCCACGGCGCTGACCGCGCCCGACGCCGCCATCGGACATCTCGGGCGGCTACTCGACGCGCTCACCGAACTCGCGCACCGCGCGCGCAATGGCTGGCCGCATATGCGGGACGTGGCGATCGGTCTGCCGCAGGCGTTCACCGATATCGTCAATCTGGCCTTCCCGCCCATCATCGATCTGGTGGCGGCGCTGACCAATGTGCTGCCGCAGGCCAATGACGCGATCATGATGCTGGCCGCACCGGTGGTGAAGAATCTCGACGGCGCGAATCTCGCGCGGCTGATTGCCGCGGGAGTCGGTTCGCTCACCGAGGTGATCCGGATGACCCCGGCCGTGGCGACCGGTTTCGCCACCGCGCTCGACCCTGACACCGGGCAGTTCACCGTCGCTTACGCGCCACCGAAACTCGCGCTCGCACAGGCTGATTCAGACCGATTCTGTACGGCGGTACAGGCTCTGACCGGGACGGGCTGCCAGACCATCGATGGCGTCGTCACCGTTCCCGCGATGCCCGCGCTGCTGGCGGCGGTGAGCGCGCGATGACACCATGGCGGCGCACCCGCGCGTACACGATCACTTGTCTCACAGCACTTTTCGCCATCAGCGGCTGCGATATGCAACCCGGTGACATCCCCGTCCCGGGCGCGGGCGTCTCCGGACCCACCTACACCCTGCGCATCGAGTTCGCCAATGTGCTCAATCTGCCGCAGGGCGCCAAGGTAATCGCCGACGGCGTGCGGGTCGGTCAGCTCACCCATGTCACCCTGGTGGATCCCTCACCCGCGAACGGTGACCAGCCCGCCCGGGCCGGTTACGCCATCGCCGATATCGCGGTGCGGAACTCGATGCGGCTGCCACTGGGCACCACCGCCGAACTGCGTCAGGACACCCCGCTCGGCGATGTCCACATCGCACTCGCCGGACCGGCGAATTCCGGTGCGGGACAACTGCAACCGGGCGCGACGATCCCGTTGGCGAACACTACCCGCTCACCCTCGATCGAAGACGTGCTGGCCGGGCTGTCTACCTTCATCGGCAGCGGCGCGATCGCGGACTTCCAGGACATCGTGCGCAAGGCGAACGGGGTGCTGCCGCGCGATCCGGCCGACACCGCGCGCATCGCCGGGGTGCTGGGGGCGGACCTCACCGATCTGGGCGAGCACCTCGGCTCCGTCGACACCCTGCTGGACGGCCTCCAGGCCACCGTGAACGAGGGGCTGATCAAGAACGAGCCCATGCTCGACGGCCTGCTCACTCCCTACGGCGTGCAGCACACCACCGACGCGGTCAACGCCGAGATCGGCGTCATCTTCGTGCTCACCGCACTCGGGCCGCTGGGTCCGGCCGCCGCCTGGCTCGGCCCGCTGGTCGGCTCGCTGGACGGCGCGGCGCGCGCGGTGGTGCCGATGCTGTTCGGCAGCCATCCGCTCGACAGCGATTCACCGTCGAATATGAAGCTGCTGATCGATCTCATTCAGAACAAACTGATTCCGTTCGCCGAACGCGGACCCAAGGTGAATCTGGTCGGGGTGCAAGTCGCGGGTCTGTCGGCGGCCGACCGCACCGATCGCATCGTCGAGACCCTGCGCATGATCGGAGCGGTGCGATGAATCCGCGTACGCTGCTGTCGTTCTCGGCCATCGCGGCGGTGCTGCTGCTGGGCATCGGCTATATGGCCATCGGTGTCCTGCACCTGGATCCCCGGCGCGACTACCTCACCACCGAACTGCGCCTGGATAATTCGGGTGGACTGGGGGTGAATTCGCCGATCCTGTTGACCGGCATTCAGATCGGTCGAATCGAGTCGGTCGACAAACAGGCTCGCGGCGTGCGGGTGCGGCTGCGGATCGACGACAGCTACCGCGTCCCCGTCACCAGCGATGTGCGCATCGAGCAGCTCTCGGCGCTCGGCGAGCCGTACCTGGAGTTCGCGCCGAAATCGGCGGCTGGGCCGTATCTGGTTGACGGTCAAGTCATTTCGGCCGATCGGGTGCACGCCCCGGCCACCGTGACCGATCTGGCGGCACGGGTGGTGGATCTGTTGAACCAATTGCATCCCGAATCCATCGGCCGCCTGGTCGGTACCTTCGACCGTGCCCTGGCCGGCACCGACGACGCCGTGGCGGTGCTGCAACGCTCCACCAGCCTGCTGGCCGCCACCCTGCTCAGCCGCACCGCCGCCATCCGGCAGCTGTTCACCGACCTGCAAGCCATGGGCGGCGATATGGACTGGCTCGGGCCGTCCCTCGCCGCCGCGGGGCCCCCGCTCGGCCAGTTCGGCGTCACCCTCAACGACATCGTCGCCAACGGTGCGGCTCTGACCGAAAGTCGGCCGGTGGACTCGTATTTCACCGGCGACGGGCTGGTTCCGTTCCTGAAGTCGCTGGACTCGCTGATGGCCCAGATAGGTCCCAGCCTGGCGCCGCTGGGACCGGCGCTGGAACCGGTGGTGCGGGACGCGGTGCAGCGCACCCCCGCTCTCGATATCAGCGCGCTCATCGATCAGGCACTGCGCGGCGTCGGAGACGACGGCGCGGTGCACTTCCGAGTCGGACTCAAATAGCGACTCCCCCAGCCGATTCGGCGAAAGGACAGATATGACCACCACCATCGAGCCAGCCGCGGATGCCGCGGCGGAGTCATCCGACACCGCCACCGCGCCCCCGTCACAGGCGGCGAAACAGCCACGCGCCGTGTCGATTCGACTCTCGACCGTCCTTATCACCGCCGCGATCGCGGCACTGCTGGCACTGTCGGTCACCTTCGGCGTGCTCTACGCCTCGGCTTCCTCGGACCTGTCGGACCGCGATGCGGCCGCCGCCGACGACCGCCAAGCCGAACAGATCGCCACCGACTACGCACTCGGCGCGTCCACCATCGACTACCGCGACGTGAAGGGCTGGCTCGGCCGCCTGCAAGCAGGCACCACCCCCCAACTCTCGGCCAAATTCGACGCCACCGCACCCCAACTCGAACAAATCCTGCTCCCGCTGCAATGGACCTCCAAGGCCACCTCCCTGTCTGCGGCGGTGACCTCCCAATCCGGCGGCATCTACAAGGTCAACGCCTACCTCAACGTCACCTCGACGAGCGCGCAGACACCTAATGGCACACAGAGCACGGTCACGTATTCAATGACCATCGACCGCAATTCGGGATGGAAGATCACCGAAGTCGGTGGAATGCAGAATGCGCTGCCGACCAAATAGTTGGACACCGGCCAACACGTTCTCCCAGCTGGGATTGAACCAGCGCGGGTTCCTCCATCGCCACCACTAGCGTTATCGAACGTCGGAGTCGGTGACCTCGCTTGCGGGTTCACCCGCAGCACTGACGGTGGCGGCTGCCACGCCCCTGAAGAGGGCGATGATATCTCGGATGAAAGCTGTTCGGGTGACACCCAGCCGGCTCAGAGCAGCACCGTGATCGAGGACCACGACGAGGGTTGCGCCGATAAGAACGAACCACCAAGTCAGCAGGAACGAGGACCGGACCGGGCGGCGATTCGAAGCGAAAGCGGCGCGCAGCCGTTGACAGTGGAAGGGAACATGGCGGCGTTCGTCCTCGAGAATCAGGCTGGCCACCGTAGTGGTGAGCGGGTCGGTGGTGCCATCGCGTAATGCGCGGTAGTAGCGGAGTGCAACAACCTCGGCGATGGACAGGACCATCAGTTCCAGACGCAGACCCAGGGCACGGCGGAGGCGGACAAAGATCGCATCGGTCCAGTGGGCCGAGATCGTCTCGTAGCCTGCGGAATTCAGCAGCTCGCGTAGCAGCCGGGCGTGATTGATTTCTTCGGCGATGAACAGTCGGGTCGCTGCCGCGTATTCCGGATCGCCGGCTGCTTCGGCTTTGCGGATGAGGTTGGCGCCGTCGCCGCTCTCGCCGACTTGAAATCGTTGCACGCTGCGTGCGATGACCGGATCAAGTCGTGCCCCTCCGCACCATTCCGGATCTCCAGCAGCCGAACGCGCTACCGCCTTTGCCTCGAATTCGATTGTCCAACGGGTGAAATCGTCAGCATGCCCCATGACACCTCTTCCACTCGGCCCCAGCGATCGGGGATCGACCATCGAGCCTAGAAACCAGATGTGCGGATCGGGCGAGCTGTTTGTGGAGATTCTGTATGCGGCAGTACGCAGAGGGCGGTGATCGCGACACACCACCGAGCAGCAGGGTCAGGCCAAGTCGATGCGAACGGTCAACAACTCGGTGCCGACCGCGCGTACCACGGCGCTGTTGGCGCGCGGCAGCCTGCGGAGTCGGGCTCGTACATCGTCCTCCGGCACCAGGTGCGCGGTGCCGGAGTACCACCGGCCACGAATCCGGAGCCGAACCCAGTTGTCCGCCTGAATGTTTCGGATGTAATGGGATTTCTCGCCGAACTCGGAGACGAGCCAGAAGGAGTTGCCTTCGCGGCGGCCGCCGATGGGGGTGATTCGGGGCTGACCGCTCTTACGCCCGGTTGTTTCGAGCAGGGTCTGGATCGGCAGCCGTCCCAGGATCGGGTTACCGATGTAGCGCTGGCCGGTGGTCACCACCCGGTGTTGCAGCTCTCGCACCTTGGTCACGACCCCAACCTACAGAAAAGCCAACTCGATTGGTTCTTGGTTGTTCGGCTAGTTCGTCAGGAGGTCCGCGATGGTGAGTGCTTCGGGGAGGGTCCAGGTCGCGGCTTCCGTGGCGAGTAGCTGTTCCCACGATGGGGCTCCGGCTCTGGTGCGGGCCGCGGCGTCGGCGCGAACTTTCAATGCGAGCATGCCGATTCGTGTGAGCACGGGAATATTGAGATGTCTTGCGGCGACTGCGGTTTCACCGGCGATTGCGGCGGCTGCGGTCTTCGAGAGGACCTTGCCGGACGTGCACGGCCGCACCCTGAAACCCATGAACAACACGAAAGAAGCCGAAGGTCGATGACCTACGGCTTCTGAAGTGGTTCTAGCTGGGTTCGAACCAGCGACCCCTCGCGTGTGAGGCGAGTGCTCTCCCACTGAGCTATAGAACCGGGAGATGTTGCGGTGTTCGGGCGGCTGTTTCTGTGCTGCTCGAACGAGAATGAAGATTACACATAGGGGTGGCAGGACGCCAAATCGCGTGCACAACGGCGTAAAAACGGGGTTCTACGGGGAGGTGTGACGGGTGAGGTTTCATCTGGGTGTTGCCGGGGCGATACGGGGGTGTCGGGTTGGCGGGGTTGGATGGGGAGGCGGGGTTTCGGTCCCGGAGCGGCGGGACTACACGGGTGTAGTTCATATTTACCCCTGTTTACCAGGCGATTTGTTACCTGCGCCGCGGGTCGGCTAGTGTTCTACCTCGTCAGCCGGACGGCCGCAAGGTCCCCGGGAGACAGAAATGCGGATGTAGCGCAGCTGGTAGCGCATCACCTTGCCAAGGTGAGGGTCGCGGGTTCGAATCCCGTCATCCGCTCGAGGGGCCAACACGGCCTGCTTGGCGGTGTGGCCGAGTGGTGAGGCAACGGCCTGCAAAGCCGTGCACACGGGTTCGATTCCCGTCGCCGCCTCTTCTTTATGAAGAGACATAAAGACCCGCGCGATTAGCTCAGCGGGAGAGCGCTTCCCTGACACGGAAGAGGTCACTGGTTCAATCCCAGTATCGCGCACCAGAGTTCACGAAAGGCCCGGCTTCGGCCGGGCCTTTCGCGTTTGCCCGGGTCAGTGGGCGGACAGGCTGCTGAGTACCCCGTCCAGATAGCCGCCGCTGAAGGCGCTGCCGAGGTTGGCGGCGGTGCTGCCGGTATTCACGGAGCCGGCGCCGATCACATTGCCCAGGTCCGAAGCAGAGCCGGGGGTGATGTCCACCTCCTGGGCGTTGAGCGGGAGGCCTTCCGCGGCGGCCGTGCCGGCGACACCGCCGAGGAAGGCGAGAGCGGTCGCGCCGACGAGAATGGTGCGTTTCATGAAGTTGTCCCCTAATCCGGATCTCTGGCGGGCGCGGTGCTATCCCGCTCCGCCGGGGCAGAGCATATGAAACATTTCCAATTCAGATGAGGGTTTCAGGCGGATCACGCAGTGCCGCAAGCTAGATGGCGACGACTATCGGACACACCTGCCAGACTGGCGGTATGACGGTTCGCAACCCCGGGCAACAGCAGAATGGCCGATATGTACAGCCGCCACGGGCGAAACGGTCGCTGTGGGGAAAGCTCACCCGGTTCGGGATCGTTCCGCTGCTCGTCTTCCTCGTGGTGCTGATCTTCTTTCCGCTGATACTGCTCGCCGCGCTGATCTTCCTGCAGCCCCGGCACGAACCGGTCGCGCCCGCAGCGCCTTCGAACGGGATGACGGTCACCGCCCCCGCCCCTATCACGAGCGCGGTCACCTGCTATCCCTTCCAATTGGACTGCACGCCTCGGTGAGTCGGCGCTTAGGCTGATACCCATGACCGGTACACCCTCCGCCGAACAGCATCTGCGTGATCTGGCGCGCCTGCGCAAGGTCCGCGATCGCATCGATCGCGAGTACGCGCAGCCGCTGGACGTGGTGGCGCTGGCGCAGGACGCGCATATGTCGGCCGGGCATTTGAGCAGACAGTTCAAGCTCGCCTATGGCGAATCGCCGTACAGCTATCTCATGACGCGGCGTATCGAGCGGGCCATGACATTGCTGCGACGTGCGGATATGAGCGTCACCGAGGTGTGTTTCGCGGTGGGGTGCTCATCGCTGGGGACGTTCAGCACGCGATTCACCGAGTTGGTGGGCGTGCCGCCGAGCACCTATCGCAAGCAGGAGGCCGACGCCACGGTCGGGATTCCGGCGTGCGTGGCCAAACAGGTCACCAGACCGATCAGGAATCGAGAAGCCTAGGCATCGGATCAGCAAATAGGCTGATCCGCATGAGCACACCGACGAAGAAGCAGCCCGCCTCGCACGCCGCGGACAGTCATGAGGTGATCCGCGTGTACGGCGCGCGGGTGAACAACCTCAAGGATGTCAGCATCGCGATTCCCAAGCGGCGGTTGACGGTGTTCACGGGGGTTTCCGGGTCGGGGAAGAGTTCGCTGGTGTTCGGGACGATCGCGGCGGAATCGCAGCGGTTGATCAATGAGACCTACAGCAGTTTCGTACAGGGGTTCATGCCGACTCAGGCGCGGCCCGAGGTGGATGTGCTGGAGGGGCTGACCACGGCGATCCTGGTCGATCAGCAGCGGATGGGATCGGATCCGCGGTCGACGGTCGGCACCGCCACCGATGCCAACGCCATGCTGCGAATCCTGTTCAGCCGCTTGGGGAAACCGCATATCGGATCGCCGAAGGCGTACTCGTTCAATGTGGCCTCGATCAGCGGCGCGGGTGCTGTCACGGTGGAGAAGAACGGACGGCAGGTTCGCGAGAAGCGCGCGTTCAGCATTACCGGGGGTATGTGCCCTCGGTGTGAGGGGCGCGGATCGGTGAATGACATCGACCTGACGCAGCTGTACGACGAGAACAAATCGCTGAACGAGGGCGCGCTGACCATTCCCGGGTACAGCATGGACGGCTGGTTCGGCCGAATCTTCACCGGCTGTGGGTATTTCGATCCGGATAAGCCGATCAAGAAGTACAACAAGCGCGAATTGAACGATCTGCTGTACAAGGAGCCGACCAAGATCAAGGTCGACGGCATCAACCTGACCTACGAGGGTTTGATCCCGCGCATTCAGAAGTCGATGCTGTCCAAGGAAGTCGATGCGTTGCAGTCGCATATCCGGGCGTTCGTCGAGCGGGCGGTGACCTTCACCGTCTGCCCGGAATGCCATGGCACCCGGCTCAGTGAGCAGGCGCGGTCGTCGAAGATCAAGAAGATCAGCATCGCCGATGCCTGCGCCATGCAGATCAGCGATCTCGCCGAATGGGTGAAGGGGCTCGATGAGCCTTCGGTGGGGCCGCTGCTGGAATCGCTGGGCCAGACCCTGGATTCGTTCGTGGAGATCGGGCTCGGCTATTTGAGCCTGGATCGCGCCTCGGGCACGCTTTCGGGCGGAGAAGCGCAGCGCGTCAAGATGATTCGGCATCTCGGATCGGCGTTGACCGATATCACCTATGTCTTCGACGAGCCGACGGTCGGGCTGCACCCGCATGACATCCAGCGCATGAACGAGCTGCTGATTCGCCTGCGGGACAAGGGGAATACGGTCCTCGTGGTCGAGCACAAGCCCGAGACCATCTCGATCGCGGATCACATCGTGGATCTCGGACCGGGTGCGGGCGCGGGCGGCGGCACCGTGTGTTTCGAGGGCACCGTCGAGGGATTGCGCAAGAGCGACACCATTACCGGACGACATTTCGACGATCGCGCCGTGGTCAAGAACGCGGTGCGGAAATCCAAGGGCGCGTTGAAGATTCGCGGGGCGAAACTGCACAACCTGCGGAATGTGAACGTCGATGTGCCGCTCGGGGTACTGGTGGTGGTCACCGGTGTCGCGGGGTCGGGCAAGAGCTCCCTGGTGCACGGGTCCATCCCCGCCGGGGAGGATGTGGTGTCGATCGATCAGGCTCCGATCAAGGGGTCGCGGCGCAGCAATCCGGCGACCTACACCGGACTGCTGGAGCCGATTCGCAAGGCGTTCGCCAAGGCCAACGGGGTCAAACCCGCGCTGTTCAGCGCCAATTCCGAGGGTGCGTGCCCGGCGTGCAACGGCAACGGGGTCATCTACACCGATCTGGCCGTGATGGCCGGGGTCGCCACCGTATGCGAGGAGTGCGGGGGTAAGCGGTTCCAGGCCGCCGTGCTGGACTACCACCTGGGTGGACGCGATATCAGTCAGGTGCTGGCCATGCCGGTCTCCGAGGCTGTCGAGTTCTTCGCTGACGGTGAGGCGAAACTGCCTGCGGCGCACAAGATTCTGCAGCAGCTGGCGGATGTCGGGCTGGGGTATCTGACCATCGGGCAGCCGCTGACCACGCTGTCCGGCGGTGAGCGGCAGCGGCTGAAGCTGGCCACGCATATGGGCGAGAAGGGCGGGGTGTACGTGCTCGACGAGCCGACCGCGGGCCTGCATCTGGCCGATGTGGAGCAGTTGCTCGGGCTGCTGGATCGGCTCGTGGACTCCGGCAAATCAGTGATCGTGGTCGAGCATCATCAGGCCGTGATGGCGCACGCCGACTGGATCATCGACCTCGGGCCGGGGGCCGGTCATGACGGCGGGCAGATCGTGTTCGAGGGCACGCCCGAGGATCTGGTCGCATCTCGCGCCACGCTGACCGGCGAACATCTCGCCGAATACGTGGGTCGATCAGGAATCAAGAAGCGCGCGGCGCGGGCGCGCGGATAGCGTCTAGGACATGGACCTATCGATTCTCAACACTTTCCTCCCGCACACCGATCCGGAGGAATCGCTGGCGTTCTACCGTGACGCGCTCGGATTCGAGGTGCGCAATGACGTCGAATACGGGCCGATGCGCTGGATCACCGTCGGTCCGGCCGGGCAGCCCGGGGTGTCGATCGTGCTGCATCCGCCGGGCGCGGATCCGGGCATCACCGAGGATGAGCGGCGCGTGATCACCGAGATGATGGCGAAGGGAACGTACGCGACCATCGTGCTGACCACCTCCGATATCAACGGGGTGTTCGACAAGATCCAGGCCACCGGCGCGGAAGTCGTGCAGGAGCCGATGGATCAGCCGTACGGGGTGCGGGATTGCGCGTTCCGGGATCCGGCGGGCAATCACGTGCGGATCAATCAGGCGCTCTGAGGTTCGACGCATGCCGCGCGACCGGGCACGCTGCCGTGGTGCCCGAGTCGGCGCGGCCGTCAGTCCTCGACCGCCACCGGCCAGGGCAGGGTGGCGCGGAGTTGGAACCCGCCGAACGGGCGGGGGCCGAAAACGAGTGTGCCGCCCACCAATTCGGCGCGTTCGGTGAGACCGAGCAGGCCGTAACCGGACAGCGGGGCGGGTCGGGTCGCATCGTCTCCGCCGGAGTCGCGGACGGTGACCGCCAGGCCCTCCCCCGCCGTGCCCTCCACGCCGATCCAGACGCGCGCGCCCGGGGCATGTTTGCCGACATTGGTCAGGCCCTCCTGGACGATGCGGTATGCGGTGCGGGCGCTCGTCATGGGCGGTTCACCCACGGTGCGGTCGGTGAGTGTCACGGCGAGGCCGGAATCGCGGGCATCGGCCACCAGGGTGGGCAGGGCGGCCAGTGACGGTTGCGGGGGTTCCGGATCGCTGGTGTGCAATTCGTCGGCGCGCAGCACGCCGAGCACATCGCGAAGTTCCTCCAGCGCCTGACGGGAATTGTCGGCGATGGTTTTGGCGATCGCGCCGACCTGTTCGGAGTCCAGATCGGGGCGGTAGGTGAGCACGCCCGCCTGCATGGCGACCAGTGAGATCCGGTGTGCGAGAACATCATGCATCTCGCGGGCGATGCGGTGGCGTTCCAGGATGCGGGCCTCGGCGGCGCGGGCGACCTGGGCTCGCTCGGCGATCTCGGTGCGCTGTTGCAGGGACCAGATCACCTCACGACGCGAACCGACGGCGACGCCGATCGCCACCACGGCGCTGATGGCCAGCGCCAGGAATGCCACGGTGTACCAGAATGCGCCGGGCAGGCCGTTGTCGGCGTTCAGGTCCGGGTAGAGGACCGTCATCAGCATGCCCGAGACGACGCCGCCCGCCGCGATCGGGACGATCTCGCGGGAGCGGCGGCGGGTCGACACCGAGGCCAGCGCCAGCAGCGACGGCCCGCTCGCGGTCGTCGACACCGCCGAGGCGGCCGTGGTGATCGCGGCGACGGCCACCGGCCAGCGACGGCGGAAACCCAGCAGCGCCAGCATTGCGACACCGATGATCGGATCGGCCACACACAGCCACATCATCAGCATCCTGGAAACATCGTCCGGCAGGCTCTGCTTGGCGATGATCCAGGACAGCGCGGCGAAGAGCACCACGACCAGCAGTCGCCAGCCCTGCTGCCACCAGCGCAGCGGCGCGGGGCTCGGGCGTAGGGGCATGCTGATCTCGGTCACCCCACCAAGATTCCCTTCGGATCCCGGTGGTGCGCATCAGCCTGCGGTCTGGAATCGGGGCGACTGAAGGATGACCTTTTCCCGGCCTGGTGACCTGCGTCATCGGGGGCCACCGCTACTACGCTGGGGCCGTGATCGAGTTCGGTTCGCGGGCAAGGAAACTACCGGCGTCGCCGACAGCGGTGTGGGAATCGCTCACCCGGCCGCGGCGGGCCGGGGCGCGGCCATGGCTGAATCTGCTGAGCGATGAGGTCGAGCCGCGGATCCTGCGGGCCGAGGAACCACGCACGGTGGTGTGGTCGTCACTGTGGCCGAGTCGGCCGGATGACGAGATCCTGTTCGAATTGTCGGCGACGCCGAGCCGGGAGACGTTGGTGCGATTCACACTGCTGACCCCCGGCGCGGCTCCCGACGCAAGCAAGGCCGGGCATCTGCGACGGCGACTCAACGTGTTGCTCTTCGCGGATCTGCGGTACTCATACGGCGGCTGAGCGGACCCCCGACCTGCTTCCCGCTACGCCGCGAAACACCCGATATGGTGCCGATTTGCTTTCCACCCCGGTTTGTCCCTAAAGTTCTGTCCCGCAAGCCGATCGGCTCCAGGGCCCCGGCAAGCAAGCGGATGTAGCGCAGCTGGTAGCGCATCACCTTGCCAAGGTGAGGGTCGCGAGTTCGAATCTCGTCATCCGCTCAAAGTACGATCTCGCGCGATTAGCTCAGCGGGAGAGCGCTTCCCTGACACGGAAGAGGTCACTGGTTCAATCCCAGTATCGCGCACCATATTTCGATCGGGCCCGGGTTCTCCGGGCCTTTTCACTGTCTATCGCCCGGGCGGGCCCTGGAACGGATTCCGGTTGTGTGATGTCGAATCTGCTCGTACCGCGCTCCGCGTAAGGCGTTCTATCGCAGGGTGTTCGGTTGATTCACGGCTGCCACGGCGAGAATCTCCGGAACGTCTTCGGCCAGAAGGAAACCCGCGGCGACTGCCTTGTCGGTTGCCGCCTGGAATGCCGGGAGGTAGTCCCGCGGAGGCGGGCCCGGGAGGGGGCGGGTGCAGCCGAAGATGACCGCGGGGCCGCCGCCCTCTTGGCCGAGGCCGGAGAGGACCGCCAGCGGGACGTCCAGCCACGGGGTGCGAATGCCGCCCAGTGCGTTGCCGTGAGCGTCCAGTACGAGTTCCCCGGCGGCGGTTACTTCGAGCCGATCGGCCCGCGCCGGGGCTGGTCCGCCCTCGGCCCAAACGGACAGCGCCGCAATGGCTTGCTGGACGGCGTAGTGATGTTGCGGTCCGGAATTGATGGGTTCGGGGAAATCGACGCCCAGGGGGTTGCGGCGCGCTGCCATTCGTTCGGCCAGCTCCGCTGCGGTCAGGGAGCCCGAGTCGGTGAAGGCCGCGCCGACGACGTAGGAGTCCGCGTGCGCGGCGCCGGCCAGCTCCCAGAGGCGGAATCGATCGGAGTCAGGCTGGCGGGAGCCGATCGAGCGCATGAGACCGACCACATCGGTTTCGGTTTGGAGCAGGAGCACCGGCGCGGGCGAGTCCGCACGCACTCGCGTACCACCGTCGAGCGTCTCGGGCTCGCCCCAACCTGTGAGCGTGGCGGGGCGGCCCGGGCGGCCGTCGATGAGGTACGCGTCGTACGGCGAGCCGTGCGGCGCAATGGCATTCACGTAGGTGACGAGCGTGGCCGCGGACTGGGACTGCCCGGCCGCGAGCAGCTGCCGGGTCTCCGGCACGAGATTTCGGACCAGCTCTCCCGCCTGCCGATAGATGTCATAGCAGTAGGCGTCCCCCGGATGCGACAGCTCCGCGTACCGCGCGGGATCCGTCTGTTTCAGCGGCGGCAGCAGGATGGTGTTCCAGGTGTCATCACCCTCGGCCGCGGCGGCCATGACGCTGCCGCCGTGAATGGGCGCGTACTGGGCCGTAACCCCGACCCAGGCCATCCGAGCCCGAATGAGATGCCGGTGCGCCAGCAGCCAGATCGGCGGCGCGTCCGCACCCGAGGAAGCGTTGAGCCACTCCACGACAGCGGTTCCCGAATAGCCCTCTACCGGCCGGTACACCACGAGCCTGGTCGTGAACGGCGCGTGACCGTCGGGCTCCGTCGCCCACTCCCCGTCGTCACCGGCCGGACCGGTCAGGCGGTAGGACCGGGCTGTGCCGGACAGGAAGTACTCCTCGGCGATATAGCCGATATCGGACAGCGAGAAGAAGGTCGAGATCAGATTGATCGGACCCGATACCGGACCGGAGAGCTTCATCCCGAAACCCTAACAACCGCTTGGTTTTTGGACAATCGGGTGGCGACTCCGAATGGCCCCTTCGGCGGTGATCATGAACCCTCGTGCAGCAGAGCGCATTCGAGGCTACCGAAGCTTTCACAGCATCTCGGCGCGACCGGCCGGGACCGATCACAGGCCGGAGCCGACATGAGGTTTCGGGTGCGGGTCGCTACCTCACATGAGCACGGGTGGCGTGGCATGGTGGGGGGATGGCGGAGGATGCTGAATTGAATCCGGCGGCGGTGGAGGTGGGGAGGTTCTTTCCACAGCCGCCGGAGGAGGTATGGCGGGCGTTGACGGATCCGGACCTGCTGGAGCAGTGGCTGTTGCGGTCTGTGGGGTTCACGCCCGAGGTGGGGACGCATTTCATGTTCGTCATGCCCACCGAGCCGCCCTCGGAGATCGTGTCCGAGGTGCTGGTGGCGCGGCCCGGAGAGCAATTGACGTATACCTGGGTTTACACGAAGGGCGAGAATCCGCCGAAGTGGGTGGTGGATTGGACGATTGAACAGCAGGGGCGGGGGACGCGGCTGCTACTGACGCAGACCGGATTCGATATCGAGGATCGACGGCAGAAGATGGCGCGCAACGCCATGGAGCGCGGATGGCGGAATCTGATGCCCAAACTCGAGGCCGTACTCGCCCGCTGAGAAGTCAGTGAATTTGTCGGCGAAGGAATGCTTCCAACGGTGTCAGGACCGCTTGGGGGTCGTCGATGAAAGGCCAGTGACCCGTGTCTTCGATGATGTGAATCTCCGCCGCGGGAAAGAACTTTCGCTGCTGTTCGGCGAAACGCACCGGGATGTAGCTGTCGCCCGCGCCCCAGATCACGCATACCGGAAGGGAATCGGCGGATAGGCCAAGGTTTTGTTCGGGGAAGGCGCTGGCGGGGTCGCGGGTGTTGCGGTAGAGGGTGAGGACGGCGCGTTTGTGCGGCCAGTCGGCGAAGCTGGCGACGCGGTCGACGTAGTTGCGCGGCAACGGTTTTGGATTGTCGCGGTTGAGGGCGATGTGCATGGCTCGGGGATTGCTCGCCAGTTGGAAGAGCTCGCCCAGGAGTGGTGTCTGCCAGATGCGGGCGTAGCGGTGCCAGCGGTAGCCCTGGAGCGCGCCGGTGTTGATCAGGGTGAGGCTGGCCAGTGCCTCCCGGTGGTCCAGGGCCCAGCGCAGGCCCCAGGCTCCGCCGAAGTCGTGCAGCACCAGGTGAACCCGGGTGATGCCGAGTTGATCCAAGAGCCGGCCGAGGAAGCGGGCGTGGCCGGTGACGCTGTGGTCGAAGGACTTCGGGCGCTCGGATCGCCCGAAACCCGGCATGTCCATGGCGATTACACGGGCGAAGCCCGCGATGGGCGGGACCAGGTCCGTCCAGTCGTCCATGGGGCCCGGGTTGCCGTGGACGAATACCACGGCCTCCCCCGCACCCGCCGCATCGCTGTCGTGGACGGCGCAGCGGACGCCGTCCACAATGTGTTCGGTGACCGCCAGGGCCGGGGTGATGTCAGTCATGCGGAGCTTCCACGGGATTCGGAGGGGTTCGGGAGGAGAGGTCCTCGGCGCAGGCGCGCAGGATGCGGCCGAAGACGTGGGTCACGATGGGCCGCGCGATGCGGCGAGTGGCGGCGGCCGCGGCGATGGGGACGGCCATTTCGGTGGTGGTCGACCACACGACATGGGTGCCGCCGGGGACCTCGGTGAAGGTCATGGTGCCGCCCTCGTGCCGGGAGGGCGGGATACTGCGGTCGACCACGTAGTCGAAGGAGCGCGGGGCGTCGTAGCGGGTGACGCGTTCGACGAAATAGCCGATCAGCCAGGTGTGCACGCGGATCGCGCCGACGCCGTAGGGGGCGTCGCGGCCGGGTTCGGTGAGCTTGCAGCGCAGCACCCAGCGGGTGCGCTCGTAGTTGGTCGTGGTTGCGCACCAATCGAATACCTGATCGATGGGCGCGGGGATGGTGCGTTCTACGGTAATGGTTTCCATACCTCTGGGACACCTCCGGGTCCGAGACCGTGACATGTGATCATGAAATTTTTCGCAGCAGTGGGCGAACCACCTCGACCTCGCACAGTTTGTCGGGATTGCGCACGGCGTACAGGCCGGTGATCAGGTCACCGGACACCTCGATCATGAGGATGGAATCGAGCGATCCATCGGCGGCGCGGCACAGCAGTGCGGGCAGCGCATTGAACCGGCCGAGCTCGAAAGTCATGTCCGCCATGGGACCTCGCGCCAAAGCGATGAGGTACTTGGCGACCGGTTCGGGGCCCAGGATCGGGCGGCCCGCCACGGTGACCTTGCCGCCACCGTCGGAGATCGACACCACATCCGGGGCGAGCACATCCATCAGCGTCTGCACTTCGCCGGTGCGCGCGGCCAGCGCGAAGCGAGCGATCACCGCGCGGCTGGTATCGGAATCGGGTTCGAAGCGCTTACGCCGCGCCCGCACATGCTCGCGGGCGCGATGCGCGATCTGCCGCACGGTGGCATCGGATTTGCCTACCATGCCCGCGATTTCGACCAGGGAATGCCCGAACACCTCGGACAGTACGAAGACCGCGCGCTCGGTGGGGCCGAGGGTTTCCAGCACCAGCAGCATGGCCATCGACACCGATTCCGCGAGCAGGATGTCGTGGCTGGCGTCATTCTCGGTGCGAATCGGCTCGGGCAGCCAATTGCCCACGTACTCCTCGCGCCGACGGCGCAAGGCACGCAGTCGATTCAGGGCCTGGCGCGTCACCACCTGGGTCAGGTACGCCCGCGGATGTTCCACCGCGTCGGCGGCGCGCCAGCGAATGTAGCTGTCCTGCACCACATCCTCGGCGTCAGCCGCACTGCCCAGGATCTCGTACGCGATCGTGAACAGCAGCGGCCGCAATTCGTCGAATACCCCCAATTCGCCCACCGCTCCAACCTAACGCCAGTTACGGCAGACAGCGACGTGAGACATGGGGTGAGAGGACAAGAGACCCAAGAACAAGAGACCGAAGAACAAAAGACAAAGACGCCCGGACAAGAAGAGAACAAGAACAAAGATCAAGAACAGAGCCAAAGACAAGACCAACAACAAGAACCAAAACACTTGGGCGGCTTGGTTCTTGGGTCTTGGGAGGTGACCACGGCCGGTCACCCCGTCGGGTGCGTGAGGTGTGGGCCTGGGTTGCGGGAGAGCAAGTCGGGTACGGCAGGCGACGTGCCCAGCACTGCTTTCTTGTCTGGACTGCGGGAGGGCTGGAACGCAGGCGTGCACCCCTCGGTAGGTGCGGAGCGCCCTTTTGGATGCGGACGTGCCTGTAGCACCGACTGGAGAGATGCGGACATGCCTGTAGCACCGGCAGGAGGGTTCCTGACGGTGAATACAGGTGGTGGTGGAACCTATTGCCGGTCTGGGCACGCCGGGCGAGGCAACACCCAGGGTCGCTGACGCATCCGGGTCGGGACGCACGCCCGGGCCGGGCGGGAAGGCAGTGGCGGGGCCGCCGGGGCGGTGGCCATCAACTCGTCCGGGTGATGCATGTGATTCACCTTCGGTGTCCGAGTCGGATCGATGTGCGCGGGTGCGATCCACGCTGTCCGCCCGGCGAACTTCGAGCCTTTACCGAGTTTGATGGTGGTCCACCCGGTCGGGGTGTCATTCACCAATGCGTGGCAGTGATCGCACGCCAGGGTCAGGTTTTCGATATCGGTCAGGCCACCCTTGACGAACTCGGTGACGTGATGGACCGCCGCCATGCTCGCCGGGGCGGTGCAGCCCGGGCGGGTGCAGCCCCGTTCGGTGGCGATCAACGCCATCCGCTGGGCCGGGTTCGCCAACCGAGCCTTACCGATATGCAGCGGCATGTCCTCGCCGTCGGTGACGACCGAGAAGATCTTGCTCTTGCGGGCAGCCATTTCCAACGCGACCGCGATCGGCACCGTCCCACCGGTGGCCGTGGTCGCCACTCCGGCGGCGCGTTCCACGTCGACGATGGACATGGTCAGGATCGTGGTGACCGGCAGTCCGCGGTGTGAGCCGAGGTGTGCGGGGTGGAAGTCAGGGTGCAGGAGCGCGAACAGGGCGTCGTGCTGACGTTGCACGGTGGTGCGGGTATCGCGTGCGGCAGCGGCCTTCACGACCTCCGGATCGAGCTTGTCATCCACCACGAACGGGCTTTCGGGATCGGCCGGGTTGCACAGACCCGGACGTGCGAGCTTGGCCAGCACCGCATCCATCGCCGCCCGCGCTTCGGGGGTCAACACCACGGTCATGGTGGACATCAAGTCGAAGCCCTGGGGGCTCAGCCGCATGCTGCGCATACGAGCACGGTCTGCATCATCGGTCAGGGTGCCATCGGGGTCGAAATGGCCCAGGATGCGGTCGCCGATCTTGGGGAGCTGGTTGGGGTTCAACGCACGGGCATGCCGCGCGAGATGCTCTTCAGCCAGGGCTCGATCCTCGGCAGTGACCTTGTTGGGGAGCCGGTCCATGACCTGCCGAATGACGCGCACGTGGTCGAGGCCGATCGCGCCTTCCTCTTGCGCCAGTGCGGTATTGGGAAGCACCGGAGCAGGGGTGGAGATGTCGTTGTTGTCTCCCACACGCGGCCAGATCGCAGCCTGCTCGGCGCAGTGCCAGCGGTTCAACGCGTCCCCATGCGAAATCCGCAGGGTGTCTTGCAGAAACAGTGCCACCGAGCCTGCTCCGGCGCGCTTGGGCAGTGACCGGGAGCAGGTCTGCACGACCAGGTCGAGTTTGAGCGCGTCGAGTTTGCGGGTGGCGGTTTCGATCTGCTGCATCAATTCGACAATGTCGTTGTCCGACAAAGGAATAAGCGGCTGGGAGGTAAGGGTGTCGATCGCAGCGGAGAGTGCGTGTGCACTGTCCGTGATTGCGATTTTCTCCCCTGACTTCATGCCTCTATTCTACTCCCGAAGAACAGACCTCGAAAGTCGAATTCCATTGTGATACAAAGCTATTCAGACAATCTCCTATTCACATTCGCGTGTCTGCTGAATCCCCAATCACTGATGCACTGAGCGGGACCGCAGGTGATCACATGTCCAACCAACGGTTCGGTGACTCGGGGCTCTCAAGGACTTCGGACCGACGAGCGAGCCGCAGTGCGACCTTATCGAAATAGGCTCTGGCGGCACATGTCTCGATATCACAGGATTGGTGAGCCCGTTGACCACGTTGGGCGACCTCCAGGTTCATGACCGGGTAGTCCGGGGGTTGATGGCCGAGTTCCATGGCGGCTGCGCCTTTCTTCAGACACTCCGCACCGTTCGGTGGCGGGCTATCGGGTGATCGATGGGGCGGGGGATGTAGAGGTGACCGCCGCCAGACAGGGCCAGGCGGTACGAGTGGGGCTCCTGTGGGTCGCGGTCACGGTGGAAGCCCCAGCAGGACCAGGCGATGACGGTGCTACACAGGGCGAGGATCGACAGGAGAGCCCATGCGTCCCAAGACATTACGACCTCCATATAGGGAAATGACGATGCGGGCCATGACCTTTCACGCACCTAAGATTGAGCCAATTGGGGCTGCCAGTGAGGAAATTCCCGATAGCCTTGTGGAAATCCCCTGAGGGGTATTCCCATACGGGGCATCCCGAGTAGTGAGGCTAAGAAATGGCCGGATCATCACTGCCCCGCCGAGCGGCGGGACGCGTTCTGCGGGACTACCGCCTTCGGGCGGGCAAAGGCCAATTGGTGGCCGGGCTGCACATCGAGCTGTCACCGCAGAGCATTGGCCGCATGGAAGATGGTCGAAAGATCAAAATATCGACGTCTCAAATTCGGGACCTACTGGATTTCTACGGGGTCGAGCACCCGAGCAAAGAGCGCGATGAGCTGCTGGCGTTGTGGGAAGAGGTCAAGCTGCAGGACCAGGCCGCCAAGTCGCAAGGTACGACGAAGGGCTGGTGGCGGTCCTACAGCGATCAATTCGCCTCACACTTCGATCACTATCTGAACCTGGAGTCGGCCGCCAATAAACTTACGACGCACCAGCTTTCACTGATCCCCGGACTATTGCAGACTTCGGAGTACCGCCGGGCGCTGATATCCGCCGCCGATCCTCAGCTGTCCGCGGTCGATGTGGAGCGGCGACTCGAACTGGCCGCCCGCAGACGGCTGGTACTCGACAAGGAAAGCTTTCGCCTCAAAACCTTACTGTCCGAGTCCGTTCTGCGACAGCAACCCGGTGCGCCCACGATCATGGACGCACAATTGCGGCACCTCAACGCCGTCGCCGAGCGCGACAACGTCACCATTCGAGTCGTGCCGTTCAGCGCACCGGCACCCATCGGACTGGTGGTTCGTTCATTCGCCCTGCTCGAATTCCCGCCACTGGCAAGCAGATTGGTCGAACCTCCGGTCGTATACGTGGACGGGTACGAAGGTGCGCTCTACCTGGAACAAAGCGAGGTGATCGACCGTCATCGGCGAGCGATCGTCGAACTGGAGCAGGTAGCGTTGAGCGAAGACGCCACCCGAGATCTGGTGTGGAGTATCGCGAAGGAGCACACAGCGTGAATATCGATCTATCCCAAGCGAAGTGGTTCAAGTCCAGCAAATCGCCGAACGCCTCCGAATGCGTGGAAGTCGCGTTCATCGATAGTCATGTGGGCGTGCGGGATTCGAAGGATGCGAGTGGCCCGGCGCTGGTCTTCTCCGGCGAGCAGTGGGATCGATTCCTGAGCAGCGGGGTGTGGCGGCGCTGAAGCACGAGGCCGCCGGTCCCGGAACGGCGGCGAACCCGTGCCTACTTGGCGGGCTCCAGTTTCACCGCGTCCGCCGGGATCGACGGGATCGATTGCACCGTAGCGGTTTTGGAGGTGGGGTCGGGCAGGGTCAAGCGCCAGTCCTCGGCTGACCACTGGACGGTTTGGCGGGTGGCGGCGATGCTGGCGTCGGGATAGGTGGTGTAGATGGTCACTTCGGTGCGGAGGGGGTCGTAGGCGGGGATCTTGTAGCCGGAGATGCGGGGGGCCACGGCCGGGTTGGCGGGGGCGGTGATGGAGATCTGGGCTCGGGACAGGACCCAGGAGTCCTTGGCGGGGCCGGGCATCAGGGATTGGGAGGCGATTTCGGGCCAGGCGGCGTCGGGGGCCAGGGATAGGCGCACCGACAGGTTGACCGCGGCGAGGGCCGCGCCCTGGGGGGTGTGCGAGTAGCCCGCGGCGGTGGTGGAGAGTTTGGTGGGGCCGTCGTGCGCGCCGATGGGGAGTTGGATGCCCTGGAAGGCCTCCCAGTGGACGTCGGCGGGGGCGCGGGCCGGATCGGGCGGGGCGATATTGGTGGTCGTCACACCGCCGCCGCCGAGGCCGCCGCAGGCGGTGAGGACACACGCTGCGGCGAGCGGTAGCGCGAAGTGTGCTGGGCGTGCGCGCATGGGAATTCCTTCCGGGAACCGGCGGGCGCGATGAGAAATATTGTGGCGCACGGTTCTTGCGATGAACGCGAGTGATCTTACGATGTGGAATCGGATGGGGCAGAAGTATTCGTTCCGACTAATCCGTATCAGGTTGTGAGGGGAACGGTTACGGGTAAGATCGACCCGGAAACATGATCATCGCACACCGGTGGGGTTCAGTCATGGGTCAACTGCGGTGGATTGAGCCGGAGGCGCGAATAGTGCTGGTCGGCAGGGGGTTTCAGGCGGGTTCAACCGTCGTCGGCCGTTCGGGTAAGGGGAATGGGTAATGAATTCCAAACGAACTTCACTCGCATTATCGGTTTTACCGATAATGCTGGTCGCCGGGCAGGGGGTCGCCGCGGCCGCGCCGGGACAACCGGGGCTCGCGGTACCGGGTGAAGGACAGCCGGGGCTGAGCACCACGCCCCAGTCACCGCCCGCGGCCACCGCACCCAGTCCTGCGGACTGGATTCCGGATCCGCCCATCGCGCCGCCCAACCGGCCGCGGCCGCAACAGCAGACGCAGCCGGACGTGAATACGCTGGTCAAGCCGAAACCCCAGGCCACACAGCCGGATACGGTGGAGCCGGAGGCTGTGCAGCCGCAGACTCCGAATCAGGAAGTCATGCCGACCGATCCGCACAAGCTGCGGGTTGGGACAAGCACGGTCCAACTGCCCGACTACATCGATACCAAGTCGCGTGACAAAGCTCAGGCGTACCTGGACATGGCCGAGTGGCAAGTCGCCGCAGTGTATGACGGCTTGGGTTTCCCTCGCGATCAGTCGGACCGAATGGCCGCAGGTAGCATCTCCGGAAGCGTTGTTGGTGCTGGCATCGGGATGGTCAGCACCGGCCTCTTCGTTGTCGGCGGGTGCGGTGTCGGTGGCGTGATCGGTGGCATCGCGGGTGCTGTAATTGGCGGCGTTCCCACCGGCGGTGTCGGCGCTCCTATCGGTGCCGGAATCGGTGGTTCGGTCGGGTGTTTGGTCGGAGCGCTGGGCGCTGGCCTTCCGGGGATGGTTGTTGGAGCTGTGCTTGGTGCGGTAGGCGGTGGAGTCCTCGGAGGGCTCACGGGTGGCACGCCCGACACCAGGCCCGCTGATCCCCCAGCCCTGATCGATCAGCCTTTCGTAGCACCGGTTTCCGCCCCTGTAGCGCCCGTGACTCCGATCGTTCCCGCCGTGGCCCCGATCCCCGCGGCTCAGCCCGTCTACGACGCCGTGGCCCCCGTGGCACAGCAGGTCGAGACCGTGGTGAATCAGGTCGGCACCCAGGTCGCGCAAACCGTCGACCAGGTGACCCAAACCGTGGAAACCACGGTCGATTCCCTGCGTTCCGCCGTCGCCCAGATGCCACCGCTGACTCCCGAATCCTTCCTGGCGGGACTAGCGCCCGCGCCGGGTGCCTGAACGAGAAAGCCTGGGTGACGCCGTGATCGAACAGGACGACCGCACGGCGCCGCGACCACCGATACCCGCGTTACCGCCGACGGCCCCGACTCCGCGCTCCGCGCAGTCGGGGGCTCCCGCCTGGGCGCAGTGGCTCGATGACTCAGCCACCGCGCCCGGCGACTCGAATACCCATGTACGCGTACCGCTCGCCGAGGACGGTGAGCTGTACGACGACGATCCGATGGCCCCGCTCATGGAGGCCGCGCGCGAGCGCGCGCTCCAGACCCGCCGCCGCCGTCAGCTGCGCAATCGGCTGATCGCGGCGGGAGCCGGAGCCGTCGTACTGCTGCTGGTCGCGGTGGGCGCGTGGGTGACGCTCACCCCGAGCGGCACCCCCACCGCCGCACCGACCTCGGAACCCGCTGCCGCCCCGGCCAATCCACCCGCCCCGGCGCCGTGGTGCCAGACCAGCAGCACCGCCGATCGGGTGAGCGGTTCCAGCACAGGTGATCTCGATACCGGCCCGGGCGTCATCCTGCACCTGGAATACGCCTGGTACGTGCTGCGCGATGCGGCCGTGGTGCGCAGCATGCTCACCCCGGACGCGATGGCCGCACCGGAACAGGCCACCCGCGATGCCATTTCGGCCGTCCCGGCCGGAACCCAGCACTGCGTCGCCATTGCCCGGCTCACCGCCGACAACTGGGATGTCACCGTCAACGAACTCCGCCCGGACGGCACGCAATCGTCCTGGCAGCAGGTCTTCACCACCGTCAACCGGGAGGGCCACGTACTGATCAGCTCGATCCGGTCCTCCGGCGGGTGACGATATGGTCGATGTCCACGATCTGATCCGCCGCGCCACCGAAGCCGAGGACGAGCCCGCGCCGCGCACCCCGGTCGGTTCCCCCACCGACCCGGTGCCGCTGCGCGGCGGACAGGGCCGCCTGATGCGGGCCGCCGTGCCCTCGGTGCTGGTGCTGGGCGGCTCCGGATCATCCGGATCATCGACCACCGCACTGGGATTGGCCGCCGCGGCCGCCGTCGACTCCGAGGGCGAGATCTGGCCGGTGGCGGTGGACGCCACGCTCGGCGGCGGCGATATCGGCCTGCGCGGCTGCGATACCGCACAGCCGGTGAGCACGTTGCAGACCTGGCTGGTGTCCGCGCATCCCGAATTGCCGTCCAGCGTCGGCGCGTGCGCGGGACAGACCAGCACCGGCGTGCGAGTGCTCACCCGCAGTCCGGACGCACTGCCGCGCCGGGAATCACTCGTCTCGGTGGCCCGGCATCTCGAAACCGCCGGACTGCTGGCCGTTTTCGACGCGGGCGCACCGGTGACCAGCCGCCTGGCCGCTCCCCTGCTCGCCGATCCCCGGGTCGGGCTGGTCATCACCGTGGCCGCGCGACCCGATGCCATCAACCGGCTACAACCCGCACTGAGCTGGCTGGACGAGAACTTCAGCGAATTCGTCGTCGGCGACGCGGTCATCGTGCTGACCGAGCAGACACCCGGCACCGGGGTCGGCATCCTCGCGCATGTGCGCGCACACCTGGGCGAATGGGTGCGCGCGGTGCAGTTGGTGCCCTTCGATATTCACCTCGCCAGCGGCAGCCTCATCTCCTGGCATCGCATGGCCGCCGAAACCCGCGACGCGTACCTGGCACTGCTGGGAGCGCTGCGATGACCGCGCTCAGTGTGCCCCCGGTGCCCATGTGGCAACGCGCGGTCCCGAATCGGCCCGCCCGGCCGCCACTGCTGTGGCTGGTCGGCGTGCACGGCGGCGCGGGCGTGAGCAGTCTCGCCGCCAGCATGAGCTGGGCCGGGGATGCCGGCCAGCGCTGGCCCGCGCGCATCGGCCTTGCCGCGGATATGGATTCACCGCTGGTGGTGCTGGTCGCGCGCACCCATATGCGCGGGATGAACATGCTGCATCGCGCGCTGGTCGCGCATGAACAGCACGCCACCCCGGCGGGTAGCGAAGTCGTCGGCATGATCACCGTCGCCGATTCCGCACGCCCACTGCCCAATCCGGTCGAGGAACGCCGCCGCGATGTCGAGGACCTGGCCTATGAGCTCGGCGCGCAGGTCTGGCGACTGGGCTGGCTGGAACAGTGGCGCGCCCTGGAACCCCATGAGATGGCGGCGTGGAATCCGTCCGTATCCAGCTCACCGCTGGATGACGGCGATCCCACCCGCACACCGCCACAACCGGTTCGGCATCTCGCCGAACTGATCCTCACCACGGCCCGCGCGGCCGGGGCGCGGATCACCGCGAGCGCGCAACCCGGCGCTCGGAACCCGAGTCCATGAACTGAACGAGGTGCGGGCGTGGTCCGGAAACTGCTGCTCATCATTACCACCGCGGGGCTTTTCACCGCGGTGACCATAGGCGGGGCCGGTGCGGGCCCGCCCGATACCAGCCTGCCCATCGACACCTGCCCGGCGCTGTTCGCGCTCGGCGTGCAGGGCACCGGGGAATCCTCACCCGATGCCGCGGTGACCACCGATACCGGCATGCTGTCCACGGTGTTCCGGCCGATGATGTCCGAGGCCGCCGATGCCGGATTGGTCGATCGCGCGTACGTGCCGTACGAGTCGTCGTTCGGCGGGGTGATCGCCGCCGACAAGACCACTTACTCACAATCGGTTTCCAACGGTCTCGATCGATTGCGGTCCATGGCCAAGCAGGTGGCCGACCGATGCGCCAACACCAGGCTCGCGATTGCTGGGTATTCGCAGGGCGCGAACGTGGCCTCGCTGTTCGCGCAGGAGATCGCGGCGGGCAAGGGCGTGGTCCCGGCCGATAAGATCGCGGCGGTCGCGCTGTTCGGCGATCCGACGCGCACCGCGGGCGCGGCCATGTTCCCCGGCAAGCCCGGACAGAAGGAACCCGATCCCGCGCCCGGCACCAGCGGCACCGAGGTCGCGAAACTGCCGCCGCCACCGCAATCGGATCAACCGCCCGCCGGATCCGGTATGGGCACCGCCGCCAAACTCGGCACCAATGTGAGCACCATCAGCACGGGCGGAACCACCGGCGGCGGGGTCAACTTCGGCAGTCTGAGCGGACGAGTGGCCAGCTTCTGCGCGGACGGCGATCTCGCCTGTGACGCACCGGATAACGCGCCGCTGCTGCGCGCGGTGGCCAATATCGCGGGGCAGGTGGAGATTTCGGGCGGCGATCCGATCGCCTCGCTCAAATCCATTGCCGAGGCGCTGGCCTACACCTCGATCAAGACGTTCACCAATGTGGTGAACAACGACATCTCCGGGAACTCGATCACCGATCTGTCGATTCAGCCGCAGAAATCGCTGTCGCAGCGGGTGGCCGATGCCGCCGATCCCAATACCGCGCTGAATCTGCCGGGCGCGATTCAGGCGCTGGTCAAGGTCGGCACCATTGCCTTCAATTCCGTTGTGGCCGTCGTGAAGAATGTGCTCACCGGCACCAATATCGCCGAAATAGCGGCCGCCGGATTGGCGAATCCCATTGCGGGACTTGCCGTTCTCGGCGCGAAACTGGTCGGGGCGGTGGCGGATCTGGTGCCGCCCACCACCATCAGCAAACTGACCAGTCAGGCATTCTCGGCGCTGGTGCAGAATGTCACCGACAATAAGGATCTGCTCAACGTCACCACCTGGGTGCGGTATTGGAACACCGCCGCCAAACACGATTACACCCATGCGCAGGGCGGCGGATTCGGCAACAGCCCAACGCAATTCGTGGGCACCTGGTTCGCGGCGCTGGCACATGACCTGTCTTCGGTGAGCACGCCGGGGGCGACGCCCAAGGGCGGCAGTGACAAGCCCAGCGGCGGATTCGATTTCGCGCCGTCCAGCACCGTCACCACCAGTGCCGTGCCCGGCGGTCAATTCCCGCTCGGCATAGGCGATTCCAACGGAGGCGGCAGCAGTGCGCCCAGCACCTCGGGAGCACCGCTGATCGCGATCGCGCCCACCACCGCGACCGCGCCCACCAGTGGCGCACCGCTCATCCCGGACCTGCAACCACAGGGGACGCGATGACCACACAGGAGCGGCGCGAACCGCAGCATCCGGACGCGGACCAGGAGTACACCGGCAACTGGTCGGATTGGATTGCGCCGGAACCGAAACCGGTCGCGGCGCGGCACAGCGAACCCGAGTACTACGACGACGATGACGACTACTACGACGATGACGATGACTACGAGCCCGGACTGCGGCCGCATCTCGGAGCCCGGCATCGGCGTGCGACACCGCTGCGCTCGAAACCACAGCGGGGGCCCTATCCCGCCTGGGCCGTACCGCTGCTCGGGGTGCTCGCGGTGCTGGCGGTGGTCGCCGCCGTCGCGGTGCAGCTCGCCAAGATGAGCCCCGCCGACAACAGCGGGCCCATGCCGACGGTCGCCGCTCCCCCGGCGACATCGGTCTCGCCCAGCTCGGCCGCTCCGGCGGTGAACACCGATCCGGCGCTGTGCCCGAACGAGATGAGCGGCACCAGCATCCGGGGCAATGGACCGGGCAGCACCCGCACCGGGACGGACGCCATCCTGGCGCTGCAGAATCGGTACTACGTCGAACGCAACGGTGCGCGGGTGCGGGAGATGTTCGCACCCGATGCCACCCCGCCGCCGGTCGCCGATATCCAAGCGGGGATCGACAGCATTCCGGTGGGGACCACCTACTGCGTGCAGATCATGCCCGGACCGTTCGCCGGGCAGCACATCATGGTGGTGAGCGAATCGCATCCGGACAAGTCGAGCAAGGTGTGGCCGCCGCAACTGGTGCTCACCGCCGTCAGCGGGGATCGCACCCTGGTGGCCTCCATCGTGCCGTTGCAGGGTGATGCCACTCCGCCGCAAAGCCAGACACAGCCACCGCAGAACCAGACGGTGCCGCCGCAGAACCAACCCGCGCCGCGCTGAACACCCGTTTTGGTGTTCGGCGCATCGTCGGCTAATGTCTTCTCTCGCACGCCGGAGGAGCCGCAAGGCCCCGAGGGACGCGCAAGCGGATGTAGCGCAGCTGGTAGCGCATCACCTTGCCAAGGTGAGGGTCGCGAGTTCGAATCTCGTCATCCGCTCAACGGACCCAGGGTCCAATGCCTTCAGGGCCGCAGGTCGAACTGCGTTTCCGCCCGAATCCAACGCTCGCGAGACCAGCGGTGCGGTGCTCGCCGGGCATCAAGTCCCGGACTTCGCAAGACTTTCGAGTTCAGTCCCCTGAACACTCGGAATCCGCTCTGGTGCAAAGCATCTCACAAACATTCCCGGGCATGTCGGGCCATTTTGGAATATCGTGAGCGGGGTGACCCCCATGCTCAGCGCCTTCCACGACACTGTGCTTCATCTCAGCGACAGCTCCGCGCTTCACTTCAGCGACAGCACCGTGCTCGCGCAGATCAGCAACCCGACCCCCGAGACACCGCCGGTGGCCGACAAACTGATGAAGCTGGTGCGCTACTTCACCTGGTTCGTGCTGTTGTCCGGCGTCATGGGAATCACCTACGCCGGTGGCCGCTTCGCCTGGGAGAAGTGGTCCGGCGGCGGCCTGGCCTCGCCGAAGATGGTGGCCGGCGCGATGATCGGCGGCATCATCGCCACCAGCGCCGGAACCATCATGAACGCGGCCATCGGCTGAATGAACTCGGCCATCGGCTGAATGAACGCAGCCATCGGCTGATTCGAGCGGCCGACCTCCCGCAACCTGTCGGCCCCCGCCACTAAGCTCGTCGAACAGACTGGCGAAACGGCAGGGGCCACTGTGACGAGTACTGAGCGCGAGGCAGCAGCCTCCGGGAGCGGGAAGACTGTCTCCGGGAGCGGAACGGCTGCCTCCGGGCGCACCGCGGACACCCCCGGGCGCACCGCGAACGCGGCCGGGCGTGATCCGCGCGTACCCGCGCGCGATGCAGCCGCCACCGGGCACGACGCCTTCGGCCTGGAGGATATCGACGAGGTGCTGGCCGCCATGGTCGGCGAACAGGCGGCCGAACGCCCGCGCGACGGCCTGCTCATCACCTGTCGTCTCGGCCTGGACGGCGAACCACCGGAAACCCTGACCCTGCTGGGCGCGCGCTTCGGCGTCTCACGCGATCGCGCGCGCCAGCTCTACACCCGCGCCATCGGCACCATGGTGCGCGCCGCCCAACTGAGCGGTGAACACGATCTGAGCGTCTTCGCCGACCGCTACCCCGTCGGCTGGAGCGATGAGCGCCTGGTGCGCACCCTGCTCGCCGAAATCTATGCCACCGACAGCGATATCGCGGGCCAGGATCGCGCGTATCTGCATCTGCGCCTGGCGGGGCATGATCTGCAGGAGTCGAAACGCCTGGCGGGCTTCGTCTTCCAGCGCATCGCGGGCTGGCAGCAGAAGGGCCGCTGGCACCTGATGCCGCCCGAACACCTGGAAGAGGTTCCAGCGGACGCCTGGAACCCTTGGCTGCACCGGGTGGAGTGGGCGGCGGGCGATCCGCGGGAACTGCCCGACGCGCCCGCCCGCACCCTCGACCTCGGCGATGACGGGCGCGGATTCATGTACTCCGAAAAGCTCGCCCGCGAAACGACTTTCGACACCGGCCTGCAAGCCCGGCTGTTGCGCCTGCTGGACGGCAGCGAACGCGTCGAGAGCTTCCAGGAGTATCCCGCCGAGATCGTCTACGACATCGACGGCGGCGAACGCGTGCACTATCCAGCCGCCGTGGCCCGCTTCACCGACGGGCGCGTGGTGCTGATGGATGTGATCCCGCTGGCACACACCGCATTCCATGTGAATCGGGTGAAATCCACCGCGGGCCGCGCCCACGCGCACGCGCGGGGCTGGGGCTGGCTGGTCTGGACCGGCGCGGAGGAGGGCGTCACCGATCTGCTCGCCCGCAAGGTGAGCGCCCGGCACGAGAACCTGCTGCGCAATCGGCTCGCCGCCGGACCGCTCGACTGGACCGCGCTGCGCCGCTACCGCGCCGACACCGGTATCGAACCGCTGGATCTGGCCGCCATGGTGCTGCGCAACCAATGGCGTTGGGACCGTGGGCCGTTCCGGCTCACCCGAACCTAGCCCGCGCACAGTATTTCTTGTTGCCTCGGCACGAACATGCTGAAACAAATACGATCCAGATCTGCCGGAAACGCTGGAATCGGGAGACAACATGAAATGGTCCAGGCTCACCGCGCTCTGTTTCGCCGCCGTATTGGCCGCGAGTCCCGCATTGACGGGCTGCTCCTCCGATGGTGGCGACGATGACGGCTACGTCACCGTCAATGCCGGAGAACCGCAGAATCCGCTGCTTCCGGCCAATACCAATGAGAATCAGGGCGGGCGCGTCGTCGACCGGCTGTTCGCCGGGTTGAAGTACTACGACGTGGACGGCAAGTCGTACAACGAAGTGGCGCAGTCGATCGACTCACCGGATCGGCAGCACTACACCATCACGCTGAAACCGGATTGGACCTTCACCGACGGCACCCCGGTGACCGCGAAATCATTCGTCGACGCCTGGAACTACGGTGCGCTGGGCAGCAATGCGCAATTGAGCAGCTGGGTGTTCTCCCCCATCGTCGGATACACCGATGTGTCGGTCGATCCGCCCAAGGCGCAGACCATGTCCGGGCTCAAGGTGGTCGACAATCGCACGTTCACGGTGGATCTCACCCAGCCCTCGATGGATTTCGAACTGTCGCTGGGATTTTCGCCGTTCTATCCGCTGCCCGATGCCGCGTACAAGGATATGAAGGCGTTCGGGGAGCATCCGATCGGGAACGGGCCGTACCAGTTCAGCAGCTGGGATCACAACGTCAAGATCGTGGTGCAGGCGAATCCGGGCTATCACGGCGGACGGCCCGCCAAGAACAAGGGCCTGCGGTTCATGATGTACCAGAGCTTCGACACCGCCTACGCGGACCTGCTCGCCGGTAATCTCGATGTGCTCGACACCGTGCCCGCCAGTGCGCTCGCCACCTACAAGAAGGATCTCGGCGATCGCGCCATCGATCACCCCACGGCACAGAATCTGCATGTCGGATTCCCCAAGGATCTGCCGCACTTCGGCGGGGCCGAGGGTGTGCTGCGGCGCAAGGCCATCTCGATGGCGATCAACCGGGAACAGATCTGCGCCAACATCTTCTACGGGGCGCGGCTGCCCGCCCGCGATTTCACCGCCTCCACCTTGCCGGGCTTCCGGGGCGATCTGCCCGGGGTGCAGTGGCTGAGCTACAACCCCGATGAGGCGAAGAAGCTGTGGGCGCAGGCCGATGCCATCTCGCCGTGGTCCGGGGATCTGCAGATCGCGTACAACTCCGATGGCGATCATCAGGCGGTCATCGAGGCGATCGCGAACAGCGTCAAGAACACCCTGGGCATCGCCGCCGGGCCCGCGCCGTATCCGACGTTCAAGAATCTGCGCGATGAGGTCACCCATCGCAGTCTGAACAAGGCCTTCCGGTACGCCTGGCAGGGCGACTACCCGTCCATGTTCGAATTCCTGACCTCGCAGTACCTGACGGGGTCCGAGACCAATGACATCGATTACGCCAACCCGGAATTCGACCGGCTGCTGAACGCGGCGCTGGCCGCGCCGACCCCGGATCAGGGGTACGCGCTGCTGGCTCAGGCGCAAACCCTGCTGCTGGCCGATATGGCGGACGTTCCGGTGCTCGAGTACAACGCGGCCTCCGCGCGGTCGGATCGGGTGCAGGCGAAGGTCACCTGGGCCGGACTGTTCGACTACGAGAACATCGAGCAGAAGTAGCGCGGCGTCGCCGCGGAGAATGGTTGGTCCGCAGCCGAAATCCGGTGCGGACCAACCCATTCTGTATACCTAGACCGTCAGATCATCAGCATGCCCGCGGCGATGAAGGTGACGATGATCAGCAGGGCGAACCAGGAGATCAGCTGCCAGTGCATGATCGCGGACTTCTGACCGGCCACGGTGATGCGCAGGGTGGCGTCCACCCGGCTGTGATCGGCGATGCGGCGGCGGGCCTGGGCGAGATCGTCGGCCTGCTGCTGTGAGCTCGCCTCGGTGCGCTCCAGGCGCTGGGTCAGGCGGATCAGCTGTTTGGTCTTATCGCGGGTGGCCTTGCGGGCCAGGGCGAGCGCGGTGCGCTGATTCTGGAGTTCCTGGCGCTGCCGTGCGATGACGGCGGCCTGTGTCCGAGTGTGACGTTCCCAATCGGTCACCGTGGCCCAGCCTCCCATATGCTCGTCACGGAAGCCGTAGGCGAGCTCCTCCGCAACCCATCCCGTGATGAATTCCCGCAGCTCACAGGCGGATTGACTGGGCGAAACCACACCACCGGGGCCGCCGGAGAGCATACCGCCCAGCACTTTGTAGTCGCAGGCCGCCGGGGCGAAATCATCGATGCCGAGCGCGGGCAGCTGCGCGGTCCAGAATCCCGGCGGGGTGATCCACAACACCTCGGTGCAGCCGCCGGACTTCAGCGCCGCGGTCTGCTGCCGCGCACGCGCCAACTCCGTTGCGGCACTGTGCACTTCGATGGCACAGACACGATCTCCTATGCGCCACAGCAGATCCGGCGTCAGACCGCCGATCGCCACGTCGACCTGCGCCTCATCCGCGCCCGCCGACAACAGGCGCGCGCGTAGCCAGAATTTGAACCGCTGGGTATCCCAGCGGCAGTCCGGACAACCCGGTTCCCGGCAACGCTCCCCCGGTGCGTGCCCACGCGAATCCGCCACCGCCGATGTCTGATTCGGTTCCGCATCGACGAGGGCCACCGATTGCCCGCGCGGAACTTCAACACGCCTCGTGCTCACACGATCACCGCCCCAGCCACTTCTTCCATGAGCCGCTCCAGTAGTACCCGGAAACCCACCGGCCCACGCCGTACCCTCCAGAGTGCAGCAGCGAACAGCCCCCGAGGTGAGAAAGCGGCAAGATTCGTTATCCAACCGCGAGCGCGGCGTGATGAAGTGCCGCGCGGATTGTTATCGGCGCCCGGGATGCCGGACTCGATTGCCGCCGCTACTCTTTCGGGATGCTCGAGACCACGAACCCGCTGCTACGCGCGGCGCGCGCCGCGAATTCGGTGGCGTTCGCGCTACAGGGATTCTTCCTCGCGGTCATTCTGACCGAACTTCCCCAGCAGCGCGATAAGTTCGGGCTGACCGATACCCTCATCGTCGCAGCTGTGGCGATGATCTCTCTTCTCGCGGGCGGGGGCAGCATCACCGCCGAGAAGATCGCACTGCGCTGGTCCAGCCGCACCGCACTGCGCGTCGGCCTGCTGCTGATCGCCGCGTCCGGGGTGGGAGTCGCGTTCTCGCCGAACAAGTTCGTGCTGTTCGCGGCACTCGGGGTGTACGGCATCGCCGTCGGCATCGTGGACGCGGGCACGAATATGCAGGCGGTGTTCATTCAGCACGGCTATGGGCGATTCGTACTGTCCTCGTTCTACGCGGCCTGGAGCGGCGGATCGATTATCGGCGCGCTGTTCGTATCGGCGTTCGAAGCGCTGAATGTGCCGCTGTGGGCAAGCATTCTGACCGCGTCGGCCGTTGTGCTGGCGGGTGCGCTGGCCGCCGGGCCGCGATTGCTCGGCACCGGGCAGGCCGAGGCCGGACCCGCCGAACCCGAACCCGTCGGCACGGTGCCGACGCGCGTCTTCCTGATCTTCGGGGTGGTGCTGGCGCTGGCGTTCGCCATCGACTTCGCGGTCGGCAACTGGTCGGCGCTGTTCCTCACCGATGTACTGCTGTCCTCGTCGGCTACGGCGGCGCTGGCGCTGGCCGCCTATCAGGGGGCGTCACTGATCGGACGTCTCACCGGCGATGTGCTGGTGCGGCGCTTCGGGCCGCGCATGGTGGTGCGGGCCGCTTCGAGCGTCGGCGTGGTCGGTCTGATCGTGGTGGTCAGCGCGCCGCATCCGGTGGTCGCCATCATCGGATTCCTCATTGCCGGAATCGGATTGCCGCTCATCGCGCCGCTGTGCTTCTCCGAGGCCGGGCAGCTCACCAGCGGGCGCGGACTGGACGCGTTGATCGCGCGGCTCAACCTGTTCAACTACGCGGGCACCCTGGTGGGCGGCGTGGTGGTCGGGGGCATTTCGGCGGCGGCGAATCTGCGCGCCGGATTCGTGGTGCCGCTGCTGTTCGCCTTCGTGCTGATCGGATTCGCGCAGGTGTTCCACACCCGGACCGGGGGTACCGGAGCCGCCGTGCGGGCCGATACGGAGCATGCTTCACTGGACAAGTGAGCAACTCCCCAGTCACCATCGATCGGGCCGATTCCGGGGATGCCACGGCACTGAGCGACGTGGCCGCGGCGACGTTCCCACTGGCCTGTCCACCGGGTTCGACGGCGGCCGATATCGCCGCCTTCATCGCGGAGGTGCTGTCGCCGGAGCGGTTCGGCGAATACCTCACCGATCCGGCGCGCACCGTACTCAAGGCCGTCGCAAACGGGCAGATCATCGGATACAGCCTGCTGCACACCGCCGAACCCGCCAACCCGGATGTGGCGGCGGTGATCAATCTGCGGCCGGTGACCGAACTCTCCAAGATGTACGTACTGCCCGGGCACCACGGCAACGGCGTGTCCGGGGGCCTGATGTCCCACGCCCTCGAGGCCGCGCGGCACGAGGGCAGCGCGGCCGTCTGGCTGGGCGTGAATCAGGAGAACATGCGGGCGCAGCGGTTCTACAGCAAACACGGCTTCCGCATCGCGGGCACCAAAACCTTTCTGGTCGGATCACAGCTGCACAGCGATTACGTCATGCAGTACGAGTTCTGAAGCGCGGCACGGCAGACGATCACCCGGCCACGACTGCCGGGCCCGATCACCCGGCCGTGAGCGCCGGATGCCGCGCGGCCATTTCCAGTCGAGATCCACGGAACCGGGAGCGCATCCGCCGGTCGTGGGTGACCAGCACGACCGCGCCCGGGAAACCGTCCAGGGCCTGTTCCAGGTCCTCGACCAGGGCCGGCGACAGATGGTTGGTCGGCTCGTCGAGCAGCAGCAGGTCGGCGGGATCGGTTACCAGCCTTGCCAATTCGATGCGGCGACGCTGACCGTAGGACAGCTCTCCGACGCGCAGACGCAGATCCGCAGGACGGAACAGGCCGAGCGAGAGCAGCTCATCGGCATGCTCGTCCGGATAGCCGACACGACCCGAGGCGAAGGCTTCGAGCACGGTTTCGATTGCAGCCCACGGCGATTCCTCCTGTCGTAGATGTCCGACGCGACCCCGCACGGTCACCTCGCCGCTGTCCGGGACGAGTTCCCCGGCCAGCACACGCAGCAACGTGGTCTTGCCGACCCCGTTCGGACCGGTCACCAGCAGCCGTTCACCTGCCCCGATACGCAAAGCGGCGAGGCGCAGGCGGCTGGGGACGACGACGTCGGCCAGCTCCGCGACCGGTGCGCTCTCCCCGACCACGCCTGACGGCACTTCCATCATCCCGGCGTGGGTCCGGCCGGGATCCACTCCCGCTCCGTGGATTCCGGCCGAAAACGCGCTGGAATGACGAGGGGTGGCGTGGAAGCGGAGCGGGTCCGCCGGGGCCGCAATCGGATTGGCGGTCAGGCGCGCTACACGTTCCTTGGCGTTGCGGATGCGGGACTGGGCTCCGTGGCCGCGGCTGCGGGTGCGGAACGGGCCAGCCGCGAAGACCGCGAGGGGGAGTTTGCGCGGGATGGCTTCCAGGCGGGCCACATTCGACTCGGCGAGGCGGGTGCCACGGGCGAGTTCGGCCTGCCAGGCGTCGTATTCCTGCTGTTGGCGTTGGCGGGCGGCGGCTTTGGCGGTCAGGTAGCCCGCGTAGCCGTTGCCGTGCCGGGAGACGCGGCCCGCTTCGACCTCGAGCACCGTGGAGGTGATGCGTTCGAGGAAGACTCGGTCGTGGGTTACCGCCACCACCGTGCCGCGATGGGCGCGCAGTTGCCGTTCGAGCCATTCCACCGCCGCGTCGTCGAGGTCGTTGGTGGGCTCGTCGAGCAGCAGCAGTTCCGGGGAGGATGCGAGGGTGCCCGCCAGGGCGAGGCGGCGACGTTCACCACCGGAAAGCGTGCCCAGCAGGCGATTTCGATCCAGGCCGGGCAGGCCGAGACCGTGCAGTGCGGCTTCCACCCGCTGCTCGGCCTCGTATCCGCCCCGTGTTTCGAAGCGGAGTACCAAGTCGTCGTAAACGGCAAGGCGCTTGCCCAGTGCTCCCGGTGCGATGAGCGCCTGTTCGGCCTGCCGCATCCGGGCTTCGAGTTCGCGGAGATCGGTGAGCGCCAGGTCGATGGCATCGGCGACGGTGGCGGTCGGACCCAGGTCCAGGGTCTGCGCCAAATAGCCTGTGCCACCGGGCGATTGCACGATCACCGCACCGTTGTCGGGCTGTTCGCGACCGGCCATCAGCCGCAACAGCGTGGACTTCCCGGAGCCGTTGTCGCCGACCACGCCCACCTTGTCGCCGGGACGGATGGACAGGCTGACACGGTCGAGCACGATGCGGTCGTCGTATCGTTTGGTGATTTCGGAGAGGGTGAGTTGCGCGGTACGCATGGCTATCCCCTGTTCTCGGCATAGGCCGGATCGCTCGGAACGCGCACGAAAAACACACGCCTAGAGGGTGTTACGTGCGGGTGATGATTCGCGGCGGAGCAATGCTCAACGCGGCGAAACGATTACACGAAGAAGAAGAAATGCATGAGGCTTAGGAAGTTAGCGGAGCCACGCCGAGCCCGTCAAGAGTTTTCTCGAGAATCGGGCGCACCGCCGCTGAGCAGGAAGACGATCGAGCGCACGAAACCCTCGATCCGCTCGCGCGGGTATTCACCCGGATCGCGCACCGCCATACCGCCGAGCATCTCCGCGACCGTCAGCAGCGAATTGGTGAGCAGTCCGGAATCGATTGCGGCCCAGCGCGAATCCAGCGCCGCACCCATGCGCACCAGCGCCTCGGCCTGATCGAAGATGCCGGTGCGCGAACTGCGCAGCGCGGCACGGTACTCCTCGGGCGCGGTGCCCGGACTGGCCAGGATCAAGCGCCAGCGGGTGGGATGCGCCAGCACGACGCCGACGAACGCCTCGACCGTCTTGGACGCGATATCGACCGGATCGCCACCCAGCAGATCGGTGGGCAGTGTGGTCACCACCTGATCGAGGGCGCGTTCGCGTTCGCGGTCCAGCAGCGCCTCGACAAGTTCGGCGCGGGTCTTGAACACGGTGTACAGCACCGGTTTTCCCACGCCCGCCTCGAGGGCGACCGCTTCCATGCTGAGTTCGTGCAACTCGACCCGGCTCAGCACCTCGAAGGCGGCGTCGAGCAGCTGGGCGCGCCGCTGCTCGGGCGGCAAGCGCGGGGCATAGCGGCGTTTGGGCCGTTCGGCCGCCGCGCGTGTTGTCGTCACTGCCTTCTCCACCTCATCGGCTTCATCATGTCAGCCGTCCGGAGGGTAGGGGGAACCCTCCCCCGCCGAATTTTACGCGACCGTTGTATTCGATGGGAACAATTGCTACGGTTGCGTTGTATTCACCGTCGAGGCGGGCAGCGCACCAAGGAGACAACCGATGGGCTTCGATCCGACCACCCTTCGCCGGGACGACTACGGGTTCTTCGGACCCGGCTCCCCCAGCTGGAAGATCTGGACCGCGCCGACCGCGGTGATCGGCTTCCAGCGCGCGGTCGTCCTCGAACACTTCGACCCGTTCCTGACCGCGGCCGTCGCCGATTCGCAGGGCATCTACAGCAATCCGCGACAGCGCCTCGACCACACCTTCTCGTACTTCCTGCTCGTGGCGATCGCGGACGGGCGCACGGCGATCCAGGCCTCGGAGCACCTCATGCAGGTGCACGCGCCGATGACCGGCATCGAGCCCATCACCGGACAGCGGTACGCGGCGAACAGCCCCGAGACGCAGCTGTGGATTCACATCACCGGCTGGCATTCGGTGCTCAAGGCCTACGAGGTCTACGGGCCCGGCAAGCTCAGCCCGGAGGAAGAACTGCGGTACTGGGAAGAGTGCGCCATCGCGGCCGAACTCCAGACCTGCAAGCCGGAGGACGTACCGCGCAACCGCGATGAGGTGCGCGCGTACTTCGAGCAGGTCAAGCCGCGACTGTGCACGTCGGTGCGCGCCGAACAGGGTATGCATCACCTGCTGCGCACCTCACCGCGCAATGGCGCGGGCATCACCTACGCGCTCGGCAGCATTCTGCTCTCGCTCACCACGGCCGCGCTGACCCCGATGTGGATGCGAAAGCTGGGGCGCTACAACGTACCTCGCATCGTCGACCCGCTGGTGAAGATCCCGGCGAAGATCCTGGTCTGGATGTTCACGCTGTTCGGATCCTTCGGACTGATCAAGGCCGCGCCGTTCATCGCGCCGATGGCCGGGCAGATCCTGAAGCAGCACCTGTCCAAGGAGCTGCCGACCACCTTGGAGACGATCACGCCCGCGCAGGCTCGGGAACGATACAGCCTGCGCGGCAAGCGAACTCAGGTCGCCGAAGCGAGCTGACATGCCTCAGGCGAGCAGTTTCGCCCGCAGGGCGGCGATGTCCGCGGCGGTGAGCTTCAGACCGTCGCGGACATAGTTGTCGAAGCTGCCGTAGGTCTGATTCGCCTGATCGAAGGCCGAATTCAGGGCGTCGGCGTTGACGCCGTTGAGCGCGTCGGTGTCCGAGGCGCCGCGGTAGTAGTTCGACAGCAGGTAGTCGTAGGTGACGGTGTCACGGTCGACGCCCAGAATCGTCAGCAGCACAGCCGAGGTCCAGCCGGTGCGATCCTTGCCCGCGGTGCAGTGGAAGAGCACGGCACCCGGATTGTTCGCGATATCGCGGAGCACATCCGCGAAGCCCTCGTTCGCACCCGGGGCGGTGATGAAGGCGCGGTACAGATCCGTGCCCGCCATCAGGGTGGACATCATGACCTGCGGCGGGGCCTGGCCGATGATGTCGTTGTGGTACTCGGTCGCCCCGGCGGGCACCTTGTCCACGCCCATGAGCTGCTGCTCCATCGAGGTGCGCAGATCGTGCACGGACTTCACGTTCCGCACGGCCAGATCGGCCAGATCGGAATCGGTGGCCTTGGTCAGCTCACCGGTGCGGTACACCAGGCCGGTGCGCACGGTGTGGCCGTCGACGGTCTTGTAGCCGCCCGCGTCCCGGGCGTTCACCACACCCTGCAGATTCAACGACCGGGCGGCGGTATCGAGCACCACATTGCCGGTGGTGGCGGGCGGCTGCACGGCCACCGGGGCGGGCTGATCGGCGAAGGCCACCGCCGGGAGCGAGCCGAAGGACAGCGCGGAGGCCAGCACCAGCGAAGCGCCGAGCACGCGGGGTCGAATCATGTAGAACTTCCCTTTCTCGAGTGCCCGGCGAAACCTGAACGGCCAGGCGGCAATCTAGGAGGCGGTCGCGGGAGCCTCGAATCGCGACAGCGCCAGCAGGCGCGAGATGGCGCGCAGATACTTCTTGCGGTAGCCGCCATCGAGCATTTCCTGCGAGAAAATCTGATCCAGCTTGGCCCCGGACACGGTGACCGGAGTGCCCGCGTCGTAGAGCCGGTCGGCCAGCACCACGATGCGCAGCGCGACCGCCTGATCGGTGACCGTGTGCACGCCGGAGATGTACGCCGCGGACACACCGGAGATGAGCGCGTTGTACTTCGAGGGGTGCAGCGTACTGAGATGCTTCAGCAGCGCGTCGAAGTCGTCGAGCGTGGATCCCGGTGTGTGGGAAGCCTTTTCGGCCAGCAGCTCGGGAGCGGTCGGCTCCGGGGCGGGCGGCAGATCACGGTGCCGGTAGTCGGGGCCGTCGACACGAATCGGCTCGAACAGCGAACCCAGCTTCTTGATCTCGCGCAGGAAGTCCTGCGCGGCGAAACGACCCTCACCCAGCTGACCCGGCAGCGTATTCGAGGTGGCCACGATGGACACCCCGCGCGCGGTCAGCTCGGCCAGCAGCCGGGACACCAGCATGGTGTCGCCCGGATCGTCGAGCTCGAATTCGTCGATGCACAGCACGCTGTTCGCGGCGAGCCGTTCGACGGTGTTGTTGAACCCGAGCGCTCCGACGAGATTGGTCACCTCACCGAAGGTGCCGAACGACTTCGGGCCCGGCACGCTGTGGAAGATCGAGGCCAGCAGGTGGGTCTTGCCGACGCCGAAGCCACCGTCCAGGTACAGGCCGATGCCGGTGACCGGCTTCTTCTTCCCGAACAGGGGTTTCTTCGCGTTGGCCTTGTGCAGCTTGGTGACCTGATCGGCGAATAGCTCCGCCTTCAGCACCGCGGCAGCCTGCGAGGGCTCCTTCGGGTCCGGGATGTAGCTGGCGAAGCTCACCTCGTCGAAGGTCGGCGGGGGAACCATCTGCGCCACGAGCTGGTCTGCCGGAACCTCCGGATGGCGATCGACAAGGCGTTGTTGCACCGCCATAGCGTAGTTACGTGGTGGAATCGGTTCTCATGCAGCGTATGCCCAATGCGATCCAGCTCACAGAACTCGCCTTCGACGATCTGCTGGCGCTGTACGCGTACCCCGCCGGACCTGCGGAACCCTGGATCCGAGTGAATTTCGTGAGCAGTCTGGACGGCGCGGTCAGCGTGGACGGGCGCTCCGGCGGGCTCGGCACGCCCGCCGACAAGAAGGTATTCCGGATCCTGCGCGATCTCGCCGATGTGGTGGTGGTCGGGGCGGGCACCGCGCGGGCCGAGAATTACGGGGCGGCGCATACGGATTCGCGATTGCGGACGCGACTGCACCATCACGGCTTCGGCGGCGATCCGAACGGCGCGCCGCCGCGCATCGCGGTCGTCACCGCCACGGCCACGCTGGACCCGGCGAGTCGGCTCTTCACCGATACGGGCGCGCGGCCGATCATCCTGACGACCGCCGCCGCACCCGAGGACCGCAAACGGGCACTGCGCGATGCGGGCGGTGAGGTGATCGAAGCCGGGGACACCACCGTCACCGCGGCCGGGCTCCGCGACGCGCTCGAAAGACTCCATATGCGACGCGTGCTCTGCGAGGGCGGACCCGCGCTGTTCGGTGATCTCATCGTCGCCCAGGCCGTCGACGAACTGTGCCTGACACTGTCTCCCATGCTGGTCGCGGGGACGGAACGGCGAATCTCGATGTCCCCCAATGCCATGCCCACACCCATGACATGCCGCCATCTCATCTTCGACGAGGACGGCACGATCCTGACCCGCTGGACGCGCACGCACACCCTGTAGCTGAAACCGGCCGCGAGACCTGGCAGGCTGTACCGCATGCGCTGGACTCGGGCCGCTCTGCTGGCGTCGACACTTTCGATCCTGGTGACCACCGGCTGTGCCGCCGGGCCCTCGGATCGGCCCGCCGTTGCCGTGGAACGACCGCATCAGGGGATCAGCGAACCCACGACCGCGCCCACCGATAACGCGCCGCCGCCACCGGAGGTACCCAAAACCGATCTGGCGTGGCACGACTGCACGGTGCCCACGTTCGCCCTGCTGTCGCTGGTCGCACCGCCCACCGGGCTCATCCTCGAATGCGCGGAGTACTCGACGCAGGTCGATATCGCCGGAGCCGTGGGCGGCAACTTCCGCAACGCGGCCATGCGGGCGCGGTACGACCGCACCCCCAAGGATGTCGCGCCGCTGGTGCTGACCTCCGGATCGGATCGGTCCTCCACCGCCACGCTCGCCTCGCTGGCGGCCGGGCCGTCCGGATCACTGCTCGCGGCGCGGCCCATCGTGGCCATCGACCGGCGCGGGATCGGCAGTTCGCAGCCGGTCAGCTGTCTCACCAACGATATTCGGCGCACCATCGCCGATCAGGCCCAATTCACGCACGGCACAGCCGATCCCGTGGACGCGGTCGCCAAGGCCAGTCAGGACGCCACCATCGCGTGCCTGGACTTCCTCTCACCCGCGCAGGGGACGTTCGACGCCGCGCACGCCGCGGACGATATCGAACAGCTGCGCAAACAGTGGCAGGTCGAGCACATCGCGGTGATGGGCACGGGCAGCGGTGCCACGGTCGCCATGAGCTACGCCCGCAAGTACGGCGACCACATCGCGCGGCTGGTGCTCGATTCGCCGCAGGCGGTCGGACTGGACGCCATCGGGCGGGCCGAACAGCGGGTGCGCGGGGCCGAGGCGGCGCTCACCGCGTTCGCGGGCAAATGCGCGGCGCTGAAGTGTTCGCTCGGCGGTGATCCGCGCGCCGCCATCACCACGCTGGTGAACCGGGCGGGCAATGGCGAATTCGGCGATCTGTCCGCCGCCGCGCTCGTCACCACGCTCAACGGATTCCTCGGCGATCCACGCAATCAAGGCAATTCGGAGGTCACCGAATTCGCGGACGCGCTCTCGGCGCTGGGCCGTGGTGACCGCGGGCCGATCACACCGCTGGTGCAGCGGCAGACCACCGCCATCGCCAATGACGGCGAATACGTGAACCGGTGCAGCGACAATCACGAACCCGCCACCCCGGCGCGCGCCAAAGACCTTGCCACCCAATGGGGTGCGAAGTACCAGGTGTTCGGCAAGGTCGCGGCCATCGATCTGATGGCCTGCACCGCGTGGCCCGCACCCGCGGTCACCGCACTGCCGGACAAGTTCGACAAGCCGGTGCTGGTACTCGGCGGTGAAGCCGATCCGGTCGCCGGCGTCGACAGCCGACCGTCGGTCACCGGTGCGCTCGGCGCGGCCGGAGCGCGCACCGCGACCGTGGTCTGGCAGGGCTGGGGGCACCCCACGTTCGCGCATTCGGGCTGCGCCCAGCAAACCGTGACGGACTACCTCAAAGACGCCAAACTGCCCCAGGACGGGACCGCCTGCCCGGCATAGCGCACATCGGCAGCCCGCCTGACACCCGAATCCGAGCGCACCCGCACCCCGGATCGCCCTCCGACCGGCGGGTCCGCTCGAGCGCCACGGCACGACACAGGCGGGTCGGCACACGCGGGAGGGGGCTGTTCGGTGTACCGTGCCCGAGTGTTCCTTCGCCAGCTCGAGCCCCGCACCGCTCGCACCACCGCCGAGGTGCTGAACTTCGCACTGTGGCCCTTCGCGGTGCTCACAGTGCTGAACCGGGTGTTCATCAAGGCCGTCAACGGGTACATCACCGATGACTTCCGGCCCGTGTACAACGCGTCGCTGGCGTTCCTGAACCACAAGGCGATCTACAACGCCAATTTCGACTCGACCGATCCGCACTATCTGTATCCGCCCAGTGGGACGCTGCTGATCTCCCCGCTCGCGATCGTCGACCCGGAGAAGTCGCGCTGGCTGTTCATCCTGGTGAACGCGGCGGCCATCATCCTGGCCGGATATCTGCTGCTGCGGCTGTTCAACTACAGCATCTCCTCGGTGGCCGCGCCCGCACTGCTGCTGGCCATGTTCGCCTCCGAGACGGTGACCAATACGCTCGTCTTCACCAATATCAACGGCTGTCTGCTGCTGGCCATGGTGGTGTTCATCCACCTGCTGCTGCGCCGCCAAGACCTTTGGGCCGGTGTGATTCTCGGGCTGGTTATCGCGGTCAAGGGGCCACTGCTTGCTCCGCTGTTGTTGATCGCGCTGGCACGCGGGCAATGGAAGACGCTGATCACTTCGGCCGGAGTTCCCATCGCGCTGAATCTGATCGCCTGGCCGTTGATCGTGGACTACAAGCAGTTCTGGACGCATACGCTGCCCTACCTGGTCGAACCGCGGGACTACTTCAACAGCGCCATCGTCGGCAATGCCGGGTACTACGGTGTCGCGGGCTGGCTGACCTGGGTGATCCGCATCGCCCTCGGGGTGCTGGTGCTCATCTCGCTGTGGTTGCTGTACCGGTACTACCGCGAGGATGAGGTCTTCTTCATCTGCACCAGCTCCGGGCTGCTGATCACCGGAACACTCGTGCTCGGCTCGCTCGGCCAGATGTACTACTCGATGTTCCTGTTCCCCATGCTCATGACCGTGGTGCTGCGGAATTCGGTGCTGCGCAACTGGCCCGCCTGGGTCGCGATCTTCGGCTTCATGTCCTACGACAAGTGGCTCTCGGACCGCTGGCAGAGCATCGGCCGCTCGCTGGACTATCTGCGCGTCACCTTCGGCTGGGGACTGCTGCTCATCGTGGTGTTCTGCGTCCTCGGCGACCGCTACCTGGCCGCCAAGCGCGAAGGCCGCCTGCGCGAGGGCAAGACTCTCGATCCGGCCTGGATGCATCCCGAACTCGAAGTCGAGCCAACAACCAACGGCCGCTCCCGTACCCCGCTTCCCGAGCCTGTCACCACCTGATTCGATCGGGTCGCTCGGCGAGGTATTAGCGTGGACCCCATGAGTTCCGACGCCGACACCTCGCTCCCGGCTCCCCGCATCCAGCTCACCCCGCAGGAATGGCGCGCCAAGCTGAGCCCGGAGGAATACCAGGTGCTGCGCGAAGCGGGCACCGAACGCGCCTTCACCGGTGAATACACCGATACCGAAACCGAAGGCGTCTACGCCTGCCGCGCCTGCGGGGCCGAATTGTTCCGCAGCGGTGAGAAATTCCACTCGCACTGCGGCTGGCCGTCCTTCTTCGATCCGGCGAAATCCGATGCGGTGATCCTGCGCGCGGACAACTCGCTGGGCGCGTCACGCGTAGAGGTGTTGTGCGCCAACTGCCACAGCCACCTCGGCCACGTCTTCGAAGGCGAGGGCTACCCGACACCGACCGACAAGCGCTACTGCATCAACTCCATCTCGTTGCGCTTGGAGCCCGCCGATGGGTCCGCTGGCTGACCTGCCGGTTGTGATCACTCACGCGTGGTCGTCAGCGGCATGCTGTTTCGGCGCTCGACGGAGTCGAATTCGTGTGTGCTCCAGCGCCGAATCCCAGCCCAGAATGTGATCGGCCAGGGATTCGGCGATAGCGGTCAGGGCGACGCGCAGCGGTGCGCGTCGCCCTGACCGAATACAGCGGGCGCAGAAGGCATCTACTGCCATCGAATTGACCGTTCGCGCCCGAGAACTACCGGGTGAATGGCCGCCTCAGTTCGGGCGCAGGCGTTTCTTGGCGGATTGCGCCAGCTTCAGGCCGCTCGGGGCGATGGTGAGGGCGGTGTAGATGATCGCGGGTTTCGCGGAGAGGCGTTCGCGCAGGGCGAGGCGGACCTGTGCGCGGGCGGCTTTCGCATCGGAGGCGGAAAGGGCTTGGCGGGCGCGGCCCATGGCCTGGTGGAAACGGATCTCGCTGAGCTTGTGCAGGGCTGTCGAGCGCACGGCGGGGTCGTCGGTCAGCTCGGCGATGCGGGTGAACGCCAGTTGGACGCTGTCCTGGTAGACCTGGAATACGGCGGGGTCCTCGGGGACGCGGTAGCCCGCCAAAGGTTCGGGGAGAACCCGAATATCGTTGCCCCGGGCCAGCATTCGCGCGAACAGCAGCAGACCTTCTACCGTCGGCACGTCCGTGGCGTAGCCGCCGGCGGCGTTCCAGGCGGCCGCTCGGATGGCGGCCGAATAGTAGAGAACCGAACCGGCCACGAATTCGGCGAGGGTGACGGAGTGGTCGACGCCGGGCTCGGCGGTGACGCCGCCTTCGCTTCGGAAGGTGGTCGGGGTCGTTTCGCCCGCATCGGTGAAGCCGACCGCGTCCACGGCTACGACATCGACCCCCGGGTGCGCCTGAAGGACGCCGTGCGTGCGTTCACAGAACGTCGGCATCAGTTTGTGGTTGGCGCGCACCACGGTGTAGATCTCGCCGGTCGCCAAGCCCGCGGCCTGATTCACGCCCGCGCCGAAACCCGGAGTCTCGGACTGCGCCAAGCGGATTCGGTCGTCGCCGTACTTGTCGACCATCGGCTGGGCGGCGCCGGATTCGTCGACGACGATCAACTCCCATTCCGGGAAGGTCTGCTCCCGGATCGATTCGATCAAGTCGATCAGCGGCGACTCGGGTCCGTCGACCACGGTCAGAATGCTGAACACGGGCTGAGTCATTGTGTGAATCCCCATCTTTCGATCACCGACCGACCCAGCCAATCAGATCGAAAAAGCCCTTCGGCGCGTCGCGATCCGACGCGCCGAAGGGCCCTGGCGCTAATGCGTCAACTCGAACCCGCTGCGCTTGCACCCCTCGGACAACGCAATGAGCTGGTCGCAGAAACCCTATGGGGCATATGCGGTTCCATGCATGCCCCAAATTTTCTGGGCAGGGCGGCGAGCTAGCTCACGGTTATCGATGAAGCGATGCTTACGGGAGGGCGGCGATGAGCTGCTCGACCTCGACGCGTGGGCCGGTGAAGAACGGAATCTCCTCGCGCACATGCAACCTCGCCTCGGTGGCGCGCAGTTCGCGCATGAGATCCACGATGCGATGCAGTTCGGGAGCCTCGAAGGCCAGGATCCACTCGTAATCGCCCAGGGCGAACGAGGCGACGGTGTTGGCGCGCACATCCGGGAACTCGCGGGCGGCCTTACCGTGGTCGGCCAGCATCTTGCGACGCTCCTCATCGGGGAGCAGGTACCACTCGTACGAGCGCACGAACGGGTAGACGCAGATGTAGTTGCCCGGATCCTCGCCCGCCAGGAACGCGGGGATATGGCTCTTGTTGAACTCGGCGGGGCGATGCAGGGCGGCATTGCTCCACACCGGATTGCTCACCGAACCCAGCTCGGTGACCCGGCGGAAATCGGCGTACGCGGCCTGCAACTCCTCGATCTTCTCGGCGTGCCACCAGATCATGAAATCGGCGTCGGCGCGCATACCGGCCACATCGTAGATACCGCGCACCACCACACCGCGCTCTTCCAGCGAATCGAAGAAGGCGCGGGCCTCCTTGATGGCGGCCGCCCGATCCTCACCCAGCACGCCGGGTTCCACCTGGAACACCGAGAACATGAGGTAGCGGATGGTGTCGTTGAGGGACTTGTAGTCGAGTCGCGCCATGACCCCATCGTGCCATTCGGCTTTCCGGATGACAGCGGCGGACCCGGTGGGCTATTTCACGCTCGCGGCCCAGGAGGCGATGAGGCGGCGCAGGCCGTCGTGGAACGGCTCGGTGTCGACAATGGCTTCGGACACCTCGTTCAAATGCCCTGACAGCAGTGGGTATTCGTCGGGGTCCAAAGCGGCGAGGGTCGAACGGGTGCGCAGCTGAACGGCTTTCGTATCGCGGTGCTCCACCATCGCGGCGCAACCGAGGGTGAACAGGTACATCTCTCGATACGCTTGCAGCGCTCGGGGCAGGGTGAGACCCAGTGAAAGATTGTCGGCCACTTGCGGTTCCGTCAGACGGGCGAGCAGGCGGGGGCCGAGCAGCGGACGGGATCCGCGCAACAGCACCAGACCTGGATGGGCGGCGATCAGGGTGTACCAGGCGACGAAACGCGCCTCGGTGGCCCGCGCCCACTCCCCCGACCCCGGGGCGATAGCGGGCAGGTCCGCTGCCAGATGATCGGCGAGCAGATCCAGCAGGCCGAGGAAATCGCCGCCACCGCGGCGCACCACGGTCGTATGCGACACCCCTAGATAGGTGGCGATGGCGCGGAAACTGAGCTGGGCCGCACCGCTGCTCTCGATGATCGCCAATCCGGCGCGCGCGATCGCCTCCGGGGTCGCGTCTTCGAGCGACTTCGAGGTCCTGGGCATGCGAACAGCGTAAGTTACAGTGTAAATATCTCTGGCATCGGCCCCGACGCGTGTCGCGCGACCCCTCCGGCCTCGACCGGTAACAGCCCCGAACCGAACAGCGAAGGAAGTGCAGTGCATCCGACTTACGCCGACGTGAAGGCGGCCAGCGACCGCATCTCCGGGCATATCCGCCCCGTGATCCTCACCCCGGCCGAAACCACCGACGGCATCCAACTCCGGCTGGCGCTGGAACATCTGCAATACGCGGGGAGTTTCAAGGCTCGCGGTGCGGCCAATTTCCTACTCGCGCACCGGGAACGAGGAACCCTGCCGCGAGTGGGGGTCACCATAGCCTCGGGCGGCAATGCGGGCGTGGCCTGCGCCTGGGCCGCACAGATGGTCGACTCGGCCGCCACGGTCTTCCTGCCCAACTCCGCACCGGCGGTCAAACTAGCCCGGCTCCGCACCCTCGGCGCGCAGGTATTGCGCGGCGGCGACTCCTACGCGGACGCGGCCATCGAATGCGAGCGGTACGCCGCGACCACGGGGGCGCTTCGGTCGCATGCCTATGACGATCCGTACATCGCGGCGGGCGCGGGGACACTGCTGGAGGAGATCGTCACCCAGATGCCCGATCTCGACACCGTTGTCGTCGCGGTCGGCGGGGGCGGTCTGTTCACCGGGGTGGCGACGGCCGCCGCGCATCACGGCATTCGTGTGGTCGCGGTCGAACCGGAGAACTGCCGCGCCTTCAATGCGGGGCTCGCGGCCGGGCATCCGGTGGACGTACCGATCGACTCCGTCGCCGCCGATTCCCTCGGCGCGCGACGAACCTCTGAAATGGCTTTGTCGGCAGCTCAATCTGCGGACACCGTCTCCGTCCTGGTGACCGACGCCCAGATCATCGCCGCACGCCAATCCCTGTGGGACAACCGCAGGCTCGCCGTGGAGCACGCGGCGGGAACCGCCTTGGCCGCACTGCATTCCGGCATCTACACCCCGGAACCAGGCGAACGAATCGCCGTAGTCATCTGCGGAGCCAACACCGACCCCACCGACCTCGTCACCCCGTAACCGTCGGCCCGAATCCCGCCGCTCAGGTCTCCCGCGCCAGCTTGCGCGCGGGACCCGCTGCAACTCCCCGAATCTCGCCAGACCAGGCCCTCCCGCGCGAGCACGCGGGAACCCGCTGCAGCAGACCCAATCCCGCCACACCGGGCCCTCCCACACCTGCACGCGGGACCCGCTGCAGCACCGATCCCACTACATCAGGGCATCCCAAGGCAATGGAGCGGGGCGGATCTGCGCGCGACAAGGTTGGAATAGCCGACGCGGCCGAAATTCCTTATCTGCACGCCGCTCTCGCACGCGGGAGCGGCGTTCTCCCCTGCCCGTAGTGCTGCTCGGCGGGCAGTGTTGGGGCGTCAGGCGAGGGATGCGTGGATTCGGGCAGCCGCGGCGGTGCCGGAAGCCGCGCAGGCGGGTACTCCGACACCATCGAGATAGGCACCGGCCAGGGCCAGGCCAGCGAGATCCGCTGTGGCGGAACGCAGGTCGGCTATGCGGGCGGTGTGACCGGGAGCGTACTGCGGTAGGCCACCGCGCCAGCGTTGCACCACGGCGCTCAGGGGGCGGATGTTCGCGCCGGTGACCGTCGTGAGGTCGTCGACTGCGGCTTGAATCAGTTCGGCGTCCTGCCACGCGAGTAGCGAGTCGTCCCCGAAGCGGCCGAAGGAGGCACGGACCAGGGCCACCTCGCGGGCGGCCAGATGCGGCCACTTGCGGCTGGAGAGGGTGAAAGCCTTGGCGCGCAAGGGTTCACTCGTCGCCACCAGGATGCCGGAGTTGTCAGGGAGTTCGGTGGCAGCGGGCAGGGCCATCGCCACCACTGCCGAGGAAGCCAGCTCGATACCGGCGGCGATCTCGGCGGCGTCGGGAGCGATGTCACGCAGCAGGGCGGCGGTCACCGGGGCCGGGGTGGCCAGCACCACGGCATCAACCGCACCGACCGGGTCGAGAAGCCAGCCCGTGCCCGCACGAGTGAGCCGCGTTGCGGCGGTACCGGTTTCGACCTTCACATCGGCGGCGGCCGTGAGCGCGTCCAGGAGGGCGCGGTAGCCGTCGCGGATACCGCCGAATACCGGGGTGGTGGACGGGGGCGGGAGGGCCTCGCGCACAGCCTGAGAGAGACTCTGCGCACCCGCATCCAAGGCGGCGGCGAGAGTCGGCAGGGCGGCACGGACGCCGATCGAATCGGCAGTTCCGGCATAGACGCCACCCAGCAGCGGATCTACGCTGCGGCGCACCACCTGCTCGCCGAAACGGTCCGCGACCAGTGAGCCGACGGAGATATCCGCACCACGCTCCCAGTGCAGCGGCCTGCTGAGCTCGGTGGCGACACGGGCGATGGTCTCCGCATCGACCAGACCGACAAGGGACTCGGAGCTGGCGGGGATACCCATCAGAGTGTTGCCGGGCAGCGGGTGGGCAGTACCACCGGACCACACCAGGGGGCGTTTACCGGCGGGGTGGACCAGTTGATCCTCGATACCCAATTCGCGCATGAGCGCGGGGATTTCGGGGCGGCGGCCTACGAATGCCTCCGCGCCCAGGTCTACCGGGTCGCCTTCGATGTCTGTGGTGTGGAGGATGCCACCGAGGCGGTCTCGCTGGTCGATGAGCACCAGGTCGGCTGAGGTGCCCAGGGACTGGCGCAGTCTGTAGGCGGTTACCAAGCCGCTGATTCCGCCGCCGACTATTGCGATCCGCATCGATCACTCCTTTCCATGTTGAAGTTACTCCGGGGGCGGGGAGCGGGTTTGTACCCGGGGCCTTCGTAGCGGACCAACCCTCGGAGGCACCGCTTCCAGCGGCGTTCAGCAGAAGGCCAAGATTTTCGGAGTGGTTGCGTCGCCTGCCGTACCCGGCTTTACCCACCGGCTGGGAATCCACCTCACCTCCCAGCCCAGCTGGCTGGCCGTGGTCACCTCTCGAGACCACAACACCAAGCCCTCGATTTGTGGTGTTGGGTTTGAAGGTGACCAGGGCCGTTCAGCTGGGCTGGGAGGTGAGATGGGTTCCCGAGGGCGAGGGGTAAAGCGGGGTACGGCAGGCGGGTTCCCACTCCGAAAAATCGTGGCACTCTTCCGAACCCCGTTGCAAGGCGGGGTGAGGGCATGGGTTTGCTACGAAGGCCCCGGGACCATGCCGGGTGACCCCGGAAGGCTAATGCCTGGTCAGGGAAGAGTTGCGGCGGTTGAGCCACTGCTTGAGGCGGTCTCGCTCGCGTTTGTTGCGGGCTTGGATTCGCGCCACGGCAACTGTCATCGCCTCGTCGGGGTGGTGCCGGTGATTCACCTGCGGTGTTCCGGTGGGGTCCATGTGGTGGGGGGCGATCCAGCCGGTGCGGCCCGGGAAAGCGCTGTCCGCACCGAGTTTCACGGTCTTCCAGCCGTCGGGGCCGTCCTTGACCAGTGCGTGACAGGCATCGCAGGCGAGGGTGAGGTTGTCGATATCGGTGGCTCCACCCTTGGCCCATTCGGTGACGTGGTGCACCGCCGCCAGCGTGGCGGGCGCGCTGCAACCCGGGCGGGTGCAACCCCGCTCGGTGGCGGTCAACACCAAACGCTGTGCCTTGCTTGCCAATCGGTGCGCCTCGACACGGCCGAAGTAGAGCGGCATACCGTGCGGATCCAGGACCGCGAGGTAGTTGTCGACGTGGTTGGCGTTGGCGATCAGCCGCATGGCTTCGGGGATGGAGAGAGTGCCACCGGCCGCGGTGGTCGCGATCCCGGTGCCCTTCTCCACATCGGCGGCGCTCATGGTCAGGATCGTTCCGACCGGCACACCCCGATGCGTACCCAGCTTGGCGGAATCGAGTTCCAGGCGCAGAAACGCAAGCAGCGCATCGTGATTGCGCTGTGCCGCGGTGCGGGTGTCCCGCTTGGCGGCAGCTTCCAACGCGTCACGATCCACCGGTCCGGCGGTGTTGGGGCTCTCCGGATCCTCGGGGTTGCACATGCCCGGGCGCGCGTACTTCGCGAGCAGTGGATCGACCAGGGCACGCAGTTCGGGGGTGATCTCACCGCACAGCGGGGTCATGCCATCCACCCGCTCGGTTCCCAGAGTCACCCCACGCTTGCGCTGCCGGTCGGCATCGGTATTGAGCCGACCATCCGGATCCACGCGAGCCAACAGCGCTTCGCCGAGCGGTCGCACGTCGTCGGGCCAGCCGGTGGCGGCGTATTCGGTGAGCGAAGCCTCGGCACGTTCACGAAGTTCGATAGCGGTGCTGCCCGGCAGCCGATCCATCACGTGCACGATCCGGCGCACGGCGTCCACCGACATCACCCCGGCCCGCTGGGCCTCGGCCAGCATCGGGAACTCGGGCTCGAGCTCTTCACCCAGCTGGCGACGCACACCGATCTTGGCGGCCAGGTTGACCCGGCCATAGGCGTCCGCGCGGGAAAGTCGCAGCGCCCCTTCCAGGAAACGAGCCGGGGAGCTGACGCCTACGGTCTCATGCAACTTGCGGCGGACGGTTTCGGTGGCGAACTGAACTTTGAGCGCGTCGAGCCGCCGCAGCTCGGTTTCGACTTCCCGCATCACGTCGGTGAATTCGCCATCCGACAAAGGAATCAGCTGGGAATTCAGCAGCCCGTCCACCGCCGCGCGCAACGCGTGCACGCTGGCGGCGACCTCTGCGGTGAATCCCCCTGATTCCATACCACAATTTTACCGCGATAGAACAGACCCCGAAAGGTCAATTCTATTGTGATGCAATCCTTTTCAGAAGGATCGACATTTACAACGGCATAGGCAGACTGTGAATCAATTTGACCGCCTCGGTAATTGCCGTCGGATCGGTATTCGGCAACACCCCATGCCCCAAATTGAAAATATGCCCCTTGGCTCCCAAGGTAATTGCCTCATCAGCTTCCCGAGCGATCCGAAGAATCTCCGACTCGATAGCCGCCGACCCCGCGAACAACACGGCCGGATCCAGGTTGCCCTGCAACGCTTTTCCGGGCCCGACCCGCCGCACGGCGTCATTGAGCGGAATCCGCCAGTCCACACCGACCACGTCGGCCCCGGCTTCGCCCATGGCGCCCAACAGCTCTCCGGTCCCCACGCCGAAGTGAATGCGCGGAATCCCCGCCGACGCCACCTCCGCGAACACCCGCTGCGAATGCGGGAACACGTACTCCCGGTACTGGGCGAGCGTCAGCGCACCCGCCCACGAGTCGAACAGCTGCACCGCGTCCACCCCGGCCGCGATCTGCGCCTGCAGGAACTCGATGGTGATATCGGTCAGTACGCCCAGCAGCTCATGCCAGGTCTCCGGATCGGCGAGCATCATCGCCTTGGTGCGCTCGTGGTTCTTGCTCGGCCCGCCCTCCACCAGATAGGAGGCCAGGGTGAACGGGGCACCCGCGAAACCGATCAGCGGCACCTCGCCGAGCGCGTCGAGCAGCAGCCCGATACCGGCGGTCACCGCGCCGACCTCCTCGGCGCGGAGACGCGGCAGCGCGCGGACGTCGGCGACGGTGCGCACCGGATTCGCGACCACCGGGCCGACCCCGGGCACGATGTCCAGATCGATCCCGGCAGCCTTCAGCGGAACCACGATGTCCGAGAACAGGATTGCCGCGTCGACATCGTGTCGCCGGATCGGCTGCATGGTGATCTCGCACACCAGTTCCGGATCGAAGCATGATTCGAGCATGCCGATACCGGCGCGCAGTTCGCGGTACTCCGGTAGCGAACGCCCTGCCTGGCGCATGAACCACACCGGACGACGATGCGGCACACCACCCGAGGCGGCTACTAGAAGGGGCGCGTCGGTCAGCTGGCGGCGGATGTGAGTGCTCATCACCGCTCATCGTAAAGGCCCCGGGCGGCGCGCCTCTCACTACACCGCGCCGGGTAGGTCTACCGTCCTCATACGTGACACCGCTCGACTTCCGCGACGGCGCCGCACCGACCCCAGAGCCAGAAGAACCCATCGGGTTCCGTGCCGCGGTCGATGCGATGGGAACCGCAACCGTGCATCCTCGGATCGAGCTAGCTCCGATCCGCCCGCCGCAGCGCTTGGCGCCGTACTCCTACGCACTAGGTGCGGAAGTCACGCGGCCCGATACGAATGTGGTTCCCGTCGACTCCGACGGGGACGCCTTCGGGCGGCTCATCCTGCTGCACGACCCGGACGGGCAGGAAGCCTGGCACGGGGTGTTCCGGTTGGTCGCCTATATACAGGCCGATATCGATTCCGCGCTCGCCGCCGATCCGCTGCTGCCCGAGGTGGCCTGGAGCTGGCTGGTGGACGCGCTCGAATCGCGCACCCCGTTCACCGCGCTGGGCGGCACCGTCACCTCCACCTCCTCGGTGCGGTACGGCGATATCGCGGGACCGCCGCGCGCGCATCAACTCGAACTGCGGGCCTCCTGGACCGTCGGCGACAGTGAGATGCGGTCGCACGTGGAAGCCTTCTGCGAGGTCCTCGCGTACGCCGCCGGACTGCCGCCCGCGGGCGTTACCCGGCTGGATGTCCGGCACGACGACGGCGATTCCGACTAGTCCCGTACGAGAACACCTGTACCGCAACGAAATCGATCCGGGGCCATTACGATTCCCAACAGCCCGGCCCCGAGTCGAGGTCCACCGTTTCGCCGACGTGACGCGGATCGCCCCTGTCCTACCCGTAGAGTTCAAGACCATGTCCGTACCAGAAGAGCCCGAAGCCACTGCCGCGGTACCGTTGCTCGCGCCAGTGGAGGGTGTGCCGCCGGTATTGGACAGTGCTGCCGAAATCACGGACGCCGCGAGCCGCTTGGCCGCCGGTACCGGGCCGCTCGCGGTCGACGCCGAACGCGCCTCCGGATTCCGCTACTCCAATCGCGCCTACCTGATTCAGTTGCGGCGCGCGGGCTCGGGCTCCTTCCTCATCGATCCGATTCCGCTCGACGGAGATCTGGAACCGCTGGCGGACGCCATCAACGGCCTGGAATGGGTGCTGCATTCGGCCGATCAGGATCTGCCCGGACTCGCCGAACTCGGGCTCTATCCGGCCAAGCTGTTCGATACCGAACTCGGTGGACGGCTCGCCGGATATGAGCGCGTCGGGCTCGCGGCCATGGTGGAGAACCTGCTCGGGCGCGAACTGCGCAAGGGGCACGGGGCCGCCGATTGGTCGACCCGGCCGCTGCCCGACGACTGGCTGAACTATGCCGCGCTCGATGTGGAACTGCTGCTCGAACTCCGGGACGCGGTCGCGCTCGAGCTCGATGAGCAGGGCAAGACCGATTGGGCGGCACAGGAATTCGAGCACGTCCGCAATGCCGAACCGTCCGCGCCCAAATCGGATAGATGGCGGCGCACCTCCGGAATCCACACGCTGCGCCGCACCCGGCAGCTCGGTATCGTCCGCGAACTCTGGACCACCCGCGACCGCCTGGCCCGCCTGCGCGATGTCGCCCCGGCCCGCATCCTGCCGGACTCCGCGATCGTGGCGGCCGCCAATGGCGAACCCAAATCCATCGCACAGCTGCGCGCCCTGCCCGTGTTCGGCGGACCCCGGCAGCGCCGCTACTCCCGGGAATGGCTCGGCGCGATCGAACGCGCCCGGGCGCTTCCGGAATCCGAACTTCCCCCGCTCACGCAGCCCTTCGACGGCCCGCCCCCGGTCAACCGCTGGGAACGCCGCGATCCGGCCGCCGCGGCCCGCCTGCAGCGCGCCCGCTCGGCGATGAGCGACCTCTCCACCGAGGTCTCGGTCCCCATCGAGAATCTGCTCACCCCCGATCTGCTGCGCCGCATGTGCTGGGACGGCCTCCCCCGCACCGCCAGCAACGGCGAAGCCCCGGCCCTGATCGACGACTTTCTCTCGGCCGGCGGCGCTCGCCCCTGGCAGCGGGAACTCGCGGTCCCCCGCCTCGCGGAAGCGCTCTACCCGGCCGAAGAGAAGGATTGACGTTCCCCCGTCATCCCGGATGACGGAGGGTCAGTCCTCGAAAACAGGTGGTCTGCGGTCGCGGCGAGCCCGGATTGCCTCGTCGAAATTCTCGGTGGTGAGGCGGACGTACAGCTGGGCGGTGCCCTCGTGCTGCATATGGGATTCGAAGCTGCTCGCTTCCAGGCCACTCCACAGCATGCGCTTGGTGAGTTCGGTGCCGACTCGGCTCCAGCGGATGATCTGATCCGCCGTGTCGTAGGCCGCTTCCAGGAGTTTGTCGGCCGGGACAACGCGCGAGACTATGCCGATGCGTTCGGCTTCGGCGGCATCCACGTCACGGCCGGTGAGCATGATTTCGAAGGCCCGAGTGGTGCCGACCACGCGGGGCAGCAAGTAGCTGATGCCGAGTTCGGCCGAGGTGAGGCCGTTATTGATGCCCGCGGCGCGGAAGTAGGCGTCCTCCGAGGCGATTCGGATATCCGTGCCGACCGCGAGGCAGAAGCCGCCACCGATGGCCGCGCCGTTGATGGCGCTGATCACCGGCTGATGCATGCGGCGGATGGTGAGCATCACGTTATTGAGCAGTTCCATCGAGCGGCGGGCGACCGTGGTTTTGGTCAAGCCCTCGACACCGGGGACGCGGCCCGCGTGTTGTAGATCCGCACCGGAGCAGAAACCGTGGCCCGCGCCGGTGAGCACCACCACGCGCACATCATTGTCGGCAGCGACCGCCTCCAGGGTTTCGCGGAGCGGGATCATGACATCGAAGGCCATGGCATTCATCCGGTCCGGGCGGTTGAGCGTCACCAGGGCGATCCCCGGGCGCGGCTTCTCGACCAGTACGAAGGCGGGATCGCTCGACGCTGGGCCATCTACGGACATGCAAGACTCCTGACCGAAAACTGTAACCGGTTCTAGAATCTACGCGAGATGCGCTGCGGCGTATATGAAAAGCCGCGGAGACGAGAGAGCGGACGACATCCGGAGATATCGCCCGCCCGGCTCGAACAGTTCAGCTCGAGAACAACCCGCTATTCCGCGACCGCCCGCGCGGTGGCGCGAACCGCCTTACCGCCCTCGGCTTCGGACATCGCGATATCCGCCTCGGCGCTGTCACCGAGCCAGCCGTGCACGCGCTGCGCGATATCGCCCGGCGTCAAACCCAGATCGTGATGGATCTGCGCACGCTTGGCGTGATCCAGGAACTGCTGCGGCACACCGAGATCGCGCGTGGCGACATCGACTCCGGCCGAGCGCAACCGCGCCGATACAGTGCTGCCGATACCGCCGTGCAGGCCGCTGTCCTCCAAAGTGACCACCAGCCGGTAATTCTCGGCCAGCTTCACCACGGTGTCCGATACCGGCAGCACCCAGCGCGGATCGACGACCGTGACCGAAACCCCTTCGGCCGACAGCAGATCCGCGACCTTCAAGGCCAATTCGGCGAACGCGCCGACCGCGACCAGCAGCACATCGCCGCGCGCGGACTGCGCACCGGAGTCCTCGCCCTGCGGCAGGCGCAGCACATCCACGCCCTCGAAGCGCTCGACGGCGGAAATATCCTCCGACACAGTGCCCTTCGGGAAGCGAATCGCGGTGGGGCCGTCGCTGATGTGCACGGCCTCGCCCAATTCCTCACGCAGCGTGGCCGCATCGCGCGGGGCTGCCACGCGAATACCGGGCACGATGCCGAGCACCGAGAAATCCCACATGCCGTTGTGCGAGGCACCGTCGTCACCGGTGATACCGGCGCGGTCCAGCACCAATGTCACGGGCAGTTTCAGCAGCGCCACATCCATCAGCAGCTGATCGAAGGCGCGGTTCAGGAATGTGGAGTAGATGGCCACCACCGGATGCAGCCCGCCCAGCGCCATACCGGCCGCGGAGGTCATGGCGTGCTGTTCGGCGATGCCGACGTCGAACATGCGCTCCGGGAAGCGTTTTCCGAACGCGGACAGACCGGTCGGACCGGGCATGGCGGCGGTAATGGCGACGATATCGTCCCGCTGCTCGGCCTGCTCGATGAGCTCCTTGGAGAACACCGAGGTCCAACTGGTGCCCGGGGAACCGCCGACCGGCTCACCGGTCTCCGGGTCGATGCGGTTGATGGCGTGCATCTGATCGGCCACATGGTCTTCGGCGGGCTTGTAACCGCGACCCTTCTGCGTGACCACGTGCACCACCACCGGACCGCCGAAATCCTTGGCGCGCCGCAGCGCGGCCTCCAGGGCGACGGTGTCGTGCCCGTCGACCGGGCCGACATACTTCAGCCCCAGATCGCCGAACAGCTCCTGCGGTGCGACGGCATCCTTTATGCCCGTCTTCAACGCGTGCAGCATCGAATAGGCCGAATCCCCCACGCGCGGAATGGACTGCACGATGCGCTTGGTGGCGTCCAGGGCCTGCTCGTACGCGGGCTGCATGCGCAACCCGGCCAGCCGCTCGGCGAGACCGCCGATGGTCGGCGCGTAGGAGCGCCCATTGTCATTGACCACCACGACAACCGAACGGTCCTGCCCGGCGGCGATATTGTTCAACGCCTCCCAGCACATACCGCCGGTCAGCGCGCCGTCGCCGACGACCGCGACCACACTGCGCTTCTGCCTGGTGAGCCCGAACGCCTTGGCCAGACCGTCCGCATAGGACAGTGAGGCCGACGCGTGCGAGGACTCGACCCAGTCGTGCGGGCTCTCGGCGCGGCACGGGTAGCCCGACAGGCCACCTTCCTTGCGCAGCGTGTCGAACCCGTCCTTACGACCGGTGAGGATCTTGTGCACATAGGCCTGATGCCCGGTATCGAAGATGATCGGATCGGCCGGCGAATCGAAGATCCGATGCAGCGCGATGGTCAGCTCCACGACGCCGAGGTTCGGACCCAGGTGCCCGCCGGTGACGGCGACCTTCCGCACCAGGAACTCGCGAATCTCCTCGGCCAATTCGCGCAGCTCCGGTATCGAAAGCCGACGCAGGTCCTCGGGCATGTCGACCCGGGAAAGCACTCCCACGGCTATTGCTCCCTCCGGATGTCTCCTGTGATTGCAACAGTCTACGGAGACCTGACCGGCCCCCAACGCCAGGAACTGAACTCCACCTGCGACATCCGCAATAGATGTGAGGCTCCACACACATTACCCGGATACAGTGGCCCCGTGGTCCCCCCAATTCCGGCCACTATCGGCCCAGGTCGCGTGTCGCACGGTGTGGTGGCGCGCATCATCGACGAAGTGTACGAATTGTGCCGTTCCGATATGTCCGGTGAGCTGGCCGACTACATCCCGGAACTCGCGGCGGTGGAACCGGATTCATTCGGCATCTGCCTGGCTACGGCCGACGGCCAGGTGTACGGCAGCGGAGACCTGGACACCTGCTTCACGATTCAGTCGATCTCCAAACCCTTCACCTACGCACTGGCATTGGCCGATCGCGGCATCGCCGCCGTGGCCGAGCGCATCGACGTGGAACCCACCGGGGAACCGTTCAATGAAATCAGTCTGGACCCCAAGACACAGCGACCGCGCAATCCGATGATCAACGCGGGCGCGATCGCGTCCGCGGGGCTCGTCGACGGTCGGGACGCGGCCGACCGATTCGCTCGGATACAACGCAGCTACGGCCGATTCGCCGGACGTGAGCTGCGGCTCAACGAGGCCGTCTACGCCTCCGAGGCGCGCACCGGATATCGCAATCGCGCCATCGGCTATCTGCTGCGCGGAGCCGGAATCATCGACGGCGATCCGGACGAGGTGGTGGACCGCTACTTCCGGCAGTGCTCCATCGACGTCACCTGCCGCGACCTCGCCATCATGGCCGCGACGCTGGCCAACAACGGTGTGAATCCCTTAACGCACGAACGCGCGCTGTCCCGGCCGCTGGTCGAGCAAGTGCTCAGCGTCATGACCACCTGCGGGATGTACGACGCGGCGGGCGACTGGGTGACCACCGTCGGGCTACCCGCCAAAAGCGGTGTGGGCGGCGGCATTCTGGCGGTGCTGCCCGGTCAGATCGGCATCGCCGTGTACTCACCGCGATTGGACGCGCACGGCAGCAGCGTGCGCGGAGTCAAGGCGTGCCGGGAACTCTCGCATCGGCTGGGACTGCACTTCCTGCATGTGACCCGGGCCGCGCACACCGCGATCCGCACCGCGTACACCGTCGCCGAAGCGCCCTCGCGATTGCGCCGCGACGCCGACGAATTGGACGTGCTGCGCCAATGGGGTGAGCGCGCACAGATATTCGAACTGCACGGCGATCTGCTGTTCGCGGGCGCGGAATCCACGGTGCGGGCGGTGGAGGCGGTCTCGACCGGCGGCGAACTGGAAGCGCTGGTGCTGGATCTGCGCGAGGTCGCCGATGTGAGCGAGATCGCGGTCCGCATGCTCGATGATCTACAGGCCGAACTCGCCGCCGCCGGATGCCGGGTGGCGCTGGTCGATCCGGAAGCCAAACTCGGGCATATGGAATCGAGCCTGGATCCGGCCGATCCGCGCGGGCGGGTGTTCGCCGATCGCGACAGCGCCACCGAATGGTGCGAACAACTCATCATCGACAAATACCGGCCCGAGGATTGCACACCCTCGGCGGCATTGCGGATAGAACAGCATCCGGCGCTGGCCGATCTACCCGATGAGGAAAGACAGCGCCTCGCCAAGGAATTCGAAATCCGCACCATCGCGCGCGGGGAACGCATCATCGCCCGGGACAGTCCGCGCGCCGGACTGTTCCTGATTCTCGACGGGCGGGTGCGGGTGAGTTTCGAAGACCGCGACGGCCGTAGGCATCGGCTCATATCCCTGTCCCCCGGAATGTCATTCGGTGAGATCTCGCTGTTGACCAGCGTTCGATTCAGCAATGACATCTACGCCGAGAACACGGTTCGCCTGGCGGTACTGTCCCCGGACAAATTCGATGAACTGACCCGTCAGGCACCGGAGGTAAAACTCGCACTGCTGGAACGCCTCGCCACCGCCGCCTACGCCCAGGCCGATGCCGCCGTGCGCGCGCTCGCGGCACACGGCGGTGTCTGAGCGCGCCGAACCGGGCAGCACACCCGCCGTCGGTAGCATCGGGGTGCCCCGACCGCTATCGAGGAGGACGCCGTGCCAAGCACCGGAATCGACACCGGCAACATCACCATCTACGGTTCCGGAAGTGCCAGCGGCACACCGGATCTCATGCGCGTGACCATGTCGATCGAGACCAAGGCCGATACGGTCGCGCTCGCCTACGCGGCGGCCGGGGAGCGCACGAATTCGCTCATCGAATCGCTGCGCGCCGATGGGGTGCCGGGCCGGGATATTTCGACCAGCGGGCTGACGGTGCGCACCGATACGGTGTGGACCGAGGCCAATCGGGAGCAGGTCGTCGGGTATGTCGCGAGCACCTCGCTGACGGTGACGCTGCGGGATATCGCCGCATCCGAGAAAGCCGACGCGAACAATGGTCCGGCGGCGATCATCGCGCACGCGGTGGACGCGGGCGGAAATGACGTCCGGCTGGGCGGGCTCACGCTGACGGTGAGTGATCCCGAGGCACTGCTCACCCTCGCCCGCGATGCCGCCTGGGATCACGCCCTGGACAAGGCGCAGCAGTACGCGCGCCGGGCGGGCCGCACCCTCGGCCCGGTGCTGGAGATCACCGAGGACACCTCCGGCCCCTCGATCCCCATGCCCCGCATGGCTTTCGCCGCCGCCAAGAGCGATATGGCCGGAGCCCCGCCAATTCCCGTGGAACTCGGTGAAAGTGAACTCAACGCCACGATCAAGGTCACCTGGCAACTGAGCTGAACCACGGCCGGTGGTCAGAACTCGATATGCGAAAGCAGGGTGGCGGCGCGGGTCGCGGTGAGTTGGATGCGGAAGCGGGTGGCGTCGGCTCTGGTTCGGTGGGGGTACGGGTTGAGCGAGGTGAGCAGGCGGAGGTCGCGGAGTAGGCGGGTGCCCTCGCGGACCGAGAGGCGGGCGGTGTCGATGAGGTGGCGGACGTTCTTGGTGCTGTCCAGGTCCTGGGTGCCCGCGGCGTAGGCGGTGAGATGGTCCAGCGCGGATCTCAGGTGTTCCTCGCAGGCGGTGTAGTCGCGGCGGGCGTACGCCTTGCTCGCCTGCTGTAGCTGTTCCAAAGGTGTTTGCTGACTGCGCAATTCGAGTTCGGTCTCGATCAGGGCCAGTTCCTCGGCCAGGGCGACCGGGAGGCGGTGCGTGGGTCTGAGGCGGCAGCGCAGGGTGGCGTCCGGGGCGGTGCCGCCGACGGTTTCGATGCGCAGCTGGTAGCCGTCGACCAGCAGCGCGGCGCGCAGGGTGCTCAGCCACGGCGGAAGTTGTTTGCGCTCCAGGGATTCCCCGCGCAGGAACTTCTGCGCGGTCACCTCGACCAGATTCAGCAGTGCCTGATCGGCGTCCGCATTACCGGCCAGCGCCGCCATGCGCGCACCGTAGACGGGGGTGACCAAACGGCCCCAATAACTATCGCTGTTGACCCACATCTCCACGGTGTACTCGGGACGCTTGAGGTCGACGCTCAGGAGCAGGCCCTCGAGGGAGTAGAACTTGGCTTGATCCCCGTAGATCAGTTCCACCACCGACGCGAGCGTCGGGTCGGACAGCGTAGTCATGACCGCTATCTTGGCGGATGCCCGATAGTGGGTGCAGCACGGCCCGCTTCCGGCGGGCAACCGGAGACGGACTCTGCCGCAATACGATCCGGGTCAGCGCTCCAGCACCGCGATGCACTCGATATGGTGGGTGCCCGGAAAAGCGTCGAAGACGCGCAGGCCAGCGGGGTTGTACCCGGCGCCGCGATAGAGCCCGAGGTCACGAGCGAAAGCCGCTGGATCGCAACCGATATGGACAATTCGGCGCGGGCCGCGTTCGGCCAGTGCCGCGATGACCTCCTTGCCCGCACCCGCGCGCGGCGGGTCCAGGACCACCACATCCGGTGCGGTAGCGGGCTGTTCGACGATCCAGCGCTCCACCCGCTCGGCCCGCAGCTCCACCCACGGCAGATCTCGCAGCGCCGCTTTACCTTCGGTGACGGCGGTACGCGCGAACTCCACGCCGTGCACCGCGCCGCCCGGCCCGACCTGCTCGGCCAGCCGTGCCGCGAACACCCCGACACCGCTGTAGAGATCCCACGCCAGCGCATCGGACGCGGCATCGGACCACTCGGCCACCACATCCGAATACCGTTGCGCGGCACCGTAATGCGGCTGCCAGAACCCGGTGGCGGACAGCTCGAACCGGCGACCGGACACATACTGCACGGTCCGGCCGCTGCCATCGATGACGCGTTCGGCGCGCGGACCGCTCGCAGCCGCACGGCGAGCAGCAGTACTACTGCGATCGCCACCGTGCCCGCCGCCCTGGCGGCCACCACGCCGATCCCCGCCACGACCCGCGCGCCCGCGCGCCTGCCGACCGCCGCGCTCGGACTCCACCGGAGCCAACTCGATCAGATGCCGCATCCCGTCACCGTCAACGGCCACAACAAGATCCGCACCCGGCGTCCACTTGCGATCGGCGATACCCTCCATCGCCCCGGCCACCGGCTGCGGACACCGCAGGTCCGCGATCACATCCGTGCTGCGATAGCGATGCACCCCGGCGCGACCATTCGCATCCACCACCAATCGCACCCGAGACCGCCAACCGGCCGTATAAGACTGCGGCGCAATCACACCCGATGGCCGGTCCGGTGCACCGAACTCCGGGCCTCCGAGAATAGGAGCACCCCTTCCGATCCCGGCATCATCACCTGGCCCGGAGAGGAAATCGCGTACCCGTCCCGCCGCAATGCCCTTCAACCGGCCTGCGGCAAGGCCGCTTCCACGGCCGGGCGCGGTGGCACCCGCGCGACCCGCTTCGGTGTCCTCGCCATAGGCCGCCACGGCTCCTCGAACCCTGATCGCGGCGCTGCCCCGCACTCCCCCTACGGCACCGGGTCTGGCACCCGCGGAGCCGGTCGCCGGGAGCAGAGGGGCCGCCGCGCCGTACGCCGGTGCCGGAATCACCTCGACCTCGAAGTCCGGCTCCCAGTCGGCGAGTCGGCGCAGCTGCTCGGAGACCACCGTGGCCTTGAGGGCGCGCTGGCCCTCCGGGCTGGCGTGCGCGAAATCGCAGCAGCCCGCACCACCCGGACCGGAGACCGGGCAGGTGGGGTCGATGCGATCCGCCGAGGGCTCCAGGATTTCGACGGCGTCGGCGCGGCAGAAGGATCCGCCGCGATCCTCGGTGACCTGTGCGCGCACCAGTTCGCCGGGCAGACCGTGGCGCACGAAGAGAACTCGGCCCTCATGGCGGGCCACGCAGAAGCCGCCGTGGCCGGGCGGGCCGAGCCGAACCTCCAGAATCGAACCGCGCCAGTCCTCTCGGCTCACTACTCGTCTCCGAATCCGCGCCGGACCGAACCGGGCGCATTGACTTCACGACCCGCACGGGCCTTGACCGATGAACTGAGCTGCCACGGCACCGAGGTCACCATGACGCCGGGCTCGAACAGCAGGCGGCCCTTGAGCCGCAACGCACTCTGGTTGTGCAGCAACTGTTCCCACCAGTGGCCGACCACGTATTCGGGGATGAACACGGTCACCACATCGCGCGGGGAATCCTTGCGCACCCGCTTCACGTAATCCACCACCGGCTTGGTGATCTCACGATACGGCGATTCGATCACCTTGAGCGGCACCGAGATATCGCTGCGCTCCCACTCCCGCACCAGCGCGCGAGTATCGGGCTCATCGACATTGACGGTGATGGCCTCGATGGTGTCCGGCCGGGTGGCGCGCGCGTAGGCGATGGCCCGCTTGGTGGGCAGATGCAGTTTGGACACCAGCACGATGGAATGCGTGCGGCTGGGCAGCACACCGTCCCATTCGGTCTCGTCCAGCTCGCGCGACACCGTGTCGTAGTGCCGCCGAATCAGTTTCATGATGCCGAAGATGGCCGCCATGGTGACGATCGCGATCCACGCGCCCGCCAGGAACTTGGTGATCAGCACGATCACCAGCACGGTGGCGGTCATGGTGAGACCGACCGCGTTGATCACCCGCGAGCGCTTCATGCGCATGCGCTGCGCCGGATCGGTCTCGGTGCGCAGCAGGCGCGTCCAATGCCGCAGCATGCCGGTCTGGCTCAGCACGAACGAGACGAACACGCCCACGATGTACAGCTGGATGAGCTTGGTCACCTCGGCCCCGAACAGCACCACGAACGCGATGGCGGCGCCCGCCAGGAAGATGATGCCGTTGCTGAACGCCAGCCGATCACCGCGGGTGTGCAGCTGGCGCGGCAGGAACCGATCCTGCGCCAGGATCGATCCCAGCACCGGGAAACCGTTGAACGCGGTATTGGCCGCCAGCACCAGGATCAGCGCCGTGACGATGGTGATGAAGTAGAACCCGGCCGGGAAGCCGTGGAACACCGCGCCCGCCAACTGCGCGACGAGGGTCTTCTGCTCGTAGCCCGCGGGCGCGCCGATCAGATCCGCGGTGTTGTGCGCGTAGACGATGCCGACCTTCTGCGCCAGCACGATCATCGAGATGAACAGCGACACCGCGATGACACCGAGCAGCAGCAGCGTGGTCGCGGCATTGCGCGACTTCGGTTTCCGGAAGGCGGGCACACCGTTGCTGATGGCCTCCACACCGGTCAGCGCGGCACAGCCGGAGGAGAACGCGCGGGCGATGAGGAAGACGAACGCCAGCCCCATCAAATGCTCGTCCTCGGCCTTCAACTCGAATCCGTAGGACTCCGCGTGCACCTGATCGCCGAGCACCTCGATCCGGAAGAACCCCCAGATGAGCATGAGGAACATGCCGATCATGAACGCATAGGTCGGAATCGCGAACGCGGTGCCCGATTCCCGGACACCGCGCAGATTGATAGCGGTCAGAATCACAATCGCCGCGACCGCGAACAACACCTTGTGCGTGGAGACGAACGGCACCGCGGAACCGATATTCGACGCCGCCGAGGAAATCGACACCGCCACCGTCAGCACATAATCCACCAGCAGCGCACTGCCGACGGTGAGACCGGCCGTCGGCCCGATGTTCTTGGTGGCGACCTCGTAATCACCGCCCCCCGAGGGATAGGCGTGCACATTCTGCCGATAACTGGCCACCACGACCGCCATTACCAGCGCGACCGCCAAACCCACCCAGGGCGCGTAGGTGTAGGCGGAAAGCCCGGCCACCGACAGCACCAGGAAGATTTCCTCGGGCGCGTATGCCACCGATGACAAAGCATCGGAGGCGAAGACCGGGAGCGCGATTCGCTTGGGCAGCAGGGTGTGCCCCAGGGAATCACTACGGAATGGGCGGCCAACCAGCATGCGCTTGGCGGCCGTCGTCAACTTCGACACTTTGGTGAGCATAAGGGAGTGCGCGACCCGTCGCGTCCACGGCGCGGCACGTTGGGGTGACGGACCGTAGTGTGGCGCGTGAAAGCTCACGTTCCGGTTTGGATACCGGCCGGAGGGGGAAAATGCCTCGGGAAAAACTCGAGCGGTACGGTAACCAGACCGCACACCACGGTTTTCGGGAATGGGGTTCGCACGGTGTACGTAGTGATCATGGGGTGTGGACGAGTGGGGTCCTCACTCGCCCGGGCCCTGGTCCGCATCGGCCACGAGGTCGCGGTGATCGATCAGAATTCGAGTGCCTTCCTGCGACTGGGCCGTGATTTCCCCGGATTGTGCATCACCGGAGTCGGATTCGACCGGGATGTCCTGACCCGCGCGGGCATCGAACGCGCGGGCGCGTTCGCGGCCGTGTCCTCCGGCGACAACTCGAACATCATCTCCGCACGCGTGGCCCGCGAGACCTTCGGCATCGAGCGCGTGGTCGCGCGTATCTACGACGCCAAACGCGCCGCCGTATACGAGCGCCTGGGCATTCCGACCATCGCCACCGTGCCCTGGACCACCGATCGCTTCCTGCGCACGCTGGTGGCCGATCAATCCACCACCACCTGGCGAGATCCCACCGGCACCGTCGCGGTGACCGAGATCCCGCTGCACGAGGAGTGGTACGGCCGCACGGTCACCTCGCTGGAGAGCACCATCGGCGCGCGCGTGGCCTTCCTGATCCGCTTCGGCCAGGGCGTACTGCCGAACTCCAAAACGCTGCTGCAGGCCGATGACACCGTCTACATCGCCGCCACCTCCGGCACCGTCGGTGAAGCCGTCGCGCTGGCCGGTAACGCCCCCGCTAGCGAGGACTGACTCATGAAGGTAGCCATTGCGGGCGCCGGCGCCGTCGGCCGATCCATCGCCCAGGAGCTATTGCGCGGCGGGCATCAGGTGATGCTGCTCGAACGCCGCCTCGATCACATCGATCCCACCGCCGCGCCCACCGCGGTCTGGACGCACGCCGATGCCTGCGAGCTGGCCACGCTCGAAGAGGCCGGGCTGGAATCGTACGACGTGGTCATCGCCGCCACCGGCGATGACAAAGTCAATCTGGTGTTCGCCCTGCTCGCCAAGACCGAATTCGGGGTCGGCCGGGTGGTCGCGCGGGTGAACGATCCACGCAATGAATGGCTGTTCGATTCGTCGTGGGGTGTGGACGTCGCCGTCTCCACGCCGCGACTGCTGGCCTCACTGGTCGAGGAGGCCGTCTCGGTGGGTGATCTGGTGCGGCTGATGACCCTGCGCCAGGGTCAGGCCAATCTGGTCGAGATCACCCTGCCCAGCGATACGCCGTTGGCGGGCAAGGCCGTTCGCACGTTGAAGCTGCCGCGCGATGCCGCGCTGGTCACCATTCTGCGCGGCGGCCGGGTCATCGTGCCGCAGGCCGATGATCCGCTGGAAGGGTCGGACGAACTGCTGTTCGTCACCTCCGTGGAGGCCGAGGACGATCTTCGGAAAGCCCTCGGCGTCAACGGTTTCGGCAGCCCGGTCGGCGTAACCGCCTGATACCTGCCTTCCCGGGCGGCCGTCACGGTTTACGACGCCGCCCGGAGTTCGGCGCGCAGCTTGTTGAGCGCGCGGTGCTGCATCACTCGCACCACGCCCGGGCTGGTGCCGATGGCCTCCGCGGTCTGCGCCGCGGTCCACCCCAGCACGATGCGCATGACCAGCACCTCGCGATGGGTCGGAGCCAGCACCTTCATGAGTTCCCTTGTGGCGGCCCGGGTTTCGGACTGCAACGCCCGCTCCTCCGGTCCGGCCTCGGTATTCGGCTCATCCGGGAACTCCGCGACCGGGTACGCCGGGTGCAGCTGCGCCCGGCGGAACGCGTCGGCGACCTTATTGGCCGAGATGCCGTACACGAACGCCAGGAACGACTTGCCCTGATCCCGGTAGCGCGGGATGGCCTGCACGGTCGCCAGGCAAATCTCCTGTGCCACATCGTCGGCCGTCACGTGCAGGTGCCCCGCACCGCCCATGCGCGCCGCGCAGTAGCGCCGCACCAGGGGGTAGACGATCTTGAGAATCTCCGAGACCGCCGCCCGGTCACCCGCGGCGGCGGGGCCGATCAGCTTCTCCAATTCCGCTGCGGCACGCCGGGATTCCGTCGTCGCCGCCGTGGTGCCGTTCTTGGTTCCCCGCCCCGCCGAATGCCTGCGCGCGGCGGCCGTTGTCTGCACCGCGGTCCCGAGCCCCTCAACACGGTCCTGCGCTGCCACTGCCTTGCCGTCGGTAATCAACTCCGCGATCCTTTCGCCGTATCGTTCATAACGATCCTGCGATGATCGGGGCCTGGGAAATAGGCACCCCAGGGGTGGGTTGGTCACCCCCTTGACAACACCGATTCCCCCGAAGGTGTTGCGCGGCGGGCGTTCAGCGCGATAAGTCGCTGGTAGCGGGTCAGTTCCCGGCAGACCCGGCGGTCTCGGACGATTCGGCCGATTCGACCGTCTTCGCACGATTCACGGGCAGATGCCCGGCCTTGCGAACCGCCCACACCGTCACCACCAGCGCGACAGCGGTCAACGGCCAGCCCATGGCCAGCCGCGCCACCGCCAGCAGACCGGTGCTGTTGGCCGCGTACAGGTGGTTCTGCACCAGATAGCGGGCGCCGAACACCACCGCCCACACCACGGTCGCCAGATCGTAGAGCCGCATGGCCCGGCGATCCGAACGCCAATCGGTGCCGTGCCCGTTCAGCACACCCCAGATGACACCCGCCAAAGGCCAGCGCACCACCAGCGACACCAGGAACGCGCCCGCGTACACCAGGCTCGCGTAGATGCCGAACAGGAAGAAACCCTTGGCCTCACCCATGCGGTAGGCGATGAACGCGCACACGCCGACACCGAGGAAACCGGAGATAGCGGGCTGAATCGGACCGCGCCGCACCAGACGCCAGATGAGAATCGCGGTGGCCACACCGAGCGCGGCCCAAATGGCCGTGGTGAGCCCGCGCAGCGAATTCACCGGTACGAAAACCAGTACCGGCAGGGAGGAGTAAATCAGCCCGCTGAAACCGCCGAGCTGTTCGAGCAGGGTCTGCTCGACCGCTTCCTCCTGCAGCTCTTCCAATTCCTCGCGGACACCGTGCGGCTGCTGCACCGCGTACTGCTCGGTCACGGCCTCGGTGAGTTCGGCCTCACGCGCGGCGAACTCGGCCGCGAAGCCGTCCTCCAGCTCGCGAGGGGCACCGGTGGGCGCACGGTGATCGTCATTGCTGCTGGCAGGTATCGGCATAGGTGTCAGGAGTTCCCGCGAAGTTCGTAGTAGGGGTTGAAAATGACCTTGCCGCCATCACGCTCGCCGACCCGGCCGCGGACCAGGATACGACGCCCCGGTTCGATCCCCGGGATGCGACGCCTGCCGATGAACACCAGGTTCACACTGTCGGTGCCGTCGAAGAACTCGGCCTCCACCTCGGCCCCGCCCGACTTCGGACAGGCCTCGACACTGCGGAGGCGGCCCAGCATGGTGACTTCCTCACCGCGGCGACACTCCGATGCCCGGCACGCGCCCGACGCTTCCGACGTCTCGGCGAGTTCCTCGGCATCCAAACGATCCAGGTCCTCCGTCAGGCGCCGGCTCAAACGCCGGAAATACCCTGACGGGAAGTCCTTTCCACCCGAGGATGGCATCTCGCACGCTCTCCTGATAGACCCTCACGGCGTGGGTCGCACGTCGCTCGATTCTTTCCACTTAACCGGAGGGTTACCCCCTGGCTGCGGATGTACACCGCCACTGTAGAGGTCACGGCCCGCACCCGCCACGCGCGCCCGTCCCAGTACGCTCGCCGGGTGCCAGATCTCCCCCATCCGGCGGTCGCCGTCGCCCTGCCCGGAACCGGCTCCGACGCCCATTTCGCCCGCCGGGCCTTCGGATCCGCCTGCGCCGCACTGGATATCCCGTTCCATCCGGTCGATCCGGACCCCCGGCGCGTCATCGACAGCTACCACGCCGCCCTGGACGCCGCCGCGCGCTCGGGGCCCATACTGATCGCGGGCATCTCCCTCGGCGCGGCGGTTGCTGTGCATTGGGCCGCACGACATCCGGAATCGGTCTACGGCGTGGTCGCGGCACTCCCGGCCTGGACCGGGGCGGATACCACCGGCTGCCCGGCGGCGCTGAGCGCAGCCGCCACCGCCTCGGCGCTGCGCGCGGACGGCATCGACGCCGTCATCGACATCATGCAAGCGTCCAGCCCCGCCTGGCTCGCCGAGGCCCTCACCCGGTCCTGGCGCTCGCAATGGCCGGACCTGCCCTCGGCGCTCGACGAAGCCGCCGGATACCACTGGCCGGAACCGGAGTTGTTGAGCAGCATCACAGTCCCGGTCTCGCTGGTCGGGGCGATCGATGATCCGGTGCACCCGATCGCGGTCGCCGAACGCTGGGCCACTCTCATTCCCTCGAGCGAGTTGCACCACATCACCCTCGACGAACTCGGCGCGGACCCGGCCGTGCTCGGTCAGCGCGGCCTCGCGTCCCTCATTCCCCGCGGTATCGCCAGCAGCTGAATCCGCACCGGCGGCCCCGCCATCCCCACAACATACGAACGGCCTTCGCGCTCTCGGGCTCGAGGTGCGCGAAGGCCGTTGTCGTGCTTGATGATTCGGGTTACTGCAAACCCAGCTGCTGCATGGCCGAGCCCTCCGCGCCGCGACGCGGTTCCGCGTCGGGGGCCGGAACGCCGGGCTGCGGGCCACCCTGGAGCGCGGCGAGCTGCGCGGCAACGGCCTGCTGCTGCGCGGCCAGCTGCTGCTGGTGCGCGGCGGCGAGCTGATCCGCCAGCTCCTGGGGTAGGACCACCGGCAGCGGTTCGCGCACCGGCAGCGGCTCATCGCCGCGGCGCACGATGGTCTCGCTCATGATCGCGCGGGCCGCGGCGACCAGAGGCTGGCTCTCCGAGGCCGCACCGGAGGGACCGGCCGCGACCAGGCGCACCATCCAACGATGTCCGTCGACGCCGATGAAGCGCAGGTCCGCACCGTCGGTGACGGCGTGCAGTTCGCGACCCCACGGCCCGTTCTGCACCGATACCTGCGCGCCGTCCTTGCGCAGCGTCTCGGCGAGATCGGCTGCGACCGAACGCCATTGGCCCGCCGATTTGGGCGCGGCGTACGCGGCGACGGTGATGCGGCCGTGCTCGGTGGCCAGGTGCACCGCCTGCGGCGTGCCGTCGGGGGTCATCTCGACCTGCAACTGCCCGCCCGGGGGCACCGGCACGATGACCGACCCGAGATCCAGTCGCTGCTCGGCGACATCCTCGAGCTGATCGACCACGTCCTCGTAGTTGTACGGGCCGACCTTGGAGCCGCGCTCGGGCACCCGGAACGAATCGGTGTCGAATTCCGAGGAGAACTCCGAAGCCGGTGCGGCGTACTCGGGTTCGCCGTAGCCCTCGGCCTCGTACTCCACGTCATCGTCGTAGTCGTCGTACTCGGTGTATTCGCCCTCGTACCGGCCCGCGTCGTCCGCGTCACCCTTGCGCTTCTTGCGTCCGAACATCGTTATGCCTCCTTGCCGGCTGTTCTACCCGCCCCGCCGGACTGCGCGGTCAGGCTGGCATGCCCACCGCTCGATCCGTATCCTCCTGCGCCCCGCTCGGTTTCGTCGAGCGTGTCGACCTCGGCGAAGTCGACCAGTTCGACCCGCTGCACCAGCAGCTGGGCGATCCGGTCACCGCGCCGGAGCTCGATGGGAGTACGTAAATCATGATTGATCAGGCAGACCTTGATCTCACCGCGGTACCCCGCGTCGACCGTGCCGGGGGTGTTGACGACCGACAGGCCGTGCTTGGCCGCGAGTCCCGACCGCGGATGGATCAAACCGACCGTGCCGATCGGAAGCGCGATCGCGATGCCGGTACCGACCAGCACGCGTTCCCCCGGTTCGATGATGACGTCCTCGGTGGTGCACAGGTCCACCCCGGCATCGCCCTCGTGAGCGCGCGTGGGTACGGGCATGCCGGCATCGAGCCGCAGCAGGGAGATAGGAGGAATTCCGGTCACGTGCGCCGAGCCTACGCGTTCACCCCCGCTGCCATTGACCTAGTCTGATGTCGTGTCCGACCAGCCCCCTCAGGTGACCATGGAACCTCAGCAGCAGACCACGCCCCTCTACTCCGAGCGCCTGTGGGTGCCGCTGTGGTGGTGGCCCGTCGGCTTGGCCGTCACCGGCCTGCTGGCAGCCGAAATCCACATGGGCGCACCGGGAATCCGGGCGTGGCTGCCGTATGTGCTGCTTTTCCCCATCCCCGTATGGGTGCTGCTGTGGATGTCGCGGCACCGGGTCGAAGTGGCCCGCGACAGTGCTGGAACCCCCGAATTGCGGATCGACACCGCCCATCTCCCGGCCACTTTCGTGAAACGGGCGGCGGGTGTGCCGACCAGTGCGAAGAGCGCGGCCCTGGGTCGACAACTCGACCCGGCCGCCTATGTCCAGCACCGCGCCTGGATCGGCCCGATGCTGCTACTCGTGCTCGATGACCCGGACGACCCGACACCGTACTGGTTGGTCAGTACGCGCCGGCCCGAACGAATCATGGAAGCCCTGGGCGTCCAGAACGCGGCTACTCAGTAACTGCCTGGAACCCCGGAGATCCCTTGCCGCGCTCGGCGAACCGAGCGCGGGCTGACGGATATTTCCTGCTCAGGGCTGTGTGACCTGGTATCAGGCCGCGCAGTCCATGCAAATCAGCTGCCCGCCGGCCTCATTGGCCAGCCGGCTGCGGTGGTGCACCAGGAAGCAGCTGGAACAGGTGAACTCATCGGCCTGCTTCGGGATGACCCGAACCGAGAGCACCTCCTCCGAAAGATCCGCGCCGGGAAGCTCGAACGACTCCGCGGTATCGGATTCGTCGATATCCACGACGGCGGACGCGGCCTCGTTGCGACGAGCCTTCAGCTCCTCGAGCGAGTCCTCCGACACTTCGTCGGTTTCGCTACGCCTCGGTGCGTCATAGTCGGTTGCCATGTCGTCTTCCCCTCGTCCTTACTCCGTATATCCCGGACCGGCTCGATCCGGACCCGATTCCTGCCGGAATCGAACCGGGGTTTGCCGCCCCGCCCGTGGTGTACGCCACACGTACACCTGTCACCGATCCGGCCGGATGCTCCTGGTCCGCACCTGATCGCGCTCGGTCAACGCAGGACATGCCCTTGTTGTTCCCGAAATCGAACCCCCGATTCAACCCGGGCGATACGATCTGGGCCGCCAGACAATAGCGGACCCCGGGACAAAAGTCGCAATCAAAACACACGCGAGTCGAAACTGAGGGTCAATCGTCACCGGCCGGGGAACCGACCGAGACCTTGGCGTGGCTTCCCGCGACCTTTCGAGGACTTACCGAGACCTTGCACGCAACGTCGGCAAGCTTTTCGTAGAGTGTGCCCTGTGGTTTCACTGATCACCCAAGGCAACTCGACCGACCCCGCGGGGCGGCCCTTCATTCGGCGACGCTGGGAGCCGTGGGCGGCCATGGTTGGCGTCATAGTCGTGATCTGCGCCGGTGTGTGGATCAAGGCACTGACGACGACCGAGTCCGACCCCGGCGCGATGGCGTGCAATTCGCCGAGTCCCGCGTCCAGTACCGCCGCACCCGCGGCCGCCCCGTTGGGGCAGCGGGTGGGGCAATCCCGGCTACGTGATGTGGAACCGGTGGCCCTCGCCCAGGCCAAAGTACGCGTGTTCAATGCCAACGGCCAGCGTGGTCAGGCCGCGCACGTGGCCTCGGAACTGGGCGATCTCGGCTTCGCCAGCGCACCGGACGTGCAGGTCGGCAATGATCCGGTCTACGTGAACGGTGATCTGGAGTGCACCGGGCAGATTCGTTTCGGCGTGAGTGGACGGCCCGCCGCGGCGGCCGTGCAATTGGTCGCGCCGTGCGCGGAGCTGATCGAGGATCAGCGTGCCGATGACACCGTGGATATGGTGCTGGGCTCGCTGTTCCGCGATATCCGGCCCAGCACCGATGCCGAGGAAGTGCTTCGCTCCCTCAAGAATCCGACGCCGGGCACCACGCCCGCCATCGACCCCAAGCTGCTCGACGCCGCCCGCCACTCCAAGTGCTGAATCATTTGGCCCTGCGCTTCGCTCCGGGCGGGTTCGCGGCCCGGGGAGTCCCGTTTCTTCCCTCCCTCCACTCCTCCGCTTCGCTCCCCCGCTCCACTCAGTCCAGAAACGGGACGGCCGCGAACCAATAAGGCTGTGCCGCAGACTGTTCCGCTCATCGCCGCACCTCGTCCAGAGGTGCGGCGATCCTCTTTTCCGCGTTCAGCGTGTCTAGCGGGCTGAAACTAAACCGGGATAGGGGTGGTGACACCGATCCGGTCCAGAAGATCGGACAGTTCGGTCGCTATACCGGGGGCGGCGGCGACCACCAACTCACCCGCCGCGCCCATCGATGTGGGCGCGGGCAGGATCAGCACCGCACCCGCCTCGGCGGCGATGAGCGCGCCCGCGGCCCAGTCCCACAGGTTCAGGCCGTGCTCGTAATGCGCGTCCACCCGGCCCTCGGCGACCATGCACAGATCCAGGGCCGCCGAGCCCAGACGGCGGATGTCGCGAATCTCCGGCAACAGTTCGGCGATCAGTTCGCCCTGCCGGGCGCGGCGCTTGGGCGCGTACGCGAATCCGGTGGCGATCAATGCCATCGACACCGAGTCGACGGCATTGCAGCGCAAGGGAATCGGCGGAGCGCCGGCGCTGCCCCAGGTGCCGGAGACCGAGCGATGCGCGCCCTGGCCGAGTCCGGCGCTGTAGGTGACCTCGTGCACGACGTCCGCGACGGCTCCGGCCACGGATCGCCCGTCCCGGACGGCCGCCACCGAGACCGAGTACGCGGGAATCCCGTAGACGAAGTTCACCGTCCCGTCGATCGGATCCACGACCCACTGCACGGCCGCTGGATCGTCCGCCAGCGTCCCGCCGTCCTCCTCCCCGACCACTCGGTCACCCGGGCGCAATTCGTCCACCAGGCGGCGGACCAGGGCCTCGGTTTCGGTATCGACGATGGTGACCGGATCGGTCGGGGTGCTCTTGGATTGCACGGCTTCGCCTTCGACCGCGCCCGGTCCGAAGACCTGAGGTCGGCGTGCGCGCACATGCGCGGCGGCGGTTTCGGCCAAATGGATCGCGATGCGCCGGAGTTCGGCGATGTCGGTCCCGTCGGTGGTCGCGGTGGTGTTCGATGCGGTGGAGGTGAAATCGGATTCCGGCACGAAGTCCATCGCAGCACAGATCCGGCACACCTCGCATTAGGCTTGTCGCGCACGACACAGCGCATCGGCCGGTTCCGGCCGCGTGGCGGGTGTATCCCGCAACTGTGAATTGATCACCGCCGGAGCCGGTATCGTGCCGCGCGCCGGGGTTCGCCGGCATCACTTGGGAGAACGAGGAGTCGTCATGTCCGCTCGGGGGCACGCGTTCGGGATCGACATCGGAGGTAGCGGTGTCAAGGGCGCCGAGGTCGATCTGGCCACCGGTGAACTGGTCCGGGAACGCATCAAGGTGCCGACACCGCAACCGTCCACGCCGAACGCGGTGGCCGAGGCGGTGGCGAAGGTGGTGGCGCAGTCGGGCTGGGACGGTCCGGTCGGCATCACCATGCCGAGCGTGATCATCGGCGGCGTGGTGCGCACGGCCGCCAATATCGACAAGTCCTGGATCGGCACGGACGCGCGGTCGCTGTTCTCGCTGGCGCTGGGCGGCCGCGAGTTGACGGTGCTCAACGATGCGGACGCGGCCGGGCTCGCCGAGGACCGCTACGGCGCGGCAAAGGATCTGACCGGCTTGGTAATGCTGCTCACCTTCGGCACCGGCATCGGATCGGCCGTGATGTACAACGGCATGCTGGTGCCGAACACCGAACTCGGGCATCTCGAGGTGGGCGGTCGCGAGGCCGAGCATCTGGCCGCGGCGTCCATCAAGGATCGCGAGGGCCTGAGCTACGCGGAATGGGCCGTCGAGGTGAGTAAGGTGCTGGTCACGCTCGAAAATCTGTTCTGGCCGACCGTGTTCGTGGCGGGTGGCGGCATCAGTCGCGACTACGCTGAATGGATTCCCTTGCTGACCAACAGAACACCGGTTGTCGCGGCCGATTTGAAGAACACCGCGGGCATTGTCGGAGCGGCAATGGCCGTGTCTGCCGGTATCGCACCGTAAGCAGCCTGGTTCGATCGTTACAATGGAACAACATCCGGCGGTGCGCCGGTGAAACCAACCCGGCATGCGCGCCGGTTATCCCCCGACAGACCGCTCCGCCGGATCACCACTCTGGCGTGACGCCGCACGAGACCGTCACGAAAGGGCGTACGTGGTAGCCACGAATACCCGAGAGACCGCCGAATCGGCCGATGAGGCCGACTCCGCAGACACCACCGCAGCACGGCCGGTCAAGAAGGCTGCCGCCAAGAAAGCACCGGCCAAGAAGGCGGTAGCCAAAAAGGCCGCCGCCAAGAAGGTCGCTGCCAAGAAGGCGCCCGCCAAAAAGGCCGTTGCCAAGAAAGCCGGGGCCAAGGCCGAGGGCGCCGAGGGCGAAGCCGATGTGATCGGCGAGGACGAGGTCGAGCTCGACGACCTCGGTGACCTGGAGGTCGATGAGACCGATCTGGTCGAAGTCGATCTCGCCGACGATGACGCCGAAGAGGAAGAGGCCGAGGCCGCCCCGGCGGGCGAGGAGGCCGAAGAGGCCGAGGAGCCCACCGAGAAGGACAAGGCTTCCGGCGATTTCGTCTGGGACGAGGAGGAATCCGAGGCCCTGCGCCAGGCCCGTAAGGACGCCGAGCTCACCGCTTCGGCCGACTCGGTCCGCGCCTACCTCAAGCAGATCGGCAAGGTCGCGCTGCTCAACGCGGAGGAGGAGGTCGAGCTCGCCAAGCGAATCGAGGCCGGTCTCTACGCCACCGAGCGCCTGCGCGAACTCGCCGAGAAGGGTGAGAAGCTGCCCGTGCAGCTGCGCCGCGATCTGCAGTGGATCATGCGCGACGGCAACCGTGCCAAGAACCATCTGCTCGAAGCCAACCTGCGCCTGGTGGTTTCGCTCGCCAAGCGCTACACCGGCCGCGGTATGGCGTTCCTGGATCTGATCCAGGAAGGCAATCTGGGTCTGATCCGCGCGGTCGAGAAGTTCGACTACACCAAGGGCTACAAGTTCTCCACGTACGCCACGTGGTGGATTCGTCAGGCCATCACCCGCGCCATGGCCGATCAGGCCCGCACCATCCGCATCCCGGTGCATATGGTCGAGGTCATCAACAAGCTCGGCCGCATCCAGCGCGAACTCCTGCAGGATCTGGGCCGCGAGCCCACTCCCGAAGAGCTCGCCAAGGAAATGGACATCACGCCGGAGAAGGTGCTGGAAATCCAGCAGTACGCCCGTGAGCCCATCTCCCTCGACCAGACCATCGGTGACGAAGGTGATTCGCAGCTCGGCGATTTCATCGAGGACTCCGAAGCAGTGGTCGCCGTCGACGCGGTCAGCTTCACGCTTTTGCAGGACCAGCTCCAGTCGGTCCTGGAAACGCTCTCGGAGCGCGAAGCCGGCGTAGTCCGGTTGCGCTTCGGCCTCACCGACGGCCAGCCCCGCACCCTGGACGAAATCGGCCAGGTCTACGGCGTCACCCGCGAACGCATCCGCCAGATCGAGTCCAAGACCATGAGCAAGCTCCGCCACCCGAGCCGCTCCCAGGTCCTGCGCGACTACCTGGACTGAGTTCCATCCGAGAAAGGCCCCCTGAGCTTCGGCTTCGGGGGCCTTTCTCGATTCCGGATCCCTTGAGCGGACCGTCGAATCCTGTTCTGTCGTAGGCGTATACGACACTGTCCGCATGATTCGCGTGCATCGGCTGGCTCTGCCCGAGCAACTACTCCTGCGCTACGGCGCGTTGGACAGTGCGTGGAAGGTGGATCATCTGGATGTGAGTTTCGCGCCCGGTGGGGATATGTACACCTTGGGCTGGGCGCGGCTGGCGGATGGGTGGGATTCGCCGATGTGTCTGCTGGTGACTCGGTATGGGCGGGAGGAGGGGCCGGTCGCGGCGATCGCCTGTGGCAGTGGGAGACCGAGTGAGAAGGGGCGCTTGATCAGGGTTGGGCCGCAGGCTCATCTGTGTGCGATCTCGGATGAGATGGTGGCGCTCAGCGGGAATTCCGATGAGACGTTCCTCATCGACGGCGAATTGGGTTCGGTACGAGCCGGATTCGATGGTGGGATGCTTCCGGCGGATCGGCACGCGGGGGTGAGTTTCGCGTCCGCGATGCGCCGGACTCCAGCGGGCAGGTTGGTGTGTGTGGTGGCGGAGACGAATATCGAGTACAGCCTGTTCGCGACACCGAATCTGTTGGCAATAGCCGAAACTCGTCCCGCGGTGGATCATCGGCCGATATTGCGCGCGTTCGCGACGGTGAACCCGCACACGGGCAAGCAGACCGAAATCGACGGGCGGGAGCATGTGCTGTTCGACGGCAGTCCAGTCTTCGGTGATCACCGTCCGGCACCGAGTTTGGCCGAATCCGTTCCCCGGCCCGAGGAACGGAATTGGATGGATGTGCATCGGCCGCCGTGGACTACGGTTGCGGAACCGTTGTCCGAGGATCTGTTCGTGCTACCGCTGTTCAGCCGAATGTTGAGGAGCGGCAACAAGGGTATGCCGTTCGCCTTCGCCCTCGTGGACGATGCGGGCAAGGTGCATGGGCGGCTGGCGGGGCTCGATGATCGCGCGGACAGCCCGTACGCCGGTTCACATTTCCGGGTCGCGACGGATCCGAGCCGTGGAATCGCCTATCACCTCAATTCCAACGGCTTCTACCTTTGGTCACGCGATGGCAGCCTGATCGCCAAGTTGGACACCGCGAGCAAGGAGTACAAGGCGCTGCGCAATTTCCAATTGCAGGGGTGTGCACCGAATGGCGATATCGTTCTCGTTCATCCGAAACAGCACCTGCTGCTGCGGTTTCCGATTCCCGACCAACACGATCCCGGCCCCGCCGTTCAGGCAGCACTGCAAGCCTACGGCCGCGAGCGCACCACGCTGAAGAAATCACATCCACAATCGGAGTGGATATGGCGCTGGCGACCGCATGAGCTGCCATTCTCCTGAAGTCGGGCCGCCGAGCACACGCTCGGCGGCCCGATCTCATGCGTGGGCACTAGGCTTGGATCACTTCGATGCCGACCATGGCATTGAGGGAGTCGCAGCTGGCCCAGGACTGGTTTTGGCCGTATTGGATGGGGCCGTATTTCCAGTAGGTGAAGGGGACGGGCCAGGCTACGCAGGTGAGTTTCACCTGGTGCCAGGTCGGGAGCTCGCAATTGGACATTCCGCCGGTGTTGAAGATGTTGTAGACGTGACAGTTGGCCTGCCAGACCGGTACATCGGCCTGGGCCACGCCCCCACCGGTGAGCACGGCGGCCGTGGCCGCGGTGGCTACGGCGGCGGCGCCGGCAGCAAGTCGCTTCGCAGATAGCATTCCGACCTCCTGAATAGGTGTTGTGTGAATGACATCGCACATACCGGTTGAGCTCGTTACTGCAATTCAGTGTGGGCGTTCAGGTCAGCGTTCGGCATGGTTTCGAATTTTCGCTGTAGCACGCTGGGGATTCGCTCATCGGAAGCCTCGATCGAAGCCGAAGGTAGGTGTTGGTACGTGGATCTGACTCCGCTCTCGCCGACGGATCGCAGCACCATTCATCGTGACGCGCAGCGGGCGCGCAGCGGGCGCGCACTTATCGGGCGGAGCTCTACGCCATTCTGGATGAGGCACTGGAATGCCATCTGGCGGTGACATTGGTCGACGGGGTGGTTTACGCTCGCGCTCAAAGACTTCTCACTCGATTACCGGCGTGCGGTAATTCACGGACAGCCCGTCGAAATCCAGGACACCCCAACGAAATTGCATGCCTTCGCTGGATCTCACCGAAGCGTCGGTGAAGGTGCGAAATGGCGGGCCGATGAACTCGGCAGCCGATATCGCGGCCAGCGACGTCTGGGCGGGACACCTGCCAATGCGCACGGCATTCGACAGGCCGATCCGCTCCCCCGACCTGCGCCCCGGCATCGAACTTCCCGACCACATCCGCGACCGGCGTTGGCCAGGAGCCTGATTCGGCACCGCGGCTTTCACCAGGTTCCAGCGGATCCGCGTGAAAACCGGAATAGTCGTTGCCACGCTACGATTCGGGAAGCTCCGAAAGACGGGTGCTGAGGCGGGTGGCGAACAGCGCCGCGCCGCGCGACAACGCAATGTCGTGGGCTTCCTGCAGGGCGGTGCGGGCTTCGGTGAAAGCGGCTTCGGCGGTGTGGATGTCGGCGAGGTCTTCCAGGGCTCGGATGAGTTCGGTGGCGGATTCGCCGCAGCGCAGGTGGGTGATTGCCGTGTGCAGCAGGGGGATTGTGGTGGTGTCGGCCGCGGCCATGGCTACCGCGCGCCAGGCACGGCCGAGGGTGACCGGGGTGTTCCAGCGTTGGGCGAGTTCGAGTTCCTCGGCGGCGAGTTGACGGGCCTGGGCATGGTCGCCGAGTGGAATCAGTTGCAGGGCGGCGGAACTGCGCCACGGGATGTGTGCGGGGTTGTGCAGGTCCCAGGCGGCGAGGCGGCGGCCGCATTCGAGGAAGTGGGCGACGGCCTCGCGGTGCCGGTTGCGGGCGACGCAGCTCAGGGCACGGACGTAGGTGATGGTAGTCCATTCCCACGATTCCGGATTCGTGTGGGCGCGAGTGGATTCCAGCCAGTCATCGGCTTCGTCGAGACGGCCGGTGCCGAGCAGGGCGTGCGCGTACTGGGCGACCAGGGCAGGTGGGCGGCGGACCAGCGTGCCGGTGGGGGTTGCGGCGATGAGCGCGCATTCGCGTTCGGCGTCGGCGTAACGGCCTTGGCGCAGTAGCGCTTCGGACCGCAGGATGAGGCGGTAGGCGTCGATCACGCCGAAGTATTTGTCCTCGCTCTGCGCGCTGAGCTGGGCAGTGAGGGTGAGTTCATCGGTCCACAGGGCGATATGGGCGAAGATGCCGAACAGTTCCCGAGGTAGCCGTTCATGCGGTTGCACGCCGCTGGCGGGCAGGAACCGCGCGCGAGCGGCTTCGGCCGAGATACGTACGGCGAAAACATCATCCAGGGTGCGGGTGGCGGCGGTGACGACATCGGGGCGGGGATCGTGGCGGGCGAGTTCCCGATAGCTCGACCAGCCCTGCGAGGTCAGGGCGGCGACCATCCAGCGGGAGGCACGCACCGAGGTCGCCGCCTCCTGATCACGAGCGGCGGTCTCGGCCAGCACCTGATCCAGCAGGGCATCCGCCTCGGTCGCGCGATACGCGGTGATCAAGGTCCAGGCGAGCGGAATGAGCGCCGCCGGAGCGGTTTTCGACTCCCGCTCCAAGGCCAGTGCCTGCTCCAGATACGCGCGAGCGGCGACGGGATCGGTCCACTGCTTCAGCAGCCCCAGCCGCAAGGCGAGGTCGGAGCGCTGCTCCGGCACCGAGATCCGCTGCGCCACTTCCAGATAACCGGTAGCTTCGGCCAGGTCCAGGGCGCGCACCGCCTCCGCCGCCGCGTCGATGAGCGTGGGCACCCAGTACGACCATTGCGGTCCACTGAGTTCGAGCAGATACGCGGCCACCTCCCGGGTGTCACGCGAGAGGAGCAGGGCACGCTGTGCCGCGAGCTCGCGCACCTGCCGGACTTCCGCACGCGGGCACAGGTGGCGCAAGGTGTTGGCGGGCAAGCGATGCCGGAAGCGCGGCGGATCGGCGGCGGCGAGAATCCCCTCGGTGACAAGCAGCGAACAGCGCTCCCGAATCTCGGCCTCGGGCTGCTCGCACGCGGCGGCCACCACCTCGACGGGCGCGCGATAGTCCTGGAGTACGGCGATCGCCCGCAACATCGCGCCGCCGTCTCGGGAGTACCGGTTCAGCAGGCGGCGCATGGCGCGTTGATAGGTGCCGCTGGGCAATTGCTCCGGCACATGCCGTGGAGCGTCGAGCAGCGCGAGGTCTTTCAGCAGTGCGCCGACCAGAATGGGCAGACCGCCCGTGGCCTGCTGTATCTCCAGCGCCAGTGCGTCCGAGCAGGTTCCTCCCAGGGACCGCCCGGCGAGAGCCGAGATGGCGGGCAATCGCAGTCCCGCGAGCCGGATCACCTCCGCGGCAAGGCATTCCAGCTCGGTGTGCACCGACGAGACCGGTGCGAGGTACCAGGTGCGCTCATCGAATACGGCCACCACCAGCACGGGCAGCGTGCGCAATTGCGGGGTCAATGCCACCAGCAATTCCAGCGAGGGCGTGCCCGCCTCGGCCACATCGTCCAGGAGCAGCACCCGGGGTTGTGATGCGAATCCGTCGCGCAGCAACGCCGCTTGCACGCGATAGTCGGTGTCCTGGATTCCCGCTGTCGCGGCGTCTATTCCGGCCAGCCTGGCAAGTTCGTGAAACAGCCGTGGCTCCGGCCCGATCAGTTCCTTGGCATTGAGTACGGCCGCATTCGGCACCCGCTCGGCGACGGCTTCGATCAACACCGTCTTCCCCGATCCCGGATACCCCGAGATCACCACGGTCCCGCCCCGCCCGCTCATCGCCCGCTGATACGCGCCGAAAATGGCCGCCAATTGCTCGTCGCGATCCAGCAGCGCAACGCCGGAGTGCGTTAGCCGCATATCGGCTGCGGCGTCCTCCGAAGGCACGGCGACGGTGGGTGATCCGCCCGCAGACCAGTCCGAAAGCATTGCGACCGAGGCAGATTCAACCGAGAACGCCGTGGCCGCGCCATAGCCCCGCGAAAACTGTTCCGGCCCAGCCCCACCGGGATGCGCCCCAGGTGACAGCGATTCCGCCGTCGCCGTCGATTCCGCTGACCGATCCCAACCGGCCGACCGCGTTCGATCGGCCGAGATCCCCGTCGGGCCGGACATCAGCGACCGCGTCTCGTCACCGACCGGGCCGGACACCAGCGACCGCATCTCGTCACCGACCGGACCGCCCCGCCCCGAACCCGGCAACCGTTCACCAGCAGCCAACTGCGATCCGGCCGCCGATTCCCCCGATAGCTCGGAACCCATCGATGGTGTGCCAGCCATCCCGGCTGCCGTACTCTGATCAGCCGCAAGCTGATCCGGTATCGGCCCCCGAACCGATCGAGCGGGTGCGACCGCCGGTTCTGCCTGCCCCGCCAGAATGCGGCTCTGTAGTTCACGTAGCTCGTCGCCGGGTTCGACACCGAGTTCGTCGACTAGTCGCCGCCGGGTGCGGGCGTACACATCGAGAGCTTCGGCTCGTCTACCCTGCCGGGCGAGCCCGCGCATGAGCAAAGCGCTGGGGCGCTCGCGCAGCGGATGTTCACTGACCAGTGGGCGGACGCGATCGACCACCTTATCGGTGCGCCCGAGGTCGAGGGCGACGTACAGGCTGTCCTCGAGGACGGCGAGCGCGCGTTCGTGCAGCAGTGCGCGGTGCGCGGCCACAACCGGTCCGGGCGCTCCGGCCAGCGGTTCGCCAGAGCACAGCAGTAGCGCCCGCGTGTACCGCTGGTCGGCGGTCGCCGGATCGCCTTGTGCGCGTGCGCGTTCCGCCTCGGAGACGAGGCGGTCGAAGATGCCGACGTCGATCTGTTCATCGGTGATGTTCAGCTGGTAGCCGCCGTGTCCGGACAGCAGCACCGTGGGCGCGGCGCGGGGTGCGCGATCGGGTTCGAGGGCACGGCGCAGCGCGGAGATATGGGTTTGCACCAGGCCGATTCCGCTGGCGGGCGCGGCATCGTCGTACAGACCGTCCAGCAGTGCGGTGGCCGCGACCCAGCGGCGGCGGCGCATGGCGAGCATGGCCAGCAGTGAGCGGCGCTGTGGCGGTCCGAGGGCTGCGGCGCGGTCGTCCAATCGCACCTGCACGCCGTCGAGCAGGGTGATCTGTATATTCGCCGCCGACACTCCGCGCCCTTCTTCGCCGGGTGGGGTGCCCAACCGCTGCGATCGATCCGTTTCTCGAACTCGGACAGCGTAGTCAGTGCCAGCGGCTATCAAGACCACGCCGCAGACGAGACCGTCGCCCGACCATCTCGGAAAGCGCCTGCGAGCTGGGTTTTCGGAATCCGTTCAGTGCCCGTTGAGTGATCGAAAGCATGGTCGTCGCCATGAGTATCACCTCGAAGTTCCGCCACACCATGTTCATCGTCACCGCTCTCGGCCTGAGTATCGCCGCCACCGCCTGTTCCGTCGCGGGCGATAAGCCCGCCGCTGCCGCGCCGCAGCCCGATCCGAACAAGCCCGCCGTATTGCTCGTGCACGGCGCGTTCGCGGACGGTTCCAGCTGGAGCCGGGTCGCCGAACGCCTGCAGCGCGACGGCTACCGCGTGACCAGCGCGGCTGTCCCGCTGCGCGGCCTCACCTACGATTCGGCCTATATTCGCGGTCTGCTCGATGCCATGCCCGATAAGACGATTCTGGTCGGCCATTCGTACGGCGGTGCGGTGATCACCAATGCCGCCGCGGGTTCACCGAAGGTGAAGGGCCTGGTCTATGTGGCCGCGTTCGCACCGGATAAGGGTGAGAGCCTGGGCGAGCTGGATGCGCGTTACGGTGGTCCCGCCACCAAAATCACTGTGCCGCAGAACTATCCGCTCAGCACGGGCGGCACCGCACCGGAGCTGGTGATCAGCCAGGAGCAGTTCCCGGCCAATTTCGCGCAGGATCTGCCCGCCGATGAGGCGGCGGTGCTGGCCTCGGCGCAGCGGCCGGTCGCGGTGGCGGCGTTCACCGAGACCACGGTCGATCCGGCCTGGAAGTCGATTCCGTCCTGGTATCTGGTGGCGCGCGATGATCACATGATTCCGGTGGATGGCCAGCGCGCCATGGCCAAGCGCATCAATGCGACGGTGGTCGAGCATGACGGCAGCCATGCCATCGCGCTCTCGCAGCCCACGACGGTGACCGAGCTGATCGAGAGCGCGGCGACCGCGGCGCGGTGATCCGCGCACCGCGCGGTCGTGGCCCGACTCCCGGCGCGCGTTAACGCGAACGAAACATTCGTATTTCAACTTCCCAATCGGACAACCGACCGGTACTCTTCGCACGTCGCAGCTGCGATCGCGAAACTTTTGTTCTGGCAATGGAGTTCGAGTGCTGGAAATAAGCCACTTCAGTTACGGGTGGGTCACCCCCGTCATGGCATACGTAATGTCCGTCACCGGATGTCTGCTCGGCCTGCGCTGCACCGCGCGCGCCCGCAACGGAGAAGGCCGCCGCGGCTGGTTGATCGCGGCGGCCATCGCCATCGGCGGCACCGGCATCTGGGTCATGCATTTCATTGCCATGCTGGGGTTTTCCATCCACGGCGCATCCATTCGCTATGACGTGCCGGTCACGCTGCTCAGCGCCGCCATCGCCATGATCGTGGTGTGGGTCGGTTTGTCCATCGTGGCGACCGGGCGCTGGGGCGGCTGGGAGTTGCCGATCGGTGGCACCATCACCGGACTCGGCGTGGGCGCGATGCATTACGCGGGCATGTACGCCATGAAATCGGATGCGATCATCGACTACGACTTCGGTCTGGTCGCGCTGTCGATGGTGATCGCCGTGGTCGCCTCGATCGTGGCGCTGTGGTTCACCTTGAATATCAATGGGATTCTCGCCACCTGCGGCGCGGCGTTGATCATGGGAATCGCGGTGTGCGGCATGCATTACACCGGAATGGCGTCCATGAGCGCGCATCAGGCCGCGCACGCGAGCATGCCGCACGGCGCGGGCGCGATGCAGTTGCTCGCACCGCTCATGGTCAGCGTCAGCACCGTCACCATGGTGCTGCTCATTCACGTCGGCCTGACCGAGGTGGATGAGGCCAGCCGCATCAGCGAACCGGTGCGACCGGAACCCGTGCGGCACGATCCGTGGTCGTTGCAGTCGAGTTCGCGCGGGACGCAGGCGAATTCGGCGGCCACGCAACGCGCGGCAGCGGGTGCGGGCGGCATGGCATCGGCCGCCGGGCAGAATCACGGCCTGCCGCAACAGCATCCGGAGCCGTATCAGAACCCGGAGCCGTATCAATATCCGCAACCACCGCTGTACGCCCCCGAGCGCGGGGCTTTCCCGCCCGTGGGCGGCTACGCCCCGGGCACCGGAGTCTGAGAACTTTCCGGCGGCTCGCTGAGAAACGGGACCCGCTGGTCGACTTACCCGCATACGCGCAGCAAACTGACTGGCGTGGCGCATCAAATGGAATTGATCTTCGTCGTCCTGTTCGCGACGATCCTGGCCCAGCCGCTCGGTAAACGGCTCGGTCAGGCGCCGGCGGTGCTCATGACCGCCTTCGGCGTGATCCTGGCGCTGATACCGCAGGTTCCCGAGATCCATATCGATCCCGAGATGATCCTGCCGCTGGTGCTGCCACCGCTGCTGTACGCCGCCGCCCGCCGCACCTCCTGGCGGGCCTTCGCCGATAACTGGGGTGCGATCAGCATGCGCGCGGTGGTGCTGGTCATCGTGACCGCGGTGGCGGTGGCCTGGGCCTTCCGGGCCTTCTATCCCGCCGTGCCGATCGGGGCGGCGCTGGCGCTGGGCGCACTGGTCGCACCGCCCGATCCGGTGGCGGTGTCCGCGCTGGCGGGCAAACTGGGGCTGCCGCGCCGCCTGGTGGCGGTCCTCGAGGGCGAGGGCCTGTTCAATGATGTGACGGCCATCGTCGTCTACTCCGTCGCCATTCAGGCGGTGGTCACCGGCAAATTCTCGGCATGGCAGGCGGCCGGGCAGTTCGCCATCTCGGCGGTGGTCGGCGTGGGAGTCGGGCTGCTGTTCGGGTGGGCGGGCAGCAAGCTCATGCGGCGGCTCGGTGAAGCGCCCTGGCAGGTGGCGCTGGGGCTGCTGCTGCCGTTCGCGGCGTACGGCGTCTCCGAGGCGCGCGACGGTTCGGCCGTGCTGGCGGTGCTGGTGTGCTCGCTCTATCTCACCGATGCCGCAACCGATTTCAGCGATAGCGATTACCGGCTCGTCGGTGATTCCTTCTGGGAGATCACCGAGATGCTGGTCACCGGTTTCGCTTTCGGGCTCATCGGCCTGGAGCTGAGCACCGTGCTCAAGGACGCCGGACCGGATTGGCCGCGCTTCATCGGCGGCGCGGCCGTGGTGATCGGTGTGGTGGTGGGGCTGCGACTGATCTGGCTGCTGATCACCACCGCGCTGTTCAAGAGCTGGTGGCGCGAACGCGATGCCGATGAGCCGTACACCTGGCGCGAGACCCTGGTCACCTGGTGGGCGGGCATGCGCGGGGTCGCGACAGTCGCACTGGCACTGGCGGTTCCGTTCACCACCGATTCCGGCGCGCCGTTCCCGGGGCGCTCGGAAATCCTGTTCACCGCGTTCGCCGTGGTGATGTTCACGCTGCTGTTGCAGGGCCCGACCCTGCCCGCGGTGGTGCGGGTGACCGGCGTGCACGTGGACACCGAACGCGAGCGAGAGATGGAGCGCCGCCTGTGGACTCGCGTACTGGAGGCGGAACTCGCACGGCTGAAAGAGATTTCGGCGACACGAGCGCTGCCCGAGGAGATATACGAACGGCTGCGCGACGGTTTCGAACGACGGCTGGCGCAGGCCGATCCCGAAGCGGCGGAGGGCAATGCGAAGATCAATACCGATCGTGCCGTCGTATTCGCCAAGCAGATGCGCGCCATCACCAATGAGGTGCTGGAGGCAGGGCGGACCGAAGCGCTGGCCGCGCGGCGCGAACCCGGTATCGCGCCCGATGTGGTGGATCGCGTCATGCGCCGCCTGGATCTGCGCACCAAAGCCGGGTCGCCCTAGCCCTGATCGACCAGTCCCACAGGCAGATACGAGTAGACCGCCAGCGCCGCGACCAGCGTGAGCAGTACGCCCGCGACCACCAGATTGGCGCGCCGGTGCGAGACCAGTACGGCGGCGAATTCGCGCAGGAAGGCGGCGGGGACGAAATAGCGGGCCGTCCGCGCGCCCACGACCTGTGCGTCCAGTCCGAGCCTGCGGGTCAGCTCGGCGGAGCGCATGACGTGGAAGTCACTGGTCACCACGGTCATTCGCGGCTTCTCGGCGACCTCCGCGCGCTCGCGCAGCAGCTCGGTGGTGAACCGCAGATTCTGTTCGGTGTTGCGAGACCTGTTCTCCCGCAATATTTTCGCCGCCGGAACCCCGGCGGCCTCGAGATAGTCGGCCATGGCGTCGGCCTCGGCCACGGATTCCCCGGGCCCCTGCCCGCCCGAGGTCACCAGGATGGGATCCCCGCCCGCCGCCAACTCCGTCTCGTAGGCGGCCCGCGCCCGATCCAGCCGGGAGGCCAGCAGCGGTGTGACCTGCCCGCCCGCCAAACCGCAGCCGAGCACCATCACCACATCCGCCCCCGGCCGCTGCGGCAGCCGCGCGTACAGCACCGCGTAACCGGTGAACGCGAGCAACTGCACCAGCAGCAGCATGCCGAGCAGCACCAGCGCCACACCCAGCGCCGAACGCCACACCGGCGTCGCCGCGCCGGGATCCAGCAGTATCCAGGCGGCCAGCGGGAACAGCAGCAACCCGATCCCCGCGAGCGGTGCGACCGCCGTGGCGATCCGCAGCCCCTCCCGACGGGTCAGCACCACCCCGTTCGCCACCAGCCCGATTCCCGCCGCCAGCAACGACAGCGGCGGCAGCAGCACGAGCAGCGCGACACCGATCTCGATGGCCACCAACGTATTCCGCTCCACCAGTGCCAGCACCGCCCACAGCGCGATCAAGCCGAGCGCCGCGAACAACACCAGCCCCGTAGACACCCGCCGAGGTTCCCGCACCACACGCACCGCCCCGATGACCGCCAGTGCGATACCGGCGGCCAGCAGCAGGTGGACGAACCCGCTCACCTCGAATACCGTTCCGCCCGGCCGTCATTCGCGCCGGAGTCCGGCGCATCCGGCGTGAACGGCACCGCGCGAACGGTGGACACGGATGGTCGCGCATCGGCACCGAACGCGACCTGCGGCAAGGCAGTGGTGGATGCGGTGGCGGTTGCGGCAGCATCGACAGGCACAGTTGGCACGGTAGGCGCAGTAACCGACATCCCCGCCCAGGACACGCGGCGCAGCAGCCACTCCACGGGTCCCTGCGAGAATCGGCCCAACCACCACAGCGAGACCGCCGCCTGCGCGGCCAGGATCAGCACGCACAGCGCCAAGGTGCGGCCCCAAGCCCCGGGCGCGGCGGGTTCGATACCCAGCGGCGTCGCGAAAAACCGTGCGGCAATGACGATTCCGGTGGCGGTCAAATAGTTCGTGAGGGCTGTCCGGCCGAGAGCGGTGAGCACCCTGCCGACCGCGGAATCGGGGCGGGTGCACACGGCCAGCAGCGGCCTGGGCCGCGACGTCGATATCGGGTGCGGCGTCCAGGATCATGGCGAAGCCCATGCGCACCATCTCCTGATCGTCGGCGACCAGGACGCGAATCGTCATATCCCGCCGCCATTTCCGGGAAGGACCCGCCCGCCATTTCCGGGGACTGTCAGATCGCTTTCGCCATTTCCGGGGTCGGTCATATCCCTCCCTTGTTGTCGGTGATCGGCAGACTGGCCGCCAGTTGCCAGTGTCCGTTCGGCAGGCGTCCGGCGGTGACGGTGCCACCCACCGCGGTGGCGCGTTCGGCCAGGCCGGTAAGTCCCACTCCCCCACCGCCGCCCAGGCCGGCGAAGCCGGTTCCGTTGTCGCACACGTGAATATCCACGGTGTCGTCGACGAGTCGCACCGTGACGTCGACACGGCTCGCGTCGGCGGCGTGGCGGCGAATATTGTTGAACGCCTCCAACAGGATTCGGTGGGCGGCCAGCAGTACCGCGTCCGGTACTTCCGGCGCGCCGACTCGTTCGTCGAGTTCGGTGATCACCTCGGCGTGCGCGGTGTCGGCGAATCGTTCCACCACATCCGTGAGATCCGTTGTCCCCGTGGGTGCCGCGCCGTCGTGCAGATTCCCGACCAGGGCCCGGATATCGTCCAGTGCCCGTCGCCCCGAACCCTCGATCCGCGCCAGCAGCGGCCGGGTCCGCTCATCCGCCCCGAGTTGTCCGGCCTGCGCCAGCACCACCATCCCCATGACCTCGTGCGCGATGACATCGTGCAGTTCGCGCGCCATCTGCGCCCGCTCATCGGCCACCGCCGCACCGCGCTCGACCACGAGCCGCTGCCGATGCGATCGCACCAGTAGCCCGATTCCCAGCGCGGTGATCGCCGGTATCGTCACCGCCAGCAGCGGCAGCACATCATCGGCCGGATTCGACCGCAACCCCAGTACCGACCCCACCGCCGCGACTCCCACTGTCGCGGTCAACACCGCATCCATCGGCACCGCGATCCGCGATGCCGCCACCCCGCAACCCACGATCGCCAGCCACGCCGAGGCGGTTGCCCAGGGCGAGAGACTTTCCGGCCACCGCGACACGACCACCATCGCGGCAACCAGCAAGGCCACCCCGAGTAGCACTCCGGAGCGCCGCGACACCGGACCCTGATCCTCGCGAATCATGCTCAGACAGGCGTAGATTCCACCCGCCGCCCCCAGCAGATCCACCAGCACCTGTCCGAAGGATCCACCCGCCGTCAGCTCCACGAGCGCGCCTAGCCCACCCGGCAACACGCACAGAGCAAACAGCAGGCGACCCATACCCCCGACACTAACCACAGCCTGCCGCCTACCCCGGCAGCACCCGCGGATCGGACGGGCTACGCGGACTCGGCGGCTTCCAGAATCACGGGTTCACCGCTGGTGAGGGCAGTGTCGGCGGAGGTGTCCTTGAGATCCACGCCGGAGCGGCCGAGGCGGCGAGCACCGTCGATGAGAGTGACGGCCACCTGCGCGGCGCGCGCATAGCCGAGCCCCTCGGGCGGGTGGATGTTCGAGATGCAGTTGCGCTCGGAATCGGCCCGGCCCGGACGCGGGAGGTGAGTGAGGTAGATGCCGAGACTGTCGGCCACGGACAGACCCGGACGTTCACCGATGAGGACGAGCAGGGTCGTCACGCCGAGGGCGTGACCGATGTGATCGCCGAGGGCCACCCGCGATTGCGTGGCGATCACCGGCGGGGCGAAGGTGAGACGATCCCCCAGCGCCTCGAAGAGTGCGGCCAGCATCGGTGCACCGTGATCGGCGAGCGCACGCGGGGACAGACCGTCCGCCAGCACCACGCCGATATCCGCGCCCGTGTGACGGAGAGCCGAAATGCCCTGCCCCGCAGGGAGTTCGGATTGAAAGGGCAGCCGCCCCAGATCGGGCCGCCGCAGGTATTCGGAGCGGTCGGCGGCATGACTGCGCACATGCACCGGATCCCCCATACCCAGCTTTTTCACCTGTGCCGCAAGAACTTCCACGTCGAGTGGATTGTGCACCGCATCCCGCGCCGCCGCATGCGCGGCGCGCAGCGCCAGAACGTCGGCGGTGGGCAGCGCATCGCCGGTGCGCCCCAAACCGATCCGCGCCTGCGTGGTCCGGCGCAGTTCCGCCCAGAACGCCCGCGCGGCGATTTCGCTCGGACCCGGCGATGCCGCAGCATTCGAGGTGGCCGGGCCGGGCGGCGGAACGCTCCCCGTCGCGCCCGATGACTTCGTGGTCCCGTCGGCAATCGATGGCGTCCGCACGGCATTCACGCCCGGATCATCCTGTGTCGCAGCACGACTCGTAGTCACACCCGAGGAAGTCGCGGTGTCTTCACTCTCGGCGATCGGTCGTATCCCGTTGTCGCTGGTCAATGTTCCTCCTCAGGAGGCGCTGGCGAGAGCGCGCAGGGGTGAGGTCAGGGGTTCGACGGGGAGGATGCGACCGTCGGCGCTGAGCATGCCGAGCCGGTCGAGCCAGGTGGCGAATTCCGGTGCGGGTGTGAGGCCCAGTACTTTTCGGGCGTAGAGGGCATCGTGGTAGGCCAGGCTCTGGTAGCCGAGCATGACGTCGTCCGCGCCGGGAACCGCGATGACGAAGGCGCAGCCCGCCGCACCCAACAGGGTGAGCAGGGTGTCCATATCGTCCTGATCGGCTTCGGCGTGGTTGGTGTAGCAGACGTCGACGCCCATGGGCAGGCCCAGGAGTTTGCCGCAGAAGTGGTCTTCGAGCCCGGCGCGGATGATTTGCTTTCCGTCGTAAAGGTATTCGGGTCCGATGAAGCCGACGACGGTGTTGACGAGCAGCGGGTCGAGGTCGCGGGCCACCGCGTAGGCGCGCGTCTCCAGGGTCTGCTGATCGACCGGTTTGCCACCGGCCCCGAGGTGCGCTCCGGCCGAAAGTGCGGAACCCTGGCCGGTTTCCAGGTACATGACGTTATCGCCCACGGTGCCGCGCCGCAGCGATCGTCCGGCCTCGTTCGCCTCGCGCAGCAGCGAGATATGCACGCCGAAGCCGGAATTCGCGCCCTCGGTGCCCGCGATGGACTGGAACACCAGATCCACCGGCGCACCCGCCTCGATCAGCCCGACGGTGGTGGTGACATGCGAGAGCACACACGACTGCGTCGGAATGTCGAACCGCTGCCGCACCTCGTCGAGCAGGTACAGCAGATCGGCGGTGGCCTTGGGCGAATCGGTGGCCGGATTGATGCCGATCACCGCGTCACCGCAGCCCAGCAGCAGCCCATCCAGTACCGCCGCCGCGATCCCGCGCGGATCATCGGTGGGGTGATTGGGTTGCAGCCGTGTCGCCAGGGTGCCGGGCAGTCCGACGGTGGTCCGGAATCCGGCGGTCACCTCGGTGGCCCTGGCGACCGCGATGAGATCCTGATTCCGCATGAGTTTGCTGACCGCGGCCACCATCTCCGGCGTGAGTCCCCGCGAGACGGCGGCCAGCGTCACCGCCGCCTCGGGCGTGGCAGCCACCGCGAGCAGCCAATCGCGCAGCCCGCCCACGGTGAGATGCGAAACAGCCTGGAAGGCAACCCGATCGTGGGTGTCGAAGATCAGCCGGGTGACCTCGTCGGTCTCGTACGGCACCACCGCCTCGTTCAGGAATACGGTGAGCGGCAGATCCGCCAGCACCCACTGCGCCGCGGCCCGCTCGGCATCGGATGCCGCCGCGCATCCGGCGAGCTCATCGCCGCTGCGTTTGGGGGTGGCTTTGGCGAGCACCTCGATCAAGCCGTCGAAGGTGTAGTTCGCGCCGCCGATTCGCTGGTGGTACAGGCCCATTCCGCTCATCCTCCGGGCCCATGTTGCTGTGCTGTAACCACCGCTTTCCCGGGGCATTAATGCGCGTTACCTGTGCGCACGATTGGGCACTCTTCACCTCGGGATACCATGGCACCGACGCCCTCGCGGGCCGTCGGTTCGAACGGTGACGATGTACAACGCAAGCGATAGTCGATGCACAGCGCACGCGAGAACGGACACCTGCACATGACTTTCGGCACGTATCGGCCACCGTGGCTCGATTCGGTGGACCCGGTCGACGAGCTCCGGAGAGTCGGCGCCTGGTGGGGTCACCCGCACCGGTTCCGCCGGGCCGCGAGCGCGTATCAGCGTTTGCTGGCGGTGGCCCCGGCCTCCATCGCCTACGCCTTCACCCTGTTCGTCACCTGGTGGACGCTGCGCGGGGCCAGCGATATGGTCGGCCGCCGCCTGATCCTGTCGGCGTCGACGAATCTGCGCAATATGCAGCGTGATCCGATTCAGGTGCTGCTGGCCTCCGCCTTCTGGACCGACGGCGGTTTCCCATGGGGCGATATCCTCATCCTGCTGACCGTGATGGCCCTGGCCGAACGCTGGCTGGGTTCACTGCGCTGGATTCTGGTGGTCGGCATCGGCCATGTCGGCGCGACAGTCATTACCGTGCTGGGCATTTCGCACCGGGTGGACCAGAACCTGATCCCGATCCGGGTGACGGTGGCGTCGGATGTGGGCCCGAGCTACGGGATTTCGGCCATGCTGGCGGTGATGGCGTATCGCTTGAAGGGCCCGTCACGACTGATCTGGGCTGCGGGACTGCTGATCTGGTACGGCTACGGCGTCTGGCACGGTCACACCTTCACCGATTACGGCCATTTCTTCGCGCTCATCATCGGTTTCGTGATCGGCGGGCTCGCGGTGGTCTCGTCCCGCCGCCTGCTGGCCTGGCGCGAATCGGCGGCCCGCTCCGGCCCGACGGCCGAAAGAGCCGCCGCGCCTTCGGATCCCGCGCCCTCAGACTCCGACGACGGGATCGAGCCCGCTGCGGTTCCGCTGGAAGAACCCGACGACCGGCTCGACCACTCGGGCCGCGATCGGCCCCAGAATCGCCATCAGTAGTACATAGGCCGAGGCCAGCGCGGCCAGCCGATGATCCACGCCGCCCTTGGAAACCGCAAGTCCGGCAATGACAATCGAGAACTCGCCGCGCGCCACCAGCGCCGCGCCCGCGCGCGCCCGGCCCATCCGCCGAATTCCCTGCCGCCGTGCCGCCCACCAGCCGGTGCCGATCTTGGTCAGCGAGGTGATCACCGCCAGCGCGATGGCCCAGCCCAGCACCGGCGGTATGGCCGTGGGATCGGTACTGAGTCCGAAGGCCACGAAGAATATGGCCGCGAACAGATCTCGCAGCGGTTCCAGCAGTTTGGCCGCTTCCTGCGCGGTGGATCCGGAGATGGCGATGCCCAGCAGGAACGCGCCCACCGCCGCGGAGACATTCAATTCCGAGGCCACGCCCGCCACCAGCAGCGCCGCGCCCAGCAGTTTGAGCAGGAAGATCTCATTGTCATTGCTGTCCACCACGGCCGAGACATAGCGGCCGTAGCGCAGCGCCACCACCAGCACCACGGTGATCGCCAGCAGTGCGATGCCCAATGAGGTCAGCCCGTTCCAGAAGCTCACCCCCACCAGCACCATGGTCAGGATCGGCAGGTACACCGCCATGGCCAGATCCTCGAACACCAGGATGGACAGGATCACCGGCGTCTCGCGGTTACCGAGGCGGCCCAGGTCGTTGAGCACCTTGGCGACGATGCCGGAGGACGAGATATAGGTGACACCGGCCATGGTCACCGCGCCGACCGGACCCCAGCCCAGGAACAGCGCCACCAGTGCGCCCGGGGTCGCGTTGGCGACGATATCGAGGAGGCCGGCGAGCCAGCCGAGCCGCAGCCCGGTCACCAATTCGGCTGCGGTGTATTCCAATCCGAGCAGCAGGAGCAGCAGCACCACCCCGATCTCACCGGCCAGGTGACTGAATTCGGTGGCGGCGCGCATTTGCACCACCCCGCCCTCACCGAAGGCGAGGCCACCCAGCAGATAGAGCGGAATCGGTGACATGCCGAACCGGGCGGCGAACCGCCCCAGCATGCCGAGCGCGAACAAGATCGCGCCGAGTTCGATCAGAGCTAGGGCGGCGGAATCCACCGGCTCAGCCGTCGGCCAGGATGCGCGCGGCCGCGTCCAACCCGTGCGGTGTGCCGACCACGACCAGCAGATCGCCGGCGTCGAGTACGAAATCCGGTCCGGGCGAGGGGTGTAACTGCCCGGCGCGCATGACCGCCACGATCGAGGCCTTGGTGCGGGTGCGCATACCGGTCTCGCCGAGCATGCGGGTGCGATAGGGCGAATTGCTGCCGATGGGCAGCTGCCGGGTGGTGATCCCGGGCAGATCGCGATGGTCTTCCTTGAGTTTTTCCACCAGCTGCGGCGCGCCGAGCAGATTGGCCAGCACGGCGGCCTCGTCGGTGGTGAGCGGCACCTGCGCGAGGCAGGCATCCGGATCGTCGCGCTGGGAGACGATCAGGTCGATGGCGCCGTCTCGATGCGCCACCACCCCGATCCGGCGCCCAGAGCGCACCTCGAAATCCTTCCGCACACCGATACCGGGCAGCGCTGTCACATCGACGTTCACCCGTCCAGATTAGGACAGGGTGGCCGCCAACCGGTGGACCAGCTCAGCTCGCGGCGAGCGGCGCGTACTGACCATCCGGTTCCGGCTGGTAGGAGGTGATTTCCACGACCGCGGCGAGCGGCAGCGGACCGTACAGATGCGGGAAGCGCATGGATTCCGGATCGGTCGGCACACCGGGTTCCCACTTGACGGGCGCGCCGAGGCGTTCGGGATCCAGGCGCAACAGCACCATATCGGTGCGCCCGGCGAAGAGCCGATTGGCCGGCAGGTGCACCTGATACGGCTCGGACAGATGAATGAATCCGACCTCGGCGAGTGAGGGCGCGCGGTACTCACCCGCCGCGGCGGCCGCCTCCCATTCGGCACGGGCGCAGATGTGCAGCAGCGTCTTCGGTGTCGTCTGATCTCCCACGGAAATCAACCTAGTCGCTCGTACACGGCGTTCGTTCCCACCCGCGCCCACCGGGGACAGGGCGGTGCGGGTGGGAACCGTATGGCGCGCGGACCCGGAATCAGTAAGGCGCGGGCCGGGCCACGTGCACCGATACGTCATTGACGCCGACGGGGGTGGGCGCGAACCTGCCCACCGCGCGAGCGCCGACCGCCGCGTCCGAGGTCCAGACGCTGACACAGGGCGCTCCGGGCGGGCGCAGCGCGAGTTCGAAGGCCTCACCCGCTTCGGCGACCCGCACCACCGGCAGTACCGGACCGAGCGTCTGCTGGGTCAGCACCGCCATGGTCGGATCGACATCGCCGAGCACGGTCGGTTCGAAGCTGTGCCCGATGGCGGTGCCGCCGCAATGCAGCGTCGCGCCCTTGAGGAGTGCGTCGCGCACCTGTTCGCGGACCAGGTCGATATGTTTGGCCGAGGTCATCACCCCGACGGCGGTGTCATCGTCGAGCATCGGTCCGAACGCGGCGGTCTCATCCACGAGTTTGGCGAGAAAGGCGTCGTAGACCGCACTTTCGACATAGACGCGCTCGATGGCGTTGGGATTTTGCCCGTTATTTGCCAACCCGCCGAGCGCGATACTCGCGGCCGCCTTGTCCAGATCGGCGTCGGCGAGCACCACCGCCGTCGATTTGCCGCCCAGATCCAGACAGCACGGGATCAATCGGGCAGCGGCACGCAGCGCCACCACCTTTCCGGTTTCGGCGCTGCCGGTGAATCGGATGTAATCCACCCGGTCGAGCACCGCGGGTCCGGCCTCATGTCCGGCGACGACATCGAAAACCGCTGGGGCGCCGATACTCGCCCAGCCCGCCGCGACCGCCCGCATGGTGAGCGGAGTCTGTGAAGAGGGTTTGACAACGACCGCCGCCCCGGCGACCAACGCGGGCAGGGCGTCGAACATGGCCAGCGCCAAGGGATATGTCCACGGGCCGATCACCCCGACCACCGAACACGCGTGGTGGGCGACCGCCAATTGCATGGCCGCGCCGGGGCGCATGGCTGCCTGCGGTAATTTGCCGCCGAGGAAATCGGCGGCATTGGTGCGGTAGTGGTCCAGGGCCTCGATGGTGAGCGCCAACTCGGCCTCGGTCTCGGTCTCGGGTTTGCCGGTCTCCAGGCTCAATAGCGAGACCAGCCCGGATCGGTTCTCCTGCAACCAGTTCCGGAACCGGTACAGCCAGTGGATGCGGCCGACCACGCCTAGCGAGCGCCACAGCACGCTGTTGTCGCGCAACCGCTCGACGGTATCGCGGACCTGGTCGGGGGTGTGGGCGGGAACGGTGTCGATCACTCTGCCGTCGGCAGGGGCGATCACGATGAGCATCGGCGGGCCGACCTTTCCGGCAGACGGCACCTCTGAATATGCGGAAAGCGCAGTGCGCATGAATCTCACCGTATGGGTGAGGTTTTCGAGCGACCAGCTGGCAATGGGCCAGGAATCGACGAATATAGGCCGCACCCAGGCAACTTACCGGCCGGTAACGGCCCGGGGACGCCGAAAGTTTGCGAGTATGCCTGAGTGACGGAAGAGTTGGCGCAACTGCGGTCCATCACCAGCACCGCCCTGCTGGCCGACTTCGCCCTGGGTCGCGGACTTACCATCCGGTCGGTATTACACGAATCCGGTATCAGGGAAACGGATCTGCGTGACCCCTCCACCGAAATCACGCTGGCACAGGAATTCTCGATCCTGCGCAATGTGGTCACCGGTATCGAGGACGAGCCCGGCCTGGGTCTGCTGGCCGGTCTGCTCTGCCATCCGCCCTCCATGGGGGTGCTCGGCTTCGCGCTCATGAGCGCCGCGAATCTACGCGGGGCCATGGATATCGCACTGCGCTACGCCGATCTGTCCTTCACCGCCGCGCACCACTACATCGAGGACAATGGCGCCGAAGTGCGGGTGGTCCGCGATGACAGCGCACTACCCAAGGACATCCGCCGCTTCTGCCTGGAGCGGGACCTCGCCGCCATCGCCACCATTCAGCAGGATCTGCTCCCCATGCGACTCCCCGCCGTCCGGGTGGAATTGGATGTCGCGGCCCATCCCATCTACGAGATGTTCGGCGCGGTCTTCGGCGTCGAGGAGGTGGCTTTCTCGATGTCCCAGTCTCGCATCAGCTTTCAGACCACCACCCTGCAAACCCCACTGCCGCAGGCGAATATGTCCACCGCCCGCTTCTACGAACAGCAGTGCGCCGATCTGATGGAGAGCAGGCACAGTCGCACCGGGCTCAGCGGCCGGGTGCGCCAGCTGCTCATCCGGCACGGGGGCTCCGCCGATCAGGCGCGCATCGCCTCGGATCTCGATGTCAGTGTGCGCACGCTGCGCCGGCGCCTGTCCGAGGAGGGCACCACCTTCCGCGAGCTGAGCACCGAGACGGTCGGCCTGCTCGCCGAGGAACTGCTCATCGCCGGGCTCACCGTCGAACAGGCCGCCGAACGATTGGGCTATTCCAGCGTATCGGCGTTCGCCTCGGCCTTCCGCACCTGGAAGGGCCAGTCACCCGGACATTTCGGCCGGCTGCACCGCGGCCGCACCTCGGTGCGCTCCTGAGTTCGGCCCGCCGGGTCGTGGGCGGGATCACCTCGATCTGGTAGACCGTCGGGTACGTGACCATCCGTACCCGACCGTTCGAGGAATCATGAACCCGTCCGTGATCATGTCCGCCCGCGATATCGAGTTCCTGCTCTACGACTGGCTGGATGTGGAGTCCCTCACCGGGCGCGAACGCTTCGCCGATCACTCCCGCGACACCTTCGATCAGGTGCTGCGGCTGTGCCAGGACCTGGCGGGCACCTACTTCGCCCCGCACAATCGCGAGAGCGATCTGCACGAGCCGGAGTTCGACGGCGACAAGGTGCACATCATCCCCGCCGTCGGCCAGGCCGTGAAAGCCTTCGCCGATGCCGGAATGATCGGCGCGGCAATGGATTACGAGATCGGCGGCATGCAGCTGCCGCATGTGGTCTACACCGCGTGCATGGCCTGGTTCCACGCCGCCAACGCGGGCACCGCCGCCTATCCGATGCTCACCACCGGAAACGCGAATCTGCTTGCCACACACGGTAGTCCGGAACAGATCGACCGATTCGTGCGGCCCATGCTGGACGGCCGCAATCTCGGCACCATGGCGCTGTCGGAGCCGCACGCCGGATCCAGCCTGGCCGACATCACCACCCGCGCCATCCCGCAGGACGACGGCTCGTATCGGATCTTCGGCCGCAAGATGTGGATTTCCGGTGGGGACCACGAGCTTTCGGAGAATATCGTGCATCTGGTGCTGGCCCGCATTCCCGGCGCGCCCGAGGGTACCCGCGGCATCTCGCTGTTCATCGTGCCCAAATTCCTTGCGGACGAACAGGATCGGCCGACCGTTCGCAATGACGTGGTGCTGGCGGGCATCAATCACAAGATGGGCTGGCGCGGCACGGTCAATACCGCCCCGGTGTTCGGTGACGGCAATTTCACCCCGGGCGGGCAGCCGGGTGCGATCGGCTATCTGGTGGGTCAGCCCAATCACGGTCTGGCACAGATGTTCACGATGATGAACGAGGCCCGCATCAGCGTCGGCCTGGCCGCCACCGCACTGGGTTACACCGGTTATCTCAAATCTCTCGACTACGCCCGCAATCGCCCGCAGGGGCGTCGCCTGGGTGCGAAGGGCGGCCCGCAGGTGCCGATCGTCGACCATCCGGATGTGCGCCGCATGCTGCTGGCGCAGAAGTCCTACGTGGAAGGCGCACTGGCCCTTGCCCTCTACTGCGGCAAGCTGGTCGACGAACAGCACACCGCCGAGACCGAGGCCGAGCGCACCGCCGCCGGGACACTGCTGCGCATTCTCACCCCCATCGCCAAGAGCTGGCCGAGCCAGTGGTGCCTGACCGCCAACGATCTGGCCATCCAGGTGCACGGCGGCGCGGGCTACACCCGCGACTACGACGTGGAACAGCATTACCGCGACAATCGCCTCAACCCCATCCACGAAGGCACGCACGGCATCCAGAGCATGGATCTGCTCGGCCGCCAGGTCACCCTCGACAACGGTGCGGCGCTGACCGCCCTGCTCACCCGCATGGCCGCCACCGTCACGGCGGCGCGCGCCACCGATGACGAGGAGCTGACCGGCTTCGCCGATGCCCTGGAGGCCGCCGCCGGGCGACTCGCCGCCACGACGGCGGGTCTGTGGCGCGACGGCGACGCCGAGACCGCGCTGGCCAACTCCGCCGTCTACCTCGAGGCGTTCGGGCATGTGACGCTGGCCTGGGTCTGGCTCGAACAGGCGCTGGCCGCCGCGCCACGCGCGGCCCGCGGCGAAGCCTTCGGTCTCGGCAAGCGCACCGCCGCCGGATACTTCTTCCGATGGGAATTGCCGCGCACCACTGCGATGTTCGATCTGCTCGATTCGCGCGACCGGACCACCCTCGCACTCGACCCTTCATGGCTGTGAGCTTGCTAAGTGTGTTCGGAGGGTTATCGAATCGGAGTGTGAGTGTCGGTGCCCCCGGGTAGTCTCCCGATAGACAACTCGATCAGCGTGTACGGAGGGGCGTTTTCCACGGCTCCGCAGGGGATAACCGGGCCTGTTCGCTTTCAGCGAAATCGCAGGTCGTGTTAGGCAAAACACACGGGAAACTCCACGGGAACAAAGACCGCGCCCCGAACGTCTGACAGAGTAGTCATCAACCACTGCTGGGAAGTAGCGGTAGCGAGCTCGCGAAGTGGATCGCGAGCCCCACACCAGGCGATGGGATGTGCGAGCACCCGGAGCCAGGACGGAGGAGTCATGCCAGGAACCCTGACAAGCACCCCACTGACCGCGGTCGATCGTTGTGACCGCTGCGGGGCGGCTGCGCGTGTACGTGCAGTCCTTCCTGCCGGTGGCGAGTTGCTCTTCTGCCAGCATCACGCCAACGAGCACATGGATCGTCTCCGTGAACTCGAAGCCGTGATCGACACGGAGTCGGCACCGGCGCTGTAACAGCTCCTCGTCCTCGGTCCTGGTTCACCAGCCGAGGGGTCCGCTCGAAAATTGAATCTTCCCAACAGAATTACCCCCAACAACGGGCGGCCCCAACGGGTCGCCCGTTGTCCAGTTTCCGGACCCGGACTTGCGAAAAATGAAATTTGCTGTCTCAGTCCGGGATCCACGTCGTCAGGAGCGCGTTCTGTCCACCGTGCACGCCACCTACCTGCCCGATCGGCATATGTTCGCCCTGTGGAGTTGGAGCGCGTCCGCGCCCGGCGCCACGCCCGAGATCGAGGGTGAGCCCGATACCGTCACCCTCGCCGTCCCCGAGGACGGCGGCTTCGCGGTGCGCGAGCTGCCCTGTCTGATGGTTGAGCCCGAGCGGTTCCCGGGACTCGACCTCGCCACGCCCGGTTCCTCGGTGCGGGCCTGGCGCGATGTACTGAGCGGTGCAGAGCCCGCACTGCCCGTCGCCGCGCACGCGGTGCCCAATGCGGGCGGGAACGCCATCGTCACGGCGGACCGCGCGGTGCGGGCACTGCTGGACACCGTCGCGCTCGGCACTGAACTGCGCAGCGGGTTGAAGGCCGAACTGCGGCCGTACCAGGCGCGCGGCATCACCTGGTTGCACGAGACCGTTGCCGCGCACGGCGGGGGGGTGCTCGCCGATGAGATGGGTCTGGGCAAGACCGTGCAGGCCATCGGATTCCTGCTGGGGCGGATGGCGGCCGGACCGCAACTGGTGGTGTGCCCCACCTCGCTGGTCGGCAACTGGGTGCACGAGATCGAGCGATTCGCGCCCGGGCTGGCGGCCGTCGGCTGGCGGGGCGGGGAACCACCGGAGGCCGCGCCGGGGACGGTGGTGGTGACCGGATATCCGACGCTGCGCGGGCACGGGCGGGCGCTCGACGAGAAACAGTGGACCAGCGTCGTATTCGATGAGGCGCAGGTGCTCAAGAATCCGCGGACCCAGGTGTCCAAGGCGGCGCGGGGTATCAAAGCCGAGGCGCGGGTGGCGCTGACCGGTACGCCCGTGGAGAACAATCTCGACGAGCTGTGGGCGCTGCTGAACCTGGTTGTCCCGCACGAGTTCACGCACAAGGCGCAATTCCGGCGACGGTTCGTGCGGCCCATCTCCGAGGGGTCGGCGCCGGCGGTGCTGCGACTGCGCGATGCCATCGAACCGGTGGCGCTGGCGCGGCGCAAGGCCGAGGTGGCCGGATCGCTGCCGCCCAAGATCCACACCGATCTGGTTTGCGATCTCACCCGGGAACAGGAGCGGCTCTACGACCAGCTGCTCGATCGGGCCGAGACCGAGGGGTTCGGATCGGGCGGGCAGCGGCACACCCGGCTGCTGTCGGTGCTCACCGAGCTCAAACAGGTGTGCAATCACCCCGGGCTGATCAATGGGGATCTGGACGAATTGGCCGGGCGCTCGGGCAAATTCGACGTGTGCGCCGATATCCTCGCCGCCAATGTGGCCAATGACGCGCCGACGCTGGTGTTCACCCAGTATCGGCGCACCGGGGAGCTGCTGGTGCGGCACTGCGCCGAGGAGCTGGGCGTGACCGCGCCGTTCTTCCACGGCGGGCTCAACCAGGCGCAGCGCGGGGAGATCGTGGCGAATTTCCAATCCCCGGACGGGCCACCGGTATTGGTGCTGAGCCTGCGGGCGGCGGGCACCGGGCTCACGCTGACCCGGGCGGCCGATGTCATTCACTTCGATCGCTGGTGGAATCCGGCGGTGGAGGCGCAGGCCTCGGATCGCGCGCATCGGATCGGGCAGACGCGCACGGTCACCGTCACCACGCTGACCTCGGGCACCACCATCGAGGAGCACATCGCGGGCATGCACGATCGCAAGTCGGCGCTCACCGATCTCACCGATACGGCCGGGATCGCCGCGCTCGCGCGCCTCGACGACGACCGACTATTCGAACTGCTGCGTCGAAAGCGAGCCAACTGATATGGCCGACAATGACTTCGGATACACCGGCTGGGGTATGGACTGGGTCCGGCTGGCACAGCCGCTGAAAATGAGCAAGCCGGAGCCGATGCTGCCGCGCGCCCGCAGTATCGCGGGTAACGGCCTGGTGCACACCGAGATCGAGAACACCATGGTGCGGGCGACGATCCATCGCGGATCCGAGGCGTCCGTCACCTATCTGGAGCTGGTGCCGCTCGCCGCAGCGACCATCGCCGCCATCGCGGAGGTGATTCCGGCGGACGCGCTCACCCTGACCGATGAGCATCGAATCGCGCTGGCCGAGCGCGGGATCGGCGTCGCACCGGAATTCGCGCGCATCGACTGCTCCTGCCGGACGCGCACCGAACGCTGCCTGCACTATCTGGCCACCTGCTACGCGCTGGCCCGGCAGGTCGACGAAACACCCTGGCTGGCACTGGATCTGCAGGGATTCCGGAGCGGCGGGAGCGTACCGGCCGCACACGGCGGGGAAACCCATGCCGTGCGGTGGACGCCGCTCTCCGCGCTGGATCCGGCGGCCTATTTCGAGGTGCCCGCGTAGGGGCGACGGGCGCGGAAGCGGAACATGGACGCGCCGGGTTCGATATCGATATCGGTGAAGCCGATGCGCGTCAGGCGGTCGGCGAGGGTGTCGGGTGGCACCGGGACGCAGGTGTCGCCCAGGTGGATGAGCCGGAACACGGGGCGGTCCAAGCCGTCGCTACCGGCGAAGACGCCGTCCGGGCGCAGCACCCGGAACGCCTCGGCGAACAGCGCGTCCTGCTGCGCCGGGGACGGGACGTGATGCAGCATGGTGAAGCAGACCACCGAGCTGAATTCCCTGTCCGGCAATGGCATAGCGGTGCCATCGCCCTCGACGACCCGCATGCGCTCGGAGTGCTGCGCGCGCAGCCGAGTGACCAGCGCCGGATCGATTTCCAAACCGCTCAGCCCGGCGGTGCGCTCACGCAGGGTGCGCACATTCGGCCCGTAGCCCGGCCCCACCTCCAGGGCATTGTCACCGAGATCGAGGCGATCCAGCGCCCACGGCACGATTCGGGTGGCACTGGTCTTCTCCCACATCGAGGAGCGGCAGCACAGCTGGTGCAGGACATTCATTCCCATGCGCCTCACGGTAGGCAGCCCGCACCCCGACCAGAAGCGGCTACGGTGACAGATTGTGTCGCCAAACGGCCAACCCCTGGTCTTCCCCGCACCCGCCGGGCCGACCGCCATGGTGTTCGGCGCCGGAACCCTGCCACCCGGGCTCTGGTTCGACGAGCACGAACATCCGCAACATCAGATCGCCTGGGCCACAAGGGGAGTCATCACCGTCGAGGTGGACGGCGGCCACTGGGTCCTGCCACCCACCCGCGCACTCTGGATTCCGGGTGGCATACGCCACCGCACCGGCACCTACGACGGCGCGATCATGAGCGGCATCTATCTGGATCCGAGCCGCACGCCCGTGGATTTCCCCGCGCCGACCATGCTGCGGGTGTCATCACTACTGCACGAACTCTTCCAACACCTCACCGCGGACGCGACCACCCCGCAGCAACGCGAGCGAGCCGAATCGGTGATCTTCGATCTGCTCGACCCCGCCGAGGTCATCCCGATCGGCGCGCGCCACCCCGTCGATGTCCGCGCCCAGCGGGTCGCGGCCGCGCTGCAAGCCGACCCCGCCGACCCGCGCACCCTCCCCGAATTCGCCGCCGCGGTCGCCGTCAGCCCGCGCACCCTGGCCCGCGCCTTCCTCACCGAAACCGGAATCACCTTCGGCCAGTGGCGAACCCAAATCCGCCTCGCAGCCTCCCTCCCATTACTCGCCGCCAAAATGCCGATCGCCCGCATCGCCACCCGAGTCGGCTACGCCACCCCCAGCGCCTACACCGCCGCCTTCCACCGCGAAGTCGGCACCTCCCCCGCCCGCTATTTCGCCCGCTGACCGCGAATCGCACACAGGCGACAACGGACAACCACCCGGCAGCCCATCGGTACCCTGGAGGGGTGACCGAGCGTAAGCCGCCCGATCTCACCTTCGAATCGTGGATAGACAAACAGATTCGTGAGGCCACCGAACGGGGCGAATTCGACAGGCTGCCCGGGGCGGGCCAACCCATCCCGCCGGGTATGGACGATGAGAACTGGTGGGTCCGGAACCTGCTGCAACGCGAGGGCATCGGCACCGACGCCCTCCTGCCCGAACACATAGTCCTGCGCCGCGACCGCGAACGCATCGACCACACCGTGCGGCCGATGACCTCTGAGCGCGCCGTCCGCGAAGCTGTCACCGAACTCAACGAACGCATAGTCCGCTGGCTCCGCTCCCCCGGCGGCCCGGACATCCCGATCGGGCCGGTGCGCGCGGACGATGTGGTGGAGCGCTGGCGGGCTGCGCGGGAAGCCGAGCAGTCGGCCGGTGCGCCTGGCGCGACAGTGACATCCACCGAATCGGCCGAAGCACCCGCGAAACGATCCTGGTGGCAGCGCTTGCGCGGCCGGTGGACCCGGCGGTATCTCGCGCAAACCCCGTGAGCGCACGGATCCACCGGGCAGCGCACGAGTGCGGCCGCAACGGCGCGGACATCGCGCGCCCCGATTGCTGTCGGACCGCTGGGTTACGGTCTGGGGATGGCTGCTTCGCGTTACTCGTTTACCAGTGAGTTGTGGGTGTGGGAGGGGCCTGCGGCGTGGTATTTCACGAGTTTGCCGGAGGATGTGGCGGATGAGATCGAGGAGATGCATGGGCATCTCGCGGGTGGGTTCGGGTCGGTGCGGGTGCGGGTGACGGTTGGGGGGAGCACTTGGGCCACCTCGATATTTCCGGATCGGAAGCGGGGGACGTATATGTTGCCGATGAAGAAGCCGGTGCGGACGGCCGAGGGGCTCGATACCGGGGATTCGTTTCGGGTGGAGTTGGAAGTGGTCGGGTCCTGATCGGCTCGAGGGTGGCCGAATCTGCAAGGATCGCGGGCGTTTGCGCGGGTTAGCATGAAATACCTGTGAGTTTGGAGTGCGTGATGGGCGACTACGACGTCGTTATCCGGGGCGGAACGATATTCGACGGCGGCGGGCAGCGGATCGTCGCGGACGTGGGGGTGCGCGACGGGCGGGTCGTGGCCATCGAATCCGGTCTGCCGGAGGGGAATCGGACGATCGACGCCACCGGCAAGTGGGTCATTCCCGGAATGATCGACGTGCATACGCATTACGACGCGGAGGTGCTCACCGGGCCGGGGCTGGGGGAATCGGCTCGGCACGGGGTCACCTCGGTGATCTTCGGGAATTGTTCGCTGTCAACCGTTTACGCGGACGCACAGGACTGCGCGGATATGTTCGCCCGGGTCGAGGCCCTGCCGTGGGATGTGGTCAACGACGCGGTCAAGGAACATAAGACGTGGACCGATCCCAAGTCCTATGTGCAGGCCATCGGGGCACAGCCATTGGGCGTGAATGTGGCCGCGTTCCTGGGACATTCGGATATCCGAGTGGCCGTCATGGGTCTGGGGCGCGCGGTCGACGCGAATGAGCGTCCGACCGCCGCCGAACTGGATCGCATGGCGGAAATGCTCGGCGAGGCGCTCGATGCCGGATTCGTGGGGCTCTCCACCATTCGCAGTTCGTTCTCGAAACTCGAGGGGACGCGTTTCCCGGCACGGCAACTGCCGTCGACCTACGCGACGTGGGCTGAGTACGCGCGACTGAATTCCGTACTGCGGCAACGCGGCCGGGTGCATCAGAGCACACCGAACCTCACCTCGCGGCTGGAGATCGGACGCTATTTCGCGCAGAGCGTCGGACGGTTGTTCGGCCGCCGCCCGCTCAAGACCTCCCTGCTGTCCGCCGCCGATATCAAGGCCGATCGCACCGTGGTCAATGCCGCGCTCGGCGCGGCCTGGGTGGCCAATCGGCTCGGCCGGGCCGATCTGCGCTGGCAGCATCTACCGGTGCCGTTCGAGGTGTACGCCGACGGGATCGATCTGGTCATCTTCGAGGAATTCGGTTCCGGCGCAGCGGCATTGAATATCCGGCAGGTACTCGAGCGCGGTGAATTGCTGAAGGACGAGGGGTATCGCCGCCGCTTCCGCAAGGATCTCGCCAAGAAATTCGGCCCCCGGGTATGGCATCGCGATCTCGGCGACGCCGAGATCATGGCCTGCCCCGATGCCACCGTGGTAGGCAGGTCGTTCGCGGCGGTTGCCGCCGAGCGCGGTATCACCGCCGCGGACGCACTGCTGGATCTGACCGTCGAACACGGTGCGGCACTGCGCTGGCGCACCACCATCGCCAATGATCGCGATGCGGTGCTGGACCGCCTGCAAACCTCTCCCCTGGTGCAGATCGGTTTCGCGGATTCCGGTGCGCACCTGCGCAATATGGCCTTCTACAACGCGAGCCTGCGCATGCTCGAACGCGTGCACCGGCGCGGCTTCATGCCCCTGGAACAAGCGGTGCACCGGCTCACCGGTGAACTCGCGGAGTGGTACGGCCTCGATGCCGGACGGCTCGCGGTCGGCGCACGCGCCGATATCGCCGTCATCGATCCGACCGGCTTCGACGGCACCGCCGACTACGCCGAGGCCGAGCTATCCGGCAGCGGCGTCTCGCGCATGGTCAATCGCAATGACCGAGCGGTCGCGGCCACCGTGGTCGGCGGGCACGTGGTGTACGAATACGGCACGTTCGCAGCGGGATTCGGCACGACCCTGCACGCGGGCACCTTCCTCACCGCCTGATCGGCGGTGGATTCCGCCGAATCAGCTGGTGCGGCGCAGTACCGCGATACGTTCGGTGAGCTGTTCCGCCGTGGCCAATGCCGTTGGCGGACCGCCGCATTCGCGGCGTAGCTCACCGTGGATCACCCCGTGTGGTTTGCCGGTCCGGTGATTGTGCATGGCCACCAGGCTATTGAGCTCGCGCCGCAGCTCACCGAGTCGATCCGCGGTGGCCGCGCGTTCGGCGGAGGCGGCATTGGTCGGCAGGGTGACCGTCCGCGCGGATTCCGCGGTGCGCTCCTGCAACTGACGCGTCTGCCGATCACGCAACAGCGCGCGCATCTGATCGGCGTCCAGCAGCCCCGGAATGCCGAGGTAGTCGGCCTCCTCATCACTGCCGGAGAAGGTGGCGGTGCCGAACGAGTCACCGTCGTAGATGACCTGATCCAGTTCGGCGTCCGCGGCCAGGGCGATGAACTTCTTCTCCTCCTCGCCCGGTTCGTCCTTCTGCTTATTGGCGTCGATCAGCAGTTCGTCGTCGAGTTCGTTCTTCTCCCGATGCGGTTTGCCGATGACGTGATCGCGCTGCACCTCCAGCTGCGCGGCCAGATCCAGCAGCACCGGCACCGACGGCAGGAATACGCTCGCGGTCTCACCGGTCTTGCGGGCACGCACGAACCGGCCGATGGCCTGTGCGAAATACAGCGGGGTGGAGGCGCTGGTGGCGTACACGCCGACCGCCAGGCGCGGTACGTCGACGCCCTCGGACACCATGCGCACCGCGACCATCCACGGATCGGTGCTCTCGCTGAAGGTTCCGATATGCGCCGAGGAGGCCGGATCGTCGGAGAGCACCACGGTCGGTTTGGTGCCCGAGATATGTTCCAGCAGTTCGGCGTAATCGCGCGCCTTGTCCTGATCGGTGGCGATGACCAGACCGCCCGCATCGGGCATGCCCGTGGCCCGCAACTGCCGCAGCCGGGTGTCGGCGGCGGTGAGCACCTTGGACATCCAGTCGCCGGCGGGGTCCAGGGCGGTGCGCCAGGCGCGGGCGGTGTGCTCGGCGCTCAGCGGCTCACCCAGGCGGGCGGAGTACTCATCGCCCGCGCTGTCCCGCCAGTGCGCCTCACCGGAGTAGGCCAGGAAGACCACGGGCCGCACCACGCCGTCCGCGAGCGCCTCGGAGTAGCCGTAGGTGTGATCGGCCTTGGATTTCTCGAAACCCGATTCATCGGCCTCATAGGTGATGAACGGGATCTTCGAATCATCGCTGCGGAAGGGCGTTCCGGTCAGCGCGAGTCTTCGGGTGGCATCCCCGAAGGCTTCCTCGACCGCCTCACCCCAGCTCTTGGCGTCGCCGGCGTGATGGATCTCGTCCATGATGACCAGCGTGCGCCGGTTCTCGGTGCGCACCCGATGCTTGAACGGATGCGAGGCCACCTGCGCGTAGGTCACCACCACACCGTGATAGTCCGAGGAGGTCGATCCGGTGGAGTTGGAGAAGTTCGAGTCGAGCTGAATCCCGAGCCGCGCCGCGGATCCGGCCCACTGATGCTTCAGATGTTCGGTCGGGGCGACCACCGTCACCTGATCGATGGTTCGATCGGCGAGCAGTTCGGCCGCGACACGCAGCGCGAAAGTCGTCTTACCCGCGCCAGGAGTCGCGACGGCGAGGAAGTCGCGAGGCTTGGTTGTCAGATACTTGGTGAGAGCCCTGCGCTGCCAAGCACGTAATGAACCGCCACCACCCGAAGTCACTTGGAAGAGATTAGCGATGTGGACCGACAACGCACCAATCCAACACGGTCACAAGTAGTGCCGCACGACACATCGTGGGTCCGCGTCCATTTGAAACGCTGGTGAGCGATGCTGTAGCCACGATGAACGAGCACGAAAAATCCCCGCAACACGCCGACGCGTCCGACGCGCCCGGGGCAGACGTGCGCGTCACCACACGGCTCGGGCGAGTCCGCGAGCTCATCGTGCACGTCGCGGTGAAGGCGTGGAACGATTCCATCTTCAACAAGTCCGCCGCCGCCGCGTTCTGGCAGACGCTATCGCTGGCCCCGCTGCTGCTGGGGCTGCTCGGCAGTCTCGGCTATGTCGGGCACTGGTTCGGCCCGGACACCGTGGACATCGTGGAATCCAAGATCATTACCTTCAGCCGGAACCTGTTCAGCGCCAGCGTGGTCGACGACCTCATCGAACCCACCACCAATGACGTGCTCAAACGCGGTCACGGCGGGGTGGTCTCGGTGGGTTTCGTGCTCTCGCTGTGGGCCGGATCCTCGGCCATGGCGACCTTCGTGGACGCCATCACCGCCGCGCACGGCCAGGCCAATGCGCGGCATCCGGTCTGGCAGCGGATTTTCGCGTTGTGGCTGTACGTGCTGTTCCTGGTGACCTCGGTACTGATCCTGCCGCTGGTGGCGCTGGGACCGTCGCTGGTGGGGCGGGTGCTACCGCGCGGATGGAAAGAGCCCGGGCTCAGACTGATCGACACCTTCTATTACCCGGGCGCGGGACTGCTGCTCATCGTCGCGCTCACCACGCTCTACAAACTCGCGCTGCATCGCACGCTGCCGTGGCATCGGCTGTTCGGCGGCGCACTCGTGGCGGGCGTGTTCTTCATGACCGCCAGTGAGGGTCTGCGCCGCTATCTGGCCTGGGTCACCCGCACCGGGGTCACCTACGGTGCGCTGGCCACCCCCATCGCCTTCCTGCTCTTCACTTTCTTCCTCGGCTTCGCGGTCATCCTCGGCGCGGAATTCAATGCCAGTGTCCAGGAATTCTGGCCCGCCCGAGAGACGCGGGCGGCCCAGATCCGAGCCTGGTGGGCTCGGCGCAAGCACCGGAAGCCGGCCGACGCCGAACCCGACTTCGATCCCTCGGACCCGCCGACGGTCCAACTGGTGTCGTTGGAGAAGGACCCGCCGACCCTGCGTATGCGGTACTGATCCCAGCGGTCGCCCGGCTCAGGGCACCAGCCCGGCCAGATCCGCGAGGAGTTCGGACGCCAGCACCGGATTGAGCTCCAACGGCGGTGTATTGAAACGGATTCCGGTGATCTTCTGCTCGTCGAAGATCATCGCGCCCGCAGCCAGGATGCCCGGATCCAACTCGACCACCAGGGCCTGGGATTTGTCGATCCGCCGACAGAAATCGTGCTGAATCCCGCCGTCCCAGGTGTACCCGCGCTCCCACCCCTTGCCGATGAGACCGAGAATCGCGCCCACCGGCACGGTAACCCCCGCGAATCGGGTGATTTCACCGCTGGCGCGTTCCGCTTCGGTCAGCTCGTAGACCGGGCGGCCGAGTTGGCGGAATGGCTGCGTGATCTCATAGTCGGCGAGCACCTCACCCCAATCATTAACCGCCGCACCGAGTTCGAGCGGATGTGCGATACGGACCCGGGCGGATTCGGGCAGCGTCACGGTCGAATCGTCCACATCGGCCAGCGTGAGATCCTCCGCGATACGGAAGACGATTTCGCCGGTGGTCCAGATCAGTCGGCGGGTGATGTGCCGCAGCAGGGGCGGAGCCACCAGATAACGCTCGAAATCCGCAGGGCTCCAGTCTCTTCCGGAGATCATCGCGCGTTCGAGCCGCATGATCTGATCGGATGCGGTACCGCGGACGAGCTTCTTCAACTCCGCGAACCGCTGATAGGCGGCGGGCGCGAGGACGCCGTCATCGGCGGCGGCCGGTTTGGGCAGTGCCTTGCGAGGTTTGCCCGCCGCGTCGATCACGAAGGGCGTGAGTTTCTCGTCGAATCCGACCGTGAACGCACGCGGACCGTAGTCCAGCACCAGCGTGCCGTTCGCATCCAACCCGAGATCCGGGACAAGCCTGTCGGCGAGTTCCTCGGTACTGAGCCCGCGCTGCTTCGCGGCCGCGGCCAGACAATCGGCGGCCGTGGAGCGCAGACCGGGAGCTTTGGCGCGCTGAGAGATTCGATGCAATTGCTCCAACGCGGTATCGGTGCCCATGGCCCGCAACACGCTCACCGCGTGCTTATCGCTGTTCGCCGTCGGCCAGCGCAGGATTGCCGCCCCGAATCGGCGTGTCACCTCGGCATCGGCCAGCCAGTAGAACTGGTCGATGACCCAGCCATTGCGGCCCGGGGTGCGAGCCGCCGCCCAGAGCTCGAAAATCCGCCAGCCGAATGCGGCCAGCGAGCCGGGATCGCAGCAGCGCACCGCCTCGACCAGACCCGGATACGCGGTCGCTGGACCGAACCACGACACCCCGGGCGCGAGTGCCAACCCACCGAGCAGGCGCTCCACGGCCTCGGCTGACAGCGCGGAGCCGTCACGAAAAACCACCTGCGGCAACTGACTTCGATCAAGCCAGGGCAGCTTCGGGGGTTTCGCCGGCCGTTCGATCAGCCCCGCGTCCGCACCGCGATCGGATGCGGCGGACAGGATCGCCGCGACTCCGGCGGCAGCTTCGTCGCCATGACACCGCGCCGCCGTGACGACTTGATCCGCGCCGAACTTCTCCGCGATGAGAATCAATGCGGCCGTTGCCTTTTCCCGAGGCACGCGGGTCTTGCCGAGCGCGTCCGGGGTGAGCAAAGGCACGGCCGCGAGCCCGTGCCGGGCGAACCACTCCCGGGCGATGTGTCGCGCCGATTTCAACCGCACCAGCCAGTCGGCCATCAGCACCGCGATCTCGGCGGTGCGCACCGGCATCAGAACCGGACCATAGTCGTACGCACTGGATTTCGCGGCCGACAGTACGACGGGCAGCACATCCACCCCGAACCGAGCGAGCAGAGCACGCATCCACGGCAGCGCCCCGGACAGGCCGAACTCCGGCCGCCACTCGGCAAGCAGCGGGCGGACCAATTCCTCGGGTCCGTTCACGAACAGATATGCCTGTGACTGCGCATGGTTGTATTCACCGCGCTGGTAGGCCGCCATCGTCGCGGGCCAGCCCTCGGCGTCGAGCCGCTCCCGGTATTGATACCAGAGGCGAATTTTCGCGCCTTCCGCGAACCAGTGCTCGCGCTCCCCCGACTCCCAGACCACATCGTGCGATCGAGGTGCGCTCAGTCCCGGCACCAGCGGCACCACACGAGCCCGCTCGGCGGCCACCGCAGCCTCGTATTCACGTGTCAGCCGCTCCCACTCCGGATCGCGGAACAACTCCGGCAGCACATCCCCCACCATGCCAAACCTCCTGTACCAAACGCTTTCCGGAGAGTATGGCCGAGCCCTACGACAGGTTTTCGCGCTCCCCTTCGACGGTCCAGGCGCGCAACTTCTCCGGATTGCGGATGACCCAGATGCGGGTGATCCGCCCGTCCGCGATATCGAAGGCGTACACCGAGGCGACGGCCCCGTCGATCTCCGCGACCAGGCCGGGCTGACCGTTGACGGTGCGTTCCAACAGCACCACTTCGGTTCTGCGGCGGGCGAGTTCGATCCAGGCGCGGGCGATGCGCTTGCCACCGACGATGGGGTGTCGGAAGGCCAGGGCGAGGCCGCCGCTGTCCGCGGTCGCGATGGCGGTGGGATCGAGTAGTTCGATCAGGCCCTCGATATCGCTTGTCTCCCAAGCTCTTTTGAATTCGCGCACCACCTCGGCGCGGTCCGCGCCGGATGGTCGGTGCGCGGTGTCGACGCGGCGGCGCGCACTCGAGGCGAGTTGGCGGCAGGCGGCGGGAGTGCGGCCCACCACCTCCGCGACTTCGGCGAAGGAGTAGCGGAAGACATCGTGCAGGATGAACGCCACCCGTTCGGCCGGGGTCATGGCGTCCAGTACGACCAGAAACGCCATGCCGATCGACTCGTCGAGGGTGACCCGATCGGCGGGGTCGGCGGGGACGGGACCGCCGAGCCATTCCGAGCGGCCGGGCAGCGGCTCCGGAATCCATTCGCCCACATACCTTTCCCGCCGCGCGCGGGCGGAACCGAGCAGATCCAGGCAGATGCGGCTGGCGACCGTGGTCAACCAGGCTCCGGGGTTCAGCACGTCCGCGCGCTGCCGATCCGAGAGCGCGTACCAGCGCACGTACGTCTCCTGCACCACATCCTCGGCCTCGGCGAGCGAGCCGAGTAGCCGGTAGGCGAGGTTGATCAACTGCCCGCGCTCACTCATCACCGCGCCCAGTTGCGGATCGGTCATAGTCGGCTCCCTCTGTCGCTGCGGCCCTCATCTACTCCGACGAAATAGCGCACCGGTCTGTGAGGCGGCCTGACATTCCGGACGGCTGTGTCGTCGGAAGGTCGTGACACTCTCAGCAGAGCAGGAGTTCGGGAAATGATCAAAATCGGCATCATCCTGGGCAGCACCCGCCCCAAACGCAACGGTCCGCAGGTCGCCGACTGGGTGCTGGAGGCGGCGTCGGCGCGCGGTGACGCGGAATTCGAACTGATCGATCTGGCCGATCATCCGCTACCGCATCTGGACGAAGCGGTCGCGCCGATGTTCGGCCCGTCGGCGCATGAGCACACCCGGGCGTGGGCCGCGCGCATCGCACCGTTCGACGGATTCGTCATCGTGACCCCCGAATACAACCATTCCGCCCCCGGGGTGCTGAAGAACGCGATCGACCACATCTTCGCCGAATGGGTGGATAAGGCGGTCGGATTCGTCTCCTACGGCGCGGGCGGCGGGGTGCTCGCGGTGGAGCATCTGCGTTCGATCTGCGGGGTGCTGGGCATGGCGGATGTGAGCCGCCAGGTCAGCATCTCGGTGCTCACCGATTTCCGGAACTACACCGAATTCGTTCCGGGCGAACGCCATACCGCGGCGCTGCACGCCATGCTCGATCAGCTCACCGCCTGGAGCACCGCCCTCGCACCACTACGTCACATCGAAGGAGCCGAATATGAAGACGCGGAACAGCTTTCAGTCACCCGCTGAGACCGTCGACCAGGTAATCGCGGCACTGCGCGCCAAGGATCTCGACGCGGTACGGCAGCTCTATACGCCCGATGTCATCTCCTTCGACGTGGAGCCACCGCTCCAGCACGTCGGCATCGAGGCCAAACTCGCCAATTGGGTCAAAGTCTTCACCGTTTTCGCGGAGGTAACCTATGAACTCCGCGATCTGACCTTCACCGTCGACGATGAGGTGGCATTCGGCCACGGCTTCGCCCGCCTGAGCGGCACCCTGCACGACGGCACCGCGACGGCGGGCATGTGGGTCCGGGTCACCTACGGTATGCGAAAGATCAACGGCGACTGGCTGATCGCGCACGATCAGGTCTCGGTACCGTTCGATGTCGTGAACGGCAGCGGCGTGACCGACCTGACGCCGTGACGGTATCCCGCGCCGATCAGCGAGCGGAAGGCGCGATCACCACCAGCGCCACCGACTGCGCGACGGCGATTCCGCCGCACAGGAACAGCGGTCGGATTTCGGCACATCGCCCAGCACCTGTTCGACGTGGTTGCCGCATCCGGTGAAACCGGGCTTACCGCAGGCGCGGCAGGTGGTGCGCTGACACATGAGATGAATTCCTTTCGGGAAAAAGGGGTTTCGTAATCTAGGACGATTGGGCCGCACTCCACGTGCGGTAGCCGCCGTCGAGGTTGCGCGCCTCGCGGCCGAGCTGGGTGAGCAGGCGGGTGGCGCTGTTCCCGCGCTGACCGACCTGACAGAAGGCCAGGATCGGGCCCGGCGGGATATCGCCGAGGCGCTCGCGCAGTTCGTCCAGGGGGATGTTTCGCGCGCCGGGAATGGATCCGGCCGCGAACTCCTCCGGCGAGCGCACATCCACCAGTTGCGTTCCGGCGGAGACGGTTTCGGACACCTCATGCCATTGCAGGGTGTCCACTCCGCCGGTGCGCAGGTTATCGGCCAGGTAGCCGAGCATATTCACCGGATCCTTCGCCGATCCGAATTGCGGGGCATAAGCGAGTTCCAGATCCATCAGCCGCGAAGCGCGGATACCACCGGCCATGGCGGTGGCCAGCACGTCGATGCGTTTGTCGACGCCCGCGCCGCCGACCGCCTGCGCGCCGAGGATCTCATCGGTATCGGGATCCACCAGCAGTTTCAGCGACAGCGAGTCCGCTCCGGGGTAGTACCCGGCATGGTCCAGCGGATGGGTGTGCAGCGCCCGGAACGGCCGGCCCGCCGCGCGCAGGCGCTTCTCACTCCAGCCGGTCATGGCGACCGTGAGATCGAAGACGCCGAGAATCGCGGTGCCCTGTGCGGCGGGATCATGCACCGGCAGGCCCGCGATCGCGTCCGCCACCAGGCGACCCTGGCGATTGGCGGCATTGGCCAGCGGGATCAGTGCCGCCTGCCCGCCCACCGCGTCGCGCTTCTCCACCGCATCGCCGACCGCGTAGATGTGCGGGTCCGAGGTGCGCAACCGCGCGTCGACGACAATGCCGCCGCCGGAACCGATGTCGAGACCTGCGGCCCTGGCGAGCGCACTCTCGGGGCGAACGCCGATCGCCATCACGACCACATCGGCGGGAATGACCCGTCCATCGGCGAGGGTCACGGTATCGGCGTCGATGCGCGCGAGTTCCGCCTCCAACTCCACTCCGATGCCGTGTGCGCGCAGTTCCGCCGTGACGGGTGCGGCCATCTCGGGATCCAGCGGCGCCAGCAGCTGCGGTCCGCGCTCCACGACGGTGGTCGGAATACCCTGGCGCACCAGGTTTTCCGCCATCTCGACGCCGATGAATCCGGCCCCGGTCACCACGGCGGAACGAGCATCGCCGAGCGCGGTGACCATCCGATCCACATCCTCGACATCGCGCAGCACCAGGGCCCGCTCGACGCCGGGCAGTGGCGGGACGATCGCCGCGGCGCCGGTGCTGAGCACCAATTCGTCGTAGGTTTCGGTGAATTCGCGTCCGGAGTCCAGCTCGCGCACGGTGACGGTCCGGCCGTGCGGATCCACCGCGATCACCTCGTGCCGCACCCGCACATCCAGCCGGAACCGCGCGGCCAGCGATTCGGGTGTCTGCAACAGCAGCGATTCCCGTTTCGGAATGACCCCGCCGACGTAGTACGGCAGACCGCAATTGGCGAACGATACGTGCGCGCCGCGCTCGAACACGACGATCTCGGCGGACTCGTCGAGCCTGCGCAGACGGGTGGCGGCCGACATGCCACCGGCGACGCCACCCACGATCACGACCTTCATCCGACACCTCCCGACGGGCCACTCACGCGCACCCGAGACAACAATCGATCGATATACCCCAGGGGGTATCTGGCAATTCTGCTCCAGAATACCCCATGGGGTATTGTTTACAACGGCGGGAGTCAACGCGACCATCCCGGACCCACGGAACGCAGGAGGCAATCATGGTCGGCGACGAAGAGACCATCACCGCGGTGCTCAATCGACTGCGCCGTGCGCAGGGCCAGCTCACCGGCGTCATCTCGATGATCGAACAGGGCCGCGATTGCAAGGATGTCGTCACCCAGCTGGCCGCGGTCTCCCGCGCCCTGGACCGCGCCGGATTCAAAATCGTCGCGAGCGGCCTGCGGGAATGCCTCACCGGGGCCGAGGGCCGCGAACCCCTCAGCGAGGCCGAACTCGAGAAACTCTTCCTCGCCCTGGCGTGAATCGCCGAGCTATTCCGGGTGCACCACCATGACCGGGCAGTTCGCCTGCTGCACCAGCGCGTTGCTGGTGGAGCCGAGCAGCATCCCGGTGAATCCGCCGCGGCCGCGGCTGCCGACCACCAGCAGCTGCGCGGTGTCCGACCAGGTGAGCAGATGATCGCACGGATCGGCGAGGTGGATATCGCGGGTGACCTCCACCTCCGGATAGTTCTCGCGATACCCGGCCAGCCGCTCCACCAGCAGTGAACGCTCGGCCTCGGCGATCTGATCGGCCTCGATGGAGGTGTCGATGATCCCGGAGAACTGACTCAGGTAGAGATCGCTCCAGGCGCGCACCGCCACCAGCGGCGCACCGCGCAGGGCCGCCTCCCGGAAGGCCACCTCGATCGCGGCCTCGCTGACCGGGCTGCCGTCCACCCCGACCACGACCGGACCGCTGGATGGCGGGGGCGCGTCGGCGGCGGGGCTGCGCACGGTGACCACCGCGCCGCGGCTGTGACTCGATACCGACAGCAGGATCGAGCCCAGGCGATTGAGTCCGCGCCTGGGTTCCGGACCGCCGATCACCACCATATGCGCGGTGGCCGAATGTTCGATGAGCAGTCGCGCCGGATGTTCGGGTGAGACCTCGGTGCTGATGCGCAGATCCGGATCGATCTTCTCCGCGACCTGCCGCGCGGCGGCCACCAGTTCCTCGCCGTGCTGCGAAATGGGCAGCACCACATCCTGATTGACCACGGAATAGGAGCCGAGCAGCGCGCGCGTCATCTCCAGATTGGTGCCGTGCACGATGCGCAGTTCCCGCTCCCGAGCCGATGCGGTGTGCGCCGCCCAGACGACCGCATGACTGGCTTCGGGCGTGCCGTCCACACCGACCACGACCGGCGCGGACGCCAGCAGGTGGGGATTCTCGTTCCGGGACAGGCTCATTCGATCCACTCCTGTTCTATCGATAACCGTTCGGGTTCAGTTCCGCAGTCGCACAATGGCGATCGGGCAGGCCACCACGGGCAGCAGCGCCTCACCGGTGGAGCCCAGCGTCATACCTTGGAAGCCCCCGACACCGTGACTGCCGACCACAACCAGTTGCGCCGCTTCGCTTTCCGCCAGCAGGGCGCGCACCGGCCGATCCTCCGCGACCACGCTGCGCACGCTCACACCCGGGAATTCCGCGCGGCTGTGCGCCAGACTGTCGGCGAGCACCTTTTCGGCGCGCTCCTGGGAGCCGGATCCGCTCTGCCCCAGTCGATCCCAGACATGCACCGCGACCAGTCCGACACCGCGCCGGGACGCCTCGTCGAAGGCGACTTCGATCGCGCGGGTGCTGTACGGCGATCCGTCCACGCCGACCACCACCGGCAGCGTGGAGTCCGGCGCGGGTTCGCCGGGCACCACGACCACGGGGCCGAGCGCATGCCGCGTCACCGCCATACTCACCGAACCGAGCAGGCTGCGATGGTAGGCGCCCAGCCCGCGCGAGCCGACCACCACGTAGCGGGCGGTCGCGGCCAGCGCGTTCAGGGTCGGGATGGGCGGCGCGTCGACCAGGAAGGTCCGGGTCTCGATGTCACCGTACGGTGCGGCGAACTGCACGGCCGCCCGCGCGGCATCCGCGAGCGTCTGTTCCGCGGTCTGCCGATACTCGTCATGCCAGAGCCGCACCGGACTGTCGTCCAGGGGCGTCTCCACGAACGGCGGTACAGCGAATACCAGATGCAGCTCCGCCCCGTGCAGCGCGGCGTCGATCGCCGCCCACCGCACCGCATGCCCCGCGGACTCCGAGGAATCCACTCCCGCAACCACCGGACGATCGATCATGCTGGCAGGCAACGTATCTCACCTCTCCATCGGCGATACCGCGGACCATGTCGGCGGGACTCCCGGCGCGACCGGAAGTAACCTCCGTCAATTCCGACAATACCGGCGACAGGCCCGGTTGGCGGGTAAGCGCAATCACAGAGCTACCGCATCGGATTTACGGCGCGCTCAGTCCTGCGTTTCGGCCTCCAGGATGTCCCGGGCCAGCTCGAGGATGCTCGCGTCCACCCACGGGCAGGCCAGGACAAGTCGGCAGAACGAATCGAGGATGGTCACCGGGCGGGAGCGCGACGCCTCGGCCAGGGTGATGAAACGGCGGCAGACCGCGTAGCCGATATCGGCCCTGGTGCCGGGATCGGTCCAGGCGACCGCTATCAGCGCGATCGCGGCGGCCTCGCAAACCCAGTCCTCGACACCGTGCAGCAGATCGAAAAGCACCGTGCGGCGGGTGGATTCCTGCCAGGGTTCATCGGCTCGGTGGTGTGCGATACCCAGACACGCCCACATCTGCACGGCCCGGATCCACAGGGCCGGGTGCTGTTCGTAGAAGGGGTCGGGATCCGGCTCGGGCGGATGCACCAGCGCGCCCAGCAGATCCGGGAGCGGCAGACCGGCCAGCGCGACGGCGAAGTCGTAGGCGGCGGGCAGATGCGGCCAGCGCAATTGTGTTGTGCGACTGATCTTTTCGGCGGACTCAGGGGAAGGCGGCGCGACGATGGGAACGGCGGTCATGGCATTGTCGGGATAGTGCCAGACCGCCAGACCGCTCGGATTCCAGTCGGCGGATCGCAGTCGCGGGTCCGGGTCACCGACCTCGGAGACCGTGATCTCGACGCGCGGTAGCGCTCGGCGCAGGGTCAGCACGGCGCTCGGCGGCTCGATCATCGAGACCGTGCATTGCAGCTCCAGCTCCGCACGACCCTCGGGCACCTGTTCGATCACCTGCCGCAGCATGTTCACCAGGGACTCGCCCGCGCCCTCGATATAGCCGAGCCATGAAGCGTCGCCACAGAATTGGGTGAGCAGTTCATCGGCGTAGTGGTGATCCGGATGTGCGCGCAGATGATCGGCGAGCGCCACCAGATGCCCGATGTCCCCCTCCATTCGATAGCGCAGGCCGAGCAGCGCGGGCGCGCCCTTCTCATGCTCGGGCGACATCGCCACGACGGCTTCGAGCCAGGGCAGACCGAGTTCGGGCCGGCCGGTTTCGGCGTAGAGCTCCGCGAGATCGGTGTGCAGGTATTCATCGGACGGATCGCGCCGCAGCTGATCGGCCCACACCTCGATCGCCGCGTCGGCCCGGCCGGTACGGCGGTACACCTGCCCGAGCATCACGCTCGTGATCTGATCCGCGCTGATCCGATGTGCCCGCACCGCAAGGGATTCCGCGAGCTCGAACGCGGTGAAGCGGCGCGCCAGCGAGGATCCCATCGCCAGCAGCCGGGAATCCTCGTCATACTGTTCGACCGCGGCGCACAGCAGTTCGTACAGCGGTGCGATCGTCTCCCGAATCTCGGGGGAAACCGGTTCCGGCAGTTGCCGATTGAGCGCGAGGATCGCGTAGAGGAGAGTGTCGGCGCTCAACGCCGGCACGATATCCGGCTGCTCCAGCCACGCCGCCTGCGCCCACGGCAGGCTCGGATCGAATGCGACAACCTGGGTGAGCAGCGATATCGCGGAATCCCACTGCGCGTCGGCGGCCAGCACATGCGCCCGCGCACCCATCGCACCCAGGCTGGGGCGATCGGTCGGATACAGCGTCAGCGCGGCCTCGACGCCACCGGCCGCCACCACGAGCCGGGCCAGCAGCTCATGCGCCTCGGGCAGCATGGGTTCGAGCTGCAACGCCCCCCGATATGGTCTGCGGCGTGCGAGAGATCCCCGCTGTCGAGGGCGAGTACCGCGATCGCGATCTCACCCTCCGCCTCGATCCGGCGATCGCCGACCCCGTCACTTGTTTCCGATACCGCTGCCATCGCTCCCCATCGTGTGCGCGAATCCACTGACTACGCGCCCATGATGTCCGAATCGAGCCCTGGTTGCCAACGACGAAAACACCGGCCCCGCTTCGCTACCGGACTCCGCGCGTCACCAGACCCGAATCGTCCCCCAGCAACCGTGCCCCGCACTCCCCGACACCCACGGTGTCATGAGCTCGAACGGGATCGCACCCGCGGGCTGCGCGTCCACCGCGACCCGGGCACGCGGGCTGAAATAGGCGCTCGGCAGAATCACCCGGATCTTCAGCGAGGGAATCCGGAACTCGGACTGATCGGTGAACTGGAATCCGGTGTCGATATCGACGAAGAACGGCGTATTCGCGGGGACCGAGACCTCGGTCGTCGAACAGTAGCCATTGTGGAAACCGAGCTCGACGATCGGCGGATCCGCGCTCGCCCGCGGTGCGGCGATCACCACCGCCGCGAGCACAGCCGCCCCGAGCGCCCCGCCGTAGCTGCCCTTCATGGCCGATCCCTTCGCTCCCGTTGACACGCGCCTGCGGTGAATCCTATGCGCGTTCGGCATCAATGGGTGCGGGACAGCAACATTGCGGCGACCGCGGCGCTGTAGGCGTGACTCGCGGCGACGGGTTCGCGCGCCGGATAGTTCGAGCGGTGGGTGACGATGACACCGCCGGGCAGCGTGACCGTGGTGTGCAGCACCGTGGCGACGCAGTTCCCGCCCGCCTTGCCGGCGAGGTCGACCACGACCGCCCCGGACGGCAATGCGGCGAGTTCGCGAGCGCCGAGCACTACCGGCGCACGCTCTCCCCGGCGCACGGCCGCGCAGATCACCAGATCGATCCGCTCCTGTTCGAGCAGCGCGGATATCTCGGAATCGCGCAGGAATCGCGCCGCACCGTGCGCCATCGCGCTATCCCTTTGCGGTGCGCGATGTCCCACGGCGATCACCTCATCGCCATGCCGTGCCGCCGCGCCGAGTGCCGCCAGGCCCGCGTGCCCGCACCCCAGCACCAGCGTTCGCAGCGGCTGGTCGCGCGGTTCCCCGGCCAGCAGCCCGCGCCCCTCCGCATAGGCGATGACCCCGGCGATCCGGCTCATCGCGGACAGCGCGTCGGTATCGGACCCGCTATCGGCGGGCACCTGCTCGAACGCCACCGATTCCACCCCGCGCTCTCGCAACCACGCGATCCGTTCGGCCCGCACGATCGGATCCTGAAATCCGATCAGCACCTGCCCGTATCGCAACGGCATCGAATCCAGCTGATAGACAGGCGGTTTCACCCACGCGATCAAATCCGCCGACTCGAAGACCATCGCGGGATCCGCCACCAACCGTGCTCCGGCACGTTCGTAGGCGCGATCATCGAATCCCGCACCGGCTCCGGCCGCGGCCTCCACCACCACCCCCAGCCCCGCCGCACGCAGCCGCCGCACGTCATCGGGTGTCAGCGCCACGCGCCGCTCATCGGCCGCGGTCTCCCGCAGCACCCCCGCGATCACTGCCCGTCCCCGCCCCGGCGGCGATGCGCCGCCACATGCACGCGCGTCGAACAGCGGGTGGAACAGAATCGCCGCTTGCCATTCCGCGAGGTATCGATGAAGACGATCTCGCACCCCGCACGATCACACCGCCCGATCCGAGCCGGATCCTCACAGAACAGCGTCGCCAACCCGAACGCGGTGTAAGCCTTCACACGTTCATCGATCGGCGCGGTCTCCTGCGAATAGTGCATATGCGGAGCCCGCCCGTCATGGGTCGAGATATACGGCCGATGAGTGGTCTCGGCAAGCAGCCCATTGAGCAACTCGACCGTGGGCGCTGTGAACACCCCGTCGAGTTCCTTTATCCAACGCCGCAATTCGGCTTCCTGCCGCGCGTCGATCGCCCCCACCGGCCGATACCCGGCGTCAACGAGCAACCCCTCGAGATCCTCGTCCGCCCCCGCGTTCACCAGCCGAGCCGCGATCTCCGCCGCCACCCCACCGTAAGGGTTGAAATGCACTGAACCATTACATCAGGGTGGAGACATGCCCGCCACCTGCCCCACCTGCTCCTGGCCCGCCCCCACCCTCGTGTCCGCACACGGAACCGTCCGCTACCTGCGTTGCGTATGCGGACAATGGATCATCGAGGATCATGCGACGGTGATAGCCACGGCGGGCGAGAGCGCCTTCGCCGCGGCCCCCGCCGATTCAGCGCCGTCGGCGCACCCCCGCGCCCGCTCGGCGCGGCTGACCGTTCGCCGTCTATACGGACTTCGAAAGGACGGTTAGTCCTTCTTCATCATCTCGTAGATCCCCCAAGATCACGCGCTGACCTGGCGATCTTGGGGGTTCTGCCTATCCTGACCTGGCATTTCGCCATCCCAACACATCCCGTTCGTTCCGGCCGAAACCCATGGATTCCCACCGTTTCGGCCGCAAAATGGCACTCAAAATGGCACTCAAATTCCCATCGCATCCCACCGGTTCCGCCCTGTCGACCGTCCGCAGGTACGCCGTCGCTCCGACCGGCAGCCAAGGTGGCAGGCGACCTGCGACCGCTGGGTTATGAGCCAAGGGGAAACCATCCCAGATACGCTACCGCGTACCGTCGCGTCCTGTTCGTGCAGGTCAGCGGAATATCAATCGTCCATGGTGTCCGCATGGTCCCGCCCTGACCTATAGGTGCCGCCCTGTCGTGATGCCAAATTGATGCCAAATCCCGGGGTGGTGACCAGCGATTTCGCTGTCCATGGGTTGTGGGGTTCGGGAGCGCCCCTGCCGTCTTCAGCGGAAGTTGGCGGGGACGACTTCTTCGGCCTGGCTGTTCTGTGCCGAATGTGCCGACAATGACCAGCGTTAGGGATCGTCGCCGTTTGGGGCCGCCTGGCCCATATAGCGCGCAGGAATAGGGGTCGCCCCGGCCCACCCGCCGGTGTACTAGCGGCGCAGGTCATTCAGGATGTACGGCAGGCATTCTTCTTCCGTCGTGCCGCGAGCGGCAGGAACGCCTTCTCCGGCAAACTCGGCCGATGGCTTAGGGCACCACGGCTCGTAGTCGATCAGCTTATGGAACAGAGTCTGGGCGATCCGAGCACCGAACAAATCGTGGTCCGTATGGACCCGAATCCTGGCCTGACTAATGCCCAGCGCGAGCAGCAGGTACTCCGCAGCCAAGTTCGGATATCCGTGAAGGCACACAAGCGGCAAGCAATCCGAGCCCAGCTTGCTGGCTGCGCTGTCGATCACGACTGGGTTCTCGCAAACGAACACCGTAGTGTCCCGCCGAATTGACCAACGCCCTCGTAGTTCGTCGAGTGAGACTTGCGCCGGTACGGAGGTGGCAGCAGCCTTTGGTGTCCACGATTCCCCTACGATCGGCAGGTTGTAGACCAGTACAGACTGCCGCAGTTGACGAGCCGATAGTGGGGAGCGACCTGCCACCCTTTCAGTGAATCCCTTCCAGATCTGCTCAGACGGAGCGATCGAGACACCAGTCGACAACTCCCGCATCAACCTGCGTTGCAAGCTGGACCACTCGTTGTTTCGGCGCGGAATCCACTGCTCAGCAATTCTCGAAATGAGGGTTTTCGAGCCTTCATCGAGCCGCTGCGCCTCCCGCACAACGATTTTGAACCCGTTGGGAGTGAACCGGTGGTCGACCTCTCGACCTGTTGGATCGATGTGGGTCCAGTATGAGGTTCCGGTTTCGGGGTTGTAGAGAACGAGCAGCACTGGCAGCTGGTGGTCGAGCCAATACGACAGATGCTGCTTCTTGCCTCGTACCACCCACCCACCTCCGGCCGAGGATTCCTTGAAGTAGGTCGGTCCCGATTTGATCTGCAGGGCGATCAGCTGGCCGGTCGGCATCCCGTCCACGACGATCTCAACGTGCGCGTCCACTCCGAAGTCGGATTCGGACTGTTCACGAAATACCCAGCCCAGCTCGGTGATCTGACAGCCGACTGAATACACACCGAGACGCTCGACATGGTTGGAATCGGTCACAGGCATGACTCTAAACTCAACGTCCGACGATGCAGAGCGACACAAGCCGGGGTTATCGCCGAAGGGGCGCAACATCATTCACATCCATACGGGTCCGTTTGCCTTACTTCGAAGAAGAGGTCGAAGCAGCAATGCAGCACATGAGCCGCTTCGAAACCGGCCCCTAGCTGAGCTTTGGTTGTCGTAGCCGACCGCTATCCTCGGCGCATGACCAACGAGGGGGTCAATCTCGGTCAAATCCGGCAGATGTCTGTGGATCCAAAGAATCAGGGGACCTCAGACCAAATCGTGGACCGAGTACGAGAAGCAGGCCATCGCCCTGTGTCTGGCGCGGGAGCTGCTCACTGCGGCTACGGCATCGTCGAAGCAATTGACCCCATCCTCCACCGGCCAGTCACCGCGTGTCTTGGCGAGCATGGGCGGCTCGGAAAATCGGCTGGTCACCTCTGGTAGCGTGTAGCGGTGCTGTCCAGCCCCGGTACCTCAGACACCTGTAATGCTGCCATTGAGGCGTCGTGGATTGCCCGTACTGCCGATGCCGTGATCGAGCACGCGAAACAGACCGGCGCGAGCAAGCTGGTGTGCACGTCCGGTATCAGCCCCTCCGGCGACATCCACCTCGGCAACCTGCGCGAGGCCATGACTGCGCACCTGGTCGCTGAGGAGTTCCTTGCCCGCGGTCTCGACGCGATTCATCACCACTCGTGGGACGACTATGACCGGTACCGGAAGGTGCCGGCCGGTGTACCGCAGCAGTGGGCCGAGCATGTCGGCAAGCCCCTGGCTGCGGTTCCTGATCCGGCTGGGGAGTTCGAGTCGTACGCGGTGCGGCACATGACGCGGTTCACCGATGCGTTGGAACGCCTGGGTGTCCGCATGTGAGAAGTGCGGCAGTCCGCCGCGTACCCGGCCGGGACCTACAACTCGCAGGTTCGTGTGGCGCTGGATCGGCGCGGCGAGATCTTCGACATTCTGGAGACATTCCAAACCTAAGGCCGCCACGAAACTCCGGTCGAGGAGCGACGTGCCGCCTACTACCCGTACAAGCCGTATTGCGAAGTGTGCGGCAAAGATTCGACGAACGTAACCGGATGGGACGGCACCACCATCACGTACATGTGCCGGTGCGGGCACAGCGGTGGCCACAGCCTCGCTGACGGCACTCACCCTTCCGGCAAGCTGGTCTGGAAGGTCGACCGGCCGATGCGCTGGGCGTTCGAAGGCGTTCAGTTCGAGCCCGCGGGTGAAGACCACCACGCTCCGACCAGCTCGTTCGCGTCCGGCCGAGTCATCATTCGGGCGCTTTATGACGCGGAAGCCCCGTCGACGGCGGTGTATTCGTTCGTTCGGCCCGCTGGGGGCGGCGGCAAGCTGTCGAGCAGCGCGGGGGCGCGGCGACGCCCGACACGATCCTGGAGATTCTCGAACCGCCGATGGCGCGGTGGCTGTACCCTCGCCGCCTTCCCTCAAACGGATTCACCATTGACTTGTCCCCTTCTGCCATCGTCCGGCTCTACGACGAATGGGATCGCTACGGCGCGAAAGTTGCTGTGGGAGAGGCGTCTCCGGTGGAGACGCCTCTGCACGAGTTGTGCGTACGAACTCATGTTGGTGCGGTCGAGCAGTCTGCTCGACCGGTATCGTTCCGACTGTTGTCCGCCCTGGTCGATATCACTGCCGGGAACACTGCTCAGATCGCACGACTGCTCCGCGAACAACTCACCGCGGAAGGCACCGATCAAGACCTGCCCGAAACAGACGACGCGCTGCTGGCCGAGCTGGAGCCTCGCTTAGGCAACGCGATCCGCTACACCGAGTCCTTGCCCGAGGGCGAGCGGACCATCGTTCGAACGTACTTCAATGCCGATGCGTGGAGTGCGCTCGATGCCTCCACTCGTGACGGTGTCGCGCTGCTCGTGGATCGGATGGGCGAGAACTGGGCGCTGTCCGATCTCACCACCATGGTGTATGCGGTGCCGAAGTTGATGGTCGGGTTGCCTGCGGATGCCGAACCGACGCCGGAGTTGAAGAAGCAGCAGCGTGCTTTCTTCAAGGCGCTCTACCAGTTCCTCTCTGCCGTCCTGGACGATCTTCCGACCTTATTAGCGCTCGCGACCTGCACTCTGAGATGATTCTCTCCTCGGCAACGGTGAGTGAGAGGGCGTCGTGGAACCGAGCAAGGGCGAAGTGTCTGCGCTGGTCGGCTTCGGCGGCCAGTTCGAGCTGGCGGCGCGCATCGTAATAGCGAAACTCGCTACCCTGGAATGGATTCGGGTCGCCGACCTGCATGCCGGTATCGCCGACGACTTCCAGTTCAAATCTGCGGGCCGTCGCCATGCACTGCAGGTTAAATGGTCCCAGGTACCTGGGACGTTCTCCTGGAGTGATCTCACGGTCGGCAAAAAGGCGAAAGGCGACCTGCCCGCGAAGCCAGGGCTGTTCACGCAACTGGCTCTCGCATGGCGGAGACTTCGAGCGGCGTCCTCGGATCCACTCACAATCTATCTGTGCAGTAACAACATCGCTTCGGACGGTCCGGCGCCTGCTGGATCACCGCTTGATCGGGCTGGCGCACCGAAACCTCGAAGTTTGGCGCGCTTCGTGATCCACTCCTTCACCCCTGCGCGGGAGGCCATCGACACGGGATGCACACGATGGAGTGACCTCGCGGTGCTGCCGGCGGTCGCAAACTGGGCTTCGGTCTGGGAGGCACTGCGGGAGCTGGCGCCACTAACCGACGAAGAGTTCATCGGTTTCATCCAGGCACTGGAATTGAGGTTCGGTATCCAGACGACCGATCCGCTGCTCCTGCCCGACCAGGACTGTGCGGACGGCGACGTAGAGCACCTCTCGGCAACGCTGCAGAAGATCGTCCGCGACCCCGTACGTCCAGAGCAGTTGAGCAGGGAGGATCTGCTGGCCAGGCTCGGGTGGACGGACCGGCTTGCGTACCGGCACCCACACCAGTTCCCGATCCCGGAGGTCTACACCGCCAACAACGCGGCCCGGACGGCCCTGGAGCAGCGACTCAACGAACTCGACGGTGGCTACCTCGCGTTGATCGGACCCGCGGGATCGGGCAAATCAACCCTTCTGGCCAGCCTGAAACTATCCGGCCGAGTCGTTCACTATTACGCCTTCGTACCCGACTCCCCGAATCCACTGAGCAGCCGTGGGGAGGCCGAAAGCTACCTGCATGACGTTTCGCTGGCATTGGAGGCAAACGGATTGCCGCGCCGCGGGATCGGTAACGACTTGCGCAGTCGCCGGGCCGTCATGCTCGACCAACTCGATCAAGCCGGACGCCACTGGTCCGAACGGGGAGAGCGGACCATCGTGATCATCGACGGGATCGATCACGTACCCCGAGAACAGAATCCGACACGGTCCTTCATCGAGGAACTCCCGGCGCCCACCGCTCTGCCTGCTGGGGTTTTCGTCGTGCTGGGCACGCAGAGCGTCGCGATCTTGGGTGCTGAGGTGCGCGCGGTATTGCAACAGCACAACCGCACAGTAGTCCTCCCGCCGCTGTCCTCACAGGAGTCCGAGCGGGTTGTCGAACTCAGCGGAGTCGGTTCCTGGATGTACCAGGGCCAAATCCAGAAGGCAGCGGAAGCGGGCGAGGGACACCCGCTGGCGCTGACCTACCTGCTGCAGGAACTGACAGCATTGCAGGAGCGAATGGTCGACCTGCAGGCCCGCCGCGAATCCGCGTCGAGGTTGCTCGTCGAAGCCGCGGGTTACGGCCGGGACATAGAAGCCCGCTATCGCGGCTATTTTCGGGCCGTCGCGTCCGACCCGCAGGTCTGCAATCTGCTGGGTATGGTCGCGCGGCTGCGCGTGCCGGTGAATCTGGCGTGGCTGGCGACCTGGGCAGATCCATATATCGTGTCGTCGTTCGCCGAGCAGACTGCCGCATTCTTCCGGAGAGCTGGCGATGACCTGCAATTCATCCACAACAGCTTCCGGCGGTTTCTGGTCGAGGAGACCGCACGTGTCGGTGACCGGTTCGACCAGAACATCGATCAGCATTTCAATCGGCAGCTCGCCGAGATCTGCGCTCACGCGAACGACGAGTGGCGCTTGTACGGCGAAGAAGAGATCGCACACCGCTACCTAGCAAACCAGCACGACCATGTACTGGCGCTCGCGTCACCAGTGAGGCTGCTGCAGTCGCTGTTGAACCTGCGTCCGCTAGAGACGGTTCGCGACCACGCCCTGCTCGCCGTGCGTTCCGCCGCCACCGTCGATGACTCGCCGACGCTCGTCTCAGTGTTGATATTTCTCAACGAGCTATGGGGACGCGAGTACGTACTCGAAACAGCGAATCTCGCGCAGACGCTGGTGCTGTGCGACCGCCGGATTGCCCTGGAGCACGTCGTTCGCGCAAAAAGCCTGCGCGTCGAGCCTAATGACGCGATGCACCTCGCGGTCGAATTCGCCACAGCAGGCGACTTCGACGCCGCCCGGCAGATCGTCCACGCCTGCGGAGGCCTGCCAGGTCTGCTCGACAGCTCACATCGATCGGACACGGTGTTCTCAGACTGGGCCAGGGTGACCTGGTTGCTGTCCGGTACCGACGCCGTTCTGGCCGAACTCGACTACCACTTGCCACCGGCGCGCACCGTTCCATCACTTGATGCGGACACATCCGCGCGGGACGACATTCCGCCCGAGCAGGATGACCCGCAGATCGACCATGCCTTTCACCGCAATGTTGTTCACACAGTCTGCTTCGACCGCGTCATCGAAAACCGCGACGACAGCGAACTCGACCGCCTCACGGGTCTGATCGACGCCGAAGCCGGACCGTCCTGGCGCGCCCGCGCTCGATTGGCGCGCGCCCGAGCAGCATCGGACGATCAAATGCCCGCACGAGTACTGGAACTGGTCCTTGAGATTATCGCCATCAACACCGAATCCGACGCCGAAGAGGAAGAGGAAGAGGACGAAGACCTCGCCGACGGCACCTCCAATCACGCAGTCGCACTGAGTATCCGCGTTGCCAGTGCCGAACTCCTCGCCCGCCACGGCTTCACCGAGCGGACCGAAATCGACCAACTCGTTCCGCCGGGCACCACACCGGCCTGGCCCTCCGGCACCGACAGGCGCGAGGGCCTAGCACCGTTCGCTACGTGGATTACCTTCCACCGCCTCCGCCAAGTGAAACGAGACCCGGCGCTAGAGGCCCTGGCGGTATCGGAGAATTCGATGTCCAGCGATGCCTACCGGGAGCGGCTGCGACAAGCTCTCCGAACGCTCGCTGAACTCGAAGGCCAACAACTCACAGCCGAGCTCGGGCTGAATGAGCCCCCACCCGTCGCGGCACTCGCGCGAACCATCATCCGACTCCGTGAAATACCGTCGAGCCACAGCGACAGTTCGATGACGTGGGGAGGGTTGTCGAGCATCGCCCACGACCTGCATGTCCGGATCATCGATCTGGCCGTGAAGGCTGGCGGCGGTGACGGGTTAATGCGGCTTCTCGAACAATTCGACACCGCATGGACCGATCCTCACCGCAGCCGATACTGGCCACCAGAACAACGACAAACAATCATCACTGCCGCAGTGAACGCCCACCCGCTGGCTCGTCTTTGGGCACTGGAGAGGCTCGAGCAACTCGACGCTGATATTGACACCTTGCACGACGAGCCGTATGGCCGAGCGAACCGCTATCTCAGCCAGGCCCGAGCCTGGGCCGCCGCCCGGAAACCGGACGCTGCGCGCCGCTGTGTGCAACTTGGGGTGCGTGCGTCGATGAGCATCGGTGCCAGCGACCACGACCAGCAACTTATCGAATGGATCGACTGGCTGGCGGCAGCGAACGCAGCGGGACAACTGTCGCCGACCCACTTCGATACCGCCGCACGCCGATATGCTGCGCGTCTCGCGGCAGCGGCTCCCGTCGCGACAAACCAAGCATGGAGCGCCGCTGAACAGCTCACTGAGCTCGTGTTCGCACACAACCCAGCACTGGGCTGCACCATGGCCGAATGGCTTTGCAACGCAGGCGTTTTCAGCGAGACTGCCATGATCCAGTCCATCGTACTGGCCGCGTGTGGACATCCGGACATTCCCATCACCGACGCCGTCACTGTGGCCGCTCATCTGTTGTATCCGATTGCGCTCGAACCTCCTTCGCGAATCGAGAAGGCTGTACGGCTACGCGATGCGCCCGACGGATCGGCACTGACAACGTTGCGGAACGCCCAGGCGACCTGTCCGTTACCTATGCCGGAGCACCAGCCTGCGCCCACCTCACACAGCACTCGCAGCCCGTCTTCACCGCAAATCGCTTTCGCGGATAACACCCGTATCGACACGATAGCGGCGCTTCTCGCGCGACTGCGCAACGCTGCCTCGATTGCAGATGCTCCACTGGGAGGCTGGGACGAGACGGTTCAACGGCTGGCGTCGATAGGGCCGGTGCCGCAGCCGATGGCCCGAGCGCTCATCGAGAGCGCCACACGTGTGGGCCTGAGCGGGCCGGCGCTCGGCGGCCTGATCGCACTCGCGGCGCGATCAGGTGAAGTCGCGACCGCAACTGCCGCTCTTACCGATGAACTGAGCCGCACCCGAGGCTCCGGATGGCTCCGCCATGGCGATGGAGGATCCCGCCTGACCCTGCTCGGCGCTGCACTCTCCGACCGCCACCCGGAACTAGTGCGACTGGCCCGACACGATTTCGCCAACTCACTGGCTACCGGTTCGCTGGCAGGAAATCTGTCTCCCGACGATATCCGTCGCATCATTACCGTGATCGCAGGCGCGGACACGATCGCCGCGGCATGGCCCCAGATCGAGACCCATCTCGACGAGATCATCGCGACGGGGTCTGATCCGGCGGATTCCATCCCGAACCCCACTTCAGCCACCACAACCAATCCGGTTGCCGTACTCGCGCAGTGGGTGACACAACATCTCGGTCATCCGATTCGCCCTCTCGACTTCGGCGCCCGACGAGCACTACAACTGCTCCACAGCCGCCACCCAGACAGCATCCAGCAGATCCTGGCTGAGGCGATCGACAACGGCGGGTGGAGATGTGAAGCTGCCCTCCTGGTACTGATCACCACACCACCGGACGAGCGCGTAACAGAGTTGTCGGTGACGTTGATCGCGGCGTTGCGCACGACCGCAGTCGGTGCCGACGGTATCTGCCGCGAACTCGCTGCCCGAGTCGGCAACCTTTACGAAATTGTCACCCCCGACCCCGAGCCACGGACGCTGCCGGTTGGCTATGAATTGGTTCTCCCGACTTTGCCGTCGCGAACACTGCCTGAGTTGGATCGTCGCGGCGTCCCACACCTCGACCCGCATGATCCGCAGCAGCTACTCGCTCCCTTCGACGAACCGTTGAAGCTGCTAGCCGACCTGTCGTCGCTGTCGGCTTCGGCGGTGATGCACCACGCGTCGCGCCTCACGGATTCCGGCGGCGATCGATGGATCGCCCACGGCCATCAGGGACAAGCAGACCTGCTGAACAAGCGCAGACAGCTACTCGGCTACCGGCCCTGGGCCTACATGGCGGGCCGGCGTGCACTGGGTACCGTTCTGGCCGACCTAGCCGACGCCGGGCTGCTCGACAGCATCCCGTTCCCACGAACGTATCGCCTCGGGCTGGTCGACGAGCGACTAGCAGGAATCGAACCGACCCCTATTCCGGGCACGGTGCCGCCACCCTGGTGGCCCGACACAGCGCCGACATACGACTTCCGAGACTGGTGTTCGGAGACCAAGCAGGCATTGGCGCGATACACGGACGCCTACAACGACAGCACACCGTACGTACTCGCCGAATATGGCCGCTGGCGGATCCTGGACTGGAGTCTGCCCGAGGAGAACCGCTTTCTGCACGCTCATCACGGCTCCTCGGACGGCCCTCTGCTCCTACCCACACTGCATCCATGGGAAAAGAGCTACGACGGCGCTCAGCGGTACCCGTTATTACCTGATCTCGAATGGACCGACGAGGAGTTCGTCGTGCATGGATACGAGACCTTCAGCGACGCAGTACATATGACATGGCTAGCCTTACATCCGGCCGTGGGCGCGCGACTCGGGTGGGGACACGACGATCAGAAGCTCTTCACCTGGAACGGCACCGATGGACAGTGGCGGGCGAGGTCGGTCCTGCTTGTGCAGGGAGAGCTCACCCATCAGCCCCGCAGCGACGCAATCTGCACCGAAACATGGCAAGTCCAACTCAGCAACGCCGGTTACACCGACATCGTCGCGCAGTGGCCATCACTCCGGCGAGAGCTGCGCATCACAAGACGTCTGCCAGCCAACGGGCGGCAAGGACACCCCGATGAACGAGTCAGCACTTTCCGGACGATCCTGGGCGCCCCGCAGCCAAGCGACGCAACCACTTCGGAGACTTCCGATAATGGGCAGTGACCGACACCGGGACAGTGTGCCACCGGGAGGCGCCCTGGACCGATGAAGAAATCCATAGTCCACACATCGGCTTCCAGCTACGTCCACATGTGCCGGGGCAACTTGGTTCCGAAACCTGAGTTGATCCCTGAAAAGGGGTGTTCGAGCTGCAGATATCGGATGTCAAGATCGAGGAGTCCGGACCGCCGGGTCGAGCTTGAGTTCAACTCTCTCGCATGAGATTCCGCTCGGTCACAACGACATCCACGATGGTGGCGTACAACGCGTTGTCCCCGATCACCCTGCCCATGCCGACTACATCTCCATCACAAAGCGCGACAACGTCGAAGGGACTGCCCGAGCGGCGGTCTCGACACGTGCCGGTGCGGTTTTGAGCGCAAACACGCTTGTCGTCGCCGGAACAGCGCTTGCCCATTCACTGAAAGGCGCTAAGCCGCTGAGCATTTGGGCATTCGGGCCAGCGTTGTGTGCGCTCGTCCTAGTCGGGAGCTCCGTCGTCTTCGCAACCCAGGCCCTGGTGATGCTGAGCAGTTCCGAACGGCGCTTCAGTCCACCGCGCACCGCTGCTTCGACCCTCTACAGCCTGTCCAGCATCAGCCGGGAGTGGCCAACCTTCGAACAGTTCCGAGCGACAGTGGTTGACCAATCGCCCCCGAGCAGCAGCTCCGCGGAGCCTTGGACGAGCTCTGGCGCCACTCCCACCTGCACCTATTTCGCTACCGGAAGCTCCGAACGGCCACTCGGCTTCTGTTGCTGGCTATCGGCATGCTCCTCGCCACGGTCAGAACCGATACCCACAAACCAGACTCGCCTGGCCGAGATACGCCAGCACTTCAAGCATGCCGAGCACACCTCATACAAGGTTATGCTCGAAGGCCCCGCCGAGGTCGCCCAAGCGGCACAACGATTGATCGATGCTCTCGCCACGGTCATCAACGAAGTACGAGAATACGCACAGACCTCCACCGGTCAGACTCGCTCCGCCGCAGGAGCCGAAACAGCTGGCTGGGCATACTTGGATCAACAGAAGGAGTTTCTCGGCACCGCGCGCGCCGCGCTCGACGAGATCATCAATCTGGCCTAACCGGTTGATCGCACCTCGATCACACAACTTCAGTATCATCCAGCACCCCAAACGATTTGCTGAAACTGGCATGGCGACAGCCGTCGTCTGGCCTACAACAGCGGGACCGCTTGCGCTGCATCGTAGAACTCTCTCTTCCACACTCCCGGATTGGTGGGTCGTGCCTGCTGTACCGCATTTTCAGCCGAGATCCACATCCCCTGCAGATAGAAGGACGCCTCAAGGTCCGGATGTTCCAGAAGCCTGCTACGGAAGTAGTCGATGACGTCTTCGCCGTGCTGCAGGTTATGGAAAGCGACAGCCATATCGCACTCCTCGCTGGAAATGACGCCGAGATCGAGAAGGCGGTAACGGAATTCGAGATAATCACGGAGTTCCTCGAACGAAGACATCGTTGTCAGGATGATGATCCATGCGTGCAAGTCGGCCACGGCGATCCGCTTGTCCACGACCGCAGTAGGAAGCAACTGCAGCATTTCGGGGTATGACAGTGAACCGCTGTAGTTATGCAGCACGACTCCCAGTGCGACAGTATCGACACCGCCGCGATGTACGCCGCCAGCAAAATCCACCAGCGGGGTGCCCTTCTCCAAGGCAGCAAGCCGTTTACGAAGCTGGTCAACGATTTTCGAAATCTGCTGCGCGAATGCTCTGTCGACGCTTCTCGTGTTTTCGGGCACCTCCATTGCTTTGACCTCGCCTATGATCTGGACACCGTGATTGATGAGCGCACAGTCGATGTCGGGTGTGTTCTCGCCCGGGATTGCAATTGTCATTGGACGTGGAGGCTGTGGACCGACCAAGTGGTGGAACGACTGCCGTAGGCATTCTTGGCTGACGCGTTCGTACAACTCACCCTTGTCGAGTCGATGCGATCCCTTATTGCGGTGATTTAGGAGCTTGTCGTCGACTGCTTTGAGTAGCGCGCGCTCCATGCCGAGCCTGATCGTTCCGAGAGCAATGGGTGCGACACCATCTGCAAAGGCTATCCAAGGCCGGGTTTCGAGTTCTGGCGACAAGGCCATGTCAACGAAACGCTTCTTCGCGAACTCACCGGACCTTCTTGCCAGATTGTCGGCAATGAAGTCAGATGCCGAGTCCGTCCAGGGGGTGATCTGCAAATCGCTGCCATCGGGCAGTGCCCCGTACTGTAGTGCGATCTCCATGGATCGGTCGATTGTGGCTGCGGTGAATTCAGGCAACACTGCACGGTAGTGATCATCGGCCTCGATCTGTCGCCCGATCTCCGTGCAGATCATCCGGGATACCCAGTTGTATCGGATGACCTGCGAACTCGTTCGGGACAGAAACTCTCGTCCTGGTGCACTCTGGACGGCCGCAGACATGCCTTCTGTGAGTGCACGGTAATCGTCAGCAATGTTCGCGGCCGCCCACCAACGGCCGGCATGAACGAAGTACCGCTCCAGCACAGCGGGATCGTGGCTGTCGCCCGAAGCACCCACGGCCAGCACCCACAAAAATCGGTTCAGCAGAGTGTGATGCGCCAGTCGGATCCGGGCTTCGCTGTTCGCCCACCACCAGGCCGCGACCGCCGCCTCCGGTGACAAGACAGTCAGCAAGCGCTCACACAAATTGGCCGAGCGGTCGGCCACAGCCAGGAACGGCTGTGGGTCAGGGCTTTTGACCGGGGCGGGAACCACTCCCTCTTGCCAACTGTGGATCCAGCGAGACAACTGCTCGGTATGCCCGCGGGCGATCTGCCGTTCTCGTTGCGGCAAGAACGCGGCATCGTCTAAACCTGTGTGCACCTGGATCCTCTCCCGGCAGGCTCATCCGAATCGAAGCCCGCTATCGACCGACCTCATCAGAGATCGACAGTATCGATGAATATTGGTGTGCACCACCGGGTTTCCCAGGTCAGTGGCTGTCGTGAGCGACATGCCCTTGACTTGCGAACACATCGGGACCCGCCACCTCGCGGTGATTGCAAGCCAAACCGGCTCCCTTGCTGGGAGTTTCAGCGCGAAGTCGATTGCCTCTGTTCATCGCCCCTGGAAACACGCGCCGAGATCTCAACTGCCATCGAAGCTTGCACTGCGGAGGTCGTCGGTCATGACAGCTGCTCTCGCGGCTTGACTCTCATCGCGGACGGCCAGGACGACATATGCCCTTTGATCGTCGACGTTCGCGCAAATCAGTGCAGCGCCATCAGTTGAGATCATGGCAAATTTCGTGATCGGTCTCGTGAGACCGCGCCGATGATGCGCGGGGCCTAGCAGCTGCGCATAATCGGGTGTGCCATCGAAGGTCGCACACTGCCACACGCGTTGTTCAGGTATCGCGAGATAGGCGGTGGTCGGCATGGCGTCTCCGAAATATTCAGCGACCATCCGGGCGCAAGCGGCGACAAAGCGCCCATCGAGATCCCCTGCATCTCCAGCGAATTCGAGAGTCTCGGTGGGCGTCGATTCGCGCGCGAGTGCCCACGCTTCTCGAGCGTGGACACCCGCCACGGTAGCAGCGGTTCCGTTAATGCTGATTCCAGCGTCGCGCAGCACTCGACGTGCTGTCATGACTTGGTAGGCAGGCCCAGCCACAGCGCTGATTTCATCCTCGTCACCGTAGGCGCGCTCTACGATCGGTTCTGGCAGTTCGTTCTCAGGCATCCAGTTGACCAATGCTTCGATGGCGGTCAAGCGGACTGTGCTGCTGGTGTCGTGGAGTACTCGTTCACATAATGCCTGCCATACCGAACCGTCCTCTGGCCATCGTTCGACCACCAGTCGAGCCAATTCGTCCCGTAGGTCGTCGTCACTGTCGTTAGCCAGCGAAGCCAGCAGGCACGGGAGTGTCGCGCTATCGTGCTGCCAATTCTCGGCGAGAACGTCGAACGCTGTGAAGCGGACATGCGCGCTCGAATCGAGGCTGTACCGATGCATCAACTCGATCATGTCGGGAGGATGCAGGTGCGAACCGGCGAGGGCTCTTACGGCCATCGCACGGATCTCCGCAACAGGATGCTCAGTGGCGTGGCGAAGCAGACCCTCTTGAGTGTCGGGCCGTTCGTCGAATTCCGAGATCAGTTGTTGCAGTGCAAGACTGGCCACCATCGGATCTCCGCCATCGGTCAGTGAGTTCAGCACCTGATGGTCGTGGCATTGATCGAGATAGAGCCGAGCAGCCAGTTGCCAGCTGGTCGCGCGGTCGTCCGGAAAGACTTCCTCGCTGACGCGGGAAGGACCGGCACCGGGCGACCAGTATTCGTACCAGCGGTGATACCGGGGGCGATCCATCCACGTGGTGTTGCGTGCGAGGGTGTCGAGAAACGAAGGCGTGTCCAGCATTCCCCATGATTCTGCGCGGTCTGCTTCGCGCAGCAGTCGAATGACACCATCGGTCAGGGCTGCGCGATGCGGTTCGAGCGAGGAGTTGTGGGACTGGCTCGGCAGGTGCGCGAGGATGGTCAGGGCTTGAAGGGTGTGGGGAGTAGGGATGAATTCTTCCCAGAAGTAGTCATCGGGGTTGTCGCTTTGGGAGCACTGATAGGTGAGTGCCTCCTTTCCGTGATTGATCAGGTCCGCGGCCAACAGGGCAGCCAGTGCGGTGGGGACCATGGTCGCCAGCAGCGACAGCGTCTCGCTCCAGGCCGGGTCATCGGCGGTGTCGTGGAACAGGCTGATGACCTGCTGGTCGGTCAGCTCGTTGTCGATCCAGCGGTGATGCAGGTCGACCGCAGTGAGGTAGTCGAGGAATGCTCGGTGGATGAACCCGTAGATCTCGCCCCCGAGGTGCGCAAGCAGGGAGCTACGCACGCGGAAGCGCGTCAGCATTGCGCGTGCCAGCAGGACTGCGCGGTCCGCTGGCAGTTGCAGTGCGGCCCGCAGGTAAGTGCAGAACGCGTCGACCAACGTTTGTGCAGTGCAGTGGTTACCTGAGTCGCGGTCGCCGCGGCGGTGCATTTGGCGCGCGGCTAGTTGTAGTAGCTGCAGCTTGTCATTGAAGGTCAGGCCAGAGCTATGTTCGATGTCGGAGTCTGGCAGCAGCTTGCTGGTATCCCACTGGTCGACCAGGACCGTCACTGCGTGCTGGAGAACCGATGCGCGGTCGTGCGGCAGTTCTTGATGACGAGACACCGACGCCAGGATGGTCAGAAGCATCGGATTTGCAGCAAGTTCGGCCGTTGTCGGTGATCGATCGATGGCCCGCAGCAGCCGCTGAGCCATCGCGGTGGCAGCCACAATATCCTGTGGGAATACCGACGCCGCCCATGTCCTGGCGAACTTTTCGATCTGGTCGTGTGTGAGGTCCTGGACGGTGAAGTGGTCGAACCCCGCGTCGGCCAAGTGTTTTTGCCGGTACCCAAGAATTCTCGAGGTGACGATGATGCGTGTGCTTGGGTATCGGTGCGCGAAGCCTTCGATCTGTCGGGTCGCCCAGTGCCGTGTCTCGGTGTCAAAGATTTCGTCGAGACCATCGAAGACGACAACCGCACGACCATCGGTGAGCAGATACTGCTCCAGGTCTGCTTTGACGAACCCGAATCCTTCACTCCGGTACTGGCAGTCGAGATAGTCCAGGACAGACTCGTATCGCGATATAACTGAGGCCAGAGCGCGCAGCTCGATCCATATCGGCAACCAGCCGACCAAGTCTCCCAGCGTCGCGGGCGGACGCGCCCAGCGGCGGGCCCTCGCCTCGACTTCACCGTCGTCGACGTCCAGATCATCGATGACGGCATCCTCAGGTAACAGCCAGCGGACGGCGTAGCGATGGCCAAGAATGCGCTCGATCACGGTCTCCAGGGCGTGAGTGTGGCTCGATTGGGCCAGCCTCATAGCAAGCGCGGCGCGTTGGTGGCTGAGCTCAAGCACGTCCCCAGACACGGCATCGGGTTGTCCTGCGGCCATCAGCGCGTGCGTCCCTGGGGCGTATATGGCCACCGCCGACCGGATACGGGGCCACGCCTCGACTATTCGATCCAGTTCGCACTCGCCAGACAACGCCGGACGCCGAGTTGCGGTGGCGGCTTCAGGGCGTCCATCCGAAGATTGGTGAGTCTTGGATCTACCTTTGGAGGCCGCTGGCAGGTCGGCGGCCGGGATGACGGAGTATTGGGCGATCGGTGGTGGCAGAACAACTGTCTCGGGTCCTTGTGCCATGTCCGGGGCAGATGCGGGTGGGTTGCCGAATCGGGACGCGATCGCGAGCAGTATGTAGCGTGCGAGAGCCGACTTCCCAGCGCCAGGACTCCCGAGTATGACAACTCGCCGACGCGCGGCCAGCAGCTCGATGCCGTTACGTGGTCTGCGCTCGTGATGGCTGCGTTGAGCGGCACGAAGATGATGTCTATCGACGAAGCTAGGCGCATCCTCGGGCGGCATTTGGCCGGTCTCGACTAATGCACGACGCAACGCCAGAGGAAGCTCCAGCTGTGGACCGGTCAAGCAAAGCGAAGGCGAAACGAACACCGATTCCATCCGCATTCTCGGATGGTCGCCACGCTCTGCGGCCGGGGCCAGGACTTCCAGATCCACGCTCGACAGCCGAAACTGCAACCGGGAGACGTAGTCTCGACACATCACCAAAAACGGTTCGGGCCCAACAGAAGTCCTTGAATCAGCGGTCAGCGTGATGGCGGCGCGCGACGAATCAGGTGGTCCGATCCGCTCACCGTAGGCCAGGTGCCACTCTCTTCTCCAGCGCCGGAGCTCAGCATCGGTGAGCTGCCCACCGGCGGCTTCACGACAAGCGTGGAGAAATGCTTCGACGAAGGGCCAGCGTGGACGGGCCGTTGACTTCAGGTTGTCACTGAGGGTCGATACCGGTAGCACGTCTTTCCGCTGCCGCGCCGCCCTGGAGATCTCGCGCAACGACGGGCCACCGCAATCAATTCGGAAGCCACGAAGGTGGTTGACGAACTCTGCCATCGAATCCGACACCGAGTCAGTGTAATTCGAAGGCACGACAGTCGAGCCCTGATCATTCCGGCGCCGTCCGGGAGTGTCCGAACAACGTACCGGACACCCACTCCGGTCCCTCAGGATGGCATCCATGTCACATCCACTGCTTTCTCGCTCACTCGATTCCGTGACGCAGCTTCCCGGCCGGTCAGTGGCCGCCATCGCAGTAGCGGGCTGCACCCTCGGACCGAACCTTGGGGTGATCACTTGGCCGGTCGCATTGCTTGTGATGGTGGTCTTGGTCGGTGTCGTGCTTCCCGCGATCTGGTCACGCAAGCCGGCGCGGCGGCATGCTGCTCTGACCGTCATCCAGACCTTTGCCAGGTCGTCGTATGAGAACCGCTGAGGACCGGCGTGGAATGCAGCTTTGGCGAATTCGGTCAGCGGCCGGGCGGCAGGTTTCAGCGTTGACTGCGATCTTGTGGGGCGGCAGCGAGGGATAGCAGGAAACCGGGTCGCGAGCTTGTTCGGGGTGCAGGGGCGACACCTCAGACTGTGTTCAAAGCAGCCCGCGGCGACCGGTGAGCAAGACGATGAACAGCGGCACCTTAAGGTCTCGGGGCCAGTCGATCTCGCTCATGTCGGCGTCGGAGGTTAACAGCAGCATCGAATCGACCTGCCGGGTCTCGGCGTATCGCACCAGCTGTTCCTGTACGGCCTCAAAGGACCACAAGCCTGCGGCCTTGACCTCCACGCCGACCCGGTGCCCGTCGTCGTGATGGATGAGAAAATCGATCCGGCTTCCTCTAGCTGCCGAGGTCCCATCCGACAGCTACAACTCGTGTTCGATGGTGACGTCATTGTCGACACCTGCCTCGATCCACTTCTGGCGGATGAGCTCAGCGCGAGCGCTCCGAAAAGACCTTTCCCTGCGAGCCCACTCAAAACCAGCCTGTCAGACGGTCGTATGAGCAGACCTCATGAGTTGCCACTACCTCGTCGACAACTCTGCCCGTCCCGGAACCACCGAATCCGTTCGAATGAACACAAAATGGCACTTTGGGGCCCACGTCAGCAGTCCACAGACCGCTGACCAGCAGAAACAGTCATTCCTTCGTCATCCACCCACCGATGAGGAAGGACTCGACCCCAGCGGACCGCTTTCGGACCGGCTGAAAGTGGCACTCAAAGTGGCACTTCAGAGGCACAAAACGCCCACCGAGCGGGCGAAATGCCTGGTCCTAGCGCATCACTTTTTCATCATTTCGTAGACGCGCTTGCACTCCTCGCAGACCGGGGAGCCCGGCTTGGCGGAGCGGGTGACCGGGAACACCTCGCCACACAGGGCCTGCACGAAGGTGCCCATGACGGCGCTTTCGGCGATTTTGTTCTTCTTCACGTAGTGGAAGACCTTGGGGGTGTCGTTGTCGGTCGACTCGTCGGTGGTCGTTTCCGGACGTACCAGGGTGTCTGTGCTCACCCGTCCATGATGCCAGGTCACCGGCGGGCGGCAACCGGCATGTGCATTCGACAGGCGGGAGTGCAAGACTCGAGGTATGCAGCGTGATGGCGAATCAGGGGCCGAGGTCTCCGGCGGCGATGATCGCCCGGAGGTCGAATTCCTTCCCGCCGGTTCGATTCCCATGCCGGAGCGCAAACCGGCGGGGTTCTTCCGGGGCGAGAAGGACCATCCGACGCTGATCACCGAGGCGGCGACGTCACTCGAGCAGCAGCATCGCGATCGGGTGCGGCGCTATGTGATGATCATGGCTTTCCGGATTCCGTGCCTGGTGGGCGCGGCGATCGCGTACGGCATCTGGCACAACTGGGTGATCTCGCTGCTGATCATCGGGGTGTCGATTCCGCTGCCGTGGATCGCGGTGCTTGGCGCGAACGACCGCCCGCCCCGCAGCAAGGACGAACCCAGCCGCTGGGACGGACGGCGTAATCAGAAGGCGCTCGATTCACGCCCGCACAATGCCATCGACAGCTGAGACATCCTCGGGCTTCCTGCGGCGAATGCTCGCGGACATGAGCGCGGCCAGCCCGCACAATCCGCCCGCGATGAACCAGGCCATGGTGTAGCTGCCCTGCACATCGCGGATCACGCCCGCGCCGAAGGCCGCGATGGCCGCGCCGATCTGATGTGAGGCGAAAACCCAGCCGAAAGCGACCGGGCCGTCGTCGCCGAAATGCTGACGGCACAGCGCGACCGTCGGCGGCACGGTGGCGATCCAGTCCAGGCCGTAGAAGATGATGAACGCCCACATGCTCGGCTGCACATCCGGCCCGAACAGCAGCGGCAGCACCAGCAGCGACAGTCCGCGCAGCGAGTAGTAGCCGACCAGCAGATACCGCGAATCCACGCGATCGGTGAACCAGCCCGAGGCGATGGTTCCGGCCACATCGAAAACACCGACCAGCGCGAGCAATCCGGCCGCGGTGGTGGCGGGCATGCCGTGATCATGGGCGGCACTCACGAAATGGGTGCCGATGAGACCGTTGGTGGACGCGCCGCAGATCGCGAAACCACCTGCCAGCAGCCAGAATACGGGCTTGCGGGCCACCGAGAAGAGCACCGTGAGCGCCCGCCCCGCCCCACCCGGAGCCTGGGTACGCACGCCGACCATGCTGCCGGGTTCGGCCCCGTACGCGGTGCGGCCGATATCGCTGGGATAGTCGCGAATGAACAGCAGCACCAGCGGCACCACCACCAGCGCGGTCCCCGCCACCACGAGAGACGGTGTGCGCCAACCGTAATCGCCCGCGAGCCGTGCGATCAGCGGCAGGAACACCAGCTGCCCGGCCGCGCCCGCCGCCGTCAGCACGCCTGTCACCAGCCCGCGCTGCCGCACGAACCAGCGCCCGGTGATGGTGGCCACGAACGGCATAGACATGGACCCCACACCGACGCCGACCAGCAGCCCCCAGGTGGCCATCAGCTGCCAGGGCTGGGTCATGAATACGGTGAGCCCCGCCCCGGTGGCGATGAGCAGCAGCGCACCCGCCACCACCCGCCGAATCCCGAAGCGATCCATCAGCGCCGCCGCGAAGGGTGAAATCAGGCCGTACAGCAGCACATTCACCGAGACGGCCGCCCCGATGGTGCCGTGCGACCAGCCGAATTCCTCATGTAGCGGTTCCATGAGCACGCCGGGCACCGACCGGAAGGCAGCCGCGCCCACCAGCGCGACGAAGCCGACCGCCGCGACGATCCAGGCCGGATGCAGGCGGCCGGAGCGCAGGGGTGCGGAGCTTCGGGGTGATTCGACATCGGAATCGGAGCGCAGTTCGGTCACCGCTCGAGCGTGACGGATTCCGGGCTGGCGAACGAGTGGCCTGAATGACACAATGCGTCAATATCCGGCCATTGTTGAGGGAGAGGAGGCCGGTGATGGGCACACCGCATCTGGTGGCCGTACTGGCGCTGGAACCGCTGATCGGATTCGATATGACGATTCCGCCGCTGGTGCTCGGCGAGGCCAAGGACGAATCGGGCCGCCCGCTCTACGACGTGCAGATCTGCGGATTGCAAGCGGGACAGCCGATTTCCAGCACCAACGGCTTCCTGGTGATCCCGAAGTTCGGCCCGGAACTGCTCGCCCGCGCCGATACGGTGATCGTGCCCGGCACCAGAGTCGCGGAACCGCGCACCCAGGGCATGCTGCCGCCGGAACTGGCCGAGGCGCTGCGCGCGATTCGCCCGGACGCCCGCATCGTCTCCATCTGCACCGGCGCTTTCGTCCTGGCCGCGGCGGGCCTGCTGGACGGCAGGCGCGCGACCACGCACTGGAATTTCGCCGATATGTTCCGCTCGCTGTATCCGGCGGTCCGGCTCGATGAGAACCTGCTCTTCGTACAGGACGAAAACATCTGGTCCTCAGCGGGTTTGGCCGCGGGCATCGATCTGTGCCTGCATCTGATCCGCACCGATCACGGCAGCGCGGTGGCCAATAACGCCGCCCGCTACTGCGTGGTCCCGCCGTGGCGCGAGGGCGGGCAATCACAGTTCATCGAACAGCACGTCCCCGAACCGGGAAATGACGGCACCGCGCCGACCCGGCTGTGGGCGCTGCATCACTTGCATCGAGAACTGGACCTGAACACCCTGGCCGCGCACGCGTGCATGAGCGTGCGCACCTTCACCCGCCGATTCAAGGCCGAAACCGGAATGGCCCCCGGCGCATGGGTATTGCAGCAGCGCCTGCGCCACGCCCGCCAACTGCTGGAGACCACCGATCTGGCGATCGACGAGGTGGCCCGATCCGCGGGTATGGGCACCGCGGCCTCCCTGCGGCATCACATGCGCGCCGAACTCGGGGTGCCACCGCTGACCTACCGCAAGACGTTCCGCAAAGACTGGCAGCGCGAGAGTTTGGAGACGGTATGACGATTCGATGGGTCTGGGCGTTCATCGACACTCCCGCGGCACGATTCGACGAGAGCGCGGAGTTCTGGCGCACCATCACCGGCAGCACGCTCTCGGCCAAACGCGGCGAGAACTCCGAATTCCGCACGCTGCTACCGGATTCCGGCGCACCCTCGGTGAAGATGCAGGCCGTGCCCGAAGGCCCGCGCATCCATCTGGATCTGGACGTCGAGGATGTCCGGGCGGAGGCGGTGCGAGCGGAAAAGCTCGGGGCCACAACGGTTCTCGAACATCCGGACTACACCGTGCTGAAGTCGCCGCACGGAATGATCTTCTGCCTGACTCCGGCGGGCAACGAGGGTGACATCTCACCCGTGGTCACCGGTCCGGAGGGTGATCGCAGCCGACTGGATCAGGTCTGCCTGGATATCGGCCGCGCCGATCACGCCGAGGAGGTCCGCTTCTGGACCGAGCTCACCGGCTGGCGCTGGACGCCCGGCACACTGCCCGAATACTCCAGGCTCACAACGGATTTCACGCTTCCGGTGAAACTGCTGCTGCAACGCCTGGACGAAGACCGCCCGACCGGCGCGCATCTGGATCTGGCCTGCGACGATATCGGCAAGACCGCGACCTGGCATGAAGAACTCGGCGCGCGGCGCGTGCGGTGGGGCCGGGAATGGCTGGTAATGACCGATCCGGCCGGTCAGCACTACTGCCTGACCGGCCGGGATCCGGACTAACCGTGTCTATGTCACACGATTTCTGATCAATTCAACCCGGTCTGCGGCTGCTGCCGCACGGCCGGGGTCGAGTTGGCCAGGGCCTCGAGATCGGCGAGGAAACGCTCCACGCTCTCGGACCTGGCCTGCGGGGTGCCGATCTGCTCGCGCACCTTCTCTTCGGTGAGAGCCAGCATGGCGGCCGAAAGATCGGCCTCCAGATCGCGCATCAACTGCCTGCGGTACTGCAGGATCTGATCGCGGCCCTGTTTGCGGACCCGTTCGACTTCCTCGGCCGCCGCCTCCCGCATTTGCGCGATGATGCGATCGGCATCGATGCGGGCGTCGGCCCGCATGCGCTCGAGTTCGGCCTTGGCTTCGGCGATGGCGCTGTCGTAGGCGGATTTCGCGTCGGTCAGCCGATCGGCCGCGTCCGCGCTCTCCTCCAGCTGACGCCGGACGGTGTCCTGCGCCTTGGTCATTATCTTCTTCAATGGTGGCAAGATGTATTTCACGAAGATCCATACGATGACGACGAACCCGAAGAGCTGGCTGAAGAACACCGGCCAATCGAAGGAGATGTCGTAAATCGCCTCGGCGAGTACGCCGTTCGTGTGCATCAGGGCGTCCCCCTGCCTCTCTGCTGACCGGCGCTGGTCCGGGGTCTATCCTTCACGCCGAGCATGCGATCGGCGAGATTCTGGGCCAGCGGTTCGACGTCCTCGCGGAGTTCGGCGGCGACCTGATCGGCCTCGGCACGCAAATGTGCCGAGGATTCGGCGACGATGTGATCGACCTCGTTCTTGGCGTCGCCACGGAGTTCTTCGAGTATTGCCCGGCCTTCGGCACGCGCCTGGTTCCGGATCTCGGCCGCTTCGGACCGAGCCTGTTCCAGTGCGGTCTGGTATCTGGCCTCGGCCTCGGCGAACAGTTCGGTCGCCGATTTCGCGGTCGCTGCCGTCTCTTCGACCCGAGCCTCCCGTTCCGCCAGCACCTTTCGGATCGGCGGGACCACGAAGAACATGATGACCCCGAGCACGATCAGGAAGATCGCCAGCTCGACGAAGAAGGTGCCGTTGGGAATCAGGAAGTTCCCCGCGGCCTCCACATCTGTTCTCGGAGACATGATTACGCTACTTACCGGGAGTCGCGAATACGAAAAGCGCCATGAACGCCAGGTTGATGAAGTACGCCGCTTCCACCAGACCGACGGTCAGGAAGAAGTTACCGCGAAGGCGGCCTTCCGCCTCGGGCTGCCGGGTGACGCCATTGATCAATGCCGCGCCGGCGAGACCGTCACCGATACCAGCGCCGATCGCACCGCCCGCCAGGATGATGCCGCCGCCGATAAGAGCGCCCTGGATGATACTCGCGGTTGCTGGGTCTGCCATTTTTCACTTCCTTTGTGGAAATCCTCACCGAACAGCGGTGCCGATCAGTGCTTTTCATCCTCCAGCGACATCGACTGGCTGAAGTAGAGGACGGTCAGCAGGGAGAAGATGAATGCCTGGATCGCGCCGACGAAAAGGTCGAACAACTTCCATATCGCATTCGGGCCCCAGCTGATCCAGAACGGGAACAGCGTGATCACCGCGACCATGACGCCACCGGCGAACATATTGCCGAAAAGTCGCAGGGCCAGGGAAAGCGGTTTGGCGATTTCCTCGATCACATTGATGAAAACCATGGGGCCCCAACCGGTGTGGCCCTTGAGCAATTGTTTGGCGTGTGTGCCCGGCCCGCGCCGCGATACACCCGCGGCGTGATACGCCACGAATACGAACAGCGCCAGCGCGTACACGAAGTTGACATCCGAGGCCGGCGGGGCGATCAATTCCCCGGAGCCGTACTGCACCGGCAGCACCGACAACCAATTGGACAGCAGGATGAACGTGAACAGCGTGACCGCCAACGGCAGCACGAAGGGGGCGACGCGCATGCCGATGGCGGTCTCCACCTGATTGCGCATCTGCACGGTGACGGCCTCGAAGAACAGCTGAACACCGTTGGGGACACCGGAAGTGAGCTTGACGCGCAGATAGAAGGCGAGTCCGAGCACGATGAGCGCGGCCACGGTGGTCGACACGATGGTGTCGACATTGAACTCCAGGCCCCACAGGTGTGCGACGGCGTGATCACCGACGTGGATCTTCGGCTCCGAGCCCTCATCGGCGCTCAGGATCATATTTGCGGTCAGCTGGGCGACGGGATGGCTCATGGCTGCTGTCGGAGCCCTTTCACTTCGGGCAATGCGGTGTGCAGTACCAGAATCAATTGAAAGACGGCCAGCCCGAAGAAGATTCCGACCCCGTAGGGGCGCGTGAAGAACGCGATGAGAATGGACAGGCCGGTGAGTATGAGTAAGCGCGCGGCGGAGGACAATGCGAGCTTCTGCTTGCTCGGAGTTTCCGCATCGGTGATGCGGACAATGGACATCCACGTCACTTGCGCATTGATCCAACCGAGAGCCAGTCCGGCGCTTATGAATACGCCGAGCAACAATCGATCGAACACTCCGGTCGCCGCAAGGACCAGTACGCCGAGTGCGACGACAATAATCGTCGCACGGCGCATTCGGAGCCTGTTGACGTCCACCTGGAACACCGCCTCGCCATCATCCCACCTCGCAGTGGGGCTGTGCATGACCGAAGCATACACAGCCCAACCACGTTGCGTAGCAGTATTTTTGATCTTCGAATTTTTCGATCTTGCAATGCCGGAACGGTTTTCAGCGACACCGTAGCGACAATTTCTTTAATCTCTTATTACTATTTCTTTTCCGCCCCTATGCCGGACAGGGATCGCACCTGCATCTCGGCATACTTCGCATTATTGCGTTCCGAGGAAAGCACCGTTCCCAGCCAGCCGAAAGCGAACGAAACCGGGATGGACACCAGCCCCGGGTTCGCGAGCGGAAACCAGTGGAAGTCCATGGTTTTGATCATGGACGTGGGCGTCCCGGAAACCGCCGGGGAGAACACGATGAGCACGATGGTGACCGCCAGCCCACCGTAGATGCTGCTCAGCGCCCCGGCGGTATTGAAACGCCGCCAGAACAGCGAGTAGAGCAGCGTCGGCAGATTCGCCGAAGCCGCCACCGCGAACGCCAGGGCAACCAGGAAGGCAACATTCTGGTTCTTCGCCAGAATGCCGCCCACGATCGCCAGCGCACCGATCACCACCGCGGTGATGCGCGCGACCGTCACCTCATTGTCCTTGGCATCGGGACTGCCGCGCTTGATGACATTGGCGTACACATCGTGCGCGAACGAGGCCGAGGCCGTGATGGTGAGCCCGGCGACCACCGCCAAGATCGTCGCGAAGGCCACGGCCGCAACGAATCCCAGCAGCACCGGACCACCGAGTTCGAGCGCGAGCAGCGGTGCGGCGGCATTCTCCTTACCCGGCGCCTTGGCGATCTTCTCCGGTCCGACCAGTGCGCCCGCACCGTAGCCGAGCACCAGGGTGAACAGGTAGAAGACGCCGATCAGCCCGATGGCCCAGACCACCGACCGCCGCGCGTCCTTGGCCGTCGGCACCGTATAGAAGCGCATCAGCACATGCGGCAGACCCGCCGTGCCGAGCACCAGAGCCAGTGCGAGAGAAAGGAAGTCGAGTTTGGACGTCCCGTTCTTGCCGTACTTCACCCCCGGCTCGAGCAGCTTCTCCCCCACCTTGCCGCCGTGATCGACCGCGTCCTGCAGCAGGCTGGACAGGTTCATCCCGTACCTGGCGAGCACCCAGACCGTCATGGCACCGGCGGCCCCGATCAGCAACGCCGCCTTGACGATCTGCACCCAGGTGGTGCCCTTCATACCGCCAACGAGCACGTACACGATCATGATCGCGCCGACCACCGCGATCACGAGATTCTGTCCCGCACCGCCGGATACGCCGAGCAGCAGCGATACCAGCACGCCCGCGCCCGCCATCTGCGCGAGCAGATAGAACAGACTCACCGCGAGCGTGGAGGTGGCCGCCGCGGCCCGCACCGGACGCTGTCGCATCCGGAAGGCCAGCACATCGCCGAGCGTGAATTTGCCTGTGTTGCGCAGTAATTCGGCGACCAGCAGCAGCGCTACCAGCCAGGCCACCAGGAATCCGATGGAATAGAGGAAGCCGTCGTAGCCGGACAGCGCGATGGCCCCCGCGATACCGAGGAAGCTGGCGGCGGACAGATAGTCGCCGGAGATGGCGATCCCGTTCTGCGGTCCGGAGAACGCCCGCCCGGCCGCGTAATAGTCTGTGGCCGTTCGGGTATCGCGGCTGGCCCACAACACGATGCCCAGCGTGATGACCACGAAGATCGCGAAGATGGTGATGTTCAGCCCCGGCCGGCTGCCCTCGACGGCCGCCGCCATATATACGGTCATGCGCGCGGACCTTCCACTTCATCCCTGATCGCATCGGCGATCGGATCCAGCCTGCGCTCGGCAAAGCGCACGTACACGCCGGTGATGACGAAGGTCGAGAGGAATTGCAGCAGGCCGAGAATCAGCCCGAGGTTGATATTCCCGGCGACCTCGGTGGCCATGAAATCGTGCGCGTAGTCCGCGAGCAGTACGTACAGCGCGTACCAGGCGAGGAACAGTGCGGCCATGGGGAAGACGAAGAGCCGGAAGCGCCGGCGTAGTCGCTGGAATTCGGGGCTGTCGTAGATCTGCTGCCAGTCCGGCTCGGGTCCGCCGGTCTCGATATCGGATGTCATCCGCGATACCTCCCTTGTGAACCAGGTCACAGTAGCAACGAATATCGGTCCGAGCGGTCGGAATAACCGCAGGTGAGATCGTTCAATGATGTTGAAGTGAGCGGGAATTCACGCGCCGCGGCGCTGGCGCACAATCGGCGAACCCGTGGATGCGACGCGCGAATCGGGACCGCCCGGAGATGCCCGAAGATTGCGGTGGCAGAGTTCGCACTCATGCCGACGAATCAGACGACCGCCTCGTCCCTGCTCGCCGACCTAGCCCCCGATCTGCGCACCGCGCTGACCCGAGTCCGCTACGACTCCGACTCCCTCCTGGAAGTCCTGGGCGACGAGGCGCATGCCGCGCTCTGGCGCTCCGAACCGGTGCCCGTGCGCCGCGCCGCCCGCGCGGCCGGGAAACTCGGCACGCTGGTACGCCTGCTGCTGCTCGGCGACGCCATGCCCGAGCGCGAGGTGGCCGCCGCGCTGGCCCCGGTCGATATCGACCGCGCGGTCGCGGCCGGACTGCTCGAACGCGATGGCGGCGATATCCGTCCCGCACTGGATCTGCGCCCGCTCGATCTCGGTGACGGCACCCGCTGGGTGCTGTCCGACCTCGACGACTCCATGCGCCGCCGGACCCTGGACACCGATCACGTGCTCGGCGTCGGCCAGGCATCCCTCTCACTGTTGCGCGCCACCCCGACCCGTCCGGTCGGCACCGTGCTCGATCTCGGCACCGGCTGCGGCGTGCAGGCCATTCACGCCGCGTCGTACGGCAAGCAGGTCACCGGCACCGATCTCAACAAGCGCGCGCTCTGGCTGGCCGAGGCCACCGCCGCGCTCAACGGCCTGGATATCGAACTGCGACAGGGCTCCTGGTACGAGCCGGTCGCGGGCCGCCGCTTCGATCAGGTGGTCGCCAATCCCCCGTTCGTGGTCGGCCCGGCGCGCGTCGAGCACACATACAGGGATAGCGGCCTCGCCATGGACGGTGCGAGCGAACTCGTCATCTCCGGTATGCCCGCCATGCTGAACCCCGGCGGCACGGCCGCGCTGCTGGCTTCCTGGGTGCACGTGGAGGGTGAGGACTGGCGTGCGCGGGTATCGAGCTGGCTGCCCGATCAGGGGGTGGACGCGTGGATCGTGCAGCGCGATATCGCCGATCCCGCGCTGTACGTCGGAACCTGGTTGCGCGACGCCGGATTGGATCCGCGCGAACCGCAGGCGCAGGAACAGGCCGAGCGCTGGTTGCAGGCGTTCACCGACGCCAAGGTCGACGGTATCGGCTTCGGTGTCGTCTATTTGCGCGATATAGAAGGCCCCACCGAAATCCTGGCCGAGGACCTCACCCATCCCTTCGAGGATCCGCTGGGCAATGAGGCCAGCCGCTATTTCGAGCGCTCGGCGTGGCTGCGCGCGGTGGCCACCGATCCGGACCTGGTGCTGGCGAGCCGTTTCGAAGTCGATTCCAAGAGCGCGCTGGAACGCGTCTACCTTCCCGGGGCCGAAGGCTGGGAGCAGCAGGTGGCGCGCCTGCACCGCGGCGACGGTCCGCTGTGGCAGCACGAGGTGGATGACACCACCGCCGCACTGCTGGCCGGTATGCGCCCGGACGGGCTGCCGCTGAGTGAATTGGTGGAACTGCTGGCCTTCAGCGAGACCGGCGGCGCGGCCACCCCCGAATTCGAGTCCGCGGTACTGGGCGTGGTGGTCGGTTTGGTCCGGCACGGCCTGATCCATCCGCGCTGACGCACCTGTCCATCCGCGCTGACACCTCAGCCCCGGGTCCGACTTCCGGCCGCCGACGCACTCCGCTCGGCGGCCGGTTCGTTTCCGCGCCGTGACCTGGCGTTTATCTGATCTCCGTGAGATATCTCACGTTTGGATCTCAACCGGCGGGTACCTCTGGAATGCCTCCGACCTGCGGATCGTTACACAGAGACTCGAACGACCAGCGGCAGGGCAAGGCCCGTACACACGTATTCGATTGCCGCGCTCCGAAGTTCGGGTTCCGGCGGCGGCAACCACCCGGATAACAATGGCCGCCGATCGGGTTCCGAAGTTCCGCACTGTACGCCCTTCTCAGGAACTTCTCAGCCGTCGATAGCGGAAACCGCAGCTCAGATACGGTTTATAAGCGCCATCGCTGGGAACTTTCCTGATGTCGGGTCCGTTGAACGGAGCGAGACACCACCGACAGGAGGCAAGTCATGACAAGCCCCGCCACCACTGACGTGCGCATCAGCGAACAGGACCTCGACGCCCAGAGCCCGGCAGCCGACCTGGTACGCGTGTACCTGAATGGCATTGGCAAGACCGCGCTGCTCACGGCCGCCGACGAGGTCGAGCTGGCGAAGCGCATCGAGGCGGGCCTCTACGCTCAGCACCTGCTGGAGACCGGTAAGCGATTGTCCGCGGCCAAGAAGAAGGATCTCGCGATCCTGGTTCGCGAAGGACAGTCCGCCCGCCAGCACCTGCTCGAAGCCAACCTGCGCCTCGTGGTTTCTCTGGCCAAGCGATACACCGGCCGCGGTATGCCGCTGCTGGACCTGATCCAGGAGGGCAACCTGGGTCTGATTCGCGCCATGGAGAAATTCGACTACACCAAGGGCTTCAAGTTCTCGACGTACGCCACCTGGTGGATTCGTCAGGCGATCACCCGCGGTATGGCCGACCAGAGTCGCACCATCCGGCTGCCCGTGCATCTGGTGGAGCAGGTCAACAAGCTCGCCAGGATCAAGCGTGAACTGCATCAGCAGCTCGGGCGCGAGGCCACCGATGCCGAACTGGCCCGCGAATCGGGTATCCCGCAGGAGAAGATCGCCGATCTGCTGGACCACAGCCGCGATCCGGTATCGCTGGATATGCCGGTCGGCAATGACGAAGAGGCCCCGCTCGGCGATTTCATCGAGGATTCCGAGGCCACCTCGGCCGAATCCGCGGTGATCGCGGGTCTGCTGCATCGCGACGTCCGAGTGGTGCTCGCCACCCTCGACGAGCGTGAGCAGCAGGTCATCCGGCTGCGCTACGGTCTGGACGACGGCCAGCCGCGCACCCTCGATCAGATCGGCAAGCTCTTCGGGCTGTCCCGCGAGCGCGTCCGTCAGATCGAACGCGAGGTCATGTCCAAGCTCCGCAAGGGTGAGCGCGCCGACAGACTGCGCGCCTACGCGAGCTGATATCAAGCGGCCGAACGGTTTTCCGTTCGGCCGCTGCTCCCTCTTCGGGCCGTCATACGAGGCGCCGGTCCGAGATACGCCAGCCGGTTCCCGTATTCCGTTGTCCCCCTCCGGAAAACGCGAGTCGGCTGGCGGTTCGCTGTGCTGCTGCCGCTATGCCTGAATGAGTCGCCAGTCGTCCGGCAGGCCCCGCACGGTGATGGTTTCGCCATGCGCCTCGATGGTGACCACGGCGGCGCCCAGGCGCAGATCCGAGAGGCGAATGCAGCCCGCCCGCGCCGGGAGTCTGGGCGCGACGGTGAGCGTCCGATTGGGCACATCCGGCGTGAGACCCAGGAATGAGCGCATCAGCAGCAGCGGTGCGGCACTGGACCAGGCCTGCGGTGAGCAGGAGGTCGGGTACGGGACGGGGGAATGGAATTCGGGGCGAGGGAAGCCGCAGAAAAGTTCGGGCGGGCGGGCGTCGAATTCCGCGATCGCCTCCAGCAGGCCCACCGACAGGCGCTCGGCCAGTTCGAACGCCCCCGGAATGTGGCGGTAGCGGAGCAGTCCGGCGACCACGATCGCGGTGTCATGCGGCCAGACCGAACCGGTGTGATAGCCCATCGGGTTGTAGCGGCGGGCGGTGGAAGACAGTGTGCGCAAGCCGAATCCGCTGTCCAAGTCGGCGCCGCCGAGGCTCGCGATGAGCGCCTCGGCGCGCTCGTCCTCGACGATGCCGGTCCACAGGCAGTGGCCCGCATTGCTGGTGGCCGTATCGACCTGTTGTTTCGTACCGTCCAGGGCGAGGGCGTAACGGTTCTCCGCGGGCATCCAGAAGGCTTGATCGAAGCGCTGTTTCAAGTCCTGTGCCTGGGCGCGCAGGCGTTGGGCCAGGGCGGTGTCGCCGAACGCGTCGGCCAGATCGGCCCGGCCCAGGCGCGCGGCGTAGACGTAGCCCTGCACCTCGCAGAGCGCGAGCGGCGGATCGGCCAGGCGGCCGTCGTTGAAGCTGATGGCGTCCCAGCTGTCCTTCCAGCCTTGATTGGCCAGTCCGCGATCGGTTTTGCGGCGGTATTCGACGAATCCGTCACCGTCGCTGTCCCCGTATTCGTCGATCCAGGCCAGCGCGGCGTCCGCGGCGGGCAGCAGTTCGGCGATGGCCGAGCGGTCCACGCCCCATTGCAGGCATTCGGCCAGCAGCATGACGAAAAGCGGTGTGGCGTCGGCGGTTCCGTAATAGACGCTGCCGCCGAGCACCGCATCGCCGCCCGGACCGTGCCGCATTTCGTGCATGATGCGGCCGGGTTCCTCCTCGGTGAGCGGATTGTGCTGTGTGCCTTGTAGTTTCGCCAGCTGCCGGAGCGTTCCCAAGGCCAGCGCCGAATCCAGCACCAGTGCCATCCACGAGGTGAGCAGGCTGTCGCGGCCGAACAGGGCCATGAACCAGGGCGCGCCCGCGGCCACGTACGCGGTGCCGTTGTCGGGATCGTCCATACGCAGTGCGCCGAGATCCCGCTCGGTGCGCTGCAGGATGGCGTTCAGGCCCGCACCGCTGGCGGTGAGGCTGGTGGCGGTGGCGCGCCACTGCCGAATCTTGTTGGACGGGTTGTCATTCGAATCGTCGTCCAGATTCACCACGACGGGATGATGTCCGACGATCGGCTGGCACAGCACCACGGTCTGCCAGGTGGAGCGCCGCGGGACGACGATATGCCAGCTCAGCGAACCCGGTTGTGCGACAGGGTCTTCGGTGGCGGTGATGACGAGGCCGCGCCCGGAATTGGCGCGGTCGGTCAGCCGCAGCATGCCCTGGTCCGCGGCGAGTTCACAACCGCCGCTGTGCACTCGGCCGTCCTTCACCGCGAACAGATCCGCGAAATCGGAGTCCGCGGCGAGCGTGACGGTCATGGCGGTGTCCTCGTCGCCGAGATTGTGCACCGTGATGGTCTCGCGCATGCCCTCGCCGATCATGCGGCGGCGCAGCACCAGCACCGTGGCGTCGGCGACACCGTGATTGGGCGGTTTGCGGGTCACGAAGCGGGCCCGGAACGCCTCCGCCATCATGACCGCGAGGTGTTCCGGCGGATGGCTGTCCAGCCGCAGTTCCCAGCGGGAGAGCAGCCGGGCGTCCCGGTAGAACAACCCCTGGGCGGTACCCGGATGGATATCGCCCAATTGGTCGGAGAGACAGAAGGATCCGGCCTCCACCAGGGTGACGATCCCGCGACCGTCTACCGGTGATGGAGGCCCGGCGTTGAAAATGCTCATCGGCGGCTCACTGCGGCGGTATCGGGCACGGCCATGGCGACGGCATCCGGCACCGCACCGGCGACGGCGTCCGGCACCGCCCGGGCGGCGGTTTCGGCGGCGACCTTCGCGGTGTGAATCACGCTGCGGTAGTCCGCGACTCGCGAGGGAGTGCGATCCATTCCGTCGTCCATGGCGCCGTGGTAGGCCGCTTCGTAACCGCGCACGAAGTGATCGGCGGCGAAGAGCCGCTCCACCCGCTCGCGACAGGCGTACGGATCGATCTCCCCGGCCCGGTCGATGGCCGCGGGCAATTCCGCGGGATCCTCACAGATGAAGCCCGTGACACCGTGTTCGATGACCTCCGCGACCGCACCGCCGCGCAGGGCGATCACCGGGGTGCCGCAGACCATCGCCTCGATCATCACCAAGCCGAACGGCTCCTCCCACTGGATCGGAAACAGCAGACAGCGCGCGCCCGCCAGCAGTTCCCGCTTGGCAATGGCGTCGGCCTCGCCGAAAACCTGATCGGACGCGGTGAGCAGCGGTTTGATCGCCTGTTCGAAGTACGCCTTCTCCGGCGGTTCATTGCATTTACCCGCCAGAATCAGCCGCAAACCCGCGGCATGCGCGGCCGCGAGGGCGAGATCGGGCGCTTTCGACGGCGAATACCGGCCCAGGAACAGCCCGTAATCCATTTTCTCGGCCCGGAACGGCCATTCCTCCGGCCGAATCGCATTGTGCACGCGGGCAATCCAGGGCAATCCCGGAGCCAATTCGCGCTGCCGATCACTGATGGCGATCAGGTGGGCACTGCGGTCGAAGGATTCGTAGTACTCGCGCATATCCGCATCGACCGGACCGTGCACCGTCACCACGGTCGGGATGCCGAGCAGCCGATAGGCCGCCGCGTTGAGCGGACCCGCGAAGGTGTGGTCATGCACGATGTCCACCGGGTCCTCGGCATGGAGTTCCTCGATGATCCGGCACACTTTCATAGCATTCACGACTTCGGGAAATGTTTCACCGAGGCGCGCGGTGAGCACCTCGTCCCAGACCCGGATGAACCGCGCCTTGGTCCCGGCGCGACCCGCGCCGAGCAGCGTCACCCGGTGTCCTCGATCGACCAGCGAATCGGCGAGCGTCGCCACCATAGCCTCGACGCCGCCGTAGCCGGCGGGTGGAATATCGAAGTAGGGTGGCGCGACCAGCACTATATGCAGGGGCTGTGCGGAGTATTCGGCCGAGAGTTCGAAAGTCATTCCAATCTCCTCGTCGTTGAGGTCTGAATGAATATCGAAAGCCAATCGACGTATCTATTACCTCGGCAATCCAATCGCAAACATCCCCCGCTGGCGGTGGCCGCCGGTGTCCTCTAGAACTGACTGGGGACGCCCGCAGACCGCCGGGCGGGCGAAGGAGTCGGGCAGATGGCATCCGCCGAACCACTGGTGAACCACGTATCCGATACCGCGCGCTGGGTGGCTGCCCGCCGGGCCGCCGAATCGGCCCGGCCCGACGCGCTGTTCCGCGATCCGCTGGCCGATCGCCTCGCGGGTGAGCGCGGCCGTGAGATCGCCGCGGCGGCCGGGCGCAAACTCGATGACGACTGGTACTTCGTGACCCGCACCAGGTTGATCGACGACCAGATCGCCACCGCTGTCGCCGAGGGCTGCGATGCCGTGCTGAATCTCGGTGCGGGCCTGGACACCCGCCCCTACCGCATGGACCTGCCCGCCGAATTGCGCTGGATCGAAGCCGATCTCCCGGGGCTGATCGCGGAGAAGAACACCCTGCTGGCCGCCGAGACCCCCGCGTGCCGATTGAGCCGCACCGCAATCGATCTCACCGATTCGGACGCGCTGGCGGTCTTCCTGGATTCCGCCCTCGCGGATATCGGGCGGGCCCTCATCGTGACCGAGGGGCTGCTCATGTATCTGCCCGAATCCGATGTCATAGCCCTGTCCAAGTCCTTCACCCGTCCCGAAGTAGCGGGCTGGTGCCTCGAACTCAGCACCCCCGGGGTGGCCAAGCTGATGGCCGATCGCAAGGTCGGGCTGCTCGAACAGTCCCCCATGCGATTCCTCCCCGCGGACGGCATCGCCTTTTTCGAAACCCAGGGCTGGACAGTCGAATACCTCGAACCGATAGCGGCGGGCGCCAACCGATTCGGCCGCCTCACCACCCCGCTGCACCGCGCCGCGCTCGAGGGTCCGCAGCCCGATCCCCGCGCGCCCGGCGACTGGCCGTACACGGCGGTCACCCGACTGGGCCATTGATCGGCGCGGTGGCCCTCACAGACGCGTGGTCCGCTGGCATGCGGTGGGGGCGGGCAGATCGCCCCTGACGAACTTGCCGGGCGTGACTCCCATCAGGGCGCGGAAGTCGGATGTCAGGTGGGATTGGTCGAAATAGCCCGTGGTGGTGGCGATATCGGACCAGGGAGTGTTTCCCGCCGCCGCCAGGACCTGCCGGATTCGGGTGATGCGGGCGTAATGCTTGGGTGAGACGCCGACACCGACGGTGAAGAGGTTGCGCAGTTGGCGTTCGCTGACCGCGAGGGTGGTCGCCACTTCCGGCATCGGGGTGGAGCGGTGGATGGCGGCGACCGCGGAGTCGAGCAGGCGGCGATGCTCGCGGCGGGTCGAGCTCTCCGAAAGTGCGCGCGGGAGTGCGGATTCCAGAAAGGTGAGCACCTCATCCAGGTCGATCTCGGTGAGCGCTCCCGCGAGATCGGCCGCGGGGCCGGGCATATCGGCCAGCCGCAGGACACGATCGGTGAGATCGGCTGCGGGAGCGCCCAATAGCGGCTGGGCGACCCCGGGAGCCAATCGGAGCCGGAGGCAGCCCACGGGTTCTTTCGCACCGGCGTAGGTGGCGCGGGTGCGCGGACCGATCACCAGGGCGTCGCGACGACCGGAGGGCTCAGCGCGCAGCACGATCGTGGTCGCGGCGTGCGGGAGATGGGTGAAGCGCGGGGGCAGATCGGTGCGGGGGTCGATGCGGCCGATCTCGGTGATCCAGGGGCGCAATGCCTCCGAGGGCGGCAGGGCGTCCTCGAAGCCGTCGGCGGTCACCACGGCCGGGTTCACTAGAGCGGTCACCCGATCCACTGTAGGCCGTGCGGAGTCCCCGAAGTGTGCCGGTTTTTCCTATAGCGCGAGGTAGGGGCGGCGGCATTGTTGGCAGCATGATCGTTATCACCGGTGCGACCGGAACCATTGGCAGTGCTGTCGTGCGGCAACTGGCGGCGCGAGAAGTGAAGGTGCGGGCCGTGACCCGCGACCCCGAGGCGGCACAGCTGCCCGAAGGCGTGGAGGTGGTGCGCGGGGACTACGCCGACACCGATTCCATGGCAGCGGCTTTCGAAGGTGCCGAGGCCGCGTTCATCGTGGGATTGCTCGGCCCGGAGTTCGTCGAACTGGACCGTGCGCTGGTGACCGCCGCGCGCGCAGCCGGGGTCCGGCGGATCGTGAAGCTGTCGGCCATCGGCACCGGCGAACCGGAATTGGGCCGCGTCGGCACCTGGCATCTGGCCGGTGAACAGGCCGTGCGGGACAGCGGGGTGGCGTGGACCATCCTGCGGCCCAGCAGTTTCGCGAGCAATACGCTCAGCTGGTCACCCATGATCCAGGCCGGTCAGGCGGTGCCGAATCTGACCGGCGACGGTACGCAGGGCGTCATCGATCCGCGCGATGTCGCCGCCGTAGCCGTGGAAACCCTGCTCTCGGATACCCATTCGGGCCGCATCCTCACCCTCACCGGCCCGGATCTGCTCACCACCCGCGATCAAGCCGCCGCACTGTCCGCCGTGCTGAACCGGCCGATCGAGGTAGCCGATATCGACCAGGACCGAGCCCGCGAATTCATGCTCGGCTCGGGCATGTCCGAGGAATTCGCGGACGGCGCATCCGCCGGGCAGGCATTCGTGCGCGCGGGCGGCAACGCCATCGTCACCGATGACGTAGAGCGAGTGCTCGGCCGCGCCCCCGGCACCTACGCGGCCTGGGCCCGCGATCACGCCGCCGCGTTCACTTCCTGACCATCGGACCCCAGCCGGTTTCGAGCAGTTCGAAGATGCGGGTGAAGTCCGCGGCCGGTGTCTCACTGCGCCGCGCGACATCCATCGCGCCGAAGACGAAGTGCGCCAGGGCCCTGACCGCGACATCGTCCAGATCGCGGCCCAGATCCTCGGCGATCGCTCGTGCCAGCGCGCCTTCGTGACGCTGCCACATGCGCCGGAAATAGCCGGTGAGCACCGGGGTTTCGTGCACGAGGCGCATGAAGTCCCGCATCTCCTGGGTCTCCCCGCCAGCGGCGGATTCCAGGAACGCGTCGCGGAGGCCCTCGAGCACCGTTGTGCCGGGCGCGCGATCGCGGACGGCGGCGATCAGGCCCTGTTCGCGATCGGCGTCGAGGTCGAAGACGAGCGATTCCTTCCCGTCCGGGAAGTGCGCGAAGAGCGTGGGCACCGACACATCGGCGGCCTCGGCGATCTCCTTGACGCTGACCGCGTCGTAACCGCGCTCGATGAACAGCCGCATTGCCACATCGGCCAGGTTCTTGCGGGTCTGTGCCTTCTTTCGCTCGCGGAGTCCACTCATGACCGCATCGTAGCCCACTGGCCTAAGTCGTACAAATTTTTAACTCCATTGAATTTCTTAAGTCGTTATGTTTTTCTGGAGTCATGACCGGAACAATCACGGCTCGGACCACCCCGCGCAATGTGCGCTGGGTGCTGCTGGGCGTCATGCTCGCCATGCTGCTGGGAATGCTCGACAACATGATCGTCGGCACCGCCATGCCGACGATCGTCGGTGAACTCGGCGGCCTCGAACACCTGTCCTGGGTGGTCTCCGCGTACACGCTGGCGACCGCCGCATCCACCCCGATCTGGGCCAAACTGGGAGACCTGTTCGGCCGCAAGAACAATTTCCTCGCCTCGATCGTCATCTTCCTGATCGGCTCGGGACTGTCCGGAGCCGCGCAGAGCATGGAGCAGCTCATCGGATTCCGAGTGCTCCAGGGCGTCGGCGCGGGCGGGCTCGCCGCCGGGGCGATGGCCATCATCGGCGAACTGATTCCGCCGCGTGAGCGCGCCAAGTACATGGGCATGACCGCCTCGGTCATGGCATTGGCGACCATCGGCGGACCGCTGCTCGGCGGTATCGTCACCGACAACTTCGGCTGGCGCTGGGCCTTCTACCTCAACCTGCCGCTCGGACTCATCGCCCTGGTGTGGTGCCAGACCACACTGCATCTGACCGCACGGCGGCCCAATGCCAGGATCGACTATCCGGGCGCGGCCCTGCTCACCGTCACCATCTCCGCGATCGTGCTCGCCACCACCTGGGGCGGCACCCAATACGCCTGGGGCTCAGCGCAAATGCTCACCGTGATCGCGGTGGCGGCGCTCGGGCTCGCCGCGTTCGCGTGGTCGCAGACCCGCGCAACCGAGCCGATTATCCCGCTGGGGCTGTTCACCAACCGCAACTTCACCCTGACCGCGATCCTGTCGGCGGTGGCCGGTGTGGCCATGTTCGGCGCGGTGAGCTTCCTGCCGCTGTTCCAGCAGACCGTGCAGGGCGCGTCCGCCTCGAATTCGGGACTGCTCCTGCTGCCGATGATGGTGCCCGTCATCGTGGTCTCTCAGATCGCGGGCCGGGTGATGAGCAAAACCGGTCGCTACAAGGTCTTTCCGATTCTCGGCGCGCTCTTCCTGACCGCAGGCAGCATCGCCATGGCCACGGTCGATACCGGCACCAGCCGACTCACCTCGGGCATCTACATGGTGATGCTGGGCGCGGGTATGGGATTCCTCATGCAGATGACCATGCTGATCGCGCAGAACAGCGTGGCCATGAAGGACATCGGCGCGGCGTCGGGGGTGTCGACCCTGTTCCGCACGCTGGGCGGCTCCTTCGGCGTGGCACTGTTCGGTGCGCTGTTCAACCGGCAGCTCACCGCCGCGATGGCCGGACAGGGCAATACCACTGGCGCACAGCCGGATCCGTCTGCGCTGGGCAAGCTGCCCGCGGCCGTGCGCGATGCGTACGTGCACGGGGTGGCGTCAGGTATTCACAGCATCTTCCTGTGGTCGGCGGTGCTGTGCGCGATCGGTGTGATCGCCGCCCTCGCCATCGTGGAGGTGCCACTGCGGCAGATGGGCGCGCCTGCGGCGGCCGCGCCCGTCAAGGAACCTGCTGTCTAGCCGGAGTTGCGCAGGGCGGTGGCCAAGCCGTTCATGGTGAGCAGGATGCCACGTTCGACCAGTTCGGAGTCATCGCCCGCGCGCCGGCGGCGCAGTAGATCGACCTGGAGTTGATTGATGGGTTCGAGGTAGGGGAAACGATTGTGGATGGATTCGGCCAGGGCCGGGTTATCGGAGAGCAGTTCGTCGGCGCCGGTGATGGCGGCGTGCATGCGGGCGGTGCGGTTGAACTCATCGCAGATCATGCCGAAGACGGTGGCGCGCAAGGTTTCATCGGGGACCAGTTCGGCATAGGTGGCCGCGATATCCATATCGGCCTTCGCCATGACCTGCGCCAGGTTCGACAGCACCGTCTGGAAGAACGGCCAGCGGCGGTAGAGGTCGGCCAACTGGGCGAGGCGTTCCGGGTCGTCGCCGATCCACTCCTCGATGGCGGATCCGGTGCCGTACCAGCCCGGGAGCATGACCCGGGATTGACTCCAGGACATCACCCAGGGGATGGCGCGCAGATCGTAGACGGAGTTCGTCGGTTTGCGCGAGGCCGGGCGGCTGCCGAGATTGAGATCCGCGACCTCCGCGACCGGCGTGGAGGCGCGGAAGTACTCCACGAAACCCGGGGTTTCATGAACCAGGCGCGAATACGCTTGGCGCGCAAGCTCGGCCAGCTCGTCGAGTACCGCGTAGGCGGGTTCGGCATCGTCGCCGAGGCCCTCCACATCCAGCAGCGTGGATTCCAGGGTGCCCGCCACCAGGGCTTCCAGATTGCGGTACGCGGTGCCCGCCTCCGCGTATTTGGTGGAGATGACCTCGCCCTGTTCGGTCAGGCGCAGCGAACCTCGCACCGCGCCCGCGGGCTGGGCCAGGATGGCGTCATAGCTGCGGCCGCCGCCACGACCGACGGTGCCGCCGCGACCGTGGAAGAGCCGCATGCGAATTCCGGTTTTGCGCGCGGTGTCGATCAGGTCCAGCTCGGCCCGATACAGCGCCCAATTGGCGGCCAGGTATCCGCCGTCCTTATTGGAGTCGGAGTAGCCGAGCATGATCTCCTGCTGCATGCCGCGCGCCCGCACCAGCCGCGCGTACGCGGGCACTTCCAATGCGGCGGAGAGGATTTCGGCACCACCGCGCAGATCGTCGATGGTCTCGAAGAGCGGCACCACGCCCACCGAACTCGACGGCGGCGTATCGGCGTCACCCGGATCGAGGATGCCCGCCTCCTTGAGCAGCAGTGCGGCCTCGAGCATATCGCTGACCGAGGTGCACATGCTGATGATGTAGTTGGGCACCGTATCCGGCCCCAGATCATCGATGGCGGCCTTGGCGGCGCGCACTACCGCGAGTTCCTTCGCCGCGAGCTCGCTGAGATCGGCCGACGGGCTGACAAGCGGCCTGCGCGTGGTCAATTCGGCGGCGAGCAGCTCCACCCGCTGCGCCTCGTCCAGCGCGGCGTAGTCCGAATGCACTCCGGCCCAGGCGAACAGCTCGGCGACCACCTGCTCGTGGGTTTCGGAGTTCTGCCGCAGATCCAGGCCCTGCAAATGGAAGCCGAAGGTCTCCACCGCACCACGCAGCGCGGCGAGCTGATCATCGGCGAGCAGACCGTCTCCGGAAGCGCGCATGGACGCGTCGACCACATTCAGATCGGCGAGCAATTCCTGCGGTCCGGCATACGTCCGCGCCCCGACATCGACTCCCTCCGTGGGGATTTCATCGAGGGCCTGCCGCGCCGAGGCGGTGAGCCGCGCCCGGATGCCGCGAATGGCGCGGCGATACGGTTCGTCGGCGCGCTGCGGTGAGTCATCGAATCCGGCATCGGCCAGGGCCGCCAGTTCGGGTGTCACCGGTACCAGGCGCGCCGACTGCGAGAGCGATTTCTCCAGTTCGACAAGGGATTTCGAATACCGCTCGAAGGCGACCGATCCGGCGCGATGGGTGGCGCGGTGCACCACGTCCGCGGTGACGAAGGGATTGCCGTCCCGGTCGCCGCCGATCCAGGAGCCGGGCCGCAGCATCGGCCGGGACAGCAGCTCGTGTTCGGGCCAGCGAGCGCGCAGAGCGTCGCGCAGATCGGCATTGATCTTCGGGATCACCTCGAACAGCGTGAGGTCGTAGTACCGCAGGCCGACCTCGATCTCGTCCTGAATACGCAAGCGCGCCAGGCGAATCAGCGCGGCACGCCACAGCTGCAGCACCTGCCGCCGGATATCGGTGTCGATGGCGGCGAATTCGGCCTCGTGCTCACCGTAGCGCTGGCGCTGTTTCATGAGTTCGGTGATGCGCGCCTGCACGTCGAAGATGGTGCGCCGCCGGGTTTCGGTGGGGTGCGCGGTGATGACGGGTGAGACCAGGGCGTCACTGAGCAGATCGGCGACCAGATCGCCATCGGGCCGCGCGGCGTCGAGTTTGCGATAGGTGGCCGCCAGACTGGAGTCCTGGGGCGGCTCCCCCGCAGCGATATGCACCGCGCGCCGGCGATCGCGTTGCAGATCCTCGGCCAGATTCGCGAGCAGCAGGAAGTGACTGAAGGCGCGAATCACCGGTATCGCGGTGGCTATGTCGAGATCGCGCAGCATATCGGCGACCGCATCGCGGTCCACCTCCTCGCGGCGGATCTTGAACGCCTCCACCCGGACCCGTTCGATCAGGTCGAAGACGTCCGCGCCCTCGTGATCGCGAATCGTTTCCCCGAGGATGCCGCCCAGGAACCGGATGTCATCGCGCAGTGGCGCGGTCGCCGTTTCGATCTGGTTCTCCCGCATACGATCACCTCTCCTTGCCGACGATTCTTGGTCCATCTCAACTCATTCGCGCGCTGCCGCCACCGCTGTGTGAGTCATGCCATACGGCGCGGTCCGATATCGAATCTGCTGGGTTCCGGGCCGATGCGCACCCGGCTGTACAGCACCGCGGCGCCCTCGGGTGCGGCCATGATCGGCTCGCACTGCAACTCGCGCACCTCGGGCAGGTCATCGCAAAGCGCCGAAATACGCTGTGCGAGTTCGGCGAGCGCGGCCCGATCCACCGGTTTGCCGATATCGCGGCCGCGCACGGTGCCCGAGAGCAGCGGGGCCGCGCGCGGGGCGTCGATCAGCTCGATGGACTCGGCCTCGGTCAGCGGCAGCGCCCGGTACACCCGGTCGCCGAGCAGATCGATAATGGTGCCGGACAGCCCGAAACTGATCACCGAACCGAACGACGGATCGTCCTGCACCCGGAAACCACAGCCGACGCCCTTGGTGGCCATGCGCTGAATGTGCACGGGATTGCCGGATATCTCGGCCAGATCGGTGAAACCGCGCCGCACCGCGTCCGGACGCCACAGATCCAGCCGGACGCCGGTGAGATCTGGGCGATTACGCCAGATCTCACCGGTCGCTTTGGCGGCCACCGGATAGCCGAGTTCCTCGGCGGCGGCCACGGCGGCATCGGCATCGCGCACCTCGCGGAATTCGACGACGCGAATCCCGTAGCAGCCCAGCAGTTCCGCGGCCTCCAGATCCGAGAGCCAGTGATCGGTCGCCGAGGCCATCCACGCGGCGACGAGTTCGCGCGCACGGGCGGTGTCGACGCCATCGGGGCGGGCGACCGGCGATACCGGGCGGGTCCGCCAATCGGCGTAGCGCCGCACCCGGGCCAGCGCGCGGGCGGCGCGTTCCGGATCACCGTAGGACGGAATCGATCCGCGCTCGAGCATGCCGCCCGGGCCGCGCGTGGCGAGCAGATTCGACATGCCCTGATCGGCCACGAAGGTGGTGAGAACCGGTGTGTCCGGGTCGGATTGGGCACCGGAGCGAATGGCCTCGGCGAAGGCGGCGACCGCGGTCGGCACGGGTGGTGAGTAGATGACGATGACCGCGTCCACGGCGCTATCGGTGACGGCGGCCGCCACGGTGGTGAGATAGTCGGCCGGTCCGGCCTGCGGGCCGAGCTGGATCGGCTCCCCCACCGTGAGGCCCTCACCGCGCCCGGCATCGACCGCGAGCCAGTTCAGCGCGGCGCTATTGCCCAGCACCGCAAGACGCGGTCCGGCGGGCAGCGGCTGATAGGCCAGCAGCATGGCGCAGTCGAAAAGCTCACTGATGGAATCGACCTGGACGATGCCCGCCTGCGCGAACAGATTCCGCACCAGGGAGCGATCCAGATCCGGTTCCCCGTCCACCCGCACGGCATTGCGGCCACTGCTCACGGCCACAATGGGTTTGGTGCGCGCCAGCCGGCGCGCGATACGGGAGAACTTGCGCGGATTGCCGAAGGTCTCCAGATACAGCAGCACCACATCGGTGCTGGGATCGCTGTCCCAATATTGCAGCAGGTCATTGCCGGACACGTCGGCGCGATTACCAGCCGAGACGAAGGTGGACAGGCCGAGCTGGCGGGCCGCCGCCTCACCGAGAATGGCAGCGCCCAAAGGGCCTGACTGACAGAAGAATCCGATGCGGCCGCGTCCCGGCAGCACCGATGCCAGCGTGGCGTTCAGGGAGATCGCGGGATCGGTATTGGCGATGCCGAGCGCACTCGGACCCACCACCCGCATACCGTGCGAGCGCACCGCGTCGACCAGTTCGCGTTCGGCCGCGTAACCACGCGGCCCGGTTTCGGAAAATCCGGCGGTGAGCACCACCAGCCCCTTGACGCCCTTTGCCATGCAGTCGTCGAGTACCGAGCCGATTTCGGCTGCGGGAACCGCTATTACGGCCAGATCGACCTCATCCGGAATATCGCGCACGGTCGCGTACGCGCGCACCCCGCGCACGGCGGTGCGATTGCGGTTCACCGGGAACACCGGCCCCTGGAAGCCGCCGGACAGCAGATTCGCCAGCACCGCACCGCCCACCCGGGTCGCCAGCGGCGTCGCGCCGATCACCGCGACCGAGCGCGGGGACAGCAGATTCCCGACACTGCGCGCCTCCGAGGCGCGTTCGCGCGAATCCCGCACCGATTGCAACGCTTCGCTGGGATCGATCGCGAATTCGAGGTGCAGCACCGATCCGTCGCGGCTGCGCTGCACCTGATATCCGGCATCGCGGAACACCTGCACCATGGCGTTGTTCTCGGCGAGCACTTCGGCCACGAAGGTTTCGATGTGATTCTCGGCCGCGGCCCCCGCCAAATGCTCGAGCAGTATCGACCCCAGCCCGCGACCCTGATGCTGATCGGCCACCACGAACGCCACCTCGGCGGACCGCGCACCCGCTCGCTCGGCGAGGTACTCGTACCGGCCCACCGCGATGATGTCGTCCCCGAGCTCGATCACCAGCCCGACCCGATCCCGGTAATCCACATGCGTGGTCCGGTACAGATCCTTCGGCGTCATGCGCGGATACGGCCCGAAGTACCGCAGGTACCGGGTTCGATCCGACAGCCGGGTGTGAAAGCGCTCCAGCTCCGCCGCATCCTCGGGCGTGATCGGCCGCAACCGCACCACCCCGCCGTCGGAGGCGAGCACATCCGCGAACCAGTGCTCCGGGGGCGGCGGCGGAACCGCCGGGGTGCCGGGCGTATCGGCGGGCAGCAGCGGCGCGACCGGTTGGGCGGCGGGGTCGGCGGGGTCAGTCACGGGGATCCTCCGGATCCAGGCCGAGCAGGCCGAAAGTCGCTCGGCGGGTTGCCAAAATAGAGGTGTCCAGGGCGCGGCGGGCGCGGTCCGCGCGCTCATCACCGGTTTCGCGGCCGCCGCCGGGACCGTCCCACCGCGTGAAGGTGGTGTCCGCGCCATCGCCCATGGTCTCGGGCGCGGCGACGGTCGGGGCGTACGCGCCGACCAATTCCTTCCACTGCGCGGGTATCGCGGTATCCGGATCGATGGTGCGGTCCAGGGCGGTGGCGAGCAGATGGGTCCAGGCGCGCGGGACCACGCGAATGAGGCCGTAGCCGCCGCCGCCGACCGCGAGCCAGCGGCCCTCGGCGTATCGATCCGCGAGGTCGCGCATGGCGATGAAGGCCGCGCGCTGGCCGTCGACGCTCAATTCCAGATCGGCGAGCGGATCTTCCCGGTGAGTGTCGACACCGCACTGACTGATGACGATCTGCGGGCGGAAGGCCGCGAGCGCACCGGGGGCGACGGCGTGAAACCCGCGCAGCCACAGCTGATCCCGGGTGCCGGGCATGATCGGCAGATTGACGGCGGTGCCCTCGGCCTTGCCCGCCCCGGTTTCCTCGGGCCAGCCGGTATTGGGCCACAGCGTCGCGGGATGCTGGTGGATGGACACGGTCAGCACACGCGGATCGCCATAGAACATGCGCTGCACGCCATCTCCGTGATGCACGTCGACGTCGAGATAGGCGATGCGGTCGAACCCGTTCTCCAGCAGCCACGAAATCGCCACCGCCACATCGTTGTACACACAGAACCCGGCCGCCGAATCCGGCATGGCGTGATGCATGCCACCGCCGATGCTCACCGCGCGTTTGGTGCGCCCGGACGCGATCTCCTGTGCGGCGGCCAGTGTTCCACCGACGATGACCGAGGCTGCCTCGTGCATATGCGGGAAGACCGGGTTATCGGTCGACCCGAGACCGAACGGCGGCGCCGCGGGCGGTGCGCCCGGAGGTTGCCGCGCGTGCTTGACCGCCTCGACGTAGTCGTGGGTGTGCACCCGCAGCAATTCGGACTCCCCCGCCGCCTCGGGCGTGATCGTCTCCACCCCGTCGAGCAGGCCGAGATTCTCGGCAAGCGCCATGGTGAACCGCAATCGCACCGGTCGCATAGGGTGTTCGGGCGTCCACGTGTAGTCGAGGAACCTATCGCTCCAGACAACGGTTCCATCTCCACGCGCACGGTCGGGCATACCTGCCACGCTAATGCGTCGCCGGACTTCGTAGGCTAGTGACACTGCTGCACCGCCATTCCGGACCTCTGCCCCGTCACCCCCCGAAACCCGTGGGGAACACGCAGGCCGTCCTGGGTGTTCTCCCGGCGTTCGCGAAATATGCTGTCGCCCGGTGTAGCCGCCGCGCATGGGTAGAATTCGTGCCGACGAAGGGGTTAACAGGTGAAGGATCTGGTCGACACCACGGAGATGTACCTCCGTACCATCTACGACCTCGAGGAGGAGGGCGTCACGCCCCTGCGCGCCCGCATTGCCGAGCGCCTCGAACAGAGCGGGCCCACGGTCAGCCAGACGGTGGCGCGGATGGAACGCGACGGTTTGCTGACCGTTGCCGGTGACCGCCACCTCGAATTGACCGATAAGGGCCGGGCCATGGCGGTCTCGGTCATGCGCAAGCACCGGCTCGCCGAACGACTGCTGGTCGACATCATCGGGCTGGACTGGGAAAACGTGCACGCCGAGGCGTGCCGCTGGGAGCACGTGATGAGCGAGGAGGTGGAGCGCCGCCTGGTGGAGGTGCTGAACAATCCCACCACCTCCCCGTACGGCAATCCCATTCCCGGACTGGACGAACTGGGCGTCACCCCGAGTTCGGGCAGCGAGGAGAAGCTCATCCGGCTCTCGGATCTGCCGTCCGGCCAGTCGGCCGCGGTGGTGGTACGCCGCCTCTCGGAGCACATTCAGACCGATCCGGAGATCATCGGCCAGCTGCGTGAGGCCGGTGTGGTTCCGGACGCGCGCGTGAATGTGGAGACCAAGCCGGGTGCGGTCGTCATTCTGGTGCCGGGCCACGAAGGCTACGAATTGTCCGACGAGATGGCGCATGCCGTCCAGGTGAAGTTGGTCTGAGACTTGAAACTGCTGGTTACCGGAGGCGCGGGCTACGTCGGCGGCGGAGTCGCGCAGGTACTGCTCGAGGACGGCCACGAAGTGGTCGTCGTCGATGATCTGTCCACCGGCAATGCCGATGGCGTCCCGGCCGGAGCGAAGTTCGTCGAGGGCGATATCGCCACCGCGGGCGTCGATCTGATCGCGGCCGAATCCTTCGACGGCGTCCTGCATTTCGCGGCGCAATCGCTGGTCGGCGAATCGGTGACGCAGCCGGAGAAGTACTGGCACGGCAATGTGGTCAAGACGCTCGCGCTGCTCGAGGCCATGCGGGCCGCCGGTACCGAGCGGCTGGTCTTCTCCTCGACCGCGGCGGTGTACGGCGAACCGGAGCAGGTGCCGATCGTCGAGGACGCCCCGAAGGCGCCGACCAATCCCTATGGCGCGTCGAAGCTCTCGATCGATTACGCCATCACCTCCTACGCGGCGGCGCACGGCCTGGCCGCGACCAGCCTGCGCTACTTCAACGTGGCCGGGGCGTACGCCGGGCTCGGTGAGAACCGGGTGGTGGAAACGCATTTGATCCCCCTGGTGCTGCAAACGGCGCTGGGACATCGGGATTCGATCTCGGTCTTCGGCACCGACTATCCGACCCCGGACGGCAGTGCCGTGCGCGACTACATCCACATTCTCGATCTGGCGCAGGCGCATTCGCTGGCGCTGGCCCAGTCGCAGCCGGGCGTGCACCGGATCTTCAATCTGGGCAGCGGTACCGGATTCTCGGTGCGCGAGGTGATTTCGGCCTGCCGCGAGGTGACGGGCCTGCCCATCGCCTCGATCGACGCCCCGCGCCGCGCGGGTGATCCGGCGGTGCTCATCGCCTCCAGCGATAAGGCCATGGCCGAACTCGGCTGGCGATCCCAGCACACCGATCTGGTCGAGATCGTGTCGGATGCCTGGGAGTTCCTGCGCTCGCTCGGCGATCGCGCGCACAGCGCTCGTAAGTAAGGCTCTCGATTCCGCCGCGGATCTCACGGGTGCTCCGATCGCAGATCGACCCCGAGGTCCGCGGCGGCTTCGCGTCCGGCCTCGGCCAGGCGATGCAGCCGCTCGGGCGGCATACCGGTCTGCAGGCCGATATCGAGCAGATTCGCCATGCGATGTGATTCGTCGGAGGCCAGTGCGGCCTCCAGCGCCACCCCGGCGAGCGGTCCGTCCCCGCGCGCATAGGCGGCGTAGCCGAGCAGCATGGCCGCTTCGGCGCGATCGGGATCGGGCAGGGCACGGGTCAATTCGAGCCACAGGGTCTCGGCCGCGCGGGCGTGCACGCCCGGTATGAGCCCGAACAGGATGTCGCGCACCTCCGGATCACGCAGGGCCACGGCCACTTCCGCCAGTTCGGCGACATTGGGCAGCGTGCCCGCCTCGATATCCGCGATGCGTTCGAGCACCGTGCGCAAGGCAGCGCGACTGTAGAAATTCGGCTCGCCGCGGCGCACGGCCTGGGCGAGACGGTCGGTGGCGACCTCGGTCGCGGCATCGAGCAGATCCGGCATCTTGTCCCGCACAACGGCATTCACCGCCACCGCGGCGATCAACTCTTCGCGCGATGCCCGCATCGGACGACCCTCGAGCACATGCTCGAGCGTCACCAGCGACGTAGCCGGATCCGGTTGACGACCCCTGCGATCGGGACCGAGCAGGCTCCACCAGGGCAACTCACCCCCGATCGCCCGCACCGCCCACGCCCCGGCGAGCGGCACCGCCTCGGTATCGAGGCGATGTTCCAGCGCCCCGATCAAATCGCGATGCTTACGGAATCGCACACCCCGATGCCGATCGGCGGGCGCAGTCGCCCGATCATCAACAATCAACGCCAGCACCGCGACTGCCGTCCCACGAGCACACACACTCGCCACCCGGTCCACCAACTCCCCGGTGGCGACCCGGCCAGGATTATCCAAATCCATCCTTGCCACCACATCAATGGCGGCCCTACCGGATTCACCGGACGCGGCCCGCAACACGGTGATCACCAGCGACCTCGCCGGAACGAATCCGAGCATGGCGGGCACCGCCGCGATGAACTCCCCCGGATCCCGCAAATGCGAATCCGGCTCGGTCACCGCCCCTTCGGACAAGCCTCCCACCGGCGTCACCTCAGACGAGCCTTCCCGCGATACCGCTTCGGACGAGCTTTCCCGCGGTGACCCCTGCGACAGGCCCTCCGGTGGTGCCCCCTCGGAGGAACTCTTTGGCGGTGACTCCTCGGACGGCGTTTTGGCCAGTCCCCCATGAGGCGCGCCCTCCGGCAGCACCGTTCGGGGCGGGCCTTCCGGGGACGAGGGTTGGCGGTAGACGGGTGGTTCGGCAGGTGTGGTCATGGCGTCGACGGTCGGCACAGGCACCGACAGCTCCGCGGTCCCGACCGGGCATCGGCCCCCACCTGTGGAATTTGATTCGCGCCGTGGACTATTCGGCGTGGCGTGATGCGGGACGGCACGAATCTGTCGGTGAGTGCTGATAACACCGTCGACCACAACGTGAAATGTATTCGTTTCATTTTGCCCGGAAGCGCCGCCACATGCTGTTACAGTCCGCTCCAGCACGCTCCACGCGTGCCGGAAGGAGTGGCGTACGCAATGCGAATCAGGCGGGTGCGCCCTACTCGGGCCGCAGCTGCGCGAGCATTTCGACGTAGTGCGGGTTGGACATGATGCCGAGGATATTGCCGAACGGATCGATGACCGCGGCGGTGACGAATCCGGTTCCCGCGCCGCGTTCGGTGATGGGCTCGTACTCCTTGGCCCCCATGCTCAGCAGCCGTTCGAAGGTGGCGGAGAGGTCGTCGACGTGCCAATTCACCACCTGACCGCCGGGCTGATCGGGCCGGCTGGGCGCGAACTTGCGATTGATGAGCCCCAACTCGGCCTGGTAATCGCCGATACGGAACTCGTAGTACCCGCCGGGGACGGTGAAATACGGTGCGGTGCCGAGGAATTCGCTGTACCAGTCCTTGGCGGCCTCGAGGTCGTCGGCGTAATAGGTCACGGTGGCCATTCCACGCAGCATGTCGTTCTCCTTGGTCGTTCCGATGTCGATAGCACAATCATCGGCGGCAAAGTGCTCACCGAATGATCACTTTTATTGGCAAGATTCAAATATGCGAGCCGATCGATTGGTAGCCACCCTGTTGTTCATGCAGACCCGCGGCCGGGTGACCGCGGCCGAGGTCGCCACCGAACTGGAAGTGTCGGTGGCCACCGCGCGGCGCGATCTGGAGGCGCTGTCCACCGCCGGAATTCCGGTATACCCGCAGGCCGGACGCGGTGGCGGCTGGGCGCTGGTGGGTGGCGCGCGCACCGATCTGAGTGGTTTGACCGAGGGCGAGGCGCAATCGCTTTTCCTGCTGCTGGGCCCGATGACCACCGCGAGTCCGGCCACCCGCGCCGCACTGCGCAAGCTATTGCGCGCCCTGCCGCAATCCTTCCGCGCCGAGGCGGAGGCCGCGGCCGGTGCCATGATCGTCGACCCGGCCCGCTGGGGCGAGCGCGATGAACAGGCCCCGCCCGAGGTCGCGCGCTTACAGCGAGCGGTGGTGCGCCGCCGTAAGGTGCGCTTCGACTACGGCCGGTCGGGCAGCCGCACCGAGCGCACGGTCGACCCCTGGGGGCTGGTCGACAAGGACGCCATCTGGTACCTGATCGCCGGAACCGAACGCGGACAGCGCACTTTCCGCGTGGACCGCATGGCCGGAATCGAGATCACCGATGAAACAGCGCATCGCCCCGAGGATTTCGATCTGAACGCGGCCTGGTCCGAGGTGGTGGAGGCGATGGAGCAGCGCCGCTCGACCCTCGCGGCGACGGTCCTGGTGCCGGATCACCTGCTACCGGTGCTGGCTCATCAGCAGGGCAGGCACTGCGAGATCGACGGCCCGATCACCGAGGGCCGCACCAGGGTTCGCATCACCGCCCCGAGCCCGCTGATGATCGCCCAGCAGTTGGCGGGCTGGGGTACCGCGCTCGAGGTCACCGAACCGGAGTCGGTACGCGCCGAACTCGCCCGTCTCGGTTCGGAATTGGTGGCGCGCTATGCCACCTGACACACCGCTGCGCAGTCATGCATGATTCGAATCATGTTGCAGCACTTTTGATTTCGCCAAAACGAAGCGTGCACGCTGTTACCGTACGGCCGGTGCCCGTCGGAGGCGCCGGAAGGAATTACGCAATGACGAGAACACTTTCCAAGGTGGGCGCGGCCGCCGCGTTCGCCACCCTCGCGGGGCCGGTGCTGCTGGCCGGACCCGCCACCGCGGATATCGCCGATATCAGCGTGGTCGGCCTCATCCCGGGTAAGAACTGCACCGTCGCCGACGGTTGTTCGATCATCGTGGGCGTCTCCGGTGACAACAAGTTCAACCAGGTCGAGTTCCTGATCAACGGCACCAGCATCGGAACCGCCACGCCCGCCGCCAATTCCGGTGTGGTGACCGCTTCCATCGACTGGCATCCCACCGCCACGGGCAGCTACACCATCGGGGTGAAGCAGGGCCTGTCCATGTCGACGATCGTCTACCCGGTCGGCGCACCGGGTTCGCTGTGCTCACTGCTGCCCAGCGGTTCCTCCAGCGGCTCCGGCGGCAGCGGTTCCGCGAGTGGTTCCGGCGGCAGCGGTTCGGCCGGAACCGGTTCGGCGGGCTCGGGTTCCGCGGGTTCGGGCTCGGGCACCGGTTCTGCCTGCTGATTCGGTGTTGGAGCCGGGCAGGCAGGGGTCGGCTCCTCTCCCGGATTTCTCAGCCCTTGCGCACTTTGCCCACCGCGGTGGTGAACAGTGAATCGAGGGCTTGCGCATCGGCTTTGGCGTCGGTGAAGGACATATAGGTGACGTTGATCCGCACATCGCCGATCTGTCCGAGCAGCGTTTGCATATTCCGTGTCATGCCCGCGCTGCCGCTCTCGGAGCGGACGGTGCGGCGCAGGGCGAGGGTGTCATCGGCGTCCAGCGGCGGCGGCGGATCCATTTCGGTGGTGATGGTGGCGGTGGTGCCGCCGTGTCCCACGCGCACGGTTCCGCAGCGCTGCAATTGATCTCGCAGCACGTTCAGTTTCTGATCGGTGCGCACCAATTCCACGGTGAGGGTGGCGCGCGCGGCGTCATCGGTGCCCACGACCACCACGGGTCCGGCGGTCGGGGCCTGCGGTGCGCAGGTGGCGGGATCGATCGTGGCCCCGGGCAGTACGCCGTCGAGATCGCTCGCGGCTTGACCGGCCGCGTCGACGGGCAGGGTGACCGCGGCGTAGCGCGCGGGGAATTGTGATGAGTCCGGCAGCAGCCGGGCCAGTCCGCTATCGGTCTGCACGGCGGTGATCAGCCCCTGCGAGGCTTGCGGGTGACCGGATACGGTGCCGCCGCAGCCCGCCAATACGATGGCCGATAACGCGATACCCACGGGGCGGAAGGGCATTCGGCACCATCTGCGGGCGGGCATGGGGCAGGGCGTGTAAGCCACCTGCCGACCCGGCGAATTCGGCACGGTCACCCGTCCACTATGCCGAATATCTGCTGTTCACACCGAATGCCACGCCGCGTGGCGACGCCTCGGGAATGCGTGTCCGGGTGCGGCGCGTTGCAGCACGGGTGCGGGCAATGCACGACCTGTCGGCGCATGAGAGAGAATAGGTAACGGGTCGCGCAGGTGGGCCACGCAGGAAGGAGTACGCGATGGACTCAGAGTCGCATATGTACGAGCTGGAGTTCCCGGCTCCGCAACTGTCGTCCGCCGACGGCGCCGGTCCGGTACTGGTGCACGGGCTGGAGGGTTTCACCGACGCCGGGCACGCCGTCAAGCTGGCTACCACGCATCTGCGCGAGAGCCTGGAGAGCGAACTGGTCGCCTCGTTCGATATGGATGAGCTGCTGGACTACCGCTCCCGCCGCCCGCTGATGATGTTCAAGACCGATCACTTCTCCGAGTACTCCGAGCCGGAGTTGAATCTCTGGGCGCTCAAGGACACCGCGGGGACCCCGTTCCTGCTGCTGTCCGGGCTGGAACCGGATCTGCGCTGGGAGAAATTCACCACGGCCGTGCGTTTGCTGGCCGAACAGCTGGGCGTGCGCCGGACCATCGGTCTGAGCGCGATTCCCATGGCGATTCCGCACACCCGCCCGCTCGGGGTGACCGCGCACGCCAGTGATACCGATCTGATCGGCGATCACCAGCGCTGGCCGGGCGAACTCCAGGTGCCGGGTAGCGCCTCGTCGCTGCTGGAGTACCGGATGGCCCAGCACGGCCATGAATCGGTCGGGTTCTCGGTACATGTGCCGCACTATCTGACCCAGACCGCGTACCCCGAGGCCGCGCAGACGCTGCTGGAGAACGTGGCCGAGAACGCGGGCCTGGAACTTCCCCTCGCCGCGCTGAGCGAATCGGCCGCGCGCGTCCGCGAACAGGTCAACGAGCACATCTCGGGCAATTCCGAGGTGGAGAACGTGGTCTCGGCGCTCGAGCAGCAGTACGACAGCTTCGTCACCGCGCAGGAACGCCAGTCGAGCCTGCTCGCCAGCGATGCCGAACTGCCCACCGGCGATGAACTGGGCGCGGAATTCGAACGCTTCCTGGCCGAACAGTCCGGCTTCACCGAGGACGGGGACGGCGAGCCGCGTCGCTAGTTCGCACATCCGCTCCGCCCGCCGTGGGCGGAGCCGGGCAGATCGCCCAGTAACGTAGGGCGCGTGCAGCTATCCGAACTCATCCCCGACCAAGCCATACCCGATGTGGACCCGGACTGGCTGTACGAGACTTTCACCGACTGGACCACTTCCGAAGGGCTGACGCTGTATCCGGCCCAGGAAGAGGCGCTGCTCGAGCTCTTCACCGGGTCGAATGTCATTCTGGCGACGCCGACCGGGTCGGGTAAATCACTCGTGGCGATCGGCGCGCATTACGCGGCGCTCAATCGCGGGCAGCGCAGCTACTACACCGCGCCGATCAAGGCCCTGGTCAGTGAGAAGTTCTTCGCGCTGTGCGAGGTGTTCGGGGCGGATCGAGTCGGCATGGTGACCGGTGACGCGGCGGTGAATCCGGATGCGCCGATCATTTGCGCCACCGCGGAGATCCTGGCGAATCTGGCTTTGCGCGAGGGCGCGAAGGCCAATGTCGGCCAGGTGATCATGGATGAGTTCCACTACTATTCCGATCCCGATCGTGGCTGGGCGTGGCAGGTGCCGCTGATCGAATTGCCGGGCGCGCAGTTCCTGCTCATGTCGGCGACGCTCGGCGAGGTCGACTTCTTCGCCGAGGATCTGAAGCGGCGCACCGGGAATGACACCGCGATCGTCTCCGGTGCGGAACGCCCTGTGCCACTGAGCTTTTCGTATGTGCGCACACAGATCAGCGAGACGCTCGAGGATCTGGTCACCACGTCTCTCGCGCCGGTGTACGTCGTGCACTTCACCCAGGCCGCGGCCATCGAACGCGCGCAGGCGCTGATGAGCGTGAATTTCGCCTCCAAGGCCGAGAAGGACGCGATCGCCGAGGCGCTGGGTGAATTCCGGTTCGCCACCGGATTCGGCAAGACGCTGTCGCGGTTCATCCGGCACGGCATCGGCGTACATCACGCGGGCATGCTGCCCAAGTACCGGCGGCTGGTGGAGAAGCTGGCGCAGGACGGGCTGCTCAAAGTGGTCTGCGGCACAGACACTCTCGGCGTCGGCATCAATGTGCCGATTCGCACGGTGCTGCTGACCGGGCTCACCAAATACGACGGTGTGCGCACGCGCCGGCTCAATGCCCGTGAGTTCCATCAGATTTCGGGTCGTGCGGGGCGCGCGGGATTCGACACCATGGGCACGGTCGTGGTGCAGGCGCCCGAGCACGAGGTGGAGAACGCCCGGCTCATCGCGCGCGCCGGGGACGACCCCAAGAAGCTCAAGAAGGTCCAGAAGCGCAAGCCGCCGGAGGGTTTCGTCTCCTGGTCCGAGGAGACCTTCGACCGGCTGGTCGCGGCCTCGCCCGAACCGATGCTGTCGCGCTTCAACGTCACCAATGCCATGCTGCTCAATGTCATTGCGCGCAAGGGCAATTGCTTCTACGCCATGCGACATCTGCTGGAGGACAATCACGAACCGCGGGCGGCGCAGCGCAAACACATTCTCAAGGCGATCAAGCTGTATCGCGCGCTGCGGGACGCGGGTGTGGTGCAGCAGCTGGACGAGCCCGACGAGTTCGGCCGGCATGCCCGGCTGATGGTGGATCTGCAACGCGATTTCGCGCTCGATCAGCCGCTCTCGCCGTTCGCGCTGGCCGCGTTCGAGCTACTGGACAAGGAATCCCCGACCTACACCCTCGATGTCATCACGCTCATCGAGGCGACGCTGGAGGATCCGCGACAGCTGTTGATGGCGCAGCAGCACAAGGCGCGCGGGGTGGCGGTCGCGGAGATGAAGGCCGACGGGATCGAATACGAGGAGCGGATGGAGCTCCTGGAAGAGGTCACCTGGCCCAAGCCGCTGGCCGAGGAGCTCATTCTCCCGGCGTTCGAGACGTACAAGGCCGGGCATCCGTGGGTGTCCGAGTTCGAGCCCGCGCCCAAGTCCGTAGTGCGTGAAATGGTCGAAAGGTCCATGACCTTCGCGGAATTGGTGTCGGTGTACGAGCTGGCGCGCTCGGAGGGCGTGGTGCTGCGGTACCTGGCGGACGCGTATCGGGCGCTGCGGCGCACGGTGCCGGAGCAGGCGCGCACCGAGGAGCTCGATGACATCACCGAATGGCTGGGCGAGCTGATCCGGCAGGTGGACTCGAGCCTTTTGGACGAATGGGAGCAGCTCACCAATCCGGGCGCTGAGACCGATACCGAACAGGTCGCGTTCGGTGCGGAATCCGTACGTCCCATCTCCGCGAACGAACGCTCGTTCCGGGTATTGGTCCGCAATGCCCTGTTCCGCCGGGTCGACCTGGCATCCCTGCGGCGCTGGGACGCGCTCGACGAGTTCGAGGACGAGCTGGATTGGGAGGGCGAGCTCGAGCCGTACTTCGCCGAGTACGACGAAATTCGCACCGGTCCGAACGCACGCGGTCCGAAGCTGTTCCAGGTGGAGAAGCGGGGCGAGTTCTGGCATGTGCGCCAGGTGCTCGACGATCCGGCCGGTGACCACGGCTGGAGTATCAACGCGGTCGTTGACCTGGCCGAATCCGATGCGGCGGGTGAAGTGGTGTTCGACGAGGTCACCATCTCGGCGGGCTGATCAGCCGCCTCGAACCGGCCGATCCGGTCACACTCTCGTAAGGTCTCGGGGCCGCCTTCGGGCGGCCCCGCGGCGTTAGGGTGACGTAGTCGTTGATCGCCAGTTCGTTTTCCGACGCCAAGCACTGCTATTCTCGCTGGCTGTTGCCCGAGGCCGTTTTGACGGCCCGAACAGTGGGGAGTTCCCTTAGATTGACCGTCTCAAACTCTCGCGAGTCACCCTGTCTCGTCGTCGACCTCGAGCTGGTGCGTGCCAACTACCGCGCCCTGCAAGCCGCGCTACCCACCGCGCGAATTCGCTTCGCCGTCAAGGCGAGTCCCCTACCGGAGATCATCCGGCTCCTCAACGTAGAAGGCGCTGAATTCGACGTAGCCAGCGTCGGGGAGATCGAGCTCTGCCTCGCGCAGGGGGTTGATCCGGCCGTCATGTGCTACGGCAATCCCATCAAGAAGGCCGCTCATATCGCCGCCGCGTTCGCCGCGGGTGTGCGCCGGTTCGCCTTCGATACCGAGGACGATCTCGAACGTATCGCCGAGCATGCGCCGGGATCCGAGGTCGAGTGCCGATTCCTCGCCTCCGCTCCGCAGTCGCAGACGCCGTTCGGAACCAAGTTCGGTTGTGCGCCCGAGGAAGCCGGGCAGTTGCTGGTGCGCGCGCACGATCTGGGCCTACGGGTCGGCGGACCGTACTTCCACGTCGGTTCGCAGCAGCTGGATCCGATCGCCTGGCAGATCGGCATCGAACAGGCCGGAGCCATCGCGGAAGCGTTGGCGGTCAAGGACATTCCGGTCGCGGCGGTGAATATCGGTGGGGGACTGCCGATTTCGTACGCCGACGCGGCTCCCGGCGTGGCCGAGCTGGGCGCGGTGATCACCGCGGCCGCCGCCCGCCATCTCCCGGAACACATCGACCTCATCGTGGAACCCGGTCGCGCCCTTGTGGGTAACACCGGCGTGATCCACGCGGAGGTGGTGAATGTTCGCCAGGCGCCGGACGGGCGGCGCTGGATATACCTCGACATCGGCCGCTACAACGGTATGGCCGAAACCGAGAACGAGTACATCGCTTACCGTTTCCAGACCGATCGCGACGGCGATCCGGTGGCCGAGGCGGTGGTCGCGGGTCCGACCTGCGATGGCGACGATGTACTGTATCAGCGCACGCGGGTCCTTCTTCCGACCACGTTGCGAGCCGGTGATTCAGTGCGAATCCTCGAGACCGGTGCCTATACGGCGAGCTATTCGTCGGTGTCCTTCAACGGTTTTCCGCCTTTGACTGTTCATGTCACTGGCGCTGAGCGAGAGTGAGTTTAGCCATGACGGCAGAATTCACCGGCTGGCATGTGCTGGCCGAGTTCGGTGGTGTCGACGCGGCCCTCTGCGACGACCTCGAACGACTCGAAGCCGCACTTCGAAAATCGCTGGTCGCCGCGGGGGTGACCATCTGTGATGTCGTGCGCAAGCAGTTCGAGCCGCAGGGTGTCACCATCCTGGCTCTACTCGCCGAGTCGCACGCCTCGATCCACACCTACCCCGAATCCGGAGACATCTTCGTCGACGTATTCACCTGCGGCAGTATCGGTGCCGGGGCGACCAAGGCGGTTGAGCTGCTCCAGCAGGAGCTTTCGCCCGCGACGGTCAATATGGAGGTCATTCAGCGCGGGCACGCCTCGCGCCGGATCCACGAGCCGGTCGGCGACGGCCTGACCCGGGTGTGGAATATGACCGATGTCGTGGTGGACACCAATACCCCGTTCCAGCACATGGTGATCGCGCAGACCGAGCAGGGGCTGTCGTTGTTCTCCGACGATGATCGCCAGTCCACCGAGTTCTCCCAGCTCACCTACCACGAGGCCATGTTGGTCCCGGGGTACGCGCTGGCCGAGAAGCTGGACAAGGTGCTGATCATCGGTTCCGGTGAGGGCGTCGCCTCGCAGATGTCGGCCGCGGCCGGCGCTTCGCTCGTCGATCACGTGGACATCGATCAGCTGGAGGTGGAGCTGTGCGCCAAGCACCTCCCCTACGGGTACTCCGAGGCGGATCTGGCCGAGGCGGTCGCGCAGACCGGCCCGATCAAGATGCATTACGCCGACGGCTGGGACTTCCTGGCCAAGGCCGAGGCCGACGGCGTGCGCTACGACATGATCTGTATCGATCTGCCGGATGAGCGGGTCGAGGACGCACAGCACAATCGCCTGTACGAGGACGATTTCCTGAACCGCTGCAAGGCGATTCTGTCCGAGGGCGGCGTGCTGGCCGCGCAGGCGGGCTGTCAGACCATGTGGCGCAACGAGACTCTCAAGCGTTCGTGGACCCGCTTCCACAACCTGTTCGAGACGGTCGTGCCGTACGTCAGCGATGAGCACGAGTGGACCTTCATCTTCGGTACCCCGAAGGCCATCGAGGATCCGGTCGCCAAGATGACCGCCACCCTGTCGACCCTGCCCTACAAGGCGGAGACCATCGACGAGCGTGCGATCGTGCGCGGCGCGATCGAGCCGCACGCCCTGCGCGTGGGCGCGACGGTCGGCTAGCGCACTCGCCCCAGAGGCACAGTGCCCGTACGGATCTCGGATCCGTACGGGCATTTCTCGTCCTCGAGACGGTTCACCCCCAGGCGCGCCGCGTGGCGGGCATCCCGGTATCGCCTGCGGGAGCGGGGATTACGCCCAGCACCTGATGCAATCCGAGGCCGCCGTCCTCGAAACCCAGTGCGGAAGCGGCCATATAGAGCCGCCATACCCGAGCACGCCCCTCACTCGTCAGCGAAACCGCCTCCTCCCAACGGGATTCGAGATTCGCCACCCAATTGCGCAGGGTGAGCGCGTAATGCTCGCGCAGGGATTCCACATCCCGGACCTCGAACCCGGCGCGCTCCATCGCCAGAATGGTCTCTCCCACATCCATGAGTTCCCCATCGGGAAACACATAGCGCCCCACGAACCCTCGCGAGTTCATCACCGAGCCACCGGGCGAGGAGATGGCATGGTTGAGCAGCCGCCCTTCGTCCCGCAACAGCCCGCGCAACGTGGTGAAGTACTCGGCGGCCCGCTTACCCCCCACATGCTCGAACATACCGATCGAGGAAATGGCGTCGAACTGTTCACCGGGAAGATCGCGGTAATCCTGCAGTCGGATTTCGATGCGAGCGGACAGACCCGCATCCGCTATCCGCTTACGCGCCAGTTCGGCCTGGGCGGTGCTGATGGTGACCCCGACCACCTGGGCCTGATAGGTCTGCGCGGCGTGCATTGCCATTGCGCCCCAACCACATCCGACATCCAGCAGGCGCATACCGGGCCGGGCGTCCAACCCCAGTTTGCGGCAGATCAGATCGTGTTTGGCGCTTTGCGCGTCCTGCAGCGAGACCGTCGCGTCGGCGGGTTGGTGGCCGTCGTCGCCGGATCCGACGAACCGAGCGCACGAGTAGGTCATGCTCGGGCCGAGCACCAGTTCGTAGAAGTCATTGCCGACGTCATAGTGATGGCTGATCGCCGCCGCGTCCCGCCGTTTGGTGTGCAGCCCGGTGCGCACGGGCAGGGCTTCCTCCGCCGGTCGCGGTGGCCGCCGCCCGAGTGCCCCGACCCGGCGCGCCGCACCGAACGCCTCCCACACCGCGTCAACCCCCAGCCTGGCATCCCGCGGCGCGGTAGAACTCAACGCCCGCAACAGCACGAAGATATCCCCATCCAAATCCACCGCCCCGGAAACGAACGCCCGTCCCACCCCCAACTCCCCCGGAGCCCAAACCACATGCCGCAGCGCATCTTTCGACCGCACCCGCATAACCCCCGCGCACTCCCCCACCGGCTCGATAACGCTCCCATCCCAGAACTCGAATCGCACCGGTGAGGTCGTCCCCACCGCGGCATGCAACAGGGGTTCGAACGCTTCCGCGACTGTCTGGTTGCCCATCGCTCCACTATGGTCCGAAATCTCCCCTTTTCGTGGCGAAGTCGCCCCCGATCGAACCTGGCGTGTCGCCACGAGGCCGCGAGCTAATCGGCGGCGAGGTGGCTCAGCAACTTCCGCAGCTGGTCGCGGTACCAGGTTTCGAATTCCGCTGACCCGGGCCGGATTCCGTCCGGCCCCTGGGCGACCTGCGGGTAGATGACCGGTGCGGAGACGATGGCCAGTAGCGCGGTGCGGAGGAATTCCGGATCGAGTTCGGCGGGAAATTCGCCGCGGTCGCGGGCGCGCCGCAGGTTGGCGAGATCGGTGTCGGCGGAGTCGATAGTCAACTCCGGATCACCGGCGGTCAGACCGTGCCAGGCCATCAGGCGGGCGGCGCGCGGTTCGGCGAATCCGGCGGCCAGATAGCGGTCGGCGACCTGTTGCAGCGGTAGCGCGGGATCGGTGATGGCGGTTTCGCGCTGCTGCCAGTCGCGTTGAATCTCGCGGTACAGGTTCTCTTTTCCACCGAAGTAGTAGGCGATGAGCTGCTTGTTCACTCCGGCCCGGGCCGCTATGTCCTGAATCCGCGCGCCGTCGTAACCCTTCTCCGAGAACTCGTCGAGGGCGGCGTTGAGCAGTGCCTGCCGGGAGCGTTCGGCATCGCGTCTGCGGTCCTGCGGATCGGGTGAGCGCCGGGGGCGGGAGGTCGCCGTCATGGGGACGACTGTACGTGAGAGTTGACTCAACCATCCGATCAGATGCACTAATCATCCGTTTGGTTGACACACTTGTACAACGGGGTGACACTTCCGAGGTGACAGTTTCCGACCTTCCCGGCGGTGTGACCGCGAAATCCACACTGACTCCCCGGGCTCGCAAAGTCGTCGTGGTCGTCCTGATCGGCGCGATCCTTTCCCTGCTAGACGCCACCGTCGTCAATGTGGCGCTGAAATCGTTGTCCGAGAGTTTGGGCAGCTCGCTCGACGCCATCCCCTGGGTGGTCACCGCATACCTCCTGGCCCAGGCGGCGGTACTGCCGGTAACCGGTTGGGCGGCAAGGCGAATCGGAGCCAAGCGGCTGTATCTGATCGCACTGCTGGTTTTCACCCTCGCGTCGATCTGGTGCGGACTATCGGACAGCGTCGGCGAACTGATCGGCGCGCGAGTGCTCCAGGGCATCGGCGGCGGCGCGATGCTGCCGGCGGGTCAGATAATCCTGGTGACGACGGCGGGGCGCGACGGGCTGTCGAAAGTGATGGCGGCTGTTGGCATTCCGATGGTGTTGACGCCCGTGATCGGACCGACGATCGGGGGTTTGCTCCTGGAGTACGCGGGCTGGCCGTGGATCTTCCTGATCAATGTGCCGATAGCCGTGGTTGGACTGGCACTAGGACTGCGATTGCTGCCGCGCGACGCGCGCACGGAATCCGTTGCGCCGCTCGACTTCCTCGGCCTCACCCTGGCCTCGCTCGGCATGGTGGGCCTGACCTATGCACTGGCAGAGATCGGCACGCGCGGAATCTCATCGACACGGGTGCTGGTGCCGCTGTGCGCCGGGCTCGTGGTAACCGCGCTATTCGTGGCGCGTTCGCTGCGAGTCGACCATCCGATTCTCGACCTACGGCTCTATCGAGATGGGCTGTACAGCTCGGCGGCGGTCGCCACTTTCCTTTTCGGCGTGGCCACCTACGGCTCGATGGTGTTGCTGCCCTTATATTTTCAGATTGTCCGCGATCAGGACGTCGCCCATACCGGGCTGCTACTGGCGCCGCAGGGCCTCGGCGCGGCGGTCGCCATGGCGGTGTCGAGCCGCATATTCGATCGCATCGGCAGCCGAATCTGCGTGATCGGCGGAGTGATCGGCGCGGTGGCCACCCTCCCGTTCCTGCTGATCGGCGACCGCACCCCGTACTGGGTGCTCGGACTGGCGATGGTGGTGCGCGGTGCGGGCATCGGATTGGCGGCGATGCCCGCGATGACTGTCGCCCTGCGTAGGCTGCGACCGGACCAGATCAGTGATGCCACACCACAGCTCAATATCGCGCAGCGGCTCGGCGGCTCGATCGGAACCGCGGTGTTCGTGGTCGTACTTGATAACCGGCTGCGGGACAGCGATATTCGACCGGCACAGCAGTCCGCCGCCTTCGGCGTCACCTTCACCTGGGTGCTCGCCGCCGCCGTTCTCGCCATCGCGCCCGCGATCGCTATGGCTGTACTCGAACGTCGCTCTCGACCGCCGGTGTAGCATCCTTCGGCTGCCAGCCGGGTGGGCCGAAGAGGTAGCCGGCGCGGTTGCGCCAGGTGGTGGCGGTGCGGACATCGGTTATGAGGGAACGGATTTCGTGGGTGTAGACCTTGAGGGGGTTGTGGGTGGCTATTTGGTGGGTGAGGCCGAAGTCGACGCGTTCGAGTTCGGGGGCGTAGGTGCCGAAGAGGCGGTCCCAGAGCATGAAGACGCCGCCGAAGTTCTTGTCGAGGTAGGGGTTGTTGGCGCCGTGGTGGACGCGGTGGTGGGAGGGGGTGTTGAAGAGGTATTCCAGGGGTGCCCAGAGGCGGTTGACGCGTTCGGTGTGCAGGGGGACCTGGTAGAGGATGGTCACCGCTTTGGCGAGCAGGATGGAGTAGACGGGGACGCCGAGCAGGGCCACGGGGATGTACCAGAGTTGGCCGAGCAGGTCCATCGCGCCGATGAAGCCGAGGCGGTTGGCGGTGGTGAGGTTGAAGTGCTGACTGGAGTGGTGGACGCTGTGCGTCGCCCAGAACAGCCGAACCCGGTGTGCGGTGCGATGTTCCCAGTAGTAGGCGAGGTCGGCCATCATGATGACGATCAGCCAGCCGAGGCCGCCGGGCTGCCAGTGCAGCGGGGTGATGGCGGCGGCCACCGCGACCATCGCCGCGCCGCCGAGCACCTCGGTGAACCGCAGGATGAAGCCGTTGGCCAGGCCGAGGGTCACATTCGTGACGGTGTCCTTGACCCCGTAGCCCCGGCGCTCCGGATGCCGCCCCCTGCGCCTGCTGATCAGGAACGCGCCGATGTCGACCACGAGCAGGACGTATATCGCCCATTCCGAATTCGTGGCCACCGTCTCTACGATGTGCTCGAAGTCCATGTGCCAGACGGTAAGTCGGATGCCGCGGGCAGCACATCGCCCTGGGGTGCTAGAGCCGGATAGCACCGCTGGGGGATTCCTCAGGGTCCAGACCCTGGTTATCGCTTGATCGGGATTACTCTGTTACGGTACGGAACGTGTCGTATCGTAATTACCCCGGCGCGGAGCCCGCCACTGGAGTGCGCAGCGGACGGCCTCGGGACAGCGTGCGTGAGGGCGAGATTCTCGCGTGCGTACTCGAGCTGCTCGGCGAGACCGGTTATGACGCTTTGACATTCGAGGCGGTCGCGCGTCGTGCGCGCGCGTCGAAAGCGACGCTGTACCGGCGCTGGGAGACCAAGCGTGAGATGGTGGTCGCCGCGGTCAAGGCCGGTCCGGCGTCCGGCAGCTCCGCCGACCCGGTGGATACCGGCACCCTGCGGGGAGACCTGCTCGCGTTATGCGAACGGCTCGACACCACGATGCGCTCGGCCGACTCGACAATGAGTTTGATGCTGTTGCAGGCGGGTCTGGAAGACCCCGACCTGTGCCGCTATATCGAGGACGTGACCGGGCCCACCGGGGCCAAGCTGCCGGCATCGGTGCTGTCCGCGGCCATCGAACGCGGTGAGTTACCGGTCGGCGCGCAACCGTTCCCCTACGAGGAAATCACCGGGTCGGTACTGCTGCTGCGCAGGCTGAACGGGCTTCCCACGGGATCCGAATATCTGGCACACCTGGTCGACACGATTCTGATTCCCGCGCTGCGAGCGAGCGCGAACTCCGAACCGCCGCTGTCGGCCATCTTCTCCTGACGACACATTTCTCTCGACCCCAGCAACGAAAGGCGCACGCCGATGACAGGCACGACAATCGACGGCTTCGACTATCGGCGACTCCCCGGGGAAGGCGGTGTCCACCTGAATGTCGCCATCGGCGGTGCGGGTGACCCCATCGTCCTGTTGCACGGCTTCCCGCAGACGCACCTCATGTGGCGGCACGTCGCCCGCGAACTTGCCGGGCGGTACACGGTGATCGTGCCCGACCTGCGTGGCTACGGGGCGAGTGGCAAACCCGAGGAGACGAGCCCGGACACCTATTCGAAGCGGACGATGGCGCGCGATATCGTCACCATCGCGCGCGACCTCGGATACGAGCGGTTCAGCCTGATCGGTCATGACCGTGGCGCTCTGGTCGGGGTCCGGGCCGCACTCGACCATCCGGACACGGTCACTCATCTGGGGATCCTCGATGTCCTGCCGACCATGGACACCTGGGATGTGCTGCACGGCGTCGATGCCGCTGTCGCGTGGCACATGTACCTGATGGCACAGCCAAAAGGCTTGCCCGAGCGGATGATCGGAGCCGTCGCCGAAGACTTCTTCAGCTCGTTCCTCGACGCCTGGGACCCGAGCGGAACCACATTCCCACCGGATGTACGCCGACACTACATCGACAGTTCCACGCACGCCGTACCGTCCATCGTCGCCGACTACCGGGCCACCGCCGGCATCGACCTCGAGATGGATCGAGCCGACCGAGAAGCAAACACCCGCTTGGCCATGCCCGTGGGAGTGATCTCTCAGGATTGGGGCGCACGCCTCGGCTTCGACGCATCCGCGCTATGGCGGAAATGGGCCCCGGACGCCTCGTACCAGCCGATCGATGCCGGTCATTTCATGGCGGAGGAAAAGCCCGGCGATATCACCGCCTTCATCCGAGAATTGGTTCACCGCACGCCCGCGCGAATCGACAGCGGTACATCCGCCCGCTGATCGGAGGTGGAGTGGCCAGGTTAGTGGGCGCGGAGTTTGGCTACCTGGGCGGTGAGAACGCGGTCGCCGAAGGCGATGCTATCGGCGGGGATTTCGGCGGACATGAATTTGCCGGTGATGTAGACGATTGCGGTGCGGGAGCCGACCGTCGCGAATTTGATCAGGCCCGAGGACGGCATGGTTCCCGTTGCGCGGGAACCCAATTCGCGCATCAATGGCATTTCCACGACCGGGCCGATATCGGCGATATCGCGGGTGACCGGGATTTCGAAGCCCGGATCCGCGGACTTGCCCGCACCGTCCATGAAGACCATGCGCGAGCCGGTGCCGGCGCAGCCGTGCATGGCATCGGCGAGGGCCGTGGTGTCGATCGCCCGGTTGACCACCGCGATCTGAACGTCGTAGCGAGGCCGCCCGTCGGCGGTGTCGACGCGGGCCAGCGCACTCGCGTAGGGGTCACTGTTGATCACCTTGATCGCGGTATTGCGGGCCTGACATTCGGGAGTCTGCTGCGCCGAGGCGAATCCGATCATGCCCAGCGCCATCGCATCGGTCGCGGGCGGCAGCACATAGGTCACCCCGGGCGTATCCCCCGCTGTCACCAGATAGTCCGTCATGGGCCGCGGCGGCACCGTCGTGGTGGGCGCCGTGGTGGGCGCGGGTGCGGCCGCCTCCTCGGATTTCCCACATCCGCCGATCGCGATCACCGATACGGCGGCCAACCCCGCCAACACAATCCGACGCACCGGCACAACAATCCCCTCCAGCTGAACAAGCGACCCGTATCGAGTCCCGCGCAGCCTAACCTCCCATCCGCGAGCAATCGAGAGGGGTAGTGGTCGCAGGATTCTGTGCGGATCTTCGCGGCAGGTACCGCCTTGGCGAGTTGACGGGTTGACTTGGAGTGCGCTCCAAGTCGTAGGTTCGTTTTCGAGCGGGTTGAGTCCCGGATTCGAGCTTGATCGAGGAGGAGTTGGGCATGATCGCGACCAGGAAGCTCGGGGAATTGACGGTCGGGGCCGAGGGTCTCGGGTGCATGGGGATGAGTCAGGCGTACGGGGTTCGCGATAGTGACGCGGAGTCGATCGCGACCATTCATCGGGCGCTCGAACTCGGGGTGACGATGCTCGATACCGCGAATGTCTATGGGCCCGAGACCAATGAGCGGCTGGTCGGGCGGGCTATCGCGGATCGGCGCGAGCAGGTGGTGCTGGCCACCAAGTTCGGGATCGTATGGGGTGAGGGCGGTGCGCTGGGCGCACGCGGTGATGCGGCCTATGTGAAGCAGAGTTGTGATGAGTCGCTGGCCCGGCTGGGGGTGGATTACATCGATCTGTACTACCAGCATCGGGTGGATCCGAATGTGCCGGTCGAGGAGACCTGGGGTGCGCTGTCGGAGCTGGTGCAGGCGGGTAAGGTGCGGTACCTCGGGATCTCCGAGGCTTCGGCGGAGACCATTCGCAAGGCGCACGCGGTGCATCCGGTGACGGCGCTGCAGAGCGAGTGGTCGCTGTGGACTCGCGATATCGAGGCCGAGATCCTGCCTACCGCAAGGGAATTGGGGATCGGCATCGTGCCGTTCTCACCGCTCGGTCGCGGATTCCTGACGGGTGCGATCACCTCCACCGAGGATCTGCCCGCCGACGATATGCGCCGCCGTCTCCCCCGCTTCGCGGACGGCAATTTCGACAGTAATCTCGCGATCGTGGCGGCATTGCGCGAGCTGGCCGAGGAAAAGGGCGTCACCGCAGGGCAATTGGCGCTCGCGTGGGTGCTGAACCAGGGCGCGGACGTGGTCCCGATTCCGGGCACCAAGCGTCGCGCCTACCTGGAGCAGAACGTGGCCGCGGCCGATATCACCCTCAGCGCACAGGATTTGGCGCGCATCGAGGCCGCCGCTCCGGCCAGCGCCATCGCCGGAGCCCGCTATCCGGAGGAAATGGCCCGCGTCGCCGCGAAATAAGCGAAACCGGCGGTGCCGGGCTCGGCCGCCGAGCGCGCCGAGCCCACCACGCCGCTCACCCGAATCCCTGTCGGAGCCTCTGGTTACAGTCGCTGCGTCAAACGCTCCACGATTCGGGGGATCATGCTCGACTCCGCACACACCGCCACCACCGCCCACCTTGATGAGGACCACTGGGTGGTCCCGGACGAATGGTGGGCGCGGGCGCTGCCGGTGCGCGGCCACGGACCCCGGCGTGAGCCGCTGCCGGTGTCGGCGACGGCTGTCGCCGACCAGGCCGAAAGGCTTGCCGCCCATCAGGATTCGGTACGAGACACGCTGGGCAACTCACATCCCGATCCCGAGTTGGCGCAGGCCGGTGCGGCGGCGGTAGCCGACTTCGCGACCTGTTCTCCGCTCGGCGCGGCGGCGCTGTCGCTCGCGCTCGAGATCGCGGAGTACGGCACACCAGCGGTCGCCGACGCCTGGGTGCTGCAGCACGGCCTGGTTTTCGCGGCCGAAGCCGCGGTCCTGCACGCCGCGCTGATCCGCGATGGCGAATGGGACCGGTCCAACAACACCTACCACTATCGGATCGGCCGCAGCTCGTCCGGTGATCCGGGCAGGGCCGATGCGCCGGAGAATCTGCGCCGCGTACGCGCGCTGCTCGCCGATGCGCCCGAACAGGACTACCGTGCGGCGGTGGCCGCGATCGACGCATTGCGTTCCGCGCCTGGCGGTTTGGCGATTCGCATCGCCGCGTCGTATCTACTCCCCACCGAACAGCATTGGGTGCGTGCCGATCTGGACGAACTCACAAACCACGTCCTGGACTACAACAGCCGTTTCCTGCTCCTGATCGGGTCCGTGCACGCCTATACGGATTTCGAACGCCTCGTGGACGCGTTCCCCGCCAGCTCGTTCATCTACCGCTCACAGCACGGACTGTGGGAAACCGCGCTGGCCCGTTTTGGTCCCGAATGCGTCGGTGCGATCGATCGAATGCTGCGCGACCGTGAGCTCAGCGGTGATTACGTGGCGAAGCTGGCGGCCATTCTGGCCTGCTTGCCCACCAATGCGGCGTTCTCGGCGCTCACATCGCGGGTCGAACAGCGCTTCATTCCACCGGCGCTGCTCGAAGCATCGCTGCGCTATCCGCGGCGTGCGCTGCGCCTGCTGGGTCCGATCTCGCCCAAATCCGGTATGGCCCGCCATATCCTGCGCACACTGGCCGCGCTGCGCCCGGCACTGGTCGCCCAACTCCCGGAGGCCACCGGGTTCCTCGATACCGATCGGCTGCGCACCGCCGCACCGGCCGAACTCCCCGAAGTGCTGCGCGTCCTGCCGTGGCGTGAGGCCCGTGCGAAATCCAAGGCGGTCAGCTTTCCCGAACTGGCACAGTCGATTCCGAACGGGCTGGCCTGGCTTCCGGGTGAGCAAGCCGAGTGGGCGGCCACCGAGGTCACGGTCTATCGGCCGTACCACACCGATTGGGCGGCCAGCCTCGCCCGCGCGGTGGTGCAGAATCACGGCGATCTGATGCGCATGCTGGCCCTGGCACCCGAGGACCTGGCCCGGCCGTATCTGACCACGGCGAAACTCGACCGGTACTACACGGTCGAACCCGCCCTGCGCCGCATTCTGGCCCGCTTCGGTGAGGACGCCCTGCCCTTCGTACTGCGTGCGGTGCAACAGGATACGCAGGGGCTGGCGCACCTGCTCGCGCCGATCACCGGCAGTGCGGTGACCCTGGCGACGATCCGCAGACTCGACGGTAAGAGGTCCCGGCCGACCGCATCGGCCTGGCTGGATCGCAATCACGCGACGGCGCTGCCGGTGATCATCGCCACCGCGCTCGGCAAGCCGGGCAAGGATCGCCGCCATGCCGAGGCCGCCCTGCGACTACTGGCCGAACGCGGCCATCGTGATGCGGTGGATGGTGCCGCGCTGGCATTCGGCGAACCGGTGGCGAAAGCGATCACGGGTGTACTGGAGGCGAATCCGCTGCACCAGTTGCCGGCGAAGATCCCCGTGACACCCGATTGGCTGGTGCCCGAACACCTTCCCGCGCTGGCGCTGCGGCACGGGGACGGGTCCACGCCGCAGGATGCCGTCACTTTCCTGTCCGCGACCGATGCCCTGCACGTGTGCACCATGCTCGCCATGTCCGGTGCGAACGGCGATTACGCCGGGGTGGAGCAGGTGATCGTGGCCGCGGATCCGGAGTCGCTGGCCGAATTCGCCTGGGGCGTCTTCGAAGCCTGGCGTTTCGCCGGGTATCCGTCCAAGGATTCCTGGGCGCTGCACGCACTGGGCCTGCTCGGCAATGACGAGACCGCCCGCAGGCTCGGCCCCATGATCCGCAATTGGCCGGGTCAGTCCGCACATGCCCGCGCGGTGTCCGGACTCGATATCCTCACCGCACTGGGTACCGATGTGGCGCTCATGCAGTTGCACGGCATTGCGGAGAAGGCGAAGTTCAAGGGCCTCAAGACCAAAGCACAGGAGAAGATCGCCGAGGTCGCCGAGACCTTGGATCTGACGCCGGAGCAGCTCTCGGACCGGCTCGTCCCGGATTTCGGACTGGACGCGCGCGGCACGCTCGCCCTGGACTACGGTCCGCGCGGCTTCCTCATCGGCTTCGATGAACAGCTCACACCGACCGTGTCCGATGCGATTCGGGATGCGGACGGCACCTGGCAGGCCACCGCGCGGCGCAAATCGCTGCCCAAACCCGGCGTCAAGGATGACGCCGAACCGGCGGCCGCGGCGTACAAATCCTTCGCCCAGTTGAAGAAGGATGTGAAATCCGCCGCCGCCGACCAGATCCGGCGTTTCGAACGCGCCATGGTGCTCGGCCGCCGCTGGAGCGCGGACGAGCATCGGCGGCTGTTCGTCGACCACCCGCTGCTGTGGCATCTCACCCGTCGGCTGGTGTGGGCGACGTTCGACGAAACCGGTGCCGTCACAGGCTCATTCCGGATCGCAGAGGACCGCAGCTACGCCGATTCGGCCGATGACCCGGTAACCATCGCCGATGACATGATCGTCGGCCTGGCGCACCCCCTGGATCTGGGCGACGCCCTCGCCGAGTGGGGTGAGGTGTTCGCCGATTACGAGATCCTGCAACCTTTCCCGCAATTGCAGCGCGAAGTCTTCGCCCTCACCGCTGAGGAAGCCGCTCTCGGCGCTCTCCCCCGCTTCCACAATCTGGTGATCCCCACCGGAAAGATCCTGGGCCTCAATCGTTTCGGCTGGGAGCGCGGCGAACCCGCGGACGGCGGCGTCTCCTGCGAATACTTCCGCGTCCTGGGCGCGGGGCTTTCGGTGGTGATCGACCTCGATCCGGGCATCATCGCGGGTATCGCGCTGGAATTCGACAAACAGCAGATCGCCGTGCGCCTCACCGATACGGGCAACGAACACTATTGGGGCAGAGGCGAATCCACGCACACCTTCGGTGAACTGCCGCCGATCGCCGCCTCCGAACTGCTGCGCGAACTCAACGCGCTCATCGCCTGATCCGGGAAACGCCATGAACACATTGCGACGTATCGACGAGAACGCCTGGATCGTGCCGGGCGAATGGCAGGACCGGGCCGCACCCTATCGGGGTCACGGTGCCGTCGCGCCGATCCCCATCGATCCGAAAGCGCCCGCCACCCTTCGGAAATGGCTGACGGACGAGCTGGTGGCCAAGGCCGTGGCGGCCACCGCCGTCAGCCGGAGCACGGACCTGGCCGAGGCCGCACGGGCCGCGATCGCCGAACCGGAGCACGCGACCCCGCTCGGTCACGCGGTGCTGGGCGGTCTGGCCGCGTACCTCGCCGATCGGACCGAGCCCACACCCAAGACCCTGTACCGCCTGCTCGATGCGTGGATCGGCGAGCACGGGGTCGTGGTGGCCGCCGAGATCGCGGTGCACTGGGCCGGAATCACCTTCGCCAGAACGAAGGTCAATCGCGAGTACCAGCCCGCTGCCGCACGCATCGAGCCGGACGGCCCGTTCACCGATGCGGGTATGCAGCTGCTGTCGCGATTGCGCGCCCACCTGTGCACGGTTCCGGAGGCCGAGTACGACGCGACGGTCGAAGGTCTCGGACGCTGCCGGGAATCGGCCACCCTGTCCGTGCGCAGCGCCACCTCGTATCTGATTCCGTCCCAGCGGGAATGGCTGGAATACGATCTGCGGTCGATCAGCCGCCACGACTTCATCTGGTACTGGTTCCTGCACCCGCTCGCCGTCGGGGCCGACACTCCGCCGGAACCGCTGCCGCCGGGCTGCTACGTAGGCGGTTTCACCGGCAAGGTCGAGGCGATGCGCGCACTCGTGCACACCGGTCCCGCCGCCGCGGGTTTCCTGGCCAACGCACTCGATGCCTACTACCTGCCCACCGATGATCAACGCCAACTCGGCGGCATGCTCGCCCAATTGCCCACGGACGCGGCCTATATCGCCCTGCTGGAGCGTGCCGATCGCCCGGTGCTGCGCAGCGCCCTCCTCGAGGCCACCCTGCGTTTCCCGAATCGGGCCCACCGCCTGCTCACCACGATGTCCCCGCGACACCAGTTGGCGGACGCGTTGCTCCGACAGATCGAACTCGTATATTCCTGCGCGGCAGTTCATTCCGACGCGAACGGCGCATCGACGGCCCCGTCGGGCGTCGCCGATCCCAGCGCAGAGGCGGAGGCAGAGTACGCCGCGACGGCGAGCGGGAGTGCCACACCGCCGGAGCTACCGGAGCTCCTCCGCACACCACCGTGGGAGCGCGGTACCGTCGCGACAGCGCCTTTCGTGTTGAAGCGACCGCCCGCGCCGACCCCGGCCGCTCTGGCCTGGCTGCCCGGCGAGCAGCAGGAGTGGGCGAATCTGCCCGCACCGCACTTCATGCCGCACGAGGGGTGGGCGGGCGCGCTCGCACAGGTGCTGTCCGGCGAGTGCCGCCCGCGCTACAACCCGATCGACATCTTCGCACTGGCACCGGCCGAGCTCGTCACCCCGCACCTGGATGTTCTTCGCGCGCATTGCTATTCGGGCTGGACCGATCTCATGCGGCGGGTGCTGGGCCGCTTCGGTGACGATATCGCCGAGGCGATGGTCGAAGCCGTACAGCGGTACCCCTATGACAATGCGCGCGTGCTGATGCCGGTCACCGGTACCGCGGTCACCACCCTCATGACCCCGCTCTACAGTTCCAAGCGCGGCCGACCGGCCGCACTGGCCTGGTTCGAACGCCATCTGGCCGTCGCGGCACCGGATCTGGTGGTCGCCGCGCTCGGCAAGCCCGGTAAGACGCGGATGCTGGCGTGGAATGTGCTGCGCGCCTTCGACAATGGCGGTCGCCGCGCGGTATTGCTCTCGGCGGCGGCCGGTCTGGGCGATGACGCCGCTCGGGCCCTGGAGGCCGAATTGTCTTCGGACCCACTGCTGCACCTTCCACCGGAACTCCCGGCCCCGGCCGCCTGGCTCGCGCCCGCCGCGCTGCCGCCGATCCTGTTGCGCGACAGCGGAAACGCCTTGCCTCCCGAGGCGGTGCACACGGTCTGCACCATGCTTGCGCTGTGCTCACCCGATGGCGACTACGCCGGGATCACCCAATTCACCGCATTGGCGGACCGCGATTCGCTCGCGGCCTTCGCCTGGGGGTTGTTCGAAACCTGGCAGCTGGCCGGGTATCCCCCGGCGCAGAGCTGGATCATGCACGCGCTGGGACTCTGGGGCGACGATGACATCGCCCGTGCGCTGACACCGTATATCCGGGCCTGGCCGGGCGAGAGCGGGCACGCCCGCGCGGTCGCCGGACTCGATGTGCTCGCCGCGATCGGCAGCGGGCTCGCACTGCGCCAGCTCAGTGGCATTGCCGAAAAGGTGAAGTTCAAGGGTATTCGGGCGAAGGCGCAGGAGAAGATCGCACAGCTCGCCGCGGAACAGGGCATATCCGCCGATGAACTCGCGGATCGGCTGGTGCCCGAACTCGGGATCGACGCCGGTGGTGCGCTGCGGCTGGACTACGGCAGGCGCGAGTTCCGGATCGCCGTCGATGAGCAGTTGCGGCCCTTGATCTTCGACGCCCAGGGCACACCGTTGAAGGCGCTGCCGAAGCCGGGCGTCAAGGACGATCCCGCGCTCGCGGCGGCCGCGTACAAGGAGTTCACCGACTTCCGCAAGGATCTCAAAACCGTTGCCTCCGAACAGATCCAGCGCCTCGAACGCGCGATGGTCGAGAGCCGCCGCTGGACCGCGGCGGCGCATCGTGAGCTCTTCGTCGACCATCACCTGTCCACCCAGCTGGCCCGCCGCCTGGTCTGGATCGCCGTCGACGGCGATGCGACGCTGTCCTTCCGCATCGCCGAGGACGGCAGCCTCGCCGATGCCGAGGACAACCCGGTCACGCTCGCCGCGGATGCCGCCATCGGCATCGCACATCCGCTGCACCTCACCGAAACCCTGGCGCAGTGGCATGAGAGATTCGCCGATTACGAACTGCTGCAACCATTCCCGCAGCTCGCCCGCCCGGCATTCCGGCTCACCGAGGAGGAGCGCGACGCACCGCGCATCGAACGGTTCACCGGCCGCGTGGTGCATCCCGCCAAGCTGCTCGGCATGAGCAGATTCGGCTGGTATCGCCAGGAACCGCAGGACGCGGGCCAGTCCTGGTTCATCGCACGACCGGTTCCTGGTGGTCGTTCGGCCGCGGTCCTGCTGGACCCCGGCCTGTCCTCGCTCGGCCTGCAGCACCAGCCGGACCAGCGCATCGTCGAGGTGGTGATCGCACCGCCGGGAGCCGAGATGGCCAATTGGCCGGGAGCCCCCGAACGCCACCGACCGGCCGACCTGGATCGGATCACCGCCTCGGAGCTGCTCCGGGAGCTGGATATTCTCACCACCTAGAGCCTGGCAGTATTCGGACTTGTCGAGCCGCCGACGGTACGGCGGGCCGCCCATCGGTCCCGCGAGGATCGAGTCGTCCGCCGGTTCGAACAGCGATTCCGACGGAAACCAACGCCATAGAGAACGGTGTGCGCACGAAACCCGGGGAGGGACAGCATGACTGAGCTGCGACGTATGGACGAGGACGCGTGGGTGGTGCCCGATGCCTGGTGGACCCGGGCCGCCCGGTTCCGGGGACGCGGTCCGGAGCGGCCGATGCGGACGGCGAAGAAGTCCGGGGGCAGCGCCCGCGCGCTGGATCCGAAGGTGGTCCGCGCCACCCTCGAGGCCACCGCGGCCGACGGCGCGGATATCGCGGCGGCCGGGCTGGCGACGCTGGACGAGACCGTGGTGACGCCGCTCGGGGTGGCGGCCGTCGCGATGAGCAGTCATGTCTACCTGAGCGGAACCTACAGCGGCTCAGCGCTGGACACAGCCATCGCGGATCAGTGGGTTTCACGGTACGGCCCGGTGTTCGCCGCCGAGGCAGCGGTGGCGGTGTCGGGCCTGGAGATTCACCACGGGCAAGACCGCCGCGCCCATCTGCGCTGGATCGCGCCGGACGATATGCCGAAGGGCGGTGCGATGGGGGTCGTGCGCGGTGTGCGCGGGCATCTGGCGAACCTGTCCGACGCCGACTACGCCGCGGCGGTGGCCGCGCTGGAACAGTGGCGTGGCAGGAGCGATGCGCTTTCGGTGCGGATCGCCGCCTCGTATCTGGTTCCCACCGAACAGGAGTGGTTCGACCGGGACCTGGCGGCAGCGGCCGGAAAGCGGGCCAGGCACCACTACTACTGGCCGCTGCTCGCGAACTCGGTAACCACCGTCGAGCAGCTCGAACTGCTGGCGGCCGGGTCGATGAACGGCACCCCGTTCACCACCCCGGATGAGTCGCTGTACAGCGCGATCGTGCACGTCGGCCCGGGAACAGCGCGATTGATCGCCGCGACAATCGATCTCGCGTGGATCGATATCGACAATCGGCGCTCACTGGCCGGTCTGCTCGCGCATTTCCCGACCGATGAGGCGTTCGGAATCCTGCTGGATCGGATCGCCGTCCCCGGAGTCCTGGGTCCGCTGATCGAGGCGGCGCGTCGTTTCCCGCGCCGAGCGTTCCGCCTGCTCACCGCGGATAACGCCGGTGACCGCAGGCGCGCGGACCTGCTCGAAGCACTGGCACAGCTCTATCCGGAGCTGGCCGCAGCGGCCGGACAACCGGTGCGGCCGTTGTCGAGTTCGATTGCCTTCGAAGGTATTTGCGCCGCCGAGGAACTCCCGGAATTCCTGCGCGTCCCGCCGTGGGAGCACGATGCGCGAGCGGCCGCCCCGGCGGTGGTGCCCGGCCTGCGCACGACAGGCGTTCGGCTGACCTGGCAGCCGGGCGAGCGGGAACGCTGGCTGGCCATTCCATCGCGATGGGACGATCGGGGCACGGAATGGCCCGCCTACGTCGATAAGGTGCTGGGCAACCCGAATTCGCTCGCCTGGCCCCGCGGCCACGTTTTCGCCGATGCCCCCGAGTCGCTCGTCGCACCGCGACTGGCCGAGTTGCGCGCCTCCGATATCGGATCGAATGTCGCAGTCGCGCAACGTATTCTGGCTCGCTTCGGCACTGCGGTCGCCGACCGCGTGGTCGAGGCGGCGCAGGTGTATACCGCACTGTTGGCGGACGCGCTGCAACCCCTGAGCGGACCCGATATCACCGACTCGATGGTGCGACTGCTCGCGGTGCGCAAACATCGCGATATGGCGCTGGGCTGGCTGCGCCGCCATATCGACACGGCCGCACTCGATCTGGTGGCCGCCGCACTCGACAAGCCCGGTAAACAGCGCACGCTGACCTGGCAGGCGATACACGCGCTCGACGAAAACGGTTATCGCGCAGCGCTGCTCGCGACCGCCGCGACCTTCGGGGACTCGGCGGCAGCCGGATTCGAGGCCGAACTGTCAGCAGATCCGCTGTCCCGCCTGCCCTCTCGTATCCCAGCCCTCCCGGCCTGGCTGTTGCCGACGGCGCTGCCCGCCCTGGTGCTGCACGATAAACGTAGGGCGCTACCCCACGATGCGGTCACCGTGGTCTGCGTCATGCTCGCCATGCACGGGCCGAACGGTCATTACCCGGGCGCGGTGCGGGTCGCGGAAATCACCGATCCGCGCTCGCGCGCCGAGTTCGCCTGGGCGCTCTTCGACGCCTGGCGCGGCGTCGGTTATCCGGCCGACGAGGGCTGGATACTGCACGCGCTCGGCCTGTTCGGCGATGACGACACCGCTCGCCGCCTCACCCCGCTCATCCGGACCTGGCCGGGTGAGTCCGCGCATCAGCGCGCGGTGACCGGGCTCGAGGTGCTGGCCGCCATAGGCACCGATTTCGCGCTGATGCAGCTCAACGGCATTGCCGAGAAGGTCAAGTTCAAGGGTATCCGGACGCGGGCGCAGGAGAAGATCCAGCAGATCGCCGAGGAACGCGAGCTGACCGCCGAACAGCTCGCCGATCGCCTGGTCCCGCGCCTCGGGCTCGCCGATGACGGGACACTGCGACTGGACTACGGGCCGCGCGCCTTCCTCATCGGTTTCGACGAGACGCTCGCACCGGTCGTCAGCGATGCCGACGGTACGCGTCGCAAGAGCCTGCCCAAGCCCGGCGCGAAAGACGATCCGGAGGCGGGCGCGCACGCCTACAAGACGTTCACCACCCTCAAGAAAGATGTGAAAACCATTGCCAACGAACAGGTCCGGCGGATGGAGCGGGCAATGGTCGATGGCCGCCGCTGGACCGTCGCCGAACATCGGCAACTGTTCATCGACCATCCACTGCTGTGGCATCTGACCCGGCGACTGGTGTGGGCTGCCTTCGACGAGGCGGGAGCGCTCACGCGGGCATTCCGCGTCGCCGAGGACCGCACCCTCGCCGATCTCCGCGACGAAGCCTTCGTCCCGGCCGATGACCTGCTGCTCGGCATCGCACATCCACTGCAGCTAACCGAGGAACTGGCGGCCTGGAACGAATTGTTCGCCGATTACGAACTGCTGCAACCCTTCCCACAGTTGGCCCGGGAAACCTACGCCCTCACCGACGCGGAACGCGACGGCACCGACCTCACCCGCTTCGCCGGTATAAAGGTGCCGCCCACCGCCGTTCAGGGCCTGACCGCACGCGGCTGGGAACGCCAGTCACCACAGGACGCCGGAAACTCGAACTGCTTCTACCGCCCGGTCTCCGAGGAGTATTCGGTCGTGGTGGACATCTATCCCGGCCTGAGCGCCGGTATCCCGCCCGCCGACCACGATCCGCAGGAGTTGCCGCACGTCCATATCAGCAGGCGCGGCAGCGAGGACCGGATGCGCTATTCGACACCCCATCCGTTCAGCGCGATCGATCCGATAGCCGCCTCGGAAATGCTCCGCGATCTGGTCCGTCTCACCGGATAGACAGCGGGCGCATGCGGGCAGGGATGTCACCCCCTCGCAGCTCCGGCGCGATGTTCAGCCGACCGCCGGTGCGGCACCGCCACCTTCGAGCGAGCCAGCGGGCGGACGACGGATGTCGGCGGGTGTGTTTACAGTCGATCTCGAATCGGCTCGAAGGATGGGGAGTTCATGGCAGAGGCACTTGGTCGCGCCGACGGGGAGGCCGTGGCGGCCGAGGATCGGTTCGCGCCGCCGGAGACGCTGCGGGCACTGGTGCGCATCCGGCGCGGTGGGCTGCTGGCGGTCGAGCCGCGAGCGGTTGACGCGTCGGCGGTGGCGGAGCGTGCCGAAGCCTTGACAATCGAATCCTTCGAAGCCGCGCTGCTTCGCCTGGAATCCCGGGATCCCGCGTATTCGATCGAACCGGCCGCGACCCATGTCAGGAATCTGCTCGCGGACTCCCCTGCCGAAGGCTCCACTCCCGGCGACGGATTCATCACGGCCACCTGGGAGATGACCGTCGAGATGGCGGCGGCCCTGATCACCGTACGGGTCGAGCGAGCCGTCCGGCCGACACCGAAGGATCGGCGCATCGCGGGCGAGGAAGTGACCGCGCTGCTGGATCACTGGATCGGGGTGCGCGGAATCGAGTTCGCGGCAGAGGCGCTGGTGCGGGCGGTGACAGCGCCGCTGTGGCAGCAGCCGAACAGGTGGTCGGACGGGGATATCGAGGCGCTGCGCGGCACGCTGCTGCCCTTGCGCACCCGGCTGGCCGAATGCGCCGATATCGAAGGTGTCATCGCGGTGCTGACGCGGTTTCGGGCACGGAATCGGCAGGCGCGGGTCGTCACGTCGTATCTGCTTCCGGCACAGCACGAGTGGGTGGCGGCCGATATCGAAGAGGTGGTCGAGGCCGGTCAGTCCGACGCCCAGGCCCGATTGCTGGTGGACGCCGCGCATACACCCGCGCAATTGCGGCGGCTGGATACGGTATTCGGCTACTACTGGAGCCCGGACGGCGCGCCCGCGATCGACTCGGCGGCCTCGGTCATGACCGTCCTCGACGGCGTGGGTTTCGAGGCGCTGCCGGTGCTGGCGGGCTGGCTGGAACATCCGGAATTGCCCGCCGCGCTCAAAGCTGCGGTGGGACAGGCCATTGCGACGATCCCGACGGACGCCGCCTTCACCGCGCTGGCGACCCGCACCGATCAACCGGCGGCGCGCAATGCCGTACGCCAAGCCGCGGAATGGTTTCCGCGCCGCGCGTTACGACTGCTCGACGCACGGAGCAATGCCGAGATCCTGCGCGAGCTCGTGCATCGGCATCCGGACCTCGCCGCCGAACTGCTGCCCCGACTGGCGGCGCCGACCGCCGATGTGGTTGCCGCCGAACTGGAATCGGTCGCCACCGCGACCGCCAACGATCGGCATCCCGATATCCCGGAGATCCTGCGCACGCCACCGTGGCAGCGCAAGCGCCCCGCTCCGGTGGTCATCGACGGCCTGACCGCACCCGGCACCGTACGCTGCGCCTGGCTGCCCGGCGAACGCGACAGCTGGCTCACCGCCGAGGAGATCACGCACCCCGACAGATTCGATATGTACCTCCGGCGAATCCGCCCGGAGGCATTGGATTCGTGGGATCTGTACGTCTGGCTCGCCGCGCCGGAAAGCCATGTGCGCCCGCTGCTCGCCGTCGCCCGGATGAGTCACGCATGGGCCGGGGAGGAGCGCTTGCGCGTCCTGATCGCCCGGTATGAGACCGAGTCCTATCCACTGGCGCTCGATATCGCGCGCCGCGCGGCCCGCGATGTCGGGCACGTCCTGGCACCGTTCGAATCCGCGGCGGCGGTGTCGCTGGCCGTGCAGTGGCTCGAACGCCGCACACTGCGCGCCGCGGCGATCGGCTATCTCAGCAGGCATGCCGAATTCGCCTCGCGCACACTGATTCCCGAAGCCCTGAGCAAGGGGACCAAGGCGCGGCGGACGGCGGGACGCGCGCTGCGGATGCTCGCCGAACTCGGGCACGGTGATGCCGTTCGAGCCGCCGCCGTGACCTACGGCGCGAAGGTCGCCGCGGGCGTCGACGCCGTCCTCGCCACCGATCCGGTCGACGTACTGCCCGCACGCATACCCGCGCTCCCGGCCTGGGTGAATATCCCCGCGCTGCCGCCGATTTCGGCGGGCTCGTGCAACGCGCTGCCGGTCGACGCGGTGCACAGCCTGCTCACCATGCTGCTGCTGTCGACGCCCGGCGAACCCTATGCGGGGCTGGATGTGGTCAAACATCACTGCGATACAGCGGAATTGGCCGAGTTCACCTGGGCCGTCTACCGCCAGTGGTGGCAGGCGGGCGCGCCGACCAAGCACTACTGGGTGTACGAGGCGATGGGCGCACTCGGCGATGACACCGTGGTGGAACGACTGCTGGCGGACGTGCGGGAGATGCGGTCCGATCCGCGCTCGGTGCCCGCACTGGACACCTTCGTCACCATCGGCTCGAATGCGGCACTGCTGGCATTGAAGACGATCAGCGAGAAGGTCAAGACAGCCCGGGTGCGCGAGGGCGCACTGGAGCGGATCACCGATATCGCCGACCGCATGGGCCTGACACCCGATCAGTTGGCGGACCGCCTGGTTCCGGACCTCGGGTTGCGTGCCGACGGCACCGCCGAGCTGGATTTCGGCCCACGCAGGTTCGTCATCGGATTCGATGAGCAATTGCGGCCCACCCTCACCACCTCGGACGGTAAGACGATCAAGACCCTGCCCAAGGCGGGTGCGAAAGATAATGCGGAGCTGGCCGAACAGGCGCACAAGACCTTCCGCGGGATGAAGAAGGACGCTCGCGCGCTGGCGGCCGATCAGCTCGCCCGGCTGGAGCGCGCCATGGTGACGCGGCGGCGATTCAGCGTCACCGAACTACGGGAGCTGTTCATCGCGCACCCGCTGCGCTGGCATATCACCCGCCGCATCGTCTGGGGCGTGTACATGGACGATGCCCTGGTATCCACCTTCCGGATCGCGGAGGACCGCAGTTTCGCCGATCACGCGGACGACGCGCTGACCCTCGCCGAGGACGCGGTGCTCGGCGTCGCCCATCCGCTCGAGTTCCCGGACCGGATCGGATCCTGGGCCGAGATATTCGCGGACTATGAACTGCTGCAACCGTTCCCGCAGCTGGCGCGGGAACTGTTCACCGTGCCGGAGGAATTGGGTTCGGCCACCGAGATACGCGGGGACGGAACCAAGGTCGACGGCACTCGCTTCCTCGGGCTCACCGGCCGCGGCTGGCCGCATCCGGGCACCGGTGACGGCGGCTACCTTTACGATTTCGAGAAGCCGCTACCGGGCGGGCATATCCTCCAGATCACCGCCGAACCCGGTATCGCGACGTGGGATCCGCAGGGTGCGCAGACCTTCGACGCCCGCCTGCACCGCACCCGGCAGCGACGCGGCGATCTCACCTTCGCCGAACTGGATCCGATCACCGCCTCGGAACTGCTGCGCGATATCGCCTGGCTGAACCAGCCCACCGGATAGCTAGCGCACCACCACCGCACCACACACCTGTCGGCCCGGCTCGCTACAGTCGGCTCGAAAGCCATACGTACCAGGGGATATCGTGACCAGCACCGAACATATGCAGCGCCCGCCCGCCGAATTGCGCTGGGCGCAGGATCTGGAGCGGCTGCGCGCGGCCGATACCGCGCCCAAGCCGCCCGGGTGGGCGCTGAGCGTGGATGCGGCCAAGCGGTTCATCGTCGGCGATCCCAAGCTCGGCATCGCCAATAAGTTCGTGGGTGACGCCTCGCTGGTGGACCGGGCGCTGGTGAGTCTGGCCACCACGCGCGGACTGTTGCTCACCGGTGAGCCCGGCACCGCGAAATCGCTGCTGTCGGAACTGCTTTCGGCGGCGATCTCCGGGGATTCCACCCTGACCATTCAGGGCGGTGCGGCCACCACCGAGGATCAGATCCGGTACGGCTGGAATTACGCGCTGCTGGTGTCCGAGGGTCCGTCGGAGCGGTCCATCGTGCCCGCGCCCATGATGCGGGGGATGCGCGACGGCAAGGTGGTGCGGTTCGAGGAGATCACCCGCTGCCCGCTGGAGGTGCAGGACTCGATTCTGTCGCTGCTGTCCGATCGGGTGCTGGCGGTGCCGGAGCTCGGCGAGATGGTGTATGCCACGGCGGGTTTCAATGTCATCGCCACCGCCAATACCCGCGACCGCGGCGTGAACGATATGAGCGCGGCGCTCAAGCGGCGGTTCAATTTCGAAACCGTCTTCCCCATCGGGGATTTCGCGGCGGAACTGGCACTGGTCGAGGCCGAGGCCGAAACCCTGTTGCGCAAATCGGGGGTGCCGCAGGCCCCGCCGCGTGACGTGCTGGAGGTGCTGGTCACCGCGTTCCGCGAATTGCGCACCGGGGCAACCGATTCGGGCACCCCGCTGGACCGGATGTCCTCGGTGATGAGCACCGCCGAGGCCGTATCGGTGGCGCACGCGGTCGGGCTGCGCGGCTGGTATCTGCGCGGTGAGGCCGGGGACGGCGCGGATATCGTGCATTGCCTGGCCGGGACCGCCGCCAAGGACGATCCCGATGATCTGGCGCGGTTGCGCCGCTATCTGGAGCAGCAGGCCCCGCGCAAATCGGGTCCCGCGTGGAAAGCGCTGCACGACGCCCGATTCCAGCTGCCGGGCTGAGCATGAGCCTGGAGACGACGGTGACCGCCGGATCGGTGCGCGTCACCTTCATCGGGGTGCGCCACCACAGTCCGGCCTGTGCGCGGCTGGTGCGCGACACCATTCGGGAGCTGCGGCCCGCGCACGTGCTCATCGAGGGACCGGCCGATATGAACGATCGGCTCGATGAACTGCTGCTCGGGCATGAACTGCCGATCGCGGTGTTCAGCAGCTACCGGGACAGCGAGACGCGGCATATGTCCTGGGCTCCGCTGTGCGACTATTCGCCGGAGTGGCTGGCGCTCACCGAGGGTCACGCGGCCGGAGCGCAGGTGCGCTTCATCGATCTGCCCGCCTGGCATCACGCTTTCGCGGGCCAGGAGAACCGGTACGCCGACGCCGAACGACGCTATGAGCGCGCGGTGGAACGACTCTGCCGCGAATTCGCCGTCGACAATATCGACGCGCTCTGGGATCACCTCTTCGAACTGGAATCACCCGAAACACTCGCCGAACGCCTCGCCGCCTACTTCGAATTGGTGCGCGGAGATGACGATGCCTCCCCCGGCGATATCGCCCGCGAGGAGTACATGAGCCGCTGGATCGACGCGGCCGTCGCCGACCTCACCGAGAGCGACGCGGCCGCGGCGAACATCGTGGTGGTTACCGGCGGCTTCCACCGGCCCGCACTGATACGCCGCCTTCTCGGCACCGCGGCGGATGCAGCCCACCCGCCCGCCCGAGGGGAGGCCGGGCCGGATCCCACTGCCACCTCGAAAGGCGTTGACGGACACACGGAATGGCCCGCGGTTCCACCGTTCCCGGGTGCGGGCATCGGCGGGAGTTATCTGGTGCCGTTCAGTTTTCAGCGGTTGGACGCGTTCGCGGGGTACCAATCGGGGATGCCTTCGCCCGCGTATTACCAACGGCTGTGGGAGCACAGCGCGCGGGAGGCGGCCGAGAGCGTGACCGAAGCCGTGGTGCGGCGATTACGGGAACGGGGACAACCGGTTTCCACCGCATCACTGATCGGGGCGCGCACGCTCACCATCGGGTTGAGCCGCCTGCGCGGGCATGAATCACCTTCGCGCACAGATGTTCTCGACGGTTTGGCGGGTGCGCTCATCACCGAGGCGCTGGATCATCCGCTGCCGTGGACGGGGCGCGGCCAATTGCGGGTGGGCACGGATCCCGTCGTGGTGGAAATGGTTGCGGCGCTGTCGGGAACGCGGGTGGGACGCCTGCACCGCAAGACTCCGCATCCACCGCTCGTGCACGATGCCGAAGCCGAACTCGCGCGATGTGGGGTGCCCGACACCGGCCGCTTCGACGTCGATCTCGCGACCGATTCCGGGATCGCGGCCAGTCGCCTGCTGCATCGGCTGCGTGTCCTCGGCATCCCCGGCTACGCCCGCACCACCGGTCCCGCGATCGGCAGGCCGCCGGAATTGACCGAGACCTGGAAGATCGCCGCGACCGACCTGCGCCTGCCGCAGCTGATCGAGGCGGGTTCGCTCGGCGCGACCTGCGCCGAGGCCGCGGCCGCCCGGCTCGGCGAGCGATTCGCGCAGGCCGGTTCCGAGACAGGCGAACTCGCCACGGTGCTGTTCGACGCCACGCTGTGCGGGCTCTCCGAACTGACCGGGCGCATTGTCGACGCGGTGCGCGGGCATATTGCCGCGGCAAGCGCACCCGGCGGACTCGGGCAGTTGCTCGGTGTGACATTGGGCCTGTGGCGGCACGATCGGCTCTTCGGGACCTCCGACTCCCCCACCCTTGCCACCCTCATCGACGCGGCGGTACTGCGCCTGCTCTGGCTGATCGAGGGTATTCGCGGCGGCCCGGCCCCCGCCGACGATGAACTGCTGAAAGCCATCGCGGCCGTCCGTGATGCCGCACTGCACGCGGGCCCGGTGCTGACCATCGCGCGCTCGGATACGGTCGGTGTGTTCCAGCGGTGCACCGCCGCCGACCGGCCGCCGGCACTGCGCGGCGCGGCACTCGGCGCGGTGGTGTCGCTGGCCCCGCACGAGAGCCTGGATATCGCCCGCGCCGTACGCCTTTCGGGCGCACCGGACGTGCTCGGCGATTTCCTCGCCGGACTCTTCGCCCTCGCCCGCGAACAACTCATGGAAGAGTCGGCGGGCCAGAGATACTCGGGGGCAGCGAATTCCGAGCCGACGGCCTCCGGCCCACCCTCCACCCCACCGTCCGGCCCGGTAGCACCCGGCCCAACGGCGACGTCCGGAACACCTTCCTCGGGCACACAGTCGTTGCTGGCGGTCCTCGACGAGCTGGTGGGCAAGTTCGACCCCACGGAGTTCCTGGGCGCGCTGCCCGCGCTGCGGCTGGCTTTCGCGTGGTTCCCGCCGCGTGAGCGGGCCGCCATCGCCACCAAGTTGCTCGAACTGCGCGGGCTCGACGGCTCGGGCTCGGCACTGCTGCGCCTGCCCGTCGATGCCGAACTGCTGGCTCGGGCGCGGGTGGTGGAGGAGCGGGTGGATCGGCAATTCGCCGAGCACGGGTTGTTCGGCGAATCATCCTTCGGCGCAACGGAACCCAGCGGAGCCGCACATGACTGACATCGATCCGGCGCTGGAGCGCTGGCGGCTGATTCTGGGCGCGGCAGGCAATGGCGTCTGCGGTGGATCCGGGCTCGGCGCCGAGGCGGCGGGACAGGACGCCGCGCTCGACTGGCTGTACGAACGCGATGACGATCTCGACCAGCGGGGCATACGCCGCACGGGCGGCGACGGACCCTCGATCGTGCACGCGGTCGACTGGCTCGACGATATCCATCGCCTGTTCCCCAAGGCCACCATCGAGCGGCTGGAACGAGATGCCGTGCAGCGCTACGGCTTGCACGAGGTACTCACCGATCCCGGGGTACTCGAACGCCTGGAGCCCAATGCCGAACTGCTCGGCGCGGTACTGCGCACCAAACACCTGATGAATCCGGAAGTACTGCGCATGGCGCGCCGGATCGTCGAACAGGTGGTGCGCGATCTCATGGAGCGCATGGCCGCCGAGATCCGAGTCTGCTTCACCGGCACCAGATCCCGCCGTCCGAGCCGGATTCCGCGTGCGGCCGACTTCGATTTCCCGAAAACGGTGCGCGCCAACCTCGCCCACTATCGGCCCGAGGAACAGCGGCTGTACGTGGAGACCGCGCACTTCCGCGCGCGCACCCGCAAGCATATGGACAATTGGCAGGTCATCCTGCTGGTCGACCAATCCGGATCGATGGCGAGTTCGGTCATCCACTCGGCGGTCACCGCGGCCTGCCTGTGGAATCTGCCCGGTATCAAAACCCATCTGGTGGCCTTCGACACCGATGTCGTCGACCTCACCCGCGATGCGGACGATCCGGTCGAGTTGCTGATGAAGGTACAGCTCGGCGGCGGTACCGATATCGCCCGCGCGGTCAGCTATGCCGCACAACTGGTCGAGCAGCCGCGCCGCACCATCATCGCGCTGATCAGCGACTTCTACGAGGGCGGCGATCCCGGTGCGCTCATTCGAACCTCGGCGGCACTCGTCGCGGAAGGCGTCATCATGCTCGGCCTCGCCGCCCTCGACGAACAATCGGACCCCGCGTACGACCGCGAAACCGGCCAGCGCCTGGCCGATGTCGGCGTGCACATGGGCGCGATGACACCCGGCGAGTTGGCCGGTTTCATCGCCGAAGCGATCGGATAATCATGCGCGCGGATCTGCTCGCCCTCACCGACGATTCACTCATCACGCTGGCGAATCGCGGCATCTTCAAACGCGCGGTCAAGGAGAACACCGCCACCCCGCCCGAGGTGACCGAATCCGCCGACGGCACAGTCGAAGCCGTCTTCCCCGACGGAACCCGCACGACCCTCACGCCGGGCATCACACTTGAAGCCGCCCCCTGCACGTGTGGGTCCACCACCATCTGCCGGCATCGCATCATGGCGGTGCTCGCATATCGCACGGTCGCCGCCGACAGCGCTGAGAGCCCCGGCACGAACGCCGACCTCGGAACGGCGGTCGCCGAGGGCGATGCGGATACGGGCGGCCAGGCACCGGCTGACAACGTCATCGGTTCGTCCGCCGAAATCGCCGCTGCGAAAACCGGAACCACCGATGATGCACCGAGCGCAGAATCCCCGCGCACCGCACCGTGGTCCCCCGCCGCGTTCACCGATGACGAACTGCGCGAGCTGCTGGGCGCGCGAGCCTTCACCGCCGCCAAGAAGGCGCTGCGCGCCGGGTATCGCGCGACCGTGCGCCGGGCGACCGATCGGGATCCCGTCCCGGCGGTCGAATTATCCGCCGTCACAGTGCGATTCCTGGTTCCCGGCGAGCTCGGCTACGCACGCGCCGACGCCTCGAAGGGTGCGCGTCCCGATGCCATCGCGCTCGCGGTGTGGGCGTTCCGGCTCGCCGACTCCCTCGATCCGGCAGCCGAGACCCTGGAGGTCACCGTCGGCGACTCCGCCGACGGGTCCACCGCCGTGGCGGCGGCCGCCACCGTGCTGACCCCGCTGGCCGATCTGCTGAATGACGGTGTGGCCCATGCCGGTCCAGCACTGCCCGCGGTGTTCAGCGCCGCGTTGCGCACCCTGGATTCGGCCTCCGCGCGCTGGCCGCACGACGCCCTGACCGAGCTGCTGGATCAGCTCACCGCGTATCGCGACCGCAGCGCCCGGCATGATCCGCTGCATACCGCCGCCCTCATCACCGAACTCGTCGCCCGCCATCGTGCGAGCGCGCGCGACTGGGTGCCGGTGCTCGGTACCGAGGAGGCCGCGCGCACACCACTGCGGCATCTGCGACTCACCGGCCTGGGTGCGCGCATCACCGGCGACAGCGAATCCCGCACCGTGGAAACCTATCTCGCCCATCCCGAGGCCCGCATCGTGCTGACCCTGCCGGTCACCGCCGCCATCGCGGAGGGTGCGGCCGCGCCGACGGCCACGGCCCTGGCCGCCCGCCGCACCGGCACCGCGCGGCTGGCCGATCTCGCGGCGGGCAATGTGGTGACCGAATCGGCCGTTCGCTCCGCGAATCGCACCGTGCGCCTGGCGAGCAGCCGGGTGGCCCGCACCTCGGTGCTCCCGTCCACCGGCGACTGGTCCACGCTCCCGCCCGAACTGCTCATCACCGATCTCGACGCCGAGGCGGCCCGCCTGACCACGCTGGCCCCGGCCGTCATCCGCCCCCGCGTCCACGGTGCGTCACTGCGCGCGGTGACGGTCGAGTCGATCGGCGAAATCCGTTACCTCCCAGGCGAACAACGACTCGAAGCCACCCTGCGTGCGCCCACCGGCACGGCCACGATCACCCAAACCCACAGTGCCGCAGCGCCGGGAGCCCTGGACGCGCTCGCCCACACGCTGTCCGGTGACGCGGGCGCACCGCGCTATATCGCGGGCTTCCTGCATCGCAGGCACGGCCGATTGCACCTGACGCCGACCGCGGTGGTGGCGGGCGCAACCGTCGTCGTCCCCTGTTTCGCCGATACCGCGCACGCCATCGGCAGCGCGGCCGCGGACATCCATCGGGACCCCCTGTCCGAGGCCGTCACCACCGCTCTGGCCCTGACCGCCGAAGTCCCGCACCGGGGCATTCGCCACCTGCCGCCGAGCTGGTTCACCAGGGCCGCGGAAGCCGTCGCAGCCCTGCGCCGCGTGGGCCTCCGCACCGCCGCGACCGCTCTCGACACCCTCCGCCACGCGCTGGGTTCCGCACGCGGCCGTCCGGCCCTCGACCTGTGGGTCACCACCCACCTGCGGTTACAACTCACCGCCGACCAACTGTGAATCGCTGAATCGCGGCCGCCACACGGTTCACAATGGTCGTTATGCGTATTTCCGTAGCGGCGGACGAGAACACCGGGGTCGCGGCCGATGTGGTGTCGGAACTGCGGCGACGTGGGCATGAGGTGCTGGTGCACGGCGCACTCGAGCCCGACGAACGCGATGACTGGGCCTGGGGCAGCGCCGCGGCCGCCTGGGATGTCGCGGAGGGACGCGCCGAACAGGCGGTGGTGTGCTGCTGGACCGGAACGGGGGCCTCGATCGCGGCCAACAAGGTACCGGGCATTCGAGCCGCACTATGCGTGGACAGCTACACCGCCGCGGGCGCACGGCGGTGGAACGATGCCAACGTGCTGGCGCTGAGCCTGCGACTGACATCGCGGGCATTGCTCAGCGAAATCCTGGACGGCTGGTTCGGCGGGGCCGCCAGCGACGATCCGGACGATATCGCCAATATCGAACACCTCGATCGGATCGCCGACTTCTGAACCGGCCGGATCCGATCAGCCCCGCGCGAGATGTGCGTGCGCGGTGCGCAATTCGCGTTTGAGAATTTTGCCGCTCGGGTTCTTGGGCAGTGCCGCAACGAAAGTCACGAACTTGGGCACCTTGAATCCGGCCAGCCGCTCCCTACAGTGCGCGATGACCGAATCGGCGGTGACGGTCTCCCCCGCGCGCATCACCACGATCGCGGTGACCGCCTCGATCCAATGCGGATGCGGGATACCGACCACGGCGGCCTCGGAAATCGCCGGATGCTGGAAGAGCACCTCCTCGACCTCCCGGCTGGCCACGTTCTCACCACCGGTCTTGATCATGTCCTTCTTGCGATCGACCACGCTGAGGTAGCCCTCGGCATCCAGCACGCCCAGATCGCCGCTGTGGAACCAGCCGTCGCGGAAGGCATCCGCGGTCTTCTCCGGATCGTTCCAGTAGCCGAGCATGGCCTGCGGTGAACGGTGCACGATCTCACCGATGACCCCGACGCCGACGGGAACGCCGTCGTCATCGACCACGCGGGTCTCCACATTCAGCGCGGGGCGGCCCGCCGAACCCGGTTTGGTGAGCTGATCCTCCGGTGCGAGAACCGTTGCCAGCGGCGCGAGTTCGGTTTGACCGTAGAAATTCGCGAGTCCGACCCCGGGTAGGCGTTCGGCGAGTTCGTGCAGCACCTCGACCGGCATGATGCTCGCGCCGTAGTAGCCCTTGCGCAGTGACGACAGGTCGTAGCTGTCGAATTCGGGGTGGCGCAGCAGCGACAGCCAGACCGTGGGCGGGCAGAAGAGTTTGGTGGCGCGCTCGGTCTGCACGGTGCGCAGAATGGTGGACGGATCCGGGCCGGGCAGCAGAATGCTGGTCGCGCCCAGGTAGATATCGGGCGTGAGGAAGCAGTGCAGCTGCGCGCAGTGGTAGAGCGGCAGCGCGTGCACCTCGATATCGTCGGCGCTCATGCGGCCGTCCACGATCGCGCTCACATACTGGGCGATCAGGCCGCGCCCGGACATGATCGCGCCCTTGGGCCGGGATTCGGTGCCCGAGGTGTACATGAGCTGCACCGGATCATCGTCACCGATCCGCACATCGGGTTCGCAAGCGTCGGAATGGTTTTCCCACGCCGAGGCGTCCTCCCAGCCCGCCGCGACCGGCAGGCCGTTCAACCCGATCCAGCCGAACAGTCGAATGTCATTATCGCCCAGCTGTTTCACCGCGGCTTCGGCCTCGGATCCGAGCGCGTCCTCGGCGATCAGACCGGTCGCGCCCGAATGCCGCAGGATGTACGCCACCTCATCGGCGGTGAGCATGAAATTGATGGGCACCGATATCGCGCCCAGGCGAGCCAGCGCGAAGTACAGCAGTACGAACTCGCGGCAGTTGTGCGAGTACAGCGCGATCCGATCACCCTGCGCCACACCGCGATCCGCGAGACTATGCGCCACCCGATTCACCGCCGCGTCGAGTTCGGCGAAGCTTTCGCGGCGCTCCCGCCACACCAGGGCGGTCTTGTCCGGCACCCGGGCCGCGGTGCGCCGCAACAGTTCTCCGAGTCCCTGCCGCCGCGCACCCGCGACCACGCCATTACCGTCCGAAGCACCCGCTGCACTCATGCCAACACGTTCTACCGGAGGAATGTGGCCCGCGTCATACAGTCCCGCTGAGCAGGACCAATTCCCGCCGCCAGGCCGCACATTTCCCGACGTAGTCGGGCAGGTGCTCGGTGGCGAAGTCGCGGGCGGACCAATCGTGGGGCTCGACCGCTGCGGTCCAGGCGTAGGTCCACGCGTAGCTCACTCGCTTGCCCGCGTGTACGCAGACCGGGGACAGGTCGTATTCGTCGTCCTCGAATTCATCGAGCACCCACCACTGCGTGCGGGTGAGGCCGGTGAGCAGGAAACCCTGGGCCGCACCGGATTCGGCCGGGACGAGGCCGGGGTAGATCTTCCCGGGCAGTGCGGCCACTCGGCGGCCCGGCACCGTCGCGGGACGCAATTCCATTGTGCAGCCGATCAATTCGGTCAGCACCTCGGGGAAGCGCAGCGTGCCGTAGACGAACAGCGGGGCATCGCCGCTCGGCAATCGGCGCGCCCAGCAGTCCTCACTCACCGCCCGGTCCAGCGGGCGAAGACCGCGGCATCGTGCGAATTGACGATGCTGATCTGATGGCCGTGCAGGCGCTTGAGTTCACGCAGACGCCGCTGATTCTCGCGATAGGCATCCCGCACGATCGCACCCTGTTCGAAAACCTGCACCAGGAACGGCGTATTCGGCTGTTCGGGATCGATGGTGCTCTCGGTCATGAACGCGTCACCGGCGTGCAGCAGCCAGCCGCGCCCGGTATCGACCGCCACACCGGCGTGCCCGCGGGTATGACCCGCCAGCGGGACTGCCAGGATCTCCGGCGGCAGGCCGGGCAGATCGCGCACCGCGGTGAAACCGAACCAGTCCTGACCGCCGTCGACCTCGTTGACCATCCATTTGGGACCGTGCTCCCACTGCTGCGCGCGATAGCGCAGGCGCTCGGACAGCGTGGGCGTGGCGGTGGCGGCACGGAATTCGGGACCGTGCACATGGATGGTGGCCTCCGGAAAATCGGCCAGGCCGCCGGAGTGATCGAGATCCAGATGGGTGAGGATGATGTGCCGCACATCGCGGGGGTCGTACCCCAGTTTCTGCACCTGGTAGATCGCGGTCTCGGTCTCGCGCAGCTTCGCGCCGAGGGTGAATCGGCTCGGCCCCACCATTTTCCCCGGCTCCCGTACGCATCCGAGCCCGAATCCGGTGTCGACCAGTACGAGTTCGGTCCGCGTCTCGATGAGTAGGCAGTGGTCGACCAGGCCGAAGGCCATGGTGCCGCAGTTCAGATGGTGAATCCGCATGGCCCCGAGCGTCCCAGACGCATCCGAACCGGTCAATTGGAACGCGGCGCGCCCGGTGTACACCCCTGGTGACGGCGACGTTTCAGTGCGGGCGATGATTGCGGATGATCTCGGCCAGTCGTTCGTAATCCTCACCGCGCGCGGTGGAGGCGCGATAGGCCAGACCCAGCGTGCGCCCGGGCGCGGGTGCGGCGAAGTGCGCGATATCCAAAGTGCCGCGCGAGGTTTCGGCCGATACCGCCATCTCCGGAATCAACGTGACACCGAGATCGCCTGCGACACACTGCACCACGGTGGCCAGCGACGCGGCGCGGGTGTCCCCCACCCCGCCCGGATGCGCGTCATGGGTGCGGCACAGGTCGAGAGTTTGATCACGCAGACAGTGCCCCTCATCGAGCAGCAGCAGCGGCAGCGCGTCCATATCAGCGGGTTTCAGATCCCGCCGCCCCGCGAACTTGTGCCCGCGCGGGACGACCAGCACGAATTCCTCGGTGTAGAGCGGAATCTCGACCAGTCCGGTGGCGTCGGCGGGCAGTGCCAGCAGCGCGACGTCCAGAACTCCGGAGCGCAGCCCGTCCAGCAGGCGCGCGGTTTGATCCTCGATCACATGCGGTACGAGGTCCGGCAGCTCGCGGCGTAGCTCAGGTAACAAGGTGGGCAGCACATATGGGGCAACCGTCGGAATGATGCCCATCCGCATGGTCCCGCCGAGCCCCGATCCGGCAGCGGATGCGACAAATCGGTCAGCCGCCTCGAGTGTCGCCATCGCTTGCGGCAGAAGCCTTTTACCTGCGGGTGTGACCAGTACGCGACGCGTACTGCGTTCGATCAATTGCAGACCGAGTCCGTTTTCCAGTGATGCCAGCGCCTGCGATAACGTGGGTTGGCTCACGTTCAGCCGAGCCGCCGCCGTACCGAAATGGCGGTATTCGGCAATCGCCACGAACGCACGCAGCTGCGACAGGGTTGGCTGATAAGTTTGATCAGTCACGCCTATCAGTATAGTGCGACCGATCACCTTTACCTTTTACCGAGGCTTGGGCAAGATCGGCTGCGGCAGTCACGACACGATCGATTCGACTACATACAAGGAGCACACATGGCCCTGCTGACCATCGGCGACCAGTTCCCCGCCTACAACCTGACGGCTGTCATCGGCGGTGACCTCTCGAAGGTGAACGCTCAGCAGCCCGACGACTACTTCACCCAGATCTCGAGCGACGACCACGCCGGCAAGTGGCGCATCGTCTTCTTCTGGCCGAAGGACTTCACCTTCGTCTGCCCGACCGAGATCGCCGCCTTCGGCAAGCTGAACGAGGAGTTCGCCGATCGTGACGCGCAGGTGCTCGGCGCGTCCGTCGACAACGAATTCGTGCACTTCCAGTGGCGTGCCCAGCACGAAGAGCTCAAGACCCTGCCCTTCCCCATGCTGAGCGACCTCAAGCGTGAATTGGCCGCCGCCACCGGTGTTCTCAATGCCGACGGCGTCGCGGACCGCGCCACCTTCATCGTGGATCCGAACAATGAGATCCAGTTCGTTTCCGTCACCGCCGGTTCCGTCGGCCGCAATGTCGACGAGGTGCTGCGCGTGCTCGACGCACTGCAGTCCGATGAGCTCTGCGCCTGCAACTGGAAGAAGGGCGATCCGACCATCAAGGCCGGCGAGCTCATGACCGCTTCGGTCTGATTTCTTTCGAACCTGCTCTGACACAAAAGGATTGCGCGCTGTGACCATCGAGAACCTCAAGAACTCCCTGCCCGAGTACGCCAAGGACCTGAAGCTGAACCTGTCCTCGATCGCACGCACCACCGTGCTGACCGAACAGCAGCTGTGGGGCACCCTGCTCGCATCGGCGGCGGCCACCCGCTCGGCCACCACGCTGCGCGAGATCGCCGAGGAAGCCGCCGACATCCTGTCGGAGGAGGCGTACAACGCCGCACTGGGCGCCGCGTCGATCATGGGCATGAACAATGTCTTCTATCGGGGCAAGGCGTTCCTGGACGGTAAGTACGACGATCTGCGCGCGGGCCTGCGCATGCAGATCATCGGCAACCCGGGTGTGGCCAAGGCCGATTTCGAGCTGTGGTCGTTCGCGGTGTCCTCGATCAACGGTTGTGCCCACTGCCTCGAGGCGCATGAGCACACCCTGCGCGAAGAGGGCGCCTCGCGTGAGGTGATCTTCGAATCGCTGCGTGCCGCCGCGATCGTGGCCGGTGTCGGCCAGGCCGTGGCGTCGACCGAGGCGCTGGCCACCGCCGCCGTCTGATTCCGGTCGAATCCGGGTCGAATCCGGTCGAATCCGTAGTTCGAGAAGGCCGCACATCCCCGGGTGTGCGGCTTTTTCGTGTCTACACGTCGGGTACAGCGCGGTTATGCGTGGCGAGCCTTCGATGTGATATTTGCCAATGGTTAGCGGCAATCGGATCACCGGTCGGCAACATTGTCCGATTCATCCGGTTCAGCCACTTAGACTCCCCCGCATGCCCACGCGTCCACGGACCACCGCACGACGCCGCTGGCGCAAGTTCCTCGCCACCACGGTGGTGCTCGCGGCCGTGGCCGCGATCGGATTCACGCTCTGGAACAACCGTCAGGACGACCCACGGCCGGACACCCCGGCGGCCGATCCCGGCGGGACGCCGCTCCCCGATACCCGGCAGGCGCGCGGGGAACTGGACCGGCTCACCATCGCCTGGAACCGCAATTGGGAATCCTATGACCGCACCGCCTTCGGCCCCGGCTGGTCGGGGCGCGGCGGGGAACCGGTGCTGACGGGCGGCTGCACCGCGCGCGAGACCGTGCTGAAGCGGGATCTCACGGAAGTGCGCCTGGCGGACAGTAATTCATGCATGGCGCTCTCGGGGGTGCTGATCGATCCGTATACCGGCGAGCGGCTGCCGTACGACCGGTTCAAGGCCTCCGATATCGAGATAGATCATGTGGTCGCGCTCGGTGACGCCTGGCGCTCGGGCGCTTCGGAGTGGAGTCCGGAGCGGCGCGAGCAGTTCGCCAATGACATCGGCAATCTGCTCGCGGTGCAGAAGCAGGCCAACCAGGACAAAGGGGCCAAGACGCCGGATCAGTGGCGGCCGCGCACGGCCTACTGGTGCGATTACGCGCGGCGCTGGGTGGCGATCAAATCCCGCTGGGCGCTCACCGTCCAAGCCACCGAGAAGAGCGCCCTGACGGAGATGCTGGGAACCTGCACACCTCCCGCATAGCGGTAACCGTGGGTATGCTCGGGACTCATGGGCATTCCGGAAAGTGATGGCGCACAGATCGAAGTGGTTCGCGTGTTCACCGACGCGGCGGGCCGATTCGGCAATCCGCTCGGCATCGCCCGCGCCGCCGATGTCGAAGGGGTCGATCATCAGGCCCTGGCCGCCCGGGTCGGATACAGCGAAACCGTCGTGGTGCAGGAACCCGAGCACGAGCGCACCAGTATGCGGATCTACACCCCGGCGGTCGAACTGCCGTTCGCCGGGCATCCCAGCGTCGGCACCGGCTGGTGGCTGTTCCTCAAGGGGCATCCGGTGTCGGTCATCGATGTGCCCGCCGGACCGGTGGACGTCTCGGTCAGCGATGGCATGACCTGGGTGCGCGCCCGCTCGGAATGGGCGCCCGCCTTCACCTTTCACCAATTCGAGAGCATCGAGGAGATCGCGACGCTCGACCCCGCCGACTTCCCCGAGGGCAAGCATTACGTCTGGGGCTGGAGCGATGAGGCGCGCGGAGCGGTGCGGACGCGAATGTTCGCCCCGGCCATGGGAATTCCCGAGGACGAGGCCACCGGCGCGGCGGCCATCGCACTGACGGCGAACCTGCGGCGCGGGCTCTACATCACCCAGGGCGAGGGCTCACAACTGTTCACCGAATGGGATTCGGACGGCTGGGTGCGGCTCGGCGGCCGAGTGGTCGAAGACCACCCGGTAGTCATCTGACGCGAACCCTATCCCGGTGTGGGCGAAAAGATTTCGCTCACACCGGGTACGGCCGTCAGCCCAGGGCCGCTGCGAAGCCCGCCGCCATTTCGGCGATCTGCTCCTCGGTGATGACGAAGGACGGGGAGATCTGGAGTGCGCCCTGACCGGCGGCGCGGCCCGAGATGCCGTGCGCCCGCAGGGTTTTCACGAACGGCATGGCCTCAGCGGGATCGGCGAGCTGGACCGCGGCGACCGCGCCCAATCCGCTGCGCACCTCGGCGACCCGGGGGTGCTCGGCCAGCGGCGCGAAGTGCTTGTGCAGCAACGTTTCCAGGTTCTTGCTGGCATCGAGGAGATTCTCGCGCTCCATGATGTCCAGGTTGGCCATGGCGGCGGCCGCGGCCGCGGCGTGACCACCGTAGGTGTAGCCGTGCCGGAACCAGGTGCCGCCCGCGAAGAACGGCTCGGCGATGTGCGGGGCGATGAAGACCGCGCCCATCGGGATGTAGCCGGAGGTCAGGCCCTTGGCGGTGGTCATGAGATCGGGCTGCAGGTCGAAACGCGAAGAGGCGAACCAGGATCCGCCGATGCGGCCGAAACCGGTGACGACCTCGTCCGCGACGAACAGGATGTCGTTCTCACGGCAGATCTGACGCACCTCGGTGAGGTAGCCCGCGGGCGGCAGGTACACCCCGCCCGCGCCGATGATCGGCTCGGCGAAGAAGGCGGCGATACGGTCCGCGCCGACCTCTTCGATCAGCGCCAGCAGCGCCTTGGCGTCATCCCAGCCGATGGTGCGGGCATCGGGCATGAACTCGCCGTAGCCCTCATGGTTGACCGGGATGCCCGCGAGCGAGGTACCGGCCACATGCATGCCGTGGTACGCGCGCTGACGGCCGACCACGATGGTCTTGCCCGGCTTGCCCTGCACGTTCCAGTAGCGCCGCGCGAGCTTGACGGCGGTATCGATACCGTCGGACCCGCCGGAGGTGAAGAAGATCTTGCTGCCGGGGACCGGGGCGATGGCCGCGAGCCGCTCGGCGAGATCGCGCAGCACCGGCGAGGCCAGGTCTCCGAAGTTCGAGTAGTGCGCGATATCGGTCAGCTGCGCGGCGACCGCGTCGGCGATCTCCCGGCGGCCGTGACCGACATTGGTGAACCACAGTCCGGCCGTGGCGTCCAGGTACCGGGTGCCACCCTCATCCCAGATGTAGGCGCCCTCACCGCGCGCCACCACGAACGCGCCACCGCTCTCGACGGCACCCATATCGGCGAAGCCATGCCACAGCGAACCCATCCCGCACCTCCGTCACACCGACACCGACGGCCCCTTCCCGGGCGCGCCGCACACCCCACCATCACACCATCACGACGGTGAGCAGCGCGAACGACCCCCGCCCAAGCGGTTGGTATGGCACTACCGTCGGCCGCGGGTCAGGACGCGGGCATCGACCGCATCCGGCCAGCCACTCGTAACCACAGCGGAGAATCGCTCCCCCTCACCCCGCGACGGCGAGGACGAGCATGTAGGCGGTCCCGATATCCATCACCAGATGCGGCACCACCGCCGTCGGCCCGGTGCCGACCGGATGTGGAAACACATGCCGCAGTGCCCGCCGGGACCACGGCACCGTCATCACCACCGCGTCGATCGTGAAAAGCGCGGCCAGGGTGAGCATCAGCCAGGGCGCGGGACCACCCGACATATGCATACCGTGCTCCCCGTGCCCGCCCATGGCGTACAACATCGCCCCGGCCGCCACCACGTGATAGCCGAACGCGGCCACACTCACGCTGCGCCACCGCACGATTCGCGCCGCCAGCAACGCCGCGTACACCACCACCATGGCCGTCAGAACTCCCCGCAGCGCGCGCGGATCGGCCGCCGCCGGAAACACCAGCATGGCCAGCATCACCAGACACATGAGCAGATGCGCCGCGTCCGACTCCTGATCGAGCCCTCGAAACCCGCTGCCCGCCAATAGATTTCCCTGACCGGACATACCCGGCCAGCCCACCGTGGACACCGGTTCGGAAACCTCTCCCCACCCGTGCGCATACCCCCGGCCCGACGCGGCGCTTCCCCGCACCGTCGCGTTGCCGTCATCCTCCCCAGCCGTCGTAGTCACACCAGCGTGCCGCACCGAGGCCAAGCGCCCCAGCACAATCACCAGCGCGACACCGAACGCAGCCGCCACCACCCAGCGCAGCGCCGCGTACTCGTGCACGAATTCCGCCACACCCCACCACCTCTCAGCGCGGAGTCCCGATCACCTCCATGGTGGCATCGAACTCCCCTCCCCGGCACTGCCTTTCCCCCGCCGAACCCCCGGCGCACCACCGCCCCACGAATCCGAATCGCGGAGAACGACTCTCCGCCGGGCAACTCATCCCCTCCCCATCCCGGCACGCCCTTCCCCGTTCGTGGCGGGTGCCACTCGCACAAAATCCTCACATTTTCCCCACGGGCACCTCTGAACCGATCGCTAGCGTGGGGGTTATGCGGCAGGTGTGGGAGATGTGGGGTGGGGTGCTCACGGTGTGGGCGCTCGCGGTTCCGGTGCTGGTGGCCGGGATTCGGGTGGTGTTGTGGTTGCGGCGGGGGCAGCCGCGGGCGGTCGCGTTGCGGAATACGTTGGCGGAGGCGGGAATTCTCGTCGGGACGGTGCCGTGGATCTGGATGATTCTGACGCCGACCGGTGGAGAGCGCGGTGTCAGCCTGCTGCCGTTGCGTGATCTTTTCGACACGCTGGGTGACGGACCCGAACAGGCGGTGGTTCAGGTCGGGGCGAACATGATCGTCTTCTTGCCGCTGGGGTTGCTGCTGCCGCTGCGGCTGCCTCGCTTCGCGGGGGTCGGGCGCATGTTCCTGGTCGGTGCGGCGCTTTCGGCGCTGCTGGAAATCGCGCAGTACGCGCTCGACCTCGGCCGCGTTTCCTCGGTGGACGATGTCCTCATGAACGCGTCCGGCGCGGCGATCGGTGCGGCGCTTACCGGCACCGTGTACAAGATTGCCGTTCGAGCTCAGCTCATGCGGAAGACCGGACCTCGCGGGCGGAACGGGAGGGAAGCGCCCGCGGGGATCAGATAGGCGTGTTCGGTGCGGACGCGGAGTACATCGCACATGCCGTCGGTGATGACCAGAACCGGGGCCTCGGAGGGGAAGTCCTCGGCACGTTCGAGCAGGCGGATGCCGGGCTGCAATATCGTGCCGCCACGGCCGCGCACGCGAACTCGCGAGGCGATGTCATCCACCGGCAGGTAACCGGCATCATGGGCGGCCGCGTCGCAGTAGATGACCCGAGCGCGCGGAACATCGCGGGCGCGGGCATAGGCGGCGATCGCGCCCAGGCCCTTGCCCATGAGGGTGGCGGACATGGAGCCCGAGGTGTCCAGGACAACGCCGAAGGTAGGCAGCCGGACCGATTCCTCCGGGCGCATCCACGCCGGGCGCGGGATATCGGGGGTCGAGGACTGGCGGCGGGAGGCACGGGCATAGCTGCGGCGCTTCTCGACGGCGGGGACGAATTCGTCGAACCACTGCGCCAATTGGGCATCCCACGGAAGCGGCGGCTGATCCAACGCGCGGATCTCCTGCTCCAGACCGGCGGGCAGCAGACCACGCCCGCTGGACAGGTGGTAGGCCAAACCGTTGGCGAGCGCGCCCCGGTAGTACTGATCCAGATCCACGTATCGGCCGGGAGTGCCGCCGTGCGGCAGCGGTTCGCCGAAGATATCGCCCTGCCCGCGCCCGCGCAGGGTCGCCAGGCGGCGCATGCGGCGCAGGTCTCCCGCGATGCGGTCGTAGATCTGTTCCGCCGAAAGACCTTTCAGCTCCGGGTCATAGAGCAGCCCCTCGGGCAGCTCCCCCACGCCCATTTCCACCAGCCAGCCGTTGACCACGTAATCGCAGGCGATATTGAACAGATAGTGATCCCGCCAGGCCGCCCGCTCACCGTGTCGCAGTGCGGCATGCAGCATTTCGTGCGCGAGAACGAATTTCCACTCCTCATCGGTGAGCGCGGCGAACGGATTGACATAGATCTCAGCGGCCTCGGCGTTCACCGCCGCGATCGAAATATCCCAGCCGCGAGCCACTTCCGCCTCGGCGACGATCTTCATTCCGGCGGCGAGCGCACCGAGCAACGGGTAGGAGGAGACGAACCAGTTCAGCGCGCGATCCCACGGCCGCAACACCTGCTGCTTCCCGCGTGTGACATCGCTACCGGCGATATCCAGGGCAGCCCGCGCGGCCTCGCTGATCCCGATCGCGAACTGCCTGCCGTGGTCGTAGTGCTTGGCGCTCGCGGCGGTGCTGATGAAGAAGTCGGGGAAGTCCGGCTGGCGGTAGCGCTCGGGAACCCCGGTGGGCCACCAGCGTTCGGCCAGCGCGAGCTCATCGGAACCGCCGGGGAAGGGCGGCAGGTCCGCCGGTGCACGACCGATCTTGAGGGTCAGCAGGTACTGATCCACCGCCGCGCAGCACGCCGCGCGATACACCGGATGCGGATGGTGCGGTTCGTAGATCCAGCTATCGGCGAGGAGGTTCTCCTCCAGCATGCGCGCGGGCTTGTCACGCGGATCGGTGTGCCCGAAACCCAAGTGCAGCAGCAGATGTGCGAAATGCCAAGCCCACTCCTCCGGTTCGGCCCGCCGTTTCGGATTGAAGAAGATTGTGCCGTAGGCGGATATCACCGCCCACGTCTGCGGCGGCAACTCCGCCTGCGCCTCGTACACTCCTCGCCGCGCCCAGCGGAACAACGGGTTCTCGCACACCAGCGCCCACCCGGCCAGCATCTTCTCGTGCCAGGGGTCCACTCCCCTGTGCCGCTTGCGCGTTGATCGTCCCGCCATCGACTACCGCCGCGCCGCCAGTCGCGGCAGATCTCGCGTGACCTCGATCAGGAACCAGGTCGGCAGCACCGGCACGCCGTCGTCATCGGCGGCGATCACCAGCTGTGCGCATTCCACGGAGATCTCCGCGAGCTCGGTGAGCATGCTCTTCGCCCGCAGCACAAAGCGTTTCAGCCCCGCCGAGGCGTGCTCCCGCGATTCCGGCAGCTCCTTGATCAGGCGGGCGCGAAACGCCTCGGACAGGAAGAACAGCAGATCGCGATCCGCGGGCTCACGCGGCCAGCCCGCATCACCCTTGATGACCGCTTCCAGATCGAACGCGTGCCGCACCGTCTTTACGAACGCGCGGAACCCGGAAGCGTGTGCGGTGGTGAGGGTTCCGGAGGACAGCACCCACAGCGCGGTGTCCTCGATCCCATTTCCGTAGGAGTGCAACGCATCCGAGAGCATATGCCAGCCGCGCGGGGTGGAGAACGGCTGCTCGGTCTTGGGCGGGGTGGCCCACAGATGATCGGGTCGCTGGGTCAGGTACTCCACCACCCAGGGGTGAATATCGTTGTGCGCGGCCCACTTCAGCCAGTCGTCGACATCGGCGCGCAGGTGTACGTGCACCATGCGATTCACCAGCGCCGAGGCCATGGGCCGGGCCAGCGCGTTATCGGTGGCGCGGTTACCGGCCCCGATCACCACCGATCCGGCGGGCAGTTCGTAATTGCCGACGCGGCTATCGAGAATCAGCGAGTAGAAGGATTTCCGCACCTCGGCGGGCGCGGCGTTCAACTCGTCGAGGAATAGGCAGTACGGCTGGTCGCGGGCGATCATCTCCGGCGGCGCGAAACGGCTGCGATCGTCGACGATCTGCGGCACCCCGATGAGATCCTCCGGTGCGAGCTGGGTGCCGAGCAGGGTGACGCACTCCAGTCCAAGCGAATCGGCGAATGCCCGCACCAGCGAACTCTTCCCGATTCCGGGCGCACCCCACAGGAATACCGGCCGCACCACCGCGACGTGCAGCAGCAACTCCGGCAACTGATCCGGGGTCACCGTGACAGTCGCTTCCATCGATCCCTTTCCCGGATTCGAACGAACTCCGAGGTTAGAACCGGGTCCATCGCACTGGCCAGCGAATTTCCCGGCGGTCACCGGCCCGGTCCTGCCGACCAACCGGTATCGATAGCCTGGAGGCATGCGCATTGTGGTGGACGATCTGTCCGGATCCGAGGTGATCGGGCTACTGGAAGACCACGTGGCCGAGATGCTGGAGAACTCCCCAGAGGACAGCATGCACGCGCTGGACGTGGCCGCGCTGCGCAAGCCCGACATCACCTTCTGGTCGGTCTGGGAGGGCGATGAACTCGCCGGGTGCGGGGCGCTCAAGGAGCACGATCCCGGATTCGCGGAGATCAAATCCATGCGCATGACCACGGCATTTCGCGGGCGCGGAGTGGCCTCGCTGCTGCTGCGGCACATCATGGAACAGGCCCGGGCGCGCGGATATACGCGACTGAGCCTGGAGACCGGATCCGGGGATTTCTACGCGCCGGCGGTGCGGCTGTACGAACGCCACGGGTTCGAACACTGCGGGCCGTTCGCGGACTACACCGACGATCCGCACAGCGTATTCATGACGCGCGAACTCTGAATCAGCTGATGTGCGTGCGGCTTTCGCGCCAGAAGCGGGCGACCATACCGTTCAGCGCGAGCACCGAGGCGGCCAGGAAGGCGAAGACGATCGCCAGCAGCACCAGCTTGCCCGCCAGCTCCAGGTAGCCGGGGCCGCGCGGATCGATGAACGGGTACGGGTACCAGTCCACGATCGGCCCGCGAATCAGCGTGTACACGCCGTACAGCAGCGGATAGATGAGCAGTCCGCCAATCATGCGGACCGTCAGCTTCACCGCGGGCGCGACCACCAGCAGCCAATCGGCCAGCATCACGATCGGGATGATGCGGTGCAGGACCGAATTGGTCCACTGGCCTTCCATCTGCACATCGATATTCGACAGCAGCAGCGCGTAGATGATGCCGGTGATCACCATGTACAGCACGGCTCCGCAGCGCAGCAGCTGCCAGCGCCGGTCGCCCGGATCGCGCACGGCCCCGACCAGCAGCACCACCATGGCCAGCAGATTGGACTGAATGGTGAAGTAGCTGAAGTAGTTCGCGTACGAATACCCGGCGGTGTGGATATTGCGCAGCGGTCCGTCCAGCAGGGCGACCAGGGCGAGCACACCGAAGGCGAACCGCAACCCTCGAATCCACAAAGGCGTCCCAGCTGTGGTGTTCATTGCCCGATGGTCGCATGCGATGGTCCGGAAACGCGGACGATACGCCGATACAGCACACATAGGGCAATCACCCCTCAGCGAAATGCGCCACCGCGCCGAGCGGTCCGGGCAATGACTTCGCTACGCTTGACGGTGCAATGACCAGGACTGCCGCCACTTCTCGCGAGCTGCGTTCCCGCCTGGCCGACCTCTCGATCCGCGACGAACATCGGTTGCGTCGGCGTCTCGACCAGGTCCGCGGCGGTGACCTCACTCAACTCGAAACCGATATCGACGCCGCTCAGCGCCGCGTCGACGCCCGCCGCGCCGCCGTGCCCGAGATCCGGTACCCGGAACAGCTGCCGGTGTCCGCGCGCCGCGACGATATCGCCGAGGCCATCGCCGAGCATCAGGTCGTGATCGTGGCCGGTGAGACCGGCTCGGGTAAGACCACCCAGATCCCGAAGATCTGCCTGGAACTCGGGCGGGGCGTGCGCGGCACCATCGGGCACACCCAGCCACGACGACTGGCCGCGCGCACCGTGGCCGAGCGCATTGCCGAGGAACTCGGCGGTGAACTGGGTGATGTGGTCGGCTATACCGTCCGCTTCACCGATCAGGCGTCGGATCGCACGCTGGTCAAGCTCATGACCGACGGTATTCTGCTTGCCGAGATCCAACGGGATCGGCTACTTCGCCGCTACGACACCATCATTATCGATGAGGCGCATGAGCGGTCGCTCAATATCGACTTCCTGATGGGATATCTGAAGCAACTGCTGCCCAAGCGGCCGGATCTCAAGCTCATCATCACCTCGGCCACCATCGATCCGGAACTGTTCGCGCGGCACTTCAGCGATGAGAAGGGATCGCCCGCACCGATTGTGGAGGTGTCGGGGCGGTCCTTCCCGGTGGAGATCCGGTATCAGCCGCTCTCGCTGGAGGTTCCGCTCACCTCGGATGATCCCGATGACGAGGACACGCGGGTGGTGGATCGCGATCCCACCGATGCCATCGGGGACGCGGTGCGCGAACTGCTCGCCGAGGGTGACGGGGACATTCTGGTGTTCCTGTCCGGTGAGCGCGAGATCCGCGATACCGCGGACACGCTGCGCGATATGCGATTGCCGCGCACCGAGATTCTGCCGCTGTACGCGCGGCTGTCGGCGGCCGAACAGCACAAGGTGTTCAGTTCGCATGCCGGGCGGCGCGTGGTGCTGGCGACCAATGTCGCCGAGACCTCGCTGACCGTGCCGGGGATTCGCTATGTGGTCGATCCCGGTACCGCGCGTATTTCGCGGTACTCCATGCGCACCAAGGTGCAGCGGCTGCCCATCGAGCCGATTTCGCAGGCGTCGGCGCGGCAGCGCTCGGGGCGTTGCGGTCGTGTGGCGGACGGCATCGCGATCCGGCTGTACTCCGAGGACGATTTCGAATCGCGCCCGCAGTTCACCGAACCCGAGATCCTGCGCACGAATCTGGCCGCGGTCATCCTGCAGATGACCGCGCTCGGGCTCGGCGATATCGAGAGCTTCCCGTTCGTGGAGGCCCCCGACAATCGCGCGATTCGCGATGGCATCGCATTGCTCGAGGAGTTGGGCGCGCTCGCCCGGCGCACCGAGGACGCCGACCGGGCCGAAATACCGGACGCCGGACTGGTTCTCACACCCATCGGCCGGGAAATGGCGCAGCTGCCGGTGGATCCGCGCATGGCGCGCATGCTGGTCGAGGCCAACCGCACCGGGTGTCTGGCCGAAGTGCTGATCATCGTCGCCGCGCTGTCGATTCAGGATGTGCGCGAGCGCCCGGTGGAATTCCAGCAGGCCGCCGACACCAAACACGCCCGCTTCAATGTGGACGGCTCGGACTTCCTGGCCTACCTCAAGCTCTGGGACTACCTGGGCGAGCAGCGTAAATCGCTGTCCTCCAATCAGTTCCGCCGCATGTGCCGCGACGAATTCCTGCACTACCTGCGCATCCGCGAATGGCAGGACCTGCACGGTCAGCTCCGCACCATCACCCGCGGCCTCGGCTGGTCCACCGATGGCGACCAATCCGCAAGCGGTGCACAGCGTTCCGGTGACGACACCGAACAGTCCGACGGCGGACGCCCCGAGAGCGGCCGCAGGAACCGCCGCGGCGGCGGACGCACCACCGCGAACAAGGCTGCGGGAGCGGAGAATTCCGCGAACTCGGGCAGGGGCGACCGCTCCATTCGGCTGGCGGCGCAGGCGGCCGCGGCGGATGAGGCCATGCCGTGGGATGTGACGTCGATTCATCAGGCGTTGCTGGCGGGCATGCTGTCGCATATCGGGGTGCGGGAGGCCGAGAGCCGGGAGTTCCTGGGCGCGCGCAATGCCAAGTTCATGATTTTCCCGGGGTCGTCGCTGGCGAAGAAGGCACCGCGCTGGGTGATGGCGGCCGAGCTGGTGGAGACGTCGCGGCTGTGGGGGCGGACGGCGGCTCGGATCGAACCCGAATGGGCCGAGCGGCTCGCCGGGGAGTTGGTGAAACGCACCTACTCCGAACCGCATTGGTCGTCCAAGCGGGGCGCGGCGCTGGCCTACGAGCGGGTGACGCTGTACGGGATTCCGCTGGTCACGCAGCGGCGGGTGGATTTCGGGCGCATCGATCCGGAGCTCTCGCGCGAGCTGTTCATCCGGCACGCACTGGTGCAGGGCGAATGGCAGACGCGGCACGAGTTCTTCGAGCGGAATCGCGAATTGCTCGACGATGTGGCCGATTTGGAGCATCGGGTGCGGCGGCGCGACATCCTGGTCGACGATCAGGTGCTGTTCGATTTCTATGACGGCCGCATTCCGGCCGATGTGGTGTCGGTGCGGCATTTCGACAGCTGGTGGCGCAAGGCGCAGCGGCAAGATCCGGCACTGCTGGATTTCACCGCCTCGACCGTGGTCAACGAGGATGCGGCACTGCTGGATCCGACCGCGTACCCGGACAGCTGGCGGCAGGGTGAGCTGATCTTCCCGCTCACCTATCAATTCGAGCCCGGCAATGCCGATGACGGTGTGACGGTGCACATTCCGGTGCCGCAGCTGGCACATGTGCGCGCGGTCGGCTTCGACTGGCTGGTGCCGGGTATGCGCGAGGAGCTCGCCACCGCGCTCATCAAGACCCTGCCCAAACAGCTGCGCCGACTGGTCGTGCCCGCACCCGATTTCGCGAATGCCGCACTGGCGGCGCTGACTCCGCGCGCGGAACCGCTGCGCACCGGGCTGGCACGCGAGCTGTCCCGGCTGGGGTCGGCCACCATCGCGCCCGCCGATATCGATCCGGCGGCGCTACCCGATCATCTGCGCGTGACCTTCGCCGCTACCGACGGCGCGGGCACCATCGTCGATCGTGACAAGAGTCTCGCGGCGCTGAAAACCCGTCTCGCACCGCAGGTGTCGAAATCGGTGGCGCGGGCGACCGCCGCCGCCGAGCGCGCACCGGCCGCGGTATGGACCTCCGAATCGCTCGGCACGCTGGAGCCGACGGTGCGCCGTCAGGTCGGCGGGCAGACCATTACCGGTTATCCCGCACTGGTTTCCGAGGGTGACGGCGTCGCGGTGCGGGTGCTCAGCTCACCCAATGAGCAGGCCGCGGCCATGCGCACCGGTACCCGTACGCTGCTGCTCAACGCGCTGCCCACCTCGGCGCGGTCGGTGACTGCGGCATTGCCGCCCACCGATCGCCTTGCGCTGAGCCAGAATCCGTACGGTTCACTGGACGGACTGCTGGAGGACTGCCGAGCCTGCGCCGCCGATGAACTGATCGCCAAGCACGGCGGTCCGGTGCGCAGCCCCGAACAGTTCAAGGCACTGGTGGACAAGGTGCGCCCGAACTTCACCGGAACCGTCGCCCAGACAGTGCGGTTGGTGGTCCCGGTGCTGGCGGAGGCGCATCGGGTGCGTGCGGCGCTGGCCGACACCCGCGACCGCGAAGCCGCCCAGGACGTCACCCATCAACTCGACGATCTGGTCTTCCGCGGCTTCGTCTCCGAATGGGGCACTACGCGTTTGCGCGAACTGCCCCGCTATCTGGAAGCCGCCCGGCTGCGTCTGGAAGCACTCCCCGCCTCGGCCAATCGCGACCGCGCGGGCATGGCCGAGTTGGACCGCGTCCACGCCGCCTACGATCGCCTGCTGGAACTGCTTCCCGAAGGCCGTCGCAATGGCCGGGACATCCTCGAAATCTGGTGGATGATCGAGGAACTCCGCGTCAGTCTCTTCGCCCAGCAGCTCGGCACCCCCTACGCCGTCTCCACCAAACGCATCGAGAAAGCGATCGACGCCGCCCGGCGGCCCCCGGCCAAGCGCTGACCGACGCCGTGGAGTATCCGGGCGCTCACCGGAACCACGTGCGGCGGTTCGCGCGGGCGCGGACGATATCCAACCGAATTCGTTTGGCGGCGGAGGGGTTATCCGTCAGTCGGAGGCGGTCGCGCCCACCGCGTGTTCGGCGCGGTGTTTGCGGAGCGAGGCGATCTCCTGCTCGAAATCCTCGGCGGAACTGAAGGATCGGTACACCGAGGCGAAGCGGAGGTAGGCGACCTCGTCGAGATCGCGCAGCGGGCCGAGGATGGCCAGGCCGACCTCGTGACTAGGCACCTCGGGAGAGCCCTTGGCGCGCACCGCATCCTCGACCTGCTGGGCGAGCAGGTTGAGAGCGTCGTCATCGACCTCGCGGCCCTGGCATGCGCGGCGCACACCGCGCACCACCTTCTCGCGGCTGAACGGTTCGCTCACGCCGCTGCGCTTGACCACCGACAGGATCGCGGTTTCGACCGTGGAGAACCTGCGCCCACACTCCGGACAGGCACGTCGCCTTCTGATGGCGCTGCCTTCTTCGGCCTCACGCGAGTCGACCACCCTCGAGTCTGGGTGGCGACAGTACGGGCAATGCATCCGGGGGATCCTTCGTCGGGGCCTGGGCTCCTCAGCAACCTCGAGGATACCCGGACCGGCGAAGTCGGCGTGCGTCCGCCCGGGTGAGCGGCCGCAATCAGGTGGTCAGCTGCCATTGCGCGGTGAGATCCCCGAGCAGATCCGGGAGCCTGCGGAGCAGTCGGCCGGATGCGAGTTTATCCGTAAACGGTTCCGCCAGAATGGGTCTCGCGATGGACTGGTTCGCGGAGAGCTCCAGATAGCGCGGCAGCAGGTCGTGGGTGATGTAGTTCCAGCGCGTGTCGCGATCGGCCCAGTTGAAGTTGGGCAGCGGGGTGCGCAGGGACATACCGCCCGCGGTGACGGTGGTGGGCGCGAACACACCCGGGGCAAGTACGCCGGGTACGGCGGCCTTGCCCGCGACGGTGCTCACATAGGTCATGACCCGGCCCATCACACCGCGCCCGGACGAGGTGACATCCCATTGATCGGCGATGATCTGGTTCTGTTCGCGATCGGTCATGCGCAGGGCGGCATCGGCCAGACCGGCCGCGTCACCGTGGTCGATCTCACGCCAGGCGGTGACGGCGTTCTCGTCCAGCACGCCCGCGCGGTACATCTCCTCGACCCCGGCCAGGCCCGCGGCGGCGTAGGCCTCGTGCATGGGCACCTGGTCAATGAAGATGTGCTTCTGCATGATCATCAGCCGGGTCTGGTACCAGATCAGATCCTCGGCGGTGAGCCGCTCACCCTCGGTGCCGAGCGTCTTGATATCGGCGGGCAGCGGATTCAGCAGTTCGGCGGGCGTGCCGCGCAGCAGATCTGCTACCGCGCCACCGAGCTGATGCACGCCCGGGACACTCACGATATTGGCCACATCGCCCATATCGAAGAAGCCGGAGGCGAACGATCCGCCCGCCAGCCCGGCCAGCCCGACCCAGTAGAAGTCCGGATGCTCGTTATTGAGCCGCAGGTAATTCACGTACACCTGCACGAAGGTTCGCGAGTTCGCGGGCACGCCGCGCGCGGGATCCCAAGCGCCCAGGTCGATATCGGCATTGCGGGTGGCGACCGTCAGCCAATACTGATGCAGCAGAGTCGCATACCGCTGCGGCGCGACACCGGCGGCGCGAGCCTGATCGAGCGCACCGCGCAATTCCTCCGGATCGAGCGGCAACGCGGGATTCAACCCGCCCCCGCCCGCACCGTCCCCGTTGACGGACGGCAGATCCAGATATGCGGCGTAGGCGGATTCGGCGTGCGCCGGAACCGCGACGAACCCGAAGACCAGCGCGATCAGCGCGGCCAACAGCACACCCGGGCGACGTGAACCGGCCCTGACGATCGGCCCGGCCGCCCGACGAGCGTGCATGTCATGCGCGATTCGCATATCTCCATCGGCATTGCCCACCGAATCGGCTCGACCGCCCGCAACGATCCGCCCCGCACGATCGACGCGGCCGATCGCATCAACTCGATGCCCGTACTCGCCTCGACCATGGTCACCCGGGTGCCCTGCTCGGGCGCCGAGGGACGCTCGAACGAGATCCGACGTGCGTGAATACCGTTGGGCTCGTGCGGATTCGGAGTCCGGCCGGTGTGGTGCGTGCACGCCTGCCCGCGTGCGGGCGGTGCCCTGCGCCATGGTGTCCCCTTGCGATACACGCCGGTCCACCCGGGGCCGGCGCGACTGTAGCCTGTGTCACATCTGGGGCACCGTAGCAACGCGTTTCAGTTTTCAATCTGCATTTCCGGCCACACCGACTGGCCGGGCTTCCCTATCGAATACGGGGCAGCCGCCCGGCGGGCGGCTGGCTATCGCGGGGCGACCGCGCTCGCAATCTCACGGCGACTGCACCGCCATCCCCTGTGGTGCAGGCCGGATTCGGAGCGCGGTGGCGCATCGGATCAGTGCGCGGGCGCGGGCGCCACATCGACGACCGAGGCCGTCTGCGAACCGAATTCGCCGGCGCGCAATTGCGCGAGGGCGATCAAGCCGACGACCGCCATCGCGGTCATCAGGGCGGTGAGGGCGAGCGCGGCGAAACCGATCTGCGCGCGCTGGACGCGATTGAGCGGATGCATACCGCGGGAATGGCCGACGGGACGGCGCGTCACGATATGCGGGCGGCCGACGCGCGCATGGGCGCGGCCGACGGGCTGCACCCGGGCGCGGCAGGGCCGCCGGTCCGCCGCGGGCTGCCACACCTCGGCGTCGACGCGCTCGGGGGCCCGCGCGGCGCGCAGCTCCCAGGGGATGCTGTCGAAGCCGAAATCGCTTCCGACGGTGTCTAATTCGCTGATCACAGTGCGCATCGAAGAAACCTCCCGGGTTGACCTGCCGTATGACTCTGGACGGTTGACTCGCTCATGTGTTCGAAGAACTGATGTTCGAATTTCTACCACGTTCGACCGACAATGTCGCGTATTCGCGCGACATGCGTCGAACAGATGTTTGATCAGCCGCGAGTCTCGGTCTACAGTCGAGGCACGAGATCTCCGGACGTGCGGCGCGAGCCGCCTCGGAGGCCAATTCCGGTGAGACACAGCGGTGAACGGAGGACTGCGGCGGTGAGCGAACACGGCGCTGTGGAGGGTGACAACGGTCCAGCCGACCAGATCGGGGATGGAGCCGAAACATCCGGCACGGGGACGGATCTCACCGTCCGCCAGCGCAAGGTGCTAGAGGTCATCCGAAGCTCGGTGAGCGACCGCGGTTATCCCCCCAGCATTCGGGAGATCGGTGACGCCGTCGGCCTCACTTCGACCTCCTCGGTGGCGCATCAGCTACGCGCCCTGGAACGCAAGGGCTATCTGCGCCGCGACCCGAACAGACCCCGGGCGGTAGACGTGCGCGGGCTGGACGAGACGGCGTTGCGCGCCAGTTCCGGTGTGGCGCAGTTGCGTTCGGTCACCACCGAATCGGACGGCACGGGCGATCACCCGATCCCCACCTATGTGCCGGTACTGGGCCGGATCGCGGCCGGTGGTCCGATACTGGCCGAGCAGGCGGTGGAGGATGTGTTCCCGCTGCCGCGCGAATTGGTCGGTGAGGGTTCGCTGTTCCTGCTGAAGGTCGTCGGCCAGTCCATGATCGAAGCCGCCATCTGCGATGGCGACTGGGTGGTCGTGCGCCAGCAGAACGTGGCCGATAACGGCGATATCGTCGCCGCCATGATCGACGGCGAGGCCACCGTGAAGACCTTCAAGCGCACCGGTTCCCAGGTGTTGCTGATGCCGCACAACCCGCTGTTCGAGCCGATTCCGGGCAATGACGCCCAGATTCTCGGCAAAGTCGTCACGGTCATCCGCAAGGTCTGACCGTGCCGGGTTGCCGTGACCCGGCGCCCGCCCGCAGACCGGGCGCCGGGTCACGACAATCTCGGATGCGACGGATTCAACTTCCGACGCCGGACCACACCGCGCGAGCTCCCGAGTCGCCGACCCGATAGGTCTGCACCATGGCCGCCGATCCGGCCGCCACCGTGAGCACCGCCACGAGGACGAGCAGCGCTCGCCCCAGCGGTTTGCCCCGTCCCTCGCGCACCTGCACCAGCACCAGCAGTGCCGCGGTAATCAGCAGGGGGACAACGAAATACAGCATCTGCCCGCCCAAGTGCGCGTGCTGATCGATCAGCGGTGGTGAACCGAGCCGCTGCTGCAGCCACTCCCCCGCTTCGATGGTCAACGGCGTCAACGCCGTCACCAGTACCGCGAGCGCGGCGGTCGGCCAGATGAAACGCCTCCTGGCCGCGGGCCACACCCCGCATACGATCAACAGCACCGCGGTCAGCGGTACCAGGACGACAATGCCGTGCACGAGCAGTACGTGCACGGGCAGGCCGTGAAATGTCCACATAGTCCGGCACCTTCGATTCGGCGATCCGCTGGTACCAGAACCACGGTGTGGGGCCGAACGCGGTTCGGCCGCGACTCACCCCCGGACGCGCACGCCGAATCGCGCGGAATCAGAACTGTTCGCTGGGCGCGGATACGTCCTCGGCCGGGCGAACCGGCTCGCGAGTCATGCGCTCGGTCGGCGCGGAGGTCTCCACCCGCGAGATGAGCATGGTGGTTTCGAGGTCGGCGGGTCGTTCGGGAACGGCCGAGAGCAGAACGGTCTGCTCGGTGGCGCTCGGCGCGATCGCCTCCGGGGGCGGGACCGGACGCAGGAAGCCCAGCATTTCGTACTGTGCGCCGATGGTCATCGCGGCCGAGGTCTTGTCCTGGGAGATGAAGCCCTGATTCGGGCCGATCACCCGGCGCAGCGATTCCAGCCAGCGGTGGTCCAGTACCCGGCAATCCGCCCAGGGGAAGTACTCGAGTCCGGTGCGCAGGAAGAAGCGGTCGCCGATTCGGCCCAGGCGCAGCAACTCCAGCAACCAGGCGTCGATGCGATTGGGCTGGGCATTGCGGTAGATCCGGGTGAACGGCTCGACGGTGGCCGCGGCGAACTCCCCGAAGGAGTTCAGCAACTCTGCCGGAAACTCGTCGACCCTGACAAAACCGACCACATCAAGACCCTGCAACTGCTCCGGAAGTTGCGCGGCAAGCCTGCGCTCGTCATGCAGTTTGAACTTCCTGTTGATGTCCTCGGTGCGCATTTGTCTCCGATTTCCCGCCTGTACTGCCGGGAACCCTAGCATGAACCCAACCGTTTCAAACCAAGTTGGTCAGCTGGCCAATTCATGCTTTACTCGCACCTCCGCTATGCACCCGCAACCCATTTGCGCACTCCGCGCGACGGTGTTTGCGGTCATCGGCGATCAGGGGCGATAGCGGCCCGCAATGATTTCGCCCTGCGTGCGCAATGCCGGATTCGCGGTATCCCAATAGTTGCCGTGCGCCCAGGGATCGATAGGGAGTTCGCTCAGTAGCGGCAGGTCGAGCGTCGCACCCGAGGAGCCGAAAACCGTTGCGCCGAAATCGGGATCGGTCGGATCGGCGCCATGGATGAAATGCCCGAGTTTCGGGATCGGGTCGGCCGGATCGGCCGTGGCGAAGACGTGCGCGCGATTGTGCGCGGGATCGATGCCGTCCAAACGCAATTCGACGGCGCGATCGACTTCCACGCCCGGACTGCCCACGAAGATCAGATTGTCGGCCGCGATGGAATTGCCGTGACTGGCCGCCACACCAATTAACGTACTGCCGTAGCTGTGCCCGACAACGGTGTTATTGGACGGTATCGCGGCATGCGTCACACGCAAGCCGTTCTCGAATTGATCCAGCGCGGGCGCACCGTCCTCGGCATAGCCGTCATCGAGCGCGCTGCCGAGTACGGGCGGCGCGGCATAGCCGTACCAGGCGATGACCGAGGTGCGCGCTGACCTATCGGCTCGGCCCGCCGCCTCGAGCAGCGCTCGCGCCCGGCCCACCCCCGTGCCGATACCCGACAGCGGTGACGCGGTGCCGGGCACGAAGGTCGCGATATTGCTCGCGGCGTCGGGATTGTTCAGGGCTATCGCGCCCTGTCCGCGAGTGTCCACGCCGAGTAGAAACCTCGGCGGGCCACCGGATTCGGTGTGGGCGGCGGCGACGGTCACCGCCGTGTAGTCCGCGAGCCGGGCGCGGATCAGCTGCCGTTGCTCCTCCCAGCGCCACAGCACGTGCCAGTCATGGGCCGTATCGGGCAGATTCGTGCGGTCGGCCCAGCCCGGATGCAGGGCGTCGAGTGCGCTCAGTTCGGCCGTCGCGGCGGTGCGCAATCGGTCCAGATCGACGCGGTTGTAGAAATCGCGCGCCACCGCGGGCAGCCCGTCCCGATTCCCGATCAGCGGATCGAACGCGAACAGCGCGTCCTGGTCAGCGGGTGAGAGTGAATCCCACAGCTCCGCAAGGGCTTTCGGATCATCGGGCAGGAAGGCGTTGCCGTCGAGGATCGACCGTACCCGCTCATCCATCGGCCCGCCCTGCGGATCGGTGCCCAGCGCGGCCACAGCCGACACCGCGGCGGCGAGCCGAGCCCCGACCCGACCATCGGTCTCCCCCGCCAGATCGAGCAACGGAGTCAGCCGAGCGTGCAGCGCCGCCGCCTTCACCTCGAAGCACGCCTGCAATACGAGATCCAAAGCGGCATTACCGGTATCGGCCTTCGGCGCGATGACGCGTCCGTCCTCGTCCACTGTGCACCCGTTGGCGACGGCATCGCTCTCGATCTCGTGAACCAGCGCGCAGACATGCGCGAGCGCGGCGGCGTCGGCGAGCGCATCGGCGATATCGGCGATGGCCGCACCGATATGATTCGCTGTCAGCTGCGCCCCGAGCGCGCGCAGCTCCCCGGCGGTGGCGGCCGCACCCCGCCACCCGAGCACTGCCGTATCAACTTGTCGCCCGACCTCGCGCATGGCCGTGACGAACCGCAGATTCGCCTCGACCACGGCATCACTCGCCACCCCGGCAGCATCCGGCTGCCAACCCCGTACCTGCGACATCGTGGCTCGGACCAAGTCCCTCCCCTCCTCACCGCCACAGCGCTATCCGACATCGACCCGCGCGATCGCGACGCGAGCGCAGCCTGGCAACCGATATGCCGACAAGCGGCCCGCCCTGCCCTGACCGCAATCCACATCTGGCCTGCGCCACAGCACCTATCGGTGTACTCGAGCCGAACGGAAAATCGCATATCGAGCAGCGGGCGCGGGCCACACGTCTCCCGCCGAACGTGGCCCTCCGAGCACCACCGGTATCTACTCGCCGATGAGAGTCAGGACGATCCGCGCATATAGCTGTCGAGTTGGGAGCCGAGCGCGGCGTCCACCTCCTCGTAGGACTTCACGCCGTGCTCGACCACGCCTGATAGCGCGGTGAGCCGTTCGGCGAGTTCACGCAGCGCGGCCGCGATCGGCGCAGCCGCTCCGGCCGCTGCCGCGCCGATTTCGGAATTCGGCATGGCCGGGCCGACTTTCGCGATCAAGTCCACCGGATCGATCGCGGCGATGGTCTCGGCTTCCACGCGGACCGCGGCTGCCATGGTGCGCAGCGCGTCCAGGTCGGCGCGCAACAGATCCCCCATGAATTCCCCTTCGTCGAAGCTCAACGATAGGACTCGAACGGCGCACGCGGACATACGAAACCGATTCTGTGGATAACCATTTCGCTCTCCACAGGCCCGGCTCCGTCAAACGGATTCGCGGGCGCGGCGGGCGGCTTCGCGGGCCAGGGAGCGGTCGCGTTGTTCTTCGAAGCGGAGGACGTCCTTGGCCAGTTGGTCGAGGTAGGCGGCCAGGTCGTCGCGGATGCGGTCGCCGCGCGGGGTGAAGTCGGTGCGGTCGAAGATGTTCCATTTGCGTAGGACGGGGAGGAGTACCTCGTCCAGGTGCTGGCGGAGGTCGTAGATGCCGTGTTTGGCGAGCAGGACGCTGTTGCGGCGGAAATCGGGCATGCCCGCGCCGGGCATTTTGAAGTTCAGGATGACCGCCGAGATGGCTTCGAGGGCGTCGTCGGGGACCAGGTCCAGGGCCGCGGCGCAGATATTGCGGTAGAAGACCATGTGCAGGTTCTCATCGGTGGCGATGCGCGCGAGCAGGCGATCGGCGATCGGGTCATCGCACACCTTGCCGGTATTGCGATGCGAGACCCGGGTGGCCAGCTCTTGGAAGGTCACGTAGGCGACGCCGGGCAGCACGCTGTGGTCACCGGTGCCGGTGGGGTCGTCGACGCCCTGACCCATGCAGATCATGCGAGCGTTCTCCAGGGCGACGGGGTCGACGCCGCGGGTGACGACCAGATAGTCGCGAATGGCGATGCCGTGCCGGTTCTCCTCGGCGGTCCAGCGGTCCACCCAGGTGCGCCAGGCGCGGTCGCGGGAGAAGGAATCGGAGATCAACCGGTGGTAGGAGGGCAGATTGTCCTCGGTGAGCAGGTTGGTGACCATGGCGGCGCGCGCGAGCGGGCTCAACTTGGATTGTTCGGGATCCCAATCGATTCCGCCCATGGCGGCGAAATTGCGGCCTTCGTCCCACGGCACGAAATCGTGCGGATGCCACGGCTTGGCCACCGATAGGTGCCGGTTCAGATTGTCTTCCGCCACCGGTTCGAGTTCGCGCAACAGATCCTGCGGTGTCATGGATTTGCCTCCGAATCCCTTGTCCGCGAGCCTACCCGGATCGGGCGAGTGCGCCAGGTGCGGCGAACAAGACGACCGTTATGTAGCCATACGCCGTCGAAATATCCGATCGCGCAGGCGCGGTCGCGGGGCGAGCCAGGCGGATACCTCACCGTGTACGACGCGCTGATTGAATTCGCCGATCTCGCGAATCGCGGCGCGGGCGTCGGGGAGAATATCGGCGGCCGCGTGGAATACGTGAATAGCTTTGTCCCACACTTGAACCCGGCATTCCACGCCCGCCTCGGCACAGCATTGCGCGAGTTGATCGGCATCGGCGCGCAATACCTCGGTGGAACCGACCTGGATGAGCACCGGTGGCAGTCCGGTGAAATCCCGATTCACCGGTGACAGCATCGGATCCAGTTTGCCGTCCACCGCGATACCCCAGGCGGCCGGAATCGCCAGCGCCTCGGCCGAAAGCAACGGGTCGATCGCATTATTCGGGTGCGTGAGCTTATCGGTGGAGTCCAGATTCGCCCACGGGGCGATGGCGACGATGCCACCCGGGATCGGCAGCCCGCGATTGCGCGCCTCCAGCGCGATGGTGAAGGCCAGCCCGCCGCCGGCCGAATCCCCGGCGAAGATAATGCGTTCGGGCTCGAAGCCTTCGTCGAGCAGATACTGATACGCGCGAACCGCGTCCTCGATGGTCTCGGTCAGGTGTGCCCACGGCATCTGCCGGTAATCCACATTCAGCAGTGGCATACCGCTCTCGCGGGCAATGCGCGCCACGATCCGGCGATGGGAATTGAGCCCGCCCGCGATGAAGACACCACCGTGGAAGTAGAGGATCGCCGCGTCCTGAACACGCTGCGGGTCAACGGTATTGGCATTCCACACCCATTCGGCCCGGAACCGGTCGAACGCGACGGCCCGCCGCCGGGTACCGCGTGGCGGAACCAGCACCCGCGCCAGCGGATCGGCCAGCTCGACGGGTGCGAAAATCGCGGTCCGCCCGTGCACCGGCCGCAGTCGGCTCAACCAAACGAGCCCGTTCACTCCACGCCGAAGAGTGTTGTAGGACAGCGGATGTGCGATGCGCAGCGGCAGACTCGCGGGCCCGCGCAATTCTATGGTGACCGAATCCGAGGTGTGATCGCCTCCGGCGTTCCTGGTCTGCGCGGTCATCAACGACTCCTCCACGATGAACACACCCGGCGTCGATGCCGGACACTGCCGCCAGAGTACATTGTCTGAGACAGCCGGTCGAGAGTTCGCGAAATCCAGCCAGCCGCCGTTCGCCTAACCCAAGAAGACAATCACGGCGAAGCATCTTCGAAATCCTCGCGGGCGCCTGACAATTGATTGCACATTGTCCCAGACACGTTTAGGCTGAGCGCGACCCACGATCCTTCGATGCGTACCCCACCAGAGGATCACCGGTGTCCCGGGAGCGACCCGGTACGATCAGCACGGTCCGGCAGTGCCCACTCATGTGCCGGATTGCGGGTCGCTCCCTTCTCCGGCGCGTTAATGTCGAGCATCGGATCTGCGATTCACAGCACGATTACGGCATCGTCGACATCACGAGGAGAGCCGATGGCTCTGGCCATTCCCGCTACCGCGAGAAAGGCGCTCCCGACCGTTATCTGCGCGGTGGTGGTCGTCGCCGCCGCGCTCTGGCAGCACGAGACGGTCGCCGCGGGTATGCGCGCGCTGCTCGCCGCCGATCCGCGCTGGCTGGCGGTGGCGCTGGTCGCCACGCTCGGACTCTGGCCCACCTCGGTGTGGATGCTGCGCGGTTCGATTCCCGCACAACCCTCTTCGGCCCGGTTGTTCGCGCTGCAACTCGCGGTGCCCGCCATCGGGCTCATCCCGGCGGCCTCACTGCTCATCCGGCTGCGCTTCCTGCGCCGCGAGGGCTTGAGCCACAGCGCCGCCGTCGCCTCGATGACCCTGTTCGGTTTCGCCGCACTGGTGGTGCGCATACCGCTGGTGATCGTGGCGATACTGGCCACCCCCAGCCTGATCGACCGCACCAAGGGGCAGCCGCCCTGGCATGACCTGGGCGCGCGCACCGCCGCCTGGTGGCACGGCGCGACCGGAAACGCCTGGCATACAACGCTGATCGTCGGCATCGCGGGGCTCGTCACCGGTGCGCTGGGCATTGTCGCGACCATCGCGCTGCGCCGCTGGCTCACGGGCCGCGGCGGCTGGCACGGACTGCTGCATCGCGCCCGCACCGGGCGCACCGATGCCGAATTCGCCTGGAAGTCGGTGGCCGCCACCGCCTTGCGCCCGCGCCGGGCCGCGCTGCTGTGGCTCTGCGCCCTGGCGCAGCCGCTGCTCATGGTGGTCGCGCTGTGGGCGGTGCTGCACGCGGTGGGCGCGAATCTCAGTTTCGCGGACACCTTCGTGGTGCAGCTGGTGACGGTCGCGCTCGCGCCGCTACTGCCCTCCCCCAGCGGCGTGGCCGCCAAGGAGGTGACCCTGGCCGCGGGCCTGACCGCCATCGCGGGCCTGACCGGCGGGGTCGCGGTCGGCGCGGCACTGGGCTTCCGCCTGCTGACCTTCTGGTTCCAAATCCCGCTCGGCCTGGGGTCTTTCGCCTATCTCAATCACCGCCGCGCCATCTGAGCACGGCGGTCCGGACTCCCCGCAGTCCGGGAATCACGCATCAGAGCGGCGTGCACTCGATGGTCGAGAACTTCGCCACGCCGCGCCATGAGGTCTGCGCCTGCCCCTTGGCCGCCCGCACACCCTGGCGCGCGCTGACCGTCACCGTCGGCAATGTCGCGCCCGCGTAGTCCTGTCCCGTGCACGAATATTCATATGCCACACCTGGTCCGTGCGGACTCGCCTGCGCGGGGGCGGCCACCGCGAACACCGGTGCCACCGCCATGACCGCGACGGGCACACCCAACCACAACCTCGAGCTCACAAGCATCTCCTCACGCATTTTCGGGGGTAAGCCGGGAAACAGCAGCCGAATTCTCGCACGGCGGGATGGAGCGCGCCGGGTGGTCGAATGATCTCGTGGCGGCCGCCCAATGCGGTGAGCCGTGGTCAGGCGGGCCAGGGGTAGGTGACGCCGGTCAACTTCTCGCTCAGTCGCCAGAGCGCGCGGGCCTGGGTTCGGCTGTAGGCGAGCGGATTCCGCAGCGTGCGGCGCGGATACCCGAAGGTCTCCAGACCGGGACCGAGGTAGGCATTACCGGGCAGGCCCGGCATGGTGGCGGCGTAGAGCTGGGGCAGCGCGCCCATGCGATCGGACTGCGCCATGGCGACCAGCGCCTGCTGCTGGAGCGCGGCGAGCCGGGCCGATACGCCCTTCTCCGCGCCGGAGTCGTAGAGATTGGTGGCGGACAGACCCGGATGGGCGGCCACGGCGGTCAGCGCGGTACCGCGGGCACGCCGGTCCAGTTCGGCGGTGAAGAGCAGATTGGCGAGTTTGGATTGGCTGTACGCGAGCCAGCGCATATACACCACACGCCAATTGGGGTCCGGCCAATTGATGACCCCGCCCCAGGCCGCGATGGAGGACACCGTCACCACGCGCGGTGCGGGCGCGCGCAGCAGTGCGGGGAGCAACAATCCGGTGAGCGCGTAGTGACCCAGATGATTGGTGCCGAACTGCGCGTCGAAACCCTCGGCGGTGCGGACATTGCGCGGCAATGCCATGACCCCGGCATTGTTCACCAGGATGTCGATGGCGCCCTCGCGCACGTCGAGGTGGTCGGCGGCGCGGCGGATCGAGGTCAGATCGGCCAGATCCAGCGGCAGCACTTCGGGTTTCGGGCCCGTCGCGGCGGCGGCCACCGATTCCAGCGCGGTGGCGGCCTTGAGTTCATTGCGGCAGGCCATGATCACCTGCGCGCCCTTGGCGGCCAGGGCCTCGGCGGTGCGCAGGCCGAGTCCGCTGTTCGCGCCGGTGACCACCGCGGTCTTACCGGTCAGGTCGGGAATATCGTCCGCGGTCCAGGGGCGCGGTAGTAGCGGCAGCCGCGCCGTGGTCGTCCGGGCCGAGAGCACTTTGGCCATTCCGTTCACCCTCCTGAGGGAAATTCGCCGTCTGAGACAATCTAGCCGACCGTGTTAGGATGCGACAGTTCGGGCGGCCGGCGGTCGCCGATGAGGATGCTGATCCGAGGGGGCCGCAGATGGCGGGCGACCAAACCAGTTACCGCACAGCGATCGCGGCGCGACCGAGCGAACCCGAGCGGATCCCGCGGCTGCTGCTCGCTGAATTCACCGCCTGGGCCGGGCCCACACTGTATCGCGCCGGCAAGTTCGCGCTCGCCGAGTTGGCGCGCGGCGTAATCGCCTTGGCCGCATTGGGTTTCGCCGTCGTCGCGGCCGCCTACGGCATCGTCTACTTCGTCCGGTTCCTCACCGAACTGCTGGCGAACTGGATGCCGCACTGGGCCGCGCTGCTCACCACCTCGACCCTGATGCTGATTCCAGCCGGTCTCGCCGCGCTCTTCGGACTCTGGCAGATCTACCGGATGCGCAGCGTCCGCGCCACCGTCACGGCCGCCGTGCGCGCCGGTGACGCCGTGCGAGGCCGCGCACCGCAAGGAGCGGCGTCACGTCGCTAGGGCTCCAGCTTGCGCGCCAGATAGTCGTCGATGCGGGACAGCACCGCACGGCGGACGAATCGGGAGCGCAGCCCGGTCGTACTGTCCCGCTTGCCGATTCGCGCGGCCAGGCGCGCACCGTCGGGCGAGACCCGGCTGCCCAGATATTGCGCCCGCGCCTCGAAGGGCGTCGGCACCACCGCCGGATTGCGGGCGGCCACCCGGACGATGGTGCGCGCGATGTCCTCGGTCGGCTCCGGAGCCGGGCAGACCGCCGTGACGCCCACGCCGGTGCCCGCGAACTCCAATCGCAGTCCCTCGGTGAGCATTTGGGCCGCGGCACGGGTGGCGCAGTACGGGGCGCTGAGCGGAATCGGGGTGAAGGCCGCCACCGAGGTGACATTGATGATGCGCCCGCCGCGCCCGGATTCCACCATCTGCCTGCCGAAGTGGGTGCAGCCGTGCACCAGTCCCCAGACGTTCACCCCGAGCAGCCGCTCCCACTCCTCGAGGGTGTGCTCCAGAAATGGTCCGGCCGTGGTGTATCCGGCACTGTTGACCAGTACCCGGGGTGTGCCGAATTCGGTCCGGACATCCTCGGCGAAGGATTCCATGGCGATCGCATCGGCCACATCGACCGCGTACGGCGTCGCGTCACCGCCGAACGCCTCGATGGACTCCACGGTCCGCACCGCGCACGCCTTGTCGACATCGGCGACCACGACCATGGCCCTCTTACGCGCGAAACGTTGCGCCACCGCGCGTCCGATGCCGCTGCCCGCACCGGTGATCACGACGATCTGGTGCTCGAACCCTGTCATGTGTGGTCCCCTGATTCCGCGGCTGCGGCGCTGCGTTCAGATTCATTTACTGTCCCAGACAGTGTACACTTCAACTTCCAGCGCAGGAGCGGGACCAGCAGATGAAATCCTTCCAGCCGCGGCTCGCCGTGGTGACCGGGGCGGGCAGCGGTATCGGCCGCGGCACCGCCAAGGCCCTGGCCGACCGCGGGGCCACCGTTATCGTCGCCGATATCAATTTCGCCACCGCGAAAGATACTGCGGCACTGATCCATTCCCACGGTGGGCAAGCCCTGCCCTATGCCCTCGACGTGGCCGATCCGGTCTCCATGGAGGGTCTGGCCGAGTACGTGCGCGCCGCGCACGGCGTACCCGATGTGGTGGTCAACAATGCCGGAATAGTGGTCGGCGGACCATTCTTCGACATCCGACCGGCCGACCTGCAACGAATCGTGGATGTGAATCTGACCGCCGTCGTACACGGATGCCGCCTCTTCGGCGCGCAGATGGCCGAACGCGGCGCCGGCGGGCAACTGGTGAACATCTCCTCGGTCGCGGCCTTCGCGGCCATGCGACTGGGCACGCCCTACGCCTTCACCGCCGCGGGGGTGAAGCATCTGAGCGATACGCTTCGAGTTGAAATGGCACCGCTCGGTATTGGAGTCACCGTGGTGTGCCCCGGGCTGATCGCCACCAATCTGGCGGCCACCGCCTCCCTGGCCACCCTCAGCACCGAACAGGTCGCCATCACCCGGCAGATCGTGGTGAAGGGGATGACCCTGCTCGGCATGCATCCGGACAAGGCCGGGCGCAAGATCGTCGAGGCCGCCGCCGCCAACCGCGCCATGCTGCCATTACGCCTGGAATCACGGCTGATTCACCTGTTCACCCGCGCCTTCCCCAACTTCACCCGGGCGCTCATGCGGGCGGGCACCGGACCCGAGGTGGAACGCGCGGTGCGCTTCGTCATCGACCATCCCGGATTCGTCGGCATCGCCCGCGAGGCGGCCGAACTCATGCCGCAGCGACCGGGTCTGCAAACCTATTGGGAACCACCGGAATACGATGATCCGCCACCGCCGCCCATTCCACTGAGGAGATGAAGCATGGAAGAACGTCCGTCCACCCCGGCCGAACCGCCCACCCGCAGAAACCTGGTGATCGTCGTAGCCATGGCGCTCACCGTGATCGCCGCGCTGGTCACGGTGAGCGCGCTGGTCGGAGCCTGAGGCCGGCTCAGGCCGCTTCACCCTCGATGACGTAGCCCGGCAGCCAGCGTTCGACCAGTCCGAGGTACGGCCCCTCGGCGTCGAGTTGGGCGCAGACGGCGATGATGCCTGCCAGTACCCGGCCGAGCATTACCAGATCCGGCAATTCGGGCGGGGTGCGGACGGCCACGGTGTTATTCATCGACAGATTCCGCATGTCCATGGCGCGCAACATATGTCCCTGCAGCAGCTCCCTGGTGATGCGCAGGCGATCACCCTGGAATTCGGCGACCACCGGCGCCACCACGCGCAGGATCGGATCGGCGTCCAGATGATGACCGGGGCGCACGAAACCGTTGGTGTGCAATGCCGCCAGCAGGGCGTCGTAATCCTCGGCGACGGCCAGGCGGGCCAGTTCGCCCACCACCGGCGGCAGACCGTCCGGCAGTGCGATGGTCGCACCGAAATCGATGATGCCCAGACGCCCGTCCGCGAGCAGCTGATAATTGCCCGGATGCGGATCGCAGTGCAGGTGACCGACGAGTTTCGGTGAGCTCAAACCGAATTCGACCAGTAGCTGACCGGCGCGATCACGCTGCGCCGGGGTGCCCTCGGCAATGATCTTCGACAGCGGGACGGCATCCATCCACTCGGTGATCATGACCTTCGGCGCGCTCGCGATCACCCGGGGTATGAAGAAGTTCGGATCATCGGCATACGCCTTGGCGAAACGCCGCTGATGATCGGCCTCGATGCGATAGTCGAGCTCATCGGCGGTGCGCGAGACGAATTCCTCGATCAGCGCCTTCACATCCACGCCCGGCATGAAGACGCCGAAGGTGCCCGAAAGCATCTGCAGCAGTTTGAGATCGGATATGAGCGCGACATCCGCGCCCGGGTACTGGATCTTCACCGCGACCGTGCGCCCGTCGCGCCAGACGGCGCGATGCACCTGCCCGATACTGGCCGCGGCCACCGGCGCGTCCTCGAAGCTGGTGAAGCGTTCGCGCCAGCGGGTGCCCAGTTGTTCGTCCAGCATGCGGTGCGCCTGGGCGGTCGGCATGGGCGGAGCCTGATTCTGCAGGCGCGCCAGCGCTTCTCGGTACCGGTCGGCGAACCGCGGCGGTACCGCGGCCTCGGCGACGCTGAGCGCCTGGCCCAGTTTCATCGCGCCGCCCTTGAGCTCGCCGAGGACCCGGAAAACCTCGTCGGCGGCCTTCTCGATCAATGCCTCGTCGATGGCGCCGCGGTCGGCGCCGGTCATGATCGCCTTACCGGTGGCGGTCATGCGCCGGGCCACGATGCCCATCGGCAGTGCCGCGATCTTGGCCGATCGTGCCAGACCGGTTCTTCTCTTGCCCGCCATCGGGTGCCTCGATTCGTATCGCCGATACACGCTTGCGCGAGTGAGATAGCAATGTGCCGTCGGCACGAATCGAAGATTAGATTGTCTCAGACGGTTGGTCAAACGGCGTGCCGCGCAGCGCTTTCGGGGCCCTCGGCAGCCAGGCCGACCAGTTCCTCGAAATGCGCGACCACCTTCTCGTGGAACATGGCGAACAGATCCTCGAACAGCGCCAACTGCGCCTCGGACGGACCACTGCCGGACTCCCACACCGCCAGCAACGCGCGCCAGACCAGCACGTGCAGATCCGCCGATGCCGCGAAGTACGCCCGCACCGCCTCGGGCACCTCGAACAGCATCTCGCCGACCGAATTCAACACGGCGCGTTGCATACTGTGGCCGAGTTCGGTGAGCAGGTCACGGACCAGGCCGATCTCGATCTCCAGCATGCGAACCGCATCGGGATCGTCGGCGCGCGCCTCGATCTCGAGCTCGTCGATCGCCGCGCGCAACAGACTCGGATCGAGCTCGCGCTCCGCCTCGGTGTAGTCGAGCAGCGCCTCGAGCACGATGACCCGTTCGGTGGCGACGATATTGCGGAAGATATCGGCCGCCAGCTCCGGTTCGTGCATGGAGAGCCGGAACAAGCGGCGGTAGACGTCCAGGCCACCGGTGTGCCGCACATCCCGCACGGTGAAACCGCGGCCCCGGTGCGCATCGACGAAACCGTAGGACTCCAGCCTGCCCAGCACCAATTGCGCGGTGGCCCGGTTCATCTCGAACTCATCGGCGACCTGGCGGACCGAAGGCATCAGATCACCCGGTGCGTACACCCCCGTGGCGACCCGGCGAGCGAGTTCGTCGGCGACATCGGCGACGACCGTCTGGGCACCCATCCTGTCACCTTTCGACAACTATCGGATACGTCCCAGACAGTTTATGCTGCTATGTGCCAAACTGCACGTGCGCGCACTTCGACGGTCGCGCGCCACGCACACAATGAGGTGAGCATATGACGGAGCGGCGAACCAGCAGTCGTTCAAGGGGTACCGGCGGCACGCCGCCGGTTCGGACCGCGGTTCGCAATGCCAAAATCGCGTCGCTGCCCATCGCGTACGCCGGTCGCCAGGCGGCCGGGGTCGCCAAACGCGCCCGGGGCAAATCCGCGGCCGAGGTCAATCAGGACATCCAGATGCGCACGGCGCAGCACATTTTCGAGGTGCTGGGCGAGTTGAAGGGTTGTGCGACCAAACTCGGGCAGCTGCTCGCGCTGTATGAACTGGCACTGCCGCCGGAATTGGCCGAACCGTACCGGACCGCGCTGGCGCAGCTACAGGATTCCGCGCCCGCCATGCTGCCCGCGACCGTGCACGCCGCCATGGCGGACGAACTGGGCGAGAGCTGGCGGTGGAACTTCCTGGAATTCGATGACCGCCGCGCCGCCGGTGCCTCGATCGGGCAGGTACATCGCGCGGTGTGGCGGGACGGCCGCCAGGTCGCGGTGAAGGTGATGTACCCGGGCGCGCATCAGGCGGTGCTCGGGGATCTGGAACAGCTGCGGCGACTGTCCATTCTGGCCACCGTCTTCGCACCGGGGGCCGATGTGCCCGCGGTGACCGAGGCCATCTGCACCAGTGTGGCGGGCGAACTCGATTACGCCGCCGAGGCCGAACATCAGCGGATCTTCGCCGAGGTCTTCGCCGATGATCCGGATATCGTTGTGCCCAAGGTGATTACGCAGCGCGGCAATGTGGTGGTCAGCGAATGGCTGCACGGGACGCCGGTCACCAGGATCATCGAATCCGGTGCGCCGCAGGAGCGCAGCCGGGTCGGGATGCTGATTCTGCGCTTCCTGCTCTCGTCCTGGGTGCGCACCGGACTGCTGTATTGCGATCCGCATCCCGGGAATTTCCGGGTGCTGCCGGATGGGCGGCTCGGCGTGGTCGATTTCGGGGCGTGTGTGTCCTGGCCGCAGGACGGGTTCACCGAATTGGTCGGTGAACTGGTCGATTCGGCGCTGAACGGGACCATCGCCGATCTGGATGTGGCCCTGCGGCGGCACGGATTCGTCGAGCCGAATCGGGCCTACGATGTGGCGGCCATCGCCGAGGGCATCGCGGTGGTCAGTGAACCGCTGGCGGAGAGCAGTTTCCGGTTCACCACCGAATGGCTGCGGCATCGGGTGCGGCATGTGATGGATCCGCGGCTGAGCAACGCGCATCGGCAGATGACGATTCCGGCGTATGTGACGCCGTTCGCCCGCGCCCTGCTCACGGCCATGGGCGTGCTCGCCCAACTCGAGGCAGAGGGTCCGGTACGTGCGGAATTCGCGCGCTGGTCGCCCGAGCTCGCGGCGGCGTTCGAACGCTTCGATAATCACCACGCGCAGCCGACCGATCTGGGCCTGGTCCGGCAGTTGCGCGCCAATCCGCCGACCCGCCGGTTCTCCGTCGTCAGCTGAACGATGTGCGGGCATAGGCCCGGCCGATATCGGTCATAGAACCGTTCTATGCATCCATCGGATTGTGGGCGGTACCGGGGAGTTCCCCGCGCGCCGATGCTGAATGCATGACCACATCGACCTTCCGCACCGGTACCGACGCCAAGTCACCCGCCGCGAAGGCGTTCGCTCCGGCGCGCACCGCCGTCGAGCGCGCGAATGCGGTCGAACACCAGCCGGGCGACGCGCTGCGGGCGCTGGCCCCCAACTGGTTCGCCGTGGTGATGGGCACCGGCATCATCGCCAATGCCGCCGCCACCCTCCCCCTGCAATTCCCGGGTCTGCGCGGAGCCGCCACCCTGATCTGGGCGCTGGCCGCCGGACTGCTGGTGGTGCTGTCGGCCGCCTGGATCGCGCACTGGCGACGCCACCCCGAGATCGCTCGCTCGCACGGTGCGAATCCCGTCATGATGCAGTTCTACGGCGCACCTCCCATGGCGCTGATGACCATCGGCCTGGGCACCCTGCTGCTCGGTAGCGATCTGATCGGCATGTCCGCCGCCGTTGCCATCGACTGGGTGCTGTGGAGCGCGGGTACCGCACTGGGCCTGATCTCGGCCTGCGCCATCCCCTTCCGCATGATCACCCGGCACAGCTTCGACGGCGACGCCGCGTTCGGCGGCTGGCTCATGCCCGTGGTGCCCCCCATGGTCTCCGCCGCGACCGGAGCCCTGCTCATTCCGCACACTCCCGCCGGGCAGCCCCGCATGACCCTGTTGTTCGCCTGCCTGGCCATGTTCGGGCTGAGCCTGATCGCCGCCTTCGTCACCATCACCATGATCTGGTCGCGCCTGCTGCATCACGGCCTGCCCGCCGCGGGGATGGTCGCCACCGTATGGATCGTGCTCGGCCCGCTCGGCCAATCCGTCACCGCCGCAGGTCAACTCGCCACCGTCGCCCCCACCGCCCTGCCCGCCCGCGAGGCCGCCGGACTGGATGTCTTCGCGCTGCTGTTCGGCGTTCCCACCTGGGGCTTCGCCATGCTGTGGCTGGGCCTGGCCATCGCCGTCACCTGGCACGCCCGAAAGTCCATGTCCTTCAACATGACCTGGTGGGGTTTCACCTTCCCCCTGGGCACCTGCGTCACCGGCAGCACCGTCCTGTACGCCCACACCGGCGCCGTCCTGTTCGCCGTGGTCGCGGTCGCGCTGTTCGCGCTGCTGGTCACCGCCTGGGCCGTGGTCGCGGGCCGCACCGTGCACGACGCCCTGTACGGCACACTCCTGCACCCCGTGCGCTGACAGTCCCGATCAGCGCGCGCCCATATCCACCGGCGCGTCGGGCGGAATAATCCACCGCGCGAACGTCTGCTCCGGGCTCACGATAATCACGTCGACCCGCGCCACCAGCGATTCCGGCACTCGGCCATCCTCGAAATGAGCCGGCGCGGGGGCAATTACGGCTTCGGCGTCGAGCCGGGTCACCAGTGACCGCAACCGAGCGAGCGGCGGCCGCCCACTCCGCGGATCGAAGAGCACCATTCCGGCGAAGTCGTATCCGAGCCGCTCCGCGGTCCGCCGAATCAGGCTCTCATCCCACAGTTGCGCAGCTCCGGACACATCGGTCCGCAAATACCCCAGCGCCGTCGGCCGAAACCGCATAACACTTCCCCTGTCATCAGAGCAAATACGCAGGAAACACGCTAGAGAGCTGCGCACCGAATCCGGAAGGTTGTTGCGATTAGTTGCGATCTTCGAGCCTTCCGACACCGCAATGACTTTCACCCTCGGCCGTGGGAGATAGCGGCCGGTCGCGAGCTTCCACGGGCGTCAATGGCGCTCGACGAAGAGGCTTGACCGCCAGATCCCCGCGCGCAAACATGAAGTGGCTCGGCGCAACAGTTCGCAACCTCGAGAAGCGGGTGGATCGTCATGCGTCTTACATTCATCGCCAAGGATCCCAACTCCAACCCGACCGGTTCGCCCACGCTGTATCGGACCGACCGCGACTCCTGGGTGGTGCAGGGCTGGGTGGTCACCGATCCCGCCGTACTGGCGCAGATGGGCATCCCGGAAGGTGAGTCCTGCGTGGAGATTCCGGACAGGTTGGTCCCGTTCTTCGATCAGGGAGACAGGTGATCTCGATTACCGGCCGCGAATTCGACCGCCTACTGGCCGAATTCGCGCACGAGGCGATCCACCTGGAGACGCGTGACGCCTACGGCACGGTGGTGGAACTGCCGCATTTCGCCCGATGGGCGGCGGGAGAATCCGACGACCTCGAATGGCTGCGGGGATGGTGTTCGACATTGCGCGAACACGCCGCGGCCGAACGTTCGGTGCGGCGCGCCCGCATCGTGTCCGAACCGCTGAGCGACTACCAACGGTGGTCGCACAGCATCGCGTGGCCGATGGTGGAGGCCGGCGAGGACATCCGGTGGGTGCCCCGGGTGCTGGTTTCGTCAATTGCCTTACCCGGCAACGATTTCTACCTGTTCGACCAGCGGCACGTGGTGTTCCTGCACTATGCCGGGAATGGGCTGGCCACCGGATACTCGCTCTCGACCGACGCCGATGACATCCAGCTGTGCCGCAAGGCATTCGAGACGGTTTGGAAGTTGGCTATCCCGCACCGTGAATACCAGCCCGTCTAGTTCGGCGCAGGCGGCACGGCGCGCGCTCGGTGAACGATTGCGTGAGTTGCGGATGGACGCCGGACTCAGCGCCCGACAACTCGCCGCCGCGACCGATCAGCACTACACGCGCATATCCAAGATCGAGAACGGCGTCCAGGCCCCGACCGATGAGGATCTTCGCGGCTGGTGCCGAGTGTGCCACGCGGAGGATCAGGTGGCCGATCTGGTCGCCACCCTGCGAACGGTAGATTCCGCGTATCTGGAATTCAGGCGACAGAGCCGGGCCGGACTCAAGCGGGTGGTGGGCGCGCACACTCCGCAGCGCTACGAGCAGACGAACGTATTTCGCATCTACGAACACAACGTCATCCCCGGACTGTTTCAGACGCCGGAGTACGCGGCGGCCATGCTGGCGTTCTGGATACGCTTCCTCGACACGCCGAATGATGTGGATGACGCGGTCGCGGTGCGCATGCAGCGGCAGCGGATACTGCGGCGCGGCGGTAAACGGTTCGTGGCGGTACTCGAGGAGCAGGCGCTGCGAACCTGGTTCGGGGATGCCCGCGTACAGGCCGGTCAGCTCGGGCGGCTGCTCGAACTGATGTCGATGCCGAACATCTCGCTCGGCATCATTCCGCTCATGACCGAGCGGGAAGCCGTTGCGTCCGCCGGGTTCTGGATCTTCGATGACGATCTGGTCGCGCTCGAAACACCCACCGCGAGCATTCACGTCACGCAACCGGCCGAATGCCGGCTGTACGCGCGCATGTTCGAAGCGCTCAAGAGCGCCGCCGTCTACGGCCCGCAGGCGCGCCGGATCATTCTCGCCGCGCTCTCCGAGCTGGATCGCTAGCGGGAATCGGGAAATCGGGTGCCGCTGTAACCCGCGACGCTATCTACTGGAAGGCGTGGTTATGCGTCGTTGGCGGAGCCTGGGAGTGGCTGTTCATGATGCGGCGGACGACTGCTGGACGCGATCGGGGGGCAGACGGTGCGCCGAGCGCGCCCGGCCGGGGGTTGCGGCTCGTGGACGGTGAGCACTACTCGGGCTGGGAGGCGGTGTATCGCGACAATGTGGGCTGGGTGTATTCGCTGATGTTCGGCAAGGTGGGCAATCGGCCCGATGCGGAGGATCTGACGGCGGAGGTGTTCAGCACCGCGCTCAAGCCATTGCGGATCGAGGCTTCGGTGCCCGAGGTGCGGGCGTATCTGCGGGCCACGGCCCGGACCGTGCTGGCCGGATATTGGAAGGCCCGGATGGGGCGGGAGATCACCACCATCGATATCGACATCGTGGATGATTCACCGCAGCAGGCCCCCGGTGACGGGCGGGCGGAGGCGCAGGCCCGCAAGGTACTGGACCGGCTGCCGGAGAACTATCGGCGGATTCTGGAGTTGCGGTTTCTGCAAGGGTTGTCGGTGCGCGATGCGGCGAATGATCTCGGGGTGAGTGTGGCGAATGCGAAAGTGTTGCAGCATCGGGCTTTACAGCTGGCCGCGCGGCTGGACGAGGGAGGTGCGCGATGAGCGGGCGGGATGTGCGGCGGTATATGGAGGAGCTGCTGGCCGGGCGGCCGCCCCGGGGATTCCGGCCCGATGACGAGGAGGCCGAGGAGATGCGGGCCGCGATCGAATTGCGCGCCGCACGGCACGGCAGCGATACCCCGAGCGAGGATTTCCTGGCCGGACTGCAACGCAGGTTGGCAGCGGAAATCGATGGGGAGGAACAGGATTCGCCGCCCGAGACCGGGACGCGGCGGCGGCAGGTATTGATCGGAACCTCAGCGGCGGCAGCGGCGGCCGCCGTGGGAGCCGCAGGGGCCGTGGTGGATCGGACCCTGCTGAACCCCGCGGAGCCGGAACAGCCTGCGGCACAGACGACCCTGGAGCCCAATAACGGGTCGTGGCGGCCGATCGCGGCGGGCGCGGATCTGCCCGAGGGCGGCACCATCGCCTTCGATATCGGCACCGTGAGCGGATTCGTGCGGCGCGCCAACGGGATTCCGGTGGCGGTATCGGGGGTGTGTACGCATCAGGGCTGCAAACTGTGGCTGGACGCGCCCGCCGACCGGCTGCGCTGCCCCTGCCACTCCACCTCGTTCTCCACCGACGGCGTGGTGCTCACCCATCAGCTGCGGGTCGCGCCCGCACCGCTGCCACACCTGCAGGTTCGCGAAAACAACGGCGCCATAGAGATTTTCGGTCCGACCGTGTAACCCGCCGCCCTATCTGTAGATGACCGATCCCGCACCCGCGGGTGACGAATCCGATAGGGAGGCCCGGACCCATGAGACTAATCCGCAGCCGTCGGCGCACGGCCCTGGCCGTCGCCGCCGTCGCGACCGCGCTCACGCTGAGCGCATGCGGCGGCGGAGGCGACAAGGCCACGGACAATCCCGCTCCCACACCGGTTTTCGCTTCCGGCACCGATACTCCCGGGATGGTGCCGGGTGGCAGCGGACCGGCCATGCCCGGCATGCAGGGCACGTCCAGCTCGGCAACGGCGCCGGCGGACGCGAAGGCCGGTCCGAACGCCGTCACCATCGATAATTTCGCCTTCGCCCCGGCTACCCTGACCGTTCCGGTCGGCACCACGGTGACCTGGACCAACCGCGATGAGGAACCGCACAATGTGGCGGCGAGCGATGGCGGCTTCCATTCGCCGAATCTCGGTGCGGGAGCGAGGTATACCTTCACCTTCACCAAGGCGGGCACCTTCGCCTACATCTGCGCGATCCACCCGTTCATGCACGCGACGGTGGTGGTGACGCCGTGACCGAGGACGATCCGCAGGGTATGACCCGCCGCCAATTGCTGCGGCACAGCGCCTGGTTCGGTTCGGCGGTGAGCCTGGCGGTGGTGGGCGGTGAGGTGGTCTCGCATATCGCGGGCACCGCGCAGGCCGCCACCGGACGCCCGACGCTGCGCTTCGCCCAGGTCAGCGACAGCCACATCGGTTTCACCGGCACGGCCAACGCCAATGTCACCGATACCTTCGATGAGGCCATCGGACAGGTGAATTCGCTCGGCTACACCCCGGACTTCGTGATCCACACCGGCGATCTCACCCATCTGGCCACGCCCGAACAGTTCGATCAGGTGCATCAGATGCTGGGCGGGCTGAGCACCCCGCACGTGTTCACCGTTCCCGGCGAACACGATTCGAGCGATGACGGCGGGCAGCGGTATCGCGACACCTTCGGCCGGGGCACCCGGGGTGACGGCTGGTACAGCTTCGATATCGCGGGCGTGCATGTGATCGGACTGGTCAACACGCTGAATCTGCGGGCGCTCGGCCACCTCGGCGTCGATCAACTGGAGTTCATCCGCAAGGATGTGGCCGGATTGTCCAGTGACACACCGATCATCGTGTTCAGCCATATCCCGCTGTTCGCCATGTATCCCCAATGGGGCTGGGGCACAGACGATGCCACCCAGGCACTGAGCTATCTGCGCCGCTTCAGCTCGGTCACCTGCCTCAACGGTCATGTGCACCAGCTGTTCACCAAGACCGAGGGCAACATCACCTTCTACAGCGGCACCACCACCGCCTATCCGCTGCCCACACCGGGTGACGGTCCCGCCCCGAAACCGGTGACCCTGCCCGCGGGAAAACTGCACGATGCGCTGGGAATCAGAGAGGTCACCTATCAAAAGGGTCAGCAAATGCTGGCGATCAAGGACCAAACGCTGAAGTGAGGTAACAAGTCGATGACTTTGTGCCGTTCCGCGTCTCGCCGGGGCGCTACGGAACGAATGCAAACGCAAGATGGTCTACTAGGCTGAGCAGTAACAAGATGGAGGGAGTCCCATGCCACTCCACCGTTTTCGATCTTCCGCCGCCACCGGCATCCTGGCGGTTCTGATCGTGGTGATAGCAGCATGTTCGTCGTCCTCCACACCGAATGGCACGCCCGGGCCGGATTCGCCGGTGACACAGGCCATCACGCTCACTCCCGCGGAGGGCACCGGCAATGTCGACCCCTCCGCACCGGTCGAGGCGAGCACGTCCCGGGGAGTGCTCACCGCGGTCACGCTGACCAATGACGAGGGCCGGACCATCGACGGCACCTTCACGCCCGATCAGACGGCGTGGAAGCCCAATGTGCAGCTCGGCTACGGGCGCACGTACACGCTCAAGGCCGAGGGTATGGGTCTCACCGGCTCGACCGGGCCGGTGACCTCGACGTTCACCACGATTCAGCCCGCGAATCAGACCAAGGTGTACCTGAACACCACCGGCGGGGAGGCGCTCGCCGAGGGCGGCACCTACGGCGTGGGCACCGTGATCGTCGCGCATTTCGACGAGGACATCGCCGATCGCGCCGCCGCGCAGAAGCGCCTGATCGTCACCACGACGCCCAAGGTCGACGGCGTCTGGTACTGGATGGACAACCGCAACGCGCACTGGCGGCCCAAGGATTACTACGCGCCCGGCACCAAGATCAGCGTGGCCGCGAACATCTATGGCGTCCAGGTAGGACCCGGACTCTTCGGTCAGGAAGACAGCAAGGTCAACTTCGTCATCGGGGCCGCGCACGTCTCCATCGCCGATGACAACACCCATATGGTCGACGTGTTCGAGAACGGCAATCTGATTCGCTCCATGCCCACCTCCATGGGCCGCGGCGGCAGTGAGACCGTCGCCGGGCGCACCATCACCTTCTGGACCCAGCCCGGGGTGTACACCGTGATGGACAAGGCCAATCCGGTGATCATGGACTCCTCCACCTACGGTCTGCCGATCAATTCCCGGCTCGGCTACAAGGAGGCCATCGGCTGGGCCACCCGGATCAGCACGGACGGCATCTATCTGCACGCGCTGGACGCCACCATCTGGGCGCAGGGCAGTCAGGACGTCTCGCACGGCTGCCTGAACCTCAGCTCCGAGAACGCGCGCTGGTTCTTCGACTACGCGCTCCCCGGCGATGTGGTGGAAGTGCGCAATACCGGCGGCGCACCGCTCGAGGTCTGGCAGAACGGCGACTGGGGCATGCCCTGGGACGAATGGGTCGCGGGCAGCGCCAAATAGCCGGAACCGCCTATGTCGCAGTGCGGCACCACATCATGACGAGTTTCGACACCTGGCGCGCAGAGTACCACTGATTCGCTGAGTCGATATTCAGTTTTTCGACGTATTCCTCGATTATCATGGCATCTACATGGGGACTTGACTGACTGAGTTTTCAGTTACAGACTGGCCGCATGAGTCAGCACGATTTCGTCCTCGCGACCGCCCTCACCCCGCCGCCGTCCTATGCCCGGATGAGCGATACCGATCGCGCACCGCTGCGCGTCGGCCTGGTTCAGCACCGCTGGCTGGCCGATCCCGCCGAATTGCGGGCCCAGCTCGACACGGGCATCGGGCTCGCGGCGGCGCAGGGCGCTCGCGCGGTATTCCTGCCCGAGCTCACGCTCTCCCGCTATCCGGCCGATGTGCCCGCCGCCGAGAATCCGGGCGCGACCGCCGAGGACCTGCTGACCGGACCGACCTTCGAATTCGCCGCGGCCGCCGCCCGCGCACACGGTGTACTGGTGCACGCCTCGCTCTATGAGCGCGCCGAGGGCGCGGACGGGCTCGGCTTCAATACCGCCATCCTGGTCTCGCCCGAGGGCGAATTGCTCGGGCGCACAAGGAAATTGCATATTCCGATCAGCGCCGGATACTACGAGGACACCTACTTCCGGCAGGGCCCGCCCGAGGGCGATCCGCATCCGGTGTACCGGCCCGCCGCCCTCGACGGTGCGGCGCTGGGCCTGCCGACCTGCTGGGATCAGTGGTTCCCGGAACTGGCCCGCAATTACTCGCTCGGCGGTGCGGAGATCCTGGTGTACCCCACCGCCATCGGATCCGAACCGTCCATGCCGAGTTTCGACACCCAGCCCATCTGGCAGCACGTGATCGTCGGCAACGGCATCACCGCGGGCACATTCATGGTGGTGCCCAACCGATTCGGCGATGAGGGCGGTGTGAACTTCTACGGCTCCTCGTTCATCTCCGATCCGTACGGACGCATCCTGGCGCAGGCCCCGCGCGATGCCGCCGCGGTCCTGGTCGCCGATCTGGATCTGGCCCAGCGCGCCGACTGGCTGGACCTGTTCCCCTTCCTGACCACCCGCCGCCCGGACACCTACACCCGGCTCACCGCACCGGTCGACACCGATCGGCCGTACGGCCTTGTCGTGTCATGACCTCGGGTACCAGAAGTGGGAGCCCGGGGCGGCGGTCGCCCGGGGCTCGGGGCTAGCATGGCCGCACATTCGGAGGGTGAGGTTGAAACGGTGAAGGACAGCAGCGGGCCGAACCGCCGGGAGGCGATCCTGCAAGCCAGTGCCACCGCGATCGCCTCACGCGGGGTGCGCGGTCTGCGGGTCAGCGATGTGGCGGAGGTGGCCGGGGTGTCCCCCGGACTGCTCTACTACCACTTCAAGGATCGAGACGGTCTGCTCGCGGCGGCGCTGACCTACATCAATGACCGCGCCCGCACCTACCGCACCGCGGCCGGGGCGGGTGAGTCCGCGCGCGAGCGGCTCATCCATCAGATCCTGGACGAGATTCAGGACCGCGCCGAAGTGCGGGAGAACTCGCTGGCCTGGAACGAGTTACGCGCCTGCGCCGTCTACGAGGAAGCCCTGCGCGAACCGCTCACCCGCACCTCCCGCCGCTGGAGCGGGGAAATCTCCGACACCATCCGCGTCGCTCAGGCCCTCGGCGAAATCTCCGGCGCGGTGGACGCCGACCACCTCGGCGGTATCGCCACCGCCCTCACCGAGGGCCTGTCCTCGCGCTGGCTCTCCGGCGAACTCGATACCGACGAGGCCCGTGCCCAACTCCGCCAGGCTTTGGAAGCCCTTCTGCCGCAGCCGGTCCCGCAGAGCCGGGGTCGCCGGGGAGCGGCGACCACCCGCCGCTGACGCGGCCCGGTGACCGGGACACCTCCCTGAATCGGGGGTGATCGGGGCGTCCGTGTTTCAGAATGGGGCGTCGCCCAGCGAAAGGTCGTGCCGATGAAGAGCACCCGTATCGTGCTGGCTTCCCGTCCGACGGGAATGCCGCAGCCGGAGACCTTCCGTACCGAGACGGTGGAGTTGGAGCCGCCCGCGCCGGGTCAGGCGCTGTTGCAGACGCTGTATCTGTCGCTCGATCCGTATATGCGCGGGCGCATGAGTGATGCGCCGTCGTACGCACCGCCGGTCGAGGTCGGCGAGACCATGTGCGGGGCAACGGTTTCCCGGGTCGTGGAGTCGGCCGATCCGGCGCTGCGGCCCGGTGACGTGGTGCTGGGCTACGGCGGATGGCAGACGCATTCGGTCGAGTACACGCGGTATCTGCGCAAGCTCGATCCGGCCGCCGCACCGCTCACCACCGCGCTCGGTGTGCTCGGAATGCCCGGATTCACCGCCTATTCCGGCCTGCTCACCATCGGACAGCCCAAGCCCGGTGAGACCGTGGTGGTGGCCGCGGCCACCGGTCCGGTCGGGGCGACGGTCGGGCAGATCGCCAAGATCAAGGGCGCTCGCGCGGTCGGTATCGCGGGCGGCCCACGGAAGGTCGCGCTGCTGCGGGAGAAGTTCGGCTTCGACGCCGCCATCGACCATCGCGCACCGGATTTCGCCGAACAGCTGGCCGCCGCCACCCCGGACGGTATCGACGTCTACTTCGAGAATGTCGGCGGCGCGGTATTCGACGCGGTGCTGCCCCGGCTCAACAAGTTCGCGCGCATCCCGGTGTGCGGCCTGATCGCCTCGTACAACGACACCGAACTGCCGCCGGGACCGGATCGCATGGGTCTGCTCATGGGGCACATCCTGCGCAAGAGCCTGCTGCTGCGCGGCTTCATCCAGACCGAGTTCCTGGATCAGTTCGACGAGTTCTATCCCGATGCCACCGGCTGGCTCGCGGACGGCAAGCTCACCTATCTCGAGGATGTGGTGGACGGCCTGGATAACGCGGTCGCCGCGTTCCAGGGGCTGCTCACCGGGAAGAATCTCGGCAAGTTGAGCATCAAGGTCGCGGATTAGCTTGCGCCGGAGCCGTTTTCACTGCATGGCGGTGATGTAGGGCCGCAGGCCGAGTGTGATGTCCACGCATGCCCCGAGCAGGACATCGCGCTCGGTGGGGTCCGGCGCGCGCTGCAAGAGCAGCCGGGTGCCCAGAATCGGGGTGGGCAGCGGCTGTCCGGCCCGATCCCACCAGATATAGGTGTCGTACAGATCGTTCGCGATCCGGCCCAGCGTCCAGCCGCCCGCGGTGCGCACCACATCGAGGCGGCCGAACTCCGCGCCCATGCGATCCAGAATGCGCAGCCGGAACAGCTCCGGTGATTTCGGATCGTCGGCGGGCACGAAATGCAGCAGCGTTCCCGCGGTCGAACCCACGGCCGTGGAGGTGTCGGCCCGGTTGATGGTGCCGATGGAGCTGCCGTCCGCGCGGCTCAGCACGGTCGGCGCGGCATCCTTGGATTGCACCCAGACGACCGATCCGTCGGCGTAGGTGATGCGATGCCGGCCGGTGCCGCCGTTCTTGAAACCGAAGAGCATCGCCATCTTGCCGCCGAAACCGTCACCCGCTCCCTGCACCCCGTCGGCCAGCGGGTCCCCCGGCCCGGACTGGAAGGTGATCTTCAGGGCATTGGAGAGTTTGTGGACGACCCGACCTTCGATCATCATCGAGCCGCCCTGAGGGGCTGACATCCGTCGATGGTAGGCCCGGATCCGACCGCGCAGACCCGAATTCGCAGTTCAGTTGCCGTTCGGATGACCGACCACGGTGAGCGCGGTGGTCCAGTCGGTGGCGATGGCCCCCTGCGCGTCGGTGAGCGCGACCTTGCCGGCGCAGACCAGACTGTGCAGCTGGTTCTCCACCTTGTCCTTCGGATTGGCGATGCCGGCCCCCGGCTTGTGATCCGGTGACGGCGGTTCCACCCAGAGATTGCGCGAATCGTTCGGATCGCCACCGAGCTCGAGCGAGATGAGATGGTCGTATTCGGCGTCCTTCGGATCACCGGTGAAGGCATAGGACTTGATATTGGCCTCCTTCTCGCGGCCGGTGATATTCGAATTCGGCCGAATCGAGGCGGTATAGCCGGATTTACAGATGGTGTCGGCCAGATTCGCGGCGGTCACCTTCGGATTGGTCGCGCCGGGCGTGCACACGGGATCCGGAAGTGGTTGTCCGTCAGCGGTTTTACCGAAGTGGCAGGTACCGGGCGCGGGCTGGGCCTGCACCGTGTACTGCACCGGGCCGGGACCGACCGGTACGGTCACATTCTGCTGTTTGGCGGGTGGCCCCGAAACCACCTGTGCCACATGGTTTGCCGGATGGGTCGCGCACCCCGCCGCGACCCCGAGGGCCAGCAGAGCGATGGACAGGCCCTTGTACGCGTTCATAACAATCCTCGAATCCCGCCGCGAAGCATCCCAATTGTGCGCTATGCCTTGGGAACACGCGCAGTGACGACATGCGGGAGGGAAATTCCGGTCCTGTGGTCCTACCAATCAGCACTCCGGCACACCGATTGTTCCCACGACCGGGAACTGTGCCCGCGCACAGCTGAATTGGCTCAACCATGCCCGAGCACGCTCGAATACCTGACTAATCGGACCGATTCGATCGTTCAACTCTCGCGGTACTGTGCACGGCAACAATTCTGGACGGTACGATCAATTGCCATGAACACCTCGAACACCCTGCCCGGAGGGTTCGTGGCACGCGCCAGCACCACACTGCTGGAGCGCATCGACGATGTGGTCGACCGGGTAGCAGCGGAAATCGAACGAGCCGAACCGGTTTACGGAAATCTGCGCGCGGTGACGCCGGAGGACCTGCGGCGCGCCAACCGCGCCAACCTCGAAGCCATCCTGGGACATCTGGCCGGACGCCGCGAAATCGGCATCGCCGCACCGCGCAGCACCGGCCACCGCCGCGCGGAGACCGGAGTACCGCTACCCGCGGTGCTGCGCGCCTACCGCATCGGCTCCGGCGTGGTGTGGGACGAACTGCTCGCCATGGCCGGAGACGATCCCGAGGCCAGTCGCGAACTGCTCGGAATAGCCTCGCACGTCTGGAAATTGGTCGACGACTACTCGCAGGCGCTCACCGACGGGTATCAGGAGACCGTGGCCGAACAACTGCGCCGCGATGCCCGCGCACATGACGCGGCGCTGGAGGCACTGCTCACCGGGCAGGTCGACGGGGCTCGACTATGGGAATGCGCGCGTGCGCTCGGCCTACCCGCGCAGGGGTCGTACGTGGTGGTGGCCGCCACCACCGGCACCGCCGCGGCCGAGGCGCTGCCCGGGGTGGACCGCGGGCTGTCCATGCTGGGCGTGGCCTCGGCATGGCGGGTGCGCGCCCACAGTCATATCGGAATCATCAGTCTCACAGCACGTTTCACCGAACCTCGGCTGCGCGCGCTATTGGCCGAACGCAGTATCGGGCGGGCCGGGATCAGCTCGGTGTTCACCGCGCTCACCGAAGCCTCGGCCGCCCTGCGCCAGGCCGAATTGGCCTGTGCCGCGGCGCAGCCCGGTTCCCACCAGGTGCTGCGCTACGACGACGCGCTGATCCCGGTACTGCTCGCGGGTTCACCGGAGGCGGCGAGCGCACTGGCGCGCACCGTACTCGGGCCGATTCTGGCGCTGCCCGAACACGATCGCGAGGTGCTGCTGGAGACCATGCGCACCTGGTTCGACCAGGACGGCGAGGTCTCCGCGGTGGCCGCGGCACTGTTCTGCCACCGCAATACGGTGCGCTTCCGCATCAACCGCGTGGCCGAGTTGACCGGGCGCAGGCTCACCGAACCGCGCGCCGCCACCGAGATCCAGCTGGCCCTGGAGGCCCGCCGCATCCTCGGTGACGCCGCACCGGATAAGTGACCCGCACTCGATCACTCCTCGAACGCCTGGGATGAAAGTTCGTGCTGGGCGCGGATATCCGCGCCCAGCACCCGGACCACTGCGCCCGCGCCGCGGAAGGATTGCCGTCCGAGGGCGCAGTGTTCGCGTCAGCTGTCCAGTTTCGCGGTGATCGCGGCGGGAATCGGGATGCCCCGGTGCAGTACCGCCGCGGTGAAGGCGCGTGCCAGCACATCGCCGGGAGTTCCCTGTAGACAGACGATTTCGCGGCTGACGGTGGGGCGGATGTGACGCAGTGCCGCCGGGAGGCCCGTGGGAAGCGCGGTGATGGGGACCAGGGCCACCCCTACCCCGGCGGCGGCCAGTTGTGCGGCGGTGGCGGCCTGGCGGGTGCGCATGGCGACGGTGAATTCCACCTCCTGACGGGCAGCCTGTGCGTCCAGCCAACCCGCGAGGCCGTTGTCCCGGTGATAGTGGATGAGGGGCTCGTCGCGCAGGTGCCGCAGGGTGAGGTGCGGGCGATCTGCCAGGGGGTGGCCCGGTGGGAGCACCGCGATGATCTCCTCGGTGCCGATGACCTCGGTAGCGCCGGTCCAGCGGCTGGGACGGGGGCCGATGGCCAGGGCCGCCGCGCCCGAATCGACCAGGCGGGCAAGCTCATCGGCGCTGGTGGCCTCGGTGAGCGCCAGGCGCACCAGCGGATTGCGGCGCAGCCAGCCGCGCAGCACCGGCGCGAGCAGGCCCGCGGTCATGCTCTCCGCACAGGCCAGGCGCAGCGATCCGCCCTCACCGCGCGCGGTGGCGCGACCACCGTCCATGGCACGGTCGACGGCCGCGAGGGCGGTGCGCGCCTCCCCGATCACACTGTCCCCCACCGCCGTCGGGCGCACACCCCGGGGCAGCCGCTCCACCACGGGCGCGCCGATCTCACGTTCCAGCGCGGCCAGTTGATGAGACAGCGCGGGTTGTGACATATGCAGTCGCGCCGCCGCCTCGGTGATCGATCCGGCGTCCACGACCGCGATCAGACATTCCAGTGCGCGCAGCGTAGGCATTCGGGAATTCTATGGGAGTGATCGAAAACCTTCAGATCGCGATGGGATTATCGGCCGGGCGGGAGACGCTGATCGGGATATGACAACACTCGAGAACAAGACCCTGGTGATCATCGGCGCGAGCTCCGGCATCGCCGCCCGCATCGCCGCCGATGCGACCGAACAAGGCGCACAGGTGATTTCGACCGGCCGCCCGGAGGTCGACCTCGCCGATGAATCATCGATTCGGGCCCTGGCCGAACGCGTCGGCGAACTCGACTACCTGATCACCCTCGCCGCCGACCACGCCAACGGCCCCGTCACCGAACTGGATCGCGCGGCCGTGCACCGCGCGTTCGACGCCAAGGTCATCGGCCCGATCCTGCTGGCCAAACACTTCGCCCCGCGTTTCCGCCAGGGCGGTGCGATGCTGCTCTTCTCCGGGGTGGCCGCCTGGCGACCCGCACCCGGCCGCAGCGTCATGGCCAGCACCAATGCCGCCGCGGCCACCCTCGCCGAGGCGCTGGCGGTCGAACTCGCACCGCTGCGCGTCAACGCGCTCTCCCCCGGCATCATCGATTCCGGAGCCTGGGACGGCCCCGGCAAGGATGCCTTCTTCGAATCGGTGGCGGCCCGGAACCCGGCCCGCCGCATCGGCACTCCCGCCGATATCTCCGCCGCCGCGCTGCTGGCCCTGACCAATCCGTTCCTCACCGGGACGACCTTGCACGTGGACGGCGGCGGCCGCCTGGCTTGATATCGCGCCGGCCGAATCACCCTGACGCCGTGCGGTTTCGACGTTCGGTCGGGGCTCGGACCAGCACGTTCCAAATCTCCAACCAAACGGTTGCAAATGTGGCGCAGAAGTGATCTACTCACATCTGCAACCAAACGGTTGGAGATTCGAACGGAGTCTGAAATGACTGTCACAGCCCCCACCACAGCCCCCTCGGTGCACGTTCGCGCCGCGATCACCTGGCTCGCCATCTTCCCGATGGTCGCCCTCGGCATGACCCTGATGGCCCCGTTCACCGCGACCTGGCCACCCGCCCTGCGCGCACTGGCCCTGACCGCGGTCGTGGTGCCCAGCGCGGTGTACGTGGTGGTGCCTCGCCTTACGGCGGCACACCAGCGGATCACCCACCGGCACAACTGAAATCGAAGGCGGCCGATCGATGAGCTCGGTGTACCGATCGGCCGCCGAATACACGTTGCGAACCACCATCACCCGGCACCGGGACCGAGCCCGGGCGGGATTTTCCCGGGCGGTACCGCTAGGGCGTCGATACCCCTTGCGCAACAGCCTCATTCACGCCGAGTCCGCGGCGCAGCGCGGCCAGCTGATCGGCGGCCGCGCGCACGCTGACCGCGGCACCGGCCACCAAACCCGAACCGTGGAAGGTGCCCGGATACAGATGCAATTCGACCGGCACAGCCGCGTGCGCCAGGCGCTGGGCGTAGTCGATGCCGTCATCTCGCACCGGGTCGAACTGGCTGGTCGAAATGTACGCCGGGGGCAGACCGGAGAGGTCGGTGGCGCGGGCAACGGCGGCATAGGGCGATACGTCCGCACCGCCGGGTGCCACACCGAGATAGTGCTCCCAGATCACTCGCAGGCTGGGGCCATCCACATTCGGGGTGTCGTCATAGGCGGTGGCGGACGGGGTCCGCAACCTGTCGTCCGTCGCGGGAAAATCCAAGAGCTGGAAGCTCACCCCGGGTCCGCCGCGGTCACGCGCGAGGAGTGCGAGACCGGCGGCGATGGCTCCGCCCGCACTGTCACCGGCCACCCCGACGCGAGTGCTGTCGACAGCCAGTTCACCGGCGCGGTCCACCATCCAGCGCAGGGCGGCGAAGCAATCGTGCAACCCGGCCGGGAACGGATGCTCGGGCGCGAGGCGGTAGTCCACCGACACCACCACGATGCCGAGTTCGGCGAAGCGAATCATCTTGGCGTGCACCATATCCAGGTCACCCAGGACGAATCCGCCACCGTGGACGTAGAGCAGCGCCGGGAACGGTCCGGGGCGATCCGCCGGAGCGTAAACCCGCACCGGCACATCGACTTCGGCGTCCTCGGTGCGCGCGATCAGATCGCGGATGCGCACGGACTCGGGAACCGCCACGGGCGGGCGAGCCGAGAACAGCGCGCTCATCTGCGCCCGCGCGGCGGGGACGTCTCGGTAATCGGCGGGTCTGAGCTGGTCCACCCACGGCGCCAGCTCCGGATCGAACGCGTGTGCCATGTAGGCGGTGAACCCGGCCCGTCGACCGCCTATTCCCCTATCGGACAACATTTTCGGACTCGCCCGCCCCGCGAAGAGTCCGCAACCACGCGGTCACGCGCGGGCTGCGCGGCTCGGATCCGCACCGCCGCACGCCCGTGATCAGGTCAGAGCGAAGGTCAGCAGCGCCGCGGCACCACCGCCCCCACGCGACCAGGAGTAGCCGAACCAGACGCCCGGGGTGATCTCGCGGATCTCGTCGTAGATCTGCGGGGTGGGCGAGGGCGCGTAATTGAGCGCCCAGGTCGGGCGGCCGTCCAGAATGGCGGGCGCGCTGTACACATCCGCGCGCCACCCCTCGATGCCGGCGCCGGTGATGCGGTTCTCCAGATAGCCGCCGTTGGGTCCGGTGTAGAAGGTCTTACCGATCCACACCAGCGGAGTCCAGGCCTGCATATCCACCGGCCGGATCACCCAGCCGTTCTTGACGCCCATCGGGACCGCGCCCTGATCGGCATCGCGGAAGATATCGTCCTGCTGCGCGGGCGAACACCGAAAACGCAGTGAGTCAATGGTTGCCGCGCGATCGCCGTTGTACAGGACGCAACCGCCGCCGTAATCGGCATCCGCGGCGGCTATCGGCGCGGTGAAGGGATTGAGCGCGAACGCGGCACCTAATCCGGCAAGGGCGAGCAACCTCACCAGGGCATATCTCAGTGTTTCGCGGCGTGAGTGCATCACTGCCTCCAACGGTCTACCCCGACCTAACAGCGATGCTAGTTCGCTATGAGATAGCTACGGATAAGTGCAATCCAAACGAGACCAAATGGTCTTCTACCTGCGGCGTCGTATCCGCACATTGACAGCCAACTGCCAGCTGGTTCACGAAACCCGCGCAGCTTCGCGGCGATTAATTGACCATGGCTCGGAAAATTTCTCGATCGCCGCGGACGCGATGGGTATGGCTCGCCCTCGGCTGCCTGGTCGCCGTGATCGCCGCGGCACTGAGCGTGCCGAGCGCGGTCGCCGCGGCGCGCGATACCGGCGCCCCGGGGCAGCACCCGGTCACCACCACCCAGCCGGTGGAGACATCGGTACAGGTCGCCCCACCGACGACTCCCCAGCAGGCGCCCGCCATGATCGCGCAGCAGATGCAGACCGCGATCCAGGCCGCCTCGCCCGGCAGCACCGTCGGCATCGACGTCGTCGATATCGGCTCGGGTGCGGTCCTGGCCGACCTCAACGCCGATCAGCAGTTCTACACCGCCTCGGTGGTGAAACTGCTCATCGCGCTCGACGAGCTGAAAAGCCGGAACTGGCAGGCGGATTCGGATACCGCGGCCGAACTCACCCGGATGCTCGCCACCAGCGATGACGATATCGCCGATACGCTCTGGGACGCCGACGGCGGCGGCGCTATCGTCACCCGCATGGCCGATCTCATCGGCCTGCCCGGCACCCAGGCGCCCGAGGACGACGCGCAGTGGGGCGAAACCCTCACCACCCCACAGGATGTGGTGAAACTGCTCGACTACCTGAACGACACCGTGCCGCTGCCCGCGCGCACGCTCATACTCTCCGCGATGCGCGGGGCAACCCAGATCTCGGCCGACGGCACCGATCAATACTTCGGCATCCCGGACGGACTCACCGGTGACGTCTGGGCCGTCAAACAGGGCTGGATGTCACTGGACGACTCCACCACCCTCGATACCACCGGGCTGGTCGCCGCCGCACCGGGCGGACCGCTGCGCTACGCCGTGGTGGTGCTGACCACCCAACCGGCCGATATGAGCTGGTCGGCAGCGGGCGCGGCACTCACCGCGGGCGTGACGCTGCTGCGCACCGTTATCGCCTGAGTCTGTAATCGCCTGGAAGACAAGGCGACACGGGGTCGGCCCGCACGCAGCGCAGCGTGCGGGCCGACCCCGAGACCGAGACGGCGGGTCTAGTCCAATGGGAGCACCGCGGCCGTACCGGTGATGACGGTATCGCTCTTGTCGACCAGGGCGGCGCGCACCTGGACCGATTGACCCGAGGCCAGCGCCGCCGCCCCCGGAGCGGGGGTGATCGTGACGGTGGCCTTCTGTGCGCTCCCGTCGCAAGTGGGGGCGCTCAGGGTGCCCTGCGCGGACGGACGGTCGGCATTGGGGTCGCCGACCAGGACTTTGAGCCCCGCGACCCCGGCATCGGCGTCGCAGGAGTACAGGACCCCGACAACCGTGGTGTCCGCCCCCTTGACCTCGATGGAGTTGGCCGCCAACGCGGCGGGGGCGGTGGAAATCAGGCCCGCGCCCAGAGCGGCGAGGGCGAATGCGGTGCAGGCGGAACGCTGACGAATCCGATTAGTCACCATCCGTCCATGGTGGCAGCACCGGTACCGAGCCCCGCGGGAGCCCCGGTCCGCACGGCGCGTCCCCGCCGCGGACCCGAACGGGACCGCGGCGCGAGCGGCCACCGTCCGAATCAGCGCGGCTGGGACTGGCGGGTTGCCAGCTCATCCACGAAAACCTTTGCGCACTGGGCCAATTGGGCAGGCGTGAGGCCGCCGAGATCCTTGGCACAGTCGGCATTCGGTGCGGCGACCGGATTCGGCGTCGCCTCGGCGGCCGCGGCACCCGTATCGTCCAGTTTCACCAGCTGGACCGGGGTCTTGTGACTGGCACTGATATCCATCCGATAGACGACGCGGCCGTTGAACTCCACGAAACCGCGCCAGGTGTCACCGTCGATCGGGGTGAACTCGACCAGTTTGCCGCCATTGGACATGACGGTCCCGGCATTGGTGGCCAGCCAGGCGCGGGCATCGGCGTCGAGATTGTCGATATTGATGCGGCGCGGGTCGCTGTCGTCGAGCACATAGACCGATTGCGCGTTCAGGTTGCCGCGATGCACTTCATCGGCGGACGTGACCGAGTACGCCACGAAGAGTTCGGAAGTGCTGCCCCGCAATGTCATCGGGGTGACCCATTGCAGGCGGCCGGTCGCCTTATCGCGCAGCAGATACTCCGAGACATTGCCGCTCTGCGCCCCGGAATTCGCCGGATCGAACCCGAAGTGGTTGCGGTTCATGTTCTCTCGGCCCGCGGCCCATTTGGTCTCGGTCCGCTGTTGCGCGGTAAGGGATTTCGGATAGACCGGGCCCGGCAGCGCACCCGCCGCCACCTCCTGCCGGTAGTCGAGCGCGATATGTCCATGATCACCGCGCACCACTATCACCCCGGCGGGCGCGGTCACGGTGCGATGGGTCCACGGCATGGGCGTGGTGACCGGGATGACGACGATCGGCTCCTTGCCATCGCAGTACCCCCACACATCGCTCATGTCATAGCCGATGAGCGGGTATTTCTCCTTCAGCAGATTGTTCAGGCTGTTCATCCGCGCACCGCCGAACGCCTTGTCGATGGCGTAGTCACCGATGAAGTTGCATTCGGTGGCATTACCCTGCCCCGTCCACTCCGCGACCCCGCCCAGCGGCACATTGATACCGCTGCCGTCCAGCACGCCACTCCACGCACCGTCCTTGCCGTTGAGATAGGTGATGGTGTCGGTCAGCAGACTCACCGCCTGTACATCTCCCGTCGCCCGCGAGAGCGCGATCCGGGCGCCGTCCAGCGATCCCGCGCGCGGATCCCATCCCGCCGCCGACAGCTCCCCCTGCTTGATGCAACCGCGCACATCATGCCGCCCCAGAATCGCGCATCCGTCCGAATCGCGTTGTCCGCCATCACCGAGCAGATGCACCGAGCCGGGAACATGGTCGGCATCGCGGATGTAGAACGTGGTCGCCCCCGAATAGAACCGGCCCTCGTTCTTGTCCAGTGCGACCAGGAAATACCCCGCACCCACGATCGCCGCGACCAACAGCAGCGAACCTGCGATGGTGGCCGCGTTCGAATACGCGTACACGCCATAGGCGATCACCCCGGCCGCCGCGTACCCGATCAGCCACCACAGTCCGCCGCCGTGCGCGAAAACATTGAACCACCAGGCGCGCAACCCGTTCTGCCGCCCGAACCCCGGCGCCGCCACGGCCCAGAACAACCAGTACAGGCCCACCACCCCGGGTAGTACCAGCCACCAAGCGAAAACCCGTGCCCCATCCGGCATGACGACCTCCCCGCCGCACTGTGGCAGGCGATGAAACTACCTGCTCAAATGCACTGTAGCGGTGACGATCCGAGCACGCATCACCCCGAAAACACGGGGGCCGCTGCAGATCCGACCGATCAGTTCGGCTGATCCAGCAGGACCCGGACCGTAACCCGGCCCCTGTCATCCCGGCGGGCGGTGGCATGCCCGCCGCGATCCGCGCCGTCCAGGTGCAGCGAGATCGGGCCGCCCTCGCCCAGGAAGTTGCGCCACCATTTCTTGTTGTCCGGCATGGCGACACCGATGGTGATCGTGTCGCCCTTGCGCGAATAGAACACCGGCGTCTTGAACGTCCGCCCGGAGCGCCGCCCGACATAGGTGAGCTCGACGAATCCGCGCCGCATGAGCGTCCCGATGACCGGTGCTTCGGTCAGCGCGACGACCACGCTGTTGACGCCGCGGGTGATCGATCCCAAGGTGAGTGCCATGGCAGCGACTCTACCGACCGGCCGGTGCCGAAGCGGTTTCGGCCGGTGACTGTCACGTCACCGGCCGAAACGTCGAAAGCCGTTGGGATCAGGCCAGTTTCAGGGAACGGCCGATGATCTCCTTCATGATCTCGGTGGTGCCGCCGTAGATGGTCTGTACACGAGCGTCCATGTACGCCTTGGCGATCGGGTATTCGCGCATGTAGCCGTAGCCGCCGTGCAGCTGGAGGCATTTGGTGATGAGGTCGAGCTGTTCCTCGGTGCTCCAGTACTTGGCCATGGCGGCCTCTTCCACCGTGAGCTTCTCCTGGTTCAGGAGTTCGATACAGCGGTCGACGAAGACGCGGACGGCGGTGGTCTTGGTGGCGAGCTCGGCCAGGACGAAACGGGTGTTCTGTTGTGCGCCAATCGGTTTGCCGAAAGCCTTGCGATCGCGCACGTACTGGATGGTGTTCTTCAGCGAACCCTCCATGGCGGCCGCCGCCATGACCGCGATGGACAGGCGCTCCTGCGGCAGGTTCTGCATCAGGTGGATGAAGCCCTGCCCCTCGGTGCCGAGCAGGTTCTTGCCCGGGACGCGCACATCCTGGAAGGAGAGCTCGGCGGTGTCCTGCGCCTTGAGGCCGATCTTGTCGAGATTGCGGCCGCGTTCGAAACCGGGCATACCGCGCTCGACCACCAGGAGCGAGAAGCCCATCGCGCCCTTCTCCGGATCGGTCTGGGCGACCACGATGACGATATCGGCGTTGATGCCATTGGTGATGAAGGTCTTGGAGCCGTTGAGGATCCAGTCGTCGCCGTCCTTGACCGCGCGGGTCTTGATGCCCTGCAGATCCGAACCGGTGCCGGGTTCGGTCATGGCGATGGCGGTGATGATCTCGCCGGAACAGAATCCGGGCAGCCAGCGCTGCTTCTGCTCCTCGTTCGCCAGCTCCAGCAGGTAGGGGGCGATGACGTCATTGTGCAGGCCGAAACCCAGGCCCGAATACTGCGCGTAGCTGACCTCTTCGGTGACCACGGCGTTGTAGCGGAAATCCTTCACGCCACCGCCGCCGTACTCCTCCGGCACCGCCATCCCGAGGAAACCCTGCTTGCCCGCCTCCAGCCAGACCTCGCGATCGACGATGCCGTCGTGCTCCCACTGCTCGTGGTGCGCGGCCACATGCTGATCCAGAAACTTTCGGAACGACTCCCGGAACAGATCGTGCTCGGGTTCGAAAATAGTGCGTTCCACGCCAACCTCCTGAGTGACCACATCGGCACATCGCCTCTGCCCATACGGTACTCGAAAGTCGAATCAGGGTTAACTTCGAACCCTCGAAAAGTGGTCCGAACTGCGCCTGTCGCCTTTGACAGTGCAGATCGAAGCAGCTGAACCCCGGTAAACCTACGGGGTCAGAGACCGACCGCGGAGAGGGTCCGGCCCAGCAGTGAACGGCCGCGATCGCGGTCCCGTTCGGCGAGCAGGAAACCGAGTTCCTCCTCGAGCGCCTTACGGGTCACCGTCTGCAATTCCAGCGCGGCGGCCTCGGCATCGGTGGCATCGCGCCACGGACTGGTATCGATCGGGGTGCCGAGCGAGAAATAGAAGCGCTCGGGCTTGGGCACCAGCGTCGGGCCGAGACCGCGAATCAGCGGCGGCGTCAGATTCGCGCGCAGCCCCAGACCGGTGACCGCCTTGCGCAGCGGCAGCATGACCGGATGATCGCCGTCGAAGACGATGTCGTAGATGTCATCGCCGCCGACCATGGCGATCGGCACGATCGGAGCCCCGGTCGCAATCGCCATGTGCGCGAAGCCCGTTCGGCCCTCCCACAGCAGCTGATACTTCTGGCCCTTGCCGCGCATGGCTTCCCGGCCCCCGCCGGGGAACACCGCGACCGCCTCGCCCTGCTCCAGCAGCGCGGTGCAGTTGCGGCGATTGCCGCGCACAACTCCCAAGCGGTGCAAGCCATCTCGCAAGATCGGGACATCGATGAGGATGTTCTCGGCCAGACCCCGCACCAGCCGGTCATGCTTGGCCAGGATCTCCGCCGCCAGCAGCGGGGCATCGGTCCCGCCCGCGAGCGTGTGATTGCCGACCAGCAGCACCGGGCCGTCCAGCGGGAAATTCTCCAGCCCGTAGAAACGCGGACTGAACCAGGCGCGCGACGGCGCGGTGATCAGTTCTATGACCCGACGATCGATGTCGGTCAACTCGACGTGCAACGGCGCACCGTCGGTGAGCCCCCGTGACTCGGTCGATTGATTGTCATTCGACGACAAGATATCCCTCCCTGCAGAGATTCCGATAGCGAGATGCTAACGAAATACCCTGCAGGGGGCCGAATTCACCCCGCTCCCGGGTGGTCTCGGGGGCTTCGCCCCCAAACCCCCGAAAACCCGCGCGACCCGCACGAACCTTCGCCGAGGTGAGCGCGACTATTCCGTCGCGGCGCTGACGTCCACGCCCGCGTGGGCGAATTCACTCAGGACGCCCGCGAGGGAGGCCGGGACCTTGGCGCGCACCAGGGTGCCGTCGGCCACGTGATCCGAGGTGAGGATGCGGCCGTCCGCGTGAATGCGGGCGAGCAGATCACCGCGGGTGTAGGGCAGCAGCACGCTGACCTCCACCAGCCCGCCGAGCACCTTGTCCAGGCGTTCGCGCAGCACATCCAGACCCTGGCCGGTGGCGGCCGAGACGAAGACCGCCTCGGGGAGCCAGCCGCGCAGCTGGGTCAGCTCCATCGGGTCGAGGGCGTCGATCTTGTTGACTACCAGCAACTCCGGCGGGGCCGGGGTCTTGGTTTCGCGCAGCACATCGGTGACGACCTCGCGAACCGCCTTGATCTGCTCATCGGGGAACGGATCCGAACCGTCCACCACGTGCAGCAGCAGATCCGCGCCGGTGACCTCTTCCAAGGTGGAGCGGAAGGCCTCGACCAGCTGGGTCGGCAGGTGGCGCACGAAGCCGACGGTATCGGTGAAGACGACCTCGCGGCCATCCTCGAGCGCGGCCTTGCGGGTGGTCGGGTCCAGGGTCGCGAACAGCGCGTCCTGCACCAGAATCCCCGCGCCGGTGAGCGCGTTCATCAGGCTCGACTTGCCCGCGTTCGTATAGCCGACGATCGCCACCTGCGGAATACCGCTGGAGACCCGCCGATGCCGCTTGGTATCGCGGGCGGTCTTCATCTCCCGGATCTCACGGCGCAGCTTGGCCATTCGCTCACGAATGCGCTGGCGATCGGTCTCGATCTTGGTCTCACCGGGACCACGCGTACCCACGCCACCGTTCGCGCCCGCACGACCACCGGCCTGCCGGGACATGGACTCACCCCAGCCGCGCAGTCGCGGCATCATGTACTGCATCTGCGCGAGCGCGACCTGAGCCTTGCCCTCACGAGATGTCGCGTGCTGGGCGAAGATATCCAGAATCAGCGCGGTGCGGTCGATGACCTTCACCTTGACGATCTTCTCCAGCGCGGTCAGCTGCGCGGGACTCAACTCACCGTCGAGGATGACCGTATCCGCACCGGTCTCGAGGACCATGGTGCGCAGCTCCTCGGTCTTACCCGAGCCGATGTAGGTGGCCTTATCCGGTTTGTCGCGGCGCTGGATCAGCGTGTCCAGCACCTCGGAACCGGCGGTCTCGGCGAGGGCGGCCAATTCGGCCATTCGCGCGTCGACCTGTTCGGTGGTGCCCTCGGTCCAGACGCCGACCAGCACCACGCGCTCCAGGCGCAGCTGCCGGTACTCGACCTCGGTGACATCCTCGAGCTCGGTGGACAGGCCGGCCGTGCGGCGCAGGGCGGCGCGGTCATCGAGCTGCAATTCACCGACGGTGGGCGATCCGGAATCGTTTCCGGTCGGCGACGCGGACCAGCCGGTCGCGGCGTCGTCGGTGTTCTCCTCAGCGGGAGTGAACTCGTACGTCTCTTGTTTACTCATACGCCTCCATGATCCCACGGACCAACCGAACAGCGCATTCGGTTATTTCCGGGCGACAGGACAGGCGTGTCCTAGGCGTCCTGCCACCACTTGGCGGCGATCTTGCCGGTGGCCACCAGCACCGACGGGCCGCGCAGGGTCGCGGTGCCGTGATCGATGCCGACCGTGACGGTGCCACCGGGGATATGGACCTGGACGTGGCCGGTGTCGGCGGCCAGATCGAAGCCGTCGCGGGCGAGAGCCGCCGCGGCCGCCGCCACGGTTCCCGTTCCGCAGGAACGGGTTTCGCCGACGCCACGTTCGTAGACGCGCATGTCGACGCCGCGATTGCCGTCGGAGGCCACGCCGAGGGCGGTCAGGATTTCGACGTTCACGCCGTTGGGGAAGACCGTGTGGTCGAACGACGGGGCGTGGGTCAGGTCCAGTTCGGCCAGATCCTGATGGGTGAGGGCGGGATCCACGCAGGCCAGGTGCGGGTTGCCGACGTCGATGCCGAGACCGGTGAATTCACGACCGGCGAGGGTGGCGGTGGACTCGCCCAGGGTGCGGACCCGGCCCATGGCGACGGTGACCTCACCGTGCACCGGATCGGCGTGGTGCACGATCACCGGGCGGGCTCCGGCGCGGCTGCCGACCACGAATTCCGCGGCGGTCTCGAGACCGGTGGCGACCAGGTAGTGGGCGAACACGCGCACACCGTTACCGCACATCTCGGCGATGGAACCGTCGGCGTTGCGGTAGTCCATGAACCAGTCTTCCGGGCTCACGCCTTCGGGAAGCACCGGCAGAGTGCCGTTTTCGATGAGGGCGCCCGCGCGCGCCACGCGCAGCACCCCGTCCGCGCCGATACCGCGCTGGCGATCGCACAGTGCGGCGACCCGGGATTCGGTCAGCTCCAGCCAGGCATCCGGATCCGGCAGCACGACGAAATCGTTCTGCGTGCCGTGTCCTTTACCGAAATCGATATCAGCCGCGTTCTCGTTCACCATTCGTCCTCACCCACACCCGAGTTGTCAGCGCAACGCCCGGCGCTGCCGGGAAATTTCGTACAGGGCCACCGCCGCCGCCGACGGGGACCCGAGGGAACCATCGGACGGGACGCACACCAGCTCATCGCACACCTGCCGCCAGGCGGGGGCGAGCGTCTCGCTTTCATCACCTATGACCAGCACGGTGGCGGCGCCGAACTCGAATTCGTCGAGGGCGATACCGCCGTGATCGTCACTGCCGACGATACGGGTGCCGATCCCCCGGGCCAGTTGCCGGTCCCGGAACGCGGTCAACTGGGCCGGGCCGGAGGCGCGGAGTACGGGGACCGCGAAGAGCGCGCCATCGGAGGCGGTCACGCTCTGCGGGTCGTAATGGTCCGCGCCGGAACCGGTCACGATCACCCCGCTCGCACCGAAGGCCGCGGCCGAGCGGATCAGCGCGCCCAGCCGGACCGGTGAACCCGGGCGGTCGATGACCACCACGGTGGGCGGCTGTTCCGGTGTGCCCGGGGCGAAATCGTCGAGTTCCATCCGGCGCGAGACCGCCACCGCGACCAACTCCGGCACCGATTCGGAGGGTTCGGCCAGTTCGGCCATCACCTCCGGCACCAGTCCGACGCTCGGCACACCGCTGGATTCGAGCACCTGGCGCGCCCAGCCGGACGGCTCCGGCGCACCCAGTCGATAGACGAGAGTCTCCAGGGGCCAATGACATTCGAGCGCGCGGTCGATGGGGCGCTGACCGTGCACCAGGAATCTATTGTCGCGCAGGCGACTGGCCCGGGAGTTCAGATATGCCTGCCACACCTGGACCGAGGCATTGCGGGCATTCGCGCGACGCGTCACTCAGCTGACTTCCTGTTCGTCCTTCGTCGTCGAGGAGCGAATGAGCGTCAGCGCCGTCTCCGCCAGCCGCGGATCGGCGCCGTCCACCCAGTGCACCCGCTGATCGCGGCGGAACCAGGACCGCTGTCTCCGGACATAGCGCCTGGTGCCGATGAAGGTGCGCTCCTGTGCTTCGTTCAGGTCGTATTCGTTGTCCAGGTAGTCCAGGACTTGTGCGTATCCGATTGCGCGGCGGGCGGTCTGGCCATCGCGCAAGCCTTGGCCGATGAGCGTGTGCACCTCGTCCACCAGTCCGGAGTCGAACATCTTCGCGGTGCGCAGTTCGATCCGGGCGTCCAGTGCGGCGGTTTCCCGGTCGACGCCGATTATGACTGTGCCCCAGCGGGGTTCGCCGATCTGCGGGGCGGAGGCGGCGAACGGTTTACCGGTCAGCTCGACCACCTCGAGGGCGCGCACCATGCGGCGGCCGTCGGTGGGCAGGATGGTGTCGGCGGCCACCGGATCGGCGGCGCGCAGCGCCTCGTGCACGATGACCACGCCGCGCTCCTCCAGCAGGGTCTCCCATTTGGCGCGGACCACCGGGTCGGTGGCCGGGAAATCCCAATCATCCAGCAGCGCTTGGACATACATCATCGAACCGCCGACGATGACCGGGGTGTGACCGCGCGCCATGATGTCTTCCACATCGGCGCGGGCCGCGGTTTGATACACGGCGACGGTCGCGGTTTCGGTGACGTCGAGGACATCGAGTTGATGGTGCGGAATACCGCGGCGCTCGGCGAGCGAGAGTTTCGCGGTGCCGACATCCATGCCGCGATAGAGCTGCATGGCATCGATATTCACGATCTCGCCGTGTAGTCGTTCGGCCAAATCCAGGGCCAGATCGGACTTTCCGGTGGCGGTGGGGCCGACGACGGCAATGGGCCGAATCATGCGGCACCGCCGGGAAGCCAGCTGCTCGCGTGGTATGCGACGCCGAACGGGGCTGCGGCATAGAAGGTTTCGACGCGGGGGTCGGCGGCGTCGGCGGCGAAGAGTCCGGCCAGCACCTGGAAGGCCGGGCGGCCCGCGACATCGAGTTCGGCGCACAGCCGCTCATCCAGTGCGGCCAAGGCGGTCCGGTCCCCCGCCGCCAGGGCGCGATCGATCTCGGCCTGTACCGCTTCGGCGCGCGGATCGAGATAGCGCGGGGCCTTGAGCGACAGGGTTGCCGCACCGTCGCCGACGACCAGGACGCCGTACCGGTCGGTCGCTGAATCCAGCTCGGCGCGCAACTTCCGGCCATACGCCAGGCACTCCGCGGCCGGTGTGTCCGATGCCACCAGACGAGCCACCGCGATCGCGTCCGGGGCCACCCGCTCGCGCAGCCAGCCGCCGATCAACACCGGCAGCGGCAAATCGGGATCCGGATTCCCGGTATTCGCGGTCGCCGACAAACCGGCCCGGATATCCACCCCGTATCCCCGGAACGTGCCCGCGGTTTCCGAGTCGTACACGCTGTCCGAATCCGCCACGCCGACGACAATCCAGCGTTTTGCCTGGCCGGCCAGCTCTCCGGCCGCCTCGAACACCGCGCCGCGCAGCCGCGCGAGATCACCGTCCGCCGCCGCGCCTGCCGCGCCACCCAGCTCGGGTATCAGGGCGGGTGGTGAGGGGACCAGCGACGCAACACAGAACACGCGGTCAACCGTAGCGCTACCGCGCCTCACCAGCCCCACCCCACCTGATCGCCGCGCCACGGAGGTGGCCTCAAAGACAGCATTTCGCATCTCAGCCTGGTTGAATGGGGAGAGTTGGACAATGAGCTAGGGCGTAACCAGGCAGCCGTGACGCGCGGCAGGGACGAGGAGCAATGAGCGACAACAGCGGAAACGAGAAGGCTACCCAGTCGGAACCGACCTCGACGCCCCAGCCCGGCGCCGCCCAGCGTCCGTCTCCGGCCACCGCCGCCGGTCCCCGCCCGGGACCGGCGCCGCGTAAACCGGAAGCCCCGAAGCCACACGCCGTCAAGCCCACTCCCGGCCCGGCGACCCCGCATCCGCATCCCGTCGTGGTGCCGAGCGTGAGCGACCCCAGTCAGTGGGGCCGCGTCGACGAGGACGGCACCGCCTGGGTGAAGACCACCGACGGCGAACGCGTCATCGGGTCTTGGCAGGCCGGTGACACCGCCGAGGGCCTGGCCCACTTCGGCCGCCGCTTCGACGATCTGGCCACCGAGGTCGCCCTGCTCGAGGCCCGCCTGGCCGCCGGCACCGACGCCCGCAAGACCAAGACCGCCGCCACCGCGCTTGCCGAGACATTGCCCAGCGCCGCGGTCATCGGCGATATCGACGGGCTCACCCAGCGCCTGCGCGCCATCATCGAACACTCCGATGAGGCGGCCGCGCACGCCAAGGAGGAGAAGGAACGCTCCCGGCACGAACAGACCGAGCGCAAGGAAGCCCTGGCCGCCGAGGCCGAGCAGATCGCCGCGGATTCCACCCAGTGGAAGGTCGCGGGCGATCGGCTGCGCGAAATCCTGGACGAGTGGAAGACCATTCGCGGGGTCGATCGCAAGGTCGACGACGCACTGTGGCGGCGCTTCTCCAAGGCACGCGAGGCCTTCAACCGCAGGCGCGGCGCGCACTTCGCGGAATTGGATCGTGAACGCGCCTCGGCCAAGACGCATAAGGAAGAGCTCTGCGTGCGGGCCGAGGAATTGGCCAATTCCACCGATTGGGCGGGCACCGCCGCGATCTTCCGCGATCTGCTCGCCGAATGGAAAGCCGCCGGGCGCGCACCGCGCGAAGCCGATGAGCAGCTGTGGAAGCGCTTCAAATCCGCGCAGGACGTGTTCTTCGCGGCCCGCAATTCCGCGGCCTCGGAGCGGGATGCCGAATTCGAGCAGAACGCGCACTCCAAGGAAGAGCTGCTGCTGCACTACGAGAACCTGAATCCGGAAACCAATCTCGATGCCGCTCGCGCCGCGCTGCGCGATCTGCAGGAGAAGTGGGACGCCATCGGCAAGGTGCCGCGCGAGCGCATCCACGATCTGGAGGCACGCCTGCGCGCGGTCGAGAAGCGGGTGCGCGACGCCGTCGACGCGCAGTGGCGGCGCAGCGATCCCGAGGCCATGGCCCGCGCGGCCCAGTTCCGTGAGCGGGTCGCGCAATTCGAGGAGCAGGCCGCCAAGGCGCAGGCCGCCGGTAAGACCCGCGATGCGGAGAAGGCGCTCGAACAGGCCAAGCAGTGGCAGGAATGGGCCGAAGCCGCCGAAGGCGCGGTCAGCCAGCGCTGAGAGTACTTATCAGCCCGCGCTGAGGCTTTCGCGTGAACGGTCCGAGGGCAGTCGATCCTGTTGCCCCCGGGCCGTTTTCGTTTCACTGTGCAGCCACGCGGCCGCGACGGCGAACAATGCGAGGGTGAGCCAGATGTAGGCATTGTGGGACAGGAACGCGTAGCGGCCGTGCTCGGGCAGATCGAAGACGCTGCCCAACCGCAGTCCCAGCAGGTCGAATACGCCGCCCGAGGAGACCGCGAACACCACCAGCAGTACGGTCGGCGCGATCAGGCCACCGCGGCGCAGGGCAAGATCGGCCAGGTAGATCAGCAGCGGCGCCAGCCACACCCAGTGATGGATCCAGCTGAACGGCGATACGGCGATGCTGGTCAACCCGCACAACAGCACGGCGGGCAGTTCCCGGCCGGTCGCCGAGAACCGGCGCGCCAGCCACAGGCAAATCGCGACAATCACGAGAGCGCCTGCGAGCCACAGCAATTGGAGCCCCGTGCCCGCACCGAGGGAGCGCGCGATCATGCCGCGCAATGTCTCGTTCTGCGGGTTCGCCGGTACGCCCACCCGCGCCGGATCGGCGAACGCACCGCTCCAGAACGTCCACGAATCCTTGGGCAGCACAGCCAAACCCACGATCACGGTGGCGATCAGAGCCCCGATCGCGGTGGCGGCGGCCCGGAATCGGCGCGTCACCAGCAGGTAGAGCACGAAAAACAGTGGGGTGAGCTTGATTCCGGCCGCGATGCCGGTCAGCACGCCCTTCCAGCGCGAGGAATCGGGCAGGCTCATATCCACCAGCACGATGAGCAGCAGCAGGATATTGATCTGGCCGAACGCCATGGATTCGCGAATCGGCTCACACCACAGCAGAATCGCCGCGCTCGACAGCGCCAGCAGCGCCATCCGGCGATCGCGCCGATAGCCCAGCATCGACAGCGCCACCCATCCCGATGCGGCGAGGATGGCGAAATTGCCGAGCTGGCCGACCCAGGTGAACACGGTGCCGTGCATGGCCACCAGCGGTACGAACAGCAGGGCCGAGAACGGCGTGTAGACGAATTCCCATACCCCGCGGGTACTCCCCCGCAGCGGACTGTCGTAGACCGACACCCCGTCCACCACGCGTTGCGCGGCGATCTGATAGGTGCCCAGGTCCATCAGATGCGTCATCATCTGCGTATTGACGGCCACCTGTTCGAGGTAGCGCCATCCCGCCAGCACCCCTACCACCGCGAAGGCCCACACCACCGCGGCGGGAATCGTGCGCCGCTCCGGCACCACGTGATTCGTGTCCGCGAGCCGCTCGATCCCCACTGACATGCTGCCTCCACCGCTACCTTGGTCTCCGCTTGCCCGAACCACCGTAGTGACGGATGCCCGGGCGCGCACACCGCAAACCGGTTCGTTTGTGTCGCGCACACCGGCCCGGCCGGACCCGCGTGGAGTTGGCGCGATCCCGGCGGTTCGGCGGATTACCTTGGGGCCCACATAGATCGAGGTGAGGACCGGGGTCCGGTTAGGCTCGGGGCTATGGGACCGACGCGGGAAACGCTGGTCGCGCATTTGATGGCGACCGGAATGGCGGGGCAGGTGGCAACGCCGCGGGAGAACAATCTGGATCACTATCAGCGGCTGGCCTACCGGGATCCGGACTATATGTTCGGGTTGAATCCGGGGCCGCGCTGGGAGGATCCGGCCGAGATCCTGGAATTGATGGCACGCAAGGTGGGGGTGGATCCGCGACCGCAGTTCCGCCGGGGCGTGGACACCATCGATCCCGAGCTCACCGCATCGGCGCTGGACCGATATGCGGAGCGGTTCCAGCAGGCGTTGCGGGAACAGCAGCGGGTGCTGTTCGCCACCGGGCATCCGCGCACCCTGGCCCGGCTCTATCAGCAATTGGCGGCGGCCCTGACCGATGCGGGCGGGACGATAGTCCGGGCGGGCGCGGGCGCGGGATACGACGGCTACACCCGGCGCGGATGGCAGCGGCTGGAGGTCGACTACGTCCTCGGCGTCGCGACCATCGGCGATCCGGTCGGTGCGGTGCACACGCATTCGGATCGGCCGATCCGGCTGGTGCTGGCGGCGCTGGAGAAGGCGGGCGAGGCGCGCCCGGATCTCGTTGTCGCCGACCACGGTTGGTGCGGCGGTGCGGCCTACGCCGGAATCGACGCCATCGGCTTCGCGGACTGCAATGACCCGGCGCTCTTCGTCGGCGAGGAGGAGGGCACGGTCGCGGTCGCGGTACCGCTCGACGACGGCATCGATGAAGAGGAATACGACCTGCTCGGTGAATACATCCTCACCAGCCGGACATAAAGGGCGGACGGTCAGCCGGTGATGATCTCGTGGCGGGTGACGCGGTGGGAGCGGCGGTATTCGCTCGGGGAGATGCCGACCTCCCGGCCGAAATGAGTGCGGAGATTGGCGGCCGTGCCGAGTCCGCAGCGGTCGGCCACCACGTCCACCGGTAAATCGGTGCACTCCAATAGCTCTCGGGCGCGAATGACGCGCTGGGTGAGCAGCCATTGCAGCGGGGTGCCGCCGATTTCGGCGTGGAAGCGGCGGGCCAGCGTGCGTTCGCTGGTATTGGCGTGGCGGGCCAGATCGGTGACGGTGAGCGGCTGATCCAGGTGATGGATGGCCCACTGCAGGGTCGCGGACAGGCCGGAGTCGGCGGGATAGGCGGGGACCGGGGATTGCAGATATTGGGCCTGGCCCCCGGCCCGATGCGGTGACACCACCAGGTAGCGGGCAGCGGCATTGGCCGCGCCGGAGCCCAGATCCTTGCGAATCAGGTGGATGCACAGGTCCATTCCGGCCATGGTGCCCGCGCTGGTGAGGATGCGGCCGTCATCGATGTAGAGCACGGCGGGATCGATCTCCAGGTGCGGATAGCGTTCGCGCATGGCCGCGATATGCCGCCAGTGCGTGGTCATCCGGCGACCGTCGAGCAGCCCCGCCTCGGCGAGTACGAACGCACCGGTGCAGAGCGAGGCGATGCGCGCGCCCGCCTCGTAGGCGGCGCGGACGGCCTCGACCAGATCGCGGGGCGGTGCTTCGCGCACATTCGGGGTGGACGGGACGATCACGGTATCGGCGCGGATCAGATCGTCGTAGTCGTGAGCGGTCAGGGCCACGAACGGATCTCGGAGCGCGGCGAAGTCGGTTTCGCGCGGTCCACAGAGCTGGAAGCGGTACCAGCGGTCCGGGTCGACGCCAAGCGGCGGTTCGTAGAAGACCTGGTATGGGATGGCGACCTCGAAGATCGGCATACCGGGCGCCACGGCGACGGCGAGGGTTCCGGGATCGGTCCGCGTCTCCGGGCTGTTCGGCTCCATATCCTCACGGTAGCCCGCACCCCTGTCAGAAATCTAGCGCATCATGGCATTTCTGCCACTGTTCGGGGGAATGCCCAGCTCGGATAGTCGAACCCATGACAACCACGACCGAAGACGAAGCAGCCCAACGGGTCGAGGCACCGCCGGCGGGGCGCTATCGCGTACTCGCCATCGCCGGTATCGCCCAATTCCTCGCCATACTCGATCTTTTCGCGGTCACCGTCGCGTTTCCGACCCTGCGGGAATCGTTCAACAGCTCGATCGGCGCGGTGTCGTGGACTTTGAACGCGTACACGATCGTCATGGCGGCACTGCTCGTTCCCGCCGGGCGGCTGGCGGACGATACCGGGCGCAAGCGCGGATTCCTCATCGGCATAGCGCTTTTCGGACTGGCGTCGATCGCGTGCGGTGCCGCGCCGAATCTGACGGTGCTGATCATCGCGCGCATCGCGCAGGCGGCCGCGGCGGCGCTGCTGGTGCCGACCGGGCTGGGGCTGGTGCTACCGAGTTTCGCGCGCCGGGAACATCCGACGGTCATGGGTATCTGGACCGCCATCGCGGCCGCCGGCGCGGCCAGCGGACCGGTACTGGGCGGGCTGCTGTTGCAGGCCGGATGGCGGTGGATCTTCTTTCTCAATGTGCCGTTCACGGTGGTGGCGTTCGCGCTGGGACTGCGGGTGCTGCCCGATATCGCACCCGGGGTCCGGCGGCGATTGGATCCCCTTGGGGCACTGCTGATTCTGGGTGCGACGGCGGGATTCACCACGGTGTTCGTGCAGGCGGACGCCTGGGGTTACACCGGGGCCGCGACAGTCGGCATGCTCATCGCCGCGGTCGCGCTGGCCGTATGGTTCGGCGTGCACATCCGGCGGCACCCGGATCCGGTGGTGAGCCCGGTTGTGCTGCGGCACAAGCTTTTCCGCACCGCCACGCTCGGAGTGTTCTGCTACTACCTGGCTTTCGCGGCCATGATCCTGGAAATCACGCTGTTCCTCACCGAACGGCTGCACTATTCGGTGCTCGCCGCCAGCCTCGGCGTGGCTCCGCTGCCGATCAGTTGCCTACTGCTGTCACCGTTCTCGGGCCGATTCATCGCACGCTTCGGCGCTCGCGCCTCGGCGGCACTGGGTGGCGCATGCCTGGCGGCCGGGGCCGCGTGGTGGGCAGTGGCCAGCGGTTTCACCGACTCGTACACCCTGATCATCCTGCCCGGTGGCATTCTCGCCGGAGCCAGCACCGCGCTGCTGCAACCGCCGCTGTTCGGCTCGGCGGCGCTGCTGCCCGCCGCGGAGACCTCACTCGGCTCGGGCACGCTCATGATGGCGCGGCAGACGAGTTCCGCTCTGGGCGTTGCCATTCTGACCGCGATCCTGGGTGCGGGCGCGGACCACACCCTCGCCGAATTCCGCGCGGGCTGGCTCTTCATGACCGCGGTGGGCGTTGCCGCGACCTTCGCGGGGCTCGCCTACCGACCGGATCGGTGAGTGCTACTTATCGCCGAACAGGCGGCGGTGGTCGCGTTCCTCGGCTTCGGCGGCGGCGATGCGGCGCTGTTCCTCGGCGGCCAGGTGCACGGTGGTGCGGCTCCAGACCACGCGAATCCAGTGGAAGGTCAGCACCATGATCACGATGGTGGACAGGATCAGGCCGATGCCCGGGCCCGCGCCGTGATAGTTGCCCAGACCCGGGGTGTTGCGGTGCCAGATGGAGAACACGCCGAACACGCTGCCGATGGCCGAGCCCGCGACCGCGATCCACGCCAGCGCCCAGCGCCGGGTGGCCAGCGCCAGCAGGGAGAAGCCGATGCCGAAGACCACCACGAACCATTCGAAGACCCGCGACGGCAGGCCGATGTGCTCGGCCTTCGCCGCGGCGTCGTACAGGATCACATCGAAGCCGCGCGCCTGCCCGGCATGCGGCAGCACCAGCGAGAACAGCAGCAGGAATACCGCGCCCGCGACGACCATCGCGCGCACGCCCGGGTCGATCTCCCCCGCGATCTTGCGCTCGACGGCCTCGAGATCCGCGCGGAACTGTTCGAAGTCCTGACTGTTCTCCGCCGACTTCATGGTCTCCTCGTTCGCCTCGGGCGCATCCGCACGCGCCGAATCTGATTGTGCCGCTGACTCTTCCGCCTGCTGCGGGTCCTGCGCGGAACCGTCGTCGGGGCCGTTCGGCTGCTGCTCGGTCATCTGTGGTGATCCTGAGTCATGCGGGAGTGGGGTCGACCCATCATGCCCCGCCCCGAATTCCGACTACTACGCGGTGTCGGAATCAGGACGCGATCAGGCACCGCATTCGGAGCCGCAGCCCGCGGCGGCGGCCGCTACGACGAGCGGCTTGCCGATGCTGGGCAGGCCGAGACCGACGCCGATCGGGGCGGTTTTCGGGGTGATGCCCCGCTCGTGGGCATCGCCCGCGGCCGTACGGCGGTGCGATTGGATCGGGGCATCGGCGATGAGGTGGTGCGGGGCCGCTTCGGTGACCGCCACCGTGACGATATCGCCGGGGCGGATTTCCGAGCCCGCGGGCAGATCGGCAGTCGGCCGGAAGTGGACCAGGCGGCCGTCCCGGGCGCGACCGCTCATGCGGGCGGTGGCGGCGTTCTTCTTGCCCGCGCCCTCGGCGACCAGCAGTTCGACCGTGGTGCCGATGAGTTCCTGATTGGCTTCGAGGGAGACCTGCTCCTGCAGTGCGATGAGTCGCATATAGCGCTCCTGCACCACCTCTTTGGGGAGCTGATCGGGCATATCCGCGGCGGGCGTGCCCGGGCGGATGGAGTACTGGAAGGTGTAGGCGCTGGTGAACCGCGCCTTGCGCACCACATCCAGGGTGGCCTGGAAATCCTCCTCGGTCTCACCCGGGAAGCCGACGATGATGTCGGTGGTGATGGCCGCGTGCGGCATCGCCGCGCGCACCTTGTCGATGATGCCGAGGAATTTGGCGCTGCGGTACGACCGCTTCATGGCCTTGAGCACACGATCCGAACCCGACTGCAACGGCATATGCAGTTGCGGGCAGACATTCGGGGTCTCGGCCATGGCCTCGATGACGTCATCGGTGAATTCGGCCGGGTGCGGGGAGGTGAAGCGCACTCGCTCCAGGCCCTCGATGCTGCCGCAGGCGCGCAGCAGTTTCGCGAACGCGCCGCGATCGCGCTCCTCGGTCGGATCGGCGAAGGAGACGCCGTAGGCGTTCACGTTCTGTCCGAGCAGCGTCACCTCCATGACGCCCTGATCGACCAGCGCCTGCACCTCGGCGAGCACATCGCCGGGACGGCGGTCGACCTCTTTGCCGCGCAGCGCGGGCACGATGCAGAACGTGCAGGTGTTGTTGCAGCCCACCGAGATCGACACCCAGCCGGCGTACGCGGATTCGCGCTTGGCGGGCAGCGTGGACGGGAACGCCTCCAGCGATTCGATGATCTCGACCTGGGCCTCGGCGTTGTGGCGGGCCCGCTCCAGCAGCACCGGCAGCGAGCCGATGTTGTGCGTGCCGAACACCACGTCCACGTACGGCGCCTTCTTGACCACGGTGTCGCGGTCCTTTTGAGCGAGACAGCCGCCGACCGCGATCTGCATGCCCGGCCGCTCGGCCTTGATCGGCGCGAGGTGGCTCAGGGTGCCGTACAGCTTGTTATCGGCGTTCTCGCGGACCGCGCAGGTATTGAAAACCACCAGGTCGGCGGTATCGCCGGTGGCGGCCCTGACGTATCCGGCATCTTCGAGCAGGCCCGAAAGTCGTTCGGAGTCGTGCACATTCATCTGGCAGCCGTAGGTGCGCACCTCGTAGGTGCGCGCATCCTGCTCGGCAACCGCGTCATGTGCTGAAACCTGCGCCAACGAATTCACCCAATCAGGGTAATGGCTGGGCTCTCGGGGCCATAAACCCCGTCCGATGGTGGTGACCTGCGTCTCCGCGATCACCGCGGTATCAATCGCCGGTTACGGGAGGGTGTCGAGTCGAGGCACAGTACCGGTGTTCCCACCGAAGACGAGCATTTCGGGCACAGTGCCTCTAAGGTCACAGGTCATGACCGACGCGCCTGTTTCCATCAGCAAGTCCGCGCCGATGATCTCGATGCGGAGTGTGGACAAGCACTTCGGCTCGCTGCACGTGCTGCGTGACATCAATCTCGAGGTGCCCTCCGGGCAGGTCGTGATCGTGGTGGGACCTTCGGGTTCCGGCAAGTCGACCCTGTGCCGCACCATCAACCGGCTCGAGACCATCGACTCCGGTGAGATCGCCATCGACGGGGTGAATCTGCCCGATGAGGGTAAGGCGCTGGCCAAACTCCGTGCCGATGTCGGCATGGTGTTCCAGTCCTTCAACCTGTTCGCGCACAAGACGATTTTGGAGAACGTCATGCTCGCGCCCGTGAAGGTGCGCGGTACCGATAAGGCGCAGGCTCGCACGCACGCCATGGAATTGCTCGAACGGGTCGGGATCGCCAATCAGGCGGACAAGTATCCGGCGCAGCTGTCCGGCGGGCAGCAGCAGCGGGTGGCGATCGCGCGTGCGCTCGCCATGAATCCCAAGGTGATGCTGTTCGACGAGCCCACCTCCGCGCTGGACCCGGAAATGGTGTCCGAGGTGCTCGAGGTGATGGTGCAGCTGGCCAAGGACGGTATGACCATGGTCGTGGTCACGCACGAGATGGGGTTCGCGCGCCGCGCGGGCAATCGCGTGCTGTTCATGGCCGACGGGCAGATCGTCGAGGACACCGATCCGGACTCGTTCTTCACCGCACCCAAATCCGATCGCGCCAAGGATTTCCTCGGCAAGATCCTGAGCCACTGACGTTTCCCTACAGACGTTCCCTACAGAGAAGGACTCTCGATGAGGTTCAACCAGGTACTCAAGGTCGCAGTCGGGGCACTGGCCCTAACCGTCGTGGCCGCCGGTTGTGGTGGCGGCAGCGATAAGTCCGCCCAGCAGAACGCGGCGAGCGGCAAGCTGACCGTGGGCATCAAGTACGACCAGCCGGGTCTGGGCCTGCACAACAAGGACGGCTCGTTCAGCGGTTTCGACGTGGATGTGGCCAAGTTCGTGGCCGATAAGCTCGGCGTGAAGCCGGAGAACATCACCTTCAAGGAAGCGCCGTCTGCACAGCGCGAAACGCTGATCCAGAACGGTCAGGTCGATTTCATCGCCGCGACCTACTCGATCACCGATAAGCGCAAGGAGAAGGTCGATTTCGCGGGGCCGTACTACCTGACCGGGCAGTCGCTGCTGGTGCGTTCGGACAATACCGATATCACCGGTGCGGATTCGCTCAACGGCAATAAGAAGCTGTGCTCGGTGAAGGGCTCCACCCCGGCGCAGAACGTGAAGGACAAGTACGCCAAGGACGTTCAACTGCAGGAGTACGACACGTACTCGCTGTGCGTTGAGGCGCTCAAGTCCGGTTCGGTCGACGCGGTCACCACCGATGACATCATTCTGCGCGGTTACGCGGCGCAGTCCCCGGGTGCGCTGAAGGTCGTCGGCGCGCCGTTCACCACCGAGAAGTACGGTATCGGGGTCAAGAAGGGCGATGCCGAATTCCGCGGCAAGGTCAATGACGCCATCGAGGCCATGATCACCAGCGGCGCCTGGAAGGCGGCACTGGAGAAGAACTTCGCCGGAACGGGTTTCGAGATTCCCGCGCCGCCGCAGGTCGACCGGTACTGAGTTGAGCAGGCGTGCCGGGCGGTGGATCCGCCCGGCACGCTTTCTATTTCGAACGGAGGGGCTCGGGCGCCGTGTTCAACTTGATCTCGGACTACCACACCCAGCTGCTGGACGCGTTCTGGGTGACCATCAAACTGACGCTGTATTCGGCTGTGCTGGCACTGGTTCTGGGCACGATCGTGGCCGGGATGCGAGTGGCGCCGGTGCCGATCGCGCGGTTACTCGGCACGGCATACGTCAATGTCTTTCGCAATACGCCACTTACGCTGATCGTCATCTTCTGCTCGATCGGGTTGTATTCCACGCTCGGCGTCAAACTCGCCGCATCGGGACCGAATGATCTGGCGGAGAACAATTTCCGCTTCGCGGTGCTCGGATTGGGTGTGTACACGGCGGCTTTCGTCTGCGAATCGCTGCGGGCGGGCATCAATACCGTGCCGCTGGGGCAATCCGAGGCGGGCCGTTCGCTGGGCCTGACATTTTTGCAGAATTTGCGACTCGTGGTGCTGCCGCAGGCATTTCGCGCCATCATCGGCCCGCTCGGCAGCGTGTTCATCGCGCTGACCAAGAATTCCACCGTCGCCTCGGTGATCGGTGTCGGCGAGGCCGCGCTGCTGATGGACACCATGAACGAGAACGAGGCCGCCCCACTGGCCATCGGCGCGATCTTCGCGCTCGGCTTCGTGGTGCTGACCCTGCCGGCCGGTCTGCTGTTCGGCTGGCTGGCCAAACGATATGAGGTGGCGCGATGAGCTCGGCATCGGTTCTCTACGACGCACCGGGCCCCCGCGCGCGGCTGCGCTACCGGATCTACAGCGTCGTGGTCGTGGTCATCGCGGCGGTGCTGCTGTGGTTCGTCTACGACGCGTTCAACAGCAAAGGCCAGTTCGAGGCGGCCAAGTGGAAGCCGTTCCTGGAAGGGGACATCTGGTCCACGTATCTGCTGCCGGGTCTGCGCGGAACCATCGAGGCGGCCGGGCTGTCGATCGTGTTCGCGCTGGTGATCGGCATGGTGTTCGGCATCCTGCGGCTGTCCGATCATCGCAGTGTGCGGATCATCGCCGGAACGGTCGTGGAGGTGGCCCGGGCGATCCCGGTGCTGATCCTGATGATCTTCCTGTTCGCGATGTTCTCGCAGAACAATGTGTTCCCGTCGGATCAGCTGGCGCTCGCCGCCGTGGTGACCGCGCTGACCGTCTATAACGGATCGGTCATCGCGGAAATCGTGCGCTCGGGCATTCGCTCGCTGCCGCGCGGACAATCCGAAGCCGCGGTGGCCCTGGGCCTGCGCAAGAACCAGGTCATGCGCCTGGTTCTGCTTCCCCAGGCCATCACCGCCATGCTGCCCGCCCTGGTCTCGCAAATGGTCGTGGCCCTGAAGGATTCGGCCCTCGGCTACCAGATCACCTATGTCGAGGTCGTCCGCGCCGGTAAGCAACTCGGTGCGGCCGAACAGAACACCATCCCCGCCCTCCTGGTGATCGCGGTGATCATGATCGCCCTCAACTACACCCTCAGCGTCATCGCCACCCGCCTGGAACGCTGGCTCCGCACCCGCAAACGCGGCAGCCGAACAGCCCTGCCCGCCAACACCAGCACCGCGGCCCCGGGCATGAGCCTCACCTGACAACCGCACCGGCTACCGCGACCGCAAGTCAGCGGTCGTAGCCCGTTGTCCCCGGCCCGGTCGGAGGTCTGCCGCAAGGCGGTCCCCCGACCGGGCCGAAGTCATTCCGGCCGCCGGTGATCACGGCCGAATCCCGACTTCAGGCCAATGTGCCCGAGCCTCGGACAACAACCGCCCCCACCTCGCATACTGCTGTAATGAGCGAAGCCGACAGCGCCCGAAGACAATTCCGTCTCGGCCTGCTCCTGCTCGCCCTCGCCACCCCCTTGGCCGCAGCCTGCACCGCCCTCGCCGCCGCCCTGGGCGCCCTCCTCCTCTCAGACGCCCGCAAACGCCTGAACCCACCCGCACCCCTCCCCACCTCCAAAACCCTCCCCCGCGTTGCCAGCCCCCGCCCCACCCCCCGAGCCGACTCCCGCCGCCCCCGCCGCGGCCCCCGCCAACACGGCCGAGTCCTCAACTGACCAGCATCGCCGCCAGATCGTAGGCCTGCGCGAACTCCCCGCCGCTACTCCGCTGGGAGATGAACGGCCGCAAGACAGTTCGGCTACCAGGGCTCCGGAACCGGAACCACGGCATCAGGGGCGGTCGAGGTCGGCGGCGGCTAGTTCGGCTTTGACGACGGTGTAGGCGGTGGATTGGTTGTAGCCGCGGCGGGCGAGCATGCCTACGAGGCGGGTTATTGCCTTCTGGCGGTCCAGGTTCGGGGGGAAGGTGCGGAGTTTGCGGCGGACCAGGTCGGCGGCGGGGTCGGAGTCTTCGTCCGGGGTGGAATCGGCGTCGTCGTCGGGGACGATGACTTTGCCGAATTTGTAGGTCGGGCGGTTGGGGGCGGACGCGGGCTTGGCGAGCCGGGGGGCCTTCGATGCGCGGAGTGAGGTCGACTCGTCCGGAGCGGATTCCGAATCCCCGGAGGAAGAGGCGGCTCGTCCGGTGCGGGATCGGGTGCGGCCGCTGTTCGATTCCTCCGGCCCGGCGGCCGACTCATCGAGCGGGGTGCGACGAGAGGACGGCGGTGGGGGTTTGCGGGTGTCGGTGAGACCGGCGGCCGCTACCTCGGGGGCTACCACCGCGAAGGCGGTGCCGGGGTCGTAGCCGCGGCGGGCGAGCATGCCGACCAGGCGGGTGATCGCCTTCTGGCGCTCTATGCCCTCCGGGAAGGTGCGGAGTTTGCGGCGCACCAGGTCGGCGGCGCGGGAGAGTTCATCGTCGGAGGTGATGGTGGACAGCGCTTCGTCGGCGACTTCCGGCGCTATGCCCTTGCGGCGGAGTTCCTCCGCGAGCGCCTTCTTACCCTTGCCGGAGTAGGTGTGGCGCGAGTAGACCCACTGCTGGGCGAAGGCCGCGTCATCGATGAGGCCGACTTCGGTGAGGCGATCCAGCACCTGATCGGACACCGCGGTCGAGAAGCCGCGGGCGGCAAGCTTATCCGCCAATTCGAATCGGCTGCGCGCGCGATCGGTGAGCAGCCGCAGGCAGATCTCCTTGGCCTGCGCCGGTTTACCACCGTCGGGCAGCGGCTCCACCGGCTGCCCCGGACGACGCCCCCGCTGCGAACGCCGCCCCCGACCGGATCCCCCATCCGAGGCTGAGTCGGTCCCGGACCGCCTCGAATCCGACTCGCCCCCAACGGATTCCCCGTCACCCCGGCGTCGGCGACGCCGACCGTTGGATTCGCCGTCGGCGGAGTCGGCATAACGCGAACGCCGACCATCCGATTCACCATCGGCAAAGTCGGCACCACGCGAACGACCATGGCGGCCATCCGACTCGCCATCAGCGGAGTCGGCATCGCGCGAACGAGCACGGCGACCATTCGACTCGCCGTCGGCGGAGTCAGGGGTGGCATTGTCACGCCGGGTGCGGCGGCTGTTCGGCTCGTCGCCAGTGGGTTCCGTGTCATCACGGCGGGCGCGGGTGGAAGCGGTGCGGCGGGTGGAGGATTGGGTCCAGCCGCCGGTGCCGGAATCGGATTCGGACCAGAGCTGTGACGTGTCTGCGGCACCGGACCACGGGTCACTCGAGGCGGATTCTTCCCAGCGGGAGGGGGCGGCGGAGGCACCGCTGTCATCCCATTTGCTGGGGGCATCCCATGCGCCACGACCGGAGGAAGCGCCTGTGCCGGAGCCGTTTCGAGTCCGGGTACCTCCCGAACCGGACGCGCCGCCCGCCCGCGCCGCGCGCTTGGCGCTGCGGGACTCGATGGCGTCGAGTTGGCGGCGGAGGCGTTCTACGGCGTCGAGGCGGGAGTCCTCAGGCCCCGGCCGGGTGGGCCGGGGCTCGGGGGTGGACCGGTCTGTCATGGGAGGTTAGAAGTCGGCGGGAGCCTCTTCGGCGGTGACATCCGCGCCGATGCCGAGCTTCTCCTTGATCTTCTTCTCGATCTCGTCGCGGACATCGGTGTTCTCCAGCAGGAACTTACGGGCGTTCTCCTTGCCCTGGCCGAGCTGGTCACCCTCGTAGGTGTACCAGGAGCCGGACTTGCGGATGAAGCCGTGCTCGACACCCATATCGATGATCGAGCCTTCCTTGGAGATGCCGACGCCGTAGAGGATGTCGAACTCGGCCTGCTTGAACGGCGGCGAGACCTTGTTCTTGACGACCTTGACGCGGGTGCGGTTACCGACCGCGTCGGAACCGTCCTTGAGGGTTTCGATACGACGCACATCCAGGCGCACCGAGGCGTAGAACTTGAGCGCCTTACCACCGGTGGTGGTCTCGGGCGAGCCGAACATGACGCCGATCTTCTCGCGCAGCTGGTTGATGAAGATGGCGGTGGTGCCCGAATTGTTCAGGGCGCCCGTCATCTTGCGCAGCGCCTGGCTCATCAGGCGGGCCTGCAGACCGACGTGGCTGTCACCCATTTCGCCTTCGATTTCGGCGCGCGGCACCAGGGCGGCGACGGAGTCGATGACGATGATGTCGATGGCGCCCGAGCGCACCAGCATATCGGCGATTTCCAGGGCCTGCTCACCGGTGTCGGGCTGCGAGACCAGCAGGGCGTCGGTGTCGACGCCGAGCTTGCGGGCGTAATCGGGATCGAGCGCGTGCTCCGCGTCGATGAACGCGGCGACGCCGCCCAGGGCCTGTGCGTTGGCGACCGCGTGCAGGGCGACGGTGGTCTTACCGGAGGATTCCGGACCGTAGATCTCGACGACGCGACCACGCGGCAGACCGCCGATGCCGAGCGCGACGTCCAGCGCGATGGAACCCGTCGGAATCACCGAAATGGGCTGGCGCACCTCTTCGCCGAGGCGCATGACCGCGCCCTTGCCGAAGCCCTTCTCGATCTGGGCAAGCGCCAGCTCCAGCGCCTTATCGCGGTCAAAAGCCTGTGGTGCCATCGTCTGGTTCCCCTTTTCGGCGGGTTGTCTTTACGTGCTGTGGTTGGCGCTCACGTTAGAGGGCGGCACCGACAAGTTCCGACGACGAGCTTAAACGAACACCTGTTCGAGGCAAACACCACACCCGCCGACACGCGGGACGGATATTTTCCGAACCTCGTACCCGGCCCGCAACCGGCCCCACCGGTCAGTGGACCAGCCGCTCGGCGACGAACCGGTACAGGTGCGCGGTATCGCGGCAGACCAGCGCGGCCGTCATGGTGGCCGGCCCGGGCGTCAGCGCGATCGGCTCATCCCGCACGGCCAGATCCTGTAGCGGCCGACTCGGGCCGAGCTCCCGCAATTGCTCCGCCGTGAACAACCGGCTGTAGCGCGGCCACTCCTCATCCAGCGGGAAGTGGTGCATGACCTCGTGCGCGATCAGCCCGGAATCGGTTGTGCGGGAACGATTGCCGTCACCCGCGTGCCCTCTCCCGGTGCCGAGGCCACGATCAGCGTGCCGCCGATCACCGCGAGTCGATCCTGCATATTCGTAAGTCCCACGCCCGCAGGGTTTTCCGATTGTTCGAATCCGCACCCGTTGTCCGACACCGTAATCGTCAAGGTGCCGTCGTCCTGATGCGCGGAAATGGTGGCGGTGACGCCGTTCCCGCCGTGTTTGGCGGTGTTCTGCAACGCCTCGAGACAGCAGAAGTAGAGGGCGGTCTCGATCTCGCTGCGATACCTGCCCAGATCGGCGATATTCAGCAGCACCGGCACGGCGGAGCGATGCGTGACACCCGCCAGCGCGGCCCGCAATCCGCCCGAGGCGAGCAGGGTCGGATAGATGCCGTGCGCGAGCCGGCGGATCTCCCCGATCGCGGTTTGCAGCAGATCGCTTGCCTCGGTGAGCATTCGGGCGCATTCGTCATCGTTCGACCCCACCAGCTGCCGGGCCAGCTGCACCGTCACGGCGACCGCGACCAGATCCTGTTGCGCGCCGTCGTGCAGATCGCGTTCGAGTCTGCGCCGCTCGGCGTCGATGGCCGCGACCAGCCGGGCGCGCGAGGCCGCGAGCTGTTCGGCGCGCCGCGCCAGCAGCTGCTGGGACAGGGCCAGTGCGTCCGCGCTGCGCCGGGCGGCGGTCGCGATGTCCTGCAATGTGGTCGCGGTATGCCACACCACCAGCAGGATCAGCGTGGACATCACCGGCAGCCCGATGATCGCGGCTGCGGAGATGCCCGGTGAGCGCGGCACCGAACTCAGCAGCGGCGCGGCCAGCACCCCGCACACCACAATGCTGGCGATGGTGACGATCGAGAATCCCGGCAGCCGTCGCCGATCCACGTACGGGACAACGAAAATGGCGGGCAGGATCGCCGCGACCACGTGAATCGGGAGAGTGAACGGCGACAGATACGACGCCACCATGGCGCTCACCCACAGCTCGATCGAGATCACGGTGACCGCGAAGGCCAGCGCACCGCGCTCCACCAGCCGCAGCACCCCGATATCGATGAGCGCGTTGCACGCCAGCACCGCGGCCAGCGCGATATTCCAGATCGAGGGCCGCAGCAGCTGCGCGACCAGGCACAGCCCGAGCAGTACCGCGATGGTGCCGAAGGCGGCGAACAGGAACTGCCGCAGCCGAATCCGGCTCACGGCGGCGGTGTCATCCCAGTCGTGCGCCAGCGGTTCAGTCGGGTCCAGACCGTCGCGATCAGCTCCGGGCTCAGGTTTTCCTTGTGCACGTATCCCGCTGCGCCACACTGCGATACCTCGTCCGGGAGATCGGATGTGTCATAGGTCGACATCAGCAGCACCCGCACACCGGGGTGCGCGCCGCTGATCCGGCGGGTCGCCTCGATACCGCCGATACCGGGCATATTGATATCCATCAGCACCAGCCCGGCCGCCGCCCGCGTGAGCAGTTCCAGGGCCGCCTCACCGGTGGCGGCCTCACCCGCGACGGTGAAACCCGCGCTGGCCGCGATCGTGGCAGCCAGGGCACGCCGGAAGGCCGCGCGATCATCGACGATCCACACCGGCACTTCGGCATTCATGCTGTCATGGTGCCGCGCGGGGCCGGGCATCGAAAGGGTGCACACACCCCTAACGGTCGTTCGCGGACAGGAATACCAGCACCGCCGCCACCCGCTGATCCAGTGCCGGATCCGCGGTCAGCCCGAGCTTGGCGAAGATCGAATTGATGTGCTTCTCCACCGCTCGCTGGGAGAGCGCCAGCCGTTCGGCGACGACCCGATTGCTGCCGCCGAGCGCGATCTCCCCGAGCACCTGATGTTCGCGCGCGGTGAGGCGGTCCACCAGCTCCCGCTGCGGACGTTGCGCCAGTAGCGCTTCCATGATCATCGGATCGAGAATCGAACCGCCGCCCGCGATCACGTGCACCGCGTTGAGCAGCTGATCGAAATGCGCGATGCGCTCCTTGAGCAGATATCCGCGCCCCACCGAGCCGCCGTCGAGCAGCCCTGCGGCATAGGCGGGTTCGGCATAGTGCGAGAGCACCAGCACCCCCGTGCCCGGATGCGTCTCGCGCAGCAGTTTGGCCAGCCGCACCCCCTCATCGGTACCGGTGGGCGGCATCCGCACATCGGTGATGAGCACATCCGGCCGCGCCGAACGCACCACCTCGAGCGTGGAGGCGAAATCGGTGCCCGCCCCGACCACTTCGATCCCCGAATCCGTTGCCAGCACCCGCAATACGCTCTCGCGAATCAGTATCGAGTCCTCGGCGACGACAACCTTCACCCGGCCGGTGTTCACATCTGCGAGGATCCTCCACCCCGCGCCGGCGCGCACCCGTACCGCACTACCTCAATTCCCGGGGCGCACCGCTCGCACGGTGGTGCCAGCACCCCGTCCACGAGTGGTGCGTACAGGCTGCCGCCCCGGACCCCGATCGCCGACTATTTAGAGGCCGACGCAATCCCGCATCGGCAACCACCCGCCCCATGAGGCCATCGCGGCACTGCCCGCCGCGATGGCCGAGCGGGAGCGGAACTTTCGGCCCGAGCGCGGATGGCGTGCGAATCCGCCACGAGCTCGCCCACCGACCACTTCCGGTGCTACTCCGGGGCGGCGCGGCGGAGGGGTCCGCACCGCCCCGGAGGCACACCGGGGCACAGCGGCCGGGGAGGACCTCCGCACGCGGCCCGCGCCGCGGCGAATCACGGACGGCCTCCGGACTATTGGAGCGGCAGGTCCCAGTTGTCGTCCGCCTCGGTGCGCGGCCCGAAGATGCGGCGGGCGGATTCATCGATGCGGGTGTCGTTGATGCTGGCTTCGCGACGGGACATCAGGCCCTCCGGGGAGAATTCCCAGAGCTCATTGCCGTAGCTGCGCCACCATTGGCCCGAGTCGTCATGCCATTCGTATTGGAAGCGCACGGCGATGCGGTTCCCGTCGAAGCTCCAGAGCTGTTTGCGCAGCGCATAGCCGTTCTCGGCGGACCATTTGCGCTTCAGGAAGTCGACGATCTCGGCGCGGCCGGTCAGGAATTCATCGCGATTGCGCCAGACCGAATCCTCGGTGTACGCCTGTGCGACCTTCTCGGGATCACGGGTGTTCCAGGCGTTTTCGGCGGCACGGACCTTCAGTTTGGCCGATTCCAGGTCGAAGGGCGGCAGTGGGGGTCGCATGGTGCGGTCCTTTCACGGAAGAATTAACCATACTGAGGCGTTTCACTGGTTAGAAACCTAGGGTCGAGCACCCGTGGTGTCAACCTTCATTCTCGACAACACCGGTTAGTGAGGAGGTGTTCCACCGATGACGAGCTCGCGCCAGTTAGTCTCAGGCGTGCCCGATGCCCGCCCCCACCTCGGCGAACCGCTTGCGCTGGATCTGCTGAACACCCGCTGGATCGATGCGGAGGGTCCGCAGGATCTGCTCACCGACCTCGCCGGATTGCGGCGGTGGCTGGCGGATAACGATCTCTCGGTCGCGGTCGACGCCGCCATGCTGCGCGCCGTCGTGGCCACGCGCGAGGCGATCCTGCGCACGGTGCGCGGCGGCTCCGCCGATGAGCTCAACCGGGTGCTGGACCACGGTCGCATTCGCCGCGTCCTCACCCCCGACGGTCCGGTCGCCGAACCCGATGTCCGGCAGGCCGAATGGTTCCCGGCCTGGCTGGCCGCCGAAAACCTATTGGAGCTATTGGGCGCGGCCCCCGACCGCATCAAACAGTGCGCACACCCCAACTGCGTGCTCTGGTTCCACGACACCTCGAAGAACGGCGCTCGCCGCTGGCATTCCATGGCGACCTGCGGCAATCGCGCCAAGGCCACCCGGCACTACGCCAAGAAGACACATCCGGACGAGTAGGGATTTACCAGCGCGTCTTGGGTACATCGAACTCCGCGCAGAGCGCGCGCCACACATCGCGCGGATCGATGCCCGAATCGATGGCCTGCGCACCCGTCTTCCCGATCCGCGGCAGCACATGATCGGTGAGCAGCGCGTCCCCGCGCGCCGTGCCGAACTCGGTATGCAACAGCTCCTGGAATTCCGTCAATCGCACGGCCGCGAGCCTACGCCACGGCCAAGACCCGCGCGCACCGCTCCGCTTTCCGCGAAATCCACGTGCGGCACCCATCCGGCGACGTCAGGCGTTGGCGACGTCATGGCAGATCTGGACGGGGTCGGAGACCACCGCCGCTCCGGCCGCGGCCGATCGGGCGGCGGCGGTGTAGGCCGGGTCGTCGAGGATCTGTTTGACCGCGTCGCGCACCGATTCCGGTGTGAGCGGGCGGACGAGGAGCGAACTGCCCTGGCGGACAACGCGATTCGCGAGCTCCCATTGGTCACCGCCGCCGGGGACGGTGACCACGGGCACACCGGCCAGCAAGGATTTCGCGAGCAGACCGTGCCCGCCGCCACCGATGACCACCGAGGCGTGGCGAAGCAGTTCATCCTGTCGGCCCAAACCCGCTGTGGCCCAAGCGGGCAACTCGGCAGGCGGGGTATCCAGGGTGGAGACCGCGACGCGCACGCCCGCACCGCGCAGACCCTCGAGCACGGTGTCGACCATGTCGGCGACACCGGTGTGCGCGGTCGACGGGGCGACCATGATCAACGGTTCATCGCCGGGCGGCAGCTCCAGAATGTGATCGGTCGGCTCCCATAGCAGCGGCCCGACCAGATGCGCGTTCTCCGGCCAGTCCGGTCGCGGCACCTCGAGCGCGGGCAGGGTGGCGATCAAGCGCGCGGCCGGTCCCGGATCCTGTTCGGGCAGGCCGATACTCACCCGCGCCAGTCCGCGCTGCGCCTCGCCCCGGCGGATATCGCGGGCGGTCAGCGTGCGCAGCACCGAATCCCGGGCGCGACCGCGCATCCCCTCACCCGGCGTGAGCCCACTTCCGATGGGCGGCAACCCCTTCGACGGCAGGTACAGCGGATGCGGTGACAGCTCCACCCACGGCAGCCCCAACCGCTCGGCCGCCATCCCGCCACCGGCGGTGAGCACATCCGATACCACCAGCTCGGGGAGCATGGCGCTCAGATCCGGCAGGATCTCGGTCGAAATATGCGCCGCCCGTTGGTGGATACGCGCACCCGCGTCGGCATCGTCATCCTCGGCGCGCGGGGCCAGCCCCTTCAACCGCCGCACCCCGATACCGGCCGCCAGCGCCGCGTCGAACCAACGCGGGCTGGTGAACAGCACCGGATCATCGCCCGCCGCCAGCATTCGCAGGCATAACGCGATCGCCGGAAAGGCATGTCCCGGATCAGGCCCGGCCACCACCGCTACTCGCACACGCGTAGCCTCCCACACCGCCCCGACGCCACCCGCACCTCGCCCAACAACACTCGCCGGTACCTGTCCCTCCCGAATATCCAGATCCCCGATGACCGGTTGCCACACCGACGGCGAGCATGCGAGATTCCGCCTGGGCGCAGGCTATTTCCGCACGTCGCGAAGCCGCACGCGGAATCTCGGGTCGGGGGCGGTTACCCGGCGAAGTAGTAGAGCTCGAAGGAGACGGCTCGGGCGGCTGGGAAGCCCTCTTTGGGACCGGCCGTCATATCGATGACCGCGCGCGCCTGATCGACCACGGGGTCGGAGCTCAGCGCGGCGAGGTAGCGATGGTGCGCGGCGAGGGATTCCACGGCCGTTTCGATGGTGTCGGTGACGTCAACGCCGTGGCTGCCGTCGGCGACACCGCAGACCGCGGCCCAGCGCGGGGAGTGCGGGGGCAGGTCCAGGTCCGTGTGAATCCATTCGTTGCCCGCATCCGATACCGCGTCCAGGCCGGCGCGGCCGACGGCGCGGTGGTCGGCGCTATTGGCGTAGCCGCGCGCCCAGACATCACCGAAGTTGAAGAGCACCACCATATCCGGCTGATGCCGTCGAATGGCGGCCGCCAGATCGCGGCGCAGCGCGAGACCCTCCTCGATGCGGCCGTCCGGATAGCCGAGGAATTCGACCTGACTGACGCCGACGATCTTCGCGCTGGTGCGCTCCTCGTCCTCGCGCAGCGGACCGGCCTCGGCGGGCGTCAGTCCCGCGATGCCCGCCTCGCCGCTGGTGACCAGGACGTACCGAATGTCCTTGCCCTGCCGGGTCCATCGCGCGACGGCCGCGGCCGCACCGTATTCGATGTCATCGGGGTGCGCGACGATCACCAGTCCGCGCTGCCAGTCCTCGGGAAGCTGCTCCATGGGTGAATTCAATACCAGACCCGGGCCAACGGACGCCGACTCGTGCGATTCGATGCCGCGCGTTATCCGCGCCAGCGCTCATCCGCTGCTACAGCGCGGCGAGAACTCCGTCGAAGGCGGCTTCGGCCGCACCGAGCAGTTTCAGATCGGCTCCCAGCCGGGACTTTTCGATGCGCACCCCGCCCAGCGCGCGACTGACCATGCTGCGGCGGCGCACCTCATCGGCGACCTTGGCGACCGTCGCATCGGGCAGCGCGGTGAAGAGATCCCCGAGCACCACCAGTTCCGGGCCGAGAATGTTCACGACATTGACCAGCCCGAGCACCAGCCAGTTCAGATAGTCGGCGAGGCGGACATCGCAATCCTCGTGCAGCTCACGGAGTTCGGCGACGATCGCCCCGCGCGGCCCGTGCTCGGGCAGCCCGAGCGCGCGGCACAGTGCCGCCTCGCCGACCTCGGTCTCCCAGCAGCCCTCATTGCCGCAGTGGCAGGGCAGGCCGCCGGGGCGCACCATCATATGGCCGATTTCGCCGAGGTAGCCCGCCGAGCCGCGCAATAGCGCACCCTGCGCGATCAATCCGCCACCGACCCCGACATCGGCGGAGACGAACACGGCATCGCTCGCGCCCTTGCCCGCACCGCGCACATGCTCCGCGAGCGCACCGAATTCGGCATCGTTGCCGACCACCACCGGCAGTTCCAGCACCGCGCCCAGCCGCTGCCCCAGCGCTACCTCGGCCCAGCGCAGATTCTCCGAACTGCGCACCAGGCCGTCGGAGCGCCGCACCACCCCCGGCACCGACACCCCCGCCGAGAGCGGCCGCACCCCGAGATCATCGGCCAGCAGCGCGGCGGATTCGGCGACGTGGGTGATCACCTCATCCGGTTCCCGTTGCCGCCCATGCAGATTCCAGCTATTGCGCCCCAGCACCTGCCCGCCGAAGCCCACCAGCGCGATCCCGGCGTGCTCGGCGCGCACATCCACCGCCAGCACCGCCGCGGACTGCGGTTGCGGCAGCACCAGCAGTGACGGGCGGCCCGCGCCGCTGGCCAGCCGCGGCACCCGCTCCTCCACCAATCCGGCTTCGGCGAGCCCGTCGACCAGCATTTTGATGGTGGATCGATTGAGCCCCAACGCGGTGGCGAGCGCTGCCCGGGTGGTGGGTCCTCCGGTATGCAGCAGCCTCAAGAGGCTGGACCGGTTATAGCGGCGCACCTCGTCCGGGCGGGCGACGGTCATGGACTTAGCAATACCATTGCCGCCCCGAGCGCCCTTCTCGCGCCTTGCGTGTTCCGCGCAACGCCGCGCGAATTCGCGCCACCCGCAGCCACGTTGAGCGTGGCTGCGAGCCAATTGCGCGACCTCATCGCAGCGCCGTCGCCGAGCGCCGCCGGGACAGCGCGTCGACGGTCGCGGCGAGCAGCAGCACCAGACCGGTGACGATGGAGACCACCGCCGCCGGTTGCTGCAGCAGACCCAGACCATTGGATACGACCGCCAGCACCGCACCACCGATCACGGCATCGGCCACCCGGCCGCGGCCGCCGAACAGCGAGGTGCCGCCGATCACGGCCGCGCCGACGGCGAACAGCAGGGTGTTGAGCCCGCCCGCCTGCGGATCGACCGAACCGACCTTGGACGAGTAGACGATCGCGCCCACCGCCGCACAGGACGAGGAGATGACGAAAACACTTGCGCGCAACTGGGTTACGTTGATGCCCGCGCGGCGCGCGGCCTCGGCGTTACCGCCGACGGCGTAGATATGACGACCGTATCGAGTCCGGTTGAGCACGAAAGTGCCCGCGACCAACAGCGCCAGCACGATCGGAACCACATACGGCACACCGGAGATGACGATCACATTGCTCGGCGAACGATTCACGGTCAGCAGCGCGGTCGCCACGGCCGCAAATACGGTGAGCGCCAGCACTTTCGCGGCGACCAGCGGCGTCGGCTGGGTCACCAGCCCGCGTTGCCGCCGCCGCAGATGACCGCCGAGGGTGACCACCGCGTATCCGCCCGCGCCCACCACGAACAGCGCCCAGCTGCCGGCGGTGGACAGATTCCCGTTCGCCACCTGATCCAATACATGCGAGGAGCTGATGCCCAGGACGCCGCCCTCACCGATGAGTTGCAGGATCACGCCCTGCCAGGTCAGGAACAGCGCCAGGGTCACCACGAACGACGGCATGCCGATCTTGGCGATCAGGAATCCGGTGATGCAGCCGATGGCCGCGCCCACGCACACCGCGAGCAGCATCTCGATCCACGGATTGGCCTTGAAGCCGATGACGGTGATCAGCACACCGAGCAGCGACATGGCCACGCCCGGCCAAATGCGCAGCAGCCCGGCCAGCATCGCGGCCAGCACCAGCAGGCCGTTGAAGAGGAAGAACACGGTGGAACCCATGCCGGTGAGCAGGTTTCCGTCGTGTACGTAATGCATGGCCAGCACCGCGCCCGCCACCCCGGACGCGGTACCCGCCGACAGGTCGATCTCGCCGATCAGCAGCACATAGACGATGCCGATGGCGATGATCGTCTGCCCCGCGCCCTGCGCGAGCAGATTGGCGATGTTGTTGAGCGAGAAGAACACATCGGACTGCACCGAGAACAGCACCACCAGTGCGAGCAACCCCAAAAGGGCCGGGAGCGAACCGATCTCGCCTCCCCTCAAACGGGCGAGATACTCTCCCAGCGCTTCCCGGGTAGATCTGGTGGTGGTGTCGATCCCGAAATCGGTGATCGCGGCGGTATCGGATTTCTCCGAAACCTTGTTCATGTCAACGGCTTTCTCGCTCACAGCGCCACCGCTTCCGGACGGGCCAGCCCGAGGTCACCCGAGCGACCGGCGGTGATCAACTCCACCACCTGACTGTGCGTGACATCGGCGGTGCGCACCTGGGCCGCCATCCGGCCCAGGTACAGCACCGCGATGCGGTCAGCGACCTCGAAGACGTCGGCCAGGTTATGGCTGATCAGCACCACGCCCAGACCCTGTTCGGCCAAGCGCCGCACCAGATCCAGCACCTGCCGGGTCTGCGCGACGCCGAGCGCCGCGGTGGGTTCGTCCAGCAGCACCAGATTGCTGTTCCAGAGCACCGCTTTGGCGATGGCCACGGTCTGCCGTTGCCCGCCCGAGAGCGAAGCCACCGGTGTGCGAACGGATTTCACCGTCCGCACCCCGAGGGAGGCCAGCGTGGTGCGCGCCGCCTCCTCCATGCTCGCCTCGTCCAGCAGCCACGGTTTCCCGCGTTCGCGGCCGAGGAACATATTGGCCACGATGTCGAGATTGTCGGCCAGGGCCAGGTCCTGGTAGACCACCTCGATACCGAGCGCCGCCGCGTCCTTGGGCCCGCGCAGGTGTGCGGGCTCACCCCGGAATCGCACCTCGCCGGAGTCCGAAGGGTGTATTCCGGCAACGCATTTCACCAATGTGGTCTTGCCCGCGCCGTTATCGCCGACCAGGGCGGTGACCTCGCCGGCGGGCACGGTCAGATCCACATCGTGCAGTACGTGCACCGGGCCGAAACTCTTGTTCAGTCCGGTGATCTGGAGCAGCGGCTCGCTCATCACATAGTTCTCCGGCTAGTTACGGCGGCGTCAGGAGATGCCGAGTTCGGTGCAGGCGGCCTTGAGATCGCCACCGCAGATATCGCTCGCCTTGACGAATCCGGCGTCGGTCACCACTTTGACGTCCGCGCGGGTGATCGTCTGCGGGGTCAGCAGTACCGATTTCACATCCCGCTTGCCCTTGGGATCCTGGCTCACGGCCGTCGCCAGCGCATCCGCTGCGGCCTTATCGCCCTTGGCCAGTGCCGCGGCGAGTTTCGCGGCGGATTCGGCCTCATCCTTGATGGGCTTGAAGACCGTCATGTACTGATCACCGCGCAGTACGGCCTTGAGACCGTCGGAGGTGGCGTCCTGGCCGGTCACCGGGACCTTGCCATTGAGACCGTTCTTCTTCAGCACGGTGATGACCGCGCCCGCGAGGCCGTCATTGGCGGCCACGACGCCGTCGACCTTGCCGCCGTTGCCGGTGAGGATCTGCTCGAATGTGCTGCCGCCCTTCTGATTATCCCAGCCGTCGATGGCCTGGCTGCGCACCAGTTTCAGTACGCCCGAATCATAAAGCGGCTGAAGGGCTTTGAGCTGACCCTGATGGAACAGGGTGGCGTTGTTATCGGTGGGCGCGCCCTCGATCTCGACGACCTGTGCGCCCGGCTTGTCCTTGAGCGCGGTGATCAGGGCCTGGCCCTGGAGTTCACCGACCCGCACATTGTCGAAGGAGACGTAGTAGTCCGAGGATCCGCCCAGATTGAGGCGGTCGTAATCGATGGTCGGGATTCCGGCCTTCTTGGCCTTGGCGGCGACCGCGCTGCCGACCTCGCTGTTGATCGAGGCGACGATGAGCACCTTGACGCCCTTGGCGATCATGCCGTCGGCGAGGGTGGTGAACTTCTGCACATCACCCTGGGCGTTCTGCACGTCGGCGTCGAATCCCTGTGCGCGCAGGGCCTGTTGGAGCATCGGCTTGTCGAATGATTCCCAGCGCGCCGAGGTGGCGGTCTCGGGGAGGATGACCCCGACCGTGCCATTGCCGCCGCCACCCGACGGGGCGGAGGAGGATTCGGTGCTGCTGGTGGAGTTGGATCCGCACGCGGTGAGCGTGAGCAGACCCGTGAGCGCCACGGCCATGGCAACGGTCGCGGACCGCAGGCGGCGCTTCGGCGAGTTCTTCGTCCTCATCAGGGTGACCCTTTCGAGCGGCGGCCACCGGATTGTGGCCGCACACCGATATGTTGTGGGCAACAACATATGCGAAGGGGATCACCCAGACGGGACGATTCGCCGAAATCAGGGCAGCAAAACAACCTTTCCGCCCGCATGGCCGTCAAGGACGAACTCGTGCGCGGCGGCGGCCTCGGTCAGCGGATAGGTCTTGGCGATCGGCAGATCCAGTTTCCCGGAGGCCACCAGCGGCAGCAGTTCCCGCCAGGCCGCACCGCGAATCTCGGTGCCCGGATCCGCGCCCGGACCGCTACCGAGCACCTGGAAACCATCCTGAGCCGCTCGCCCGAAGGCCACGATCGAGGCGATGCGCTGTCGATTCGGAACCAGCTCCAGCGAAACATCCACCGCCTCATCGGTTCCCACGGTGTCGATGGCGACGTCCACGCCCTGCGGGGCCAAAGCCTTTACGCGCTCGGCCAATCCGGGACCGTACTCGACGGGTTCGATGCCGTAGGCCCGCAGCCGCTCATGCCGGGCGGGTGCGGCCGTGCCGATCACGCGCGCACCACGCGCCACCGCGAGCTGTGCGGCCAGCGCGCCCACACTGCCCGCCGCACCGTGCACCAGCACAGTGTCACCGGCCTCGACACCGGTCGCGGTCACCAGATGCACCGCGGTCCCGCCGACCGCCAGCAGTCCGGCGGCCACCTCCCAGGACACTTCGGCGGGTTTGGGCACCACCGTCGCGGCGGGCACGGTGAGCGCGGTGGCGTACGCGCCGCCGCGCACGATCACCTCTTCGCCCACGATGATCGGACCGGCGGGGCCGATCGCGTCCGGGCCCACGGCGGTCACCACGCCCGCCGATTCCAGCCCGAGCCGGATCGGCAGCGCGGCCGGATCGGTGCCGAACGCACCGCTGTAGCGCTTGTAATCGAAGGGATTTACCCCGGCGGCGCGGACCTCGACGGTCACCTCGCCCGGACCGGGATCGGGCAGCTCCACCTCGAGCGGAGCGAGAACCTCGGGACCACCGTAATTGGTGGCGACGATCGCAGTAGCAGCCATAGCGCGGACAACGTACCGCCCGCGCGACCGATTCCCATTCGGCGACACCGGATGGGTCCGGATATGGCTGTGGGCCATTCGGAGTGTCTCCGAACGGCCCACCCGCGGGGTTCCGATACCGCTACAGCTTGCTCATCGGGTTCTTGTTCGAGCCCGACATCGCCTTGTACACCAGGTACAGGCCGAAAACGACCAGGCTGATCATGAGGATCGGGAACAGCCCCTTGATCAACGCGCCGATGATGGCGAGCGCGATCCAGACAACCGCGACTATGCCGATGATCTTCCAAAGCATTCCGTGCCTCCCGTAGTTCCCGAACCGCGATCAGCGCGATCCGATGCCTCAATACTGCAGTGCCCGGAATGGAAAATCACCAGGTCAGCAGCAATATCGGGGAAAGTTCAGGGTTGTCCCCGAGGGTACGCCCCGGCGCGACCACGACCTTGCCCGAGCATGACCGCACCCGCACGCGGCCATTGGTCGCAGGTGGGACGCCCACACGCTGGTGTGGCGGGTCAGGGGTTGGCGCGGTAGCGATTGTCCGCGAGATCGGTGAGGGCTTGCGCCCAGCCGTCGAGGCGATCGGCGGCGTCGCGGAGGCCGACCATGGCCCAGCCGAGGTCATCGGAGATCGCGGCACTCTCCGGGACCGCGAGCACGCGCGCGGCGGCGGCGACCATGCCCTCGAATTCGGCCACACCGCCGTCCAAGCGGATGGTGATGGCCTGGACATGTTCCGCCAGAGGCGAATTGCGCGGGCCGAGCACATTCGCGGCCTGCTCCATGGCGACCATATCCGCGGCCAGGGCATGCAGCGCGGCAGCGCCGGAGGAGGCCGTTTCCAAAGTGTCGCTGAGGTCTTCGGCCGGTAACCGGCCCGATCGTTCGATCTGCGCGCTCAGCCCGTGCAAGGCCCGCTCGGCGCGCACGAGTCGCGAAATCGACGCCCGCGCCGCCGACCGGATCGGCGGCAGCTTGCGCGGTGCGAACGCCGCCTGCGGCAGCGGCTCCTTCCGCAATTGCAGATACCGCTTGGCCGTGACGGCGGTCCCGGTGACCAGCGCCACCGCACCGCCACCCACCACGATCACCGCCCACGCGGGAGCCGAGATGAGCACCAGCCCAACGGTTCCCGCGGTGGTCAACCCACCCGCGGTCCCCAACCGCAAACTCCGACGCCGCGTCCGCCGCCGCTTGCGCAACTCCCGCTCGCGCGGATCAGCCCACTTGCGCACGGCGACCAGCGCCTGCTCCCCCACCCCGCGCAAAGTATCCGGCAGCCGCTGCGCCAACTCTTCGGGCCCAACCCCGGTGGGCGCCAACATCTCTCGCGCCACCCGAGCGGCACGGCCGCGCTTGCGGCCGGAAGTCTCCGGCGCCGGATCGGGCGCGGCGGCCGAACGGCTCGGATCGAATGTCGCCCCGGCGCCACCGAACCCGAACCGCGCCTGCGCATCCGGCCCCGGTGGCGCCCAGGCCACCCGTGGCTCCGGTGCCGCCTCGGGAACAGTCGGTTCGGATGTGCGCGCTCCGGGCCGTGAGAACCGCTTCCGGGAAGTGCGCGCACCGGTATCGGAATCCGCTCGCGCCGTACGGCCCGAGGCTTCCGAGGAACCGGGGGCCGGTGCCGAATCGGCTCCGCCCGAGCCTGATTCGGGCCGGAATTCGGGGTAGCCATCGGTTTCGTACGCGCGAGTCCGAGCGGTGGGTGGCACGGAATCGGGTATCGGGAAGCCTGTTTCGGGTCGGTGCAGCGGCTTGGTGGAGTGCCTTGCCGTGGTCTGATCCGACTGCGGATCCACCTGCCACCCCTGCGTATTCGGAGGCCGGGGGTGGAAGTCGTTGGCGGGTGCGGGATCCGGGGCGGGCTGGCCGAAGGGGGAAGGGAAGCCGGGGAGGGGGGCGGTGGGGTCCGCGGGGCGGGATTTGCGGCGGAAACGGGCAGGGGAGGTCGCGGGGGTGTTGTCCGCCCGCGATCTCCCCATCGGTGTCATGCCTTTCGCTACCGCTCGATTACTGCTGGGCGGCCTGGCCCTTGTTGGTGTTGATCTGCGGCGTGGCCGCGGGATTCGGGACGGCGGCCTGCTGGTTGTTACCGCCGGCGGGCAGGGCGTCGCCGCGCATGGAGGCGCGGATCTGCTCGAGGCGGGAGTGGCCTGCCATCTGGATGCTGGCCTGCTGGACCTCCATCATGCGACCCTGCACCGTGTTCTGGGCCAGCTCGGCCGCGCCGAGGGCATTGGCGTAGCGGCGCTCGATCTTCTCGCGCACCGCGTCCAGGCTGGGGGTGGTACCGGGGGCGGACAGGGTGGAGTCCATCTGCTGCAGCGAGGCCGAAACCTGCTCCTGCATCTTGGCCTGCTCCAGCTGGGACAGCAGCTTGGTGCGCTCGGCGACCTTCTGCTGCAACAGCATGGCGTTCTGCTCGACGGCCTTCTTGGCCTGAGCGGCGGCCTGCAGCGACTGGTCGTGCAGCACCTTCAGGTCCTCGACGGCCTGTTCGGCGGTGACCAGCTGGGCGGCGAAAGCCTCAGCCGCATTGGTGTATTGGATCGCCTTCTCGGTGTCGCCCGCACCGGCGGCCTGATCGGCCAGCATGACCGCCTGGCGCGCATTGGCATTGAGCTTCTCGACCTCGTCGAGCGAACGGTTCAGCTTCATCTCCAGCTGACGCTGGTTGCCGATCACCGACGCCGCCTGCTGCGACAGCGCCTGGTGCTGCCGCTGGGCCTCCTCGATGGCCTGCTGGATCTGGACCTTCGGATCCGCATGCTCTTCGATCTTGGAATCGAAGAGGGCCATCATATATTTCCAGGCCTTCACGAACGGATTAGCCATCGATTGATCCCGCCTCCATCTGACGTGCCGCGCGCCTTCGCGCGACATAGTGCGCGACCGTCACGCACCCGGTTGTCCCATATCCTCCACTGCGCGGCAGCGGCCGGAAAACCCGTACCTGGCACGGCGCCTCCGGCACGAAGCCTACAGAGAATTTATCCCTTTCGGCTGCCACGCACAGTAATCACGGTGCGCTCGACACCGTAATCACATGCGCGCAGCGGGCGATCACTTGGCCGCGACCAGAACCAGGCGATCCGATTTGGGGGCCGGAATGACGATCCGCGGCCCGAAACCGGCATCGCCGGCCCGTGCCACATCGCCGTCCCCACCCCTGGGTCGTACTCCCGCACCGGTCGGGGCCATCGAGGCGTTCGCCGTGGCCACGGCCTTTTTCGCGGCCAGCCGATCGGCATCGGCCATGGCCGCGCCGACATCGACCAGGACCTGCGCCAGCGGTACGTCCAGGGCCTGGCAGATGGCGGCGAGCAATTCGCTCGACGCCTCCTTGCGGCCCCGTTCGACCTCCGATAGATAACCCAGGCTCACTCGTGCCGAGGTCGAGACCTCACGCAGCGTCCGGCTCTGGGCGACCCGAGCGCGCCGCAGACTCTCCCCGATCGCTTCTCGCAGCAGCGTCATCCCGTTCTCCTCACACTCGTCTCGCCGGACCCAGCGTTTGACTGGACAACGTCCGGCGTCGGTCTCGCGTTCCCGGAAGCTTCACCCGCCTCGAACAGTACGGACGAGTTCGGCGACCGCGGCGCGGACCGCGCCCACCCTGATCGTCCACCGGTCTCCCGACAGTTTCAACCGGATGACCTCCGTGCCCTGGACACCGGCGATGCCGAGGAACACGGTTCCGACCTCGCGGCCGTCCTGCGGATCGGGTCCGGCGACACCGGTCAGGCCGATTCCCCAGTCCGCTCCGCACGTCCTGCGCGCCCCGACAGCAAGCTGTTCGGCGGTGCTCGCGGCGACCGGGCCGTCGGTAGCGAGGGTGTCCGCGCTCACACCGGCCAAATCGTGCTTGAGCTCGGTGGCGTAGACGATCAGTCCACCCCGCAACACGGCACTCGCGCCGGGAATTCCCGCGATGGTCGCGGCGAGTAGACCCGCGGTCAGGGATTCCGCGGTGGCTACCGTCTGACCTGCGTCTTTCAGTGCGTGGACGAGTTCCGCAGCGGGCGCGAGCGAGGTGAGTGGATCGGATGATCCGGGCATTCGAGTCGGGGCGAGCTCAGGCGGCACGGCTGCCGCCGGGCGAACCGAACCACAGCCTGCCCGCCTGCACCACGTAGTCGAGACCGGTCACCACGGTGAGCACCACGGCCACGTACATCAATGCCATTCCGGCACTGGCGAATCCGCCGGAAAGCGGCAGCAACAGCACGGCAATCGCCACCGACTGCACCAGGGTCTTGAGTTTGCCGCCCCGGCCCGCGGGGATCACCCCGCGCCGCACCACCGCCAGGCGCAGCAGGGTCACGCCGAGTTCTCGGGCCACGATCACGATCGTCATCCACCACGGCAGATCGCCCAGCATGGACAGGCCGATCAGCGCGGCGCCGATCAGCGCCTTGTCCGCGATCGGATCGGCGAGTTTGCCGAAGTCGGTGACCAGGCCGTATTTCCGGGCCAGCTGACCGTCGATGCGATCGGTGATCGCCGCGATGCCGAACAGCGCCGCCGCACCCCAGCGCCACTGCGGATCATGACCGTCGCCCGCGAACAACGCGGCCAGGAACAGCGGCACGATCGCGATGCGCAGCACGGTCAGCACATTGGCGATATTCATCAGCGGCACGGCCGCCGGTTCCACCACACCCGGGGTCGCGGGGGCGAAACCCGATCGCGCCGGACCGGCATCTGCCCAGCGACCTTCCACCTCATCACGCTGCACGGTCACCAGCGCCCCCAACAGCCGCGACACCGGCCATGGTTCCCGGACCATTCCGGTATGAGGGGAGGCTGGATGTGCGACACACCCCAAGCCTATCGGTACCGGGGCCGACTACTGTGCACCCCATGACAACACGGGCACCCCACAGCGGTTCGGTAGACGGTATGACGGCCACGGCGCCGATCATCCGTCGTGCCCGAACCTCTGATGTGCCCTCGATAAAACGCCTCATCGATTTCTACGCCGGCAAGATCCTGCTGGAGAAGAACCTGGTCACGCTGTACGAGTCGATCCAGGAATTCTGGGTCGCCGAACGCGACGGGGAACTCGTGGGCTGTGGGGCGCTGCATGTGCTGTGGGCGGACCTCGGTGAGATTCGCACGGTCGCGGTGCACCCGGAGATCAAGGGGACCGGGGCCGGGCATCTGCTGGTGCAGCAGCTCATCACCGTCGCGCGTGAGCTTTCGCTCGGACGGGTGTTCGTGCTGACCTTCGAGGTGGACTTCTTCGCGCGGCACGGATTCGTGGAGATCGAGGGCACGCCCGTCACCGCCGAGGTGTACGCCGAGATGTGCCGGTCCTATGACACCGGCGTCGCCGAATTCCTCGATCTGAGCTATGTGAAGCCCAATACCCTCGGGAATACCCGAATGCTGTTGACGCTCTAGCTTCTTCGAAGCCCATTCGACCAGAAAGCGGATACCGTGCCGATCTTCGCCGTCCACTACACCTACTCCGAGGCGACCGTTCCCGGTCGCGATGAGATCCGTCCCGTGCACCGCGAGTACCTCGCCGGGCTCGCGAAGCAGGGCACCCTGCTGGCGCGCGGCCCGTACCCGGACGGGTCCGGCGCACTGCTCATCTTCGACGCCGATTCCGCCGAGACCGTGGGCAAGCTGCTCGCCGAGGATCCGTTCCAGGTCTCGAATCTGGTGGACGGCACGCGCGTGGTGGAGTGGCTGCCGACCGACGGATTCCCTTCCGCCGCTCCAGCATAGCGTCGGGGCGGGGACGCGCTAGCGCGCCGACACCGCCTGCCAGGTGGCGGCGACGATCTCATCGATATCGGAATGCCGCGGCCGCCAGCCGAGTTCGGCGATCGCCTTGGCGGGATCGCCGATCAGGGTCAGCGGTTCCGCGGCGGCCGGTCCGTGCACCCGGGCCACCGTGCGTCCGGTGACTCGTTCGACCGCCGCGATCACATCGAGAATGCTTGTGCCGCAACCGCTGCCGATGTTGTAGCGGGTGCCGGTACCCGGTGCGGGGCAGTGCTCGACGCAGGCCGCGAAGGCTGCGGCCGCGTCCGCGATGTGCAGGTAATCGCGCACCGCGCCGCCATCGCCGTTGATACGCAATACTTCTCCGTCACGTGCCGCGGCCAGCACCCGGGGGATCAGACGGGTGGCTTCCGGATCGGCTCCTCCGGCAACATTCAGCAATCTGACCACCACCGCGCCCAGCGCGCCTGTCCGAGCTTGCGCTTCCACCGCGAATTCGGCCGCCAGTTTGCTGGCCGCGTAGGGATGCGGCGGCGCGTCCGGAGTGTGCTCCCCCATCGGCTGCACTTCCGGTGAGCCGTAAATCGCTCCGGTGGAAGCGAATACGATGCGCGGTACGCCTTCCGCTGCCATCGCCTCGACCAGTGCCACCGTCCCGCCGGTGTTCACCCGGAAATACGGCAGTGGATCCGCCACCGATTCTCGTGCACGTCCCAGCCCCGCCAGGTGGCAGACGGCGTCCACCCCGGACACCGCGCGCCGCAATCCACCGGCATCCAGTAGTTCGGCCATCCGGACCTCGGCCGCATCGGCGATATCGACCCGCGCGCCCGGCCGCACCATCGCCACCGGCTCATGCCCCCTCGCGTGCAGCGCCTGGACCACTGCTCGCCCGACGTACCCCGCCGCCCCGGTAACCAGCACCTTCATGACCACACTCTCCCAATCGACTGTCGGTGCCGGAGATTAGGGTCCCGGACATGCAAGCCGCCACGGCCGCTGTCGCCGATATCGTGCGCACTCTGACCCCCTGGGATGCCCTGGAACGCGGGCATATTGCCGAAACCCTGCGCTGGCTGTCCGAATCCGATGACATCTTCCGCAGAGTCAAACCGGCCACGCCGCCGCGACATCTGGTCAGCTATGTGGTGCTGGTCGATCCGGACTCCCGTGCGGTGCTGCTGGGCCTGCACCGCAAGGCGGGACTCTGGCTGCCGACCGGTGGCCATGTCGATCCGGGCGAGCACCCGCTGGCCACGGCACGCCGCGAGACCGCCGAAGAGATCGCCATCGAGGCGGATTTCACCGTCGTCGGCGACGCACCGCTGTTCCTGACGATCACCACAACCGTCGGAATCGGGCCCAGCCACGAGGACGTATCGCTCTGGTACGTCATCCGGGGCAGCCGCGACCGCGAATACGCTTTGGACCCGGCCGAATTCGCCGATCAGCGCTGGTTTCCCCTGGACGCGGCGGAGTTGCCCACGGCCGATCCGCATTTCGAACGGTTCCTCGCCAAACTGACTGCGGCCCTGTTAGTTTGATTATCGCGATGCGGCCATCGGGGCGAGGCCGAGCGCCGCGAGGGCGGCCTCGCCCTGTGCCGCGTGGTCGCCACCGGCGAGGACTTTGGTTCGGGCGGACTGGTATCGGCACTCGGCGGTGTCGAATACGGTGACCGTGGCCAGAATTCGATCCGGATCTCGGGCCAGGATGGCTTCGGCGCGGTCGGCCAGGGCGGTGGCGATCGGATTGCCCGCCACGACGGCCCGGGCCTCGGCTATGCGGTCGGCCGCGGCCGGATCACCATCGAGGGCAAAGGTTTCGGCGCGCAGGGCCACGTACCAGTGCAGCCAGGGGGACGGGGAATCTCGCCACAGGTCGGCGGGTGCCGCGTCCACGTGATCGAACGCCTCATCGATCCGGCCGTGGTGCAGCAGCCGGAGCGTATTGAAGACCGCGCGATCACCGTGGCCGGGTGCGGCACCGAGCCGGTCCGATACCGCCTGCCATTCCGCGCGGGCGGCGTCGTCACCGCGCAGCCCGTGAATCATCGCCACACCCGTCGCGGCCACACCGAGGCCGGGGGCACTCGGCGAGCCTTCGCGCTGCCAGGCTTCGAAAAACCGGACGCTGCGGGTGAGCACATCCTCGACATTGCCCGCCAGCGCATCCACCACCAATAGGCGGCCGGTAGCCCGGTGCCCCACCTCGGCCAGCATCGGATGATCGGCCAGGCGGCGGGCCGCCCGCCGCGCACCGCGCAGATCCCCCACGCCCACACCGGTTTCGGCGGCCTGGCCGAGCGCCTCGATCAACTCGTGCGTACCGTCCGGCGTACTCGGCGCGGATGCCAGCATCGCGACGCGGCGACGCGCCGTGGCCGATGCCGCCAACGCGTCACCAACCCGACTCTGCGCACCGGTGAGCGCGTCCAGGGCCGCGGATTCGGCCAGCGGATCGCCGGTACGGTGCGCGAACTCGACCGCCCGCTCGGCGCGCCGCAGCACCTCCGGAACGGAGTCGGACTCGGTGCCGAGAACCTCGCCGGTCAGGTCGTTCGACGCCGCAGGGGCATCGCGGAAGTCCGCGGCGCGCCGGTCCGCGTCAGATGTTCCGGGAGTACTGCTGGACAACGTATTCGGCACCGTCGAGAGACTGCCGGGCAGTGCATCCGGTGCGCCGAAGGCATTGGCGAGGACTGCGGCCTCGGCAAGAGCTATGGCGGCCTGGGCGGATGGATGGCCGGAGGCGAGGTCTCGCGCCTCGGCGAGCAGAGCGATCGGTTCATCGCGGGGCGGGTGCTGCTGGAAGGTATTCCAGAAGCGGTAGGCGCTGGTGGCGGCGGTGGCCAGGTCGGCGGCGGCACCGGCGGGGTCGTCCGCCTGCTGGGCGGCGACGGCGGCGGCGCGGTGCAGGCGGTACATATTGTCGCCGCTGAGTTGGCAACCCGCGGCCGCGGCGGCTTGGCGGAGGAGGGCGGCCGCGTCGGCCGGGTTGTCGGCGAAAGCGGCGGCTTGTTCGTAGCGCCATTGGGATTCGCCGGTGAGGTGGCGGGTGAAGGCGAGGTTCGCGAAGTCGCGGGTCAGGCGGTAGGCGTCGGCGCGACGAGCGGGCTGTTCGCAGACCCAGGCCAGAGCCACTCGCAGGTCATCGGCGGCCGCGTCGAAACGGGGACGCCAATCGGGTTGCGCCACAGCCAGGTTCGTGGCTTCGGTGAGGCACCAGGCGAGGTGGCGGGCGCGGGCGTCATCGAGTTCGCCCGCGTCGGTGAGCTGTTCCAGGCCGTACTGGCGGATGGTCTCCAGCGCGCGGTATTCGGTGCCGGTGGCGGTCGGGATGACCATGAGCAGACTCTGCTCCACCAGGCGCGCCAATCCGGTTGCGACCGAACCCTTCTCGGATCCGGTGACCTGTGCGGCCGCCGCGATGGTGAACGACTTCATGAAGACCGCTATGCGGCGCAACAGGACTCGGTCGGCGGGCTCGAGCAGCGCGTGACTCCAATCCAGAGCCGCGCGCACCGAGCGATGCCGGTCATCGGCGCGCGCGCCACCCGCGAGCATGCGCAGCTGATCCGACAGACCCTCGCCGAGACCGTCCAGGCCGAGCGTGGTCCAGCGCGCGGCGGCCAGTTCGATGGCGAGCGCCACACCGTCCAGGCGCTCGACGAACGCGGAAACCTGTTCGCGCAATGCCTGATTCGGTGGCCAGCCGCCCGCCGCCGCACGATCCATGAACAACTCGACCGCATCGGATTCGCCCGCGCCCGCCAGCGACATCGGCGGCACGGTGTAGACGCGTTCGAAGGGCACCATGAGCCGGGCGCGACTGGTGGCCAGCACCGTCACGCCGGGGCAGCTCGCGAGCAGCCGTTCGATGAAGGGCGCGACCCCGTCCCGCACGTGTTCGCAATTGTCCAGCACCAGTAGGGCATTGCGATCGGCGAGCGCCGCCAGTACGGATTCGTCCATGGCGCGGCCGGGCTGTTCGCCGAGTCCCAGTGCGAGCGCGGCGGTTCCGGCGACCACGCAGATATCCGGGCTGGTGATGGGCACCAGATCGACGAACCACACGCCGTCCGGGAATTCATCGGCGAGTTCGGCGGCGACGGTGAGCGCGAGCCGGGTCTTGCCGACGCCGCCCGGACCCACGGCGGTCACCTGACGCTGGGACTTCAGCAGTTCGGTGAGTTCGGCTCGCTCCCCGGCGCGGCCGATGAACGAGGTCAGCGGGGTCGGCAGCACCGGGGCGGCGGGTTGCGGGCGATCAGCCGGTGCGGAGTGGGCGGCGTGCTGGGCGAGCGCCCGCCGATCGGCTACCTCGAGCTTGCGCAGCAGCGAGGAGACGTGGCTTTCGACCGTCCGCACCGAGATGAACAGGCGCGCGCCGATTTCCGCATTGCTGAGGTGCTCCCCGACCAGCGCGAGCACCTCGGCTTCCCGCGCCGAGATGTCCACTGTCGCAACCATGCGCCCCATTCTGCCGTACCCGGGCCGCATCGAGACCGTTCGGCCGGCTCGGTACGGAGCACCGAATCGGCACTCAGTGGTGGATTCCGTGGTGAGCACGGATGTGGCTCACCCCCTCCACGAGCGAAGCTTTAATCACGTCCGGAGCACAACACACCGGCACCGAGAATCCCCACGTCAGGAGCGAAATGACCACCACCCTGGGCATCAGGACCGTACTGCATCCGGTCACCGATCTGGCCGCCGCCAAGGCCGTCTACACCGCCCTGCTGGGTGTCGCCCCGCAGACCGACTCCCCCTACTACGTCGGATTCGACGCCGAAGGCCAGCACATCGGCCTCGTCCCGGACAACGGGAAGCAGCAGCTCACCAATCCCGTCTCCTATTGGCACGTCCCGGATATCGAGGCCAAGATCGCCGAAATGACCGCGGCCGGAGCCACCGTGCGGGAGGCCGCCAACGAGGTCGGCGGCGGCCGCCTGGTCGCCACCGTCGTCGATACCGACGGCAATGTGCTCGGCCTCATCCAGGACCGCTGAAACCCGCTCGCACCAGCCACTTTCATCTCTTTCACGTAAGGACAAGCACATGACCACCACCACGAAGTCCGCCGTCTCCTTCTCCGCCGATGAGCGGGCCGCCATGAAAGCCCATGCGCAGGAACTGAAGACGACCGCGCGCCGCAATCCGAAGAACGCCAAGGCCGATGGTGAGCGCGATGTGCTCGCCAAGATCGCCGAGATGGACGAGTCCGATCGCGTTCTCGGCGAGCGTATTCACGCCATCGTCAAAGCCAATGCCCCCGAGCTCACCCCGAAGCTCTGGTACGGCATGCCCGCCTACGCCCGCGACGGGAAGATCGTGGTGCATTTCCAGTGCGCCGCGAAATTCAAGTCCCGCTACGCCACACTCGGTTTCAGCGATCCGGCGCAGCTCGATGACGGCACCGTATGGCCGGTGGCTTACGCATTGACTGCCCTGACCGCCGAGGACGAAGCTCGTATCGGTGAGCTGGTGGCGCGGGCCGCGGGCTGACCATTCCACCGGGTTGGCGCGTTTGCCCGATCCTGGCGCGTTCCGCACTGGTCCGGCAGCGACTACGAGGCAACACTGGATACCCGCACCACACCCATGGTGCGGGTATGCGTTCGACATCCCGAACGCCATCGGCTGCCGATCTGATCCAGAGCGGACATCCCCATCGAACTGCCCGTGAGGAGACGTCGTGCAACATTCCCGAGAACGCGCCACCGCCTATGTGATCGAGGCGTTGGAAGCCAAAGGCACCGCGACCCGGGACGATTTCGACGTACCGGGCATCGTCGCCACCTCGCACGCGATCACCGAAGGCTGGGACTTCTCGGAAATGGAACGGTCGCTGTTCTGGAATATCGCCGCCAGCTATCTGAAGGCTTGACGGAATCCCTTATGGCGCGGGCGGATGCGAACGGGTGACCACCGCCCAGCGCAGAGCCGCCCGGCGCATGGACGCGGAATCGGAGTAGCCGAGCAACTGCGCCTGTCTGCCCCGGCTCACCGGACCGCCGATCGAGGCTGCGGCCAACCGGGCCGAGCGCGCCCGGTCCAGTTCCCGCCGCCAGGTCGTACCCGCTTCGGCGAGACGGCGTTGCAGCGTGCGCGGACTGGTAGCCAGACTGCGCGCCACCCTTTCCAGTGAGATATCGCCCGCGTCGAGTGCCTCGGCCACCGCGACCGCAACCCGTTCGGGCCACGCCGATTCCAGTGGCGGGGGCGGCGGCAACGCCTCCGCCAGCGGTTTCAGCACGGCCGCGAGCACCGGATCCGCACTGGTGAGCGGCATATCCAGATCGGACGCGCGGAATGTCATGGCATCGGTGTCAGCGCCGAATTCGATGATGGCGGAACCGAATACCTCGCGGTACACCTCGATCCGGCGCGGCGCGGGCCGTCGCAGCGAGACCCGAATCGGATCCAGCGGAGCGTCGACGACGCGGCGCGCTCGGGTCAGCACCGCGGTCAAACCCCACAGCTGGGTGTAATCCCGCGTCGCGTCACCACCGTCGACCATATCGAGCCGCAACGCCGGACCACCCGCACCGTCGACCAGGTCGAACCGGTGGTTGGTGGTGACGGCACTGACATACGGCCCGCACGTCGCCAATCCCGCGCGCAGCGTCGGGGCACTGGTGAACAGATAGTCGTACAGCCGAGTCGCCTTGAGCTCGTACCGGCTCGCCACCCGCAGCGCCACATCCGGATCCCCGAGCGCCCGCGCCCCGACTTCCCATAGCCGCCAGAAGGTTTCACTGGGCACGTGCACGCCATTACCGGTCAGTGTCCAGCTCGGCACCCCGGATTCCCGGATCAGGTGTGCTCGATCCAACCCCATGGCCGTCAACTGCGAGATCACGAACCGGTGCAGCAGAGTCTGATCGGTGCCCAACGCCCCTCCCTCAACCGCTCACATGGTCGACGGCCAGGACAGTACCGCACCCGGCCGGTGCTCCGGAGCGAGAATTCGCCCGTCGCCCGAAAGCAGTTCCGCCGGATGCGCTGTCGTACCGGATCGAGCCGGTGTCACGCGACCGATTGCAGGGCGACGGTCGCGGCGGCGGGCACCAGATACAGCACCGGGAAGATGGCCGATCCCGCGTGACCGGCACGGATCGAGGTCGCCGACGCCAGCAGGAAATAGAGGATGAGGCAGAGCGCGGCCGCGATACCGATCGGCGGGAGGAAGAAGCCGACGATCAGGCCGAGCGCGCCCGCGGATTTGGCCAGCGCCAACCAATTCCACCAGGGCGCGGGGACGCCGTACTGTTCGAGCGGTTCGATGACGAACTGCTTCCGGGTGAACAGGGAGAACCCGGAGAAGCCGATCCAGAGCGCGGCGACGATGGCGACAATATGATACGCGGTGGTCATTGTTCGAGATCCTTTGTGCGTGAAGCTGTTTCGGTGACGGTCAGACGGTGGGCGCGAGCCGCCGGGCCCGCGCGGTGAGCAACGAGCGCACGAACTCGAGATGGTTGGGCAGGACGCGCTCCCAGATCGCCCGGGCGGCCGGATCGATGAATCGGACGAAAGTCGCCAGCAGCACGCCGGTGTCATCGCGGCGGAAGAGCAGCTGACCTTCGAAGCCACGGGTGGATTCCGCTTGCAGCAGCAGGTATTCGGGTGCGGAGTACGCGATGCGCCAGCCCGCGATCGTCCCCTCGGAGCCGACGGGGGCGAGCTGGAGCGCGATCCTCCGCCAGCCCCGCTGAAGCGCCGTCGCGACGTCCGGGGCCACCTCCTCCAGAATCTCCCGAGCCCACTGTTCGGCCGGACGCGTTCCGGATGCGCTGGTGCGCAACAGGTGCGCGTCGTAATGCCCGAAGCCGGTCAGGGTGGTGAGGGCGAGCGTGTCGGCATCGAGGCTCACCTCCTCGACGGTCAGCGGTTCGGTGTCGGCATACCGCTTGTTCGAGTCACGGTGCGTCATGTGGATTCCCTATCGATCAGTGTCGTCGGTGGCGGCATGTCGTCCGCCATCGATAGATACAGAACAGTACTGTATCTATCGCGGATGATTGAATCAACAGCACCGACTACTGATTGGTTGACATCGATGGCCCCACCGGTGCGCACACCCAGACAAGCCTGGATCGACGCCGCCCTGGCGATCCTGGCCGAGGCGGGTGCCGAGGCCATCCGGGTCGAAACGCTCGCCGCCCGGCTCGGCGTTACCCGGGGCGGGTTCTACCGGCAGTTCGCGAGCCGCCAGGAATTGCTCGACGCCGTGCTCGACAGCTGGGAACTTCGCACCGTCGACGAGGTGCGCGAGCGCGTCGAACGCGAGGGCGGGGACGCCAAAGCCAAGGTGCGCAAGGCCGGTGCGCTCACCTTCTCCCCCAGACTGCTACCCATCGATCTCGCGGTCCGCGAATGGGCGCGGCGCGATCCCGCCGTCGCCGACCGGCTGCGGCGCGTCGATAACGAGCGCATGGAATACCTGCGCGATCTGATCGGCACGATCAGCGACGATCCGCGCGAGGTCGAGGCCCGGGCCATGCTCGCGTTCTCACTGGTGATCGCCAACTATCTGATCACCGCCGAACACGACACCGGGTCTCGTGCCGAAATCATCGACAGCGCAATTCAATTCGTGCTGAAGTAGCGCTCACCGCGCGGCCGCGCGCGACCGAATTTCGGAGCCCTACCGATCCGGCTGATTCCGGAACAGCCGATCCACCCGGACGCCCGCGCGAGCTTCGGGGGTGCTGATATCGAAATACTGCGCGGGCGACACATGATGGCGCCTGGCCACCATCGAGGCGGGGATCGATTCGATTTTCGTGTTCAGAGCGCGGACGTTCGCGTTGTAGAGGCGCCGGGCCGCGGCGATTCGATCCTCGACATCGCTCAGTTCGCGTTGCAGTGCCGCGTAGTTCTTGACCGATCCGAGGTCGGGATACTGTTCGGCGAGCGCCGACAAATGTGACAGCGCCGAGGTGAGGGCGTTTTCGGCGGTCGCGACACCGGTGATCTCACCGTGGGTTTCGACCGGGTCGGCGGCGAGTGCGCGCGCACTGTCGCGCGCCGAGACCACGGCTTCCAGGGTTCCACGCTCGAATTCGGCGGCGCGTTCGACCGTTGCCACCAGATTCGGCACCAGCTCGTGACGGCGCTGTAGTTCGACATCGACCTGCCGCCAGGATTCGGCAACCAGATTCCGCAATCGAACGAAATCGTTGTACGCGGCGAAGTACCACAGCATCGCCACCAGTGCGATGACGATGAGCACGACGACGATGAGGGTCATGCGTGTTCCCTTTCAGCGGGGGATCCGTAATCGGTCCAGACGAATCGTGGGATGCCATCGGCGATTACGCGCATCGCGTCGAAGACCGCCCCGATCTCACGGGGCCGATTGCCCAGGGTGGTGGTACCGACCAACAGGTTTCCGACGATTTCGAATTTGGTCAGCATGACCGCGCCGCCGTGCCGCCCGGCGATGTCCAGCAGTTCGCCGATCGTGCGCGGCGTGAGCACCGCGTGCGCGAACCCCGGATTCGCGGAATACACCGAGAACTTGTCGTTGAAGTCCGCCGATTCGAACTCCACTCGAGCACCGGTGGTCATATCCAGCGTCACCCCGAGGGTCAGTCTGGGCAGTGCCGCGGGCAGCGTCAGCACGAAGACGTTCCGATAGTGGGTGCTGACATTGATTCGATTGTTGTGCAGCCAGGTCAGATGGAAGAAGATCGCCGGATAGTCTCCGACCCGCCCCCGCATGGTGTCCCGGATCCGATAGCGTCGCGCCCGGCCGATATTGAACGGCGGAAAATCCCAGGTCGGCACCGGCCACTCGGAGGAACGCCGGTATTCGAAGCCGTTCTCTCCCGCCCACCGCGCCGTCCACCGCTTGCGGAACGATTTCACGATAATTCCGGACGGCAGGAAAGCCAGGAATGGCGTGAGCGGCAGCAGTACCCATGCGAGCGGGCGGCCGTGATCATGCCACCACCGATACTGGAAGATCACCAGCGCGACGAAAGTCGCCAGCGACAGAGTATTGAGAAACCACGGCCGAGACCACACCGGACCGCTGTCACCGCGCGCTTCCCACTCGGTCACATCACTCATCATGCCCACCCCCACGCCGCCCACCCTGAGCGACCGCACCGATTGTCTCAGGCACCCGCAACCGGTTAAACGCCTGGTCCCGGCACAGCGAGGCCCCGGGCCGCCACCGGGCCGGTAATTCGGTTTCGCCTGCGGCGACCGGCTGCTACCTTCGATACAACGATCCGATACGAGAAAAGGGAAGGCGGAGAACATGTTCGGACAATCGCTCCGCCGCCGTATTCGCAGCGGTCCCTAGGTCTACCGGTAGACCCGCAGGGCCGCTCTGGCGAATCAGCCACGGAGCGGCCCTTTTTCATTCCCGAACACTTACACCCGCACACCTCGATGGCGAGTAGATGTCAATGCGGACATCCGTGCGGGGCAGGTGCCCGTAGCTCAAACGGACAGAGCGTCTCGCTACGAACGAGAAGGCTGGAGGTTCAATTCCTCCCGGGCACTCCATATTTCAATGAAGCGTGGTGTAATCGGCAGCATGGCGGATTCTGGTTCCGCCGGTTCAGGTTCGAATCCTGGCGCTTCAGCTCGGTACTCGGGGTGAATCAGCTATCGGAGTCTCCGGTTTCCGGGGGCTCACCACCACCACCGCGGATGGTCCACAGCAACCCGTCCAATTCATCGGGCTTGACGAGGACATCGCGGGCCTTGGAACCCTCGGAGGGTCCCACCACTTCCCGGGTCTCCATCAGATCCATCAGGCGGCCCGCCTTGGCGAAGCCGACGCGGAGTTTGCGCTGCAGCATCGAGGTGGAGCCGAATTGCGAGGTGACAACCAATTCGATGGCCTGCAGCAGCAGGTCGAGGTCGTCGCCGATATCGGGGTCGACATCCTTCTTCTCACCGGTCTTGGCGGCGGTGATGCCTTCCTGATATTCGGGTTCGGCCTGGGTTTTGGCGAAATCGACGACGGCCTGGATTTCCTCGTCGGAGATGAACGCGCCCTGCAGACGGGTCGGCTTGCTCGCGCCCATGGGCAGGAACAGGCCGTCACCCATACCGATCAGCTTCTCCGCACCCGGCTGGTCGAGGATGACTCGCGAGTCCGTCAATGACGAGGTGGCGAAGGCCAATCGGGACGGGACATTGGTCTTGATCAGGCCGGTGACCACGTCCACCGAGGGGCGCTGGGTCGCGAGCACCAGGTGAATGCCCGCCGCACGAGCCTTCTGGGTGATGCGGACGATGGCGTCTTCCACATCGCGCGGCGCGGTCATCATGAGGTCGGCGAGCTCGTCGACGATGGCCAGGATGTACGGGTACGGGCGGTAGACGCGTTCACTGCCCAGCGGTGCAGTGATCTGGCCCGATTTCACCTTGCGGTTGAAATCGTCGATATGGCGGACCTTGTTGGCCTGCATATCCTGATACCGCTGTTCCATCTCCTCCACCAGCCAGGCCAGCGCCGCGGCGGCCTTCTTGGGCTGGGTGATGATGGGGGTGATCAGATGCGGAATGCCTTCATACGGCGTGAGTTCCACCATTTTGGGGTCGATGAGAATCATGCGGACCTCATCGGGGGTGGCCCGGTGCAGCAGTGAGATCAGCATGGAATTCACGAAACTCGACTTACCCGAACCGGTGGAACCGGCGACCAGCAGATGCGGCATCTTGGCCAGGTTCGCCGAGAGGTATTCGCCCTCGATGTTCTTACCGAGGCCGATCACCAAGGGATGGTGATCGTTTCGAGTCGACGGGGCCTTGAGCACATCGGCCAGGCGCACCAATTCCCTATCGGCATTGGGCACTTCGATGCCGACCGCGGATTTGCCCGGGATAGGTGCGAGCAGGCGCACATTCTCCGTCGCCACCGCATAGGCGATATTGCGGGCCAGCGCGGTGATCTTCTCGACCTTCACGCCCGGGCCGAGCTCGACCTCGTAGCGAGTGACGGTCGGGCCGCGCACGAAACCCGTGACGGCCGCGTCGATTTTGAACTGGACCAGCACCTCGGTGATGGCCTCGATCATGGATTCGTTGGCGGCGCTGCGCTTCTTGGGCGGTTCGCCATCGGTGAGCAGGGTCAGCGGCGGCAGATTGTAATCGCCGTCCACCTCCCGCTCGGTGACGAATTCCAGCTGCTGCGGCGGCGGGGGCGGCGGGGTCTGATCGACGACCTTGGGGGCCTTGCGCGCCTTGGGTTTCGGCGGCTCCTCGGCCGCGATCTCCTTGGCGTCCTGCAGCGGCGGTTCGCCGATGATCTCGGTGGCCGCGTCCGAACCGCCGAATTCGTCGGGCGGATAGTTCTCCGACGGGGTGCGACCGCGACGGCGGGATTTCACGCCCTCGTGGCGCGGGAAACCGTCCTCGTCGTAATTGGCCGGATCGTAGAGACCGGGTTCATCGGAGTAGCTCTCGTATTCATCGCCGCGGCTGCCGGTGCCGAAGATCTCGCGCAGCGCCTCGGGCACCTCACGCACCGTGGTGCCGGTCAGCAGCAGCAGACCGAATCCTATGGCCAGCATCAGCAATGGCACCGCCAGGAACGCGCTGAGCCCGTCGCTGAGCGGGCCGCCGATGACATAGCCGACGAATCCCGCACCGTGCGCGCGACCGTGCATATCGGTGGGCGAACCCGCCGCCAGATGCCAAATACCCAGTATCGGCAGTCCGGTGAGCAGCCCGCCCAGCACCAGGCGCGGCCGGATCTCCGGATGCGGTTCGGTGCGCATGAGAAGCACCGCGATGCCGATGGCCACGAACGGCAGTGCCGCCGAGGCGGATCCGGCGATCCAGCGAATCGCGGTATCCACCCCGCGCCCGACCGGGCCGCCCGCGGACAACCACACCGCCACCGCGATCACGATGCCGAATGCCACCAGCCCCAGCGCGATTCCGTCGCGCCGATGCCCGTGCTCGATCTCCCCGGCCCGGCTCATCGCCCGGGTGCTCGCGCCGAGCCCGCGCGCCAGCATGTTCCAGCCGTTGTTCACCGCCCGCGTGACCACCGCCAACGGCGCGGTATCGGACCTGCGCCGCGGCGCGGGCCTGCGCGCGGCGGCCGGACGTTTGGGGCTTCGAGTGCGACCGGCGCTAGCGGTGCGACCGCCCGCGGCGGCACGCGGAGTACGCGCCCGGGACCGTGCAGGAGTCTGCCCCCGCGTCGATCCCGCTCGCGAACGTGACGTTGCGGCACCGCGGGACTTACCTGGCATGACCCCCAGGCTAGCCGCAAACGCCCCACCCGGACCATCCGCAACACCCGGCCCACCCACAACAGCCCTGTGGGATAGGCAACGCCTATCGCCGCCGAAGTCCGCGAACACCGCCCATCACATGCTCCCGCACCCGAGACCGGAATCGAGCGGTGTCACGCGGACAGTGCGAAAAACGGCGTGTCGGCCACCTGCTACCGCACCGGGAGACGACGCCGCCTCAGCCGCCGACGGAGACCGGCTCGGGGCGGCCCGAGTGCGGTGTGGGGTCGACGAGGGCGCCCCAGCGGATCAGGGCCTGGTCGAAGTCGGGGATTTGGGTGGTGGCGGTGCGGTAGCACTCGGCGGCGTCGACATTGCGGCCCATGCGGCGCAGGGCCGTATAGCGGACCAGCAGGTTGTAGAGGTTGTAGGTGTGCAGGACGCCGGGGCGGGAGGAGTCGCGGGTGGCTTCGGCGCGTTCGGCGTGTTCGGCCGCCTGCGGGAGGCGACCGGCGGACAGGTGGGCGACGGCGGCGCGGGAGTGCACGGTGGATTCGAAGCGGGTCGAGCCGCCGCGGCGGGCGGTGCGCAGGGCGGCGTCGAACAGGCGGGCGCCGAGTTCGGCTTCCCCCTGGCCGCTGAGCACGCAGGCCGCTTCGGTCAAGGCCCACATGACATTTCGGCGGGTGCCGGGACGAGTGTCGCCGACCACGGCGCGGGCGGCGGCCGCGAGCGAATCGCGGTCCCGGCCCGCCGCCGAATGCGCCTGGGCGAGCAGGGAATACGCCACCCGGACGCATTCCGGGCTCGCGCCGCAGCGGTACAGGCGCAGGGCGGCGGCGAAATGCGTTGCGGCGCGGACCGGGTCGTGGTGATGCATGCCGAGCGCGCCCGCGAAGATATGCGTGGAGCCCGCGACCCAGGGTTCGACCTCGGTATTCACATCCTCCAGCAGCCGGTCCACATGGTCCGCGGCCCGCTCGGGTTCACCGAGCTCGGAAACGACCACGAATACCAGGGCCAGGCGAGCGCGATTGGCGGACAACGAATTACCGTCGGATTCACAGGCGCGGATCAATTCCTCCAGCGCCTTCTCGATATCGACCGTGGCATCGCTGGCGAGCATGGTGCCGGACACCGCGAGCGCGAGATCCGCGGCCAGCAGCCGATGCCGCCGGGTGCCCACCGCCGCCAGCCGGTACAGCGCGACCAGATTCCGCCGCTCCACATTCATGAAATCGCGGGTGGAATCGAGATCCGCCAGCCGGGTGCCCGGATGCGCGGTAGCGGCCAAACCCAGCCGAACACCCGGATGTCGCACGCGCAGCACGGTTTTCATGGTGGCCAGGTAGTAGTCGAGCAGCCGCTCGACGGGGTCCACGAGAACGCGCCGTTCCGGGCATACGATCGGTTCGGCCTGCTGACAACCGGCCGCGAACAGGCGCATCAGATCGTGATAGTGATAGCGGCCCCGGCCCACCGTCTCGAGCATGCCGCGATCGACGAGCTCCTCGCACAGATCCTCGGCGAGCGGTTCGATGGTGTCCAGCACCGCCGCGGTGGCGGCCAGCGGCAGATCCGGGAGTTCGGCGACGGCCAGCAGCCGGAAGGCGCGCGCGGCCTCGACCGGGAGCTGTTCGTATCCGGCACGGAAAGCCGCGGTCAGCGCCAGATCCCCGGCGCGGAAGCGATCCAGGTCATGGCGTTCCGCGGCCAGCCGGTCGGCCTCGGAGACGATGGTCCATTGCGGGCGGGCCGCGACCCGAGCCGCCACGATGCGCACCGCCATGGGCAGCCGCCCGCACAGTTCGACAATGCGGCGGGTGGATTCGGGTTCGGCGTTGACCCGGGCGGGGCCGACTATTCGCGTGAAAAGCGCTGCGGCCTCATCGGTTTCGAGTACCTTCAGCGCGGCCGAGCGCACACCGGGCAGAGCGGTCATGGGCCGCCGGGCCGTCACCAGGACCGCGCATCCGGGCTCGCCGGGTAGCAGCGGCGCGATTTGCGCCGCGTCACAGGCATTGTCGAGTACGAGCAGCATGCGACGCCCGCTCACGGCGGATCGGAACAGGGCCGCCCGCTCGGCCGCCCCGGCGGGTACATCGCGCGGCGGCACATTCAATCCGCGCAGCAGTGCGCCCAGCACCTGTTCGGGTTCGGCCGGATCCGCGCCCGCGCCGTGCAGATCGACATACAGCTGCCCGTCCGGATATCGATCCCGAATCCGGTGTGCCACATGCAATGCCAGCGCCGTCTTGCCGACTCCGCCCATGCCCGAGATGGCCACGATCGGGGTGATGCTGTCGGCCAGTACACCGCACAGTTCGCGCGCCAATTCCTGACGTCCGGTGAAATCGGCTGTGTCCGGCGGCAATTGCGCGGGTTTCGGCTGCGCCGCCACCGCGGACCCATCGCCGGGCACTTCGTCGGACAGGATCTGGCGATGCAGTTCCAGCAGCGCGGGACCGGGTTCGATGCCCTGTTCGGCGACCAGCAGCCGCCGGATGCGCTGATATTCGCCCAGCGCCTCGGTACGCCGCCCGGCCCGGTACAGCGCGGTCATCATGAGCCCGCGCAATCTCTCACTGTGCGGGTCGACGGTGATCAGGGCTTCCAGATCGGCCAGGGCACGCGAATAGTCCCCGCGCCGCACGGTGATATCGATGAGATCCTCACGCAGCACCCGCTGTAAACGACGTAATCGGGCGCGTTCGGCACCGGCCCACGGTCCGGGCACACCGGCGAGCGGATCACCGCGCCACAGCCGCAGCTGCGCCCGCAGGATGGCGTCCGCCCGCTCCAAATGTCCGTCCGCGCGGGCCTGTTCGGCCTCGGCGCGGCAACCGTCGATGCCATCGATATCGAGTTCGAGCGGACCCTCCAGGCGGTAGCCGCGCGACTCCGAGAACAATCGCACCGTCTCCGGCCGCGCCGCCAGCTGCTTGCGCAGCGCCCAGGCGTAATTGCGCAGCGCGCCTACCGCGGAGGAGGGACGATCGATGCCCCAGATCCCGTCGGCGAGTTCCTCGATCGATACGGTGCGCCCGCGCGCGAAGGCGAGCATGACGAGCGCGGCCTGCTGCTTGGGTGGCATGGGTGTGGCGGGGACGCCCTCCGTCGTCAGCTCGACCGGCCCGAGAACCGCCAGTTGCCAAGACATTGCCTACCACCTCATCACACCACGGGCCGCTGCCGAGCACAGAAACTACCGGCCGACGCGTGATCGTTTCATGATCGGTGGTCACGCTGCCACCGGCGCGGGCGGACCGTCCCGCATACCGGAATGGTCAGACGCTGCGGTCGAGCGCGTAGACGGCTTCCACATCGGCGGGATCGCCGGTGGCCTCCAGCCGCACGGCATTGCGGCCGAAGGCGTGGAACAGCAGTTCGGAGGGTTTTCCGGCGAGTACGACGGTGCGATCGCCGACCTGGTGCGCAACCGTGCGCCGGCCGTCGGGTGTGGTGAGCGCGACGGTAACCGCCGATTTGCGATAGGCCATGCGCGACAAGCCGGTCAGCACTTTCCAGAGCCGGTCCTCATCGGCGGTGGAGAGTTCGCGCGGTTCCCAGCCGGGTTCGGCGCGGCGCACGTCCTCGTGGTGGACGTACATCTCGGTGAGGTTCATCAGGGAATCGACCGGTCGCAGGAACCACGGCGGGCCACCGGCGATCTCTTCGAGCAGCTGCGGGAACGGCCGTTCGGCGACCTTGTCCTGTACCCGCTCCAGATAGGGCGCGAAGGGCTTCAGCATGATGCCCGGGGCGGCGTCGGGGCGGCGTTCGCGAACGATCAAGTGCGCGGCCAGATCTCGCACCGTCCAGGTGCCGCACAGGGTGGGCGCGTCCGGACCGGCGGCGGACATGGTTTGCACCAGTGCCTGGCGCTCCCGTTGGGCCATACTCATAAGGCCACACTAACCGGATGGTGGAGCCGATGCATGATGCGCATGCACAGGTGGCGGGGTCGCTGAACGAGGCGCTCGCACGCCGCTGGGCGCTCCCCCGGATCGCGCGGCCGCACTCCCCCGGGTCACGTGATCGCGTCGGTTGAGTTGCGCCTCAATTGCTGGACGGTTCGGCAGCTCGAGCCGGGCACCCGGTCCGCCATAAGGTCATCCCTTGATCATTTACGCGCCGCCCGATCCGATCCCGGATGGGGCGGTGGGATATGCCGCCGCCGAGCCGGTTCCGGGTTGGCGTCGGCGAATCCGGGTCGGTAGCTTGATCACTCGGTCCATCGGGGAATGGATCCACTGCATACGAAGGGGCAACACCTTGAAAAAGATCGTCAGTGGCGCCGCCGTGATGGTCGCGGCCGCGGGCTCACTGCTGGTGAGCTTGGCGGCTCCGGCCGGGGCATATACGGACAACTTCGGCGCGATCGCGCTGTCGCCGTCCACCGGCCGCATCGGCTACTCCTATGACTATCCGGATCGCGCCGCCGCGCAGGGCGGTGCGATGAACTCGTGCACGTTCGACGACTGCCGTGTCGTCGCCAGCTTCGGAAACGGTTGCGGTGCGGTTGCCTACTCCCGCCGCGCGGGGCTGTACACCTACGGTGCGGCGTACTCGCGTTCGGCGGCCCGCACCCAGGCGCTCACTCGGAACAGCTCCGACGCCACCATCATCCACTGGAACTGCACCACCGGCTACCAGCTCTAATATCCGTTCAGGGGAGAAAATTCGTTGAAGCACAGCATCTTCCGCGCCACCGCCGCCGTGGCGCTGGCCGCCTCCGCCTTCGGACTGGTCGCCTGCAGCACCAGCGAGACCAAATCGGATAGCGCGACCACCACGAGCGCGTCCGCACCCACCAATAATTTCCAGGGCAGCACCGACGACACCAAGGAGACCGGCGCGCCGCCGTCGACCACTCCCGCGCCGAACCTGCCCAAGCCGACGGTCGCCGAACTGAACGACAAGATCACCAAGGCGTTCGACCCGTCCATCGACGCCAAGACCAAGATCGACTGGATCGAAAACGCGGGCCAGGACCCGCAATTGGTCGCCAAGCTCGTCGACGCCGCAAAGAAGAACGACGTCAAGGTCGAGATCACCAACGTTCCGGACCCGGCCGACGGCAAACTCAAGGCAGATGCCAAGGTCACCATCGCGGGCAACCCCGTGAACAACGCCACCGTCTCGTTCGTCGCCGAGGGCAACGAATGGAAGGTCGACCACGCCTTCGCGTGCAGCATCGTCAAGGCCGCCAAGCTGGATTCGGCTGCCTGCCAGGACAACTAGAGCCTTACCAGGTTCCCGCCCCGACACTCATGTTGTCGGGGCGGTTTTGTTCCAAGGTTCGATAACCGAGTTCGCCGCACCCGCCATTCCGCACACTCATGCCTAGATGCGCATATTTCAATCCAGGTATCTATCTGTTTGTGCCTTCGGTGGATACGCGAGAGCGCCCGATAGCTGGTGCTACCGGGCGCTCTCGCGGTGTGGCTGTTTGTTATTCGGGTCAGACGCCCATGACCGTGGGGACGATCATCGGACGGCGGCGGTACTTGTCCGCCACCCACTTGCCGACCACCCGTCGCACGCTCTGAGCGATGCGGTGGGTGTCGGTGACGCCTTCGCTGGCCAGCCGGCGGAGTTCGGCTTCCACGAGCTCGTGGGCGTCGATCAGGGCGTCCGGATCGTCGGAGAAGCCGCGGCCGGTGACCTCGGGGGCGCTGACGGCCTTACCGGTGGTGGAGTCGACGGCGACGGTGATGGAGATGAAGCCGCCCTCGCCCAGAACCAGGCGGTCCGAGAGGGTGGATTCGCCGACATCACCGACAGACAGGCCGTCCACGTAGACCTGGCCGACGGGGACGCGCCCGGTGATGGTGGCGATACCGTCCACCAGGTCGACCACTACGCCGTTCTCGGCGAGCATGACTCGCTCTTCGGGAACGCCGGTGGCCACCGCGAGCGCGGCGTTGGCGCGCAGATGCCGCCATTCGCCGTGCACGGGCATGGCATTGGTCGGGCGGACAGCGTTGTACAGGTACAGCAGCTCACCGGCCGAAGCATGTCCGGAGACATGGACTTTGGCGTTCTGCTGGGTGATGACGGTCGCGCCGATCCGGGTCAGGCCGTTCACCACCGTGAAGACGGCGTTCTCGTTGCCGGGGATCAGCGAAGACGCCAGCACGACGAGATCGTCGGGGCGGATATTGATCTGGCGATGATCGCCGCGCGCCATCCGGGACAGCGCCGAGAGCGGTTCGCCCTGCGAGCCGGTGGAGATGAGCACCAGCTTGTGCACCGGCAGGTTCGCGGCCTGATCGATATCGACCACGAGACCGTCCGGCACATCCAGATAGCCGAGGTCCTGCGCGATCTGCATATTGCGGACCATGGAGCGGCCGACGAAGCAGATGCGGCGGTCGTAGCGCTGGGCCACCTCCACCACCTGCTGGATGCGGTGCACGTGAGAGGCGAAGGAGGCCACGATGACTCGGCCCTTGGCCTTGCCGATCACATTGTCCAGCACGGGGCCGATCTCACGCTCGGGCGTGACGAATCCGGGGACCTCGGCATTGGTGGAGTCGACCAGGAACAGGTCAACACCCTCGTCACCGAGGCGGGAGAAACCGGCCAGGTCGGTGAGGCGGCCGTCGAGGGGCAGCTGATCCAGCTTGATATCGCCGGTGTGCAGTGCGATACCGGCGGGCGTGCGGATCGCGACGGCGATCGCATCGGGGATGGAGTGGTTCACCGCGAAGTACTCGCAGTCGAACGGTCCGTGCTGGGTGCGCTGGCCCTCGGTGATCTCGATCAGCTTGGGCTGCAGGCGATGTTCGCGGCATTTGGCCGCCACCAGCGCGAGGGTGAACTTCGCGCCGACGACCGGGATATCGCGGCGTAGGCGGAGCAGGAACGGCACCGCGCCGATGTGATCCTCGTGGCCGTGGGTGAGCACGACGGCCTCGATATCGTCCATCCGATTCTCGATGGGACCGAAGTCGGGCAGGATCAGGTCGACGCCGGGCTGCTGATCCTCGGGGAAGAGCACACCGCAGTCGATGATGAGCAGCTTGCCGTTGTATTCGAAAACGGTCATATTGCGGCCGATTTCGCCGATACCGCCGAGCGCGAACACCCGCAGGCCACCCTTGGGGGCGGCGGGCGGCGGGTTCAGCTTCTGGCGTTCGACGCGCGGCTGGGCGGGCGCGTCGGAGCGGTCGTTACGGCCGCCGCCCTGGCGGGAACGGCCGCCGGGCTTGCGATTTCGCTCACCCTGACGCGAGCGCGGGGCGGATTCGTCCTGGCGCGCGCGGGCGGGCTCGGCCTTGGCGGCCTCGGTCTTGGCGGGCGCGGCTTCGGCGGTATCGCCGTTGCGAGCGCCACGGGCGGTGCCATTGCGGCCGTTGCGACCACGGGTCTCCGCGGCGGCTTCCACCGGCGCGGCCTGCGCTACCGGCTTATCCGCGGCAGCGGCCTTGGGCTCGGCCGCTTTCGGCTGTGCGGCAACGGGTTCCGGCTTATCCGGCACGGGGGCCGGGGCTCCCGCGGCGCGGGAGGCGGTGCGGCGCGGGCGACGTCCCTCGGGGCTGCTCATGCAAGCACCCCCGCGGCCCGCAAATCGACCGCGAGTTCTGCGAGTTGTTCGGATGTGGGCATGATTTGTGGCAAGCGTGGCTCCCCGGTCTCGACCCCGAGCAGCCGCAGGGCGCCCTTGGTCATGGCGACGCCGCCCAGGCGGGCCATGGCCCGGTTGAGCGGAATCAGGCTGACATTGATTTCACGGGCCCGCACCACGTCACCGGCCGCGTAAGCGGTGGCGAGCGCGCGCAGGCGATCGGGCACCAGATGCCCGATGACGCTGATGAATCCGGTGGCGCCGACGGACAACCAGGGCAGGTTGAGCACATCGTCACCGGAGTAGAACGCCAGTCCGGTCTCGGCGATCAGTTCCGCGCCGGCGTTCAGATCGCCCTTGGCGTCCTTCACCGCGACGATGCGCGGATGTTCGGCGAGGCGGCGAATGGTGTCGGGCGCGATGGCCACCACCGACCGCGGCGGAATGTCGTAGAGCGTGACGGGCAGATCGGTGCTGTCCGCGATCGCGGTGAAGTGCGCGATCAGGCCGTCCTGGGTGGGACGGGAGTAATAGGGGGTGACGACGAGCAAACCGTGCGCGCCCGCGCGCTGCGCGGTGCGTGCCAGCTCGATGCTGTGCGCGGTGTCGTAGGTGCCGACGCCCGCGATAACGGTGGCGCGGTCACCGACCGCGTCGACCACGGCGTGCAGCAGATCGAACTTCTCGGACTCGGTGGTGGTGGGCGATTCGCCGGTGGTTCCGGAGATCGCGAGCAGATCGACACCGCCGTCGACCAGGCGTGCGGCGAGCGCCACCCCGGCATCGACATCGAGCTTGCCTTCGGCGGTAAAGGGGGTCACCATCGCGACACCGACTGTGCCGGACGCGCGCAGCTCGATTCGCGTCGATTCACCGTTCGTCATAGCCAGAAGGCTACCCGGTCATCGAATCACCTTTTGCATCGTTATACCCGAACCGGCCCGGCGATAACGGTGATTCGCATCGCCCACCTTGGGGTGACGTCAGAAGTTTCCTTGAATGATGTCAGATGTGACAGCACACTGGTGTCATGGATCTGAACAAGTACACCGCCCAACTACGCGAGAACCTCATCGCCGCGGCCGCTCTGGGCGATGAGAAGACACAGTCCACCGCCGCGGCGCTGGCCGCCGCCACCGAGAGTTCGGCTCGGCTGGTTCTGCTCGCGGCGCTGTCGGAATTGGCGAGCGAGGTGAGCGCGTCGGTCGGCGATCGCACCGTGCGCGTCTCGGTCGACGGCACCGACGCACACGTGGATGTGCGCAAGACCGCATCCGCCGAGGAAGAGCATCAACCGACGTTCGAGGAGATGACCGGGGATATCAGTCGCGTCACACTGCGACTGGTGGAGCAGATCAAGTCCCGAGCCGAGGAGGCCGCCGCACAGAGCGGGCAGTCGCTGAACTCGTGGATGGCGACGGCCGTGCAGGGTGCGCTGCGCGATCAGATGAAGCGGGGCGGTCCGGGGCGCTGGGATATGCCGCGTGAGCCGAGGGAACCGCGGGAGCCGAAAGAGCCGAAGGATCCCTCGAACTAGTCGAGAAGCAAGCCCGGCGGCAACTAGCTAATCGGTGACGCTGACCTTGCCGTCCGTATCTATCTCGGTGCGGCGGTCGTGATCCGGGGCGTGTGCGAGGACGGTGGCGAGCACGCTGCGTCCGAGGGGTAGAACTCGCACCGTTACCGATCCGGCGTTCGCGGCATCCAATTCCCTTGTGGCGGCGTCGATTACGCGTCTGCGCACCCATTCGGGAACGCCCGCGAAACCACCGTCGTCCAACAGCACCACTTCCACGCCCCGAGAACGAGCGCCGCGTGCGGCCCCGCTGAGTTCATCGGTGACCAGCTGCGGAGCGCGCAGACCGTCGCGGAGTTCGGCCTCGAGCAGGCGGCATTCCTCGCGTTCGGCGGCGGTGAGTTCGGCACCGTCGGCAATGCGCTCGAGTATCGGGCGCGCCACCCGGTCCAGCCGGGCGAGTTGGCGGGTGCGCTCGCTGTCGGAGGCCGCCATGGTGGCCTCGGCGGCGGCGCGGATCATGGCGTCCTCGCGCAAGAGAACCAGGGAGCGCTGCATCGGGCGCATGACGGCCGCGAACACCGAGATGGCGGCGACGGTGCCGATCGGCACGAGCGTGCCCAGCACCGTGCGGGAGTCGAGTTGTGCGCCGAGTCCGGCCAGCAGGATCACCCCGGCGACACCGGCGACGCCCACCCAGGCCAGTCGGCCGCGACCGCGCAGCACCAGCACGGTCAATACATAGGAGGCCGCGAACGCCGACCACACCGATTGATTCGCGCGTTCGGAGTTCGGGGTCATGATGGTGAGCGCGGTGGCGATCGGACCGGAGGCCGCCGCGTACAGCGATACCGGCAGCGGTAGCGGATCCACCGGCATGACGATGACCAGCGCACCGGCGCTGAGAATGATCACCATGCTGAAAAGCGCTGCCCACTGCGGTGATTCACCGAAATTGCGCAGCATGTACAGCCCGATGGTGGCTTCCAGGATGAGCAGGAACAGCCATGCCGCGCGACCGCGCAGACCTAGCAGATCACGCAGGCCGAATCGCGAATCCAGTTCGGCCGCATGGTATTCAACGGGAACCATCGCCACCCCAGACCAGCGTCACGGTGGTGCCCTCGCCGGGTGCGGATTCCACGAAGGCCGAACCGCCCGCCAATTGGCGCATGCGGCCCAGGATGCTCATGGAGATGCCGAGCCGGTCGGCGGAGACCTTGGCCAGGTCGAAACCCGCGCCGTCATCGGTGAAGGCGATGCGAATGCTGCCCGCGCTGACCGTCGCGGTGACGGTGCGGCGGACATCGCGGCCGGGGACGTGGGCGTGCCGCAGGCTGTTGCGCACCGCCTCGGTGAGCGCGGCGGCGATGGTGCTGGCCGAATGCACCGGCATGCGCAGATCGTCGTAGCCGGGCCAGGTGCGGGTGGCGAAGCGAATGCTCGGATTCACCTCGTGCACGGCGGTTCTCAGGAACAGCACGGCGGTGCGGGCGTCGAGCAGATCGGGATCGCGGTCATCGCCGCGGCATTCGTCGAGCTGTTCCAGGGTGCGTTCGGCTTGGCGGCGCAGTACCGAGGATTGGGTGCCCGCGCGTGAGGCCTCCAGCAGGGTGGAGAGCACGGCGTCGTGAATGAGCGCGGCGAAGCGGGCGCGTTCGCGGTCCCGGCCCTGTGCGGCCGCGGCGGCGGCCGCGCGACGGCTGGCGATGGCGGATTCGCGGTCGACGCGGGCGGCCGCGCCGGTGGCGGCGGTACCGCACCAGACGAACAGGGCCGCCAAACCGGCTGCGCGCAGGAAGTTCTCGACCACGGACAGCGGCGTGACGGTGGCGACGGTGTACACCGAGGCCAGCGCCGCCGAGGTCGCGGACACCAGCAGATAGGTCACGGCCCAGCGCGCGGGCCAGGCCAGCACGGCCGCTGTCACGGCCAATGCCGTCACGCGGTACGGCCACACCGTGGTGGCGTCCACCGAATGCGTTTCCAGCGCGATGGGGATGGTGGCGAACGCGAAGAGGAAACTGATTGCCGCGCAACCGCATACGATGCGGATCGCGCGCGGTCCGGCCAGCGCGGACACCACCGCGATCACCGGATACCAGCCGAAGGCCAGCACCACTGCGGTGATCGTCCACCAGGCTCCGGCGACCCGGCCCTGTTCGGCGATCTCCGGCAATTCCATACCGCCGACAATGATTCCGGCGATGCCAATGGAGATGCCGAGCCGCCGCATGATGCGGTCGTACGCGGCGGTGGCCGGATCCTCCTGCGGCACCGTGAGTCCGCCGCGCACCCGCCGAATGAGCGCGGTGACGGCGGACATCGAGGGTGCTCCGGGCGTGGTGTCCAGCGTGCCCGACGCGGTCATGCGCGCGGGTGTCGTTCGGGGACGGGCAGCCAGCCGTCCTCGACTGCCCGCTTGTACAGATCGGTTTTGGTCGGGGCCGGGCGGCCCGCGTCGGCGTACTTCTGCCGGATTCGGCCGAGGTAATCGTTGACGGTCTGTTCCGAGAGGCCGGTCATGCGGGCCACGCGGGAGGCTTTCTCACCCGAGGCGTACAGCTGCAGAACCTGCTGCTGGCGCGGGCTCAATCCGACATTGGACAGCTGCGGATCACCGTCGATGGCCGCGGCCCAGTCGGTGGTCACCACCTGTTCGCCCTGCGCGGCGCGGCGTACCGCGGTCACCACGGTGGGCACATCCTCGGATTTGCGGACCACGCCGAGCACACCCGCCCGCGCGGCCTCGCGCACCAGGAACGGATTGTCCGCCCCGGTGAACACCAGCACCTCGATCCCGCGTTCGCGCAGGGATCGCACATTGTCGTCCGGTGAGGATCCGTCGGCCAGCCGCAGATCCAATACCACCAGGTCCAAACGCGGGTTCGCCGACAACAACTCGGCCACCGTGCCCGCGGTGATCACCAACTCCAGATCGGCCTCGGGGGCCAACATGGCCGCCAAACCGATTGCCACCGACTCGTGATCCTCCACCAGCCCGATACGGCGAATCCCCGAATCCTGTGCCTCCACGGCGGCCCTCACCTCTTCCCACAACCGAATATCCGTACTGAGTATGACGGTAACCAGTCCCGATTCGTCAGCCACCAGAATTCGGGGGGAAAAGCCGGGGGCGGGTTTGTAGGGTTTGCGGGGAGAACCGCAGGGCGTGTGAAGGGATCGGAATATGCCGGACGAAGTGCTGCTGGACGACTTCGAGGACACCGGGAAGTGGGAACTCGCGGGGGCGGGGGCGAGTAAGGCGCATATCACCACGTTCGCCGAGGGCGCGCCGGTCAAGGATCCGCTGGCCTATCCGGATGGTGTGCGCGGGGAGGATCATCGGGCGCTGGCGGTGCTGGTGCGCGGGGCCGCCGACGGGCATGAGATCGAGCTGGTGGCCAAGGCGGATCGCGCGGTCGCGCTGCCGGGCGAGGTGAGCGGAGTGGACCTGTATGTGCGGTCGCCGCACGCGTCGATCGAGGTGTCCGGGTTCATCGCCGGGGCCGGACAGGACAGTGTCGAGGTACTGCTCGGGCGGATTGCCGTCGCACCGGAATGGCAGCGGATCGGGGAGGAATTGCGCGAGGCGCTGACCGGGGCGGAATTGCTCGGATTGAAGATCCGGCTGGTGGAGGTCGTGAAGCAGGCGGGTGAGGTCATGATCTTGTTGGACGATTTGACCGTACGCTCATCGTCATGAGCGAGAGCACAGAACTATCGCGCCCCGGGCGGGGCACCGCCCGGGCGCTATCGGCATTTCTCTTCGGTATGGGGACTTTGCATTTCGTGGCCCCGAAACCATTCGACGCCTTGATTCCGGACCAGCTGCCCGGATCGGCGCGGGCGTGGACGCTGGGATCCGGGGTCGCCGAGATCGCGGTGGCCACCGCCGTCGCGGTCCCGCGCACCCGGCGGCTGGGCGGACTACTGGCGACGCTGCTGTTCCTCGGCGTGTTCCCCGGAAATGTGAAGATGGCGAGCGATTGGGTGCGCAGCAGTAAGCCGCTGCCGCTGAAAGTCGGTGTGCTGCTGCGCCTGCCGATGCAGATCCCGATGATTCTGCTGGCACGGAAGGTGTATCGGCAGGCTGCCTGAGCACGGTCAGCGACGGGTGATCGCCTCGAAAACCTTGGGGTCGACCAGGGTTGAGGTGTCACCCAGTTCGCGGCCCTCGGCCACATCGCGGAGCAGGCGGCGCATGATCTTGCCGGAACGGGTTTTCGGGAGTTCCGGAACGATGTGAACGTCACGGGGGCGGGCGATCGGTGAGATCTCCCGGGACACTTCGGCTTTCAATTCCTTGATGAGGGCGTCGCCGGTGTTCTCGGCCTCGCCGGTGAGGATGACGAAGGCGACGATGCCCTGGCCGGTGGTGTCATCGGACGCGCCGACCACGGCGGCTTCGGCGACACTCGAATGGCCGACCAGCGCGGATTCGACCTCGGCGGTGGAGATGCGGTGGCCGGAGACGTTCATGACGTCATCGACTCGGCCCAGGACCCACAGGTCGCCGTCGGTGTCGAGTTTCGCGCCGTCACCGGCGAAGTACCAGCCCTTGTCCGCGTAACGGGCCCAATAGGTTTCGCGGTAGCGGTCGTTATCGCCCCAGATACCGCGCAGCATGGACGGCCACGGCTGGTCCAGGACCAGATAGCCATTGGCTTCGGTCTCGCCGAGGACGACCGGGTTGCCCTCCTCGTCAACGACTTTCGCGGAGATACCCGGGACCGGAGTCATAGCCGCACCCGGTTTCGCGGCGGCGACGCCGGGCAGCGGCGAGATCATGATCGCGCCGGTTTCGGTCTGCCACCAGGTGTCCACGATGGGAGTACTGTTCGCGCCCACCACATCTCGATACCAGCGCCACGCCTCCGGGTTGATCGGCTCGCCGACCGAACCCAGCAGCCGCAGTGAGGACAGATCGTGGGCATCGGGGATCTCGCGGCCCCATTTCATGAAGGTGCGGACCAGCGTCGGGGCGGTGTAATAGATGGTGACGCCGTACTTTTCGATGATCTCCCAGTGCCGGTGCTCATCGGGGAAGTTCGGGGTGCCCTCGTAGACGATCTGGGTGGCGCGGTTCGAGAGCGGACCGTAGACGATGTAGGAGTGGCCGGTCACCCAGCCGATATCGGCCGTGCACCAGTAGACATCGGTCTCGGGCTTGTGATCGAAGACGGCGTGGTGGGTGTACGAGGTCTGAGTGAGGTAACCGCCGCTGGTGTGCAGGATGCCCTTGGGCTTACCCGTCGTGCCGGAGGTGTAGAGGATGAACAGCGGGTGTTCGGCATCGAAGAACTCCGGCTCGTGCTCGGGTGAGGCGTGCGCGACGGTCTCGTGCCACCACAGATCGCGACCCTCGGTCATCGGGGTGTCCAGGCCGGTGCGGTTGACCACCAGGACGTGCTCGACGCTCGAATCCGGCTGTGCCGCAATGGCTTCATCCACGGCGGGCTTGAGCGCTGCCGCACTCCCCCGCCGCCATTGGCCGTCGGTGGTCACCACCAGCCGGGCCCGCGCGTCCTCGATGCGCTGTCCCAGTGCGCCCGCCGAGAATCCGGCGAACACCACCGAGTGCACCAGCCCGAGTCGCGCGCAGGCCAGCATGGTGACGATCGCCTCGGGAACCATGGGCATATAGATGGCGACCCGGTCACCGGCGCGAAGTCCCAGAGCGGTGAATTGATTTGCCGCTCTGGAGACTTCGGCCAGCAGGTCGGCGTAGGTGATGGCGCGGGCATCACCCGGCTCGCCGACCCAGTGGATGGCGACCTGGTCGCCGTGTCCAGCCAGCACGTGCCGATCGACGCAGTTGTACGCGACGTTCAGCGTGCCGCCCACGAACCATTTGGCGAAAGGCGCGTCATCCCAGTCGAGTACGCGGGTCCACGGCCGCGCCCAATGCAGGCGCCGCGCCTGTTCGGCCCAGAAGCCCTCGCGGTCCGCCGCCGCCCGATCGTAGAGGGACACAGTGGCGTTGGCGGCGGCCGCGAAATCGGGGCTGGGCGGGTAGCTCAGCCGGTCGGTGTGGTCGCGGTCGATCGTGCTCGTCATCGTGCTTTCTCCAGTCGAAAGGGCAGGGCGGTAAGGGTTTACGAATCGAGCGTCGTCAGTGCGCGACGGCTTGCTCGGCGCCGACGCCGGTGAGGGCGCGGACCTCCATTTCGGCGGCCTTGGCCGGGTCTTCGTTATTCCGGCCCAGGTAGGTGCCGACAATGCCGAGGACGAAGGCCAGCGGAATGGATACGATGCCCGGATTGGACAGCGGGAACCAGGCGAAATCGCGGCTCGGGATCATGGCGGTCTTCGCACCGGATACCGCCGGGGAGAAGACGATCAGCACGATCGTCGAGATCAGGCCGCCGTACATGCTGAACAGCGCGCCGGTGGTGTTGAAGCGCTTCCAGAACAGCGAGTACAGGATGGTCGGCAGATTGGCCGCGGCGGCGACCGCGAAGGCCAGCGCCACCAGGAAGGCGATGTTCTGGCCGTTGGCGAGGATGCCGAGGCCGATCGCGATCAGGCCGATCACCACGGCGGTGATGCGGGAGACCCGAACCTGTTCGGCCTCACCGGCTTTACCGCGTTTGATGACTCCGGCGTAGATATCGTGTGCGAAGGAGGCCGAGGCGGTGATGGTGAGTCCGGCGACCACGGCCAGGATGGTCGCGAACGCCACCGCCGAGATAATGCCGAGCAGCACCACACCGCCGAGTTCGAAGGCCAGCAGCGGGGCCGCGGAGTTCTGGCCGCCCGCCGCGGCGAGGATCTTGTCCGGGCCGACGATGGCGGCCGCGCCGTAGCCGAGCACCAGGGTGAAGACGTAGAACGCGCCGATCAGGCCGATGGCCCAGACCACCGAGCGGCGGGCTTCCTTGGCGGTGGGCACGGTGTAGAAGCGCATGAGCACGTGCGGGAGTCCGGCGGTGCCGAGCACCAGTGCCAGGCCGAGGGAGACGAAGTTCAGTTTGGAGGTTTCACTGCCGCCGTACTGTGCGCCCGGAGCCAGCACATCGCGATGTGCCACAGCCTTGTTCGCGGATTCGGAGACGTGCTGCTGCGCCGAGCCCAGGATCTCGGAGAGATTGAAACCGAAGTTGCCCAGCACCATGACGGTCATGAACGCCGCACCGGTGATCAGCAGGACGGCTTTGATGATCTGTACCCAGGTGGTGCCCTTCATACCGCCGATGAGCACGTAGGCGATCATGAGCAGGCCGACCACCGCGATGACCACGGATTGTCCTGCGCGACTGTCGATATCGAGCAGCAGGGCGACCAGACCGCCCGCGCCCGCCATCTGGGCCAGCAGGTAGAACAGCGAAACGGTCAGGGTGGACAGGGCCGCGGCGGTGCGCACCGGGCCCTGCTTCAGACGGAAGCTGAGCACATCGGCCATGGTGAATTTGCCGGTGTTCCTGAGCATTTCGGCGACCAGTAGCAGTGCGACCAGCCACGCCACCAGGAAGCCGATGGAGTAGAGGAAGCCGTCGTAGCCGTAGACGGCGATGGCTCCCGCGATACCGAGGAAACTCGCGGCCGAAAGATAGTCGCCCGCAATGGCAATGCCGTTCTGCGGGCCGGAGAAACCGCGGCCACCGGTGAAGAAGTCCGAGGCGCTGGCGGTATTCCGGCTGGCGCGGACCACCACGACCATGGTGACCGCGACGAAGACCGCGAAGATGGCGATATTGGCGGCCGGATTGCCGACCGTGGCGGCGGCGAGGGTGTTCGTTGTGCCGGCGAAGACGTTCATGCCTGTCCGCCTTCCAGTTCGGCGCGCAGTGCGGCGGCGCGGGGATCGAGCTCGCGCCCGGCGAAGCGCACGTACAGCGCCGTGATCACGAAGGTGGAGACGAATTGCCCCGCGCCCAGGATCAATCCGACATTGATATTGCCGATCACCCTGTGCGCCATGAAGTCATGCGCGTACGCGCCGAGCAGCACGTACACCACGTACCAGGCCAGGAAGAGCGCGGTCATGGGGAAGACGAAGCGGCGCAGTCGATGACGCAGTTCCTGGAATTGCGGACTGGCTTGGGCGGCGGCGAAGTCCGCTGCGGTCAACTCGCGCGGTGGCGCGGCGAGACCGGATTCGGTACTGCTCATCGGATTCCTAGCGTGTGATGTGGCTAACTGTGACGACGCTAACCAGCGCGGCGACCGGGCAGAACGGTGTGGGCTGGGTCACTCGGTGAAGGTGCCCGGTTCTGCGGTGAGCGGTCGGTTCGGCGCGATGAACGGTCAGGCCGAGCGCAAGCCCCGTTCCCGGTCCGCGCCCATACCCAGGGGTTCGGGGGCGTGCATGCGGACGAAGATATTCGCGATCTCCGGGGCGGATTGGCGGCGGGTCAGGCGGCTCACCAGGATCATCGCGGCGAAGGCGACGGGCACGCTGACGGCGGCGGGATAGCTGAGCAGGGCCGAGGGCCAGCCCGCGGCGAGGGTGTGCGAGACGCCGCCGGAGACCGAGACTGCGGTGGCGGTGCCCGACAGCAGTCCACCTGCGATGAGGCCGACGGCCGCGCCGGTGGCGGTCAGGCCGCGCCACCAGATGCCGAGCACCAGCAGCGGGCAGAGGGTGGATGCGGCGACCGCGAAGGCCAGGCCGACGGCGCGCGAAAGATCAAGGGAGACAACGGTCAGGGCGAGTAACAGCGGCACGGTGCCGGTGATGATCGCCGCCAGGCGGAAATCGCGGATGCGGCCGCGCAGCAGATCGGTGCCGACCACGCCCGCGATGCTGACCAGCAGGCCGGAAGAGGTGGACAGGAATGCCGCCACCGCGCCCGCCGCCACCAAGGCCGCGAGGAGTTGGCCGGGCAGACCGGAGAGCACGGCGCTGGGCAGCAGCAGAACCGCGGCATCCGAGGCACCGGCGTTGGACAGCCTCGCCGCGTACAGGCGCGCGAGTATGCCCAGCAGCACCGGGAACAGGTAGAAGAATCCGACCAGGCCGATCACCGAAAGCGCTGTGCTGCGGGCCTTTCGGCCGTCCGGATTGGTATAGAACCGCACCAGTACGTGCGGGAGTCCCATGGTGCCCAGGAACGTCGCGATGATCAGCGAGTACACCTGATACATCGGATGCGGGCCGCCGAGCCCGCCGCCGGGGAGCAGCCACTGCGCATCGGTGACCGCGGTCAGATGCGGTGCGCTCGAATCATCTTCGTGCCGAAGGAAATACGCGAGCAACACCAGGCCCGGGATCGCGACGGCGGTAAGTTTGAGCCAGTACTGGAACGCCTGCACGAAGGTGATCGATCGCATACCGCCGCCCGCGACGGTGCCGATGACGATGACGCCCACCGCGACCGCGCCCACCCAGTCGGGTACGCCCAGCAGAATCCGCAGCGTCAGGCCCGCGCCTTGGAACTGCGGAATCATGTAGACGCCGCAAATCAGCACCACGACAAGGGCGGTCAGCTTGCGCACCGGGCGCGACCCCAACCGGAACTCCACGAAGTCCGGCATCGTGTACGCGCCCGAACGGCGCAGCGGTGCGGCGACGAACAGCAGCAGGCCCAGATATCCGGCGGTGAATCCGACCGGATACCAGAGCGCGTCCGCCCCGTACTTGGCGATCAACCCGGCAACGCCGAGATACGAAGCGGCCGAAAGGTATTCACCCGATACCGCGGCCGCGTTCCACCGCGGCCCCACCGACCGCGAAGCCACCAGGAAATCCGAGGTGGTGCGGGCCAGCCGCACCCCGTAACTCCCGATCGCCACACTCGCGAACGCGGCGAGCAGCAACGCCGCCACCGTCATCCACGACCCGGGCTGCGAATCCACCTCAGTCCCCGGTCAATTCGCCGAAGTCCTGCTCATTGCGCTCGGCCAGCCGCACATAGACCACCCCGGCCACGAACAACATCGGATACACCGCGAACCCCAGCAGCACCCAGGGCAACCGCAGCCCGAAGACTTCGGCGCTCCCCAGCGGCCCCAACGCGAACAACAATGGCAGCGCCCCGAGCGCACCCACCACGACCAGACCCACGCGCACGGCCAAGCCGAACTGCGCGCGAATCAACCCGCCGATCATGGCCGCGCCCACCTCGGTCTGCTCGGCCACCTCCACCCGGGTCCGCACCAGCCGAGCGCCCCGTCGCTCCGCGAGCACCACCCGCTCTCGCTGCGGCCGTTGCCCACTCGTCATCGGACGGCCTCGACCAATACGGCGGTAATGCTGCAGTCGGGCACTGAGCGTTTTCGCGCGCCGGATGGATGAGCCGCCGCGCGAAGTCGCCTATGCGGCGACGCTCCACCGCATCCCGGTCGATTCAGCGCCCGCATCAGCGCGGGGTCCGATGCTGACGCGGCGTATGGATCAACCGTTGTTTGAGGTCGCGTACCTGGCGACGGCTGACCGGGAGTTCCACCGCCGCCGCGCTGCCCTCCGCGCGCAGGCAGACCACCGTGCCGGTGCCGACCGTGCGCAGCCCGGTGACCAGACGTAAGGCCACCAGGTAGGAGCGGTGCACGCGCACGAAACCGGCTTCCTGCCAGCGGGATTCCAGTTCGGAGAGTGGGATGCGGACCAGGTGTGAGCCCGAATTGGTGTGCAGGCGTGAGTAATCGCCGTCCGCTTCGACCCAACTCACCGAAGCGCGGTTCACCAATGTCGTCGCGCCGCCGAGCTCGACCGGGATCACCTCGTGCGGATCGATATCGGCCACCGGCGGGGGCTGGGCCCGCCCCGCGACAATTCGCCGCACGGCCTCTGCCAGCCGCGCCTCTCGCAATGGTTTGAGCAGGTAATCCACCGCGCCCAAATCGAATGCCGCTACCGCCCGATCATCATGCGCGGTCACGAACACCACGGCGGGCGGCCTGGCGAATTCCGACAGAATGCCTGCCAGTTCGAGCCCATCCAGCCCGGGCATATTGATATCCAGGAACACCGCGTCCACCGTGTGCGCGCGCAACAACCGCAGCGCGCTGGTGACATCACCCGCCGCATGGATCTCCCCGACCCCGGATTGCGCCCGCAGCAGATACACGAGTTCGTCCAAGGCCGGTTTCTCGTCATCCACGGCGAGCACGCGTAGCGCGGCGTCGGTCGAGTCAGTGGTCCTGGTCACAGTCCGGACATCCTAATCCCGGTATATTCGTCTCCGTCACCCCGGGATATCCGGGCAATTCGAACATGACGGCGGTCAACGACCTGACCGAGCCGTTCAGCAGCATCTTCCACGGCCAACCCGGCCCACACTCGATGGACCGATGCCGAACGGCCGTGTTCGCCGGACTGTGAATCAGTGCAACTCCGCCCTACCTGTGCGTCGGTGGCTCCACGCGCAGCGTGAACAGGTGCCGCATCCGGGTGGTTCTCGGCAGGCGGGCCGGGCTGCACCGATGGATGGGTCGCTGTATCGGCCATCACGCCCGCACCCCCGGGCGGAATTTGGGGACGCGCATGCTGACCTTGGTGCCCGCGCCGGGGGCGGTTTCGACGATCAGGCCGTAGTCGTTGCCGAAGGCGGCGCGCAGGCGATCGTCCACATTGGCGAGGCCGACGTGGGCGGATTCGGCTGTGCCGGAGGTGGTGTGGATGGCGTCGAGGGCATCGGAGCGCAGGATTTCGGGATCCATGCCTATGCCGTCGTCCTCGACCGAGATGAGGCAGTCGGCGCCCGCGTCCTCGGCGACGATGGTGACGGTGCCGAGGCCGGGCTGGGTGGCGAGGCCGTGCCGGACGGCGTTCTCGACCAGGGGTTGCAGGGCCAGGAAGGGCAGTACGACCGTGAGGACATCGGGGGCTATCTGCAGGCGCACGCGCAGGGCTTCGCCGAAGCGGGCGCGTTCGAGCGCGAGGTAGCGGTCGATATTGGTGAGTTCGTCTGCCAGAGAGGTGAATTCACCGGCCGTACGGAAGGAGTAGCGGGTGAAGTCCGCGAAATCGAGGATGAGTTCGCGCGCTCGATCCGGATCGGTGCGCACGAACGAGCCGATCGTATTGAGCGCGTTGTAGATGAAATGCGGGCTGATCTGGGCACGCAACGCACGCACCTCGGCCCGGTCCAGGCGGGCGCGGGAGGCGTCGAGCTCCGCCAATTCGATTTGGCCGCAGGCATATCGAGCCACCTCGGCAACAGCGCCGAGCATGCCCGGCCCGGGCTTGCCACGGATCACCGCCCCGAGCGCACCGACCATCCCGCTGTGCTCACTCGGAAGCGGTTGCGCCAGCAGGGTATAGCCGTCCGCACAGGACACGAGCACGGACCGCTCCCCCGCGATCGCGCGACTCGCCGCCTCCCCGAACGCTTCCCCGAGTTCGGCATGCGCGCCATCCCACGCCAGCAGCGTCCCGGCGGCATCAGCGATACCCAGCGCTTCGGCACCCGTGAGTGCGCGCAGATAGGGCGCGGCCTGTCCGGCCGAGTCCCGAGTCAGCCCGCCGCGCAACGGTTTCGCCGCCAGCGCGGCCGTCTGCAATGCCGCGTGCACCGCCCGCTCGGCGGGCGTGGTCACCGATCGGCGCGTGCGCGGCCACGCGAACAGAGCCGCCGCGATGAGCGCCCCGGCGATGACGATCGCGACCGAGGTAGCACTCACGGCATGAGCTGAGCGGCCACCGTAGCCCCCAGCTCCCAACACCGCTCCACATCCTGCTTGGTCGGCGGCCCCGAAACAATCACCGCCGCAGCCGCTTTCTCCCACCCGAGCCCGGTGGTGATGCTCTCCACCCCCCGCTCCGCCCCCTCGGTCCCCTGATTCCCATGCATGTACATCGCGTACGGCCGCCCCCTGGTCGAATCCAGGCACGGATAATAGAACGTATCGAACGCATGCTTCAGAGCCCCGGACATATACCCGAGATTCGCGGGCGTGCCGAGCAGATAGCCATCCGCCTCGAGCACATCGCTCGCGGTCACGGACAGGGCCGCCCGCCGCACCACTTCCACGCCCTGGATCTCCGGATCGGTGGCCCCCGCCACCACCGCCTCGAACATCTCCTGCATATGCGGTGACGGCGTGTGATGGATGAGCAGCAGCTTCGGCACGTCCCCGAGCCTAATGCCGGGTACGCCGGTATCCGCCGACCCTGCCCGAACACGAAAAGGCCGCGCCACCCGTACTCGGGTGACGCGGCCGTTCATTCAGCCTCTACTACTTGGCCGTCTCGCGCTTGGGCAGTTTCCAGCCTGGGCGGGGGAAGTGGCAGGTGTAGCCCTCGGGGTAGCGCAGGAGGTAGTCCTGGTGTTCCGGCTCGGCATCCCAGAAGGTGCTGGCGGGGGTTACCTCGGTGACCACCTTGCCGGGCCACAGGCCGGAGGCGTCTACGTCGGCGATGGTGTCCAGGGCTATCTGCTTCTGCTCGTCGTCGAGGTAGAAGATGGCGGAGCGGTAGCTGTCGCCGATGTCGTTGCCCTGGCGGTTCTTGGTGGTGGGGTCGTGGATCTGGAAGAGGAATTCCAGCAGGGCGCGGTAGTCGGTGACCGCGGGGTCGTAGTCGATCTCCACGGCTTCCGCGTGTCCGGGATGGTTGCGGTAGGTGGGGTGGTCGTTGCGGCCGCCGGTGTAGCCGACCTTGGTGGAGAGCACACCGGGCTGGCGGCGGATCAGATCCTCCATGCCCCAGAAGCATCCGCCGGCCAGAATCGCCTTGCGCGTGTCGGTCACGCCTCCTCCTTCGTGAAGAGAGTCTTGTACTGTCCGTAGCCTTCCGCCTCGAGGTTATCGAGGTGGATGAAACGCAAGGCCGCGGAGTTGATGCAGTATCGCAGTCCGCCCTGATCGCGCGGGCCATCGGTGAACACGTGCCCGAGATGGCTGTCACCGTGAGCGGACCGCACCTCGGTGCGAATCATCAGATGGCTGATATCGCGCTTCTCGAATACATTGCTGGCGTCGATCGGTTTGGTGAAGCTCGGCCACCCCGATCCGGACTCGAACTTGTCTGTCGAGGCGAACAACGGTTCGCCGGAGACGACGTCCACGTAGATTCCCGGCTCGTGGTTGTCCCAGTACTCGCCGGTGAACGCTCGCTCGGTGCCGTTCTCCTGCGTGACGTGGTACTGCTCGGGTGAGAGCGCCGCTACCGCCGCCGGATTCCGGTTGTATTCCTGTGTCACCTGACCTCCTCTTATCGGCCACACGTACAACCGGCCACCCCGGATGGAAGTTCCCGCCCCCGGCCGGGCGTCACACTTCGTTCATTATTCGCCACGCCCGGGGCGCGCGGCTACCTGCGCTGGTGGCGGCGCAATTGGGTCGACGCGATCGAGGCGATCAGCGACAGTGCGGCCAGCACGGCGAAGGCCAGCTGATATCCGGTGACCGGGGACCACTCGGAAGCCGTTGCGCGGGAGAGGATTACCGCGACGACCGCGACTCCCACCGCACCGCCGATGCGCTGCAGGATATTGACGAAGGCCGCCGCGTCGGGCAGTTGATCCGGGCGAACGGCGGCATAGGCGGCCGACACCAGGGGCATGCCCGCGAGCGCCGTCGCCACGCCGGCCGCGAACAGAAGTAGCTGTACGACAACGAGATTGGCGTCCTTCGGCAGGAACGCGAAGGGCAAGAGGGTGACGGCCACGCCCAGATTGCCGAAGATGGCGATGAAGCCGCCGCCGAATCGGTCGGCCAGGCGCCCGCCCAGCGGCAGGGTGATGACACCGCCCGCGCCGAAGGCGATGAGCAGCACACCCGTGCGAATCAGGCCGTCACCGTGCAATACCTGGAAATACAGGGGCAGCAGCACCATGACGCTGAACATGGACGCCCCGGCGAAGAAACTGGCGGTATTCGCCGCGGCGAAGACCCGATTGCCGAACATCCGGACATCGAGCAGCGGCCGGACGCTACCGGCGGTGCGAATGATGAAACCAGCCAGCGCGGCCAGGCCGAGCACGACCGGCAACCAGACCGATAGCGATGCGGCGGAACCGGTTTCGCCGATTTCCGACAGCCCGTAGACGACCGCGGACACACCGCCGCCCGCCAGGATAAGGCCGATGACGTCCAGCGGTTGCGTCGACCCACCGGGCCCCAGCGGCAGATAGCGCAGACCGAGCGCGAACCCGATCAGCCCCAGCGGGATATTGATCAGGAACAGCCACTGCCAGCTCCAGTGCGCGAGCATGAGACCGCCGACGGTCGGCCCGAGGGCGGGCGCACCGACCACGGCGATGCCGACCACACCCATCACCCGGCCCATGCGCTGCGGCCCGGCAGCCTGACCGAGAATGGTTTGACCCGCGGGAATCATGACTCCCGCGGCCAGGCCCTGAAGCACCCGCAGGGCGATGAGCCAGCCGGCGGAACCGGCCAGGGCGCACAGCCCCGAGGTGATGGTGAACGCGAGCATGGCCCCCAGCCACAGCCGCCCGACGCCGAAGCGGCGGCCGAGCCAGCCGCAGACGGTGAGCGAAACACCAAGGGCCAGTAGGTATCCGCTTGCCACCCATTGAATCGTGGCGAGCGAGGCGTGCAGATCCGCGCCGATGGTGTGCAGCCCGATATTCACCAGCGAGGTGTCGAGCATGCCCATGATCGCGCCGAACACCACGACGGCGGCGGTGCGCCAGACATAGGCGGGGATCTTGCCGGATGCGGCGGGTGCATCCGGTGCGCGAGAGGTGGTGGGGGCGTTGGTATCCGGGCGCGTCCGCGTCATCGGATGACTCCTTCGAATGTACTTGAGCTTAGCAATTGCAGACTCTAACAATGATTGAGCTACTCAACAATAGATATAATCCGCAGGTGACCGAAAGCCGCGACTACTACCCCCGGGACCTGCTGCGCTATCCGACCTACGCGCTCGGCAAGCTGCACAAGGCCATGCACGTCGAGCTGGGGACACCGCTGCGCGAGCACTGGGTGCTCACCTACCTGTCGGAGTTCAGCGAGATCTCCCAGCAGGAGATCGCCGACGGACTCGGCATCGATCGCAGCGAGGTGGTGCGGCTGGTCGACAGCCTGGAGAAGTCCGGCCTGGTCACCCGCACCCGCGATCCGGAGGATCGACGCCGGTACCGGCTCGCCATGACCACCGCGGGGCGCAAACTGCGCGATGAGACCAATGCCCGGATCTCCGCCGCCACCGACAATCTGCTACATCGGCTCACCCCCGCGGAACGCGAGACGCTGCACCGGCTTTCGCTCAAGGCGCTCGGTTACGACCTGGACGAGCTCTGACCGATACGCCTGATCTGCCCGGATGCGCGTCCGGTCCGGCAACCGGGCGACTACCGTGAACGGGTGCCCTCTCGACCGCGACTACCGCGTTTACCCCAGCTCACGCCCGCACTGGACGCGCATCGCGGCTACACCCAGCACGAAATCCTGGACGAACTGCGCAGGCTGATCCTGGGCGGCAATCTGCCGCCCGGCACCGGGATGCCGCTGGGCGAATTGGCCAGGCAGTTCGGGGTGAGCGCCATTCCGGTGCGGGAATCGCTGCAAACGCTCATCGGCGAGGGCCTGGTCGAGCATCGGCCCAATTTCGGCTATCAGGTCACCCTGTTGACCGCCGCCGAACTCAGCGAACTGTATGTGGTGCGGGAGAGCTTGGAGGCCGCCGCGCTCGCCGCCGCGGTCTCGCGGGCCACCGCCGAGGATCATGAACTCGCGCGCGAGACCCATGCCCGGCTCGAGCGCGCGATTCTCACCGAGGACGCGGTGGCCTATCACCGCGAGACCAGGAACTTCCATCTCGCGCTGGTGCTGCCGTCCGCGATGCCGCGGGTGGTGCACATGCTCGAATACGCCTGGAATATCACCGAACCGGTGCAGCCGATGGTGCACGCCAGCACCGCCGATCGAGTGGTGCTGCACGCCGATCACAGCAAGCAGCTCGCGGCCTTCCTCGCACGTGATGCGGCGGCGCTGTTGGACGCCACCGCGGCACACCATCTGCGACTCAACGGAGTACTGTCGCGACTGCCCACCGACACCGGACTTTTTGCGGATTCCGCAGGTGGGAAAGATATATAGTTTCAGCAACACCCGGGCAATACCGGCTCGATAGCGTCGCGCACACCCTTGTTCCCGAAGGCCGGGACCCGATGAGATCGGATGTGCGACATGCCCGAAACCGTTGCGCCGCCGTCCACGAGTGCGCCCCACTCGGCGGTGACCAACGCGCCGGACTACGACCCCCGGTTGGTCAATGACGACCTCGCCCCGCTGCGTGAGCAGACCTGGGGCACCTACAACATTTTCGCGTTCTGGATGTCGGACGTGCACAGCGTCGGCGGCTATGTCACCGCGGGCAGCCTGTTCGCACTGGGCCTGCACAGCTGGCAGGTGCTGATCGCCCTGGTCGTCGGCATCACCATCGTGTACGGGCTGTGCAATCTGGTGGCCAAACCCTCGCAGGTGACGGGTGTGCCGTATCCGGTCATGTGCCGCAGCGCGTTCGGTGTGCTCGGCGCGAATGTGCCCGCCATTATTCGCGGTCTGATCGCGGTGGCCTGGTACGGGATTCAGACCTTCCTGGCGTCGGCGGCGCTGGACGTGGTGCTGATCAAGCTGTTTCCGGGGCTCGCGCCGTACGCGGTGGTCGATGACTACGGATTCCTCGGGCTGTCCGCACTGGGCTGGGCCTCATATCTGATTCTCTGGGTGCTGCAGGCGGCCGTGTTCTGGCGTGGCATGGAGTCGATTCGCAAGTTCATCGACTTCTGCGGTCCGGCCGTCTACGTGGTGATGTTCGTGCTGTGCGGCTACCTGATCTGGAAGGCCGGCTGGAGCGGGATCGATCTGAACCTCGGTAAGCAGACGCTGTCGGGCTGGTCGGCGCTGCCGGTCATGCTGGGCGCGATCGCGCTGGTGGTCTCCTATTTCTCCGGTCCGATGCTGAACTTCGGCGACTTCTCGCGCTACGGCAAGTCCTTCGCGGCGGTGAAGAAGGGCAATCTGCTCGGGCTGCCGGTGAACTTCCTGGTGTTCTCGCTGCTGGTCGTGGTGACCGCGTCGCTGACGATTCCGGTGTACGGCGAGTTGATCACCGATCCGGTCGCGACCGTGGCGCGCATCGACAACACCTTCGCCATCGTGCTGGGCGCGCTGACCTTCACCATCGCCACCATCGGCATCAATATCGTGGCCAACTTCATCTCCCCCGCCTTCGATTTCTCGAATGTGAATCCGCAGCGCATCAGCTGGCGGATGGGCGGCATGATCGCGGCGGTCGGATCGGTGCTGATCACGCCGTGGAATCTGTACAACAACCCCGATGTCATCCACTACACCCTGGAAACGCTCGGCGCGTTCATCGGCCCGCTGTTCGGCGTGCTGATCGCCGACTACTACCTGGTGCGCAAGCAGCGGGTGAACGTCGACGAGCTGTTCACCATGTCTGAGCACGGAAGTTATTGGTACCGCAGGGGTTACAACCCGGCGGCTATTCTCGCGACTGTTGTCGGCGCGGTGTTCGCGGTGATTCCGGTGCTGGCCTCGGGCCGGATGACCGGGATGTACACGGCCGCGCAGTACAGCTGGTTCATCGGCTGCGGTCTCGCATTGGCCGGGTACTACCTGCTGGCCACCCGGGGACCGCTGCGCCTGTCCGTATCCGTATCCGAAGATCGGTGAGACGCATGCGAATTCGAGTCATCAATCCCAATACCACCGCGGCCATGACGGATCTGGCCGCCGCGGCCGCGCGGGCCGTGGTCGCGCCCGGGACCATTGTGGAGGGCATCACCTCGGCGATGGGACCGGCGTCCATCGAAAGTCATTACGACGAAGCGCTTTCGGTGCCGGGACTGCTCGCGGAGATCGCGCGCGGTGAGGCCGAGGGCGTGGACGGCTATGTCATCTCCTGTTTCGGCGATCCCGGCTTGGACGCGGCGCGGGAGCTGGCGCGCGGCCCGGTGATCGGTATCGCCGAGGCCGCCATGCAGGCCGCCAGTCATTTCGGGCGCGGGTTCAGTGTGGTCACCACGCTGGCCCGGACCTCGGGCCGGGCCGCGGAATTGGCCGAGCGCTACGGGATGGAGCGGTTCTGCGCGGGTATCCACGCGTGTGAGATTCCGGTGCTGGAACTGGAGGATCCCAAGGCGCGCACCGTGATCGCCGACGCCTGCCGCGATGCCGTGCACACCGATAACTCCGATGCCATCGTGCTCGGCTGCGCGGGCATGGCCGATCTGTGCGAATACCTCACGCGGGAGGTCGGCGTCCCCGTCATCGACGGTGTCGCCGCCGCCACGCTCACCGCGCAATCCCTGATCACCATGGGGCTGCGCAAATCCGGGCGCGGGGAGTACGCCGCACCGCTGCCCAAGCAGTACACCGGCCTGCTGGCCGAATTCTCACTGGACAGTCAGGAGGCGCGTAAGTGACCCTGCCCGCGTACGTACTGGGCGATATCGAAGGCCGGTTGCGGTCGGTCGATGCGGAACTGGCGCAACACTATCCGGGTGATCGGGCGGGACAGCCTATTCACACCGCGTATGTGAGCGCGGCCGACGCCACCCCGGAACTGCCGAGGGAATGGGGCGCGACCGCCATCGAACTGGCCGGCAAGCACAGCGATGTGCTGACCGAACTGGGCGGGCCGGACGCGCTCACGCGCACGCTGAACGCGTTGCGCTGGCGGCCCATTCAGGATCTGCGGCTGGATTTCGAGGACGGGTACGGAACGCGTGGCGACGCGGTGGAGGATCGCGACGCGCTGCACGCCGGTGCGGTGCTGGCGGCGCTGCCCGCCGAGGTGGTCTCGCGCGGTATCCGCATGAAGGGGCTCACCACGCTCGAATGGGAGCGCGCGGTGCGCACTTTGGAGAAGGTCCTGGAAGGCGCGGGCGGGGTGCCCGACGGATTCGTCTTCACCATTCCCAAGATTCGTTCGGCCGAGCAGGCCGAGGCGGCCGTACTGCTGTGCGAGGCAATCGAATCCGCGCACGGGCTGCCGGAGCGATCGCTGAAGTTCGAATTGCAGATCGAGAGCCCGCAGGCCGTGATCGCCGCCGACGGCACCGCGACCGTCGCGCAGGCCATTCACCGCTCCGCCGGTCGCTGTACCGGATTGCATTACGGCACCTACGATTACAGCGCCGCCTGCGGTATCGCACCGCAGTTCCAGTCGCTGGAGCATCCGGTGGCCGATCATGCCAAGGCCGTCATGCAGGCCGCCGCCGCGCAGACCGGCGTCTGGGTCTGCGACGGCTCGACCCAGGTCCTGCCGCTGGGCACCGATGACGAGGTGCGCGCCGCGCTGGCCCGGCACTACCGCCTGGTCACCCGCTCCCTCGAGCGCGGCTACTACCAGGGCTGGGATATGGGCGCGGGCCACCTGGCCACCCGCTGGCTCGCCACCTTCGCCTTCTATCGCACCGCCCTCGAGGTGGCCGCACCCCGGATCGGCCGCTACCTGGATCGCCAGGGCGGCGCGGTGGTGGACGAACCGGCCACCGCCCAAGCCCTGGCGACCGTCGTGCTGCGCGGATTGGACTGCGGCGCTTTCGGTCCCGACGAGGTGACGGCGCTGGTCCCGGCCGCGACCGTCACCGTTCTCCATCAGTTGCGCGAAAGGAAAATGCCGACGCTATGACCGCCGACAAGACTGATTTCACTTTGCTGCCCGATCTGGCCGTGCGCTCGCTGGGCGGTGCGGTGATCTGGGCCAATGACGAATCCTTCGCCGAGCGCGAGAATCTCATCCGGCCGGAGGAATCCACCTATCAGCCCGCGACTTTCGGGCATAAGGGGCAGGTATACGACGGGTGGGAGACCCGGCGGCGGCGGGGGGATTTCGGGGATTCGCCGGATTCGGAGGATTGCGATATCGCGATCGTGCGGCTGGGTGTGCCCGGGGTGATTCACGGCGTCGTGGTGGACACCGCGTGGTTCAAGGGCAACTACCCGCCGGAGGTTTCGGTGGAAGCCATTGCGCTGGAGGGGTATCCGTCGGCCGAGGAGGTTGCGGGGCTGGACGGGTGGACCACCATTGTGGCGCGGGCCGCGGTGAACGGGGACAGTCGCAATCCGTTCCCGGTGGATTCCAAGCGGCGGTACACCCACGTGCGGTTGCGCATGTTCCCGGATGGCGGCGTGGCGCGCCTGCGGGTGCACGGGATCGCCAAACCCGAACTGCGGTGGCTGGATTCGGGGCCTTTCGATTTGGCGGCGCTGGAGAACGGCGGGCTCGTCGCGGACTGCTCCAACCGGTTCTACTCCCATCCCGAGCAGATCCTGCTGCCCGGGCGGGCGCGGTCCATGGGTGACGGCTGGGAGACCGCGCGGCGGCGCACCCGTGACAACGACTGGGTGCGAGTGCGTTTGGCGGGTGAGGGCGTGCTCACCATGGCCGAGATCGATACCTCGTACTTCCTGTTCAACAGCCCGGGAGCGGCTGCGCTGACCGGTATTCGCGCGGATGGCTCCGAGGTGGAGTTGCTGCCGCGCACCGTGCTTCGGCCCGATACCCGGCACCGGTTCGCCATCGACTCCGATGAGGCCGTGGTGGAGGTGCGCCTGGATGCCTTCCCGGATGGCGGGCTGGCGCGGCTGCGACTGTTCGGCACCCTCACCCCCGCCGCGCGGGCGGAGCTGGAAGGTGAACTCGCATGAGCGATTTCGACCTGAACTACCCGAGGGATATGGTCGGCTACGGGCCCAATCCCCCGCATCCGCACTGGCCCGGCGAGGCCAATATCGCGGTGAACTTCGTCCTCAATTATGAGGAGGGCGGGGAGAACAATGTGCTGGACGGGGACGAGGGCTCCGAGACGTTCCTGTCGGATATCGTTCCGGCACAGGCGTTCCCGAACCGGCACCTGTCCATGGAGACCATCTACGAGTACGGCTCACGCGCCGGACTGTGGCGGGTGCTGCGACTGTTCGAACAGCGCGATATCCCGCTGACCATCTTCGGGGTGGCGCGGGCGCTGGAACGCAATCCGGAAGCCGTCGCGGCGTTCAAACGCCTCGGGCATGAGATCGCCTGCCACGGACTGCGCTGGATCTCCTACCAGATGGCCGATCCGGAAACCGAGCGCAAGCATATGGAAGAGGCGGTAAACATTATTACCCGTCTCTTCGGTGCGCCGCCGCGCGGCTGGTACACCGGGCGGGACTCACCGCAGACCCGTGAGCTGGTGGTCGAGCACGGCGGCTTCGCCTACGACTCGGACTCGTACGCGGATGATCTGCCGTACTGGGTGAAGGTGGGCGAGCACGACCAGCTGGTGGTGCCGTACACCCTGGAGACCAATGACATGCGGTTCTCCTCCCCCGCCGGATTCGCCAACGGTGACGAGTTCTTCTCGTACCTGCGCGATGCCTTCGACGTCCTCTACGCCGAGGGCGCGGCGGGCGCACCGAAGATGCTGTCCGTCGGCCTGCACTGCCGGATCATCGGAAAGCCCGCTCGCGCAAAGTCTCTGGAACGCTTCCTGGACTACGTGCAGTCGCACGACAAGGTGTGGCTGACCCGCCGCATCGATATCGCCGACCACTGGCGGGCCACCCACCCGCCGCGGTAGCTGCGAAAATGGCCCGAAACCAACAGGTTCCGGGCCATTTTTCATTCGACAGTGAATCAGGATTGCCGGGCGGTGCGTTCCTGGCGCTCCAATTCGACTGCGCGGCGCATGACTTCGCGGGCGCGGGTGCGGTCGCCCGCGTAGTCGTAGGCGCGGGCGGCACGGTAGTTGGTGCGCCAGTTGTCCGGGTCGGCTTCCCATTCGACCTTCACGCGCTCGAAAAGCTGGTCGGCGGCTTCACGTTCCAGACGACCCGAGGGACGGCGCGGCAGGTCGGAGGTATCGAGTTCGAGCCCTTCGGCGTGGATCAGCTTCGCCAGATGCTGGTGTGCGAAGGCGGCGCGCACGCTGGAGGCCACGATCCAGACACCCAGTAGCGGCAGCAGCAGCACGCCCACGCCCAGGAGCGCCGCCGGGATCGACCCCGAACTGATCAGGCTCAGCGCGATCTTGCCCAGCAGCAGGAAGTAGAAGCCCAGGATCAGGACCAGGGCCGCGATGAACGCGACCCGCTTGCCGACCTCGCGGGAGTTGTTCTCCGGCGCGGTCATCGTCGAACCCCGTTCGGGCTCGACTCCCGGCTGTGCGACATCAATGGCTCGCTCACAGGTCCAGCAGGGCGTCGATGCCCACGGTCAGGCCCGGGCGCAGCGGGGTCTTGCGGGTGCCGAGCAGGACGCCGGGAACGAAGGAGGTGCGGTCCATGGAGTCGTGGCGGATGGTGAGGGTTTCGCCCTGGGTGCCGAAGAGCACCTCCTGGTGCGCGACCAGGCCCGCCAGGCGCACCGAGTGCACGCGTACGCCGTCGACGTCCGCGCCGCGCGCGCCTTCGAGTTCCTGGCTGGTGGCGTCGGGGCTGCGGCCCACGCCCGCCTTCTCGCGGGCGGCGGCGATCATGCTCGCGGTGCGGAAGGCGGTGCCGGACGGCGCGTCGGCCTTGTTCGGGTGGTGCAGTTCGATGACCTCGACCGAATCGAACCAGCGCGCGGCCTGTTCGGCGAAACGCATGGTCAGCACCGCGCCGATGGCGAAGTTGGGTGCGATGAGCACGCCGACCTCGGGCTTGGCGGCGAGCCAGCCGCGCACCTGATCCAGGCGTTCGGCATCGAAGCCGGTGGTGCCGACCACGGCGTGAATGCCATTGGCCACCAGCCACTCCAGATTGGGCATGACCACATCGGGATGGGTGAAGTCGATGACCACCTCGGTGCCGACCGCGGTGAACGTCTCCAGCGAATCACCCTTGTCGACCTGGGCGACCAGTTCGAGATCGTCGGCCGCCTCGACACCCGCGCAGATCGCCTGCCCGACCTTGCCGCGCGCTCCGAGCACACCCACCCGGATCCGGTTCGTGGTCACCACGTCTCCTCACATGCCTCTACCTGAACAAAAAGTCTGGCCCGAGCCTATCGGGTCGCCGGGGCGAGCCGGGGAACCCCCGTTACCGTGGGCGTATGCGATCCGGCACACCCGGCACGGCCCGCCCGTCCCGGCCCTCGCGTCCGATGAGGGCAACTGTTCAGCTTCCGGCCAACCGGCCGTCGGATACGCCCGGTAGGCATCGCCTGTGAGAATTCGCCGTAGTACCCCCAGCGCGCTCGTCGCCGTCGCCGTGTGCGCCGCTGCCCTGGCCGCCTGCTCCTCCTCGGACTCGGGCGCCGACTTCACCGCGACCAAGGATCAGCCGCTGGTCATCTCCCTCGATGACTTCCTGGCCAAGACCGGCGGGACCGCGGCGGTGGCCATCGCGGACCCGCAGCACGGCAAGATCACCCGCAATGTCGACGGTTCGGTGGTGTACACCCCCGCCGCCGGGTACACCGGTTCGGACAGCATCACCGTCACCACCAGCGATGCGGTCAAGCTGTACACCACCGATATCAAGCCGCTGGGCACTTTCGGCGGAATCACGGTGCAGGGCAGCGGTTTCGGCTCCTCGTTCACGGCGGTGCCGGGTTCCAAGGACGAGTTCTACGGTCTGACCGACCGCGGCCCGAACGTCGACGGTAAGGGTAAGAACGAAAAGCTGGTCGCGGTACCGGATTTCACGCCCTCGATCGCCAAGTTCAAGATGGTCGGCACCCGCGCGGTGGTGGAATCCACCATCGCACTGAAGAATCCGGCCGGACAGCCGTTCAACGGCCTGGTCGACACCTCGGCCAGCACCGGTGAGACCATCAAGGATCTCGCGGGCGCCGTGCTGCCGCCCACCGATCACGGTATCGACAGCGAGGGCCTGGTCGCCCTGCCCGACGGCACCTTCTGGGTCTCGGACGAATACGGCCCGTTCATGGTGCATTTCGACGCCAAGGGCACCGAACTCGAGCGGCTCGCGCCGGGACGCGGTCTGCCCAAGGAACTTTCGCTGCGCACCCCGAATCAGGGCATGGAGGGGCTGACCGTCACCCCCGACGGCAGCACCCTGGTGGGCATCATCCAGTCGGCGCTCAATGAGCCGGGCGTCGGCAACGCGCGCGAAGTGCCGATGACCCGCATCGTCACCGTGGACCTCAAGACCAAGGCGACCAAGGAATTCATTTACCCGCTGGAGAACCCGAAGGAGAAGCTCGCGGTCTCCGAGATCACCGCGCTGAGCGCCACCACCTTCGTGGTCGACGAGCGCGACGGCAACAAGGCGCCCAAGGCCAACAAGAAGCTGTGGACCATCGATATCAGCAACGCCACCGATGTCGGCCCGCAGTCCAAAGTCGCGGGCGCACAGTACGATCCGGAGAAGGGCCTGCTCATCGACGGTAAGCCGATCGAGGTCTATGTCGGCACCGTGAGCACCGCCGACGGGGTGGCGGCGCTGCAGCAGGCCGGTATCACCGCGGTCGCCAAGAAGTCGAACCTGGATCTGGGCGGGCTGCTGGACGGGCTGAACCCGGACGGCAAGTTCTTCGGCCACGACAAGGTCGAGGGCGTGGCCACCAATGACGGCGGTAAGACGCTCTACATCTCCGATGACAGCGACTTCGGCGTCGAGGGCGCGACCGGCGATCAGCCGCCGTTCGGGCTCAAGGCCAAGATCCTGCCGAATGGCGTGCAGGACAGCGGTGAGATCCTCGCGGTGGATACCACCAAGCTGCCCGCGAAGACGCAGACCAAGACAATCAACCTGACGGTCAAGTAGCGCCTGCTCGAAAACCAGCGCCCGCCACGGTGATCCGTGGCGGGCGCGTTCGTCTCGATGCGGAAAGCGTTGCCGCTCAGTCGAAGATGACGACCTGGCGCAGGGCGTGCCCGGCGGCGAGTTCATCCATGCCGGTGTTGATGTCGTCCAGGGTGATGCGCGAGGAGACCAGCCGCTCGACCGGCAGCTTGCCCTCGCGCCACATGCGCACGTACTCCGGGATATCCCGCGCGGGAACCGCGGAGCCCAGGTAACTGCCGATGATGGAGCGGCCCTGGGCGACCAAGCCCAGCGGGGAGATGCTCGCCATCGCCTCGGGCGCGGGCAGGCCGACCGTCACGGTCGTCCCGCCGACGGCGGTCGCGGCCACCGCGGTTTCGAAGGCGCGGATATTGCCTGCCGCCTCGATCACGACCTCGGCCTGAATACCCTGCTCGGCCAGTTCCGCCGGGGTGTAGGAGGCGGTCGCGCCCAATTCCATGGCGATCTTGAGCTTCTCCGGCACGGTGTCGACCGCGATCACATCGCGGCCGGTGCCCTCGCGGATGGCCGCGGCCACCAGTACCGCGGCCATGCCGACGCCGCCCAGGCCGACCACCATGATGCGATCGGCGGGACCGGGTTTCGCCGAATTCAACAGTGCCCCACCGCCGGTCAGCACCGCGCAGCCGAGCACCGCTGCCACGTCCGCCGGAACATCGTCCTCCACCGGGACCACCGAATGCCGGTCCACCACCGCATGCGTGGCGAAGGCCGAGACGCCCAGATGGTGATGCACCTCCGCACCGTCACGCAGCAGTCGGCGGCCGCCGTTCATGAGTTCACCGGCATTATTGGCCATACTGCCCGGCAGGCACGGGGTGCGGCCCTCGGTCGCACAGCCCGCGCATTCGCCGCAGCGCGGCAGGAAGGTCATGACCACGCGCTGACCGACCGCGATATCGCTCTCGCCGGGACCGACCGCCTCGACCCGTCCGGCGGCCTCGTGCCCGAGCAGCATGGGCACCGGGCGCACCCGATTCCCGTCCACCACCGACAGATCCGAGTGGCACAGTCCGGCCGCCTCGATGCGCACCAGCAGCTCACCCGGGCCGGGTTCACCCAGGTCGAGTTCGCTCACGGTGATCGGTTTCGACTCGGCGAACGGAGCCGGCGCCCCGATTCGTTCCAGGACAGCTCCACGAATCCTCATGCGCCCGACGCTACTCCACCGGCTCGCATGGAACCCGAAGTACAACCTTCCCAGACAGTTGGAAATCTGCTTCGATGGAGTCGGATAGGAGCACATATGCCCAGTACTTCCCTCACCACCGGCAATCGCGCCCTCAATCAACTGGTGACCGGATTCTTCGGAAACGTCGCCCGCGCCTACGACACCGCGGCGCTACAGCAGGCCGTCTACAAACCGCCGCAGGATCAGGTGGTCAAGGAGTTGCGCGCGGCGAAATCCCGGCGGATCGCCGATATCGGCTGCGGCACCGGCATTCTCACCACCCGGATCGCCCGGGAATTGCGGCCCGAGGTGGTGTACGGGGTGGACGCCTCCACCGGCATGCTGGCCCAGGCCCGCGCCCGCTCCGGCGAGGTGCAGTGGCGGCATTCGGCCGCGGAGCATCTACCGCTCGACGACGGTGAATTGGATGCGGTGGTCTCCACCAGCGCTTTTCATTTCTTCGATCATCCGGTGGCGCTGCGCGAATTCCAGCGCGTACTCGCGCCCGGCGGTCTGGTCGCCATAGCGACGATGCATCCCTCGGCCCCGACCGCGCGGCCGATTCAGCGTTTGACGCGCAGCCCGCTCTTCCCGGCGCACGCGCCCTCACCCCGGGAGACCCGGAAGCTGCTGGAGGACGCCGGTTTCCGGGTGCTCGATCAGCGCAAGATCGACCGGCCCATCCCGTCCTGGCTGGTGCCCGACGTCATCACCGTGGGGCGGCGTACCTAACGCACACCGGGTTTGTCGCCACCCCGGAAACAGACGGTCATCTGCCGTTTGTCCCACACCACCCAGACCGCGCCGCGACCGTCGCGGGGACAGCCGGAGCCGTCGGTGGTGTTCTCGAAGACGGCGGTGGCCTGCACTATGTGATCACCCGGGGTGGCGCAGTCCACCTTGGACGGTTCATCCATATGTTCTGTGTCGTAACAGAATCCGGCTCGCCAGTCGAAGGCCAGGCACAGGTGATAGAGCTGTTTGCCCGCGCGATCCTTACGACTGGTCTCCAACTTGTAGAGCGGTCCGGCGCAGGGGGCCGGACCGGTTTGCAGGACCCGGTAATTCGCGTCCAGCGTGGTGCAATCCGCGGGCGCGGGCGCACCGGGTTTCCAGGTGGGGCCGCCATCGGCGGCGGTGGCGGCCTCCATCGGAACCTCGACGCAGTCACCGGGATTCAGCAGTGACAGCGGATCCGGGGCGGCGGGTTTCGGATTGGCGGTGCTGGTGGGGATGCCCGCCTGGACCAGGCCGGGGGCTTCGGGCAGCGCGGTGCCCGCGACGGTGTCGCCGAACAGCGCCGACGGGACCGGGGACGCCGCCGAAGCCATTGCGAGCCAGCCGAATCCGCCGAGCGCGACGGTGAGCACGACCAGCCAGCGTTTCCCGCGTGCGGCCGGATTCCAGGAGCGTCTGGCCTCGCGCTCCGAAGCGATGGCGAAGAAGCCGACTACCGCGGCCGCGAACAACAGCGCTGCCGCGCGCCCGACATCGGCCCACTCCACACCCAGCGTCCCCACCACAATCCCCTAGATCGGTACCCTCGCAAACTATCGCACGCCACAATACGAGGGCAATCCGACAGATCCGTCGCTCATGCCGAGGCGTGGAACCCGGCCAGAAGCACGCCGGGATGACGGGGCGGCTAGCTCGTGAGCTCCTCGGCCTTCTCGGACTTGTCCGCCGGAATAGGGGGCCACTGTTCCGGGCGGATATTCGCGGGTTTGGCGGCCGAACTGCCCTGCCAGTCGAAATGCACGCCGACCCACGCCTTCGGACGTTCGAAGCAGATCTCGCGGGCGTCGAACGAGGCGCGGCGGAAGTTGATATCGCCGAAGAAGTCTCCGCCGTTGAAGGTGATCAGGCGGCCGCCGAAGACGGCATCGGCGAAGGACACCTTGCCGTGGTATTCGGCGCGGGCGAAGGTGATCTCCTCGGTGCGGCCCGAACCCCAGCGGGTGGCGGTGCCCAGATTGGCGCAGTCGAACGCGGTGGTCTCCGCGTAGAACCGGGCGGCGGTGAAAACCACTCGGGCACCGGTGAATTCGGCCCCGGTGAAGGTCACCCGGTCACCGTCGAACACGGTGCGCTCGAAACTGGTGAGCTGGGCGGTGAATTTGGCATTGGCGAAGCCGCCGCGTTCACCGGCGAAGGTGGCGCGATCGAATGCCGTTCGCGCGCCGCCGAATACGGCGTAATCGAAGTTCACCGGACCGCCGAAGGTGGCGTCCACGAAGGTGGTTCCCGAACTCTTGCGGTCGGCCCGGCCGACCCGGTTGTGCTTGAAGTTCACATGTTCGAAGGAGGTGCTGCCGCCCCGGAACATGGCCCCGCGGAAAGTCACTCGCCGCCCCAGGAAGGACGCGCCCTCGAAGGTGGTGTCGCGGCCGCCGGTGAAGGAGGCATTGGTGAAGCGGGTGCTGTGCCCCGCGAAGACCGCGCCCCGGAAATCCGCGTTCTCGAAGACCGCATCGGAGAAATCGAAATCGGACGCGGACCAGGAGACATCGGCCGAGCGCCGGAGCCGTTCGGCGATCACCCGGACAATGGTCTCGCGTACCTGCCGGTCGTTCTGCCGGTAGTTGTAGACGCGCTCCACCGCCGTCCCGGAATCCTCGATGCGCTGGGATTTGGAGACCAGATGGCTGGCGCCCTCATCCGGCGCGTACGGCAGGCGCAGATATCCGCACAGCACATCGATGCACTGCTGCCGCCGCCCGCGCACCGAGAACTCGTCGGCGACGCCCGCCAGCGCGTACACGCCCGCAATGCGCACGGCCACATCGGAATTGCCGAGTTGTGAGGCCGCCGCGCCGAACAGTTCCGCGAACCGCCCGCGCTCCAGATCGCGTTGCCGCCGGTAAGCGACGACCAGCGCCACCGCCGCACCGACGCCCGCGGTAATACTCAGCGCGATCTTGGTCAGATCCAATTGATTCGGCGTCTCCGCCTTCGCACCCAGGGCCAGCCACAACATCCACCAGGTGAACGCACCGATGGCCAGACCACCGGCCACCGCGATCAACACCGACAGCAACAGCGCCGACCGATGAACTGTCCGGTTCAACATTCCGCCGAACCAACCCCACCGTCGCATAGCGGAAGGATAACGATCAGGCTCGCGCGCCGCGCGGGCTGTGGTTATTCCCACTCCGCGGCAAGCGATTTCGGCCGTGACACGACGCGGCCCGCCCGGCAGGTCGCCGGACGGGCCGAGAGCTGTTCGGGCGCTGACGAATCAGGCGGCCTGTCGCCGCAGGCCCAGTCCCGCCGCACCCAGGCAGGCCAGCGAGACCGCGACCACGAACCAGGGGAAGACGGTGGTCAGACCCCAGGTGGTGGCGGCCCAGCCCGCGACCACGGTCGGCAGCGCCATGGCGGTGTAGGCGAGCAGGTAGTAGGCGGACATGGTCTCACCGCGCTTGTGCTGCGGCACCACATTGGACAGGTGGCGCAGTGAGCCGCCGAAGCCCAGGCCGAAGGTCGCGCCGAGGGCGAAACCGGCCACCAGCACCAGCACCCAGTTGTGGGTGGCCAGGGCCGGAATGGTCAGCAGCAGGGTGACGGCCATTCCGATATCGCCGATGATCGCCGCACGACGGGCGGTGATATTGGTCGCGAAGTACTGTGCGGCCGCGCCGGCGGTGGCCGTGGACGCCACCACCGCGCCGCCGAACACCAGATTGTGGATACCGGTCTTGGCCGAGGCCAACGAGGGGTACAGCGACAGCAGCACGCCGAGCACCGACCAGGCCGCCATCACACCGAGCGCGGAGAACCAGAAATCGCTTCGAATCTCCTGCGGCACAGCGGGCTTGGCGATGGTGATGCGTCCTGCGGTGCGCGCGGTATGCGGTTCGCGCAGGGCCAGCACGCCCGCGCCGATGGCGAGGCAGGCCAGCGTGATCACCACGTACGGGGTGCGCAGCGGGTACGGGGCGTACTGCGCCAGCAGCGCGGAACCCAGAATCGCCACTGCCATACCGACATTGAAGGCCACACCGGACAGCTGGCCCGACCGCGCACCCTCCTTCGGCCGCATATCCAGCAGCGCCGCGGCACCGGCCACCACGGTCGCGCCGACCGCGAAACCGTGCAGGGCGCGCGCCACCAGCAGCATGGCCACATTGTCGGCGAACAGGAAGACCACCAGGCCCGCGATCATGATGCCGAACGCGCCGAGCAGCACCGGCTTTCGGCCCACCACATCGGAGATGCGACCGGATACCAGCACCGCGACCAGGGCCGCGACGGCGTAGACGGCGAAGACGAAGGTGGTCGTCAGCGGCGAGAAATTCCACGCCTGCTGATACATGCCGTAGAGCGGTGCGGGCGCTCCCGAGACGCCGAGCGCTACACCGCTGGCCGCGAGGATGAGCGCGTAGGCCCATTTCTGGCCGCTCTGCTCGGCTCGAGTCGCAACCGTCACTACCGCTGCCATCGAACCCTCCATCAGGTAAGTTTGATTCTTATCGAACCTGACCCTACTCCTGGTTCGATGAACGTCAAACCACTTATCGAGTGAGGTAGCTCATGACCGACACCGACGCGATGCTCCCCGTGGCCCCGCTGCCCGCGGTGCTGGGCGCGCTACAGGACCCGGTCCGCCTCGAAATGCTGCGCCGGCTCGGCAATGCCGGTGGCGAACCGGTGCGCTGCAGCGCGCTCTACGAGGTGGTCAGCAAGTCCACCGCCGCGCACCACTTCAAAATCCTGCGCGAGGCCGGGCTCACCGAACGCCTCATTATCGACGGCCAGACCTGTCAGCGACTGCGCACCGAGGACATCGAAACCGCGCTGCCCGGACTGCTCGACGCCGTCCTCGGGGCGGCGAACCGGCTAACCGAGTGACCGGGAACCGCCCGGTGCGCTAGCGTCGGCGGATGCGCATTCGTGCGGCCACGACCGACGACCTCCCGATCCTGCAGGACATCGAAGACGCGGCCGGAGAACCATTCCGGACCGTCGGCATGATCGAGATCGCCGATGACGACCCACCCTCGATAGAAGTACTCGACGAATATCGCCGCGACGGCCGGGCCTGGGTCGCCGTCGACGATGACCGCGACATCCCGATCGCCTACCTGATCAGCGAGGAAGTCGACGGGACCGAACACATCGACCAGCTCTCGGTGCATCCGCAGGCGGCACGGCGGGGCATCGGGGCGACCCTGATCGACCGGGCCGCCGACCACGCCCGCGCCCAGGGGCTGACCGCGCTCACGCTCACCACGTTCATCGAAGTGCCGTGGAACGCACCGTATTACGAACGCCTGGGCTTCCACATCGTGGATGACGCGGAGCTCACCCCGGGCCTGCGCAAGATTCGGGCGCGCGAGGCCGAACTCGGTCTGGATCGCTGGCCGCGCACCGTCATGCGACGCGACGTCTGAGGTCGTAGCGGCGCGGTCAGAGTGGCCGCGCCGACAGGCACTCCTGGACGCGGGCCAGTTCGCGCAGGCCGCCGAGCATGCGCGGGTCATCGCCCGAGGCGAAGACGCACGCGTCGATGGCGGCCAGGCGCACGCGGGCGTCCGGATGCTCGTACATGATCCGGCGCACGCGCTCCAGCTGGTTGCCGCGTGACACCCAGACCAGCAGCTCCGCCGCGCGGGCCTGCTGGTCGCCGTCCGCGTCCGCCAGCCAGACGACGCGTTCCAGCTCCGCCATGGACGTGCGGTCGCGCAGCGCGCCGAGCAGCGAGAGCATCGCCGGAATATCGGATGCCGGTCCACTCGATCGGAACATGGTGTCCCCCCCCCCCCCCCTTCGAGCCGTCAGGTCACCATGTGCCCAGCCTGCTCCCGTACGGACCGTACGGCCTGAGTAGCGGACCACTCGTTTCCGGGCGCGCGACTCGCCCGCCGACGCGAGTTGCTACGCGGCGGCGGGTTTTCAGCGCAGAATGCCCGCCCCGGTGGCCGCGTTGATCCACGCCGGGAATTCGGTGAGCAGGCGATCGTAGAGTTCCGGATCGGTGATCTGGTCGATATCGTCCACGGCGAAGAAGCCCACATTGTCGACGCGGCGGCCCGCCATGGTGTCCAGGCGCTCCAGCACGCCGTATCCGGAGCGGGTGCCCAGGCCCACGAACTGCCAGAAGATCGGCTCCTCGACCGCGGCCCGCAGCTCCTGTTCGATTTCGCGGTTCTTGTACACGCCGCCGTCGGAGAAGAACAGCACCAGCGTCGGGCCGTGCTGCGGTTCGGCGCGCACATAGTTGCGCACCTCCGCGATGACCTTCTGCTCCTCGTTCTGAATGCCGACGGCTTTCATATCGACCTGACCCGGCTGGAGCGTGCGACCGCGTTTGCGCCCGCCGAACAGCGACAGCTGACCGCAGCGCACATGCAGCGAAATCCACTGCGGCATATCGGCGATGGTGAGATCCGGCAGCCGCGCCGGATTACTGGCGAAGGTCCACGCCTGCATCGCGCCATTGTCATCGAGTTGCGCCGCGACCGCAGCCATCCGCTCCACCACCCGGTGCACCAGCTGCTTGTCGTACAGCGGCGTCATCGATCCGGAGGCATCGAGCACCAGGATCACCCGCGCGTTCAACTGCTGCACACCATGCTTGGCCAGGCTCACCGCGACCTGTTCCTTGCGCAGCGACAACCGCTTTCGCATATCGACCGGCAGTTGCTCCTCCCCCTTGGTCAGCCGAATCGCGGGCTGACCACCGGGCTGCGCGAACTGCTGCGGCGCGGGCTGATATCCCGGAGCCGGGGGCGGCTGGTACGCCGGAGGCGGCGGGGGCTGGTGGGCCGCGGGCGGCGGTGTATACGAAGCGGGTTGCGGCGCACCGGGATACGACGGCGGGGGCGGCATATGCGATCCCTGCGGCACGGGCGGCGGCGGAGCGTACGCGGGAGACTGCGGCGCGGGCGGCGGAGCGTAGGCGGGAGACTGCGGCGCGGGCGGCGGAGCGTAGGCGGCGGGTTGCGGTGAGTACGGCGCGGGCGCGGGCTGCGCCGACGCGTCATCATCCACGGTGATCCCGAAATCGGTTGCCAGCCCCGCCAATCCGCTGGACCAGCCTTGCCCGACAGCCCGGAACTTCCACGCCCCGCTCCGCCGATACAACTCCCCGCACAGCATGGCGGTCTCGGGTCCGGCCGCGATATCGAAGCGCGCGATCTCGGCCTCGGTGGCGGCGTCCACCACCCGCAGATGCAGCCCCGGCACCTGCCCGAAGGTTCCGCCATCGGCCGACGCACACAATGCGATCCGCTCGATATCCGGCTGCACCCCGGCCAAATTCACCTCCAGCGCATCGAAATCCCCGCGCTTACCGAGATGCCGCACCGCCCCACTCGGATGCCCCGGCTGGTTGTAGAACACGAAATCCACATCGTCGCGCACCTTGCCCGCAGCGGTGAGCAGCAGCGCGGAGGCATCGACGGCAGGCACCCCCGGCCCGCCCGACCACGCCAGTACGGCTCGAACGGCATTGGCGGCCACGGGCACATTGGCCCCTTTGCTGAGAGTCGTCACCCGAGCCAGTCTGCCGCAATTCCGCCCTGCGGGCAGCCGACCTCACAAGCCGCTATCGCGCCGGCCCGCCCGGCACGCGTTCGGCTGGGGTCCATGGAACCCGCTGGAGCCCAGCGGGTGTGGATCCCGGCCAAAAGCACGCCGGGATGACGGGGGAAGGCGATGCCAACTGCCGCCTGAATGCCGACGCCGACTGCCGCCCGGAAGGCGACACGGATATGTGATCCGGAAAGCGCCGCGAACAAGCCACCAGGAGAGCGACGCAGGCATGCCACCGGAAAGCGAAGGCGACATGCCGCCGGGAGGCGAACGTTGAAGGCCACCTGGCAAGTGGGGGGCTTGCGGTTGAGGGGTGGTTCAGTCGACCAGGCGGCGGACCGGGGCGGGGAGGTCTCGGGTGCGGCGGTAGGGGCCGGCTACCGAGGCGGCGAAGGGGCGGGAGAGGAGTTTGGCGGCTATGCGGGAGACCTCGTCGGTGGTGACTTCGTCTATGCGGGCCAGGGTTTCGGAGACGCTGCGGTGGTTGCCGTAGCTGAGTTCGCTGCGGCCGATGCGGTTCATGCGGGAGCCGGAGTCCTCCAGGCCCAGTACCAGGCCGCCGCGCAGGGAGCCCTTGGCGCGGGCGCATTCGGCATCGGTGATGCCTTCGGCGGCAACCTCTTCCAGCACGCCGCGAGCCAGATTCGTGACCTGGCCGAGGTTTTCGGGCTGGCAGCCGAGGTAGACCGAGAAAGCGCCGGTATCGGCGAAGGTGTCGACGCTGGAGTACACCGAGTACGCCAGGCCGCGTTCCTCTCGAATACGCTGGAACAGACGCGAACTCAGGCCACCGCCCAGCACCGTGTTGAGGATGGACAGCGGCCAGCGCTTATCGCCCTCGTGGCGACCGAAGGCGCGGGTGCCGAATACCAGGTGCGCCTGTTCGCTCTCGCGATAGATGCGCATGAGTTCGGGAGTGGCGCGCGGGCGGAATTTGCCCTCGCGGCGCGGTGCGGGTTCACACGCCGGATCGAGACGGTTGGCGAAGGCGCGATGCACCAGCTCGACCGTGTGCTCGTGTTCGATATTGCCCGCCACCGCGACCACCATGCGGTCCGGGCGGTACCGGCGCTGATGGAACGAGCGCAGCTGCGGCGCGTTCATCCCCTCGATGGTCTCGACGCTGCCGATCACCGGGCGGCCGATCGGATGATCGCCGAACAGCGCGGTCAGGAAGGCGTCGCCGACCATATCCTCGGGATCGTCATCGCGCATGAAGATCTCTTCGAGCACGACCTGCCGCTCGACGGCGACATCCTCGGCCCGGCACAGACCGTTCAACACCACATCCGAGACCAGATCGACCGCCATGGGCAGATCCTCGTCCAGCACATGCGCGTAGTAGCAGGTCTGTTCCTTGGCGGTGAACGCATTCAGTTCGCCGCCAACGGCATCCATGGCCTGCGCGATATCGAGCGCGGACCGGGTGGGCGTGGCCTTGAAGAGCAGATGCTCCAGGAAATGCGCCGCACCGGCGACCGTCGAGCCCTCATCGCGCGAGCCGACGCCGACCCATACGCCGATGGAGGCCGAACGCACGCCGGGTACATGTTCGGTGACGACCCGTAGCCCGCCGGGCAGCACCGTCCGGCGCACACCGGTATCGGCGTACGGCACCTCGTTGGTGGAGCGGACCAGTGCAGAACTCTTAGCCGACAGTGGAGTGTCCTTCTTCCGACCCATGCTTCCCAACCCGCGGTTCGTGCCTCGAAGAGCTTGTGTAGTTCAAAGATTGGTGGCCCCCCACTCCATTATCGGAGCAAGGGGCCACCGCACTTTACGTCAGACGTACGACAATCACTCGGCCGCGACGGTTTCGGCGACAGCGCTGTCCGCGCTGTCCGCCGAATCCTCGTCGACCGGGACGAGGGAGATCTTGCCGCGGTTGTCGATATCGGCGATCTCGACGCGGATCTTGTCGCCGACGTTCACCACGTCCTCGACCTTCGCCACGCGCTTGCCGTTACCCAGCTTGGAGATGTGCACCAGGCCGTCACGACCCGGCAGCAGCGAGACGAACGCGCCGAAGGCGGTGGTCTTGACGACCGTGCCCAGGAAGCGCTCGCCGACCTTCGGCAGCTGCGGGTTCGCGATGGCGTTGATCTGATCGATCGCCGCCTGCGCCGCAGGGCCGTTGGTCGCACCGACGTAGACGGTGCCGTCATCTTCGATCGAGATGTTGGCGCCGGTCTCCTCGGTGATCTGGTTGATCACCTTGCCCTTGGGTCCGATGACCTCGCCGATCTTGTCGACCGGGATCTTGATGGCGGTGACGCGCGGGGCGTACGGGCTCATCTCGTCCGGGATGTTGATGGCCTCGGCCATGACATCCAGGATGGTCATACGGGCATCGCGAGCCTGGTTCAGCGCACCGGCCAGCACCTGCGACGGGATGCCGTCGAGCTTGGTGTCCAGCTGCAGCGCCGTCACGAACTCGGGGGTACCGGCGACCTTGAAGTCCATATCACCGAAGGCGTCTTCGGCGCCGAGGATGTCGGTCAGCGCGACGTAGCGGACCTCGTCCTGACCCTTGTCGTTCTTGATGGTGTCGGACACCAGGCCCATGGCGATACCGGCGACGGGGGCCTTGAGCGGCACACCGGCGTTCAGCAGCGACAGGGTCGAGGCGCAGACCGAGCCCATCGAGGTGGAACCGTTGGAGGACAACGCTTCCGACACCTGACGGATGGCGTACGGGAACTCTTCCTGCGACGGCAGCACCGGCATCAGGGCGCGCTCGGCGAGCGCGCCGTGGCCGATCTCGCGACGCTTGGGCGAGCCCACGCGACCGGTCTCACCGGTGGAGTACGGCGGGAAGTTGTAGTGGTGCATGTAGCGCTTGGAGGTCTCCGGGCCGAGCGAGTCGACCTGCTGCGCCATCTTGACCATGTCCAGGGTGGTGACACCCAGGATCTGGGTCTCGCCACGCTCGAACAGCGCCGAACCGTGGGCGCGCGGGACGACCGCGACCTCGGCGGACAGGGCGCGGATATCGGCCAGACCACGACCGTCGATGCGGAAGCCGTCGGTCAGGATGCGCTGGCGCACAAGCTTCTTGGTGACCGAGCGGAACGCCGCGCCGATCTCCTTCTCGCGGCCCTCGAAGGTCTCGGCCAGGCTGGACAGCACGGCCAGCTTGATCTCGTCGATCTTGTCCTCGCGCTCATGCTTGCCCGCGATGGAGAGCGCCTCGTTCAGCTCCTCCTTGGCGGTGCCCAGCACGGCCTCGAACACATCGGACTGGTACGGCAGGAAGACCGGGTACTCCGCGGTCTCCTTGGCGGCCAGCGCGGCGAGGTCGGACTGCGCCTTGCACAGCCGGGCGATGAACGGCTTGGCGGCCTCGAGGCCCTGTGCCACAACGGTTTCGGTGGGCGCGGTGGCGCCGTCCGCGATGAGGGCGAGCACCTTGTCGGTGGCCTCGGCCTCGACCATCATGATCGCGACGTCACCCTCGACGACGCGGCCCGCGACGACCATGTCGAATACGGCGCCCTCGAGCTGCTCGACGGTCGGGAACGCGACCCACTGATCACCGATCAGGGCAACGCGCACACCGGCGACCGGACCCGAGAAGGGCAGGCCCGCAAGCTGAGTCGACGCCGACGCCGCGTTGATGGCGACCACGTCGTACAGATCCTTGGGATCCAGCGACATGACGGTCACGACGACCTGGATCTCATTGCGCAGACCGTCGACGAAGGACGGGCGCAGCGGCCGGTCGATCAGGCGGCAGGTCAGGATGGCGTCGGTGGAGGGACGGCCCTCACGACGGAAGAACGAGCCGGGGATGCGGCCCGCGGCGTACATGCGCTCCTCGACGTCCACCGTCAGCGGGAAGAAGTCGAACTGGTCCTTGGGGTGCTTACCGGCGGTGGTCGCCGACAGCAGCATGGTCTCGTCGTCCAGGTAGGCGACGACCGAACCGGCGGCCTGCTTGGCGAGGCGGCCGGTCTCGAAACGGATGGTGCGGGTGCCGTAGGCGCCGTTGTCGATCAGCGCGACGGACTCGAATACGCCGGGCTCGACCTCGGCGGCGGAACTGGTCAATGTTTCGGTCATTCTCTTCTCTCAACCTCTCGTCTTCGCCGGATACCAGCGCCACCGCCCCGATGGGCATGACGCGATCCAGCTGTTTTGTCCCCTTGACGGGGCGAGTCGTACCCGGCACGGGCGCACGAGGACCCTCCTGGTCTCCGGGCGCACATCCGGCCATCTCCCCTTGGAGACGGCGACGCGGAGGCGGTCATCGATCGAAGCCCTCCGGCGCGCGGTGTATCTCCTCTTGCTGCGCCCCGAAAAGCCACTACCGAAGACCGACGCCACGCGACGGATGCATACGGCTCATGTTGGCGTGCACACGGCGGCGTTCACCGGATGCACGAAAGGCCAACGAGGAGATTCTATGCCTCCCCGTCGGCCGGTTCGTCAACTGCCTGCGGCAGTCGTGTTGTGTCGCGCGAGTGCGCGACGACGCGTCAGCAAAATCAGCGACGCAGGCCCAGACGCTCGATCAGCGAACGGTAACGGTTGATGTCGTTGGCCTGCAGGTACTTCGACAGGCGACGACGGCGACCGATCAGCGCGAGCAGACCGTGGCGGGTGTGGTGATCGTGCTTGTGCACCTTCAGGTGCTCGGTGAGATCGGCGATGCGCTTGGACAGCATCGCGATCTGAGCCTCCGGAGAACCGGTGTCGGTCGGGTGCAGGCCGTACTCGGCCAGAATGGCCTTCTTCTGCTCGGTGGTCAAAGCCACAGCATTGCTCCTGAATTTCCAGTCCGCGCGAAAAGTCCCGGGCGAGCCCGGTCGGGCGCTGCCGCGGACCGCAGCAAACCCAGCGGATGAGGTTACCGGACCGCTGACCTGGACTGTTAATCGGGGCTAATCGACGCTCTGGGCGGTGAGCACTTTGCGGGCCTGGTCGACATCGCGGCCGATGGCCTCGACCAGTTCCTCGATGGAGTCGAATTTGCGCATTCCGCGCAGCTGTTCGACGAAATCCACCGCGACGTGCTTATCGTAGAGATCGCCGTCGAAATCGAGGATATGCGGTTCGACCGTGCGGGAACGGCCGTCCTCGAAGGTCGGATTGGTGCCCACCGAGATGGCCGCCATGCGGCGCACTTGATCGGGGTCGTCCAGGGCGGTGAACCATCCGGCGTAGACGCCGTCGGCGGGAATCGCACCGCGCGGGACGGGTGCCACATTGGCGGTCGGGAAGCCGAGCGCGCGACCGCGGGCGTCACCGTGCACGACCACGCCCTCCACCCGATGCGGGCGGCCCAGGGCTTCGGCGGCCGCGGCCACATCACCCGAGGACAGGCAGGCGCGAATATAGGTCGAGGAGAAGGTGACCGCGTGCTCGCCGAGCAATTGCACGCCGTCGACCTCGAAACCGAAGCGCGCGCCCAGTTCCCGCATGGTGTCCACGGTGCCCGCGGCCTGTTTGCCGAAGGTGAAGTTATCGCCGACGACGACCTCGGAGACGTGCAGTTTGTCGACGAGCAACTCCTGCACGTATTCCTCGGGCGTGAGCTTCATGAAATCTTTGGTGAACGGCATGACCAGGAAGACGTCGATGCCGAGTTCCTCCACCAGCTCCGCACGACGGTTCAGCGTGGACAGCTGCGCCGGATGCGCACCGGGCCGCACCACCTCGAGCGGATGCGGATCGAAGGTCATCAGGACCGACGGAACACCGCGCACCGCAGCGGATTTCACCGCACGGCTGATGAGCTGGGCGTGACCGCGGTGGACGCCGTCGAACACCCCGATCGTGAGCACGCACCGGCCCCACTCCGCGGGCATCTCGTCGAGGCTTCGCCATCTCTGCACACCGGAAGCCTACTGAAAGCGCGTCTCGGACAATATTCGGCCGTGCGGATCTTCACAGCGGCGAGCGTGCTCGTCATCACCCGTTCACCCGCGCGCAGCCGCCCGTAACCTGTGCCGCGCGGCCTTGCCGACCAGCGTGCGCGCCGATGTGGGAAACCGCTGCGGCTGTGCCTAAGCTCGGTGACGTGCCCGGAAAACGAGACATCGCCACGCGCCGCGAGCTGGCCGATCCGTCCGAACCCACCGGTACCTCCACCGCCGTCGCGACCAGTGTCGCGCCGGTTCTGTCCTCCGTCGCGCAGGACTATTTGAAGGTGATCTGGACCGCGCAGGAATGGTCGCCCCAGGAGAAGGTGTCGACCAAACTGCTGGCCGAACGGATCGGAGTGTCGGCCTCGACCGTCTCCGAAGCCGTCCGCAAGCTCGCCGATCAGGGATTGGTGGAACACGCCCGCTACGGCGCCATCACCCTGACCGAGGACGGCCGCCGCGCCGCCATTGCCATGGTGCGCCGGCATCGGCTCATCGAGACATTCCTCGTCAATGAACTCGGCTACGGCTGGGATGAAGTCCACGATGAGGCGGAGGTGCTCGAGCACGCCGTCTCCGAAACGCTGATGCTGCGCATCGACGCCAAACTCGGTTATCCGGACCGGGATCCGCACGGCGATCCCATCCCCTCGGTGGACGGTGCGGTGCCGACCCCGCCCGCCCGGCAGCTGAGCGATTTCGGCGCTGGCGAGACCGGGCGGGTCGCGCGCATCTCGGATTCGGATCCGGCGATGCTGCGCTACTTCGATTCGCTCGGCATCGCCCTCGATACGCCGATCGCGGTGGTGGAGCGGCGGGACTTCGCCGGAACCATCGCGGTGCGGGTGGACGATCGCACCATCGATCTCGGCAGCATTGCGGCCGAGGCGATTTGGCTCACCCACGAGAACTAGACCAGTCGGTGACCGCCGTCGACGTGCAGGACGGTGCCGGTGATGAAGGGGTTGCGCAGTAGCGAAAGCGCCGCCTGCGCAATGTCTTCCGGGGCACCCAGGCGGCCCGCGGGAAGCCGGTCGGCCATGGCGCGCAGGCGGTCCTCCCGATCGTCCCAGGGCATCTTGTCCCAGATGCCGGTGCGCACCCAGCCCGGGGAGACCGCGTTGACGCGGGTCGGGGCGAGTTCCACCGCGAGGGCCCGGGCCAGACCTGCCAGGGCCGCGTTGACCGCCGCCACCATGGCACCGCCGGACGCGGGACGGTAGGCGGCGATTCCCGAGGTGAAGGTGAGTGATCCGCCCGGGGTGATGCGGGCGTGTTTGGCCAGCAGCATGGAGCCGATCAGTTTGGTCTCGATGAAACCGCGGCCGTTGGTGAAGTCGAAATCCTTGATGGGGCCGTAGGTTCCGGTGGTGTCACCGGCGGTGGTGATCACATGATCGACCGCGCCGATGGTGTCGAAGAGCCGTTCGACCTGTTCCTCATCACCCACGTTCGCGGCGATCGCGTTCAGTTTTCCGTCGCCCAACTCGCGCACCGCGTCGGCGAGGCGCTCGGCCGAGCGGCCAACGATCGTCACCTCCGCGCCCGCCGCCAGCAGTGCGTCGGCGATCGCCAGGCCCATACCCGAACCGCCGCCGATGACTACCGCGCGGCCGATCTCGTTCTCGAATCCCTTGTGTGTCATGCCATTCAGCCAACCGGCCTTGACAGCGCCCGTCCATGTCGCGGCCCCGAAGCCGGGTTAGCGCCGGGCTAACGGCGGCGGTCAGGGTGCGAATCGGATACCGCCGGTGAGCGCTTCGGCGACGGTGTGCAGGGCGGAATTGCGGGCGGCGGGACGCCAGGCGGCCACGTAGTTCACCACCAGGGGGCGCGGTTGCAGTGGGCGCCACACCAATCCGGGCGCGGAGGCGGTGCGGGACGAGCCCAGGCCGATGGCGGCGGGGCGCATCGGGAGCAGCGACAGCATTTGCGCGTGGCTCATGGCGCTCTCGCTGAGGGCGATGGCCGCACCGCGTTCCCGCAATTGGGCGAGCATGGAATCGTGCAGTTCGGGTGCGGTATCGCGGGCGAACATGATCAATTCCTGATCGCTCAGATGCGCCGGTTCGATGGTGTCGCGGCCGGCCAGGGGATGCTCGCGGGACATCACGATGCCGAGCTCCTCGGCCGCGATACAGGTGCTGGTGAGATGATCCGGCAGCCGAATCGGCATGCGCAGCACCGCGAGATCGACATCCTCGCGATCGAGCAGTCGCACCTGATCGGCGCTCGGCCCGCCGGTGAGCACCACCCGCGCGCCCGGCTGCCGTGCCTTGAGCAGCGCCTCGATGCGGGCGGGCAGCCAGGCCGGCGCGCCGTTCACCACCCCGAGCCGGAAGACCGCGCGCTCGGGATCGGCCACCTGCCGTGTTTCGCGCAAGGCTGTTTCGGCGGCGTCCAGCACGTTCCGCGCCGTCTTCAGCAGTACCTCACCGGCGGCGGTCAATTCGACCCCCTGCGATCCCCTGATCAGCAGCGGCCCACCCACTTCACGCTCGATGGCGCGAATCTGCTGACTCAGCGTGGGGGTGGAGATGAACAGCCGCTCCGCGGCCCGGCGGAAGTGCAATTCTTCCGCTACCGCCACGAAGTACCGCAACTGCCGCAATTCCACCACCAGTGCACTGTAGGCCGCGCAGGTGTCGCCCGGGGTGGCCGCGCGTTACCGGGAAGATCACCCCGGTTGTCCCACAGGCTGATTCGAGGTGCGATCCTGCCCGGCGGCCAGCCAGAACCACACCGGCGGCAGCGCCACCTCGATGGCGGTCAGCACCAGCTGGAACCAGTGCGGCCAGCCGTGCACCGCGATGGAGACCACCCGGCCGAACGCGCCGAGGGCGAAGATTCCGGCGAGCCAGCGGATGGCGGTGGTGTCGATCGGATCGCGGCGGGCCGCCCACAGCCAGGCCAGGCCGTAGCCGAGGAAGATCGCCCCGAAGAATCTGGTCTGGCTGTCCGCGGTGGCCCCGTCCGATCCCATATCCGGGATGCCGTCGATACCGGCCACGATATGGAAAATCCCGATGGCGACACAGGCGTAGCCCATGAGCAGGCTCAGCCATTTGAGTGCTGCGGTCATTCGATCCTCCCGAATCGAGTTGGTTCCCAAAGATTCCCGCTTAGTTGACGCACGTCTACTAAGAGAGGCTAGAACGCTAGTAGACACGCGTCAACTAAGCTGATCCCGTGACCCGCCGCCGCCTCTCCCCCGACGAACGCCGCCGCCAGCTCATCGACAGCGCCGCGCGATTGTTCGCCACGCACGACTACCCGACCGTGCACATGGAGGACGTGGCGAACGCGGCGGGCATCTCCAGGGCGCTGCTCTACCGCCACTTCCCCAGTAAGCCAGAGCTTTTCGCGGCCGTGTACCAGCAGGCGGCGGAACAGCTGCTGGTCGATACCAGCCTGGACCCGGACATTCCCCTGGCCGACCAGATCGCGGCGGGGCTGGATGTGCATTTCGACTACTTCGAAGCCAATGCCAAGACCGTGGTGGTGGCCAACCGCCTACTGATCGGCGATCCGGCCATCCAGGCCATCATCACCGGCGAGCTGGCCACGCTGCGCGAACGGATGCTCGATGTGCTGGGTGTGGAAGGGCAACCGCGCCAACTGTTCTCGGCGGTCATCATGAGCTGGCTGACCTTCGTGCGGGTCCTCACCGTGGAATGGCTGGAGAACCCGTCCTGCCCCCGGCCGGTGCTGCGCGATCTGTGCGTCGGCGCGCTGCTGGGGGCACTGGAACCGCTTGCGGCCCAAGCCTCTTAGAGATTCGCGGGGCGGATGACCATGACCGAGGAGGCGCGCTTACCGCTCTCCTTCAGCAGGGCGATGGCGTGACCGGTGGAATCGATTGCGGCATAGACACCTTGGATGCCCGCCGGATCGAGCCAGCGGCCGTTGCGGAGGTCATCGGCCTGGGTGTCGGTGATCTCGCGGATCGGGAAGGCGGCGCGCGCGGCCTCGTCGATATCGAGGCTCAGCAGTGGATCGCCCGCCGAGGCGGCGGCCTGCAGCGCTTCCAGGGTGCGGGCGTGTTCGAGGGTGAACGGACCGACCCGGGTGCGGCGCAATGCGGTGAGATGGCCTCCGACGCCGAGCTTTTCGCCGAGGTCGCGGGCCAGTGCGCGAATGTAGGTGCCGGAGGTGCATTCGACCTCGACATCGAGATCCACGAATTGTTCGGTGCCGGTGTCGATATCGCGACGCTCCAGGATGTCGAAGCGGCTGACGGTGACGGGGCGGGCGGCCAGCTGCACATCCTCACCGGCCCGGGCGCGGGCGTAGGCGCGCTCGCCGTTGATCTTGATGGCGCTGACCGTGGCGGGCACCTGCTGGATATCGCCGGTCAATTCGGCTACGCCCGAGGCGATTTCGGCATCGGTCAGCTGCGCGGCGGAGGTGGTCGCGGTGACCTCGCCCTCGGCGTCATCGGTGATGGTGGACTGGCCGAGTCGAATCGTGGCCGTGTACGCCTTGGTGGTCAGGATCAGCTGTCCGAGCAGTTTGGTGGCGCGCTCGACCCCGAGCACCAGCACGCCGGTGGCCATCGGATCCAGGGTGCCCGCATGCCCGACCTTCTTGGTGCGCAATATCCCCCGGCTCTTGGCGACCACATCGTGACTGGTCCAGCCCTGTTCCTTATCCACGATCACCAGCCCGCCGAGGGCGTCGACGACCGGGGTGCGCTTCTCGCTCATCAGGCCTCCACGATCGCGGTCAGGATCAGGCCGTCCGAGATCAGCCAGCGGCCGTCGAAGCTCTTCAGTGGTGCGCCGCCATCGATGGCCAGGCCCGGAATCAGCAGTTCGGTATGGAAGGTGCCCGCACCCGTGCCCGCGGATTCCTCATCGACGGTGAAGGTGATGTGCGCGTCCTCGAAACCCAGCCAGATGCCGGTGAGCGGACGCCACGCCTTGTAGGTGGCCTCCTTGGCGCAGAACAGCAAACGATCCAAATGCAGTCCGGTGCCGGGCAATACGGCTTTGAGCCAGTCGCGTTCGGGAGCCAGGCTGACCGACTCGAGTACACCGTCGGGCAGCGCCGCATGCGGTTCGGCATCGATGCCGACGGACCGGAAGCGCAGCTTGTGCGCCAGCGCCGCGGCCTTGTAGCCGTCACAGTGGGTGATACTGCCGACGACACCGCGCGGCCACTGCGGGCCGCCGTCCTCGCCCTTGCCGATGGCGACCGCGGGCTCACCGAGTTGGGTCAATGCCTGCCGGGCGCAATGCCGCGCGCCGATGAAATCGCGCCGCCGCTTCTCCACGGCCCGGGCGATCAGATGCTCTTCGGCGGGATGGGCCTTCAGGTCCTCGGGGTACGCCGTCAGTTCGGCCGCGGCGATACCGTCGGGAAGAATTCTGCCGAGAATGCGCGCCGACTCCGTCGCCGCGACCGTCCGCTCTTCGATGACCGCCTCCTGATAGCACCACCACTTACCGGTCAAGAGCCTACCGGCCGAGCTCCGGACACCCGGGCCCACCGGGTGCCGGCCCCATGCCCGGCTTCGGTCAGTCGAATCGGACCGTGGCGATCATGCTGCGGGCCAGAGCTTCCGGATCGGGTTCGAAATTGAGCGGTGACTGCTCCAGTGCGCCCTCGCGCCACAGTACGGCGAAACCGTGCACCATCGACCATGCTGCGAGCTGGGTCGCCAGCTGCGGCTGTTCGCCGGGATCGGGTTGGTTGGCGGCCGCTCCGGCGCGCAGGGCGGCCCCGGATCGATTGCGCGCCTGTACAAGTCGCTCATCATCGGCGTGCAGTAGATCGCGGCGGTACATGACGTCGAAGTGGCCGGGATGCCGGAGTGCGAAGCGCACGTAGGCGATGGCGGCGGCGCGGAAATCGCCGTCGGCCGCGTTCAACTCCGCGGTGAGCAATTTGAAGCCCTCGATGGCCAGTGCGGTGAGCAATCCGGCCCGATCGCCGAAGTGGTGCGCGGGGGCCGCGTGGGAGACCTCCGCGCGCCGGGCCAGGCTGCGCAGGGAGATCGCGTCGACGCCGTCGGCGGCGATCTGTTCGGCGGCCGCGGCCAGCAGGGTGGCCCGCAGGTCGCCGTGGTGATAACTGGTCTTCGCCATGTCCCCATCATGACCGGCAATCTTGCCATTGACAAGTTCCTCGGGCGGATCTAATCTTTCCACTGTCAAGATTGCTCGAAACGCAGGAGAACCCGATGGCCCCCTTGCTCGTACTCGCCGTCGTCACCGCACTCACCCGACTGCTCGGCCGGCTCACCGGCAATGCCTGGCTCGATTCCTGGCCGCACAGCACGGCGCTGGGATTGGCCGCCATGTTCGCGCTCACCGCGAGCGCGCATTTCATTCAGCCCAAGCGGGACGGCCTGATCGCCATGGTTCCGGCGGTGTTCCCCAATGCCGCCGCCATGGTCACGCTCACCGGCGTGCTCGAGATCGCGGGCGCGGTGGGACTGCTGCTGCCGCCCTTCCCGCGGATCGCGGCCGTGGCGCTATTGCTGCTGCTGCTCATCATGTTTCCGGCGAATGTGCGCGCCGCCCGGGAGGATGTCGGGGTGCAGACCATGCCGCTGCCGCTGCGGGCGGTGGTGCAGGTGATCTTCCTGGGCGCTACCGCGCTGGTCGCACTGAGCTGAAACATCGTGCGCCGGTGCGGGAATCGACCGCGATCAGTAGTGAATCGGGCCGTCCGTCTCATCGAGCGGGCGGCCCGAGGCGCGTCCGGACTCGGCAATGAGTTGCGCCGCAATGGAAACGGCGGTCTCGTCCGGTGTGGAGGCGTTCAAATCCAGGCCGAGCGGGCTGCGCAGCCGCCGGAGCTGTTCCGGCGCAACGCCCGCCGCCAGCAGACGTTCCACTCGATCGGCATGGGTGCGGCGCGAACCCAGCGCACCGATGAACGCGATGCGCTCGATGCTCAGCGCCTCGGCGAGCATCGGGACATCGAATTTGCTGTCGTGGGTGAGCACGCACACCACGGTGCGATCGTCGATCCGGCCGCTCGCGTATTCGCCGCGCAGATAGCGGTGCGGCCAATCCACCACCACCTCGTGCGCGGCGGGGAATCGCGTTGCGGTGGTGAAGGTTTCGCGGGCGTCGACGACCGTGACGCGATATCCGAGCTGCGCGCCGAGGCGGCTCAGGGCGCGCACGAAATCATTCGCACCGGCCAGGATCATGCGCGCGGGCGGGCCGAAACTCTGTACGAAGGAGCGCGGGGGGAAGGCGCTGTCCGCGCATTCGTCGGACCCGATGATTCCGGTTCGCCCGGCGCGCGCCATATTCAGCGCATCGCGGCTCACCAGTGCGCCGCCGCCGGATACCGCTCGCACCTCGCCATCGGGTGCCGCACCGCCGTCGACCATTCCCCGCGCACCGGCCTCCGATTGCGCGACGGCACGCTCGGCCGGGTGCACGAGCAGCCATGACGGGTTCGCGGTGAGCGTCGTCGCCAGTGCGACCGCTCGCCCGGCGCGGATCTCTCGATCCAGTGCCCGCAATTCCGGGAGCCGGGCGGCATCGACGCGTTCGAGGCAGATTTCCATCTCGCCGCCGCACGTCAAACCGACAGCAAATCCGTCCGGATCGGCGATGCCGAAGCGCTCGAGCACCGCCTCGCCGTCGGCAAGCACGCCGCGCGCGGATTCCACCACCGCCGCTTCGACACAGCCACCCGAGAGCGAACCGATCACCTCGCCCGAGCCGGTCACGACCATGGCCGCACCGATCTCTCGCGGTCCGGCCCCGGTGACCGCGACCACCCGGGCCAGCACCACCGGGCCTTTTCGGACCCGGTCGATCAGCTGGGGCAGCACATCGCGCATACCTCCATCATCGCCGCCCGATGCCGAGCACGCTCGCACGCACACGAGATAGCAACGTCAGCGCAACATGCGGGCCGGTGGTGGGCCGATACCGGGTCCCCGGATCGCGACTAGGCCAGACCCCGGCGGCGCTGGGCTTCCTCGCGCATCTTCAGCGCGGCTGCCTGCATCTCGGGAGTGATCTTGAAGTGGCCACCCCACTCGTTCAGGGTGTCGCCGTAATCCGGCGTCGGCAGGATCTGGCGGAGCAGCTTCTCCGGCAGACCGCGGCGCTGCCATTCGCGCGGATACCCGAGCGAGACCTCTTCGAAGCGCACACCGTCGTGATAGGTCGTGCGCGGGATGTGCAGATGCCCGTAGACCGAGCAGACCACGTTGTAACTGGTGTGCCAATCCGCGGTGAGATCGGTGCCGCACCACAGCGCGAACTCCGGGTACCAGAGCATATCGGTGATCTCGCGCAGCAGCGGGAAGTGATTGATCAGCACCACCGGGGTGTCCGCGGGCAGCGCGTCCAGGCGGCGCTGGGTGTACTGCACGCGGGCATGACACCAGGCGTCGCGGGTCAGGTACGGCTCCGAGGACAGCAGGAACTCATCGGTCGCCACCACATTGCGCTCGCGCGCCAGCGCCAGGCCCTCGGCCTTGGTGGTGGTGCCCGCGGGCAGCCACGAATAGTCGTAGAGCAGGAACATCGGCACCAGCGTCACCGCGCCGCCGTACTCCTCCGAGCCCGCACCGGTCCACACCGGGAACGGATCCTCCGGGGTCAGCACATCGAGATCGCGGCAGATGGACACCAGGTAGTCGTACCGGCCCGCACCGTGCATCTGCACGGGATCCTTTGCCGTGGTCCACAATTCGTGATTCCCGGGCACCCAGATGACCTTGGCGAACTGGCGGCGCAGCGTTTCCAGCGCCCACCGGAAGTCATCGGTCTTCTCCCCCACGTCACCGGCGAGAATCAGCCAGTCCTCCGGAGAATCCGCCCGAATCCCCTCCACCACGGGTTTATTGCCCGAATGACCGACATGGATGTCGCTCACCGCCATCAGTTTCGGAATCACGCAGTTCCGCCCTTCCTGTCGAGACCAGCCTTCGCGGTAACGGCGGCGGCCCCCATCAGATTCCCATGCGCATCCCGGCGGGCCGCAGGTCCCCCCGGCTGAGGCTGTCAGCGGTCCAGGTGGATGCGGGCGATGTCTGCGAAACCGGCTGCGACGGTGAGGGTTCCCGAGGGTTCGCGGCGGCAGGAGGCGATGGCGAGGTGACAGGGGCGCGGCAGGTCCACGGGGAGTTTCGCGCCGCCGTCGATCTGGTAGCGGGTGTTGGTGACCTTCCACTTGCGATCGGCTTCGGGGTCATCCGGAATGCGGGGCGGGGCGTCGACGCGGGCGACCACCATGACCTCGGTAATACCCACCGGCCAGGTGAAGGTGAGCAGCCCCGCGCGCTCGGACAGTGCGGTGACGGTCGGCATGCCGCCGGGGGCGGTGTCGGTGGCGGCGGCCGGACTCGCCCCGCCGTGCGGACCGCCCTGGCTCGCCTGACCATTCGGACGCACCCGGCCGAACGAGCCGGGCTGACCATCGGAGTGCACTTGACCGTCCGAGCCTGCCCGACCGCCCGAACCCGCATGTGCGCCGGTTTCCGAGCGAGTCATCTCCGAGGCCCGGCCTGCCACCGACGCGACCACGCCGTAGACGGGGATCGCACCGGTGCCTGCCGCGCCGTCCTCGAGAGTGGTGCCGCGGGTGCGGCCCACCACTCGCGCGGATCCATCGGGTTGTACACGGGTGACGCGGTATTCGACCTCTTCGGTCGCGGACGGCGACCAGGTGATCACCACGGTGCCGTCGGGCTGGCGGGTGGCGGTCACCGGGCCGGGCGCTTCGACAGGCAGGTCCGTGAGTGCGGCGACGGTGCCCGCATGATCCGCGCACACCTCGAAAACCGCTCGCAGCGCCCGCATTCGTGCGGCAGCGGGCGCGGGCGGCGCTGCCGCGAACAGGCGGTCGGCCTCGGCGAGCGCCGAACGCGCCTGTGCCAGTAGCTGTTCCAGAGCGGGACCGCGACCGTCGGGATTGGGGATATCGGAGGCGGAACGTTCCAGATATTCCAGATGCCCGAGCGCCTCCATGAATCGCTTACCCGCACTCGCGGTCGTGGCACCGCGCCAATGCGTCGCCGCCTCCGCCAGCACCCGCTCCACGAGTTCGGCGACCGGTCGCACCGCCGTGGTCCCGGCGCTGTCCGCGCCCACGTACCGCTGCGCCTGTGCCACATGATCTTTCGCCGCGAGCGGATGTCCCGCCCGCAGCGCCGCCCGAGCCGCTTTCAACGGCTCTTCCCATGCCCGCGCGGGCGGCGGGGGTGGCAGCGGCGGCACCCGCCGATAGTTGGAACCGCCCTGCGCCGCATCGGAATGCTCCGAACCGCTGGAGCGCGTCGTGCCGCCGGTGCGGTCCGGGCGTGCGAAGGAAATCGGCGGTGTGCCGGAACCCTGTTGGGCGGGAGCGGAATTCGAGGGCACGTCCTTGCCCTCGACCGTGGTGCCGAGTTCGGCTGCCAGGGCGAGGATGATCTTCTCGGCGGCGGCGCGATCGACTCCGGCGGCGATGGCCTCACCGACGAGGAATTCGTAATCCCCTGCCACCAGGCTGTCTTCGACCAGGACCGCGGCGCGAACCTGGGGGCGGAGCAGATCGGTGGCATCGTCGATGATGGCCCGGAGGTAGTCGTCCACGACAGCGTCACCCTCGAGCAGGTCGCTGACGTGGACGAGTAGTTCATCGAGCACGACGCGGACGCGGCCCGGCGGGAGCTCACGTGTGCGTGCGCGCAAAGCCTCTGCGCGCAAATGGATTTCACCGGCTTGGCGGGCCTTTGTGAAGTCCAGGCCCAGCAGCGCGAGCAGGGTGGGCACCGGTTCGCCCGGAAGCAGGCGGTCGTATTCGGCGAGCAGTTTGCGAATCTGCTGCCGCCGTTGCGGACTCACACCGGTGGCGGCGGGTGCGGGCGCTGCCGCCTCGTCGAGGATGCGGTGGCGGCGCAGGCGCGCACGAACCTGATCCGGGGTCAGGCCGCTGAGCTTGCCGATATCTTCGAGCCCGGGCACCTTGCCCGCCGGGATTCCGCCGTGCCGCTGCACCAGCCGGTCGATGGCGGCATCGATCATCTCGTACCGCTCGGAATCGCGGCGTTCGCGCAACTGCTCCACGCGTTCGGCCTCCACCCGGCGCGAGGAGGCGTGCAGCAGCGGTGCGGAGAGCTCATCGTGCTCATCCACCAGCAGCCCGGCCAGCACCCGATATTTGGGGTGGTCGCGCTGTTTCTGCCAGAACCCCCAGACTTCCTCGATGCGCGCACGCACTTCGGCATCGCCGAGCGTGCCCGCCTCATCGAGCGGAATGTCATAGAGCTCGAACGCATCCGACGCCTCGATGCCGCCGCGGCGTTCCACGGCGGCGAGCACTCGCTTGCGATAGTCGTTCGGGTCGAAGGCGTGCATGGCTCTGGTTCTACACGGCGCGGCGGCGCGTGCGCTGCAGCTGATCCAGTTCGCGGGCCACATCGGCCTGCGACAGCGTCGCGCCGGTCTGCACCGAAAGGGCAAGGGGCAGATCGGCGTCCACGTGATAGGCGGTGACGTGCAGCACACCGTCGAAGCCCATCTCGAAGGTGACCCGCACTTCACTGCCCGCCGGATAGCCGGGCGGAATATCCCGAATCCGCCCCTCCACCAGTATTTTCGAATCCTCGGGCCGGGTCGAGGCGGCCTGTCCCTGCTGTTCCACGATGGTCAGCTCGATCTGATCCTGATCGGCGCGCACGGTGCCGTAGGAGCGCCGCACCTTGATGGGCAGCGTTTGATTGCGGTGCACCAGCCAGCTCGCGGCCAGGCCGTTGTAACTGTCCAGCGCGAGCACACCGAATCCGCGCGACACCACGGTGTCGACCTGGATTTCCAGCATGCGCCGCACCAGGCTCACCGGCTGACCGAAGGATGCGGCGACCCGCGCGATCGACTGCTCCAATTCGCGCGGATCGGCATCACGCAATTCCGCACCGTCGCGCAGGCGGCCGCGCGTCACCAGATCGGCGACGACCAGGCGTTCCATTTCCAGCTTCTCGCCGTACAGCGCGGCACCGCGCGCCACCGAGAGATCCGGATCGCGCAGCTCGCCGACCAGGCCGAGTTCCCGCTGAAGTTGATTCGCCACCATGGGCATTCGCGAGGAACCGCCGACCAGCAGCACCCGATCCACCTGACCGACCCCGCGCTGTCCGGCCGCGGCCAGGCACGCCTTGGTGAGATCGAGCGTGCGGCGCATGAGCGAGGCCGTCATGGCCTCCAGCTCGGCGCGGGTCAGTGTGATCACCGCGCGCGCACCGTCGTGCGCGACCAGCACCTCGGTCTGCTCGGCCTCGCTGAGTTCGTGTTTGGCGCGTTCGGCGGCCAGCACCAGCATCTGCGATCCGGCCGAATCATCCAGCGGGTCTTCGGCATCCGGGTTGGCGGCGCAGAACTGCTGGGACAGGTGCAGGGCGATGCGCTCATCCCAATCCGCGCCGCCGAGCTGATGATCACCCTCGACCGCGAGCACCGCGATGCGCCGATCGGACAGTTCGATCACCGTGGCGTCGAAGGTGCCGCCGCCCAGGTCGTACACCAGCACGGTCTCGCGACCGCCGGACTTGCCGATATCGATGCTGCCGTCCAGGCGGCCGAAACCGTAGGACAGCGCCGCGGCGATGGGTTCGGACAGCACACCGGCTACATCGAAACCGGCATAGGTGCCGGCCTGAATGGTCGCGCGCCGCTCCTCGTCACCGAAATAGGCGGGCACGGTGATGACCACGCGCTGTACGGTGCCGCCACCGCCGAATTCGGCATCGGCGGCCAGGCTCTTGAGGATCAGCGAGGAGACCGCGGGCGCGGACCAGCTCTGCCCGTGCGCCATGAAGCGCCATTCGGCATCGCCCATGCGTCGCTTCACCAGTGCGCACACATGCTCGGGATCCAGGCGCGACTGCCTGCGCGCGCCCTCGCCCACCACATGGTCGTTGGCGGAGGCGAACAGCACCACCGAGGGCACCGTCGGCTCCCCGTTCATGCCGATCAGGATTTCCGGGCGTCCGTCCGCGTCGATCCGCGCGATAGCCGAATTCGTTGTGCCCAGGTCGATGCCGAAGACCCCCATGGCGGCGATCGTAGCAGCCATGTCCGGCCATCGGGATTAAGGTTCGGGGCATGACCGAACCCGCGGCGGCGACCGGGAACCCTGACAGCGCAATCGAACCCGATCGCGACGGCGATACCGGGCCAGCACCCGAACGCGACGCGGACGGCACGGGCGTGCTGGCCGAGCGCATCGACGATCTGACCAGGGTGATCGCCCGGCAGGCGAACACCCTGGAGCGCCTGGCCGATGACGCCAAGGCGCGAGCCCAGCGCGAGCGCGCTGGTGCGGACGTACCGCTGGTGGTGGAACTGTTCGCGCTGTACGGGGATGCGCTGTCGCTGGCCGCCACCGCGCATTCCGAGACCGAACAGGCCGCCTTCGAGACCTTCGCGGGCCGGGTGGAACGGCTGCTGACCGGTCGCGGCGGGCAGATCGTCAGTCCCGTCGCCGGTGCCGGGTTCGACGCATTGACCATGGAGGCCGCCGATGTGACGGCCACGGCCGATCCGGAGGCCGATCGCACCGTGGACAGCGTGCTGCAACCCGGGCTGACCATTGCCGCTCGATCCGTCCGGCCCGCGCGGGTGATCGTTCGCCGCCATAAGGATTAAGCGAAAACGCTTCACAACTTAAGCGCGGATGCTTAATCTCGGCTCATGCAGTATCGCAGCATCGATGTCGGACAGCCCATGACCCGCTTCGCACGCGGCTGGCACTGCCTCGGACTGGCCGAAAGCTTCCGGGACGGACAACCGCACTCGATCGAGGCATTCGGCACCAAGATCGTGATCTGGTCGGACAGCAAAGGCGAGTTGCACGCGCTCGACGGCTACTGCCGCCATATGGGCGCGGACCTGTCCTACGGCAGCGTGAAGGACGACAATATCGCCTGCCCCTTCCACGATTGGCGTTGGCGCGGCGACGGGCGTTGCGCCGCAATCCCTTACGCGCGCCGGGTGCCGCCGCTGGCCAAGACGCGATCGTGGGCCACCTGCGAGGAGAACGGGCAGTTCTTCGTCTGGAACGATCCCGAGGGCAATCCGCCGCAGCCCGAGGTCGCGATACCGCATATCGAGGGGATGGGTACCGATCTGTGGAGTGAGTGGAACTGGAATTCGCTGTTGATCGAGGGCGCGCACTGCCGCGAAATCATCGACAACAACGTGGATATGGCGCACTTCTTCTATATCCACTACGCCTATCCGGTGTTCTTCAAGAATGTGTTCGAAGGGCATGTGGCGACGCAGTTCCTGCACTCCAAGGGGCGGCCGGATGTGCACACGGCCTCGAACTATTCCACCGAGATGCAGCTATTGCGTTCGGAGGCTTCGTATTTCGGGCCGTCGTACATGATCAACTATCTGCACAACGACTTCGGTGAGCGGACCGTCGAAGTGGCGCTGATCAATTGCCACTATCCGGTGACGCACAATTCGTTCATGCTGCAGTGGGGTGTGAGCGTGCAGCGCATCGAGGGATTGCCGCCCGCCAAATCGGCATCGCTGGCCAAGGCGTTCGGCAAGAGCTTCGGCGTCGGCTTCCTGCAGGACGTCGAGATCTGGAAACACAAGACGCGCATCGACAATCCGCTGCTCACCCAGGAGGACGGACCGGTGTATCAGCATCGCCGCTGGTACGAGCAGTTCTATGTGGATGTCGCCGATATCAAGCCCGAGATGACGGCCCGCTTCGAATTCGAGGTGGACACCACGCACGCCAATGAGAACTGGGAGGCCGAGGTCGCCGAGAATCTGGCCCGGCGGGCGGCCGAACAGGGTTAGGCGAGCCGCCCCGGCACCTCCGCGCCGACGCGCGCCCACTTGCCGGACAGGGCGCGCGCGGACACCGCGATCAGGCGCAGCACCATGAAAGCGACCAGGCCGGTCCAGATTCCGGCGATGCCCCAGTCATAGGCCAGCGATAGCCAGATCGCGGGCAGGAAGCCGAGCAGCGCCGAACCCAGCGTGGCATTGCGCAGAAACGCGGCATCACCCGCGCCGAGTAAGACGCCGTCCAGGGCGAACACCACGCCCGCGATGGGAATGATGCCGACGAAGAACCACCACACCACGTGGGTGCGATCCAGTACCGAGGGATCGGTGGTGAACAGGTTCGGGATCACCGCGTACCCGGCGGCGAAGACGGCGGCCAGCAGTAGCGCGAAGATCGTCGACCATGCGGTGATGCGCCGCGCCAAACCCTGTGCGCCCCTGGCGTTTCCAGCGCCCAGTGCCGCACCCACCAGGGTCTGCGCCGCGATCGCCAGCGAATCCAGGGTCAGCGCCAGGAAATTCCACAGCTGCAGGACCAGCTGATGCGCGGCCACCGAGGCCGCCCCGAAGCGGGAGGCCACCGCGGCGGCGGATACGAAGCAGGCTTGGAAGGCCAGACTGCGGGCGATCAGATCGCGGCCGAGCACCAACTGCGCCTTCATGATCGCGATATGCGGTGCGAGCGGTACCCGCGACGCCACCAGCGCAGCCACGAACAGCGACGCCGTCACCACCTGCCCGGCCACATTCGCCACGGCGGAACCCTCCAGCTCGAGCCGTGGCGCACCGAGCAGGCCGTGCACAAGCACCGGGCACATCACGCCCGAAAGCGCCAGCCCGGCAACCACATACAGCAGCGGTCTGCGCGTCTGCTGCACGCCGCGCATCCAGCCATTTCCGGCCATGGACAGCAGAATCAGCGGGACACCGAACAGCGCGATCCGCAACCACGACTCGGCACCGGGTGCGATTTCGTCGCCGCCCGCGATGGCTCGGGTCACCGGACCCGCGAAGACTTGCAGCACGGCGACAATCGCGATGCCGACCCCTGCCGCGAGCCAGCTGGCCTGCACGCCTTCGACAATCGCCCCACGCTCATCCCCCGCCCCGTGCCGCCGCGACGCCCGCGCGGTCGTCCCGTAGCTCAGGAACGTCAACTGCGAACTCACCTGCGCCAGAATCAATCCGCCGACCGCCAGCCCCGCGAGGGCCAGCGCCCCGAGCCGCCCCACAACAGCCATATCGAAGAGGAGGTACACCGGTTCGGCAACCAAGACTCCGAGGGTCGGCACCGCGATCCCGAGAATCCGCCCCGGCCCCGCCTGCACCGCCGCCACCCCCACCTCGGTCTCCGCCATGCAGCCACCCTCCCATAGGGCCCTGACATGAGTGGGGAGCGCGGCAACCTCGAGTCAGCAGTTGGCGATCTCGATAGGCGGGGGCATCATCGGATGCCGCGGCTGGGGCGGCTCTCGACCCAGCCGGGGTGGGTAACTCCCGCCAGCGGGCGGGTGGTCGCCATGGGTGGGCGGTCGGCGAGCGATACCGTGCCGACGCTGCGATGCCAGGTGGCGCCCTCCGGGCGGTAGCGGGCCAGGCCGACACCCGAATCGCAGATGCCGAGCCGGTCCAGCAGGGTCGCGATGACCTGGCGGCTCATCTCCGCCAATTCGTGGGTGGGGCGATTGCGGTGTCTGCGGGTGCCCAGATCCACCTGCGCGATGGCGGCGGCGCCGTGCCGCTGCCAGGCATCGAGCAGAATGCCGATCTCCACGCCGTAGCCGGGCGCGAAAGGTATGCCGTGCAACAGATCTCGGGTCGCGGCGTATTCGCCGCCGAGCGGTTGCAGGATATCGCCGAGTTCGGGCGCGAGCGCGGTGAGCAGCGGGCGGGCCACCAGCTGGGTGATGCGGCCGCCGCCGTCCACATCACCGGTCGGGTCCAGTTCCAGCGGACGGCGGTAGTAGCCCTTCACCAATTCGACGCCCTCACCCAGCAGCAGCGGCGCGAGCAGCGCGGGCACGAAACGCGGACTCGGTTCGAGCAGATCCGAATCCACGAAGACGATGAGATCACCGGTGGTCACCGCGAGCGATCGCCACAGCACCTCCCCCTTACCGGGCCGGGTGGGCAGGTCGGGCAGCGCCTCCTCACGCGTGAATACCGCTGTGGCCCCGGCGGATCGGGCGATGCGCACGGTGTCGTCCTCGGATCCGGAGTCGATGACCACGAGTTCGTCCACTAGTGTGCCCACCAGCTGCCGGATCGACGCCAGTACGCCCGCGATGGTCGCCTGCTCGTTCAATGCGGGCAGCACAACCGATACGGTGCGACCGCCCTTGTGCTCCAATAGCTCCGGCAACGACCACTCCCGGTGAAACCAGGTGATGTCGGCCAAACCCTTCCAGTGGATCATCATGTTGTCCCTTCGCCCGAATCGAGTGCGGTGGTGTGCCATACCGGCCAGATCTGTTGCCACGGCCGGTTCGGATGGTCACAGCGCCACAGCACGACATGTCTGGTGATGCCCGGAAATCCGAGCGGGGCATCGAGCCGCGACAGCGGCCGCACCTCCGAAAACGCGCCGTGCAGTGTGGATTCCGCCGAATCAGCGCCGATATAGAGCACGGTGGTCGCGGTCGGCGGCGGCATCCCGAAGTACGCGAACCCCCGATTCGGGCTGTACACCGGCGGCAGCTCCGCGCCGAGCTGATCGAGCGCCGCTGCCTGCCAATAATTCTGGGTGATCAGCACGGTATTCGCACGTTCGCGCGGAGTCAGCCGCCGGACCTGATAGTCCACGGTGGCAACGAGTTCCGACCAGCCGTCGACGCCGTACAGGCGCATGCGGGCGGACAGCGCGCGCTGGGTATCGGTCGGATCATCCAGCCGGAAGGCCGACAGCGGAAGTATCAGGACCACGGCCAGCGCGATACCGGCCGATGCGGCCGCCGTCACGCGGATCGCGCGCCACCATCTCCGATGTTCGTACCGCTCCCACCACATCGCGCCCGCCGCCAGCAGCACCGGGAACAATCCGGCCAGATAGTAGGGCCGAGATACCGTGACCAGCACGAACAGCGCCTGCACCAGTACGGCCACACCGGCGAATCGGTAGGCGCGCAGCGCGGGCATTCGGAACAGCGCCCACGCTCCGGCGAGGGCCAGCGGCGTCCCCAGTACACCGAGCAATAGCGCCACTTGAATCGGCAATCCGGCGAGTCCGCCCGTCGCCGCCCGCTGCTCATCCGCGATGACGGACCCCATCGCCAATTGCGGCCAGCCGTGGCCCGCCTGCCAGCACAGGCTCGGCACGACGGACAGCGCGACCACCACCAGCGCCGCCCACAGCGCCGCCCGCCGGAACAGCGGCCGCGGCCCGAAAACCGCTACGCCAAGCGCGATTCCGCTAACGAGCACCGGTAACAGGGGCTTCACCTGAAGAGCCAGCACCGCCACGGCCGCAGCGGCCGGAAACAGCCGATCATCGCGAGTTCGGCACCAGCGCACCACTATCCAGAGCAGCACCGCCGACAGTGTGGCATCGATGGCGAAGGTGGACAGGCTCGCGGCGGCGGTGATCAGAAACGGACTCGTGGCCCACCCCAGTGCCGCCAGCCGCTGCGCCCGACGCCCACCCCCGAACTCCCGCGCCACCCCCGCACACACCCAGATCGCCGCCACCCCGCACGCGATGGCGGGCAACCGCAGCACCGTAACCGATCCGGGCGCAACCCAATCCGCCGCCCGCGCCAGCAGCGGCAACACCGGCCCCTGATCCGCATACCCGGCCGCGATCCGCCGCCCCGCCGCCAGAAAATACAGCTCGTCACCGAAATACCCGTACCGCCCCGCCCGCAGCCACAGAAGCAACGCCGCGACCCCCGAGATCACCACCGCACCACGGACATCCCACGGCGACAGCTCATCTCGCCGCCCGCACCGCTGTCCACCCGGTAAGGCAGGCGGCACACGCTCCGCTCCAGTCCCCGCCGCCGACGGAATCCCGGCAACCGAAGTCGATGAATGCGGCGGTGAGGACTCGACGGGCCCCAGGGAATCCGCCGATGTCTCGGATTCGGGACGCGTATCCGCGGCCGCATCGCGACCGTGCGGCGGATTCTCCGCCGCCGTATCGGACCGCGGAGCGCTCACCTTCGCCATTTCCGGCATGGAACGAGGTTCGGCATCGGCCCCGGTGCCGCGTGCGGCGATGTTGTCCGCGAGATTCCCTGCGCGGCGGGCGATCACGGCTGCCGCCGGGGCAGTGCGAGCGTGACTACCGCCAATAGCGCGGCCAGTCCCGCCATTACCCAGAGCACCGTGGTGATCGCCGCGAGATAGGTCCCTGCCGCGGCTCGGGTGAAGAACACCGTACCCAGCACCGCGACCCCCAGTGCGCTGCCGATCTGCTGCACCGTGGGCACGATTCCCGAGGCCGATCCGGTAGCGCGATCGACCACCCTGGCCAGCATCACCGCGGGCAGGGGTGCGGCGAACCAGCCCATACCGGCTCCGGCCGCCAGCACCGGACCCGCCAGTTCGCGAATATCCAGCGCGGGCCCGGCGGCGTGCACGGTGCTCGCGATCGCCCCCAGCGCGACCGCGAATACCGTCACCCCCACGGTGAGCGCCCGAGTTCCCCACAGCGCCATCAGAATCGGCGAGGACAGCGCACCGGCCACGGCTCCGACCGCGAAGGGCAGCATGACCAGGCCCGCCCGCGAGGCCGACCACCCCAGGCCGGACTGCACCGCGACCGAGACGGTGAACAGCAGCGCCGTGAACACCCCGTAGAACATCGCGGTGAGCACCGACCCCACGGCGAACCCGCGATCGCCGAACAGCTCCAGTCGCACCAGCGGCTCGACGCCCCGTGCGGCACGGCGATATTGTCCCCATCCGAAGAACGCCAGCACGGGTATCGAAAGCCCCAGCAGCACAAGGGTTATCGGCGGCCAGCCCAGCGCCCTGCCGAAGGTGAGCGGATACACCAGCAACCCGAGTCCCACCGCGGACAGCACCGCACCCCCGATATCGAGCTGGTGAAGCACCAGCACCCAGCGTTCGCCCCGGCGGCGCACTGACCGGCGCGGACGAGTGCCCGGCGCGTCCGCGACGATATCGAGGTGCCGGTGCGCCAGCGCCATCGCGATTCCGGCCAGCGGGATATTGATGAGGAATACGGTGCGCCAGCTCAATCCGAACGCGTCGGCGTCCACCAGCGCACCGCCCAGCAGCGGCCCGGCCATACCCGCCAATCCGGCGATCGCACCGTAGATACCGAAGACGGTGGCGTGCAGTCGCTCCGGGAATTCCCCGGTGATGATCGCGATGGTCTGCGCGGAGACCAGCGCGGCCGCGATCCCCGCCGATCCCCGGGCGAGCGCTAATTCCGTTGCGCTGGAAGCTGTTCCACACCAGACCGATGCCGCCGCGAACGCGGACAGGGCGGTCGTGAACACCGCGTGCCGCCCCAGTAGATCACCGAGCCGGGCCGCGGTGGGCAGTGTGCACGCGAAGGTCAGCCCGTACACGCTCACGATGAGCAGTTCGGCGGGTCCGTCCGCGCGCAGATCCAGCGCCACCGCGGGCATGGCGGTATGCACGATGGTCAGGTCCAGCATCTGCATGAACACCGCTATCAGGCATGCGGCCAGGGCGATCCACGCGCCCGGGCGGAGCGCCGATTCCGCGGCGCGGCCGGTGATCCCGGCCGTCATGACAGCGCCGGGACCCGCACCGCGTAGTCCCCGTCGGCGACCACCGCGCTGATGATCGCGGTCAGCGTCCGCACATAGCGCACCACCGATGCATGCGCCTGCACCGTATCGGGGAACAGCAGCGTCAGCGTGGTCACATCGTGAAACCTGTTGACCCACAAAAACACTTCGCCCGCACTGGCCTCACTGCCGAACAGCCCGCCCTTGATGGCGTCGAACAGATCCGCCCCCGCCATCTTGCGGACGTCGACATAGGACACCATCGGCGCGGTGAAGCCCGGCGTGACCCGGATGCCGAGGTCCGGCGTCACCAATTCCAGTACCCGGTGCAGGGATACATCGGTGAGGTCCTTGGCCCGTTCGGTCGCCCGCTGCGCCGTCCCCACCAGGGAGGTGAAACTGTCCTCGGCCCGCACCGGAATCTCCACCGGGATGAGGTTGGTGTACCAGCCCACCGATGCCGACTCACCGGGCAGGGAACGGGTATTGGCCGGGGAGAGGCCGAAATATGTTTCCCGGCCCGCCAATTCGAACTCCGCCAGCGCGGCCGCGGCGAACAGTCCGCCCAGGAACCTCCCGCCGTGCTCGGCGCACACCTGCTCGAATCGCAGCATCTCGGATTCGCGCAGCAGCGGCAGCGTCTGCTGTGCGCCCCGGGCATATCCGCCGCCACCCAATTCGAGCGGGAAGCGCGGGACGTCACCGCCGTTGTGCCGCAGCAGATCCAGCCACTGCCAGACCTCGGGCGACTCCAGACTGAGCCGCTCGTTGATGCGCCGCTCCCGCGCGCAATAGTCGATATGACCGCTCACCGGTGGCAGTTCGGCGGGGTTACCGGACAGTTCGGCGAAATATAGCAGCAGCAGATCCACGCACGAAAGCGCCTGCGCCACACCGTCGGTGTGCAGGTGGTCCACCGCGGCGTACAGCGTGAACGACTCGGATCGCTCGATGACGCCGAACGAGAAGCAATCCCATTCGAACGGTCCCGGCGTTTCGGCCTGCACCCGTTCGCGCAACTCCACGAGATCGGTGAACTCGCCGTGGTCGGTGGCGGCGAGCTCGATCATCTCCGGTTCGCCGACATGCCGCACGATCCGACCGTCCGGCTCCAGTTCGAACCAGCTGCTGAAGGTGTCGTGCCTGCGCAGGAAGGCGGTCAGGGCGGCGTTCAGCGCTCGCGCGTCCGGCTGCCCGGGCAGATCGAACGAGATCATGCACAACCGCGAAACCCGCAGTCCCACCCTGGAATTGCGATGCGTCGCGCGCAGATAGGTCTGCTGCTGATACGACGGTCCGACCTCGTACGCGGGCGCCCGCCGCATCGCGGCCCGGGCGGCGGGCGACGCCGTCCAGGTGGTGAGCCGCCCGAGACCGGGCTGCCAGTCGCCGAAGAGTCCGAACGCGACCATGAATGACCTCGATTCCACTTCCCTGATGAATCAGGTTTTCGAGTGAACGCCACCCGCCCACGCTCTGACCAGCACCGCAGCCAAAGTCTGTGACCATTCCCAAGCCGAGTCCGCCACGCCCGGATGGTCTCCCAAAGTTTGCCGATCCGCGTTGTCCGGGAATCGGATTCGACCTAACGTCACCAGCCGTCCGTCCCCATCCGCGGCAATCGGAGGTCCAGGGTGCATTCGGCAGGCCCGCTCACCGCGCTCGTTCTGGCCATGGCTATCCCCTGGCTGGGTGCCGGGGTCCCCGCACACGCGGAACCGAGCACACCCGCCGCGGCACTGGAATCCGCGCGGCCCGCACCCGACGGTTCCAGTCTGCTCACGGCGGCCGAGAGTCCGGACGGCCTGCTCGATCTGCGCGTGCACTCCACCGCCATGAACACCGATATCGCACTGAAAGTGCTTCGCGCACCCGATGATTCGGTCCCGGCCCCGGTGCTCTATCTGCTCAACGGCGCGGGCGGCGGCTCCGATGCCAGCAGCTGGCCCGAACAGACCGATATCGTCGACTTCTTCCGCGGCAAACAGGTCACCGTGGTCACCCCGCTGGGCGGCAACGGCAGCTACTTCACCGACTGGCAGGCCGACGATCCGCTACTGGGCCGCATGCGCTGGAGCACCTTCCTCACCCGGGAATTGCCGCCCATCATCGATTCCGCGCTGCACGGCAGCGGCGCGAACGCCATCGCGGGCATCTCCATGGCCGGAACCTCGGTCTTCCAGCTCGCATTGGACGCGCCCGGCCGCTACCGGGCCATCGGCGCGTACAGCGGCTGCGCCCGCACCAGCGATCCGATCGGCCGCCTGTTCGTGGACGCGGTGGTGGTGCGCTGGCACGGCAATCCGGTCAATATGTGGGGTCCACCGGACGATCCCGCCTGGCTCGCCAACGATCCGTACCTGCACGCCGAACAGTTGCGCGGCACCGCCATCTACGTCTCGACCGGCACCGGGCTGGCCGGACCCCTGGACACCCTCGACGCGCCCGGCATTCGCGGCAACGCGCCGAAACTGCTCGCCCAGCTCACCAGCGGCGGCTTCCTCGAAGCCATCACCGCGCAATGCGCGCATGCCCTGCGCGACCGCCTGGACGACCTCGGCATCCCGGCCACCTTCAACCTGCGCCCGGTCGGCACGCACTCGTGGGGCTACTGGCAGCAGGATCTGCACGACTCCTGGCCGATGATCGAACGGGCGCTGCGGAATTGATCACCGCGCCACCCGCCCGGTTCCGCCCGGAAAGCCCGTGCGCGGAGCCGCCGACTCGAGGCAGGCTGGGGGCATGATCTCACTCGACACTGCCATCACCGCGGTCACCGTCTATCCCGATCGGGCGCGGGTGACGCGATCCGGCAAGGTGGAGGTGCCCGCGGGCGAACACCGGATACGGGTCGCGCCGCTACCGCGGGATCTGCTGCGGGATTCGATTCGGGTGGCGGGCCAGGGCGAGGTGGTGGTGCTCGGGGTCGACATCACGACCGAGCGGCAGATCGCGGTGACCGATGAGCAGGTCGCGGCACTGGAGGAACGCATTCGCGAACTCGAGGTGGCGATCACCGCGCTCGGCGACTCCGATCGCGCGGCCGATGCGCGAATCGTCTTCCTGGACAGGCTCGCCCGGCGTTCGGCGGAATCGCTCGCCGCGGCGGACAGTGGACGGGTCAGCGCGTTCGTCGACGATCTCGAAGCGCAGTACGAGACCGTCAATACCGCGCGTCGTGAGCGAGATAAGCTGCGGCAGCGGCATATTCGCGAACAGCAGGCGGCACAGCGGCAGCTCGGCGATCTGCGCGGTAAGAATCGCACCGATACCGAGGTCGCGATCATCACCGTCGAAGCGGCACAGGCCGTGACCGTGGATCTGGATATCTCCTATGTCGTGCTCGGCGCGAGCTGGAGCTCGAGCTACGACCTGCGCCTCACCGATGCGGGCCTGACGCTGCGCTGGTTCGGCCTGGTGGAACAGCGCACCGGCGAGGATTGGCCGGAATGCCGTCTGCAACTGTCCACGGCCCGGCCCGCCCGGGCGCTCGACGTGCCCGAACTCGATCCCTGGTTCATCGGTGTGGAGATACCGCGGCCGGTGATGCGGTCCATGGTGGCGGGCGGCGCGTCGATGGACGCGGTGCCGGTCGGCTACGGCGCGCCCGCACCGGCGGCGCCACCGGCCATGGCGCGCAAGGCGGCGCCGATTCGCGAATCCGTGGCCGAGGTCGAACACGGCGTCACCGCCGCGACCTACACGCCACAGCGGGCTGTCGCGGTGGCCTCGGACGGTACCGACCACCGCACGGTCATCACCGCGCTCGACCTCGAGGCCGAGCTGGACCATGTGACGGCGCCGGTGCAGGCCCTGGAAGCGGTGCTGCGCGCCACCGCGCGCAATACCTCCGAGCACACCCTGCCGTCCGGCCGGGCCGCGCTGTTCCACGAATCCGAATTCGTCGGGGCCACCCACCTCGACACCTGGGCTCCGGGCGAAGAGCGCGAACTGGCCCTGGGCGTGGACGATCGCATTCGGGTCGAACGAGAACTGGTGCGCCGCAACGCTTCCAAGGCCACCCTCGGCTCGGCGCGGCGCATCGAAACCGAGTACGCGATCACCGTGAGCAACCACACCGGCCGCACCGCGAACGTCACGGTGCTCGATCGCCTCCCGGTTGCCCGCGATGCCGCCGTCACCGTCCGCGAGACCACCGCCAAACCGCAACCGGCCGAACGCGGCGATCTCGGCATCCTCACCTGGAAACTCGAGCTCGCACCGCAAGCCCAGTCGACCATCACCTTCGGCTATCGCGTGGAAGCCGGGAAGGGTGTGGTCATCGACGGCCTGCACGACTGACAGACAGGGCCCGTCACCCGGGTTCGGCTGCGCTCATATCGGCCGAACCCGGCCGGGTTCATGTCAGCCGAACTCGGCTGGGCCACACCGTAACCGAGCTCGGCGACGCGTCAGCCCAGTTCCGCCAGCAGCGCCGCGACCAGTCGCTCCGGCGTACCGACGCTGGAATAGCCTGCGGCATAACGATGTCCGCCACCGCCGAGCGCGGTCGCGACCTTGGAGACATCCACGCCGAGACCGCCATCGGCGGCATCGTGTGAGCGCAGTGAGACGGTCCAGTGCTCGGATTCGCCCCGGCATTCCTTGAAGACCGCCGCGACCTGCGCCTCCGCGGTCGTGCGCACCAGATCGACAATGCTCTCGACCTCTTCCGAGCGCACCCCAACGGTGTCCTCCCGGCGCACGAAGACATAGACCAGCCCCGCGCCCCCGGCCGCCGCACGATCGAGCTGCGCGGAGCCGAGCACCCGGGACAGCATGGGCAACCACTGGAAGGGATGGGTGTCCATGAGCGTGCGGGTGATGCCCGCCCCATCGATACCCGTGGCCAGCAGCCGCTCGGCCAGCGCGTGCGAGCCGGGCCGCGCCCATTTGAAGGACCCGGTATCGGTGACCAGCCCGGCATAAAGACAGTGCGCCACATCGCGATCGATGGGTTCGCCCCAGGCATCGAGCACCCGGGCGATCAATCCCGCTGTGGATTCGGCATTCTCATCGATGACATTGACCGCACCGAACCGGGTATTGGACCGATGATGGTCCAGCACCAAGGTGATGCGCGCACCGTCGAGCCGATCCTTGAGCGCGCCGAGCCGCCCCGCACTGCCGCAGTCGACCGTGACCAGCACGTCCACCGCACGCGGAACCTGTTCCGGCGCAACCAATAGTTCGGTACCGGGCAGCGACCGCATGGACACCGGTAGTTCGGCGGGCTCGGCGAACGACACCCGCACCGGCACACCGCGCCGGCGCAGCACCAGACCCAGGGCGAGTCCGCTGCCGATGGTATCGGCGTCGGGCTGTACGTGGCACAGCACCGTCACCGATCGGGCGGTGTCGAGAATCGACACCGCCTCGGACAGGTCGACCGGTTCGGTCACCGGCGTCTCCTCCCGGTCCGGAGACCGCAGGTCAGTCTTCGTCGTCCGTATCGTCGTCGTTCTTGTACGGATCGACATCACCCGCATAGTTGGCGTTCACCGCGACCTGGGCGACCCGAGCGTCGGCGGCGCGGGCGCGGGCCAGCAGCTCCTCCATCTCCTTCGCGGCGGTCGGAACCATGTCGAGCTGGAATGACAGGATCGGGGTGAACTTCACCCCGGTACCCGCGCCGACCTTGGAACGGAGAATGCCCTTGGCCTTCTCCAGACCCGCGGCCGCTTCGGTGTAATCGGGTTCGGTGTCGAGGGTTTCCCCCATCACCGTGTAGTAGACGGTGGCTTCTCGCAGATCACCGGTCATCTTGGTATCGGTGATGGTGACGAAACGCAGCCGCGGATCCTTGATCTCGTACTCGATGGCCGTAGCCACGATCGAGGAGATCCGCTTGGCGAGTCGGCGTGCCCTGGCTTGATCCACCATGGCCGTGCCCTCCTCACTGGATAGATTCAGTCTTCGGGTCCGAAGACGCGGCGGCGTACCGCCAGCAACTGTAACTCCGGACGATTGGCGACATGCCGTTCACACTTGTCCAGCACTTCGGTCAGGTGATTCATGCCGTAGCTGGCCATGGCCACACCTACCAGTGTCCGGCGATACCGGTCATGATCTCCGCCCTCGGTGACGCTGACCTCGAACCTGCGCAGGTCGGCGATGATCGGGCGAAGGACGGAGCGCTTCTCCTTCAGTGAATGCACATCACCGAGCAAGATATCGAACTCGAGCGCTCCGAAAAACAGCTTTTCAGTCATATGAACGCGCCCCGGGAAATGCGCGTGTGTTACCCGGATGGGAAAGGGGCACAACCCCGCCGGACCCGAGGGGCCCGGCGGGATCGCGTACTGCTCCTAGTCGCGCGGCTTTTCCCGCAGCTCGTAGGCCTCGACGATGTCACCCTCGCGAATGTCGTTGTAGGTCAACGTCATACCGCATTCGTAGCCTTCACGAACCTCGGTGGCGTCATCCTTCTCACGACGGAGCGACGCGATGGTCACCGTCTCCGCGACCACTACGTTGTCACGCAGCAGACGCGCCTTGGCATTGCGCTTGACCGAACCGCTGGTAACCCAGCAACCGGCGATATTGCCGAACTTGGAGGAGCGGAAGATCTGGCGGATTTCCGCCCGACCCAGCTCGACCTCTTCGTAGATCGGCTTGAGCAGACCCTTGAGGGCCTTCTCGATCTCGTCGATCGCCTGGTAGATGACCGAGTAGTAGCGAATGTCCACGCCTTCGCGGTTCGCCAGCTCGGTCGCCTTGCCCTCGGCACGGACGTTGAACCCGATGATGATCGCGTTCGAGGCCGACGCCAGGTTGACGTTGGTCTCGGTGACGCCACCGACACCGCGGTCGATGACGCGCAGACGCACCTCGTCGCCGACATCGATACCGAGCAGCGCCTCTTCGAGGGCCTCGACGGTACCGGAGTTGTCGCCCTTGAGGATCAGGTTCAGCTCCGAAGTCTCCTTCAGAGCGGCATCCAGATCTTCCAGGGAGATCCGCTTGCGGCTGCGCGCGGCCAGGGCGTTGCGCTTGCGAGCGTTGCGGCGATCGGCGATCTGACGCGCGATCCGGTCTTCCTCGACCACGAGCAGGTTGTCACCCGCACCCGGCACCGAGGTGAAACCGATGACCTGGACGGGACGCGACGGCAGGGCCGCCACGACGTCGTCGCCGTGCTCGTCGACCATGCGGCGCACACGACCGTAGGCGTCGCCCGCCACGATCGAGTCACCCACGCGCAGCGTGCCGCGCTGGATGAGGACGGTGGCGACCGGGCCGCGACCGCGGTCCAGGTGGGCTTCGATGGCCACACCCTGCGCGTCCATGTCCGGGTTGGCCCGCAGATCCAGGGTGGCATCCGCGGTCAGCACGACGGCCTCGAGCAGGGAGTCGATATTGGTGCCCTGCTTGGCCGAGATGTCGACGAACATGGTCTCGCCGCCGTACTCCTCGGCGACCAGACCGTATTCGGTCAGCTGCTGGCGAATCTTCTGCGGATTCGCGCCTTCCTTATCGATCTTGTTGACCGCCACCACGATCGGCACATCAGCGGCCTGCGCGTGGTTGATGGCCTCCACCGTCTGCGGCATGACGCCGTCATCGGCCGCGACCACGAGGATCGCGATATCGGTGGCCTTGGCACCACGGGCACGCATGGCGGTGAACGCCTCGTGACCCGGGGTATCGATGAAGGTGATGAGCCGGTCGAGGCCGTTGACCTCGGACAGCACCTGGTAGGCGCCGATGTGCTGGGTGATACCGCCGGCTTCGCCCTCACGGACGTTCGCCTTACGGATGGTGTCCAGCAGTCGGGTCTTACCGTGGTCGACGTGACCCATGACGGTCACCACCGGCGGACGGATCTGCAGATCGTCCTCGTCGCCCTCGTCCTCGCCGTAGGTGAGGTCGAAGTTGGCGAGCAGCTCGCGGTCCTCGTCCTCCGGGGAGACCACGTGAACCACGTAGTTCATCTCCGAACCCAGCAGCTCGAGGGTCTCCTCGTTCACCGACTGGGTAGCGGTGACCATCTCACCGAGGTTGAACAGCGCCTGTACCAGCGAGGCCGGGTTGGCGCCGATCTTCTCGGCGAAATCGGACAGCGACGCGCCACGGGCGAGACGGATGATCTCGCCGTTGCCGCGGGGCAGACGCACGCCACCGACGGCGGGAGCCTGCATGCTCTCGTACTCGGCGCGCTTCGCCCGCTTCGACTTACGACCCTTGCGGGGCGCGCCACCGGGACGACCGAAGGCACCCGCGGCACCGCCGCGACCACCACCGGAACCGGGACGGCCACCGCCGCCACCGCCGGGACGACCGCGGAAACCACCCGCGGCAGCGCCACCGGCACCCGGAGCTCCACCGGTACCCGGGGCACCGCCCTGGCCACCGCGGTACGGACCACCGGCACCGGCCGGACGACCTGCGCCGCCACCGGGACGCGGACCACCCTGACCCGGACCACCGGGACGACCGCCACCGGGAGCCGGACGCGCGGCACGCGACGGCATCGCACCCGGGTTCGGGCGAGGCGGCATCGAGCCGGGGCTCGGACGCGGGCCACCGGGACGGGGACCGCCCTGACCGGCGGCCGGACGCGGACCACCCTGACCGGGAGCCGGACGACCGGCGCCACCGGGGCGCGGACCACCCTGACCCGGACCGCTCTGACCCTGACCCGGGCGCGGGCCCTGGCCGGGACCCGGACGCGGGCCACCCTGGCCCGGAGCCGGGCGGGGACCGCCCTGACCGGGAGCCGGACGCGGCGCGGGACGCTCGGGAGCGGAGGAGAAGGGGTTGTTACCGACGCGCGGGGCCTTGGGACCCGGCTTCGGGCCCGCGGGACGCGGAGCGCCCGGGGTCGGAGCCTGGCCACCGGCCTGCTGCGCCGGACGCGGCGCGGGCTGCGCCGGACGGGGAGCACCCGGGGTGGGGCGCTGACCCTGTTGCTGCGGGGCGGGAGCCGGGGCCGGAGCCGCGGAAGCCGCTGGGGCAGCGGGGGTTTCGGGCACGGCCGGCTTGGGGGCCGGACCGGGCTTGATGGACGGACCCGGGCGCACGGCCGGAGCCGGAGCGGCGGCCGCGGGGGCGGTCTGCTCGGGCTGGGCGACGGGCTTCGGGGCGGCCGGAGCCGGGGTCTGGGCCTGAACCGGCGCGGGCGCCGGAGCCGGTGCGGACGGACGGGGTGCGCCGGGACGCGGTCCCGAGCTCGCACCCGGGTTCGGCTTGGCAGCCGGACGCGGCGACTGACCGCCGGGGGTGCCGGATGCCGGCTTCGCGGCGCCATTCGCCGGGGTGCTCTTGGGCGTCATGGACTCACGCAGGCGACGTGCGACGGGGGCCTCCACCGTCGACGACGCCGATTTCACGAACTCGCCCTGCTCCTTGAGCCTTGCGAGTAGTTCCTTGCTAGTGACACCGAGTTCTTTCGCCAACTCGTGCACGCGGGCCTTGCCTGCCACTGCTCTCCTCACTGAGAGGTCGAGCGCGGCAACCCTTGTGGGGATGGCCCGCACGACCTCAGATTATTTCCGATGGCCGATCATCGTTGGTGCTTCACGGTGTGCTCATGAGTGCTCGTGCCTGTTCTCTACGTAATGCTCCAGGGCTGAGATATCCAGATGTCCGGACACTCGTAGTGCTCTGCCGAATGCTCGGCGCCGAACCGCATTGCTCAGACAAGACGAAACGGGGTGCAACCAGGCACCCCTTCCGGGCAGTCTGTGCCGCGGATCGGGAATCACCGCGGTTTCCCGGGCGACGATCCGCAACAGTTCGACGGTCAGCTCTCGCCTGCGGCATCCGATGCAGGTCCGCATGGGTTCTGATCTTGATTTCACCCGTGCAGCGCGCAAAGAAGCCGAAGACTCGCGCTGAGCCTGCGTCCACTCTACCGCTGTCATGTCCCGATCTCCGCATCCGTACCCCCTGGAAGTTACCAAGCTGTCATCCAGGGGGTCTGTTTACCAAATCTCGGGACCGACCGGGCCGGAGCACTCCGGCAAGATCAACCCCTACTCAGCTCCGGTGCGCCTCGGTGCGCACCGAACCGGCCACATCGGGGGCCGCATCACTGCGAATGTCGATTCGCCAGCCCGTGAGACGGGCGGCGAGACGAGCATTCTGACCTTCCTTGCCGATCGCCAGCGAGAGCTGGAAGTCCGGCACCACGACCCGCGCCGCACGGGCGTCGGGGTCGACGATCGTGACCGATACAACTTTCGACGGGGACAGCGCATTCCCGACGAAGGCGGCCGGATCCTCGGCGTAATCGATGATGTCGATCTTCTCGCCGGCGAGCTCGCTCATCACATTGCGCACGCGCTGACCCATCGGGCCGATGCACGCGCCCTTGGCGTTCACGCCTTGCACGGTGGAGCGGACCGCGATCTTGGAGCGGTGCCCGGCCTCGCGGGCCACGGCCACGATCTCGACCGAACCGTCCGCGATCTCCGGGACCTCGAGTGCGAACAGGCGGCGCACCAGATTCGGATGCGTGCGCGAGAGGGTGATCTGCGGGCCGCGCGGACCGCGCGAGACGCCGACCACGTAGCACTTGATGCGATCGCCGTGCTCATAGGTTTCGCCCGGTACCTGCTCGGCGGGCGGGATGACGCCCTCCGCGCCGTGCGCCTCGCTGCCGATGCGGACCACGATGGTGCCGCGGGCGTTCATGCGGGCGTCGCGCTGGACGACGCCGCCGACGATATCGCCCTCATGAGTGGCGAAGTCGCCGAACGATTTCTCGTTCTCCGCGTCGCGCAGTCGCTGGAGCACGACCTGGCGGGCGGTGGTTGCCGCGATGCGGCCGAAACCCTCTGGGGTGTCGTCCCATTCGGAGATCATGTTGCCGTCGGCGTCGACCTCGCGGGCCATCACGCGCACCACACCGGTCTTCTGGTTGATGTCGATGCGAGCGTTGGGCTGATGCCCCTCGGTGTGCCGGTAGGCGGTGAGCAACGCGGACTCGATCGCGGAGATCACGGTCTCCATCGAGATCCCCTTGTCGGCGACTATCGCGCGCAGGGCTTCGATTTCGATGTTCATTCCACGATCCCTTCGGTCGGTGAATCGGATACTGCTTCGTCTGTTGCTTCGTCGTCGTCATCGTCGTCATCGGGTGGCGCACCCGTGTCGACGGCCTCCGCACCGGGCTGGGGACGGCCCGGCGCCACTCCCCCAGCCAGTTCCAGTTCAGCGGCTCCGGGTGGTGAGAACTCCACCTGGACCACGGCGAACTCGATATCGGCCAGCGGCACCGTCACCCGGTGCGGATTCCGCTTGCCGCCGAGGACCAGCGCCACCTGCTCTGCGGTGGCGACGCCGACGCGTGCCTCGAAACGCGGTTTGCCCTTCTCCTCCGGGGACTGCACGCCCGTGCGGAGCGTGACCTTCACCTTGCGGCCCTGTGCGCGCCGCCAGTGGCGTAGCTCGGTCAGGGGTCGATCGATGCCGGGGGTGGTGACCTCCAGCAGATACGGGGTCTCGCCGAAGTCGCCTGCCTCGTCGAGGATTTCCGAGATTTCCGAACTCAGTTTCGCGACGGCGTCCAGTGGGGCCGCCTCATCGCTGTCGACCGTCACCTTCACCTTGGCATGCGCTGTACCGGCAGCCGAAATCGAAACGCCTTCGAGATCGAATCCCCGGCGTTCGACGAGCTCAGCAACTAGCTGGCTCACCCTTTCCTCGGTCGGCATCGGCATGTGGGGCGGCTCCTGGTTCAGTTGTGACGGATTGAGTTGTCGGTTGTGGCGGTGCGAGTTTCCGGTGAATTTGCGCACCGGGAGGTCTAGCGTAACGCGCGGAAAGAGTGTAAAGGACCAGCCGAGGTTCACGACTTCGGCATGGTCGGCGCTACCGGGCGACGGCGTGTTGGCTGCCGACTCGCCCATCGCGGCAACGTATCGATCGAGATCACAGCCTATCCGACGGCCCTGACGACGGGGGTGCGCCGCGATGGCTGGCACCATGTACGGGTGCCCAGCAGTCTGAGCGGCCCTATGGCCGGTGTCACGCAATTGCCCGAGCCCCCCGGATCCGCTATGGACCGCCGTGCCGTGCTGCGCCTCGCCGGTGGTGGCGCGCTCGCCGTCGCCGCCGTCGGCGCGTTGACGGCGTGCACCACCGAAGCGGCTCCGGAACTGCCGGATCCCCTTCTGGCACAGGAGGAGTCGGCGCGCTCGGATGCCGCGTCCGCGCAGGCGGCCATCGCCACCAACCCGGACAAGGCCGTCGCATTGCAGACCATCGCGACGCAGCGCGGTGCGCACGCCGATGCGTTGCGGGCCGAAATCGACCGCGCCATAGGCGTTTACGGTGACGGCACCACACCCTCCAAGCGCGTCGCACCGCCCACCCCCGTGGTGCCCGTGCCGCCGCCCGCGGTCAGTCAGCTCAAAGCCGGTCTGAGCCAAGCGCAGCGCTCGGCCGCCGATCTCTCGATTCAGCTCTCCGGTTACCGAGCGGGCCTGCTCGGTTCGATCAGCGCCGCGTGCGCCACCCAGGCGGGAGTCCTGCTCGCATGACCCTCCCCGATCAGCAGGCACTCACCGATGCGCTGAGTGCCGAGTACGCCGCCGTCTACGCCTACGGCGTCATCGCCGCCTACGCCAATAACGATCGCGACAAGTACGTCTCCGAATGCACCGCGGCCCATCGCGCCCGGCGCGACGCGACCATCGACACCTTGAAGGCGCTCGGCGCGACCGTCCCCGCTCCCGCCGCCGCCTATACCGTCCCCTTCACCGTCGACGATCCCATCCCGGCGGCCAAGCTCGCCGTCACCGTCGAAGCCGATACCGCCGCCGCGTGGCACTCCGCCCTGGAACGCGCGGACACCCCGGAAATCCGTCGCACCGCACTGGACGCGCTCACCGAATCCGCTCTCCGCGAAGCCACTTGGAACACCATTCTCGGGAACAATCCCGCCACCAACGCTTTTCCGGGGCAGTCCTGAGGCTGGGAATACCGGTAGGGTTGTCCGGACGCGGTTGGGCGTAATCTTTTTGCCGCGCAATTCAATTCCGGTGTGAGTCGAGGAGTGGCTGTGGCGGTTGATGCTGCCCGGGAAGAAAAAGCACTGCGTGAGGTTACGAATCGCCTGGTAGAGCGTTATGGCGAGGAGTATTCGGCGGAGCGGGTCGAGGCTGCGGTGGGTGCGGTCCGGCAGCGGTTCGACGGTCATAAGGTGCGCGATTTCGTTCCCATTCTGATCGAGCGGATTGTGCGGCGCGAGCTCACTCCGGTCGAAGTGGAAAATAATGCCGAACAATCGAATTCGAATAATTCGGAAGCAATTCCATTGGGGGACAATTCGAATTCGGCCAGTAGTCATCTGTTCGACACCTTGGACCGGTTGGGGGTGAAGCGGCGGACCGTACTGGTGGGTGCGGCGGCGGCCGTGGTCGCGGTGGTCGGGGTGGTGACCGTGATCGCCGTGCAGGGGCCGGATTCCGAGCCTGTCGCCGCGGCACCGGCCGGGCTCACCACGGTGCGCGGGGTGGTCGGGTCGGAGAAGATGGCGTTCTTCTCCGATCAGCGGGTGGTGGACGCGCTGGCCAAGCAGGGGGTCAAGATCGAGGTGGATCCGGCCGGATCGCGGCAGATCGCGACCTCGGTGGACCTGGGCAGATACGATTTCGCCTTCCCGTCCAGTTCGGCAGCGGCGGAACGGATTCAGCGGCTGAGGAACGTGAGCGGCAAGTACACGCCGTTCTCCTCGCCGATGGCGATCGCCACCTTCAAGCCGATCGTGGATCTGCTGACCGCCGCCGGGGTCGTACAGCCCGGTCCGACACCGGCTTTCGATGTCGAGAAGTACCTCGCGCTCGCCGAGAAGGGGGTGCAGTGGGATCAGCTGGAAGGCAATACGACCTATCCGGTGCGCAAGAACGTACTGGTGGGGACCACCGATCCGCGCACATCCAACTCCGCGGCCATGTATCTCGCCGTGACCGCCTATGTCGCCAATGACAACACCATCGTGCGCGGCGGCAAGGCGGAAGACTATGCGGTGTCCCGTATTTCGCGCCTGTTCACGCGTCAGGGCTACACCGAGAACAGCACCGACGGGCCGTTCAAGGAGTACCTCGCCAATGGCATGGGGCCCACACCCATGGTGTGGATCTACGAGGCCCAGTACGTGGACGCGGCCGTGCACAATCAGCTGAAGCCGGACATGGTGCTCATGTACCCATCCCCCACGGTCATGTCCCAGCACACCGTGGTGCCCCTGAACGATAAGGGCGACACCATCGGCAAGCTGCTCTCCACCGATCCCGAGCTACAGCGCCTGGCCGCCGAGCACGGCTTCCGGCCCGCCGATGCATCGCTGTTCACCAAGGTCACCACCGAGCACCGGGTTCCAGTGGTGCCCAACCTCATCGATGTGGTGGATCCGCCCAACTACGACACCCTCGAGCATCTACTGGACGGCGTCGCGAAGGCGTTCAACTAGCGACCGAGCCCGAAAATCGCCGAGCCGCGCACCCGAGGGTGCGCGGCTCGATTCGCGTTGTGTGCCGGGGTGATTCGCCGATCAGCCGCGCACGCGGGCGATGATGCTCGCCACGGCGGTTTCGGCCGGGAACTCCTCGCTCTCGCCGGTGAAGCGGTCACGCAGTTCCAGCTTGCCCTCGGACCAGCCGCGGCCGATGACCACGACCAGGGGCATGCCGAGCAGTTCGGCATCCTTGAACTTCACGCCCGGGGAGGCCTTGCGGTCGTCGAAAAGCACGTCCAGGCCGGCCGAGTTGAGTTCGGCGACAACCTGTTCCGCGCCTTCGCGGGCGGCGTCGTCCTTGTTGGCGATGACGACGTGCACGTCGTACGGGGCCACGGACCGGGGCCAGCGCAGGCCCTTGTCATCGTGCATCTGCTCGGCGATGACGGCGACCATGCGGGAGACGCCGACGCCGTAGGAGCCCATGGTGAGGCGGACCGGCTTGCCATTCTCGCCGAGGACGTCGACCTCGAAGGAGTCGGTGTACTTCTGGCCGAGCTGGAAGATGTGGCCGATCTCGATACCGCGCGCGGCTTCCAGGACGCCGCGGCCGTCGGGCGAGGGATCGCCGTCGCGGACTTCGGCGGCCTCGATGGTGCCGTCGGGGGTGAAGTCGCGGCCCGCGACCAGGCCGACGTAATGCTTGCCGGGCTCGTCCGCGCCGGTGATCCAGGCGGTGCCGGAGACCACGCGCGGGTCGACCAGGTAGCGAACGCCGTTGGCCAGCAGTGCTTTCGGGCCGATGTAGCCCTTCACCAGGAAGGGGTTGGCCTTGAAGTCGGCATCGTCGAGGAGTTCGACCTCGGCGGGCTCGACCGACGCGCCGAGGCGCTTCTCGTCGATCTCGCGGTCGCCGGGGACGCCGACGCCGACGATCTCGGTCTTGCCGTCCGGGTAGCGCAGCTTGACGAGCACGTTCTTGAGCGTGTCGGCGGCGGTGACGGGGCGGCCGAACTGTTCGGCGATGCCCGCGCCATTGGCCCAGTCGACCAGGGTGGCGATGGTGGGGGTGCCGGGGGTCTCGTGTACGACGGCCTCGGCCAAGCCCTCGAGGGCGATCTCCGGCGGTGCGGCGGTGATCACGGCTTCCACGTTTGCGGCATAACCGGATTCGCGGCAGATCACGTAGGTGTCCTCGCCGACGGGGCTGTCGGCCAGGAATTCCTCGGACGCGGAACCGCCCATGGCGCCGGAGGTGGCGGCCACGATCACGTACGACACGCCCAAGCGCTCGAAGATTTTCTGGTAGGCCTCGCGGTGCGCGTTGTAGCTCTTCTTGAGCCCGTCCTCGTCGAGGTCGAACGAGTACGAATCCTTCATGATGAATTCGCGGCCGCGCAGGATGCCCGCGCGCGGACGGCCTTCATCGCGGTACTTGTTCTGGATCTGGTACAGCGTGACCGGCAGATCCTTGTACGAGTTGTATTCACCCTTCACGGTGAGCGCGAACAGCTCCTCGTGGGTGGGTCCGAGCAGGTAGTCCTGCCCCTTGCGGTCCTTGAGCCGGAACAGCGCGTCACCGTATTCGGTCCACCGGTTGGTGGCTTCGTACGGTTCGCGCGGCAGCAGCGCCGGCAGTGAGATCTCCTGGGCGCCGATGGCGTCCATCTCCTCGCGAACGACATTCTCGATCTTGCGCAGCGTGCGCAGCCCGAGCGGCAGCCACGAGTACACACCCGGGGCAATGCGCCGCACATATCCGGCGCGGACCAGCAGCTTGTGGCTGGGCACCTCGGCGTCGGCGGGATCGTCGCGCAGGGTGCGCAGGAAGAGGTGGGAGAGGCGGGTGATCACGGCTCCACAGACTAGCCGCTGCGTACGAGATGCTCACAAGGCATTACCGTGTTGGCTCGTGCTGGTGCTGCTGCCTCCCTCAGAAACCAAGTCCGACGGTGGTTCGGGCGGTCCCCTGGACCTGGATGCCCTTGCGATGCCGCAGCTCACGGCGGTGCGCGATAAGTTGGTGACCGAGCTGAGTCAGTTGGCCGGGGATCCGGATGCCTCGCGCAGTGCGCTCGGGCTGGGCAAGGGGGCTGACACGGAAATCGCGCGCAATGCCGCCCTGCGCAGCTCCCCCACCCGCGCGGCGCTGGATCGGTACACCGGGGTGCTCTATGACGCGTTGGATGCGCCGGGGTTCACCAAGGCGCAGCGGGCCAAGGCGGATGCTCGGCTGGCGATCGGGTCGGCATTGTTCGGGGTGATTCGGGCGGGGGATCCGATTCCGGCGTATCGGCTTTCGGGCGGGTCGAAGTTGCCGGGCCTGCCCACGCTGCAATCGCTGTGGAAGCAGGTGCTGCCGGAGGCGTTGCGCGAGGAGGCCGGCGGGCAGTTGACGGTGGATCTGCGCTCGGGGACGTATCAGAACCTGGGGCGCGTCCACGGCGCGGTCACCGCGACGGTCCTCACCGAGCGTCCCGACGGCAGCCGAACCGTGGTGAGCCACTTCAACAAACATCACAAGGGGCTGCTCGCGCGAGCACTGGTGCTCTCACGCGCCGAGCCGACCGATATCAACGGACTGGCGCGAGTGGCGGAGAAGTTCGGCCTGCGCTGCGAAATCGCCTCGCCCACCGAACTTCTCGTGCTGACCTAACCCGAGCCTACGACGAGCGGGCGGCGACACGGAACTGGAACTGGTTTCAGTTAGGGTGACGGCGGATTCGAAGTGATGGGAGATCGCCGTGCCGTTCGTGACCGCCGCCGGGACCAGGGTTCATTTCACCGATACCGGTGGTGACGGCCCCGCGGTCATCTTGAGTCACGGCTTCTTCCTGGACCATGAGATGTTCGCCCGGCAGGCTTCCGAGCTGGGAACCGAGTACCGGATCATCGCGGTGGACGCGCGCGGGCACGGGTTGACCGAGGATGCCGGGGAGCCGTTCACGTATTGGGATCTGGCGAACGATGTGTGGGCGGTCGTGGATGCGCTGGGTATCGAGAAGGTGGTCGCGGGCGGCATGTCGCAGGGCGGGTACACCGCCATGCGGATGGCGTTGCAGCGGCCGGAACGGGTACGCGGGCTGATTCTCATCGCCACGTCGGCGGAGCCGTATACGCCCGAGGAGCAGGCGCGGTATCGGGGAATCATGAAGGCGTGGATGGGGATGACGCCGTTCGAGCCGATGGCGGAGGTGACCGCGAAGACGATGATCGGCGGGAGCCCGGAGGATCAGCGGCCGTGGATCGACAAGTGGTGCACCGGTGATCGCGGCCGGATTCGGCTCGCCGCGGACTGTTTGATCGAGCGGGAGTCGGTGGCCGAGGCCATCGGAGGGCTCGAGCAGGCGGTGGTTTTGATTCGCGGGGAGCACGATCAGGCCGAGAGCCATGAGGATATGGCAAGGCTGGCAAAGCAATTCGGGGGTGCGGCGGAGTTCCATACGATCGCGGGAGCTACGCACGGGGTGAATATCACGCATGCCGCGGAGGTGAACACGCTGCTGCGGGGCTATCTCTCCGGTCTCGAGTGAACGGGAAGGTGTTGTCCGCCAACCTCGGACAACACCCGGTGGTGATTACTTTCCGGCGGCGTGGCTCGGGAGGACGCAGACGGCGTCCAGGCCGAGGACGTGGTTCAGGCGGCCGAAGGCGAGCCAGGAACCCAGGCACATGGACAGTTCCACTACTTCGGCCTGGGAGTAGTGGGCGAACATGCGCTGCCAGAATTCGTCGTCGAGGCTGTGGTGGTCTTCGGCGTAGCGTTCGGCGTATTCGGCGGCCAGGCGGGTGCGGTCGTCGAAGTTTTCCGTTGTGCGCCAGTTGGTTACGTCGTCTTCGAAGGACTCTTCGACCTTCTCGCCATTGCGGTCGGTGCGCCAGTCCAGGCAGAAGAGGCAGCCGTTGATCTGCGCGATGCGCAGGCGGGCGGCTTCGAATTCACGCAGGCCGAGCGTGGTGTGCTCGTAGACCGCGAGGGAGAAGGCCGCGGCGGCGACGCCGATGCCGGGGACCATTTCGCCCCATACGTAGCCGATGGGGTCTTTGCCTTCGGGGATGTCGATAATCATGGTTGGTTCCTTCCGAGGGTGCCGGGGCGGAGGGGGATGTCGAGGGCGTCGTAGAGTCCGGGTTCGGCGGTGACGAGCCAGTCGATGGCGTGCACCAATCTGCCTACGGCGGTGGCGTTTCCGCCCGCCGAGTGATTGCCGCCCTCATCGGTGGCCTGAATGGTGACCTCGATGTTCGGGCGGCCTTCGATGATGACGCGGTGTGCGCCGGCTCCGCTGGGCGGCGCGGGCCAGTCGGTGGCGCAGGAGGCGTGGATGCGGGTGACGTGTTCGATGACGATGCGGGGCTCACCGTCGACGATGCCCTGCACCTCGAAGCGGATCGCGCCCTGGGTGCCGGCCTCGAAATCACCCATCAATTCGGTGCTGACGGTGGTCTCGAGTGCGCGGCGATCCACCACCTCGCGGATTTCCTCGATCTCGACGCCGAGTCCGCGCGCGATGAGCCGAATCTGCCCGCCCCACACCATGGATGGCACGGTGGCCATCAGCATGGGCGGGTCGTAGTCCATGGGCTGGCCCATGCCGACCAGATAGCGGACCGAATCGGGCTGGTCGTAGGTGGTGTAGTCGAAGATCTCCTGGCAGCGCACCACGTCGACGGTGTGACCGAGGCCGCTGATCAGCAGGGGCAGCACATCGTTGCCCCAGCCCGGGTCGACTCCGGAGACGAACAGCGAACCGCCGCCTTCCGCAATGGCTTTCAGTACGGGTTCGCGCATTTCAGCAGGCGCGTTCCGCTGGTCGTAGAGGGCGTACAGCGCGGGGGTGACCACGACGGCTCCGGCGCGAATGGCTTGCACGATATCGGCGAGCGCGTCATCGGGCCGGATTTCGCCGGAGGCGGCGTACACGACCGCGCCGGGACCGGTGGCGAGTGCGGCGGCGATATCGTCGGTGGCCGCCACCCCCAGCTCGGTGTCGAGTCCCGCTAGTTCGCCCGCGTCCCGGCCTACTTTGTCCGGGTTGTGCACGAGCACTCCGGTGAGTTTCAGCGCGGGATGCGCGGCGACAGCGCGTATCGCGGCCCGGCCGACATTGCCGGTGCCCCAGACCAGGGTGGAAATCATGCGGCGAGCCTAGCAACCGCTTGGTAGGTAGGGAGGCGGTTTGAAGCAAGCAGATTCCCGATCACCGGGACCGGTGTTTGTTCCAGCGCATCGACCGATGCGAGATCGGTTGCGCTGTGTTCAAATTCATCATGGATTCGATTGCAATGGAGCAGATCCGGGCGCTCAAGCACCGCTACCTTCGGACGCTGGATCTCAAGCTCTGGGACGATTTCGCCGACACCCTGAGCAAGGACATCGTGGCCTCGTACGGCTCACCCTCGGGCGGCCAGCCGCTCGAATTCACCGGTCGGGACGCGGTTGTCGACTATATGCGGGGCGCGCTGAGCGGCAATATCATCACCGTGCACGTGGCCACCCATCCGGAGATCACGGTGGACGGCGAGACCGCCTCCGGCAGTTGGCTTCTGGAGGATACGGTGATAGCACCGGAGTATAACTTCCTGATTCGCGGCGCCGCGTACTACACCGACACCTACCGCCTCGAAGACGGCGTATGGCGCATCTCGGGCACCGGATACAAGCGCATCTTCGAGGCCAAGATGGCACCCGAGGCGCTGCCCGGATTCGAGATCACGGCCAACGCCTGGGCGCCCACCACCGCCTGACGGCGACATTCACCGCTCGGCGGCGTCGACCGCCTTGCGGACCGTCTCGGCATCGGCCGGGGCGGCCTCGCTCTCCCAGAACGGCTCCGATGCCGAGTACGGAGTGCCGTACACCGGGGTATCGGGCTGGGTGCGCCAGCTGTCGCTCGCACCGCCGATATCGAGGGTGTCGAACCCGAGCGCGCTGATCAGCTGTGCCGCAGCGGCTTTCGCCTCGGAGTCGTCACCCGCGATAGGCAGCGTGGTGCGATCGGGGGCATCGGCGGGGCGGCCGAGTACGGCGAGGTGCTTGAAGTAGATGTTGTTGAACGCCTTGACAACTCGCGATCGCGGCAGATGCCGTTGCAGCAGTTCACTACTGGTGGCGACACCCGCCGCCAGATCCGGGAATTCGCCGTCGCGGTCCGGGTAGTAGTTATTGGTGTCGATGACGACCTTGCCGACCAGCGGATCGGACGGCACCTCGCGATACGCCTTGAGCGGCACCGTCACCACGACGATATCCCCGGCGGCCGCGGCCTCCTCGGGCGTTCCGGCCTTGGCCCGGTCCCCCAGTTCCGCCACCAGGACGGACAGCGTCTCCGGCCCCCGGGAATTACTCAGCACCACATCAATTCCGGCGGCCACAGCCAATCTGGCCAGTGTTCCGCCGATATTGCCGCTCCCGATCAGTCCCAGTGTCGTCATATCTGTGGCCAACCCCCACGGCTGGGAAGATGTTCCCGCGCCGAGCGGTGGCGGATTCGCCCCCACGGCCGCCGCCGGACGACGGCCGTGGGAACTCGCCGGAAAGTCTCAGCCGAGGGAGATGGCGTCGAGTCGGGTGCGCAGGAATTCCGCGGACACCACCGGTTCGAGTCCGCCGATGCGGCCGATCGGGGGTGCCAGGGGCGTGACGCGCGCATCGTGGTCGAGCTCGTAGAAGTAGATCAGCGAGACCAGATCCTCATCGGGCGCGGTGGCCTGCGGGGGCAGGACGCGATGCCGACCGGCGGGCCAGCGCTGACCGCTCCAATGTGCCAGCAGATCACCGATATTCACGGTGAGGGCGTCCGGATCGAAAGGCGCGTCGGCCCAGCCGCCCTCATCGGTGTAGACCTGAAGCCCACCCGCACCGGGTTCACGATCGAGCACGGTGACGGTGCCGAAGTCGGTGTGCGGGCCGATGCGGAACTGCCCGGGTTCGGGAGCGCCGACCTGGGTCAGCGGCGGATACCAGTTGATATTGCAGGTCCAGGTGGGCAAGCTCGCCAAACCTTGAAAAGGGTTGTGCGGCAAGTCGAGTGCGGCGGCGAAGAGCGCGAGCAGCTCATCCGAGAGCACGCGCATGGCATCGGTGTAGGTGGTGAACAGCTCGCGCAGTTCGGTGATCTCGGCGGGCCAGACATTGTCGAGGAACCAGACCGAATCGACCGCCGCGTCGCCGGTGCGGGTGTCCGCGCCGATGGCGAAGGTCTCCTTGAGATCGGGCGGGGTCTCGGTGCCCTCGGCATAGCCGTTGGCCTCCATTCCGGGACCGATCCAGCCGCGCCCGCCGACGGCGGTGGCGTAGCGCTGCTTCACCTCGGCAGGCAGGGCGAAGAAGCGCCTGGCGGCCGCCCGGAGCTCGCCCGGAAGTCCTTGCCGCACACCGTGTCCGCGCACCAGCAGGAATCCGGCGCGCTGCATGCCTTCGTCGACCTCGCGCAGCACCCGGGCGGCATCCGCGCCACCGCTTCGCCAGCGATCCAGGTCGACGGTGGCGATGGCGTTCACTCGGCCACTCCGATGTCCTCGTTCCACAGTTCGGGCCGGTCCCTGATGAACTTCTCCATCATGTCCACGCAGTCCGGATCATCGAGCACGGTGATCGAAACACCGTGCTCCGCAAGCCATTCGTGGCCGCCGTTGAAGGTGCGGGCTTCCCCGACGATGACCGCGCCGATATTGAACTGGCGCACCAGGCCGCTGCAATACCAGCACGGCGAGAGCGTGGTGACCATGATGGTGTCGCGGTAGTCGCGGCGGCGACCGGCATTGCGGAAGGCGTCGGTTTCGGCGTGCAGGCTGGGGTCACCGACTTGCACGCGCCGGTTGTGGCCCCGGCCGAGCAGGTTGCCGTCGGAGTCGAACAGTGCCGCGCCGATCGGAATACCGCCCTCGGCCAGCCCCAGTCGCGCCTCGTCGACAGCCGCGATCAGCAGCTCCTTTGCGTTGATCATGCCGATCATGCTGCCACCGGAGTCTGAGAAATCCTGGAGCGTCCGAACAGCAGATAGGCGCCGCCGGAGATCAGGAATCCGATGAAGAAGGTGATATCCCCCAGCTCGGGCACCTGCCGCACCACATAGCCGACGAACTTGGCCTGATTGGAGAACAGCAGCACCGAGACGACCAGACCGATCAGGAAGGCGGCCACACCGGGCCAGTTCGTATAGGCGCGGTCGTAGAGCAGATGGTCGATGCGCTCGCCGCGGCGCAGATATTCGTCGGCGAAGACGATGCCCACCCACGGGCCGATCCAGTACGCGACGATCAGCAGGAACGCCTCATAGTTGGCGGCCGCGTCGGGCAGCGCCCACCAGGCGACCAGAAAGCCGACGAGTCCGAATACGGCTGAGACCAATGCCCGCTGGGTGCGGACCGGGAGTTTGAAGCCCATGGTCACGAATGCCATGGCACCCGAATACACATTCAGCGCATTGGCCGCCACGGCACCGACGGCGATGGCGAGCAGCGTCAATTTCGCCAGGAACGACGGCAGATTCGCGGTGAAGACATCGGTGGGGCTGCCCTGCACGGTGGTGGCCACGGTTGCCGACGCCGCACCGACCATGGTCAACCAGAGGCAGGAGATGAACAGTCCGGCGGAGGCGTAGAGCCCGGTCGCGGTCTTGGAAACCGAGGACGGCAGATACCGGGAGTAGTCCGCCGCGTAGGGATTCCAGCCCGCGGCATAGCCGAACGCGGTACCGACGGTGAGCAGGAAGCCGCCGATGCCGCCCACTCCCCCGGCCGGGGCGGCCGCGCCCAGATCGGCCTTGCTGAAGATCACCACGGTGACAATGGCGAATACGATCGCCAAGAGCGGGAACGCGATTCGCTCGAACGCCTGCACCAGGTTGTGCCCGAAGAACGCGAAAGCCGTTTGCGCCAGCACGATCACGATCAATGACGGCAGTTTCGGCAGTCCGGTCAGCGAGTTCAAGGCGAAGGCCCCGCTCACGCTATTGGTGGCGAACCAGCCCACCCCGCACATGACGGCCATGAATCCGGCGGGCAGCACATTGCCGCGATAACCGAATCCTAAGCGGCCCAAGACCATTTGCGGTACGCCGTAAAGCGGTCCGCGCGCCGACAACAGATAGTGCGCGATCGCCCCGAGACCGATACCGACCGCGAGACCGAGGCTCGCCTGCCAGAAGTTCATGCCGTAGAAGGTCACCGCGAGCACCCCGACGAAGATCGTCGCGAACTCCATATTCGGAGACATCCAGGTCCAGAACAATTTTCGGGGAGTGCCGTGCCGGGCGCTATCGGGGATGTGATCATCACCGCCGGGTTCGACGGCTATGACACGGTCGCCGTAGACGGTTTGCCCCTCATCGGTCACTGCCACTCGTTTTCGCCTCCAGCTAGCACCACATTCACTGTCGGGCTCGCCCGACCTGTGAGAATTGTGGGGTCGAGCGTGTTGCCTGAATATGAATCCGGGTTACCGGCGATTATCAATAATGTGCCCTGCGTCACAGTTCTTACGATCGGCAAGAATTCAACGCCGAAGACTTACGGAGTGTCAAGGATGGGTATGGACAACAGCTTCGCGCGGACCATGTGGCGGGTACTCGAACCGCTGCACGCGATCACCTACTTCAGCCCGGAGTGCGTTGCCGCCAATAAGGCCGTTGGGCTGCGCGGATTTTGGATGGGCTACTTCGCGACCCGATCGGCCCCGTTCGGCGCGGCGGGACCGAATCTGGTGGAGGCCACGTTCTACAACTTCCATCCGGCGATGATCCGACGCGCCATTCCGGATGCCTGGACCTTCGCGACTCCCGAGGCCGTGCTGGAAACTCGCCGCACGGCCGCCGCCTCGGTATTGCGTTCGATCACGCCGGATATCGAAACCGTAGCCGCCACAACCCTTCCCACATTGCATGCCGCGATCGAATCAGCTGCCGCACCGGGACGTGCGCTCTTCGCCGCCAACCGCGATCTACCCACTCCCGCCGATCCCGTCGAGGCTCTCTGGCAAGCGGCCACGACACTGCGTGAACATCGTGGCGACGGCCACGTCGCCTGCCTGCTTGCCGAGGGCATCGACGGATGCGAGGCGCACGTGCTGTTCGCCGCCCACAGCGGCACCCCGGCGGACTGGTGGCAGGCCAATCGCGGTTGGACCGAATCCGATTGGGCTGCGGCTCAATCCCGCCTGCGATCGCGCGATCTGATCTCCGATACCGGCCTGACTGACGCCGGGCGAGACCTGCGCGCACATATCGAATCTCGTACCGATGCTCTCGCCATGACCGCATATGAGTCCGTGCCTGCCATTGCTGACGCATTGGCTGTACTGACACCGGCTGCGAAAGCGGTGGCACGCAGTGGTGCGGTTCCCTATCCGAACCCGATGGGGGCGGATCCCGCCTGACGGGTGCCCTGGATTCGTACGGGCGGATAGTGGCCGACCCATGTGTTTGGTCGGGATGGGGAAGGGGTTGCTTTGGAGCGGCTGGCAGAGCCAGAACCGGCCGTGGGGCTGGGTTGGGGGGCGTACCCGATTTTCTTTACCATTTGGGAGCGAATACGCCCTTCCAGCCTGGTTGGGTGGCTGTGGTTGCGTTACGCGACAGGTGGATACGGGGTTATCTCACCTTCCAGCTCCCTCAATACTTGAGGAGGTTTTGGGCTTTGGGTTTTGGGTTTTGGTTTTAGACCGGACCAGAACCTTTCAGCCAGGCTGGGGCGTGAGAGTGCATGCGCTGCCAGCGTTTCCGGCGTTCTTCGGCTTCGCGTTCATTGCGGACGGTGATGCGCGCGACGGTCTGGGCGAGCAGCTCGCCTGCGTGGTGGCGGTGGTTCACCCTCGGGGTGCCGGTGGGGTCGAGGTGACGGGGCGCGATCCAGGCCGTGCGGCCCGCGTAGGGCGACTCCTTGCCGAGGACGCGTGTTTGCCAGCCGCCGGGGCCGTCGTGGACGAGGGCATGGCAGCGATCGCAGGCGAGGGTTTCATTGGCCAAGTCGGTGGGACCGCCCTTGACCCATTCGGAGACGTGGTGCACCGCCGAAATCGACGCGGGCGCATCGCATCCCGGGCGTGAACAGCCTCGTATGGAGGCTATCAACGCCATACGTTGTGCCGGTGTCGCCAGCCGTTTCTCGCGGCCCAAGTGCAGTGGCAACCCGGCGTGATCGAACACCGCGAGATACGGCTTGGATCGTTCGGCGAGCTTGAGTGCCGTCGAGATCGGGACGGTGCCCCCGGTAGCGGTGGTCACCACCCCGGCGGCTGCTTCGACCTGATCGATCGTCATGGTCAAAATCGTGGTCACCGGCAGCCCGCGGTGCGATCCCAATCCATCGGGAGTCACACCGGGTTGCAGCAGTGCAAGGAACGCGTCATGGTTGCGCTGAGCGCTGGTGCGGGAATCACGCCCGGCAGCGGCCCGCAGCACCTCTGTATCGACATATGTTGCGGTGGTGGGGCTTTCCGCGTCATCCGGATTGCACATACCGGGCCGGGCAAGCTTGGCGAGTACCGGGTCCAGCAGCGCCGACAGTTCGGGGGTGATCTCACCTTTGATGGTGCGCATCCCATCCGCCCGCTGACGCCCGAGCACAATCCCGCGCATCCGCGCACGGTCCTTATCCCCGGAAAGTGTGCCGTCGGGATCCAGGTATCCCAGAATGCGATCCCCGACCGCGGGAATGTCCTCGGGCCAGCCGGTGCGCGCGTAGGTGACGAGCTGATCCTGTGCGGCTTCACGATCGGCCGGAGTGCAGCTATCGGGAATTCGCTTCATCACCGCTTCGATGGCCCGCACGTGATCCGGCGAAATATCCCCCGCGACTTGAGCTTCGGCCACCATCCCCAGCGGAATCCGGACCGGATTCCCCAGCAGATCGTGCCAGGTCCCCAGCATCATCGTGGCCCGCGCACGGGCTCCGGCATCCGGCCCGGAGAGCCGCAGCGTATCGCTGAGGAACTTCTTGATGGTTCCCAGCCCCAAAATCTCAGGCAGCTTGCGCTCGACCGCCTCCACGGTCAACCGCCGCGACACGCAAACCAACTGCCGCGCACAGCTTTCCACCCGCTGCATGGCCTCGACGACCCCGTCGTTACTCAAATCCCCCAGGGGCACTTCGAGCAGGGCGGCTACCACGTCGGCCAATTGACCGATCGCCACCTCACTCGCATCCACCCCCATCGAACTCATGTTCTAATTCTACCAACCAAGACCACCCGATAACACCCGAAACCCCTTCTGAACTGCAAGTTTTCACTTACGCATGCAGCTCTCGAATCAGCAGGGCCGCGTGCAGCGAGGTACGGGTCTCACCATCGTCCAGGTCCACATCGAGGATGCGTTCGATACGGGCGAGCCGGTCGTACAGCGTGGGCCGACTTATGTTGAGGCGCTTGGCCAGTTCGGTCTTATTGCCTGCGAGGTCGAGGAATTGGCGCAGGGTGCGGGTCAGGTCGGTGGCCTGGCGGATGTCGTAGCGCAGGAGTGCGCCCAGTTCGGTTTCGGCGAAACGCTGTACGCCGGGCTCGTCGCGGATCAGGGAGAGCAGGCCGCGCAGGCGGACATCGCCGCTGCGGTAGTAGGGGCGTGTGGATGAAGAGCCAAGGGCGAGAGCGACTTCCGCGACGTGGGCGGCTTGCGATAGTTCCCGGGCGGTGTCCAGGAGGGAGTCCGATTCGACGCCGACGCCGATCACCGCGCGTTCCACCCCGGAGACGCGGCGGATCTCGCCGAGCATGCCGGTGCACACCACGGTGAGGGTGGCGTCGAGGTCGACGGTGCGCGAGATCGCGAGGATCATGCTGACTCGATTGCCGTGATCGGGGGCGGCGAGGGCGGTGACGCGGGCCAGGCCGACGCCGTGCATGGCCGCGTCCACGATGGCGGCCGTACGGCGTTGCTGGGCAACGGGATCGGTTTCGATCGGTGCGGCGACGTCGATGGAGAGCGGGATGTAGCGGGAGCGGCGGGCCAGGCCGAGGGAGGCCGCCACCGCGAGGGCGTCGCTCTCATCGGTGAGGCGGCCGGTGACCATATCGTCGATGAATCCGGTCTGCGCCTGCCGGTGCAGGCCGAATCGATCGCGTTCGACCATGCGGTGCAGGGTCAGGGTTTGCGCGGCGCGTTCGAGCACCATGCGCGCGCGGGCATTGGGAACCCGGCTGGAGCGCAGGATGAGTCGGCCCCAGCGCTGGGTGTGCGGGCCGACCGGAACCACGTTCGCGTCATGGTCGGGCAGCAGGCGGGAGGTGTTCTCCCAGTGTTCGAGCAGGGTCGAGGTGGCGGTATGCCGTGCGGTCGAGGCGAGTACGCGATGGGTGAGGTCTTCCAATACGACCGAGGCGTCCAGCATGCCCGCGGCGGTTTTCACGATTTCGGCGAGTGCGGCGCGGCGCACGCTCAGCGCGGTGAAGGTTTCGTGCACGGTGCGCGCGAATTCCAGTTCGGCGTACTGGTCCGCGACGATGACGCGGTGCACCGCCTCGGTGACTTCGACGAAGCGCACCACCTGGGCGAGGGCGACCACCGGCAGCAGCAGCCGGTCGGCGGTTTCGGCGACGACGGGCGGCAGTTCCTTCACGTAGGTGCCGAGTTCGATCACCAGTCCGGAGACGCCCGCGGCGGCGAGGGATTCCAGGTAGGCGACGGTGGCCTCGTCGCCCAGGGATAGCGCCTGGCCGGTGGTGAGGATCAATTCCCGACCGACCAGCACTTTCGCGATATCGGACAATTCGCTGACGTGCACCCAGCGCACCGGACGATCCAGCGATCCACCGCCGATGACCTCGGGCTCTCCCGCACGCACAACCGGAATCGCCAGAACGTCAGCAACAGAAAGGAGCACCGACGAATCGTAATACGCAACCCTCGAATCCGTACAGAATGTCGGCCCGCTAGATAGCTCGCATGGTGCAGAGTTGGACTCGGGCCACCGCAGTCCCGCCCGCCTCCCGCGGCCCGTTCCCGTCATGCCGGTGACGGGGACGGGTCCATCTCCATATACGGAACATTCAGGAATCGAGGAGATATGCAGACGATCGCGCACTGGCTCGACGGCAAGCCCTTTGCCGGCACCAGCGAGGCCACCGCGCCCGTGACCAATCCGGCGACCGGGGTGGTGACCGGACAGGTCGCCCTGGCCAATATCGCCGATGTGCGCACGGTCGTCGACGCCGCCGCGGCCGCGTTCCCGGAGTGGCGGGACGCCTCGCTGGCCAAGCGCACCCAGGTGCTGTTCCGGTTCCGCGAGCTACTCAACGAACGCAAGACCGAACTGGCCGCGATCATTACCGCCGAACACGGCAAGGTGCTCGCCGATGCGCTGGGCGAGGTGACGCGCGGGCTGGAGGTCGTCGAATTCGCCTGTGGCATACCGCATCTGCTCAAGGGCGGATACACCGAGAACGCGTCCACCAAGGTGGATATCTTCTCCATCCGGCAGCCGCTCGGGCCGATCGCGATCATCTCGCCGTTCAATTTCCCGGCCATGGTGCCGATGTGGTTCTTCCCGGTCGCTATCGCCGCCGGAAACACCGTGGTGCTCAAGCCTTCCGAGAAGGATCCATCGGCGGCGCTGTGGACCGCGGCGCTGTGGGAAGAGGCCGGACTGCCCGCGGGCGTGTTCAATGTCGTGCAGGGTGACAAGGTCGCCGTGGACGAACTGCTGGAAAACCCCGCCATCAAGGCTGTTTCATTCGTCGGATCCACCCCGATCGCCAAGTACGTGTACGAGCGCGGCACCGCGCACGGTAAGCGCGTGCAGGCCCTCGGCGGGGCGAAGAACCATATGGTGGTGCTGCCGGACGCGGACCTGGATCTGGCCGCCGACGCCGCGGTGAACGCGGGCTTCGGTTCCGCCGGTGAGCGATGCATGGCGATCAGCGCACTGGTCGCGGTGGGGCCGATCGCGGATGATCTGGTGGCCCGGATCGCGCAGCGCGCCAAGACCATTCGCACCGGCGACGGCACCCGGGGCACCGATATGGGCCCGCTGGTCACCGCAGCGCATCGCGATAAGGTCGCCGGTTATGTCGCGGCGGGCGAATCCGCCGGAGCCACGGTGGTACTTGACGGTCGCGGCGTGCAGGCCGATGGCGAGGATGCCGGATTCTGGCTCGGCCCCACCATTCTCGACCATGTCACCACCGATATGAGCGTCTACACCGATGAGATCTTCGGTCCGGTGCTCTCGGTGGTGCGCGTCGAAACCTATGACGAGGCACTGGCTCTCATCAATGCCAACCAGTACGGCAACGGCACCGCCATCTTCACCAATGACGGCGGCGCGGCCCGGCGCTTCCACAATGAGGTCGAGGTCGGCATGGTCGGCATCAACGTCCCGATCCCGGTACCCATGGCCTACTACAGTTTCGGAGGCTGGAAGAACTCCCTCTTCGGCGATTCGCATGCGCACGGCATCGACGGCGTGCACTTCTTCACCCGCACCAAGGCCGTCACCTCACGCTGGCTCGACCCGAGCCACGGCGGCCTGAATCTCGGTTTCCCGCAGAACAGCTGACAGGACGTTGCGATGACACTTCCCAATGGCCTCTCCGAGGCGGACGCACGTGAACAGGCCGCGCGCGCTTATGAACTCGATCGCAAACACGTATTCCATTCGTGGTCGGCGCAGGCGCAACTGAAGCCGATGGTCGTCACGGCCACCCAGGGCTCGTACGTGTGGGACGGCGACGGCAACCGGCTGCTGGACTTCTCCTCACAACTGGTGAACACCAATATCGGGCATCAGCATCCGAAAGTCGTTGCGGCCATTCAGGAACAGGCCGCCAAGCTGTGCACGATCGCACCGCAGCATGTGAACGACGCGCGCTCGGAGGCGGCCCGGCTGATCGCCGAGCGCACCCCGGGTGAGCTGAACCGCATCTTCTTCACCAATGGCGGCGCGGATGCCGTCGAGCACGCGGTGCGAATGGCGCGGTTGCACACCGGGCGGTACAAGGTGCTGTCCCGGTATCGCTCGTACCACGGCGGCACCGAGACCGCGATCAACCTCACCGGTGATCCGCGGCGCTGGCCGAATGACCACGGCAACAGCGGGATCGGGCACTTCTTCGGGCCGTTCCTGTATCGGTCGCAGTTCCACGCCGACTCCGAGGAGCAGGAGTCGCAGCGGGCGCTGGAGCATCTCGAGCAGACCATCGCGTTCGAGGGGCCGAACACCATCGCGGCGATCGTGCTGGAGTCGGTACCGGGGACGGCCGGAATCATGGTGCCGCCACCGGGATATCTGGCGGGCGTGCGGGAGATCTGCGATCGGCACGGCATCGTGTTCATCGCCGATGAGGTGATGGCGGGGTTCGGGCGCACCGGAAAGTGGTTCGCCATAGACAATTTCGGTGTCGTGCCGGATCTGATCACCTTCGCCAAGGGCGTCAACTCGGGTTATGTCCCGCTCGGCGGCGTCGCCATCGCACCGCATATCGCGGCCACCTTCGATGATCGCCCGTACCCGGGTGGGCTCACCTACTCCGGACATCCGCTCGCCACGGCGGCGGCGGTGGCGACCATCACCGCCATGCGCGATGAGGGCATTGTCGAGAATGCCGCGCATATGGGTGAGAACGTGCTCGGCCCCGCGCTGCGGGAACTGGCCGAGCGGCATCCGAGCATCGGTGAGGTGCGCGGGCTCGGGGTGTTCTGGGCGCTGGAATTGGTGAGTGATCGCGCGACGCGGGAACCGCTCGCACCGTACGGCGGCACCAGTGCGGCCATGACCGAGACGATCGCCGCCGCCAAGGCCGCCGGACTGTTGCTGTTCATGAATTTCAATCGCATCCACGTGGTTCCGCCGTGCACCGTCTCCGAGGCCGAGGCCAAGGAGGGGCTGGCGATCCTGGATCAGGCTCTGACAGTGGCGGATTCGCACCTGTAGTAGTCGTTCGCTATGGCGGCCTGTGCGGAATACCGCACAGGCCGCTGGCAAACCACCGGTAACAAAGCGAACATACGGTGTCGCTACGGTGCACCGACACAAGCTAGGAGAGCAGTGAGTACGCAGGAACTGCAATTCATCGGCGGACTCCGCCGACCCGGGTCGGGTGAGCCGCTGTCCGTCATCGCCCCGGCCACCGGTGAGGTCATCGCGTCCGGCGCGAGCGCGAGCATCGCCGATGTGGAGGCCGCCGTCGCGGCCGCACGGGCGGCATTCCCGCAGTGGTCGGGCATGACCCCCGGTGAGCGGTCGGACATCATGCACAACTGGGCGCGACTGCTGCGCGAGCGGGCCGATGAGCTCGCCGCCGTCGAAAGCCGCAATGCCGGTAAGCCGATTCGGCTCGCCACCGAATTCGATGTGCCCGGCACCATCGACAACACCGCGTTCTTCGCGGGGGCGGCACGCAATCTGGAGGGGAAGGCGGCGGCGGAGTACTCCGCCGATCACACCTCCGCGATTCGCCGCGAGGCGATCGGCGTGGTCGGCTCCATATCGCCGTGGAATTACCCGTTGCAGATGGCGGCGTGGAAGATTCTGCCCGCCGTCGCGGCCGGGAACACCATTGTGCTCAAACCTTCCGAATTGACGCCGCTGACCTCACTGTTGTTCGCGGAGATCGCGACCGAGGCGGGTGTTCCGGCGGGGGTGATCAATGTGCTCACCGGCGTCGGGCCGATCGCGGGTCAGGCGCTGGTGGAACATCCCGCGGTGGCCATGGTGTCGTTCACCGGGTCCACCGTGGTGGGCCGTCAGGTGGCCGCCACCGCGGCCGGATCGGTGAAGCGGGTGCATCTCGAACTCGGCGGTAAAGCGCCGTTCGTGGTGTTCGACGACGCCGATCTGGAAGGCGCCGCGCGCGGCGCGGTCGCGGGATCGCTGATCAATGCCGGCCAGGATTGCACCGCCGCCACCCGCGCCTATGTGCAGCGGCCGCTGTTCGACGAATTCGTCTCGCGGGTAGCCGAAATCATGGATCAGGTGACCATTGGGCCGGTGGAGGATCCGGAAACCGATCTGGGACCGCTGATTTCGATGCAGCACCGGGACAAGGTGATCGGCATGGTCGATCGCGCCCGCGAATACGGCGCGAAAGTGGTGCGCGGCGGGCGAATTCCCGAGCACACCGCGGCGGGCGGCTCCTATTACGAGCCCACGTTGATCACCGGGGTGGCACAGGATTCGGAGATCGTGCAGAACGAGGTCTTCGGACCGGTGCTGGTGGTATTGCCGTTCGATACCGATGACGAGGCCATCGCCCTCGCCAATGACACCGCCTACGGCCTGGCCGCATCGGCCTGGTCCACGAATGTGTATCGCACGCAACGCGCGAGCCGGGAGATCCAGGCCGGATGCGTGTGGATCAACGATCACATTCCGATCATCAGCGAAATGCCGCACGGCGGATACAAGGCGTCCGGATTCGGAAAAGACATGTCCGCGTACGCATTCGACGAGTACACCAACATCAAGCACGTCATGTCGGATATCACCGCCGCCGCGCACAAGCCGTGGCACGACGTGATCTTCACGGCCGAATAGCACACTTCCCCAATCGAATAGCGCCCACCGAGGGCGGCCGCCGATGTACCCCATCGGCGTCCGTCCTCACAGTCGTGCCTTGTGCAGCCATTCCATGTCCCACAACTAAATCAGTTGCGTAACGTGGAATTTTCAATGGAATCGCTTGATTTGCAACGGGACTATGGAACTATCAGTTCCACACCGCAGCCTCGCTGCGAGCTTCGATATTCCGTCCCGGTGAAGGTGCGACCCTCATGAACAAGTCCCCGGACTCCCTGCCTCCCGAGCTACGTAGCCTGCTCTCCGCCCGGCCTTCGCGCCGCGGCCTGCTGCGCACCGGTGGCCTCATCGCCGCCGCGGGCACCCTCGCCGCCTGCGGCACCAAGGGGTCGTCCTCGAATAGCGGCTCCCCCGCGTGCACACCGCCCGCCGACAATTCGGCCGCGGAGAAGACGATCAACTTCTCCAATTGGCCCGGATATCTCGATGAGGCGCCCGGCAATGCCGAAGTGCATCCGACCATGGCCGAATTCACCGCCAAGTCCGGGGTCAAGGTCTCCTATGTCGCGGATGTCAATGACAACAACGAGTTCTGGGGCAAGGTCAGCGCGCAGCTGACCAATTGTCAGAGCATCTCGCGCGACATCATGGTGCTCTCGGATTCCACCGCGGTGCGCGTGGTCCGGCAGGGTTACACCCAGCCGCTCGATGTGTCGAAGATGCCGAACTTCGCCAAGAATCTGCATCCCATGCTGCGCGGCAGCGATGTCGATCCGCAGAACAATCGCATGGCGCCGTGGCAGTCCGGTCTGGTCGGCATCGGGGTGAATACCAATGTCACCGGTGAGGTGCACACCATCGATGAATTGCTCACCCGGCCCGATCTCAAGGGCAAGGTCGTCTGCCTCACCGAAATGCCGGACACCATGGGGTTGATGCTGCACTCCATCGGCAAGAGCGCGGCCAAGTTCACCGATGACGACTACGACAACGCGATCGCCAAGTTGCAGAAGGCCGTTCAGTCCGGGCACGTGCGCAAGTTCACCGGCAATGATTACGTCCAGGATCTGGCCAAGGGCGATATCGCGGCCTGTATGGCGTGGTCGGGCGATGTCATTCAGCTCAATGCCACCGATCCGAAGATCAAGTTCATCAGCCCGGACGAGGGCGCGGTGCTCTACTCCGATGAGGCGCTGATCCCGGTCACCTCCGCGCATGCCGCGAATGCCATGGCACTGCTGGACTTCTACTATGACCCGGCCATCGCGGCGCGGCTGTCGGCATTCGTGAACTACGTATGCCCGGTCGCCGGGGCGCAGGAGGAGATGGCCAAGTTCAATCCCGAACTGGCACAGAACGAATTGATCTTCCCGTCCGTGGAGACCCAAAAGAAGTTGCAGATCTTCATGTCGCTGACCGAGGCCAAGGAGAAGGACTATCAGTCCAAGTTCCAGGCCCTGACGGGGGCGTGATAATCGCCATGTCCGCACAAGACTTACGTATCGAGGGCGTCACCAAGAGTTTCGGCGATTTCCATGCCGTCGACGATCTGAACCTCACCATTCCGGACGGCTCCTTCTTCGCCATTATCGGCGCATCGGGCTGCGGTAAGACCACCACGCTGCGCATGATCGCCGGGCTGGAGGAGCCCACCGCCGGGCGAATCATGCTGGGCGATAAGGACATCACCGCCCTGCGCCCGTATCGAAGACCGATCAACACCGTGTTCCAGAGCTATGCGCTGTTCCCGCATATGACCGTCGAGGACAATGTCTCGTACGGCCTGCGGCGCAAGGGGATCGGTAAGACCGCCGCCCGCGAACAGGCGCATCAGATGCTGAAACTGGTGCAGTTGGAAGGATTCTCGGGGCGCAAGCCCGCACAGCTGTCCGGCGGGCAGCAGCAGCGCGTGGCGCTGGCCCGCGCGCTGGTCAATCATCCCGAGGTGCTGCTGCTCGACGAGCCTTTGGGCGCACTGGATCTCAAGCTGCGGCGGCAGATGCAGCTCGAGCTCAAGCGGTTGCAGACCGAGGTCGGCATCACCTTCGTGCACATCACCCACGATCAGGAGGAGGCCATGAGCATGGCCGATACCGTGGCGGTGATGAACGGCGGCAAGCTGGAGCAATCCGGTGCGCCGCAGGAGATCTACGATTTTCCGGCCAGCGCCTTCGTGGCCAATTTCCTCGGGCAGACGAACCTCATCGAGGCGACCGTCACCGGGAGCGGGGATGCGGTGAGCATCGACGCGCAGGGGCATCGGCTGGCGGTGCCCTCGACGCGCTGCCGGGCCACCTCGGGTGCGGCCTCACTCGGCATTCGGCCCGAAAAAGTCGCCCTCGCAAGCGATTCCGACACCGTCCCGGAAGGCCGGGCGCAGGTCGCCGGCGTCGTCACCGATGCCATCTTCCTGGGTGTGTCCACGCAGTATCTGGTGCGTGCGCCCTGGGGGCAGGAGCTCACCGCGCAGGTGCCGAACGCCGGACCCGGCAATGTGATCGCGCCCGGTTCGCAGGTGGCGGTGCACTGGCAACCCGAACACGCATTCCTGCTCGGGCGGTCCTGATGCCCGCCGTACTGCCCGCGTCCGCGGCCGCCGCACCACCCGCGGCCTCCGTCGACGCACCGCGCGGAAAGCGCGGTCTCACACCGTATCTGCTGCTCGCGCCCGGATTGATCTTCCTGCTGGTGTTCTTCGCGGTGCCGACCGTGCAGCTGCTGGCGGCCAGCATGTACGACCGCACCGGATCCATCGAAACCGGTTACGCGCAGACGTTCTCGCTGGACAACTTCGGCTACGCGTGGAATCTGTATCAGCCGCAGATCTTCCGGTCGCTGGCGTACGCGCTCATCTGCACGGTGCTCTGCATTGTGATCGGCTATCCGCTGGCATACGCCATCGCGCTCAAGGGCGGGCGGTGGAAGAACCTCATGCTGATCGCGGTGATCGCGCCGTTCTTCACCAGCTTCCTGGTGCGCACCTTCGCGTGGAAAGCCATTCTCGCCGATACCGGTCCGCTGGTCTCGGTCCTGCGGGCGGTGCATCTGCTCGGACCGGACGGGCGGTTGCTGGCCACGCCGATCGCGGTGATCGCGGGGCTGGTCTACAACTTCCTGCCGTTCACGGTGCTGCCGCTGTACACCTCCCTGGACAAGCTGGATCCGCGATTGCTGGAGGCTTCGGCCGATCTCGCACACGGACCCGTGCGCACCTTCCTGCGAGTCACATTGCCGCTCACCATGCCCGGCATCGTGGCGGGAACACTGCTCACCTTCGTCCCGGCCACCGGCGACTATGTGAATTCGCAGTTGCTCGGCAATACCAATACCACCATGATCGGCAATGTCATTCAGTCCCGATTGCTGGTGGTCAAGGATCTGCCCGTGGGTTCCGCGCTGTCGGTGGTGCTGATGGTGGCGATTCTGGTGCTGGTCATGCTGTATCTGCGCAAGACCGATACCGATGAGGTGGTCTAGATGGCACATCGACTGTGGTCCTGGATTCGCAAGAACGCGGTGCTCATGCTCGGCCTCGTGATTCTGGCGTACATGCTCGCGCCCATCGCCGTGGTGATTCTGCTGTCGTTCAATCAACCCGGCAGCCGCAACACCACCTATGTGCTCAACCTCGATGAATTCCATTTCACCTGGCACAACTGGACGAATATGTTCGATCCGGCCGGGCTGCGGGACGCACTGCTGTTGAGCCTGCTCATCGGTGCGCTGGCCGCGATCATCGCGACCGCGCTCGGCACCGGAATCGCGTTCGCGCTGGCGCGCTATCGCTTCACCGGGCGCTCCGCGGTGCAGGCGCTGATCTTCCTGCCGATGGCGACGCCGGAAATCGTAATGGGTTCGTCACTGCTGACACTGTTCATCGGATTCGGTATCCCGCTCGGTTTTTGGGCTATTCTCATCGCACACGTCATGTTCTGCCTGTCGTTCGTGGTTGTCACCGTAAAAGCGCGACTGGCGGGATTGGACCCCAGGCTCCAGGAGGCGGCCATGGACCTCTACGCGACGCCCGTGCAGGCGTTCCGGTCCGTTGTGCTCCCCCTCGTATGGCCCGGCATCATGGCGGCGGCGCTTTTGGCGTTCTCGCTGTCCTTCGATGATTTCGTGGTCACCAATTTCACGGCGGGCACCGCCGAAACCTTCCCCATGTATGTCTGGGGTATCAACCTGCGCGGTATTCCGCCGCAGGTGAACGCGGTCGCCAGCCTCACTTTCCTGCTATCGCTGGTCTTCGTCATCGCCGGGCAGCTGCGTAATCGCCGCCGCTCGGACGATCGCGCCGCCACCAGCTGATTCCCCCGCGAGCCGCCGGGCCAGGTCGTAGCGACCGCCGGCGGCTTTCGCGTACCCCCACCAAGACCAACACAACAGTGAGTTGGGCCGCGCGGCCGGACCGTGCGGCAAGAGAGAAGGAGTTGATCGGCCATGCAGGCCAAAGGAAGCAAACTGTTGGCGTCGGCACTCTCCGAGGCAGCGCCGACGCCGTTCTGGACCGACCGGCCGGAGCGTCCGCACCCCAATGATCCGCTCACCACTGCCACGACCGCCGATCTGGCCGTCATCGGCGGCGGCTACAGCGGGCTGTGGACGGCGTTGCTGGCCAAGGAGAGGTACCCCGAAATAGATGTCGTACTGGTCGAATCCGCGATATGCGGGCATGCCGCCTCCGGCCGCAACGGCGGCTTCTGCGCGGCCAGCCTGACGCACGGGCTCTCCAACGGTGTGGACCGCTTCCCCGATGAGATCGACGTCCTCGAACGGATGGGCCGGGAGAACCTGGACGCCATCGAGGCCACCATCCGCCGGTACAACATCGACTGCGATTTCGAGCGCACCGGCGAACTCGAAGTCGCCACCGCGCCGCACGAGCTGGAATGGCTGCAGGAGAGCCATGACGCCGCGATCGAACTCGGTTATCGCAGTGAGCTACTCAGCGCGGAGGAGGTGCAGAACCTCGTCCACTCCCCCACCTACCTCGGCGGCTGGTGGGACCGCGACGGCGTGGCAATGCTGGATCCGGCTCGCCTGGCCTGGGGACTGCGGCGCGCCTGTCTGGAGAAGGGTGTGCGCATCTACGAAGGCACACCGGTGCAGCGCATTTCCAAGTCCGGCGGCGGCACGCTGACCCTGCACACCCCGCACGGTGAGGTGCGCGCACCCCGGGTCGCGCTGTGCACCAGCGCATTCCAGGGACCGCTGGCCAAGGTGTCCCGGCATGTGGTGCCCGTCTACGACTACGCGCTCATGACCGAACCACTGACCGAGGAGCAATTGGACTCGATCGGCTGGGGCAAACACCGCATGGGTCTGGGCGATGCCTCGTACCGGTTCCACTACTACCGCCTGACCAGCGATAATCGCATTCTGTTCGGCGGCTACGACGCGATCTACCACTACAACGGAAAGATCTCTCCCGCACAGGATTACAACGAGGAAACCTTCGAGCGGCTCTCCCAGCACTTCTTCCAGATCTTCCCGCAGCTGGACGGTGTGCGCTTCACGCACCGCTGGGGCGGCATCATCGACACCTGTGGTCGGTTCTGCGCATTCTTCGGCAGGGCGTACAAGGGCAAGCTGGCCTACGCCGTCGGATATACCGGATTGGGCGTCGGCGCAACACGATTCGGCGCGGAGGTAATGCTGGACCGGCTCTGGAACCTCGACACCGAACGCACCCGGCTGCGCATGGTGAAATCCCGCCCGCTCCCCATGCCGCCGGAGCCGTTCCGCTCCATCGGCATTCAGCTGACCCGCTGGTCACTGGCCCGCGCCGACCAGCACGGCGGTAAACGAAACCTGTGGCTGCGCATCATGGACGCCACCGGATTGGGGTTCGACAGCTGAGGCTCGGCCGAACCATCCCCGGCCGCGGGTGAATTCAGCGTTCGCGGCCGGAAACCGAGCGCCTTCGACGTGGGCTCGGACCCCGTCGAAGGCGCGCCACGACTGTTCGCGGGCCCTGGGATCGGATCGTTACTGCTGCGGGCTGCGCAGGATCAGCACCGTGATCTCGCTGGGGGCGAAGACTCGGAGTTGAGGGCCCCAGAAACCGGTGCCGCGGCTGGTGTAGAGCTGGGTGTCGCCGTGGCGGCTCAGGCCCGCGACCACGGGCTGGTCCAAGCGGACCAGGTAGCGGAAGGGCCAGATTTGGCCGCCGTGGGTGTGGCCGGAGATTTGCAGGGCCACACCGGCTTTGACTGCGTCGGTGATCTGCTTGGGCTGGTGGGCGAGCAGGATTACCGGGAGGTCGGGGTCCGCGCCGGAGAGGGCGGCGGGGAGGTCGGGGCCGTGGCCGGGGAGGGAGACGCCGGTGGGGTCGTCGATGCCCGCCATGATGAGGCGGTCACCGTCGCGGGTGAGGACCTCGTGCTGATTGTGCATGGGCTGCCAGCCCAGGCCAGCCATATGCTCGATCCAGCCCGCGGCGTCACCGAAGTATTCGTGATTGCCGGTGATGTAGAAACGGCCGAGCTCGGCTTGCACCTTGCCCAGCGGATCGACCTGGGCGCGGCGCTTGACCACCGAACCGTCGGCCAGATCGCCTGCGTGGCAGGCGATATCGGGGCGCTGCTCGTTCACGATCTCGACCACGCGCTCGGACCAGCGCAGGCGGTCGGTGGCGGCGTAGTGGGTATCGGTGATGACGACCATGCGCAGGCCGTCCAGACCGGGGGCCAGCTTGGGGATGGTCACCTCGACGGTCTTCACGCGCGGAATGCGGCGGGCCTCATAGATGCCCCACACCGTGAGCGCGGCCGAAATCGCAAGCACGCCAAGGGCGACGATGAGTGAGCGGGCGGGATCATCCACGCCCGCGATGATCAGTCCGGTGCGCACCACCGTGCCGATCACCGACCAGCTGAACAGCACCCACATCACACCGAGCGCGGTATCACCGATCAGTGCGGCGGTATCGGACTGTTTCGGTCCGTGACCGGTGAACATGGCCAGCGGCAGGCCGATATAGCCGAGCACGAACAACGCCGACAACGCCCAGCACACCGCACCGGAAGTGGTGGTGAAGACCAGCAGCCACCACGGGACCAGGAAGAGCAGCGCCGGAATCACCAGCATGAACACCTGGCGGGGAATTCGGTTCAACAGAGTCAATCCTCATGAATACATTGGCGTGGACCGGTGCCCGATGCCGTCGATTCCCCCGCCACGACGATACCCGTACCGGGCACTGGTGGCCGGGGGAGAAAAGTCTCACCCCGTGGTGCGACAGATCTGGCCGGGTGTGACGGGAGCTGGGGAACCGGATGTGGTCGGTGCGCTTCCCAAGGGAGGGGCGGTGGGCACGACGCTCCGGGTGGTAGTGGCCGTCCCGGTCGGGGCCTGGGCCAATCCGCCGGGAGCAGGGGCATTTTCGCAGGCCGGCAGCAGTTCGCTGGTGACGAGCGCTTGTAACCACTTGGTCGCGTCGACGAGCGAACCGCGCGGCAGCCCCTGCCGCAGGCTATTCCGGCCGGATGCGGTGAGGTCGGTGATCCGCAACGCCCGGCAGCCCGCGGGAAAACCCGATGCCGTGGCGGACAGGGTCAGCTCTCCGGCGACGGTGACACAGCCGATCAATTCCGGACTGTGCCATGACATCCCCAGCACCGAACCCGGTCGGCCGCGCTCGATCACCACGGCCCCGTTGTCCTCGGCGATGTAGTAGTCACGGCGAGCCGCCGTGTAGAGCACGAGAATCCCCAGTGTCAGGATCAGCACGACGGCGAGCGAAATGATCGCCAGCCGATAAGGCGGGCCGATACGCGACCGGCGGCGGCCGCTCCCCTGCCCCGCAGCGGCCGCGGCCGATTCGGAGCGGCCGGGCGGCGCGGTGGGAGCGGGATCGACCGGTGTTCGAGTTGGGGGTGCACTCGATGCGGCGTGCGACCGCTCACGCCGCGCGGCGGGCGCGCCCTCGGCGAGCGGGGGTGGTGCGATCCGCCCCTGTTCGAGAGTGGTGCGCGGTGGCTGCGGCGGGGTCGGGCGGGGCGGCTGAGCTGGTGAACGGAGGGGCTGCGGGCGTGACAGCGCCCCGGCTACCGAGGTCGCCAATTCTCTTGCGGTGCTGAATCTTTCGGCGGGGCTCTTGGCCAGTGCACGGGCGATGATGTCGTCGAGTTCGCGGGGCAGGGCGGGGTTGTGCGCGGTGAGTTTGGGCGGGGGCTGCATGAGGTGGGCGTGCAGGACGGCGGCGGGGGTGGTGCGGGGGTATGGGACTGTGCCGGTGAGCATTTCGTAGAGGGTCGCGCCGAGGGCGTAGAGGTCGGTGCGGTGATCGACCGGATCGCCGGTGAAGATTTCCGGGGCGGCGTAGGCGAGGGTGGCGACGAAGGTGCCGGTTTCGGTGAGGGCGGTGGATTGATCGACGCGGCGGGCTATGCCGAAGTCGGACACCACGACTCGTTCCGGGTCGCCCGGATCACCGGGTGAGAGCAGGATATTGGCGGGTTTGATATCGCGGTGCAGCAGGCCGTTCGAATGCGCGTGGTCGATGCCGCGCGCCGCCTCGGTGAGAATGTGCACGGCGCGTGCGGGATTCAAGCCGTCGCCCTGCTGTTTGATCGCGTGCGCGACATCGGTGCCCGGTACGTATTCCATGCAGATCCAGGGCCGCTCGGCCTCGACCCCGCGATCGTGGATGGTCACGATATTGCGGTGGTTGAGCCGCGCCGCCAGATCGGCCTCGCGATCGAAGCGGGCGCGGAAGGACGGATCGGCCGCGGTGCTGTCGGACAGCACCTTCAGCGCGACCATGCGCGGCAGGCGCGGATGCTGGGCCCGGTAGACCTCGCCCATACCGCCCGCGCCCAACAGGATGTCGATGGTGAATCCGGCGAACACCGATCCCGCTGCCAACGCCATGGCCTCGCGCCCTCCCGCTCGCCTTCGGCCGCGATCAGCGGTTGCCGAACTGCGGCCGCCACCGCACCGTAATGCACTGCCGCGAGGTGTGCGAGCCATATGCGCGGGGACGACTCGCCCCGAGCACGATTGGTGGGATACCACCGTGTCCGGAAGGATGATCGGGGTGAGCGACCTGACTTCCAGCCGGAGCACTCCGGCGCTCGATGACATCTCCAAGCGGATCATCGCCCAGCTACAGGAAGACGGGCGGCGCGCCTACGCGACCATCGGCAAGGCCGTCGGCCTGTCCGAGGCCGCGGTGCGGCAGCGGGTGCAGAAACTCGCCGACGCCGGTGTGATCCAGATCGTCGCGGTGACCGATCCACTACAGGTCGGACTGTTCCGGCAGGCCATGATCGCCATCACGGTGGACGGTCCGGTGCAGGTGGTGGCCGATGCGCTGTCCGCCATCGACGAGATCAACTACGTGGTGGTGTGCGCGGGCCGCTACGACGTGCTGTGCGAGGCGGTGTGCCCGGATGACGAAGCGCTGCTCGACCTGGTGTCGAACCACATTCGCGCGCTGGACGGGGTGCGGCATGCGGAGATCATGATGTACCTCAAGCTGAACAAACAGACGTACAAGTGGGGCACCCGCTAATGTCGCAACGAAATCCGAAGCTGACAATCTTGTAACAACGAAATCGGTTGCCGAGGCGGCTTGAATATGGGATAACCGAAGTACATCAAGACTTCGAGGAGTCCCACCATGACCGCCACCGCCGAACCCGTCCATACCGTCGACGCGTCCCGCGTCGTCCGTGACCACCTCTGGATGCACTTCGCCAGCCACAACGGGCAGGACGAGGCCGACACCCCGGTGATTGTGCGAGGCGAGGGCGCATATCTCTTCGATGACAAGGGCAAGCGCTATCTGGACGGGCTGGCGGGACTCTTCGCCGTCCAGGTCGGGCACGGGCGCGAGGAACTCGCCGAGGCAGCGGCCCGGCAGATGCGGACGCTGCCGTACTTCCCGCTCTGGGGTTACGCCCATCCCCCGGCCATCGAATTGGCCGACCGGCTGGCGGCTTCGGCCCCCGGTGACCTGAATCGGGTGTTCTTCACCGTCAGCGGCGGCGAATCCGTCGAGACCGCATGGAAACTCGCGCGGCAGTACTTCAAGGTGATCGGCAAGCCGACCAAGCACAAGGCGATCAGCCGATCCATGGCGTATCACGGGACATCGCTGGGAGCGCTGTCGATCACCGGAATCCCCAGTGCCAAAGCACCTTTCGAACCGCTGGTGCCGAGCACCATTCGGGTGCCGAACACCAACTTCTATCGGGCGACCGAACATGCCGACGATTACGAGGCATACGGGCTGTGGGCGGCGGACCGGATCGAGGAGGCCATTCTCTTCGAGGGCGCGGATACCGTGGCCGCGGTATTCCTGGAGCCGGTGCAGAACACCGGCGGCTGTTTCGTACCGCCGCCGGGTTACTTCCAGCGGGTGCGCGAAATCTGCGATCGGCACGATGTGCTGCTCATCTCCGATGAGGTGATCTGCGCGTTCGGGCGGCTCGGAACCGCTTTCGGCGCAGACCGTTTCGGCTATCAGCCGGATATGATCACCACCGCCAAGGGGCTCACCTCCGGATACGCGCCGCTGGGCGCGGTCATGATCAGTGACCGCATCATGGAACCGTTCCAGCGCTCGAACGATATGTTCATGCACGGCTCCACCTACGGAGGACATCCGGTGTCCTGCGCGGTGGCACTGGCCAACCTCGATATCCTCGAGGGCGAGGGGCTGTATCAGCATGTGCGCGATAACGAAGAGGCTTTCCGCACAACGCTTTCCAAGCTCGAAGACCTACCGATCGTCGGCGAGGTGCGCGGTGCCGGGTTCTTCTGGGCGGTGGAATTGGTCAAGGACAAGAACACCCGGGAACGCTTCACCGATGAGGAATCCACTCGCGTTCTGCGCAACCACGTCTCGCGGGAGCTGTTCGCGAACGGCCTCTACTGCCGCGCGGACGACCGTGCCGAACCGGTGATCCAGTTCTCGCCGCCGCTGATCTGCGGGCCGGAACAGTTCCAGGAGATCGAGCAGATTGTCCGGGGCGCGCTGACCAGCGCGTGGAAGCTGCTCTGAGCGAATAGATTTCGCCGCCCCGACCGGGCGGCACAATCCAGCCCGCCGCCTCATCCGCGATCCGGACGAGGCGGCGGGCTGCTGTCAGATGAGTGTGGCGAGTTCGGCGGAGAGGTTGGCTCGGGCGGCTTCGTCGTAGCGGGCTCGGCCTATGGGGGTGCGGAAGAGGTGGGGCTGGTCTACCAGGCCGCGTAGGACGGCGGCTCGGCCCGCGCGGAAGAGATCGTCCGGGACATGGGCGTATTCGGCTCGGACGGCGGCCGTGTAGGCGGCGTAGGCGGGTTGGTCGGCGGCGAGGATGGCGAGGTCGGCGTCGCAGAGGACTTCGCCGTTGCGGTCGCCGGGGGCGGGGTGGTGGCCCGCGGTGAGGCGGACCAGGCGGGCTACCTCGGCGATCGTCTCCGGGCTCAAACCCAGTGCGGGGAGCGCGGATTCGGCGAGCACCGCACTGGCCTCCTCGTTGTCGCCGCCGTCGACCGAGTAGACGGCGTCGTGGAAGAAGGCGGCATAGCGGACGGCGGCCAGGTCGGCGGCGTCGGCGGCGAGGTCGTCGATGACCGCGAGCATGGCGGATAGATGTTCGACGGTGTGGTAGCGGCGGTGTGGTTCTCGATAGCGGCGGACCAGGTCTTCGCCGAGTTCACGCGCGCCTGGTCCGGCCAGATCGGTCCAGCGGTCCAGTAGTTCCGCGTCCAGGTTTCTCCCCATCCAGGCAGTCTGCCGAATTCCCGCGGGCGGCAACAGCCCAGGGCGGCCGTGGTTTTCACCACTGTGCCGCGTCAGCTCAGTTTGGCTACCGCGACATCGTCGGGGGTGAGTAGGCGGCCGTCGTGGGCGTGCACCTCGAGCGGGGCCAGTGGCCGGCCGTCGCGACGGTCCAGGAGTTCGGAGTGGGGTTCGGAGTCGGCGAAGGAGAAGGCTTCACCCCATTGCCGCAGGGCGACGATGACCGGGAAGAGGGCGCGGCCTTTTTCGGTGAGCGTGTATTCCTGGTAGGCGCTGCCTTCCGAGATCGGGGTGGTTTCCAGGATCTCGTTGGCGACCAGATCGCGCAGACGGGCGGCGAGGATGTTCTTGGCCACACCGAGACTGCGCTGAAATTCGTTGAAGCGGCGACTGCCGTCGAAGGCGTCACGCACGATGAGCAGGGACCACCAGTCACCGATGGCATCGACCGAGCGGGCCACGGGACAGTCGGCATCGTCGAATCGGGTGCGTTTGACCAAGGTCCGACCTCCGGGATCATCGGTTGCATCTTGCTACCACTCTACTTTAGCTTAGGTAGCAAGATGCAACCACTGGAGGGTGTATGACACTCGAACCCACGCAGGACGCGGCCGAGCTATCCGCGGCGGGACGGCAACCGAGCCGGATCGCGCTGGCGGTGTTCGCCATTGCGAGCGGGACCGCCGTGGCGAACGTGTATCTGGCGCAACCGCTGCTGGCCACGCTCGGAGCCGAATTCGGCATCGGCGAGCAGGCCGTCGGCGGCATTGTCACCGCCACGCAGATCGGTTATGGGCTGGGGCTTTTCCTGCTCGTACCGCTGGCGGATCTGCTACCCCGGCGGGCGCTCGTCTCGACGCAATCGCTACTGCTGGCGGTGGCGCTGCTCGTATTCGCCACGGCTACACGCACTCCCGTACTGCTGGGCGCGGCCGCGATCGTCGGGTTCCTCGCGGTGGTGGCGCAATCGCTGGTCGCCTATGCCGCGGCGCTCACCGGACCGGACGATCGGGGGCGGATTGTCGGTCGGGTCACGAGCGGGATCGTCATCGGAATTCTGCTGGCGCGCACGATATCCGGGACCATCGCGGATATCGCGGGCTGGCGGGCGGTGTATTTCACCTCGGCGGCGGTGACACTGCTGCTGGTGTTCGCCATGCGTCGCACACTGCCCTATGTGCCCGGGCCGATCGGGTCGAAGCCTCGGCGCGATGGGGACGGCGATCTCGGGGTTGGCAGCGAGCACCCGGGCTCGGCCCACGCATCGCGATATCCGGCGCTATTGCGTTCCACCGTCGCGCTTTTCGTCACCGATCCCCTGTTGCGCACCCGAGGGCTGCTGGCCCTGCTCATCTTCGCCGCGTTCAGCACGCTGTGGAGCACGCTCGCACTGCTGCTCACCGCCGAGCCATTCGCGCTGTCGCACACCGTGATCGGCGCTTTCGGGCTGGCGGGCGTCGCGGGTGCGGCGGTGGCGACTCCGGCGGGTCGACTCTTCGACCGAGGACACGGCCGACGGGTGACGGGGTCCGCGTTGCTATTACTGGTCGCGTCCTGGCCATTGCTCGTGTTGACACCGAAATCGCTGGTGGCCCTGGTGATCGGCATCATCGCCCTGGATGCCGCCATCCAAGCCGTGCACGTCACGAACCAGAGCCTGATCTACTCGCATCGCCCCGATGCGGGCAGCCGGGTCATCGGCGGCTACATGATCTTCTATTCGATCGGCAGCGCGGCCGGAGCCGTGGCCGCCACCGCCGTCTACGCGGCCTTCGGATGGACGGCGGTCTGCCTGCTGGGCGCGGTTTTCAGCCTCACCGCCCTCGGACTGTGGTGGCGCGCGGATACAGTGAGCCATGCCGATGCAGCCCCGCCGATGGACGCCCCCGCCTGCCCCGCCGCGTGCCCGTGACACCCGCAGCACCCCGGAGATGCCCGCCCTGCGGTTACTCGAATTGCCGGGCAAGGGACCGGAAGACGTGGTCATCGCGGCCGATGGGCGCTTGCTCACCGGTATCGACAATGGCGCGATCCTGGCCGTCGATCCGGCGACCGGTGCGGTGGAGCAGATCGCGCACACCGGCGGGCGGCCGCTCGGACTGCACGCGGAATCCGATGGCTCCCTGCTGATCTGCGACGCACAGCGCGGCCTGCTGCGGCTGGACGAGCCGGGCGGGCGGATCGAGGTGCTGGTCGCCGAGGTCAATGGCGAACCGCTGAATTTCACCAGCAATGTGGTCGCGGCCGCCGACGGCACGATCTACTTCTCGGAATCCTCGCGCCGCTGGCCGCTCACCGAGTGGATGGGCGACATCATGGAGCATTCCGGAACCGGGCGGCTGCTGCGCCGGAACACCGATGGGAGCATCGAAATCCTGTTGGACGGACTGGATTTCGCCAATGGCGTGGTGCTGGCACCGGATGGTTCGTGCGTGGTGGTCGCCGAGACCGGGGCGTACCGGGTGACCCGCTACTGGCTGTCGGGCCCGCGCGCCGGGACCAGCGATCCGCTGGTGCAGAACCTGCCCGGATTCCCGGACAATATGTTGCTCGGCAGCGATGGCCTGGTGTGGGTTTCGCTGGCATCCCCGCGAAACCCGTTGCTGGACACCCTGCTTCCGCTGCCCGGCATTCTCCGCAAGATCTCCTGGGCGATTCCCGAACGGCTGCAACCGAAACCGGCGCGCACCGTCTGGGCGATGGCCTTCGATTTCGACGGCAAGCAGGTGCACGATCTACAGCGCGAAGGCGTCGACTACGCGCTGGTGACCGCCGTCGCCGAACACGACGGCAATCTCTACCTCGGGAGCCTGTCCGAACCGGCCATCGCGGTGACGCGAGTGCCGTAGGGACTCAGGACTTCTGGGCCTCATCCTGTGCGTGCTGCGCCTGCTGCAATTGCGCGGGCGTATAGCGCAGGGTCAGCGCCAGCACGCCCAGCACCGCGGTGCCGATCGCGCAGACCAGCAGCACCAGGGTGTAACCGCTGCCCAGCGCCTCGATCTGGGTCGGGTTCATCTCGGTGACCTTCCCGGTGGAACCACCCAGGGACAGCGTGCGGGACAGTGCGACCGGGCTCAGCACGCCCACCGCGAACGGGGTGCCCATATTCATGAACATCTGCCCGACCGCGGACAGCGGGCCGATATGCGCCATATCCACCCCGACCAGCACGCACAGCGGCAGGATCACGATCGCGGTGCCGACGCAGAAACCCACCACGCACAGCAGGATCAGCAGCGTCGGGAAGTACTCCACCGAACCGTCGATGGTGGAACCGAAGTACAGCCCGGCCGCGAGCACCAGCGCGGCGGAGAACAGCAGCCAGCGCGGGGCCACATACTGCGCGGCCTTGGAGGCGACCGCGGTGCCCACACCCGCGCCCAGGGTGAACGGGATGCTCGCCAGACCGGCCGAGAGCGGGCTGTAGCCGAGCACGTTCTGCAGGAACTGGGCGACGAAGAAGGTCGTCGCGCCCAGTACGCCCGAGGTCAGGAAGATGGCGATGAAGGTGGCCACACGATCGCGGCTGTCGAACAGCGACCACGGCAGCAGCGGGTTCTCGACATTGCGTTCGGCGAGGACGAACACCACCAGCAGCACCAGGCCGCCGATCACCGAGCCCAGGATAATCGGGCTGCCCCAACCCATTTCGGGACCTTCGGTCGCACCGAACACAATGGCCACGCAGGCGAGCGTGCCCAATACCGCCCCTCGAATATCGAGTGAGATGCGCTGGTGCGCGGTATCGCGCAGCTCGTTGATCGCGCCGATGACGATGAGAATGCCGATCGGCACATTGATCCAGAAGATCCACCGCCAATCCAGCTGGGTCAGCGCACCGCCGATGACCAGACCGCCGACCGAGCCGATCCCGACCATGGAACCGAAGATGGCGATGGCCTGATTGCGGGCCGGACCGGGAGCGTAGGTGCTGGCGACCAGAGCGAACGCGGTCGGCGCGGCGATGGCGGCACCGGTGCCCTGCAGGGCGCGGGCGGCGATCAGCCAGGCTTCGTTCTGCGCGCTGCCGCACAGCGCGGACGCGACGGTGAACAGTGCGACACCGAGAATCAGCATGCGCTTGCGACCGAAGGAGTCGCCGAGGCGACCACCCAGCAGCATGAGCCCGGCGAACGGCAGACCGTACGCCGTCACCGTCCAGGCACTGCCCGCACTGGACAGACCCAACTGCTCCTGTAGTCGGGGCAGCGCCAGAATCATGACGGTGCCGTCGAGCACCACCATCAGCTGCAACCCGCTCAGGACGAGAATCGCGAGGCCGAACGCCCGCTTGGTCACCGGATACTGCATCGTCGCAGCGGGATTATCGAGCACTCCGACACTGTAATGGATACCCGGCGCGGCCAACCGATCTCGTGCTGGCTCGTACCGGGCATGAGGTCAGTGCGCTCCCGCGTCCAGCGCTTCGCCATCCGGCGCTCCGGCGGTGAAACCGGCGGTGGGGCCGATGACGATGATGGCCGGGGGGCGAATGGCTTCGGCGCGGACGCGGTCGGCGACCGTGGACAGGTCGGCGCGAACGATGCGCTGGGTGCGCAGGCTGCCTTCCTGGACGATGGTGACCGGGGTGTCCGCGGCGCGACCGCCTTCCAGGAGGGCGGCGGCGAATTTGTCGATGCGCTCGACGGCCATGAGCAGCACGATGGTGCCGCGCAGTCGGGCCAGGGCGGGCCAGTCGACCAGGGAGTCCGGGTGGTCGGGGGCGACATGGCCCGAGACCACGACGAATTCATGGGTGACGCCGCGGTGGGTGACCGGGATTCCCGCGAGGGCGGGGACCGAGATGGCGCTGGTCACGCCGGGGACGACCGTCACCGGAACACCGGCGTCGACGCAGGCTTCGAGTTCCTCGTAACCGCGGCCGAAGACATAGGGATCGCCGCCCTTGAGACGGACCACGAATTTGCCCGCCTTCGCGCCCTCGATGAGCGCGGTATTGATGGCCTCCTGGGCCATGGCGCGGCCGTACGGAATCTTGGCGGCGTCCACGACCTCGACATCCGGACCGAGTTCGGCGAGCAGCTCGGGGGGCGCGAGACGGTCCGCGACAACGAGATTCGCGCGGGCCAGCAGGCGGCGGCCGCGCACGGTGATGAGGTCCGGATCGCCGGGACCGCCGCCGACCAGGGCGACGCCGGGGGTCACCGGGCCCGAATCATCGGTCACCACACCGGATTGCAGCGCCTCCAGCAAGCCATTTCGGATCGCGGCCGAACGGCGATGCTGACCGCCCGCGAGGACACCGAGGCTCATACCGTCATAGCGCGCGGTCGCCGGGGTGACGGCGGTGCCGAGCCGGGCATTGTCGGCGCGGACGCAGAAAATACGCCCGCGGGTGGCCTCTTCGACCACCGCCGCATTGGTTTCAGGTTCATCGGTGCAGGTCATGGCGTACCACGCGCCATCGAGATCACCGTCGGCGTAGGGCCGCAGTTCCAGGGTGATCTGGCCGGAGGTGGCCATACCCTCGACGGCCGGGGTGGCCTCTCGGCTGATCACATGCACGTCCGCACCGGAGGCGATGAGCAGTCCGAGCCGCCGCTGGGCGACCGTCCCACCGCCGACGACGACTACGCGCCGACCGTTCAGATCGAGCCCGACCAGGTAGTTCGGGTCGCCAACGGGCTGTTCATCGGATGCGTCTGACGTGTACTGCACGAGGATTGAGCCTACGGCCTGGCCGCGAACCGCCCACAATCGACCGGCGTCCGCACAGCAACCGTTATAGAGCCCACCTCGATGGCGGCGGCGGATCTCGGCTGGATGGCGATCCCTGCGCCTGGCCTCGCAAACCCGTTCGGCTTCCTATGCCTGATAGCTATGATTCGCCGCGGGGCAGTGGTCGGATGCTCGCGGTTCTGGTTTCCCTCTCGCTCGCGGGCGTCGCGTCCGCGCGGCCCATACAGCGGCCGGGACGCTGGTGGCGACGGGTGTCGAGGCGACCTATTCGCAGCCCGGCCCGTGGGCGGTGACCACGCAAAAGGGTTTCGGCTGTTGCGATTCCACCGGCGCGGCCTATGACATCTGGTATCCGGCGAATCTCGGGGCGGGCGGATTCCGGCTGGGTCGATCAGGTCGGGAACTAGTTCACGCCATTGGGGTTGTCCTGCACCAGGTTCAGGCCGCCCTTGCGCACGGGCATGGCGCTGTCGTCGACGCGGGTGAGGGACAGGGTTACCGGGTGGCCGTCGAGTTCACCGGTGAGCAGCAGGCGATCCGGGGCGGTGCGGTCGTAGGTGAAGCCGGCCAGCGGCTGCTGTGTCTCGGGTGAGTGCAGGGTGAGATGGTGTGCGCCGCTGTCGTATTCGGTGGCGACCGAGACCAGGCTGTCGTCCATGCGCTGATAGGTGGCGTACTCCTGGTAGTCGAAAATCAAGCGCCGCCAGCGGGTTTCATCGGTGAGCAGCGGAGGCACCGGCTGGCCGTCGCGGGTGAATTCGGTGACGTTCCAGATGCCGTAGAGCTCGGGTTTGCCCCGCCCCGGACCATATTCGTGCCAGCCTTGCCAGCTGCCGACCGCCTGCGCCAGCACGAACCAGGCCGCCAGTGCCACCAGGCCGATGTCGGCGATCCGGCGCGAACGTGGCGTCGTGAACGGGGTGGGCGCGGTCGACGGACCGGCGGACTGTCCCAGCAGCACCGCCGTGAGCCTGCGGGCATCGGGGGCCAGCAGCACCAGAGAGAGCAACAGCAGGTGGAACGAGAGCAGTTTGACCGGCACATCGAAGGTCATATTGAGCACCCACACCTGCGCCATGCTGACCAGACTGAGCAGCACGCCCGCGAGTCGCGTGCGCGGCATGAGCAGCAGCAGACCGCCGAGCACCTCGGCCATACCGAGCAGGCTCTCGTACACCGGTGACGCGCCGACCTGATTCCACAGCACCGCCATATGACTGAATTCGCCGTACGGCTGGATGAGGGTGGCCAGACCGGGCGCCTGCATTTGGAGCGGAATCGCCTTGGCGAAGCCGTATCCCAGCATCTGCCCGGCCAGGATGAGCTGGATGAAGAGCAGGAACCAGCCCGCGAGGCGGCGGTATTCGGTGCGCTTGCGGTCCAGGACGGTCCACACCGCGGTCACGATGAGCGCGAGGATCAGGATGCAGAACACCAGAACCCACAGGTACGCCTGATCGCCGCTGCCGGATTCCAGCTGCAGGCGCGCGTCGATGCCGAAGATATTGCGCCCCACCCACTCCACGATGGTGTGCGGCAGTTGCGCGTAGTCCATGACCATGCGATCCGGCGTCCAGAGCGCGATGATGCCGATGAAGGCGAACAGCGGCTGCGGATAGATGACGCAGAATAGGGTCAGGTATGCGACCACGAAGCGAAAGCCCAGGCGCGCCAGCGGATTCCATGTCCGCGCGGTCGCCGATTCGGGTGGATCGAGCTCCGCCTCGACGACGACCGCTGCTGTACTCATCGCGCTCTCTCCCCTCTCGGCGAACCTCTTTCGACGATAGGGAGTGTGCCCGCCGCGCGCCTCCGGGTGGATCCCCCGTTCGTAGCGTTCTCGTCTACCCCGGTGGGATGGTGCGGCATACCTCTGCGGGACTACGTGCCAGCACTACCGACTTACCAGATTGCGCGTCGAGAGGCATCCCATTCACCGGTACTTACCAGCCGAATCCCTGCACATTTCAACTGCAACACGTTACATTTCTGCACATCGTGTGGAACGCGCCACACCCGGGCCCACCAGCCCGAACCGCGCGCACACGCCCGCCGCTTCACGCCAGGAGGAAAGCATGTCGGCCGACGACCCCAACCAGAGATGGGAACTCACCGTCTCCGACCGGGACGATGCACAACTCGCGGAGCAATTGGCCGCCTGGCTCGCCACCAAGGTCGACGCCGACGACGCCCCGCGCGTCACCTCGCTGACCAAGCCGCAGGCGGGCGGCATGTCCAGCACCACCCTGCTGTTCGACGCCGAATGGACCGAGAACGGCGAGCCCGCGGGCGGGGCGTACGTGGCGCGGATGCCACCGGAGGCCAGCTCCTTCCCGGTCTTCGAGAAGTACGACCTGCAGGCCCAGTACGACATCATGGCCGCGGTCGCCGAGGCCACCGATATCCCGGTGCCGCCGCTGTGCTGGATGGAGAACGACGCCTCCATTCTGGGCTCGCCCTTCCTGGTCATGAAGCGGGTGAGCGGCCGTGTGGCGGAAGACAATCCGCCGTACGTGTTCTTCGGCTGGGTCTTCGACGCGACCCCCGAGGAGCGGCTGGAGATCACCCGCAAGACCGTCGACGTCATCGCCCGGGTGCACAGCATCGACAAGCCCGAAGAGCGCTTCCCCATGCTGCACGGCGAGGGCTCGGCACTGCGCAGGCATTTCGAGGCGCAGAAGCGCTGGTACGACTGGGCGCTGGCCAATGATGGATTCCGGATTCCGTTGCTGGAGCGCACCTTCGAATACCTGGAAGCCAATTGGCCGGACGATTCCGCGCCCGATGTGCTCAGCTGGGGTGACGCGCGCCCGGGCAACATCATGTTCTTCGAGGAGACCGGCGACACCTCCGCCGTGCTCGACTGGGAGATGGCCGCCATCGGACCGCGCGAACTGGATGTGGCCTGGCCCATCCTGATTCACCGGTTCTTCCAGGACATCGCGACCACGTTCGATCAGCCCGGACTGCCGGACTTCCTGCGCCGCAGCGATATCGAGAAGCTGTACGAGGAAGCCACCGGGCACGCCGTGCGCGATCTGGACTGGTACCTCACCTATGCCGCACTGCGGCACGGGATCGTGATGGCGCGCATCAAGCGCCGGATGATCCACTTCGGCGAGGACACCGACACCGCCGACCGCGACGACTACGTCATGCACCGAAAGCTGCTCGAGGCATTGCTCGACGGCACCTACGCCTGGGATTGAGAGATATGCGACCCATGATCGGCCCTCTGGACGAATACCCGATCCACCAGACGCCGCAGCCGATGGCGCGGGTGGCCAGCAGCGATAAGAACTTCTACGATCGCAGCTACTACAACGCCATCGACACCGGCGGAGATCTGTTGCTGGTCACCGGATTCGGCGTGTACCCGAACCTCGGCGTGACCGACGCGTTCGCCACCGTGCGGCGCGGAGACATCCAGCATTCGGTGCGATTCTCCGACGCACTCGAGCAGCGCAGCCTGGACCTGGCGGTCGGCGGATACCGCATCGAGGTGATCGAGCCGCTGCAGAAGCTGCGGGTGATCTGCGAGCACGAGACGCTGTCCTTCGATATGACCTGGGAGGGTTCGTTCCCGGTCGTACAGGAGGAGGCGCACACCATCATCACCGGCATGAACAAGGCCATGATCGAGGCGCAGCGCTTCGCTCAGGTCGGAAGCTGGTCCGGCACACTGAATGTCGACGGCACCGATTTCGCCGTCGATCCGGGCAGCTGGATGGGCACCCGGGACCGCTCCTGGGGTATCCGCCCGGTCGGTGAATCCGATCCGGCCGGACGACTGGCTTCCGAACCGTCCGAAGGCTTCTGGTGGCTGTACGTGCCGCTGCGCTTCGACGAGTTCTCCATCATCGTCATCGTGCAGGAGGAGCCCAACGGGTTCCGCACGCTCAACGATGCCACCCGCATCTGGAATGACGGCCGCATCGAGCAATTGGGCTGGCCGCGAGTGCATCTGACCTACAAGTCCGGCACCCGCATCCCCACCGCCCTGCGCCTGGAACTCACCACCCCCGACGGCAAACCGCTCGAGGTGGAGGTCGAGGCGGGCACGTTCATCGCGCTGCACGTCGGCGCGGGCTACGGCGGTGACCCGGACTGGCAGCACGGTCAGTGGAAGGGACGCAACTGGTCCGAGGCCAAACGCTACGACCTCACCGACCCGGCCAACGCGGGCCGCATCCCCTTCGGCGTCATCGACCACGTCGGCAAGGCCCGCTGCGGCGACGCCGAGGGCTGGGGCCTGTTCGAACACGGCACCCTGGGCCGCCACGATCCCACCGGCTTCGCCGACTGGGGTTCGGTAGCCCCCTGACCCACCCCGAAAGCGGCGGATCCCGCAGTCCCAAGCCGTGATCCGCCACCCGCCGCGCTCGCCGACTACCCAACCGGTCGGCGAGCGCGGCGGCGCTGTATCACCGCGCCACCGCATCGGTACCTATTCCCGGGCTGACCCGCTCGAGGCGCGGAGCGCAACCCAGCGCCGAATTACAGCTGCCGCCAAGACGATTTCGACCGCCTCATATGTATATCCGCGCACCCGACCGGTAGTGTGCGGTCTCAGCGTCGAATAACCGCTGCTGCCAAGGCGATTCCCCTATTTATGCACTTGGGAACAGCCAGCTCTCCGCCGCCGGCGGCCAGCATCGCGGCGGCCTCCGCCACGCTCGGGGTTCCGAGCGCCTGGGCGGTGACCGCGGACGGGTTGGGCACTTCGACCCGCGCCAATTCGCCCGGCGCGAAGGACATCACCGGCACCCCGAGCTCTCGTGCCGCGGCCACCAGGCCCAACTCCCCCGCGCGCCTGTCCACGGTCGCGAGGCAGCCGATCACGCTGTCCCCCAGGACTTCCCGTATCGCCGCGACGATGACGGCGGCCTCCACGCCGGTTCGGGTGCCCACGCCAACCGCGAGTACCGGTCGCGCGCCTTCGGTTCGCGCGGGTCCGCTCATCGGCGGCCTCGACGCGCGTGAGACCTCCGTGACCGCCGGTCGTGCGCGGATTCGAGCGGGTGGTTCCCGGGCGTGCGGACCGCCGATCTCGATAATCGGCTCGGTGCCGACCTGTCCGGGCCGGGACGGAGGTGGCGGCGTCTCATACGAGCGCTTCGTCGTCGGCGAACGCGCGGGCTGTGGCGACGAATCGCGCTATCGCGCTCGGGTTTCCGGCGGGGTGGGTGTGCAGGTAGGAGGCGTGGACGTGGTGGGTTGTCGCGCCTTCGCGAACTGTTTCGCCGGAGGGCGCGCGCCAGGCCCAGGCGGCGGGGTTCGCGGCGGGGGCGGTGAGGCGGGTGCGGTGGAATTCGTGGCCTCGGATGCGTTCCCCCGCGCGCCAGAGGGGGGAATCGTTGAGGGCCACGGCATCTCGGTAGCCGAGGGTGAGGCGCGGGCCGAATTCGGCTGTGGCGTCGATGACCCCGGCCATGCGGTGACCGTCGAGGGAGCGGGTGAGGTAGAGCAGGCCCGCGCATTCGGCGTGGACGGGCAGGCCGCGCCGCGCCCGGGCGGCAATCTGTTCGAGCAGGGGTGAGTTCGCGGCGAGGGCGGCCGCGTGTTCCTCCGGGAAACCGCCCGGAATCACCAGACCCGCTGTGCCGGAGGGGAGTTCATCGCGCATCGGGTCGAACACTACAACCCGCGCGCCCGCCGCCTCCAGAAGTTCGCGATGCTCGGCGTACCCGAAGGTGAAGGCGGCCCCGCCCGCCACGGCGATGATCGGTCCGCCGGTGACGAACGCCTGATCGGTGCCGCGATCCCACTCGGCCCCGGCGGCGGCCCGCTCCGAATCCCCAGCCACCCGCGCGACAGTCGGCACGACGCGCGCAGCGGGTCCATGCTCCGGCTGCGCGATGAGAGCGCCTGCGGCGGAACCCGATTCGGCGGCGAGGCGCAGTTCCTCGGCGGGATTCCAGCTCGGGCCGGAGGTCTGCGAGCTCGCCAGTGCCACTACCGCAGCCAGATCTATGTGTGCGGCAACGAGATCGGTCATCGCGTCCACGGCTGCCTGGGCGGCGGAGCCGTGCTCCACAGCCGGGATCAGGCCGAGATGTCTGGAGGGGACTTCCAATTCGGCCAGGCGCGGGAGTGCGCCGAGCACGGGGAGGCCGACTCGGGTGCAGGCCGCGCGCAGGACCTGTTCGTGGCGTTCGCTGCCGACGCGGTTGAGGATCACTCCGCCCAAACGGATTCCGCTGTCGTAGGTGGCGAAACCGTGCAGCAGGGCGGCCAGGCTCTGGCTGTGGCCGCGGGCGTCGACCACCAGTATGACCGGCGCGCCGAGCATGGCGGCGATCTGGGCGGTGGAGCCCTCGGCGATGGGGTCGGAGTTGTTCTCGTCGATACGGCCGTCGAACAGGCCCATGACGCCCTCGACCACCGCGATATCGCAGTCGGCGCTGCCGTGCAGGTAGAGGGGCGCGATGCGTTCGGGGCCGCACAGCACCGGATCCAGATTGCGGCCCGGGCGACCGGCGGCGAGACCGTGATAGCCCGGATCGATATAGTCGGGGCCCACCTTGAAGGGGGCCACCCGGTGCCCGGCGCGACGCAGCGCACCGATCAATCCGGTTGCGAGCGTGGTCTTTCCGCTACCGGATGCGGGCGCGGCAATGACGACGGCGGGCACGCTCACCATTCGATACCGCGCTGGCCCTTGCGGCCCGCGTCCATGGGGTGCTTGACCTTGGTCATCTCGGTGACGAGGTCGGCTACGTCGAGTAGCGCCTGCGGGGCGTCGCGGCCGGTGATGACCACGTGCTGGTTGCCGGGGCGGTTGCGCAGGGTTTCGACCACCTCGTCGACGTCGACCCAGCCCCATTTGAGGGGGTAGGTGAATTCGTCCAGGACATAGAAGCGGTGCTGTTCGGCGGCGATGCGGCGGGCGATCTCCTGCCAGCCCGCGAGCGCGGCGGCGGCGTGGTCCTCATCGGTGCCCGGTTTGCGGGACCAGGACCAGCCCTCGCCCATCTTGTGCCATTCCACCGCGCCGCCCGCGCCGGTCTCCTCGTGCAGCGTGCCGAGGGTGCGGAAGGCGGCTTCCTCGCCGACCTTCCATTTGGCGCTCTTCACGAACTGGAACACCGCTACATCGAAGCCCTGATTCCACGCCCGCAACGCCATCCCGAAGGCCGCGGTCGACTTGCCCTTGCCCGGCCCGGTATGCACGGCCAGCACCGGCAGATTCCGGCGCTGCCGCGTGGTCAGCCCGTCGTCCGGAATGCTCTCGGCCAGCGGAACACCCTGAGGCATGGAATCGAACTCCTCTCACCGCGCGGCGTGCGCCGAACGCTCATCCCACCGTGCCACATGCCCGGCGCGAGTCCGCCGCCGGGCGCGCGATCAGCTCAGCGCGTGCGCGATCGCCACCGCGATCCGCCGGAGCCCGCCGAAGAGCAGATAAACCACTCCCTCCGCGGCGACATCGGCGACCTCGGCCTCGACGCCGGTGCGCTCGGTCTTCTTCTTCCGGCGAAATCCACGCATATCGGTACGACGAACAATGCCGGCGGGAGGTTCCCGCACACGTTCGCGACTCAACGAGCCGCGGGCGTGCAGCGGGGTGCGATCCGGGCCGCACGATCACCCGGCAGGCAGCGCGCCCGCTTGTCGGGCGACACCGGTGATCGAATGGTCAGGCGGCGCGGGTGGCCCGGACCGCGCCCGCCACCGAGTCACCGGTGAGTTCGGAGAGTTGCAGGTAGCCCGCGCGGAGATCGCGAGCGAGGTCGCGAGCCAGGCCGAGGCGGATCATGCCGCGTTCGCAATCGATGACCATGGCGGTGACCGATTCGTTGGCCAGCAGACGGGCGGCGGTGCGGGCGCGCGGGACCGGGGTCGGGCCGCCGGTGGCGCGGCCGTCGGTGAGCATGACGAGCATGGGACGGCGGTGCGGGTCGCGAACGTGTTCGCGGTGAATGACCTCGCGGGCCTTCAGGAGTCCCTGGGCGAGTGGGGTTTTGCCGCCGGTGCGCATATCGGCCAGGCGGCGCACGGCGATATCGACCGAGGAGGTCGGCGGGAGCACGAGTTCGGCGTCCGCACCCCGGACGGTGATCACGGCGACCTTGTCGCGGCGCTGGTAGGCGTCGCGGAGCAGGGCCACCACAGCGCCGGTGACCGCGGCCAGACGGTCACGCGAGGCCATCGAGCCCGAGGCGTCGACGACGAAGACGACCAGATTGCCTTCGCGGCCTTCGCGATACGCGCCGCGCAGATCGCCGGGGGCGAATTCGATCGGGCCGGAAATACGGCCGCGAGCGCGCTGATGTGGGGCGGCGGCGAAAATGGTGCCGAGCAGGTGCAGGCCGGTACCGGTTTCGGGGGTGGCGCGCACGACTCGGCCCTGGCGGGTGCGGGCGCGGGAACGGCGGCCGGGCGCGCCCTCGCCCACGCCGGGGACCTCCCAGCGCGGGGGTTTGGCAATCGAACCGGCCGGGGTGGCGGAGCGGCCCTCGCGGGCGGATGCCTTGCCGCCGTTCGGTTTCCGATTGGACTCGGTGGCATCGGCGTCGCGCCCGGTAGGATCGTCGAGCGGCCCATCCGGAAGCGCGTCGTCCGATCCGTCCGGCAGCATCCCGTCCTGTGATGCGTCGAGCGAATCCTGTTGCGCGCCATCGGGTGCCGGTCGCGCCGGATCCGCATTCGCGTCAGGCCCGGTGTTCGCGCCCTGAGCCGAATCCGCTTCACTCAAGGGCGAATTCGGGTCCTCCACGCCACCGTCGGGATCATCATCCGGGTCGAGGTCCTGCGGCTCCGCATCCTGCGAAGCCGCTTCACCTTTTCCCAGGTCGTCACCGGCGCGAGCCGCTTCCTCAGCCGCTTTGGCCATGGCGTCGTCGAGTTGTTCCTCGCTGATGCCCGGTTCATCGAATGGATCGCGCCGACGGCGATGCGGCAGTGCGAGTTCGGCGGCGATGCGCACATCGGCCTCGGTGACCGCGTCACCGCCGCGCCAGGCGGCGTGTGCGGTGGCGGTGCGGGCGACGACCAGGTCCGCGCGCATACCGTCCACATCGAAGGTGGCGCAGAGCGCGGCGATTCGGCGCAGTTCCACATTGTCGAGCGCGATGGCGGGGAGCCGATCGCGCGCGGTCAGAATGCGTTCGGCCACTTCACGATCGGCGGGCGCGTAGTCCGCGGCGAATCCGGCCGGATCGGCCTCGTAGTCGAGGCGGCGGCGCACCACCGCCATACGGGTGTCCACATCGCGCGAGGCGACGACGTCCACGGTGAGGCCGAAGCGGTCCAGCAGCTGCGGCCGGAGTTCGCCCTCCTCGGGATTCATGGTGCCCACGAGCACGAATCGCGCCGGATGCGAATGCGAGACGCCGTCGCGTTCGATGTGCACGCGGCCCATGGCGGCGGCGTCGAGCAGTACATCGACCAGATGGTCGTGCAGCAGGTTCACCTCGTCGACGTAGAGCACGCCGTGATGCGCCGCGGCCAGCAGACCGGGCTTGAACGCCTGTTCGCCATCGCGCAGCACCCGCTCCAGGTCCAGCGAGCCGACCACGCGGTCCTCGGTGGCCCCCACGGGCAACTCCACCAGCCGAGCGGGACGTGCCCCACTCTCATCCACCACCGGCGGCAGCAATTGCGCCAGCGCGCGCACCACGGTCGATTTCGCGGTCCCCTTCTCGCCGCGCACCAGCACACCGCCGATACCGGGGTGCACCGCGCAGAGAATCAATCCCAGCTGCAGCCGTTCCTGCCCGACGACCGCCGAGAACGGAAAGCCTGCCTCGATATCGGAGGCCGCACGCTTGGATTCGGTATACACCGCAGAGGAAACCGCCACACCCCAACTCTATGCGCGCACCACATCGAACCGGCTATGACCCCGCACTCACCAGCGGTCCCGCCCGGTCACACCCCCGGTCGCCAGGCTCGATTGCCGTGCCGCCGCCGATCACCGCACCCCGGGCCGGCCTATAGAAAAACAGCCCCGCAACCGAAATCGGTTGCGGGGCTTGAAGTCTCAGCCTCGGCGCATGGGGATGTGCGGGATGCCGTCTTCGATGTACTCTTCGCCGTCGATCTTGAAGCCGTGCTTGGTGTACATATCGACCAGGTAGGTCTGGGCGTTCAGGCGAACCGTCGCGCCCGATCCCGCTTCGGCGAGGGCCGCCTGCAGCACGCGGGTGGTGTAGCCGTGCCCGCGGGCCGCCGGGGTGGTGCACAGGCGGCCGATGCGGAAGGACTTCACGCCGTCGTCATGCTCTTCGAGCAGTCGGAGGGTGCAGATGACATCACCCTCGTCGTCGAGCCAGAAGTGCCGGGTTTCCGGACCGAGGTCGAGACCGTCGAGTTCGGGATAGGCGCACTTCTGCTCGACGACGAAAACCTCCACGCGAAGTTTCAACAGCTTGTACAGAGTCGAGGTGTCCAGATCCTGGGCCCACGACCTTTTGAGAGCAACCGTTGACATCATCGATTGTTGCTATCACACCTAGGCGTGAGAAGCGACCCCGGAGTGGTTCGGCGTGTTCGCGTCGGCCAGGTGCAGAGCCTTCTGCGACCACTCCCAGACCTCGGAGAACAGCGCCTGATTCTCGGACAGCTTGACCCCGAGCGAGGGCACCATTTCCTTGAGTTTCGGCTCCCACGAACCGAATTCACGCGGGAAGCAGCGCTTCATCACATCGAGCATGGCGCTCACACAGGTCGACGCGCCCGGCGAGGCGCCGAGCAGACCGGCGATGGTGCCGTCCTCGGCCGCGACGACCGCGGTGCCGAGCTCGAGCACACCGCCCGCGCCCTTGCGGCGAATCACCTGTACGCGCTGACCGGCGATGATCAGATCCCAGTCGTGGCCGTCGGCGCGCGGCAGGAACTCCGCCATCGCGTCCACACGACCGGCCTGGGACTTGAGCAGCTCGCCCACCAGGTAGTTGACCAGGCTCAGTTCGGTGACGCCGACGCCGAGCATGGAGAACAGGTTGTTCGGCTTCACCGACTTGAACAGATCGGTGTTCTTGCCGTCCTTGAGGAACTTGGGCGTCCAGCCCGCGTACGGGCCGAACAGCAGTCCGCGCTCACCGTTGATGACGCGAGTGTCCAAGTGCGGCACCGACATCGGCGGCGCGCCGACCGAAGCCTGGCCGTACACCTTGGCCTCGTGCTGGGCGATCAGGGCCGGATTCTTGCAGCGCAGGAACAGACCCGACACCGGGAAGCCACCGAAACCGGAGATCTCCTTGATGCCCGACTTCTGCAGCAGCGGCAGTGCACCGCCGCCCGCGCCGACGAAGACGAACTTGGCGTGGATGACGCGGGTCTTACCGGTGCGCAGGTTGCGGACCTTGACCAGCCATGAGCCGTCGGACTGCTTGGTGAGGTTCTTCACCTCGTGCCCGAAGGCGATATCCGCACCGGACTTGCCGAGGTACGCCAGCAGTTCCTTGGTGAGCTCACCGAAGTCGATATCGGTGCCGTAATCGGTCCAGTTCAGCGCGACCGGATCGGAGAAATCGCGACCCTTGGACATCAGCGGTAGTCGCCGCGCGAACTCGTCCTTGTCGTTGATGTACTCCATGCCCTCGAACAGCGGATGCCGCGACAGCGCCTCCTGGCGCTTACGCAGGTATTCCACGCCGTCCGCGCCGTGCGTGAAGCTCACGTGCGGGATGGGGTTGATGAAGTTCGAGGGATTGGCCAGGATGCCGTTCTCGACCGCATGCGACCAGAACTGGCGCGACACCTGGAAGCGCTCGTTGATATCGATGGCCTTGGCGATCTCCACCGAGCCGTCGGCGTTCTGCGGCGTGTAGTTCAGCTCGCAGAGGGCGGAGTGACCGGTGCCCGCGTTGTTCCACGGATCGCTGGACTCCGCGGCGGCGGCATCGAGACGCTCGAAGAGCGAGATCGACCAGTCCGGCTGCACCTGTCGAAGCAGTGCGCCGAGGGTGGCACTCATGATGCCTGCGCCGATGAGGACTACATCGGTCTTTTCAATCGTGGCAGCATTGTTCGACACGGCGTTGATCGACTTCCTTGTCTGTGTAGGGCAACCCAGCGGCAGTTAGGTTACCCGTCGTTCACCTAACTTCGATTGTGCCCCTGGACACGCCGAAATCAGGCAGCGAAAAGACCGAATGTGAGAGATACCTCCACGCTCATTTTTCACCTTCGCCGTTTACATTGGGCCATGTGACCTCTGATACGTCATCCACCGCAACCACGTCCGCATCGACCGGCGCGGCGGGCGTTTGGCAGCCCGACGTGCTCGGATCCGATTATCAGCAGCTGACTCTGGCGCTCGGGCCGGACCCGGACGGGCAGGGCGACGCCTTCGCCACGCTGATCCGCTACTCGCCCGCGTCCGCGCCGGCCGCCGGCAGCGCCGTGCTGTACGTGCACGGGTTCACCGACTACTTCTTCCAGGAGCACCTCGCCGAGCACATGGCGGCGCAGGGCATCGCGTTCTACGCGCTGGATCTGCGCAAGTGCGGGCGCTCCACCCGGGACGGGCAGACGCCGCACTATGTGACCGATCTCGCGCTGTACGACGTGGAGCTGAACCGGTCCCTGAAGATCATTCGCGAGGAGACCGGGCTGCCGGTGCTCGTGATGGGGCATTCGACCGGCGGACTGGTCACCTCGCTATGGCTGAACCGGCTCAACGCGGCGGGCGGGTCTCGCGCACAGGGGATTTCGGGGCTGGTGCTGAACAGCCCGTGGTTCGATCTGCAGGGGCCGTCGTACTACCGCAGCCCGCTGAGCAATGCGGTATTGCAGGGGGTCGGGCGGTTGAGCGCGCTGACCGCGCTGCCGCTGGGCAAGGCGACCACCTACGGAGACAGCCTGCACAACACCGTCTCCGGGGAATGGGATTACAACCTGGACTGGAAGCCGTTGAGCGGCTTCGCCGTTCACGCGGGCTGGCTGCGGGCGATCCGGCGCGGGCATGCCCGGGTGCATCGCGGGCTCGATATCGGGGTGCCCGCGCTGGTGCTGCGCTCCAAGATGACCAAGTTCATGGCCAAGTACGGCCCGGCCGCCGATGTCTCGGACGTGGTGCTGGATGTGAAGCAGATTCAGCGCTGGGCGGGTTGCCTGGGCGATCGCACCAATATCGTGCCGATCGAAGGCGCGCGTCACGACGTGTTCCTGTCCTCGGAACAGCCGCGCACCCAGGCGTTCGCGGAGTTGGATTCCTGGCTGACGTGGCTGGCGGAGTCGCCGCAGGCGAAGGCATAGGGCCCGGAAAAGCTATCGACCTCGCACTCGATTCGGTGCGAGGTCGATAGCGGGTCGGGTCACCAGAAGCTGGTGCGGAGCACGATCTCCGTGGCGAGTTCGTGGCCCGCTTCGGTGGCGACGTCGGCGACATCGACCGGGACGAGGCGGAATTCGCCGTAGACGTAGCGGCCGGAGGCTTCGGCGGCCGCGCGGGGCAGGCGTTTGGTGGCCAGCAGGGTGGTGGGGATTTCCACCGGGGGGCAGGTGGCGTCCGCGATGGCCCCGTCCGCGCCGGGGGCGGCCGGATGACCGCTGCCCGCGGCGATGAGGCTCATGAAGCGGCCGAAGCCGCGTGCGGCCAGCTGCCAGGCCAGATCCGCGCCGGTGCCCGCACCGACCAGATTCGCCCACGGCACCTTCAGTTCGTCGAGGATGCCGAAGACCGCCGTGTTATCGAGCCCGTCCGCGGGCTCGATCACGATGGTGCGCAGGTCCGAGGTCTGCAATCGCTCACAGACCTGGTCATATACATCGGCCGGATCGCCCGCATCGGGAAGTAGGAGCACGTGGTGGCGGGATTCGGAGCCTCCGACCCGCACGGCCCATACGCGGTCACCGACCGTGATCCGCCGAGATTCCATATCGAGTCACGCTACACGGCGCGCAAACGCTCCGAACGCGTGTCGCCCGGATTCCTGTGAGCGCGGTCACCACACCGTCGATGGAACCGCGCCGATTTCCCCGAATCCGGACCGCCCGAGTGGCACAGACCACTGATTCGCCTGTCGGGCAAGCCTTCCCACGTGTCCCCCGCCACCCGAAGCCCGGCCGAACGTCACATGTGCCGTGCGACACCGATCCCAGACCGGGGAAGGCCGGGACCATCACCGAATGACCCGCGCCGCGCGGAAACTCGGGCCGGGCTCTGGATCGAGAGTTCTCCGCGCGCGGCCGATCACACCGCTCTCCCGTGCGGTGATCGAGGATTAACACGCGGTACGCACCAGCCGACCGCACGAGTCGGAGATATTCAGCGGCTGACCGTGAGGGTTGGGAGGTCAGGGGGTGCGCCCCCGTCGATGAGGCGTTCCAGGGCCGGAAGGTCGAGGTATTTCTCCATGAGGTCGGCGAGTAAGTCGAGTTGGGTGGCTCGGACCTCGGCGACCGAGACATTCTCGGCGACAACGAAATCGGCGGCGGAGTAGGATGCGACGTCACGGAGGAAGGCGCGGCGGAATTCGTCGGATTCGAGTGCGCCGTGCAGGTGGGTGCCCCGGATCGCCCCGCGCACACTGCCTTCGGGGACGCCATCCAGAACGAGCCAGGGCCGGTCGCCGTTGTGGCGCACGCGACCGTGGTGAATCTCGTAGCCGTGCACCGGAATTCCGGCGCTCTCCGCGATGGGCCGGACGTCCGGCGTGGTGATATTCGCATCGTCCACGCCGCTGTCCGTGATGTCGTAACCGGGGGTGTGACCCGCGCTGCGGCGCAGGATCTTCGGGTCGGCGAATTCGATTTCCAGGTCGAGCAGGCCGAGGCCCTCGACGGTGCCCGCCGCGGATTCGACGCGGTCGTCGATGGTGCGGGCGAGCATTTGGTAGCCGCCGCAGATGCCCAGGATGGGGCCGCCGCGGACCGCTCGCTCCTGGAGGGCGGCGGCTATTCCGGTGCGGCGCAACCATTCCAGATCTCCGACGGTGGATTTGCTGCCGGGCAGCACCACCAGATCGGCTCCGGCGAGGCGGGACGGGTCGGTGACCCAGCGGACGGAGACGCCCGGTTCGCAGGCGAGGGCTTCCACGTCGGTGGAGTTGGAGATCCGAGGTAGGCGGATGGCGGCGACGGTGAGCCAGTCCCTGCCCAGCGGGGGCTGGGAGCGGCCTACGGGGGCGTCCGCGATGGTGCCGAGAGAGTCCTCGGCATCGATCCAGAGGTCTTCGGCGAAGGGAATGACGCCGAGGGTGGGGCGGCCGGTCAGGTCGGTGAGCTGATCCAGGCCGGGGCGGAGCAGGTCGACGTCGCCGCGGAACTTATTGATGATGTAGCCCGAGATGAGTTGCTGGTCTTCGGGTTCCAGGATGGCGACGGTGCCGAAGAGGTGGGCGAGCACGCCGCCGCGATCGATATCGCCGACCAGCAGGACCGGGAGGTCCGCGGCTCGGGCCAGGCCCATGTTCGCGAGATCGGTTGCGCGCAGATTGATTTCGGCGGGTGAGCCCGCCCCCTCGCAGATGACCACGTCGAATTCGGCGCGCAGCGACGCCAATTCCTCGGCGACGATGGCGCGCAATTCGGTGCGATGCCGGAAGTAATCCTTCGCACCCACGGTGTCGATTGCCTTGCCGCGCACCACGAGTTGTGAGCGGCGGTCACTGCCGGGCTTGAGCAGCACCGGATTGAAGCGCACGCTCGGTTCCAGCCCGCAGGCGCGCGCCTGCAAGGCCTGGGCACGCCCGATCTCCCCGCCGTCCAGCGTGACGACGGAGTTGTTCGACATGTTCTGCGCCTTGAACGGCGCGACCCGCACCCCGCGCCGGGCCAGCATGCGGCAGAGCCCGGCCACGACAACGCTTTTCCCGGCGTCCGAGGTGGTGCCCGCGATCAGCAGTGCGCCCTTCACGCGCGCTGCCCGATCACGAACCCGGCGGCGGCCGAACTCACGGCAGGGTGAGGATTTCAGCGCCGTTCTCGTTGACGACCAGGGTGTGCTCGAACTGGGCCGTCCACTTGCGGTCCTTGGTGACCACGGTCCAGCCGTCGGGCCAGATCTCGTAGTCGATGCCGCCGAGGTTGATCATGGGTTCGATGGTGAAGGTCATGCCGGTTTCGATTTCGGCTTCGACGGCGGGCTGGTCGTAATGCAGGATCACCAGGCCGCTGTGGAAGGTGGGGCCGACGCCGTGGCCGGTGAAGTCCCGCACCACGCCGTAGCCGAAGCGGTTGGCGTAGGACTCGATGACACGGCCGATGACATTGAGCGCCCGGCCCGGCTTGACGGCCTTGATGGCGCGTAGCGTGGCCTCTTCGGTGCGCTCGACGAGCAGCCGCACCTCTTCGTCGACATCGCCCGCGAGGTAGGTCTTGTTGGTGTCGCCGTGTACGCCGCCGATGAACGCGGTGACGTCGATATTGACGATGTCACCGTCCTCGATGACGGTGGAGTCCGGAATGCCGTGGCAGATGACCTCATTGAGCGAGGTGCAGCAGGACTTGGGGAAGCCCTTGTAGCCCAGCGTCGACGGGTAGGCGCCATTGTCGATCAGGTATTCGTGCACGATGCGGTCGAGCTCATCGGTGGTGACGCCGGGGGCGACCGCCTTGCCCGCCTCTTCCAGGGCCTGTGCGGCGAGCTTGCTCGCGATGCGCATGGCCTCGATGGTTTCGGGCGTCTGCACCCAGGGCTCGTTGCCCTCCTTGGCCGTCTTCTTCCAGACGTACTCGGGCCGCTCGATGGACTTGGGCACCTCACGAATGGGCGATTGGGTGCCGGGAACGAGGGGTTGGCGGGTGCGCACTGACATGAGAACAAGACTATCCGGCCGATGCGGGCGACTCTCCCCGAGCTGCGCGGAATGTTTCCGGACTACGGTCCGTTTAAGCTCACAGGTTGACTTGGAAACAACATTGGAAGGTGCGTACGCCGTGGAACTGGGACTGACGACATTCGCCGAGACGCACCCCGTCGGCGGGGACGGCCCGGTGCCGACCGCGGGCGAACGACTGCGCCAGGTGGTCGAGGAGGCCGTGGTCACCGAACAGGCCGGACTCGATGTGTACGGCGTGGGCGAACACCACCGCAAGGATTTCGCGGCCTCCTCCCCCGCCGTGGTGCTGGCCGCCATCGCCTCGCGCACCGAGCGCATCCAGCTCACCAGTGCGGTGACGGTGCTCAGCTCGGCCGATCCGGTGCGGGCCTATCAGGACTTCTCCACCCTGGACGGATTGTCCAACGGCCGAGCCGAACTCATGGCGGGCCGCGGCTCGTTCATCGAATCGTTCCCACTGTTCGGCTACGACCTGTCCGACTACGACGAACTCTTCGAGGAGAAGCTGGCACTGCTGCTGAAGATCCGCGAGGAGGGCCCGGTCACCTGGGAGGGCAATTTCCGCGCTCCGCTGACCGACGCCATCGTGTACCCGCGCACCGAGAACCGGCCGCTGCCGGTCTGGATCGCCGTCGGCGGCAGTCCCGAATCCGTGGTCCGCGCAGGGCTTTTGGGCCTGCCGCTGGCCATCGCGATCATCGGCGGCCAGCCCGCGCGTTTCAAGCCGCTGGTGGAGCTGTACCACAAGGCCCTGGAGCAGGGCGGCCATGAGAAGCAGCCGGTGGCGGTGCACGCGCACGGCTATGTCGCGGAAACCGATGAGCAGGCGGTCGCGGACTTCTACGCCCCCTACGCCCGCGCCATGTCCGGTATCGGCCGCGAACGCGGCTGGGGCCCGATGACCCGCGAGCAGTTCGCGGCGCTGCGCTCGCAGAGCGGTTCCCTGTTCGTGGGCACCCCCGACTACGTGGCGGGCAAGATCGCCAAGGTCCGCGACGATCTCGGCCTGGACCGCTTCATGCTGCACACCAGCGTGGGCACCCTGCCGCATGACAAGGTGCTGCGCAATATCGAACTGCTCGGCGAGAAGGTGGCCCCGCAGGTGCGCTGAGCGCACTCCACCTGTCCCGCTTCAGATCACCGTGCCGACGTCCTGGGCGACCAGGGCGTCGAGCGCGCGTTCGGCCACGGCCGCGATGGTCAGGGAAGGGTTGCAGGCGGCGGTATTGCCGGGCATGAGGGCACCGTCCAGGACGTAGAGGCCGCGCTGGCCGAGGACTCTGCCGTTCAGGTCGCAGACGGTGCCCATGGACGCGCCGCCGAGAGGGTGCCAGGTGGAGGGGAATGCGGCATTGGTGTCGGTGAGAGTGCTTGCGGGGCCTGCGATTCGGCGGGTGGTGGGGCCGATGTGGTTGTCCTGGATGAAGGCATCGCCGTCGGCGGGCCAATGCAGGGTGGCGTCATCGGTGGCGGAGTCGTAGGTGAAGTGGCCCCGGCCGTCACTGACGCCGTAGCCGACCATCATGGTGCTCTTCGGGTCCATGGGCAGCGGTGGGATGGAAGCCTGGATGACGGTGTGGGCGGTGTGCGGGTCGTCCCAGTTGAGTGAGCCGTAGACGACCGGACCGCCCTGTGCGGTACCGAAATTCGCGTTGGGATCGGTCCAGATGTAGATGCGGTCGGCGTTGGTGCCCCAGCCTTGGCCCAGCGCCTCGGGGAGGTCGGGAATGTGCCCCTTCGCGCCCGCGCGCATGAGGAGTCCGGTGGTGTTGAGGCTGCCCGCCGACAGCACCAGGGCGGGGGTGGTGATGAGTTTGTCGGCGATGACGGTTCCGGTGGTGTCGAGCTGTTGGACGTGCAGGGCCCAGCGGCCGTCGGGGGCGCGTTCGATATCCGAAACCTGGTGCAGGGTTTGAATGTTCACGCGGCCGGTGGCCTCGGCGGCGGCCAGGTAGGTGACGTCGACCGAATGTTTGCCGCCATTGTTGACGCCCATCGCGCCGTCGCCGTTGGTGTAGGACGGTTTCATATCACCGCGTAGTTCGGCGAGGGCGTAGTTCCAGTCGATGGGCATGGGGATCTTGGCGAGCGGCAGCCCCGCCTGCCGGACCCGATCGGCGAAATAGCGGGCGGCGGCGTAATTGGGGCTGTCGACGAGCTCATCGGGTGCGACCGCGAGGCCCAGCATGCGGGCCGCGCGCGGATAGTGCACGCGATTCATGGTCGCCCAGTCCAATTGCTCCGGGAAATGGGTGTTGAACACCGCTTCCGTGGGCTGGAGTGACATGCCCTGGTAGATCAGCGATCCGCCGCCGAGACCGGCGGCGCACAGGGCGGTCATGTTCTCGCCGGGCACGGCTTCAACCAGTCCAGTGTACGGTTCGAAAACCATTGGCTTACCGAATAGTTCGGGACTGGAGCGGTACCACAGCATGCGCTTGTCCGGTGCGGACGCACGTGGGAAGGTCTCCGCGTTCGGCCCGGTGGGCCAGCGCATGCCGCGCTCGAGCAGCAGCACCTGAACGCCCGCCTCGGCCAGGCGCAGCGCGGTGACGCCGCCGCCGAAGCCCGAGCCGACGACCACGGCGCGATGTTCCTCGCGGGTCAGCGGGACGCTGTTGACACGAGCGGCTATGCCGTTGCGCGCGTTGACATTCCGGGAGCCGACGAGCATGGCTCCGGCGGCGGTTGCGCCGAGCAGCAGTGAGCGGCGCGAGAGTACGGGCATGCGAAACCTTCGAAAGGTGTGCGGAAAGTGTTGTGCCGCTTGGCGATCAGGAACCGATGGTGGAGTGCTGATCGGCGGGCGGGGTGTAGACGACCGGATCCAGTTCCAGCGCCAGGAAACCGTTATCGGCGCAGGTGGTCCAGAGCTGGTTGCCGCGCCATTCGGGCGCGGAGAAGCACCAGTCGGTGGACAGATCGCCGAGTGCGATCCTGCCGGTGCGCGCACTCTGCGCCTGCGACAGGTCGAACTGCCCGGCGATGACCGCCTGGGCGATGGTCGGCGCGGCGAGCAGCGGCGGGCCGATGATCGAGGCCAGCGCGTGCGGGGAGTTCCACAGTTCGGTGTTGTTCCCGGTGCGCGCGGGCGGGTTGTAGTAGGCGATCTCACGAATGTCGTGCGGGTCGCGGATATCGAAAACCCTTATGCCGGAGGAGGTCCAGCCGCAGGCCAGGGCGGTGGGATCGATCGGGCGATCGGCCGCGCAGTAGTGCGCGTCATAGCCGAACAGCGATCCGCCCGAGGCGGAGGCGAGCATGCTGTCCTGATTGACGAGCTGATTGATCTCGAGCTTGATGGAGTTGACGATGCGCGGATTGCGGTCATCGGAGATATCGATGAACTTCACCCCGCCGGACCCCGCCTCGTCGACGGTCAGCACATAGGGTGTGCCGCCGATGGTCACCGGGATATCGTGCTGGGTCGCCCAGCCGTCCGTCCAGGTCATCGAGGCCAATTGCGGCACTTGCGGATTGGGATCGCGGCGCTGCACCGCACTGATATCGAGCACGTTGAGTCCGCCGAAGTTATTGGCCAGGTACATGCGATTGCCATCGGCCGCGAAGCCGAAGCCGTGCATGGACAAGCCCTGCAATCCCTGCCACACCACATGCGGCGCGGCGGGATCGGAGATATCCACGGCGGACACCAAACCCGGTGCGACACCGGAACTCCAGTAGGTGTTGCCGTCCGGTGAGAACCCGCCCTCATGCGAGGTGACCGGGAGCGGCAGTCGCAGATCGGTGCCCGGCCCCGGATTGAGCAGCCGCGGATGCGCGCAATCGGAGATGTCGTAGATCGACAGCAGTCCCGCACCGGTCAGCGCGGGTACGCCCGCGCCGACCAGCAGTTTGCGAGTTTCGTTGACCTTCAGGCTTTCCCACGTCCCCGCCCGCATGGCGGGTTCGTCGAGATTGGCGGTCAGCACCGGATTCGCCGGATCGGAGACGTCGAGCACCTGCACGCCCTGGACCGGGCCGAGTAGATCGCCGGGGAAGAAGGTGCCGATGTAGGCGCAGTGGTCGAAGCTGACCGAGGTGATGCCGCCGCCCCGCCCGGGATAGTTGCCGAGCTGGCGAATATTGCAGCTGTAACCCTCGCGGCTGCGCCCGCTGTCGCGGTCGGCGGCGGGCACATCACCCTGCATTCCGGTCTCCGGATTCGAGCCGGGCCCGCAATTCGCCCGTACCACCGTGGAATTCATACCGGAGGACCCGGAGGGCCATTGGCCGGACGCCGCGCTGATGGGCAGCAGTGCGAGCACGGATCCCACGATGAGCGATCGCCGCAGCAGGGACCTGGGAAAAGAAGTCATGGGCACGCGCCCTCCACCATGAGGGCAGCCTTTCGTAATACGTTGAGGCACAGCCGGTAACCGGGTTACCAGTAACGAAGTTACCATGATGGGGTGGGTAAAGATCAAGAGCCGGACGCATATACGCGGATAATCGCCGTGGTCCTGGAACTGCTGGCCGAGAACGGCTACGACGGCGTGCAATTGCGCACCGTCGCGAGCCGCGCGCACGTCTCGCTCACCAAGGTCTACAAGCTCTTCCCCACCCGCGATGAGCTCATCGTGTCCGCGCTCGAACAGTGGATGACCGAGCACACCTACGCCGAGGTGGAACCCGTCACCCCCGGCGAATCGGTGCGCGATGCCATGACCCGCGTACTGCGCTGCGTTTTCGAGCCCTGGGAGAAGCACCCCACCATGCTCGAGGCCTACCACCACGCCCGCACGGCCCCCGGCGGCCATCGCCTGGACGTCCAGGGCGTCTCGGCCATCCTCCCCATCGCCGAGGCGGCGCTGCGCGGCCTGGACCAGTCCTACATCGAGGACATCGCGCTGATCCTGCCCAATATGGTGATGGCCCTGATCGCCCGATTCGCCGGCGGCACACTGGAAATCACCGCCATCCTGCCCATCCTCGAACGCACCGTCTACCGCCTCACCGCCGATAACGAATCCGCCGCCACCACCCGATCAGCCGGCCCCACTCCCCAGCACCCCGCCCTCGCCAATATCACCAGCGCCCTCGGACAAATGGTGCCGCCCCGCGACCGGCCCGCACCGTAGGCGGTCATCGACTCCTCCCTGATCAGCGGGAATTCCGCCGGTTTGCCACGATTGGCGAGGGCGGGATACGGGATGGCGAATACACTGCGGCTCACCATCTGCTCACGGCTCCGGGAGGTCGCGCAGGGAATGAATCGTCTCGTAGGGGGGCTTTCCGGGATCGGCCACAAGATCAGCGCATCCCTCACCGAATTCACCAGCGGCTACGCCTATGCCGCCAAGGGAAAACTCGTCCCCCTCAGCAATGAGCTGCGCAATGCGGCCGAGCGCGTCCTCGCGACCGATGGCCGCCACACGCGATTCGATCTCGAGGAACTCGCGCGGCGTGGCCCCGACACCTGGACGCTTCCCGATCGCCTACCGCGAACGAGGTCGGGTGAGATCGTTCGCGGCGCCGATCTCGACGGCCAGAACCTGTGGTTCTGGAGCGGTGATGTCAGCAAGGATGTGCTGCACAACGCGGGCGACAAGATCTGGGGAGTGTCGTATCCCCTTGCGAAAGAGGACATCCCGTATCTGCGGAATCTCGCGAAGCATCACGAGGGCTCGATCTATACCGAGTACGCCGGAACGAAAAACATCGAACCCGTCTACGCGGCCTCCCCCTGGGCCGCGACCCGAGATAACCGGTCCCCGCTGTTCCTGCACGCCGAGGCCGACAGGAAGACCGGACTGTTCCACCTCAAGGGCGATGTTCAGCCCTACGGCACGACGAACCCGCATCTGAGCCGCAATGCCGGAGGCGAGACGATCGTCGTCGAGCCCGAAGCCTTCGCGAAGGTGGTCGCGAACGATCCCAGCGTGCGCCGGGCGCTGGCCGACCGCGGTCCGGACGACCCCATCGCCATGCTCAGCGGCGATCTGGGCAAGTCCGAGACGGCCGCACGATTCGCCGGGGCCCTACAGCGGGAGGACGGATTCGCGCGGGACATCTACTTCGCCAATGGAACGCAAATCGCTTGGCTCGCACGCCCTTCCGGCTGGTCGGGCTTGAGCGTGCAGTTGGCGAGCAAGGAACTGATCGGACAGTCCGCGGCGTGGACCCGCTATGCGCCCGGATCCTGACCACCGCGAAGCACGGGGCATCCCGCATGAACGGGGTCAGTCGGTGAGGGCGGCCTGGAAGGCGATGCGGTCGCCGCGGTAGAGGGAGCGGACCCGCTCGATCGGGGTGCCGTCGGTGTCGATGCTGCGGCGGTGCAGCAGGAGCATGGGTAGGGCGGTGGTGCATTCCAGGAGGGCGGCCTCGCGGGGGGAGGCCAGGACGGTTTCGATGCGTTCGGTGGCGGAGGCGTAGGCGACGCCCATCGAGCGAGTCGCGGCGTAGAGCGACGTCTCGGGGTTGTAGAAGTCGCGTAGCACGGCGAAACGGTCCAGTGGCATGAAAGTGCTTTCCAGGCCGATGCGTTCGCCGTCGGCGAGCAGGATGCGCTCCAGGTGCATGACCGGGGTGCCCACGGGCAGGGCCAGTTCCTGGGCGGTGTCGGCGTCGGCGGTGATATCGGTCCAGTCGACCAGCAGACGCCCCGGCGTGCGGCCGAATTTGAGGGCGCCCTCGGTGTAGGAGCGCAAGGTCAAGGGCTGCACCATTTTCGGGCGAGAGACCACGGTGCCGCGACCCTGGCGGCGAATCCTGCCCTCCACCAACAACTCTCGCACCGCCTGGCGGACGGTTTCACGGGCCACGCCGCAGCGCAGCGCGAGATCGCGTTCCGACGGCAGCGGATCGCCTTCATTGAGTTCGCCGAGCAGCGCTTCGAGTTCGGTGCGCACTCGGTACGACTTCGGTATACGGGCGCCCACCCCGGCAACGTCCGTTGTGTCCATGCCCATCAATGTACACAAGATTGGTCTATACCAATTGTTAACCTAGCGTTTGCACACGAAACACTCCTAGGTCTAGACCATTGGCCACCATGAGTCCCATGCGATTGGTCATCATCGGCGGAGGAATTCTCGGCACCGCCCACGCCCTCGCCGCGATCGGACGCGGCCACGAAGTCATCCAACTGGAACGCGAGGTGGAGGCGCGCGGCGCCACCGTCCGCAATTTCGGTTTGGTGTGGGTGTCCGGCCGCAGCGCGAACGAACTCGACATCACGCTGCGCTCGCGCCAGCTGTGGGAGGAGATCGGCGGTAAGGTGCCCGGCGTCGGATTCCGGCCCGCCGGATCGATGACGCTGGTGCGCACCGAGAACGAGCTCGCTGTGGCCGAGGCGGCCATGCGCAACCCGTCGGCCGCCGAACGCGGTTTCGAACTGCTCGATCCGGACGCGGTGCGCAAGGTCAACCCGGCCCTGCGCGGCAAATTCGTTGCCGGACTGCACTGTTCGAAGGACGGCGCGGTCGAGTCCCGGCAGGCGCTGCCCGCGCTGCGCCGCTATATGGAGGCCACCGGGCGCTACACCTTCTTCGGCGGCACCGAGGCGCGCGGCATCACCGGCACCACCGTGCTCGATGATCGCGGCCGCCGCCACGAGGGCGATCTGGTGATTTCCTGCCCGGGCGCGGCACATTCGGGTCTGACCCGCGAACTCGTCGGCGATATCCCGGTGCGGCGGGTGCGGTTGCAGATGATGCAGACCGCGCCACTGGGCGAACCGCTCACCACCGCCTTCGCCGACGGCGACAGCTTCCGCTACTACCCCGCCTTCCAGGGGCCGGAGCTCGATCGCCTCAATAACGAAGAGGCGCAACCGTTCACGGCCGCGCAGCACAAGATGCAGCTGCTGTGCGTACAGCGCCTGCACGGTGGGCTCACCATCGGTGACACCCACGAATACGACGAGCCGTTCAACTTCGATGTGGACGAGGCGCCGTACGAGCACCTGGTCACCGTCGCCGAGGAACTGCTCGGCCGCAAACTCCCGCAGGTGGTGCGGCGCTGGGCGGGCGTGTACAGCCAGTCCATCGATCCGGGCGCGATCGTGACCCGCGCGCAGGCCGCCGACAACGTCTGGGTGATCACCGGTCCGGGTGGCCGCGGTATGACGCTCGGCCCCGCGCTGGGCGAGGAAACCGCCGACCTGCTCAACCTCTGACTTTAAGGAAAACAGTTGTCCTACAAGCAGATCGATCTCGCGGTACTGGATATGGCCGGTACCACCGTCGCCGATGACGGGCTGGTGATCCGCGCCTTCGACGTGGCCGCCACCAGCGCGGGCATCCCGGAGCAGGGCCCCGAACGCGAGGCCGCCCGGCAGTACGTGATCGACACCATGGGCCAGTCCAAGATCGTCGTCTTCCGCGCGCTGCTCGGTGACGAGGACCGGGCCCAGCAGGCCAATACCGCCTTCGAGGCCGCCTACGCCGAATTCGCCGATGCCGGTGTCACACCGATTCCCGGTGCGGAGGAGGCGATTTCGGCGCTGCGCAAGGCCGGTATCAAGGTGGCGCTGACCACCGGCTTCAGCCGCCAGACCCAGGACAAGCTGCTGAACGCGCTGGGCTGGAACGATATCGCCGATCTCACCCTGGCTCCGTCCGATGCCGGACGCGGCCGCCCCTACCCCGACATGGTGCTGACCGCGCTGCTGCGCCTGGGCATCGACGCCGTGGATCGCGTTGCGGTACTGGGCGATACGTCCAGCGATATCGGCACCGGGCTGGCCGCGGGCGCGCGCATCGTCGCGGGCACGCTGACCGGCGCGCATAACGAGGAACAGCTGCGCGCCGCGGGCGCGACGCATGTGGTGCCGTCGGTGGTCGACTTCGCCGCACTGCTGCTCACCAAGGGCTGATCCCCAGGATTCCGCCGCATCCATGAGGGGGCGGCGGGTACACCCCCCGTCCCTTCGACTCGACACCTCCCCACGAACTGAAAGTTGCAGTCACCGTGCGTAATAAGAACAACCGCCTCGCACGCACCATCGCCCGTACCGCTCTCATTCTCACCTCCGCCACCGCGGTCGCGTTCAGCCTCACCGCCTGCGGCGGCACCGGCAGCGATTCGAGCGACGGCAAGACCGTCACCGTCTACTCCGCCGACGGCGTCGGCGACTGGTACAAGACCCAGTTCGCGAAGTTCAAGGACCAGACCGGTATTTCGGTGAACCTGGTCGAGGCCGGCTCCGGCGAGGTCGTGAACCGCGTGGAGAAGGAACAGTCCAACCCGCAGGCCGATGTCATCGTGACGCTGCCGCCGTTCATGCAGAAGGCCGCCAAGTCGAATCTGTTGCAGGCCAGCGGCGTGGATCTGGGCGCGTTCCCGGCCAGCGAGAAGGACGCGGCGGGCAATTGGGTGAGCCTGGCGGGCAACTACCTCTGCTTCATCGCCAACCCGACCGTCGAGGCCGCCAAGGTGACCTGGGACGATCTACTGAAGCCCGAGTACAAGGGCAAGATCCAGTACTCCACCCCCGGCCAGGCCGGTGACGGCACCGCGGTGCTGATCCTGCTGCAACAGCTCTACGGCAAGCAGGGCGCGCTGGACTACCTCGCCAAGTTGCAGGCCAACAATGTCGGCCCGTCCTCCTCCACCGGCAAGCTCCAGGCCAAGGTCGACAAGGGCGAGATCCTCGTCGCCAACGGCGATATCCAGATGAACCTGGCGACCATCAAGGACAAGGGCTCCAAGTTCAACGTCTTCTTCCCGGCCGCCGCCGACGGTAAGCAGTCCACCGTGGCACTGCCCTACCTGATGGGCCTGGCCAAGGGCGCGCCGCATTCGGACGCCGGTAAGAAGCTGATGACCTACCTGCTCTCGGCCGATGTGCAGAAGACCCTGACCGATGCCAATGCCGTCTCGGCGCGCACCGATCTCAAGGACGCTCCGGCGCCCACCGGCAACACCGTGTCCCCGGCAGCGCTGGTGCGCAATGTCGATGTGGTGCACCCGGATTGGAACGCGGTGCTCGATTCGCTCGACACCGATGTCGCCGCGTACACGAAGGCCACCGGCAGCTAATCGCCCGACCACAGGAGCAGCAACCATGTCCTCCGCGTTGACGACATCCACGGCCACCGGCACCGAGGCCGTCGAACCGGCCATCGTGTTCGACCGGGTCGGTGTCACCTACGGCAATCGCCGTAAAAGCACTGTCGCACTGGCCGATTTCAATCTGCGCGTCGCCGCGGGGGAAACGGTTGCGCTGCTCGGACCCAGCGGTTCCGGCAAGTCCACCGCGCTCAAGGCCCTGGCCGGATTCGTCCGGCCGACCTCGGGCACGGTGCGACTGGCCGGGCGCGACGTCACCAACCTCTCCCCCGCCAAGCGCGGTATCGGGGTGGTGGTGCAGTCCTACGCCCTCTTCCCGCATATGCGGGTGCACGACAATGTGGCCTTCGGGCTCAAGGCACATCAGGTGCCGCGCAATGAGATCGGCACCCGCGTGACCGAGGCGCTGGAGATGGTCGGCATGGGTTCCTATGCCAAGCGGCTCCCGCGCGAACTCTCCGGCGGTCAGCAGCAACGCGTGGCCATCGCCCGCGCGCTGGCCATCCGGCCCCGGGTGCTGCTGCTCGACGAACCCCTCGCCGCCCTGGACGCGCAGCTGCGCCAGTCCATGCTCGGCGAGCTGCAACAGCTGCGAAAGGCGTTGCCGGACACGGCGATGCTGTACGTGACCCACGATCAGGCCGAAGCGCTGGCGCTGGCGGACCGCATCGCGGTGATGCGCGATGCGCGGCTGGTCGATATAGATACCGCGCACAATCTGTGGCAGCAGCCCGCCACCGATTTCACCGCGTCCTTCCTGGGCGGCGCGAACCTGTTGCCCAGCACCGTGAAACACGTCTCCGGCACCGCGGCGCTGGTGACCGTGGGTGAGCACACGCTGCGCGCGGAGGCCCCGCGCCCCGGTGTCGGCCGCCCCGACTGGGCCCCCGACGCCGACGCCATGCTGTGCGTGCGCCCGCACACCGTGCGCATCGTGCCGCTCACCGAACGAGATGCGCTGCGCGGCACCGTCGTCACCGCGGTCTGGAAGGGCGCGGCCACCCGCCTGCACCTGACTGTGCCCGGTATCCCGGTCGAGTTCACCGCCGACGTCCCCGGCCACACCGAACTCGCCGCCGGTGACAACGTGGGCGTCAAATTCCCCGATCCGGCCGGCGTCCTCATCCCGCCCGCCATCGGAAACGCCTCCGCCGCCGCCGATTCCGAGGTGCGCGCATGAACCCCCTGCCGAAACGCCGCCCCCGCCACCTCGACCAGATCACCGGACTGCCGACCGCGGAACCGGTGAACCGGGTGGCGGACCGCCGGGCCTCGGTCACACGCCCCGAAGGGGTGGGCGTGTGGTCGAGGTTGTCCGGCGGGATCGCCGCTGCGCGGGAGCGGGGGCAGCGATGACCGCGGTGATCGAATCTCCCTCGGCGGCAACCGCTCCCGAGGAGCTCGCGCCGAAGCGGTCGTGGAAACCGGTGCTGTGGACGCTGCCGCCGGTGCTGGTGGTGCTCGGGATCGCGGTGTATCCGATCGTGCGGGTGCTGCTGGAGTCCACCAAGACCAAGGCGGGTGGGCGCGGGACGGCGACCTGGAGCAGTGTGCTGGCCGAGGAGTCGGTGCGAAAGGCGCTGTGGCGCACGGTGACCATTGCCGTCGGGTCGACGGCGGGTTGTCTGGTGCTGGGGACGTTCCTGGCGATTGTGCTGGCGTTCATACCGTTTCCCGGATCGCAGCTGGTCGGGCGGCTCATCGATACCGTGCTGACGCTGCCGTCGTTCCTGGTGACCCTGGCCTTCACCTTCCTGTACGGCACGGCGGGGGCGGTCAACGCGCTGATCGGAAACCTCACCGGCAGTACCGAACCCGCGATCAACTTCCTGTCCACGCCGTGGGGCATCATCTTCGCGGAGATCACCTTCTTCACCCCGTTCGTGGTGCGGCCGCTGCTGGCGGCGTTCGCGCAGCTGCCGCGTGAGCAGTTGGATGTGGCGTCCAGCCTGGGTGCGACCCCGTGGCGGGTGCTGCGCCAGGTGGTGCTGCCGGAGGCGTGGCCCGCGCTCGCGGCGGGCGGCAGTCTCGTACTGCTGTTGACGCTCAACGAATTCGGCATCGTGCTGTTCACCGGGGCCAAGGGTGTGATCACCCTGCCCGCGCTGATCTACACGCGCGGCATCGTCACCTTCGATCTGCCGGGCGCGGCGGTGCTGGCCTCGGTGCAGGTACTGCTGTCACTGAGCCTGTACCTCGGCTATCGCCTGCTGTTCGCCCGTCTCACCAGCGCCCGGAAGGAGAGCTGAGCCATGCTGGTATGGACTCGACGCGGCCGCCTGCTGGTGCTGGCGTTCTTCGCGGTCGTCGTCACCGTGGTCTTCGTGGCCCCGATCGCGACCGTGGTCGCCGCCGCTCTGGCCGGACACTGGAGCGGCCCGCTCCCCTCGGACCTGGGCTTCGCCAATTTCGATCATGTGCTCTCCGGCGAGGAATCGGCCAGTCTCTCGGTCAGCCTGCAAACCGCGCTGCTGGCCGGACTCATCTCATTGATCCTGGGCACCTGGGCGGCGCTGGCCTCGCGTGAGGCTCCGCAATGGTTGCGGCGCATCACCGACGCGGTCTTCCATGTCCCGGTCGCGGTCCCCTCGGTGGCCATCGGCTTGGGCGTGCTGATCGCCTTCAACGAGAAGCCGCTGCTGCTCGGCGGCACCAAATGGATTGTGATCCTGGCCCATACGGTGCTGGTGCTGGCCTACGCCTTCAGCGGCGTCTCGGCCGCGCTGGATCGCCTGGACCCGGGCTATCAGCAGGCCGCCGAATCTCTGGGCGCGGGCCCGGTGCGCGTGCTGACCCGAATCACGTTGCCGCTCCTGCTGCCCGCGCTCGGCGCGGCGGCGGGCCTGGCCATCGCCCTGTCCATGGGTGAGCTCGGCGCGACCATCATGGTCTACCCGGCGACGTGGAAGACGTTGCCCGTCAGCATCTTCGCCGCCACCGACCGCGGTGAGGTCTTCGACGCGGCCGCCAGCACCACGCTGCTGGTGCTGGTCACCTTGATCGCCCTGATCATCCTGGGCCGTTTGAAGGGCCGGGCCGCGCTGCGCTGAGGCGGACGATCGGGAACAGCCAGTAGGGCCGGCACCTTGGCAGTGGTGCCGGCCCAACTGTTCTCCGGTGAGGGATCGGTCCCGGAGTCAGAGGCCCGCGCGGGCGGATAGCAGTGCGCGGGAATGGGTTTCGTCGGTGTCCAGGATGAGCCCGGCGGCCAGCAGGTAGGCGGCCGCCATGCGCAGGGCGCACCCCTGGAGGGTGGTGAGGGTCGCGGTGAGTTCGGCGGCCTTGGATTCGAAGCCACGGCGTAGCTGCCGAGCCGAATCGAAGCCGCCGAACCCGCCGAGAGCCTGGATGCGGGCGGACTGCTCGACCTGTGGATCGAGCAGGTCCGCGAAGCGCAGGAAGTGCGCGGCGCACTCGCGTGCGACCGCGGGATCCAGCTGGAATACGCCGCCCCGCGCTTGCTCATAGAGCGCGGTGGCGCTGTACTCACCGGTATTCATGACAGCACTCCGTCCACTGGGATGTGAAATGCCGTATTTCACTCACAATTTCGCGAATGACATATCAAGAGAAATGCGGAACGAATACCAAAAACAAACCGAAGCGTTTGTACAACAACGCATGTGCGCAACACCGTATAGCGGGCGTGCCGCGCCAGTCGACCACGCGGCACGCCGGGCGGGGCGCCCCGTTGCGCCCGCCGTTCTCAAGGCGGGCGACGTCTTGCGGCTCGAGCGAGCTACTGGTCGGATAGCACTGCTCGGTTGACGTCACCGCCGGCGGCAATGCTTCCGGGCCGATGCATCAATTGTGTCAATGCATTTGGAATCATTGTTCCGGTAAACGGCGGCGGCCGCCGGCCACATCGATTACGAGATCAGTGTAGCCGTCGACGAGTTCGGCCAGGTGGTACCAGTGTTTATGGGTGTTATCGCTGGCCGCGCCCTCATGGTCGATGACCTGGTTGGCTTCCACCCAGCTCATGGCCATGCGGTCGACCACCGCACCCAGACTTTCGGTGTGCAACAGGCTGCCGTTACGGTGCTGCGGCAGTTCCTGTTCCACCCAGTCGTTGATATCGTCAACGAGTTCGCCCCGCCGGCAATCGATCTCGGCGATCAACATGAGATCGCTTATCTCGGCCCGGCGTTCGTGCAGCTCCGCGAGAGCGTGCGCCGAGCGCAGCAGAACTCGATCTTGAAAACGTCTGCCTTGGAAGGCACAGAGCAATTGTGGAGCCGTCGGCAGAACGCCGGCTATCGACATGGTCATCGTGACTCCCCACAAGCACCCGACAACATCACTAATCGCACCAACATGATTGGTCTCCGGATTCAGCTATACCGCTCATCGGATCGGTTCTTCACGAATAGGCTAGCTCGGATCATGCTCTTACAAATGCAAGAACGCAATACTGCGTTCGGGCAAGTGCGACAAGGGAAAGGGTCGTCATGGCAGGCAAGCGAACCGTGCTTACCGTACGTTTGCGCAGGCTCGCGGCGATGCTGCACGAGATGCGCGAAACCGCCGGCCTCAGCAAAGAGGTGGTCAGCGCCAAGACCGGTATCAACGTCACCACGCTCTACCGCATCGAGACCGCACAGGCCCGGCCGCAACGCCGCACGCTGACCGCCATGCTGGAGCTCTACGACATCGCCGAACCGCAGCGTACAGACGCCTTACAGCTGCTGGTGGACGCCCTCAAACCCGGTATGGCCAGGTCATATGAGGACGCGGTCTCCGAGGTGTACGGCGCCTACATCAACTTCGAGGCCGAGGCGCTCTCGGCCCGGTTCTTCCAGGCCACCTTCGTCCCCGGCCTGTTGCAGACCGAGGCGTACGCGAACGCGGTGTACGAGACCACCATGCCGAAAATCTCCGAACAGGTTCGCGAACAACGGGTTCGGGCTCGCATGGAGCGCTCACAGGTGCTGAACAAGCACGATCCGCTGGAGCTGTGGGTGGTGCTGGACGAGGCCGTGATCAAACGTCTGGTGGGCGGTAAGGAGGTGATGCGCGAGCAGTTCGATCAGTTGCTGGACCACACCAACAAGCGCAATGTGATCCTGCAGATCCTGCCCTTCGACGCGGGTGCGCACCCCGGCATGCTCGGCTCCTTCACCCTGCTCGACTTCCCGGACCCCGCCGATCCCGAACTGGTCTACGTGGAGGGCATCGCCAGTGACGAGTTGATCGAGGGCCATCCCGAAGTCCGCCGGTACGGGGTCATGTTCGACCAGTTGCGGGCCATGGCGCTGAGCCCGCGCGACTCCACCATCATGATCGAGCAGGCCATCGAGGATATGGGCAAGTGATCATCCACCCACCCTAGGTGGGTTAAAGGGCACCCCCGGAGCGGAGATCGGCAGCACTGAGGTTGCTGTCCGATCGAACCGAATGCGACGACAGTTGGATACATCCCCAACAGCACCACGTAGCCGCATCTCCGAGAGGATGATTACCGATGTGCAAGCCGGTCGAATCGCCCGTAGCCACCCTCGTTCCCCTGCGTACGAGCGCACAGCCGCTTGCCCCCGAGGCCGATCCGGCCGCCGTCGCCGCGACCGTCGGCGATTGCGCGCTCACCTATGCCGAGCTGGACCGCTGGTCCAATCGGATGGCCCGCATGCTGCTGAACCTGGGCGCTCGTCCGGGTACTCGCGTCGCCATCGCCGGGCTCCCCCAGCTCGAATCCATCGTGGCCCGCGCGGCCATCACCAAGACCGGCGCCACCGCAGTGCCCTTCACCACCGAAATCACCGCCAGCCGTGTGGATTTCGGCATCACCATCAAGGACGAGCGGGATGCCTTCGGCGATACCGCGCGCTGGCTGGTACTGGACGAGCGTTCCACCCTGGTGCAGTACCTGACCGGTTCGGACGCGCCGCTCTCCGCCGCGGAGCTGCATATGGCGCGTATGGCCTCCTGATCCCCCGGCCCGCGAGCGGCCCACCCGCGATCCGTCGAATCACCCGAGCACGCAGGATGTTTCATGGTTTCCAGCTCTGCCACCTCAGCCTTCGCCCTGTCCGCGGCACAACGTGGCATCTGGTTCGCCCAGCAGCTCGCGCGTGACACCCCGATCTCCATCGCCCAGTACGTCGAACTCGCGGGCGCGGTGGATGTGGAACTGCTCGCCGACGCGGCGCGGCAGGCCGGACGCGAATTCGGCACCGGCTATCTGCGCCTGCTCGAAATCGACGAGCTGCCATGGCAACTCGTGGACACCACGCTCGACGACCGCATCCTCACCATCGATCTCAGTGCCGCACCCGATCCGGATGCCGCGGCCCAGACCTGGATGCGCGCGGAGTACACCGCGCCACTGGACCTGACCCGGGACCGGCTGTGCACCGTCGCCATGCTCAAGCTGGCCGAGAACAGGTGGTTCTGGTACTCGCGCTTCCATCACATCCTGCTGGACGGGGTCGGCGCGCTCACCATGCTGCAGCGCACCTCGGAGCTGTACAACACCCGGGTGACCGGGAAGGAAGCGCCCGCGGGCAAGGCCGAACCGCTGCGCACCATCGTCGACGCCGATATCGCCTACCGGAACTCCGATCGCATCGACGCCGACCGGGAGTACTGGAAACAGCATCTGATCGGTATGGCCGAACCGGTCTACCTGGGTAAACACGCGGGCGCGGTGGACGCGCACCCGCGCCTGCTCAGCGGTGCGCTGCCGGATGAGACCGCCGCCCTGCTCGATGCCGTCACCACCGAACTGTCCACCAGTCCGGCCCCCGTCGTGGTGGCCGCCTTCGCCGCGTTCGTCGGCGCCATGACCGGCAGCGGTGAGATCGTGTTGAGCCTGCCGGTCTCCGGCCGCACCACCGCGGCGCTGCGCCGCTCGGGCGGCATGGTCGCCAATGTGGTGCCGCTGCGGCTGCATCCGTCGCCGACCGCCACGGTCGGTGAGCTGGTGCGCGCCACCCAGGGTGAGCTGACCGCCGCCCTGCGCCGGCAGCGGTACCGGCAGGAGGACATCATTCGCGATCTCGGCTGGGCCATGGACGAGATCGCGGGCTTCGGGCCGACGGTGAACCTCATGCTCGCCGATACCCGCATCCGCCTGGGCGGGGTCACCGGGCAGCTGCACGTGCTGACCTCGGGACTCATCGACGATCTGTTCGTCAACGTGTACCCCGGTATCGGCGGCGAGCGCACCCATATCGACTTCCAGGCCAATCCGAACCGCTACGACGAGGCCGTGCTGACCGCACTGCACGCGCGGTTCCTGACCTTCATGCACCGATTCCTGGCGGGCGGGCAGAGCGCACCGCTCGCGGGGGTTGGCACGCTCTCGGAGCAGGAGCGCGCGGAACTCGTTCCGGCACAGGGGCACAAGGGTATCGGCGCGCGCACTCTGCCCGAGATTCTGAGCACCGGCGCACACCTGGATCCGGCGGCCATCGCCATGCGCGCGGACGGTACCGCCTTCACCTATCGCGAGGTCACCGAGTACACCAATCGACTGGCCCGGGTGCTCATCGAAGCGGGCGCGGGACCCGAACGGGCCGTTGCCATCTCGATTCCGCGTTCGGTCGAGTCGGTGCTGGCCATGATCGCGGTCGCGCAGACCGGGGCGGCGTTCGTGCCGATCGATCCGGGCTATCCGGTGGATCGCATCGAGCATATGCTCACCGACAGCGGCGTGGTCGCCGGTGTCACGGTGGGCGCGGTGCGCGGTGCGCTGCCGGATCGGGTGCGCTGGCTGGTGCTCGATGACGAGACGACCGGAAAGCGCATGGCCGCAGCCGATGCCGCGGATATCTCCGATGCCGATCGGCATGCGCCGGTGCGGGTGGATCAGCTCGCCTACATCATCTACACCTCCGGATCGACCGGACTGCCCAAGGGCGTGGGGGTGACCCATCGCGGGCTCGCCAATCTGGCCACCGGCTCCGGGGCAGCCTTCGGGGTGGGCTCGGATGCCGTTATGGCGCACGCTGTTTCGCCGAGTTTCGACATCTCGGTGGAGGAACTGCTCGTCGCGCTCGCGGTCGGGGCCACGGTGGCGGTGGTGCCGCCCGCCGCGTACGCGGGCGAGGAGCTGGCGCGGGTACTGCGCACCCTCGAGGTGACACATCTGAATGTGACTCCGGCCGTGGCGGGTTCGCTCGAACCCGAGACGCTGCCGCGCCTGCGCACCCTGGTGGTGGGCGGTGACGCGTGCCCGCCGGAACTGCCGGTGCGCTGGGCCGGGCGTTCGGTGCTCAATGGGTACGGGCCCACCGAGACCACGGTGACCGCGACCATCAGCTCATCGCTGGTTCCCGGCGCGCCGATCACCATCGGCGTACCCGCACCCGGTGTGCGAGCCGTGGTGCTGGACCCCTGGCTGCGGCCGGTGCCGCCCGGGGTGACCGGTGAGCTGTATCTGAGCGGGCCGGGGGTGGCGCGCGGGTATCACCAGCGCATCGCCTTCACCGCGGAGCGCTTCGTCGCGGATCCGTACGCGCCCGGTGAGCGCATGTATCGCACCGGGGATCTGGTGCGCTGGCGGCGGCGCAACGGCCGCCACGAACTGGAGTACGCCGGGCGCGGTGACACCCAGGTGAAGGTGCGCGGATTCCGCATCGAACTGGGTGAGGTCGATGCCGCGGTGGCGCGGCACGCCGGGGTGGAATCGGTGGTGACCGTGGGGGCGAGCACGCCCGGCGGGGCCACCGCGCTGGTGTCGTACGTGCTGGCGGCACCCGATGTTCCGGTCGATCCGGAGGCCGTGAAAGCCACGGTGGCACATCATCTTCCGGCGCATATGGTGCCGTCGGTGGTGATGGTGCTCGATACCTTCCCGCTCACCCCGGCGGGCAAGGTGGATCGGAAAGCGCTGCCGCAACCGGAGTTCGGGGCGCGCACCCGCACCGGGCGGGCACCGGAGGGTGAGCGGGAACTGAAGCTGGCCGCCATCTTCGCCGAGGTGCTCGGTACGGCCGATATCGGCGCGGATGACAATTTCTTCGCGCTCGGCGGCGACAGCATAATCGCGATTCAGCTGGTGGCGCGGGCCAAGACGGCCGGGCTGGCGTTGCGGGCGCGGGATGTGTTCGAGCACAAGACCATTGCCGGACTGGCGCTGGCCGCCACCGAGGTGACCGCACCGGTGGTGCTGGAGTTGCCGGGCGGTGGTGTCGGCCGGGTGCCGTTGACGCCGATCGTGTACGACATGCTCACGCACGGCGAACACTGGCGGCGTTACGCGCAGGCGGTGCTGATCGGATTGCCGAGTGGGATGGAGCGGGCACAGCTCATTCCGGCCGTACAGGCGCTGCTCGACCGGCACGATCTGCTGCGCAGCACATTGCGGCGGACCATGACGGCGAGCCCCGCGACCGATGCGCCGGAGCCCGCGGAGGCCGGGGACGCGGCGCGAACGACACAGCCCGGGGACGCCTGGGAGTGGATCGTCGGCGAGCGCGGATCGGTGCGGGCCGAGGCGCTCATCGATGTGGCGGCCGCGCCCACCGGGCGCGAGGGCGCGGCCGAGCTGGAGCATGCGGCCGATCTGCTCGACCCGACCGCGGGGGTGATGGCGCGCTTCGTGCTCATCGAACGCCCCGATGCCGATCCACTGCTGTGGATCGTGCTGCATCACCTCGTCAGCGATGGCGTCACGTGGCGAATCCTGCTGCCGGACTTGGCGACCGCCTGTGCCGGACTGGAACTGCAGCCGGTGGGCACGTCGTTCCGGCGCTGGGCGCACGGACAGCGTGAGCAGGCCGCCGAGCGAACGGCGGAACTGCCGCTGTGGCAGGAGATTCTCCGGACGCCCGATCCGGCGCTGGGCGCGCGGCCGTTCGACGCGGCGGTCGACACCGTGGCCACCATGGAACAGCTGCGGACCGGTATCGATGCCGAAACCTCCGCTGCGGCACTGGAACTGATTCCCGAGCGCTTCCACTGCGGTGTGGACGACGCGCTGCTGACCGCGCTGGCGCTGGCCGCGAGCCGGTGGCGCGGGACCGATCGCACCCTGCTCACCCTCGAAGGCCACGGCCGCGAGGAGGCGATCCTGCCGGGTGCGGATATCTCGCGCACCATCGGCTGGTTCACCAGCGTCTATCCGGTGGCCCTGGATCTGCGCGGGATCGATATCGACGATGCCTTCCACGGGGGTCCGGCGGCCGGGATCGCGCTCAAGGCCGTCAAGGAGCAGCTGCGCGGCATACCCGACAAGGGTGTCGGCTTCGGCATGCTGCGGTACTTGAATCCCGATACGGCACAGTCGCTTTCGGATGCGACCACACCGCAGCTCAGCTTCAACTACCTGGGCCGCACCGGCGCGGGTGGCGCGGCCGACGCCGATACCCCGTGGCTGCCCAAGTATTTCGACGCCACCAATGACGATGCCGCCCCCATGGCGGCGGTGGTCGATATCAATGCCATGCATACCGATGCCGGGCTGGAGGTGACCTGGGCGTACGCGTCCGAGCTGGTGACCGCGGCGAGCGTGCGCGAATTCGCCGAGCTGTGGGCGGCGGCGCTGGCGGGGCTCACCAGCCATGCGCGGCGTGCGCTCGCGGGCGGGCACACACCGTCGGACTTCGGGCTGGTGCCGGTCACGCAGCCGAATATCGATGCGTGGGAACGGGAATACCCGCGGCTCACCGATGTCTGGCCGCTGTCGCCTTTGCAATACGGGCTGCTGTTCCATGCCCGCTACGACACCGATACCGCCGACGGATACACCGTGCAGACCCAGTTGAGTCTGGCGGGGCGGGTGGACGGCGCGCGCCTGCGCACCGCCGCGCAGAGCCTGCTGGATCGGCACGATGTGCTGCGGGTGGTGTTCACCGAGACCGCGCAGGGGCCACGGCAACTGCTGCTCGACGGCATCGAATTGCCTTGGCAGGAACTGGATCTCACCGATATCGAGGACGCCGGTGAGCGCACCCGCGAGCTGGAGCGGCTGATCGCGGTCGATGCGGGCACCCGCTTCGATCTGGCCCGGCCGCCGCTGCTGCGGTTCAGCCTCATTCGCACCGGGGCCGAGGCGTACACGCTGCTCATGACCAATCACCATCTGGTGCTCGACGGCTGGTCCACGCCGCTGGTGGTGCGCGAACTGCTGGCCGGATATCTGGCCGCGATCACCGGGCAGTCCTTCACCACCGGGCCCGCGCACTCCTATCGGGAATTCCTGGCCTGGCTGGGCGAACAGGATGACGCCGCCTCAATGGCCGCCTGGACCGAGGCGCTGGCGGGCGTGGATTCGCCGACCCGGGCGGTGCCGAGCCTGGCCGGTATCGCCTCCACCGAATCCGGCATGGTGACAATAGATTTCGGTCCCGAACAGCTGTCGCGGCTGGAGGGCACCGTGCGCGCGGCCGGGGCGACGGTGAACACCGCCGTGCAGACCGCGTGGGCGCTCCTGCTGGTCATGCTCACCGGCCGCACCGATGTGGTGTTCGGCGGCACCGTCTCCGGACGGCCGCCGCAACTGTCCGGGGTCGAGGAGATGGTCGGGCTCTTCATCAATACCCTGCCCGTGCGGGTGCGGCTGGATCCCGGTGAGCGCGTGGCGGATCTGCTCGCGCGAGTGCAGGACGAACAGACGCGACTGCTCGATCATCAGCATGTCGGGCTGGCGGCCATTCACCAGGCGGTGGGGCTGCCCGAACTGTTCGACACCCTCACCGTATTCGAGTCGTATCCGATCGACCGCGAAACCCTCTCGCAGGCAATGGATATCGCCGGAATGCGGATTCTGGATGTGTCCGGTACCGATGCGACGCCGTATCCGCTGAACCTCATGGTGATTCCGCAGCGCGCGGCCGACGGAGCCGAAAGCCTGCAGATCACCGTGAAATTCATGGCCGATCAGCTGTCCGAGGCCGAGGCGCGGCGACTGCTGGATCGATTCGGCTATCTGCTCGACCAGATCGCCTTCGCACCGCAGCGCCGCGTGGCACAGCTGCAGCACTGCGAGCCCGCCGAACGCCGGCAGCTGCTGCCGGTGCGCGGCGGTGATCCGGTGCCCATGCGCACGCTGCCCGAAATCCTCGGTGCGGGAGCGCGTGTCAATCCGGACGGTATCGCCATCAGTTCCGGCACGCTCACCATGACCTATCGCGATCTCGACGCCTGGTCCAATCGCTTCGCCCGGGTGCTGCTGCGGCGCGGGGTCGGGCGCGAGGTCTTCGTGGTGCTCGCGCTGACCCGCTCGGTGGAATCCATTGTGGCGGTATGGGCACTGGCCAAGACCGGCGCGGCGTTCCTGCCGCTGGATCCGAACTATCCGGTGGAGCGGATCGAGCACATCATCAGCGATTCGCGCGCGCCCATCGGGGTGACGGTGTGCGCGGTCGGTGAGACGCTGCCGGGCAGTATCGACTGGCTGCTGCTCGATGATCTCAACACCATCCGCCGGGTCATGACGGTATCGGACGCACCGATCACCGATGCCGAACGCGGCGGGCCGATCGACCTGAATCAGGTTGCGTACCTTATCTATACGTCCGGGTCGACCGGTAAGCCGAAGGCGGTGCTGCTCAGTCATCGCGGACTGGCGAATCTGGCGTCCTCGCAGGAGACCTTTCTCGAACTCAATGAGGAGTGCAGTCCACTCCAGGTGGCCTCGCCCAGCTTCGACGCCTCGGTGCACGAGATGTTCATGGCGCACGCCATGGGCGGGCGGCTGGTGGTCTCACCGCCGGATGTGTACGGCGGCAATGAACTCGAAGAACTGATGCGGACGCAGGGGGTGACGCACGCCGTCATCACACCGTCGGTGCTGGCCACCATGAATCCGGCCGGGCTCACCGAATTGCGGAGTCTAACCGTCGCCGGTGAGGCGTCCGGACCGGAACTGGTCGCCGACTGGTCCCCGGGGCGGCGCATGGTGAACCTTTACGGCCCAACGGAATTCAGCATCTGGGCGACCGGCCCGGGTGAGTTGCGGCCCGGTGAGCCCATCACCATCGGCGCACCCATTCGCGGTGCGGCGGCCATGGTGCTGGACACCTGGCTGCGGCCGGTGCCCGTCGGGGTCACCGGTGAGCTGTACCTGGCCGGACCGGCGCTGGCGCGCGGCTACTTCAACCGATTCGGGCTGACCGCGGCACGATTCGTCACCAACCCGTACGGTGCGCCCGGCACCCGCATGTACCGCACCGGCGACATGGTCCGCTGGGTGGAGATGAAGCATGACGGGGAGACCCGCCTGGAGCTGGAATACCAGGGGCGCAGCGACTTCCAGGTCAAGATTCGCGGTCTGCGTATCGAACTCGGCGAGATCGACGCCGTACTCAGTGCCGATGATCAGGTGGAATACGCGGCGACACTGGGCTGCCCGGGACCCGCGGGTCAGACCGTGCTGGTCTCGTATGTGGTCGGGCTGGCGGGGCGCACCCTCGATACCGAGGAACTCCGCACCCGGGTGGCGGCGGCACTGCCCGGATATATGGTGCCGAGCTACATCATCGAACTCGATGACGTCCCGCTCACCCCGGTCGGCAAGCTGGACCGAACCGCTTTGCCCGCACCGGATTTCAGCAGCCTGCAAGAGCGCTATCTGGCCCCGCGCACAGCGGTGGAAACCGCTGTGGCCGAGGTCTTCGCCGAAGTGCTCGGCATGGACAAGGTCAGTATCGACCGCTCCTTCTTCGAACTCGGCGGCAACTCGCTCAGCGCGACGCGGGTGATCGCGCGGATCAACTCCGCGCTGGGCGCGACCGTGGCGCTGCGCGATCTGTTCGACGCCCCCACCGCGGCCCAGCTCGCGGCCCGCGTCGTACCCGCCGGTGAGGGTTTCGGCCGGCCCATGCTCGCGGCTCGCATTCGACCCGACCGGATTCCGCTCTCCCCCGCACAGCAGCGCATGTGGGTGATGAATCGCCTCGACCCGACCTCGGCGGCGTACAATATCTCGGTCGCGCTGCGCTTGACCGGCGAACTCGAGGTGGACGCGCTGCGGCAGGCGGTCATCGACGTGGTGACTCGGCACGAAACCCTGCGCACCATCTACCCGGCCGATGCCGACGGTCCACGTCAGGTGGTGGTCGGAATCGATTCCGCCACACCCGATCTGACCGTCGTCGAGACCTCGGACGGCGCGCAGCTCGCCGAGCGGATCGCCGAGGTCACCGGCACCGGGTTCGACCTGACGCGAGAAGCTCCGCTCCGCGTCGGGCTGTTCCATGTCACCGATGCCGCCGCGCCCGAGTCCGAGACGTCGGAGGTTGGCGCGGCTCCCGCTCCGAATGCTCCGAAGGCAGACGCGCACCACGGATCCGGCGATACCTACGTCGTGGCACTGGTGGTGCATCACGTCAGCGCGGACGGCACCTCGATGGCTCCGCTGGCCACCGATCTGATGGCGGCGTATCTCGCGCGGGTCAGCGGGGCGAGCCAGGCGCTGCCGCCGCTGCGGGTGCAGTACGCGGATTACTCACTGTGGCAGCGGGAGCTGCTCGGTGATGAACAGGACGCGGAATCGACCGCCGCACAGCAGATTCGATTCTGGAGCGAACGTCTCGCGGCCACGCCGGATGTGCTGGAGCTGCCCACCGATCGGCCGCGCCCGGCGGCGCAGACCATGCGCAGTGCGGATCTGCCGTTCATCGTGCGACCCGAAACGCACAGCGCTCTCACCGCTTTGGCCACCGAGAACGAATCCAGCCTGTTCATGGTGGTGCACGCCGCGCTCGCGGTGCTGCTGTCCCGACTGGCGGGAACATCGGATGTGCTGATCGGCACCGCCGTGGCGGGGCGCGGTGATGCCGCGCTCGACGATCTGGTCGGCATGTTCGTGAACACCCTGGCACTGCGAACTCCGGTCGATCCGGGCCTCGGATTCCGTGAATTCCTCGCCGCCGTGCGGACTTCGGACCTCGATGCCTTCGCGAATGCCGATGTGCCGTTCGAGCGGCTGGTGCAGGTGCTCGACCCGCCGCGCTCGACCGCGCACCATCCGCTGTTCCAGGTATCGCTGTCGCTCCAGAACTTCAGTCTGCCCGAGCTGGACTTCCCGGGGCTGCGGGTCACGGTCGAACCCTTCGACCGGGATACCTCGCAGTTCGATCTGACCTTCGATCTGCGCGATCCCCGCGCGGGTTCGACTCCGCAGGGGCTGGAGGGCACGCTCACCTACGCCACCGATCTGTTCGATCGAACCACCGCCGCACAGTTGATCTCACGGTGGGAGCAACTGCTCGAGGCGATTACCGCCGATCCGGATATCCGCATCTCCGATATCGATCTGCTGGGGGCGGGCGAACGCGCCGCACTGGTGCCGCTGCGCGGACCGCGCGGCGGTGCGACCGGCACGCTGGCCGAATTGCTCACCACCGCATCGGCGTTCACTCCGGAGCGGCCCGCCATCGTCGCGGACGGGCGCACCCTCACCTACGGCGAACTGGAGGACGCCGCCGAACAGCTGGCCGCGCGATTGGCCGAGGCCGGGGCGGGCGTGGAAACCGTGGTGGCGCTGGCTATTTCGCGCAGCGCCGAACTCCTGATCGCACTGCTGGCCACCGCCAAGACCGGGGCGGCCTTCCTGCCGATCGATCCGCGTCATCCGCTCGATCGCATCGACCACATGCTGACCGATTCCGGAGCCGTACTGGGTCTCACGACGCCCGCACACCGCGCGGTGCTGCCCGATACCGTGTTCTGGCTGACCCTGGACCCCGTGGGCGATCAGGGTGGTGCGGGCGGCTGGGGTGCGTCCGAATCACGCTGGGCCGCCATCGAATCCGGCTGGTATTCCACCGACCGCGAGATCCATCCCGATCATCCGGCCTGGCTCATCTACACCTCCGGCTCGACCGGTACGCCCAAGGGCGTCGCGGTCTCGCATCGCGGGATCGCGGATCTCGTTCGCGCACAGCAGCATATGCTCGGGCTCAACGCGAATTCGCGGGTATTGCAGGTCGCCTCACCGAGTTTCGACGCCTCCGCGTTCGAGGCGCTCATGGCCTTCGGTTCCGGCGGCACCGCGGTGGTCGCGCCACCCGATGTATTCGGCGGTGACGCGCTGGCCGAACTCATTGCCGCACAGCGGGTCACGCACCTGGTGATCACACCGTCGGCGCTGGCCACCATGGACCCGGCGGCGGTGCCGAGTGTGCGGGTGCTCGCGGTCGCGGGTGAGGCCATCGGACCGGATCTGGTGAGCCGGTGGGCGTCGGGCCGCATGCTGGTGAACCTGTACGGCCCGACCGAATTCACCATCTGGGCAACGACGTCCGATCCATTGCGCGCGGATCAGCCGGTCACCATCGGACATCCGATTCGCGGTGCGGCGACCCTGGTACTCGACGACCGGCTGCGCCCGGTGCCGCTCGGTGTGGCCGGTGAGCTGTATCTCGCAGGTCCGGCGCTGGCGCGCGGCTATCACCGGCGGCCCGGACTCACCTCGGCGCGCTTCGTCGCCAATCCCTACGGTGTTCGAGGCGAGCGCATGTATCGCACCGGCGATCTGGTGCGGTGGACCGGTGCGCTGACCGCGCCCCGGCTGGAGTACCTGGGCCGCACCGATTTCCAGGTGAAGGTGCGCGGTCAGCGCATCGAACTCGGTGAGATCGATGCGGTGCTGAACCGCGCCGAGAACGTGGAATTCGCCGTGACACTGGGTGTTCCGGGCCCGGGCGGGGCGACGGCGCTGGCCGCCTACCTGCTGCCCGAACCGGGTGCCACGCTCGATATCGCGGCGGTGCGCGCCCATGCGGCCGATGCGCTACCCGGCTATATGGTCCCGTCGGCCTTCGTGGTGCTGGACGCCATCCCGCTCAACGCGGTCGGCAAACTCGATCGAAAGGCTTTGCCGGAGCCGGTTTTCGAGGCCGAGACCGAATACCGCGCACCCACCACCGCGACCGAGACCGCGCTCGCCGCCATCGTGGCCGAACTGCTCGGCCGCGATCGGGTGGGCGTGCACGATTCGTTCTTCGCCCTGGGCGGCGACAGTATTCTCGCGATCCAGCTGGTGTCCCGGGCACGACTGCACGGACTCGAGCTCACCCCGTTGCAGATCTTCGAACATCGCACGGTGGCGGCCCTGGCCGCGCTCGCCGATGAGGCGGGCGAGACCGTGGTCCTCGAGGAACTGCCCGGCGGCGGTGTCGGTGAATTCCCGCTGACGCCGATCATGCGCTGGATGCTCGAGCGCGGCGGCGACTTCAACCGCTTCGCGCAGACGGCCGTACTGGAGATGCCCGCGGGCATCACCCGCGAACAGGTGGTCGCCACCGTCGGCGCGGTGGTCGATCAGCACGATATGTTGCGCGCCCGCCTGCGCGAGGAGGACGGCGCGTGGTGGCTGGAGACCCGCGAACCCGGTGCGGTCGATGTGGACGCGCTGCTCTACCGGGTGGAATTCGATGCCGCGGGCAGTTCCGAACTGCGCGAGTACGCCCGGACCGAGCTCGATTCGGCCATGAGCCGGCTCGATCCGGCCGCCGGGACACTGCTGCAATTGGTGTGGCTGGACCCGGCCGGACCGACCGGTCGCTCCGGAAGATTGATCCTGGTGGCCCACCACCTCGTAATAGATGGTGTGTCCTGGCGAATTCTGATTCCCGATCTGATCGCCGCCTGGGCTCAGATCTCCGGTGGTGCGGAACCCATGCTCCCCGCCACGGGGACCTCCATGCGCCGATGGGCACACGCCCTGCACGAGGAGGCGTACAGCGATACCCGCGTCGCCGAACTCGCGCACTGGCGTGAACTGGCCGCCACACCCGATCCACTCATCGGCCGCCGCGAACTCGATCCGGGCATCGATCAGGTGCACACCGTGCGCGCGGTCGATGTGGAAGCGGACGCCGAGGTGACCAACGCCCTGCTCACCACGCTCCCCACACTCTTCGGCGGCAGTGTGGAGGACGCGCTGCTGACCACCCTCGCACTCGCCGTCCGGCGCTGGCGCACCCGGTCCGATGAGGAATCGGTACTGCTGCGTATGGAAGGGCACGGCAGGCAGCAGGAGATCATTCCCGGCGCGGATCTGTCCCGCACCATGGGCTGGTTCACCACGCTGTATCCGGTGCGGCTGGATCTGCCCGATATCGATATCGACGATGCCATCGACGGCGGCCCGGCCATGGGCGACGCCATTCGCGCGGTGAAGCATCAGCTGCTGGCGATACCGGACAGGGGCATCGGCTTCGGACAGCTGCGGTACCTCAACCAGGACACCGCGGCCCAACTGCCGCAACGGGTTCCGGGCCGGATCGGCTTCAACTACCTGGGCCGCTACGCCACCGCCGATATCCCGGCCGGATTGGAAGGGCTCGGCTGGCTGCCCACCGAGGAATTCGGCGATCTGCACGCCACCGAACATCCCGAGGTGCCGGTGACCACCGAAATCGAGATCAACGCCGTGGTGTCGGGCGATCGGCTACAGGCCACCTTCACCTATCCCGGCACGCTGCTCACCCGGGCGCGGGTCGCCACCCTGGCCTGGCTGTGGATCGAAGCCCTCACCGCCGCAGCGCGTTTCGCCGAAACACCGGAGGCCAAGATCGCGGCCGAGGCCGAACAGCGCTACCTGGAGGAACAGGCGCTCGCGGCACTGGCTGCCGCACAACCGGATTCGACGCCGGGACTCGGCCTGGACGTGGTGCTGCCCATCCGCCCCGGCGGCGATCAGCCCGCACTGTTCTGCATCCACCCGTCCTCCGGTATCGCCTGGACCTATCTGGGCCTGGCCGAACTGCTGCGGCCCGGACGGCCCATCTACGGTTTGCAGGCCCCCGACCTGTCCGGGGAACCGCACGCCCGCAGCATCGACGATTTCGCCGAGCGCTATGCCCGCGAAATCCGCCGCCTGCAACCCGAAGGCCCGTACCACCTGCTCGGCTGGTCCTTCGGCGGGCTCATCGCGCACGCCGTCGCAGCGAAACTGAAGGCGGCGGGCGCGGAGATCGGGGTGCTCACCCTGCTCGATGCCGACCACACCGATATCGACGGCGACAGCATCGAAAGGCTCACCGCCGGTTCATTCGTCGCCGCCTTCGGCTCGGTCTTCGGCATCACCGATATGCCCGCCGAGGCCACCGCGCAGGAGGCCGCCGATCTCATCCGCGAACGCATGGGCGGGGTTTCGCTGGTCGACGCGCTCACCCTGGAACGCATGGCGGCCTCCTACAACGCCTCCGCCCGCACCCGAACCGGCTATCAACGACCCGTATTCCACGGCGACGCACTGTATTTCAGCGCCACCGCGGAGCAGTCGGACATCTTCGGGCCGACCGGCTGGCGACCCTGGATCACCGGCCGCATCACCAACCACGACATCGAAGTCGGCCACGAGGAGTTGACCGCGCCGCACGCGCTCGCGGAAATCGCCCGGGTCCTGGACGAACACCTTCTCGACGAACACCTGGGAGAGCAACCGTGACCACCACCGACAGCGCGGCCGACGGCGTCATCGTCGAAGGCGTCGAGAAATCCTTCGGAGCCGTGAAAGCATTGCGCGGCATCACCTTCAAGGCCGCACCCGGCGAGGTGCTCGGCATCCTCGGACCCAACGGGGCGGGTAAGACCACCACCGTCAATATCCTGTCCACGCTCATCGCACCCGATGCCGGGCGGGCATCCGTGGCCAGGCACGATGTCACCACCGAGGCCGCCGAGGTGCGCCGCAGCATCATGCTCACCGGCCAATTCGCCGCCCTCGACGACGCGTTGAGCGGATACGAGAACCTGGTCATGTTCGGGCGGCTGATGGGACTGCGCAAACGCGCCGCCCGCGGCCGCGCCGATGAACTCATCTCCGAATTCGATCTCAGCGCCGCCGCCACCCGCCGGGTCGGCACCTACTCCGGCGGTATGCGGCGGCGCATCGATATCGCCTGCGGACTGGTGGTGCGGCCCGAGGTGGTGTTCCTGGACGAACCCACCACCGGACTGGATCCCCGTAGCCGCCAAGGGGTGTGGGATCTGGTCGGCGGCTTCCGCAAACACGGCATCACCACCCTGCTCACCACCCAGTACCTCGAAGAGGCCGACGCGCTCTGCGATCGGATCATCGTCATCGACCACGGCGTCGTCATCGCCAGCGGCACCGCCGATGAACTCAAGGCCCGCACCGGCGGCAGCTACTGCGAGATCGTGCCGCTGCGCATTCAGGAACTGCCCGCCATCGCCGAGGCGCTCGGCGATCTGTTCCCGGACGCCAACCGCGACGCACTGCTCAGCGGTGATGTGGACCGGCTCGCCATCCCCGCCCCCGAAGGCGCGAAAACCCTCGCCGAGGCATTGCGCCGACTCGACAGCGCCGGAATGGAATTGGTGGATATCGCACTGCGCCGCCCCTCGCTGGACGAGGTATTCCTCTCGCTCACCGGACATCTCACCGAGAAGTCCGACACCGATGAACAGGGCCGGTCATGACCGCCGTGGCCGCCAGCCGGGACGCCTGGCTCACCAGCGTCCGCGCCACCCCGGACACGCTACGGCAGTGGTGGGTGCTCACCGTGCGGCTCATCGTGCCCGCCATCACCACCGGTGAGATGATCACCGCGGTGCTCGCGCCGATCACCTTCACCGCCAGCTTCTACATCCCGCTCAATCGCGTAATGACTTTCGCCGGAACGGGATTCAGCAGTTACGCGCAATTCATGGCACCGATCGTCATACTCCAGGCCGCGGCGTTCACCGCCATCTCGGCCGCCTTCCGGGCCGCCACCGATATGGTCTCCGGACTGGACCGGCGCTTCGACGCCATGCCCATGCATCCGCTCATCCCGACCGCGGCGCGCATGTCCGCCAATGCCTTCCGCATGGTGGTGGGCCTGGCCTCGGCACTGGTGAGCATTCATTTCATCGGCTTCCACTTCCACGCGGGCACCGCCAACACCATCGGCTTCCTGGCGTTCGCCATGCTCATCGGCATCGCGTTCAGCCTCGGCGCGGATGTCATCGGCACCGTCACCAAGAGTCCGGAGGCCACCACGCAGATGCTGGTGCTACCGCCGCTGATTCTCGGCATGCTCTCCACCGGACTCGCGCCCGCCACCCAATTCCCGCACTGGGTACAGGCTTTCGTGCGCAATCAGCCGGTCTCGCAATTCGCCTACGGGCTGCGCGCCCTGGGCGGTGACACCCGCGGCAATGCCGGTGCGGTCACCTGGTCGCTGATGACACCGCCGCTGCTGTGGGCCGCGGCCATCATCGTGGTCTCGCTGTACTTCACCGTCCGGCTGAATACGAAGAGGTCGTGACATGTCCGTCGAAACCACCCTCGCCGAACGCGATACCACCGATTTCATCCGCGTCCGGGAAGCCTCGGTCCCGGCGCTGCTGCGGCACACCTGGATTCAGACCCAGCGCCTGCTGCTGCGCTGGGCACGCGATCCGATCACGCTGCTGGAGACGCTGATCGTGCCGTGCCTGCTGCTGCTCATGCTCAATATCGTTGTCGGCAGCCAGATTCAGAAGTTCTCCGGGCACAGCGCGCTGTACGGGTCCACCCCGATGGTGACACTGGTCGGCGCGCTGTCGGGCACCGTGGCCAGCGGCGTCATGCTCGGGCGTGAACGCGATGCCGGACTGCTCGCGCGGTTCTGGGTGCTGCCGGTGCATCGCGGGTCCGGGCTCGCGGCGCGAATTCTGGCCGAGGGCTGCCGCATCTTCTGCGGGACCATCATCATCATCGCGTTCGGCATGCTGCTCGGCTTCCGCTTCCACGAGGGTCCGCTGGCCGCGTTCGCGTTCCTGTGGCTGCCGGTGCTGTTCGGGCTGGCCTTCGCCACCATGGTCACCGCGATCGCGGTGTTCACGGCCAAATCCACCCTGGTCGAGGGCGTGGCGCTGCTGTCCTCGCTGCTGATGTTCTTCAGCACCGGCTTCGTCCCGCTGGGCGCGTACCCCAACTGGATTCAACCGGTGGTGCGCAATCAGCCGATGTCCGTGGCGGTGGACTCCATGCGCGCCCTGGCCGAGGGCGGCGCACTGGCCCGGCCGCTCCTGCTCACGGTGCTCTGGTCGGTCGGCATGATCATCGTCTTCGCCGTCCCCGCTGCCTACGGTTATCGCCGGGCAAGTCGCCGCTGAGCGGCGAAATGTCCTGATCCAGACCCCTTTCCGGAAATACCCGCGACCCGGCGCGCCGACCGGCAGCCGGAGCGGGCCCGGCGCACTATGCTGGCCGCCGTGCTCGAACCCCAATCACCCATCGCGCCCCACCCGGATATCGCACACCTCGCGCCACTGCTCGGCACCTGGCGCGGCCGCGGACAGGGTGAGTACCCGACGATCGAGACCTTCGATTATCTGGAGGAAGTGCACTTCGGCCATGTCGGCCGGCCCTTCCTCACCTATCGCCAGCGCACCCGCGCCGCCGACGGCAGCCGCCCGATGCACAGCGAGACCGGATACCTGCGCGCGCTGCCGGACGATCGGGTCGAACTGATCCTGGCGCATCCGACCGGTATCACCGAGATCTGCGAGGGCAGCCTGGTCGCCGATGACGAGGGCCTGCGCATCGAACTCGATTCGACGACCATCGGGCGCAGCTCCAGCGCCAAATCCGTGACGGCACTGGGCCGTAGCATCACCCTGGCCGGTGACACCCTGAGCTATACGCTGCGCATGGCGGCGGTCGAGCAACCGCTGCAGCATCATCTCGCGGCGACCATGCACCGGGAGAATTAACGGATTTCTTTCACGTCCAACATCACGGTGACCTGGCGCACTGTGTTTCGACAAGTGTGCGGGATCACTCTTACGGGTTGCGTCCTATATGTCCGCCGGATTACCGTTTCTGTCGGTGGCAAACAGTCAGCCAACCCTCATGAGCACCGGCTATCCGAAACTGACCGTTCGGGTGGCCAGACTCATCCCCTAAACAAGGGAGTTGGACATGAAACGTTCGGCACTCCTGCTACTCACCACCGCGGGCATGATCCTCACCGGAGCCGCGGTCACGGAAGTTCTCGGCGACGCCTCCACCGCCGGACCCCCCACCGGGCAGACGCTCGCCGCGCAGCGCTACGTCACCGATACCGCCCTGGGGGAGATTCAGCCATCCGCCTGCGTGCACATCGCGCCCACGCCGGCCGATCGCTGAGTCCGCCACACCGGCCGCTCGAATACCCCGTAGGCAGCGCTCAATACCCCGCGGGCAGGGCCGTGAGCATATCCCTGGTCACCGCCACCGCATTGTCGGAACTGCCACCGCGCACCACCAGCGTCGCGAACGCCATATCGCCGCGATAACCGATGAACCAGGCGTGTGAACCACCCTCCACCTCGGCCTCACCGGTTTTGCCGTAGACTTCGCCCTGATCGGCGATGCGCTCGGCGGTGCCACCGAGCACCACCTTGCGCATCATCAAACGCAGACCATTGATCACCTCCGGACTCAGTGCCGGGCGATCGCCCTTGATCTCGGTCGGATGATTCGAGATCAGATACGGCACCGGCGCCGCACCGTTCGCGACCGTGGCCGCCACCATGGCCAGGCCGAACGGGCTCACCAGCACCTTGCCCTGACCGATACCGTCCTCGGCGCGCTGCACCAGATCATCGTCCTGCGGCACCGAACCCGACACCGTGGGCAGACCCACCACGGTGTAGTCCGGGCCGATGCCCAGCGCGGCCGCCGCCGTGCGCAGATCCTGTCCGCCCAACTCCGAGGCGATCCGCGCGAACGCGGTATTGCAGGAGCGCTCGTAGGCGGTGGCCATCGGCACATCGCCGACGCTGAAGAGGTTGTAGTTGGGAATCGTGCGGTCCCCAACCACAATCTGACTCGGGCACGGCACCACGGTGTCCGGGGTGGCGTTGCCCGCGGTCATGGCGGCGGCCGCGGTGACCGTCTTGAAGGTCGAGCCCGGCGGATACAGACCCGAGGCTGCGACCGGACCGTCGGCATCGGCGGCCTCGTTCTGCGCGATGGCCAGAATCGCGCCCGTGGAGGGTTGCAGCACCACCATCATGGCCTGATCCTCGCGCAGGTCCACCGCCCGCTGCGCGGCATTCTGGATATTGCGATCCACGCTCAGCGAGAACGACGGCGAGGTCTGCGGTTCCACCTCCTTGAGCACATCGGTGTCACCGCCATTGGCGTTGACGGTCACCACATTCCAGCCCGCCTTACCGTCCACCTCGTCGATGACGGTCTTGCGGATCTGGGTGAGCAGATCGGGGGCGAAGGTGCGATCGGTGGGCACCAGATCCCACTGGCGGCCGAAGCTGACACCGGACAGACCGACCAGATCATTGCTCACCTGCTGGTACTCCCATTCCGAGAGCACCTCGACGGTGTAGCCGCCGTCGGCCTTGCGGGCGGCGGCGAGAATGCCCTCGGGGGTGAGGCGTTCGTCGAACTGCCGCAGGGCATTCGCCAGCGCGGCGCTCACCGCGACCGGGTTCGAGGACGCGCCACGATTGAACACCACGCGATAGACCGCGCCCGGCACCAGCACATCACTGCCGGAGCGCTCGTTCACCCTGGCCCGGGGCGCGGGGATGGAGCGCAATTGCAACGTTTGCGTATTGCCCAGCTGCGGATGGATATTCGCCGAGGTCCAGCGCACCGACCACTTGCCCTCACTGCGGCCCATCTGCAATTGGCCGCTGTAGGACCAGACGCGATCCTTGGGCAGATGCCACTCGTAGCTGTAGTCGACGGTGGCGGTGTCGCCGGTGACGCGGGTATCGCCGGTATGCGCGACGAGCTGTTCGGCCTGTAGCTGATCCCAGGCCGAATTCAGTGCGGGAGCGGCCTTTTCGGGCTGGCTGGTGAGGTCGGCGGCCGTGGCGACCTCATGCTCGGCGAAGGCTTGCAGGAAGGCGTCGGCGGTTTGCACCGGTCCCTGCGGACCCGACGAGCAACCCACCGCGGCAACCGAGATCGCGGCGGCGATCAGCATGGTGAAGACCCGTGTGGACATCGGCACAGATAGTAGAGCCAACTATCGGCAAACACGCTCGACACACTGGGGCCGAACAGTTTTCACTGAAACATCACAACATCACGGGGATCGGTTCAGTCGAGCAGCACTGTCGCGAATGTCGCGATCTGCCGGAAGCCGACCTTCGCGTAGGCACGGCGCGCGACCTCGTTGTAGCAGTTCACGTACAGACTCGCGGTACGACCGGACGCCACAACGACATTCGCGACCGCGGCCGTACCCGAGGTGCCGACGCCGATTCCGCGATGTTCGGGATGCACCCAGACACCCTGGATCTGCCCGGTGCGCCGCGACAGCGCGCCCACCTCGGCCTTGAAGACGACCTCACCGTCCTCGAAACGCGCCCAGGCCCGGCCGGATTCGATCAGGCCCGCCACCCGGCGGCGATAGCTGCGGCCACCGTCCCCGGCGCGCGGATCGACACCGATCTCCTCGGTGAACATGGCCACCGCGGCGACCAGATAGCGGTCCAACTCCTCCGGACGCACCCGTCGCACCCGGAGATCGGGCGCGACGGTCGCGGTCTTGTCCAGAGCCAGCAGCGGTTGATCGGCGCGCAATTCCCGCGCCGGACCCCAGTGCTCGCTGAGCTGCTCCCACAGCGGCAGCGCCAATTCGCGGCGGCCCACCACCGACGAGCACGCGCGCGGACCGCGCACCGCCCGCTCGGCGAAGGCCCGTAGATCGGCCCGGCCGCCGCGCAGCGGCACCAGATTCGCACCCGAGAAGCACAGCGAGGTACCCGGCCCGCCGCGACTCCACAGTTCGCCGTACGCGCCGCGGGAGTCGAGCCCGTACTCCTGGAGCCGGGCCGCCACCATGCAACTCGCCACCGGATCGGCGTCGAGGACGCGTAAAACCTGTGTCAGATCGCGGTTCGCGAGCTGTTGGGCTCCGGAGTTCTTGCTCCGGCGAGTCGGCTCCAGCACACTCCGCACGTTCACAGCCTGCCAGAACTTCTCAAAACGTGCCGCACTATCGCCGTTGGCCGCGCGTCGACCTGGGGTTTATCCGGCGCTGACGACGGGAGAACCGGTCCCGGCGGCCTCACCCATCTCCTCGGCGATGCGCATGGCCTCCTCGATCAGGGTCTCGACGATGAGGTGTTCGGGCACGGTCTTGATGACCTCGCCCTTGACGAAGATCTGACCGCGGCCATTACCGGAGGCCACACCCAGATCGGCCTCGCGGGCCTCACCCGGACCGTTCACGACACAGCCCATGACGGCCACGCGCAACGGCACTTCCATCCCCTCGAGGCCCGCGCTGACGGCGTTGGCCAGGGTGTAGACATCGACCTGGGCGCGACCGCAGGACGGGCAGGAGACGATCTCCAGCTTGCGCGGACGCAGGTTCAGCGATTGCAGAATCTGATCGCCGACCTTGATCTCCTCGGCCGGCGGGGCGGACAGCGAGACGCGAATGGTGTCGCCGATGCCCTCCGATAGCAGCGCACCGAACGCCACCGCGGACTTGATGGTGCCCTGGAAGGCCGGACCGGCCTCGGTGACACCGAGGTGCAGCGGGTAATCGGACTGCGCGGCCAGCTGGCGGTACGCCTCCACCATCACGACCGGGTCATTGTGCTTGACCGAGATCTTGATATTGCCGAAGCCGTGATCCTCGAACAGGCTGGCCTCCCACAGCGCCGACTCCACGAGGGCCTCGGGGGTGGCCTTGCCGTATTTCTCCAGCATGCGCTTATCCAGCGAACCGGCATTGACGCCGATGCGGATCGGGATGCCCGCGGCGGCGGCGGCCTTGGCGACCTCGCCGACGCGGCCGTCGAACTCCTTGATATTGCCCGGATTCACCCGTACCGCAGCACATCCCGCGTCGATGGCGGCGAAGATGTACTTGGGCTGGAAGTGGATATCGGCGATGACGGGAAGTTTCGACTTCTTGGCAATGATCGCGAGCGCGTCCGCGTCCTCCTGACGCGGGCACGCGACGCGCACGATGTCACAGCCGGACGCGGTGAGTTCCGCGATCTGCTGCAGGGTGGCGTTCACGTCGTGGGTTTTGGTGGTGGTCATGGACTGCACGGAAATCGGGAATTCGCTACCGACGCCGACCTTGCCCACCATCAACTGACGGGTCTTGCGCCGGGGCGCGAGGACTGCCGCGGGTGCGGCGGGCATCCCCAATGCGATGGCACTGCTCACGATCAGTTGCCTACTTTCGTCTTGTGCTCACCCGTTCCGGTCCCGAGCTTACCGAGGCACGGATACCGGTCGCCCTGTGACGGCGGCGACAAGGGTACCTGCGCCCGGGCAGCGGCTCGGATTCGGGCCGGGGCCTACAGGTTGTATTCGTTGCAGACGGCGAGAAGGTATACGTTTCGAAAAGTGAAGGTAGCGAACATCGATCCCTGGCCGCGTTCAGCCGAAGACGCGATGGCGCTGCAAGATCGACTGCGCGACCGGATCATCGCGAGCAACCCCGCAGCGCCGGACTTTCGCACGATCGCGGGACTGGATTCAGCCTACGACGATGACGGCAATGTGGTCGCGGCCATAGTCGTACTGGACGCGGAAACGTTGGAGACCGTGGCGACGGCGACCGCGCGGGGAACCACCGATTTTCCGTATGTTCCGGGCCTGCTGGCCTTCCGCGAATTGCCCACCACGCTGGAGGCGTTCGAAAACCTCGGTGTCACACCGGATCTCATTATCTGCGACAGTCAGGGGCTGGCGCATCCGCGACGATTCGGGTTCGCCTGCCATATCGGGCTGCTCGCCGGGATACCGACGCTCGGGGTGGCCAAGAACGCGTGGGGCGAATACGAGACGCCCGGGGGCGAACGCGGGTCGTGGACCGATATCCGCATCGACGGCGAGGTGGTGGGGCGGGCGCTGCGCACTCGCAGCAACGTCAAACCGGTATTCGTATCGGTGGGGCATCTCATCGATATCGACACCGCCTGCGCACAGGTGCTTTCACTCACACCCGAATTCCGGCAGCCCGAAACCACCCGGCGCGCGGACCGGCTGTGCCGTCAACTGCTCGGTGAGCTGACGGCCTGAACCCGGCTAGATGCGCGCACCCTTCTGCTGATTGCACTTGCGGCACAGGATCTGCAGGTTCTCCACACTTGTCGCCCCGCCCTGACTCCACGGGATGATGTGGTCGAACTCCAGGTACCGGTTGTCACCGCACTGCTGGCATCTGCCGCCGTCACGCTGCCAGACCCGGGCCTTGACATCCTGCGGGACCGCGCGCGAATCGCGCTGGCCCGGAGCCAGCACCAGGCGCTTGGCCACCCGCAGCGCACCCTCGAGCACCGCGGCCACGTACTCGGCGTCGGGGACACGATAGGTACCGCCGCCGCGCGCGGTGGTGGCCTGGATGACGACGGTGTCGTACTCGTGGCGAACGGCGACCATCTTGGCCCAGGACAATTCCACGCCCGCGCCGTCGCCGACGAAACGGAACTTCTTGCTACTGCCGATCAGACGGCCGGACGCCTGCTTGGGACCGCTGGCCAGATAGCGGATCTGCGTGGCGTTCACATCGAGGTAGAGCAACTCGTCGGCCTCCAGGTGCAAGTCCGGGCGCTCGACGCGCGGCAGGTCGCCGACCTTCACCTGGGTCAGCGCGCGCCCGCGCAGCATGCGCTGCCGCAGGCCCTCGATATGCTGCGCGGCCATGCCGAGGTCGGTGTATATCCGCAAGGTGGTGATGGTGCGCTCGAAATCCTCGAGTTCGCTCTGATCGATCTCACCGTCCGCGAAGGCGAAGGCCACCACGCGTTCGAGGTGGGCAATGGCCAGGGGCCGCAACGCTTCTCGTCCGGTGGACTCGTCGATGAGGTGGAAGCGCAGCATGGACCAGGCTTCGTCCCAGGCCGGGCCGCTCGGGCCGCCCGTGGCCAGCACCTGCCACACCCGACCGCGCCACGACTCCAGCAGACCGTTCACCTCCGCCTCACACCAGCGGCAGGCGGCCGGGCCGCCGCCACCGAAGCGCGGCACATGCCGGGGCCGCCCGCACCGGGGACAGGTGGCGGGATCGTCGACGGGGAAGGCCGGGCGGTAGTCCTCGGTCCACGCCGTACCACTCCACCAGCGGAGACGCGTGAGATCACCTGGGGCGGAATACCATCCGGCGGGCATATCAGGCACGGGCGGCGGCGGTGTGGGCGTCACGGGCGGCGGGCTGATCGCCTCCGCGGGGGCGGGTTCGTCGTCGACTTCGACGCCGAATTCCTCTGCGAGGCCGCGCAATCCGCTGCTCCAGCCCTGGCCGACGGCGCGGAATTTCCAGTCGCCGCCGCGACGATAGAACTCGCCGAGCACCATGGCGGTGACCGCGTCGGAGCCGTGCAGCGGGTAGCTGAGCAGGACGCCGCCGGTATCGCGGACGGTCAGGGTCAGGGCGTCGATATCCCGAAATGAGCCCTGCTCAACGGATCCCGCGATGACGACCTTGTGCACCGCCGGTTCGATGGCGGTGAGGGTCAGGCGCATGGTGGCGGTGCCCGAAGCGGCTTCCTCCAGCACCACCGCTCCCGAGGGATGCCGGGGCGCGTTGAAGAAGACGAAATCGTCGTTGCCCCGGATCTTTCCGCTCTCATCCAGCAGCAGGGCCTGCGGATCCACCTCGCGGCCCGAACCCCACCGCAGCACCAGCGATACCGCGGCCGAATTCACCGGCGCGTTCGCTCCACGCGTCAACTCCACGACGCAAACACCGTTCTCTCACGCAGACAATGTCGAGACATCCACTGCGCCAGGTACTTCGGTGAACGCTATCCCCACCCCGAGCTCAACGGCTGCCCCACGGCAACCTTACCGATAACGGGCGACAATGCCGTTCGGCCGCTACGCGATTGGCACGGACCGTCAGGGGAAGAGCTTGACCGGGTTGACGATATCGGCGACCAGGGTCAGCACCATGTACGCGCCGCCGATCACCACCACCACGTAGGTGGCGGGTAGCAGTTTGAGGTAATCCACCGGCGGCCCGTCAGGCAGGCCCTTGCGGCCGCGCAGCACATTGCGGATCTTCTCGTAGATGACGACCGCCATATGACCGCCGTCCAGGGGCAGCAGCGGCAGCAGGTTGAAGGCGCCGAGGAAGAAGTTCAGGCTCGCCAGGGTGAGCACGAACAGCGACCACAGCCCGTGTTCGGCGGTCTCGCCACCGATCTTGCTCGCGCCGTAGACCGAGACCGGGGTCTCCGGATCGCGTTCGCCGCCGGTGACCGCATGCCACAGATCGACCACCTTGGCGGGCATCTGCGCCAGCGATTGCACTGTGCGCAGCCCGATTTCACCGGTGAACGCGGCCGAGGCCGGAATGGCGGCGAGGAAGTCGTACTTCACCGGGAGGTAGATGTCATGGCCGACGCCGACCTTGCCGACGGTCTTGGGCGCGCCGTCCTTGGTCGGATAGATCACGGCCTGTTCGGGGGTGACCGGAATGCTGAGGGTCTTGCCGTCGCGCTCGATGGTGTAGGTGAACGGCCCGGTCTGCTTCTGCGTCTGGGCGCTGAAGTCCTCCCAGGTCTTGATCTTGGTGCCATTGACCGCGGTCACGATGTCACCGCGTTGCAGGCCCGCGCGCTGCGCCGGGCCCTCACCGGTGCAGGGCAGGTACTTCTGATCCGGCCCCTGGCTCTGCACGCAGTTCATCGCGCCCAGCTGGGTGGCGGGCGGCTGATCGAACCGCGGCAGTCCCCACACCACCGCGAGCAGCATGATGAGCAGGAAGCCGAGCAGGAAGTTCATCGCGATGCCGCCGGACATGACGACCAGGCGCTTCCAGGTCTTCTGCCGGTACATGGCCCGATCCAGATCCTCGGGCTCGAGCTCATCGAGGGCGGTCATACCGGCGATATCGCAGAAACCGCCCAGCGGCAACGCCTTCAGGCCGTATTCGGTCTCACCCCGGGTGGTGGACCAGATCTTCGGGCCGAAGCCGACGAAGTAGCGGCGCACCTTCATACCGGTCGCCTGCGCGGCCCACATGTGGCCGCATTCGTGCAGCGCGACCGACACGGTGATACCGAGTGCGAACAGTGCGAAGCCGATCGCGTAGACCATGCGGTACCGAACCCTCCTGCAGTCAGCCGCGCACGATCGTGCGCGCGGTTTCTCGCGCCCACGCATCGGCCGCGAGCACCTCGTCCAAGGTACTGGGTTCGGCGGTCCAGCGGTCGGCGGACTCCACGACCCGCGCGACCGTGCGCACGATCTCGGGGAATCGAATGAGCCCGTCGAGGAAGGCCTGCACGGCGATTTCATTGGCGGCGTTGTAGACCGCGGTCACGCAGCCGCCCGCGGTTCCGGCCCGCCGGGCCAGGTCGATGGCGGGGAAGACCTCATTGTCGACCGGTTCGAAAGTCCAGGTCGACGCGGTGGTCCAATCGCAGGCCGCGGCCGCGCCGGGCACTCGATCCGGCCAGCCCAGGGCCAGCGCGATGGGCAGTTTCATATCCGGCGGGCTGGCCTGGGCCAGGGTGGAACCGTCGCGGAAGGTGACCATGGAGTGCACGATCGACTGCGGGTGCACGGTGACCTCGATGCGGTCGTAGGGCACGCCGAACAGCAGATGGGTTTCGATCAGCTCCAGGCCCTTGTTGACCAGCGAGGCCGAATTCAGGGTGTTCATCGGACCCATGGACCAGGTCGGATGGGTCTTGGCCTCGGCCGGATTCACCGATTCCAGCATGTCCGCGGTCCAGCCGCGGAACGGGCCGCCCGAGGCGGTCAGCACCAGCTTGTCGACCTCGTCGGCGCGGCCGCCGCGCAGGCACTGCGCCAGCGCCGAATGCTCGGAATCGACGGGGACGATCTGGCCGGGCTTGGCGGCGCGGGTCACCAGCGAACCGCCCGCGACCAGTGATTCCTTATTGGCCAGTGCGAGCCGCCGACCCGAATGCAGGGTCTCCAGGGTGGGCTCCAAACCGAGCGAACCGACCAGGGCGTTCAGCACCACATCGGCGTCGGTGCGCCGCACCAATTCGGTCGCGGCATCCGGACCGGCCAGTGCCACACCGAGTTTCGCCGCCGCCGCCGCGTCCGCAACCGCCACATTGGTGGTGCCGGTGGCGGCGATCTGCTGTGCCAGCAATTCGGTATTGCCACCGCGCGCGGCCAAACCGACCACTTCGAACCGGTCGGGATTGGCGGCGATCACCTCCAGCGCCTGGGTACCGATCGAACCCGTGCTGCCCAGCAGCAGAACCTTCACAACGTCGGACACCCGCTTATTCTCTCCTGCCGCGTAATCGCCTGTCGCCTGCCCCATCCGGTGACATGCCGTATCCACCGCCACCCTGCTGGCTACGACACTGGGTCGTATGTCACGATATGAGCCAGCATTCGATTCGAGCCTATAAGGAGCGAAAGTGGCCGCAACGGAACTGGAATCCGTCCACAGCGCCGATGTCGTCACCAAGGTCGACACCGCCGAGGTTCCGTCCGCCGCATGGGGATGGAGCGGCGAATCGCGTCGTACCTTCCGCACCGCGGGCTGGGTCGTCATCGTGATCCTGCTCGGCATGCTCTTCGAGGGCCCGCAGGGCGCGTCCTCGGGCAGCGGCCACACCGGATACATCTTCCTGATCGCCTTCGCGGTGTTGCTGGCTGTCGTCCTGATTCGCGACTCGCTGCTGCAACGCAAGCCTCGCTAGCGTCTCACCTGCGCTAATACACAGCCTCGCAAAGATTTTCGCGGGGCTGTGATCTTTTCCTCCCGACCATCAGGCAAACTCGAGTTGGCAAACCCGCCACCGAAGTTTCCGGGAGTGAACTGTATGCGCAAGATTCTGCCCTCCACCCTGCTGGCCGTGTCGGCCGTCGGCGCCCTGCTGGTGCTGCCCGCCGGCACCGCCTCCGCCCAGTCCCCCGCCTGCGCGCAGGTGGCCGATGTGCTGGGTAGCGTGACGGCCCTCGGACCGGATCACGACCTGGAGGTCCGTGTCGCCGATCAGCTGCTGGCCATCCCGGCCGACGGCCAGGAGCGCACCGCCATCACCGAGTACGCCGATGCGCTCAAGAACGGTGATGCCGCCTCCATCGGCACCGCCACCATTCTGCTGAACGGTGTGTGCGCCAAGTCCTGATAATCGGACATCCGCAGCGGCTTCGGGCCGGATCGCTTGATGCGATCCGGCCCGAAGTCTGTTGTGCGTGAAGTTGTTTCGCTGATGCCGTGCTTACGGGGCCGAGATGCGGTTGAAGAAGCCGATGCCGACGCCGATCGCGGCCGGAACACCGGTCAGGATCAGGCCCGCGGCCGCACCCAGCGGGATACCGACCAGCGCACCGGCGAAGCAGCCGCCGATCCAGCCGGGCAGCAGCACCGGGGTGCCGAGGAACGCGCCGATGGCGCAACCGCCGACGCCGCCGATGAGGGTGCCGACCATGGTGCCGATGGCGGTGATGACCGCGAACTGCGAGGAGGCGGCCGACCAGGCCGAGTCCTGATCCGCCTGGCTGGCGACATTCTGCAGCGGCAGATCGGCCGGGTGGGCCGCGGCCGGATCCATATTCGGGGTCAATGTCGCGGTGTTGCCGTCGATCTGGGCCGCGATCGGGAAGGCCAGGCCGTCCTTGATGAAGTTCAGCGGGAAGGCGGTGACCAGGCCGCCCTGGGTGTCGCGCACCTGGAACTGATCACCCTCGGTGGTCAGCGAACCGATATCGGTCTTCAGGACCACCGACGCGCCTTCGATCTTGGCGTCGTAGTGGATGGCCGCTGCTTCCGGGGCGGCGTCGGCGGGGGCGGCATAGCTGGTGCCGGTGGTGATGCCGAGGGCCGCGATGGCCAGAGCGGAGGTGGCGGCGAACTTCTTGAAACGCATGACTTCTCGTCGCTTTCGTCGGGCGGGACCCCTGTCTTGGGGAGCAGGTCCTCGTCGAGCACCTGGTGAATAGAATGGTTTTTCTATGTTGCCGAGGTGTTGCCAAATCATGGCGATAATGGGTCGTCAAGCACGTTTTGGTTACGGTTCATGTTCAAACGGTCTTTTCAGGCCGTAATAAGCAAACTCTCAGTGCATAACAAAGGCCGGTACACATCCGAGGATGCGTACCGGCCGAGTGCCGCGGAGCGGGCTGTACTACTGGTTCGCGGGATCGTTGACGCGCTGGAAGAAGCCGATGGCGATGACGATCGCGGCCGGAACACCGGTCAGGACCAGGCCCGCGGCCGCACCCAGCGGAATGCCGATGAGCGCGCCCGCGACGCAACCACCCAGCCAGCCCGGCAGCAGAATCGGGGTGCCGAGGAACGCGCCGATCGCACAGCCGCCGATACCGCCGACCAGGGTGCCGATCAGCGTTCCGATAGCGGTGATGATGCCGAACTGCGCGCCCGCGGCACCTACGGCGTCATCGAACGCCTTCTGCTGGGTCGCCTGGTGAATCGGCAGATCGACCGGGCGCGCGGCGGCGGGATCCATATCCGGGGTCAGGGTCGCGCTCAGACCGTTGATGGCGGCCTTCAGCGGGTACTGCAGGCCATCCTTGATGAAACCGAGCGGGAAGGCCGCGACCAGGCCGCCGTGGTTGTCGAGCAGCTGGAACTGATCATTCTCGGTGGTCATCGCACCCGCGTCGGTGGTCAGCACGACCGAATCGCCCTCGATCGCGGCGTTCCAGTGAATGGCGGGCACCAGGCCGTCGACCGCGGAGTTGAGGCCCTCGACAATGTCCGAGGCGCCCGGGACCACCGGGGCGGGAGCGGGATCGGCGTGCACGGCTCCGGCGCTGATACCGAGGGCCGCGATAACCATGACCGATGTCGCGGCAAATTTGCTGAACTTCATCACTTCGTAGGCTTTCCTTGCTCGAACACTGACGGAGATTCGGATTCGGGCCAGATAACAAGCCCGCTAGTCAAGTGTCCAGGAATGAGTTACTGATAGGTAGCTAAGAAAGCGTATTGATAGCCGAACTCACTGAAACCGCGGTTGCGTGATCCCCTCCACAGCGGTGCCGCACCGATAGCATGTGGGGGCCCGGACCGATTCGCATTCGCTCGTGATCGAAAGGCGTCGAATGGCCGAGACCATGCGCGCGGTGGTGCTCGACGCACCCGGACCACCCGATGCGCTGCATATCCGGGACCTCCCCATCCCCGTTCCCGAAGCCGGACAGGTGCTGATCCGAGTCAAGGCGTTCGGGCTGAATCGCTCCGAACTGCACACGCGGCTCGGACTGGCCGACGGCGTGATCTTCCCGCGAGTGCTCGGTATCGAGGCCACGGGCGTCGTGGCGGAATGTCCCGGCGGCGAATTCGAACCCGGACAGCAGGTCGTGACGTTGATGGGCGGTATGGGCCGCACCTTCGACGGCGGCTATGCCGAATACACCTGCGTACCCGCCGCCCAGGTGATCCCGTTCCACAGTGATCTGCCCTGGGATGTGCTGGGCGCGGTGCCGGAGATGTTGCAGACCTCGTACGGTTCGCTCACCGTCGGATTGGATGCCAAGCGCGGCCAATCCATTCTGATTCGCGGCGGCACCTCCTCGATCGGCATGTGCACCGCGGTGCTGGCCAAACAGCGCGGTATGACCGTGCTGGCCACCACCCGCAATCCGGACAAGACCGAGGCGCTGCATCGGATCGGCGTCGACCACGTGATCCTGGACGACGGTGATATCGCCGCGCGGGTGCGCGAGCTCGTCGACGGCGGGGTGCACACCGCGCTGGAATTGATCGGGACGCCGACGCTGCCGGACACCTTGCGCGCCACCGCTTTCCACGGTGTCGTCTGTTTCACCGGCATGCTCTCCAACCAGTGGACGGTCGAGAACTTCTATCCCATCGGCTATCTGCCGCGCGGGGTCCGGCTCGCGGCCTACGGCGGCGAAGCCGGTGATCTGCCGCCGGAGGTGCTGCAATCGTTCCTGGACGCGGTGGCGCACGGCATCACCACGGTTCCCATCAGCGGTACCTTCACCCTCGATGAGATCCGGCAGGCGCATACGGTGATGGAATCCGGCACCGCCACGGGCAAACTCGTCGTCACCACCTGAATCGGAGGAGCGCGTATGTGGATCGTCGCCGCTATTTTGGTCGCCCTGGTGGCCGTACTACATGGCTACATCCTGGTACTGGAGATGTTCCTGTGGGATAAAGGCCCCGGCCGGCAGCTGTCGGGATTCGATTCGGAGATGGCGGCCGCCACCAAACCGCTGGCGGCGAATCAGGGCCTGTACAACGGGTTTCTGGCGGCCGGACTGGTGTGGGGCCTGATCCTGGGCAGGCAGGACGGACACGGTGTGCTGGTGTTCTTCACCAGCTGCGTGGTGATCGCGGGCCTGTACGGCGCGGCCACCGCGAATCGGCGGATTCTCCTCGCGCAGGCGCTGCCGGGCGCATTGGCGCTGGCGGCGGTGCTCATCGCCGGGCGGTGACGATGCCCACTGCCGGATAAACGATTACGGTGGCCTGATGAATGAACCCGCGGTCGCACCGCTGCGAATCGGCGTGCTCGGTGCGGCGAACATCGCGCCCTCGGCCCTGATCGCCCCGGCCAAGCGCAATCCCGAGGTGACGGTCGCGGCGGTGGCCGCGCGCGATGGCATGCGGGCGGCGGCGTTCGCGAAGAAGCACGGAATCGAAGCGGCCTACGACGATTACGAAAAGCTGATCACCGCACCGGATCTCGACGCGGTCTACATTCCGCTGCCCAATGGTTTGCACGGGCGGTGGACGCGGGCCGCGCTGGCGGCGGGCAAACATGTGCTGTGCGAGAAGCCGTTCACGGCCAATACCGCCGAAGCCCGCGAAATCCAGGAGCTGGCACAGGATTCGGATCGGGTGGTGATGGAGGCGTTCCACTACCGCTATCACCCGTTCACGCTGGCGGCCGAAAACATCGCCGCCTCCGGCGAATTGGGCGAACTGGTGCGGATCGAGACCGCGTTCTGCTTCCCGCTGCCCAAGTTCTCCGATATCCGGTACGACTACGATCTCGCCGGTGGCGCGCTCATGGACGCCGGCTGCTACGCCGTGCATATGGCGCGCGTACTCGGCGGTGAACAGCCCGAGGTCACCTCGGCGCGGGCGAAGGTGCGCGATCCGCGGGTCGACCGCGCCATGACCGCCGAATTGCGGTATCCGAGCGGGCATACCGGGCGGATTCGCTGTTCGATGTGGTCCTCGGATGTGCTGCGGGTCAGCGCGCGCGTCATCGGTGAGCGGGGTGAGCTTCGGATGCTCAATCCGATCGGGCCGCAGCTCGGGCACCGGCTGACCGTGCGCACCGATCAGGGTAAGCGCGTCGAACGGTTCACGCGCCGCCCGACCTACGACTTCCAGCTCGAGGCGTTCGCCGATGCCGTGCTGCGCGATACGCCGGTGCTGACGCCGCCGCGGGATTCGGTCGAGAACATGGCCGTCATCGACGCGATCTATCAGGCCGCCGGACTGCCGCTGCGCCAGCCCAGCTGAGACGCCGATCCCCCGGGCGAGGGACGGTGCATCCCTCACCGGGGTGATGGTTTCCGCCGTTCCCGAACCTAGGCTGCTGTGCATCGGGCCGTGACAACGCGGCGAGGTATGCCCTCGGCCCGGCACGGCGGCTTTGGGAGGCACAGTGTTCGGTTCCGTCAGCAGAAGAGGATTCCTGGCCGGGGCGGCCACCACCGCGGCGGCGGCCACCGTCGCCGCACCGGCGGGCCGGGCGCGCGCCGATGTGAACCCGGACCGGCCCAATATCCTCGTCGTGCTGGTGGACGAGATGCGCGCAGCGGTCTGGTTCCCGGATCAGGGGGTGCTGGATGGGCTATTGCCGAATCTGGCGCGAATCCGTTCCGGCGGAGTGTCTTTCGACAATCACTACACCGCCGCCAACGATTGCACCGCTTCGCGCGGGGTGCTCGCGACCGGATTGTACAGCCATCAGACCGGCTGCATGGTGGTCTCGGAATCCACGCTGTCACCGAAGTTTCCGACCTGGGGGTCGATGCTGCGCGATCACGGCTACGAGAGCACCTGGTGGGGGAAATGGCATCTCGGGCACTATCCGGATCGGACGCCCGGGGCGCTGGACGCGTACGGGTTCGGCGGCGGCACCTATCCCTCACCGAACGGGGCTCCCGGACAGGGGCTTTCGATGGATCCCAAGATCGTCGACCAGTTCGCGGACTGGTTCGAACACGATGCCGGGACCGCGCCGTGGTGCACCACGGTATCGCTGGTGAATCCGCACGATATCCAGTACTGGCCGCGCTGGACGCGCCGCGATCAGGCCAATCTGGATATCCCGCAGTGGGTTTCGGAGCTGCCGCCGAACTTCGAATCGCCCGAACAGTTGAGTCGCAAACCGCGGTTGCAGACCGCGCTCATGCAGGTGTCGGCCATCGCGTTCGGGCTCGCCGAATACGGGACGCCGCAAGCGCGGCAGGCGTGGATCGATATGCGCAATCTGTACCTGTGGTTGCAGCAGCAGGTCGATATCCAGATCGGGCGGGTGCTCGACACGCTTGCCGCACGACCGGATGTCGCGGCCAATACGGTGATCGTGTTCACCTCCGATCACGGTGATTACGCGGGCTCGCACGGTCTGCACGGGAAGGGCGGCGGCGCGTACGACGAGGCGATTCGGGTGCCGCTGTACGTGCACGATCCGCGCGGCTACTTCAGTCCGAAGGACGGGACGAGCACCCGCACGCAATTGACCTCCAGCGTGGATATCGCGCCGCTGCTCCTGACCATCGGCACCGGCGGCAACGACTGGCGCGCGGACGGGCGCTACGAACATCTGCGGGACCGGGCCGATCTGGCCGCGCTGTGCCGCGATCCGGGGGCGGCGGGGCGGCCGTGGGTCGCGCACACCACCGATGAGTCGACCATCGAGGAGGCGGCGATCATGTTCGATCGCAATGCCCCCGGCCATGTGGCCATGGTGCGCACCGCCGATGCCAAATTCGCGTCGTACTCGCACTGGGTGGACGGGCGCATTCAGATCGATCCGGGTCAGGAACAGGAATTCGAGCTCTACGACTACGGCACCGAGGGCGGGCGGCTCGAACTCGACAATCAGGCCGGAGCCGGGAATCCGCTGCGCGACAAGGCGGCTCAACTGCTCGATCAAGTGGTGCGCGAGGAAATCCAGCAGCCGCTGCCCGGATATCTGAAGGCCGCACAGGAGCAGGGCATCGGCGACTACCTCGATTCCCAGCGCAATCTGGCCGCCAAGGCCGAACGCCTCGGCGCGTTCCTGGATGATTTCGTGGTGACGCACTGACACCGGAGATCCGCCTACCGGCAAGTAGCCACGCGCGCGGGGCGGCGGTCCCACTCGAAGTCCCAAACCCCTTGCGGCACTGGACCGGATGGAATATTTCCGGAAGCGGAGGTGCCTCACCGATCGATAGCTACAGTGAAATCGCCCGGGGCGGTGGGGTGGCCGGTGTCACCGTCAGCGCGGCCGGGCGGTTCTACCGAGGATCGAAGGGTGAGGGCTGACGTGGCCGATGACCGATTGACGTTGGGTGAGCGGTGTGTGCTGCTCGTGCTGATGGCCGAGGCGCGGGAGCTGACCAATGGTGAGCTGTTCGCCATCGCGGGGATCAAGCTCGACGGGAAGAACCGCCGGCGGCTCAATGAACTCGGTTTGGTGGCCAGCACCATGGTGCGGCGGGCGTACGTGCATGAGCTGACCGATGGCGGCGCGGTGTGGTGCCGGGCGGAGCTGGGTGCGGCGCGGCCGAGCCGGGCGGGGGCCGCCGGGGGTGCGCTGTATGCCGTATTGGGCGGGCTGCGACGGCATCTCGACGACAGCGGGCAGGCGCTCGCCGATCTCTTCCAGCCCGATATCGCGGGGCAGGTGGAGGCGGCGTACGCGGAGCTGGCGCGCGGCGGTGGTTCGGCCGTGCGGCTCGCGGTGCTGCGTGAGCAGCTCGGTGAGCTGTCCCGGGGTGAGGTGGACCGGGCGCTGGAATCGCTTTCTCGGCGCGATGACGTGCACGTGCGGGCCGAGGCGGATCAGCAGACGCTGACCGAACGGGATCGGGACGCGGCGATCGTACTCGGCGGGACGGCACGACATCTGCTCACCATCGAGGCCGCGCGGTGAACGAGGAACAGCAGTATGCGCTGGCCTCGGTGCAATTCGGCAGTGTGCTCGGACCCGATGAGGTGTGGAGTCCACTGAACTATCACGTCGACGGGCTGCATCCGCGCGCGGTGGCGCAGATCGAACGGGCGGTGCTGGCGGCGGCGAACCGGCCGCGCAGTACGCCGACCGGACTGGTGGTCAGCGGGGAACGCGGGGTCGGCAAGACGCATATGCTCGGCTGGCTGCGACAGCATGTGCAGCAGCGGGGCGGGGCCTTCTTCATGCCCAAACTGATTGACGGGCAATCATTCTGGTCGGGCGCGGTGCACGGGGTGGTGTCGCAGCTGCTGGGGTCCGACGGCGGGCAGCTCGGCCGCATGCTCGGCGCACTCGCCGAACTGACCGGGTGCGGTACCGAACTGCGCATGCGGTTGCGCGGCACCATGGCGATCGGCCGCGCCGATCTCGACGAATTCCTGGAGCGCGTAACGGAATTGGACGCGCAGGTGGCGGTGCAGTGCGAGGACACCCTGCGCGCGCTGGTGCTCTTCCAAGGCAAACGTGAACTGCGCGATATCGGGCACACGTTTCTCACCTTCGACGATGGCGTCGATCCGGCGGATCAGCTGGCGTGGGGTTTCCGGCGGCGCAATCGACTACCGCAGCTGGTCTTCGGCGAAATCTCGCGGCTGTTCGCGCTGACCGGGCCCGTCGTGCTCGCCATCGACCAAATCGACAGTGTCATAGCGCAATCCGGGCAGGCCGACGGGGATGAGCTGGTGAACCGGCTCGCCGACGGGCTCATGCGCATGCGCGAGGAGACCACCCGCACCCTCATCGTCGCCGCCTGCCTGCCCAAGTCGTGGGAGCTGATCACCACGCGCGCGGTGAACTCGGCCGCGGATCGATTCACCGTGGTCGAACTCTCCACCGCCATGCCGTCGGCCGCGGTGGCGACCGCCATCATCGAGCGGCATCTGGGAAACCTCTACGGGGAGAGCGGATTCGAGCCGCCGTATCCGACCTGGCCGGTCGTGCCCGCCGCCTTCGACGATCCGGTGGTCGCCGATTTCACGCCGCGCAGACTGCTCCAGCAGGTCGAGGAACACGTCCGACTATGCCTGGCCGAGAACACGGTCATCGAACTCCAGCATTTCGGGAAACCGGCGACCGAACGCGTGAGCACCCGGATCATCCCCGCGGCCACCGAACTCGACGCCCTGGACCGCCGCTTCGCGGAGCTGCGCGCGACCGCCGATGTGAGCGCGCCGCTGAATCCGAAATACGAAGACGATCAAATGTTCTCGCTGCTCAACGCGGCACTGGCCTGCTACGTCCTGGAACAGGGCGAGGCCGGGCGCGAGCTGAGCGTCGACCCGCCCACCATCGTGCAGCAATCCCTGCACGCCCGGCTGCGCCGCACCCTCGACGAGGCCACCGAGGATGAGGAGCACTGGAGTTTCCGCGCCATCGCGCACGGCCACCCGAGGGCGGTGCTCACCCGGTTGCGTTCGGCCTGCCTGGAGGCCGGGATCCATCCCGGTGCGACCAAACGACACCTGGTGATCCTGCGCAATACAACCTTCTCCCCCGGACCGGTCACCAAGACCGCGATAGCCGAATTCGAAGCCGCGCACGGGATTACGCTGCCAATAGGTGAAGATGATCTACGCACGTTCGCGGCACTCCGGGTGATGCACACCGACGGCGGCCAGGGATTCCTCGGCTGGCTGGAGGCGCGCCGCCCCGCGAGCGGATCGGAACTGCTGCGGCGGGCGGTCCCTACCGCTCGCGCCGAAGTTATCGCGGCACAGCAATCCTCGGCGCTCGTCGCACGGTACTCGGCGGATCTCAGTGCGCCGGATGTCACCGTCGCATTGGATTCGCCGGTGCGGGCTCCGTATCCGGGCAGCGGTGACGGCACGATGGCGGCCACGTTCGCCGGTCCGATCGTTACGGACCCCGATGCGGCGGGATGGGAACGCCGCGCACCCGCCACCGACGCGACCACCCGCCGTATTGCCCACGACGACGGTACGGGCGCGCCTGCGATCCAGCTCGGCCGCAGTATCGAGAACGGTGCGCCCTTCCGCATTCCGCTCATCCAATTGCGCAAGCACACGGCGGTTTTCGCGGGTAGTGGCTCGGGGAAGACTGTGTTGCTGCGCCGTCTGGTGGAAGAGGCCGCGCTGCAAGGGGTGTCGTCGATCCTGATCGATACCAACAATGATCTGGCCCGGCTCGGCGATCCGTGGCCGTCCCCGCCGGACGGCTGGGGTCCGCGCGATCCCGAACGGGCGCAACGCTATTTGGCCGAGACCGAGGTGATCGTCTGGACCCCGCGCCGCGAGGCGGGCCGTCCGATCGCGCTGAACCCGCTGCCCGATTTCAGCGGCGTCCTCGACGATCCGGACGAATTCCGGCTCTCGATCGACGCCTCGGTGGCGAGCCTGGTTCCGCGCACCGGCCTGACCACCCAGAAACTTCGCACCGGCACAGCGGTTCTCACCGAATCGCTGGCGCATTTCGCCCGCGAGGGTGGTGGTGAACTCGGCGCGTTCATCACCCTGCTCGGTAATCTGCCCTCCGATGTCAGCACGATCCGCAATGCGAGTCGTCTGGCCGCCGATATGGCCGATGAACTCAATGCCGCCATGATCAACGATCCGGTGTTCGGCGGTGCGGGCGAACGCCTCGATCCGGGCGCGCTGCTCACTCCCGCTCCCGGAAAACGCGCGCGCATCTCGGTGATCAGCTGTATCGGGTTGCCGACCGAACAGCAGCGCCAGACCTTCGTGAACCAACTCGAATTGGCGCTGTTCGCGTGGATCAAACGAAATCCGGCCGGGGACAGGCCATTGGGCGGTCTCCTGGTGCTGGACGAGGCGCAGACTTTCGTCCCCGCGATCGGCCGCACCGTGTCCTCGCAGAGCACCATCCAATTGGCCGCCCAGGCGCGCAAATACGGTCTGGGCATGGTCTACGCGACCCAGGCCCCCAAAGGGCTGAGCAATATGGTCACCGGCAATGCCGCCACCCAGTTCTACGGCCTGCTCAACGCCTCGGTGCAGATTCAGGCGGCGAAAGACCTCGCGCGCGCGAAAGGCGGTCAGGTGGACGACATCTCACGCCTGTCCGCGGGCCGCTTCTACGGTGCGACCGAGGGCCTCGGCTTCGCCAAGATCACCGTCCCCATGTCCCTGAGCCACCACCCCTCCAGCGCCCTCACCGAAGACGAGGTGCTGCGCCGGGCTCGCGGTCACTGAAACCCGTTGTGTCGGCACGCTGACACAACGAATGTCGGTGCGCGAACAGATCTTCCGCTGTTCGCGCACCAGACTTGGCCGCGCTGCCCACGAAAGCCAGTCCGGAGGATCCATGCCCAGCGTCAAAGCCGTACTCACCGCCGCCGTCGCCGTCGCGGCCGCAGCGGTCGTCTCACTCTCGACCAGCCCCGCCGCCACCGCCGCTCCCGCCACCCCGTCGGCAACGGCCCAGTCCCCGGCGAAAACCCAAGGCTGGCTGAACATCTACGCGGGCACAGCTCCCCAGGGCGTCAACGCCGTCCAACTGAAGGTCGTCACCGACCCCAAAGTCGGCCCCCGCGTGACGGATAACCTGAACCGCTCCCTCTACCGCTTCGACAAGGACACCGCCAACCCGTCGAAGTCGAATTGCACAGGCGACTGCGCCACCACCTGGCCACCCCTGCTGGTAAGCCGCGGCCAGTCCCTCTACGTAGACGGAATCGATCCGGCCACAACCGGTTTCATCGAACGCCCCGACGGCACCTGCCAGATCACCATCGGCGGCTGGCCCATCTACTACTTCTCCAAGGACAAGAACCCCGGCGACCTCAACGGCCAAGGCGTGGGCAACACCTGGTTCGCCGTCGCGCCGAGCGGTGGTAAAGCCCTGGCCAAGTAGGCGATCAGCCCTCGGCGGCCAGCTGGCCGCAGGCGGCGGCGATTTCCTGGCCGCGGGTGTCGCGAACGGTGCAGGGGACGCCCTGTTCGTTGACGCGGCGGACGAATTCGCGTTCGACGGGCTTCGGAGAGGCGTCCCATTTGCTGCCCGGGGTCGGGTTCAACGGGATGAGGTTGACGTGGACTCGGGAGCCGAGAGCCTTGTGCAGCTTCTTGCCGAGCATGTCCGCGCGCCAGGGCTGGTCATTGATATCGCGGATCAAGGCGTATTCGATGGAGACTCGGCGGCCGGACTTGTCGGCGTAATACCTTGCGGCGTCGAGGACTTCGGCGACGGGCCAGCGATTGTTGACCGGTACCAGCGTGTCTCGGAGTTCGTCGTCCGGGGTGTGCAGGGAGACGGCCAGGGTCACCGAGAGGTCTTCGTCGGCCAGTTTGCGGATGGCGGGGGCCAGGCCGACGGTGGAGACCACCACATTGCGCTGGGAGATGCCGAGACCGTCGGGCGACGGGGAGGTGATGCGGCGCACCGCGTTCACCACGCGCTTGTAGTTGGCGAGGGGTTCGCCCATGCCCATGAAGACGATATTGGACAGGCGGCCGGGGCCACCGGCCACCTCGCCGTCGCGCAGGGCGGCCGCGGCGGCGCGGACCTGGTCGACGATTTCGGCGGTGGACAGGTTGCGGGTCAGGCCCGCCTGGCCGGTCGCGCAGAACGGGCACGCCATCCCGCAGCCGGCCTGGCTGGAGATGCACAGGGTGTTGCGGTCGGTGTAGCGCATGAGGACGCTTTCCAGCAGCGTGCCGTCATTGGCCTTCCACAGCGACTTGCGGGTGGTGCCGTCATCGCACTCGATATGGCGGACCTCGGTGAGCAGGGTGGGGAAAAGCGCTTCGCCGACCTTGGCGCGCATGGCTTCCGGCAGGTCGGTCATCTTTTCCGGATCGGCGACGAGGCGGCCGTAGTACTGGCGCGCGATCTGATCGGCGCGGAATTTGGGGAGGCCGAGTTCCTCGACCACAGCCTTGCGTTCCTGTGCGTCGAGATCGGCGAGATGCCGGGGCGGCAGGCCACGGCGGGGGGCGTCGAACACGAGGGGCACAGGGATCGAAGTCATAACCCTTCCAGTGTTCCATCCGAACCGTCGTTCCGGGCGTGCGGGGTGGGATGCGCTCATCACATTCGGCGTGAGCTCCGCGACAGTGTTCCAGCTAACAACACGCGAAAACGACATACGGCAGATTAGGGGCGATATACGTGCACCGTTCATAGCAATCGGCAATGATCTAGCAATGACCACCGACGCCGTACCGACCGCTGGGTCGGAACCGACCCCGAGCAGCGGCAAGAGCACGAACGAGGGCCAGCGCGTCCTCAAGACCCGCGCCGGTTACGCCTGGGTCGGCCTCGTCATCGCCGCATTGCTCGGCATCGTCGTACTGATCTTCATCCTGCAGAACCTCGAACAGGCCCACGTCACCCTGTTCACCTGGAACTGGAACCTGCCCATCGGCGTCCTGGTGCTGCTGTCGGTCGTGGCCGGAGCGCTGGGCACCGCGCTCGTCGGCGGCTACCGCATCCTGCAGCTGCGCCGCGCCACCAAGAAGAACAGCTAACGCGACCGGCGAACCCGCAGACCGTCAGACACCCGCGCGCAGCAGGTCGTCGGCGGTCCTGCGGTAATGCCCGGGGGCAGTGCCGTATTCGCGTTTGAACGCCTTGCCGAACGCGTACTCCGAGCCGTACCCGGTGCGCCGCGCGACACCCGCGAGCGGGGCATCGGTCTCGCGCAGCAGCCGCGCGGCGGTGATCATGCGCCAGCGCGTGAGATAGGCCAGCGGCGGCTCCCCGACCAGGGCGGTGAACCGCTTGGCGAAGGCCGCGCGACTGAGCCCGGCCCGCTCCCCCAGCGACTCCACCGTCCAGCCGTGCGCCGGATTCTCATGCATATCGCGCAACGCCGCCGAAATGCCCGGATCGGCGAAAGCCGCTGCCCACCCGGACATTTCATGCGGCGCATCGGCGAACCAGGCGCGCAGCAGATAGAGCAGCAGCAACTCCAGCAGTGGCGGGATCGCGGCATCGCCACCCGGGCGCGGGGAATGCAGCTCATCGGCGAGCAACTCCACCGCGGCGCGCAATGCGGCATGACTGCCCAGGCGCGCCGGAATGTGCACCACCTCCGGAAGCTCGGCGAGCAGCGGATGCGTGCGATCCGCGGCCAATTGGTAAGAGCCGCACAGCAGCGTCGCGACCGGACCGGGACCATCGATGAAACGGATATCGGCCGGTCCGGCGGTCTCGGTGATCGCCGCGCCGAGCTGATCGACCAGCTCATGCGCGATACCGCGCGGCATGAACACCACATCGCCCGCCCCGAGCGCGATGGGATCGGCATCGGACCTGGTCAGCCAGCACGAGCCCTGCAAAACGATATGGAATCCGGCACTCTCGATACGCGGATACGCCCGGCCCCACGGCGCATGCCGCACGAACAGGCCGGACGCGGGACTGCCGGTGCGTGCGGTCGCCAGCGCCGCACTCAGAACATCCATATCGAGAAGACTATGCGCAAGACGATTGGACATCATCACAAGATTCACGATGATTTATCGTCTGCGCGGGTGCTCATACAGTGGGTTCTATCGAATCCGCACTCAGACAGGACATTTCATGAGCAACAAGGGTCCCGCCCCGCGCACGCTGACCGATGCCGAGCTGGCCGAAATACTGGCCGCCCAGCAGTTCGGTGTCCTGGCGACGGTGAAACGCTCCGGGCACCCGGCCATGTCGACGGTGCTGTACAGCTGGGATCCGGCCGCACGCGTCATTCGGATCTCCACCACCGCGGACCGCCTCAAAGCCAAGCAGGTGCGGAACAATCCGCATATCGCGCTGCACGTGAACGGGCCGACCGTCTGGTCCTTCGCGGTTGCCGAGGGCGATGCGGAGGTATCGGACTCCCCGGCCGAACTCCTTGCCGCCGCGGGTCACCAGGACGATCCGGAGACATTCCTGCGCGAACAAGCCGCCGAGGGCCGCGTGGTGATCAAGCTCCGGGTCACCCGGCTATACGGCACCGCATTGGATATCGGGTGACCATCGCCCTCCGGTGAAAACCGATGCGGGACTTCGAATCAGAGCAGCGCGGTCAGCACCAGCCAGGCCACGAAGGCGGACGGCAGCATGGAATCCAGGCGATCCATGATGCCGCCATGACCGGGCAGCAGGGTGCCCATATCCTTGATGCCCAGCTCGCGCTTGACCTGGGATTCGATCAGGTCGCCGCTGGTGGCGACCAGTACCAGGGCCACGCCCAGCAGTACGCCGATCATCGAATTGGCTTGCAGCAGCAGGGTTACCGTCAGCAGACCGCCGATGACGCAGAAGACCAGCGAACCGCCGAAGCCCTCCCAGGACTTCTTCGGGCTGATGTGCGGAACCATCGGATGCTTACCGAACAGCACGCCGGCGATATAGCCGCCGACATCGGAGCAGACCACCAGGATCATGAAGGTCAGCACCCGCAGATTGCCGTCGTCCTCCAGCAGCATGAGCACCGCGAACGCGGCCAGCAATGGAATCCAGGACAGCGTGAAAATACCGATCGCGCTGTCGCGCAGATAGTTTCGCGGTGTGGCGCGCAAACCGTGGTCGAACAGCCGCCACACCATCACCGTCAGCGCGGTCGCACCGAACGCGCCGAGCACACCCTGCGGGCCGAACGGCCAGGCCAGCCAGATGATCGCCTGACCACCCGCCAGCAGCGGAATGCGCGGCACCAGCACATCGGCCTCACGCAGCCGCTTGGCCACCTCCCAGGTCGCCACCGCGACGGCCGCGGCGATCACACCGATCAGCACCTTGGGCGCGAACAACAGAATCGCGATGAGCGATAGGCCCAAACCGAAACCGACACCCAGCGCGGCGGGCAGATTGCGGCCCGCCTTGGACGCGGGCGCTGCCGCCGCACCCTCGGGCTGCGAAACCCCGGACGCCGCCGCGGCGGCCTGCTCCCCCGCCGCCGGCGAACCGGCCGCGGCAGAGCCCGCGGCCGCGATCCCCGCCGCACTCGACTCGGACCCCGGCACCGGCGCGGGCGCCGATCCCGCGGTGCCCTCGCCGGGCGGCGTCACCTCACCGGTGGCGGCAGTTTCTTCGGCCACGATTGTCCTGTCGCTCACTTGTCGTCCGTTCGTCCCTACCCCCGGCCGACACCGCCGGTCGTCCGTTCCCAGATATCGAGCAGCCGTGCCCGGACTCCAAGCGCCCGCGCCCAGAACCGCTAGACCTCCAGCAGTTCGGCTTCCTTGTGCTTCACCAGCTCGTCGACACTGCCGACGTACTTCGCGGTGGTCTTGTCCAGATCCTTCTCGGCGCGACCGACCTCGTCCTCACCGGCCTCGCCATCCTTCTGGATACGACCCAGCTCGTCCATGGTCTTGCGCCGCACATTGCGGATCGCGACCTTGGCGTCCTCACCCTTGGACTTGGCCTGCTTCACCATTTCGCGGCGCCGCTCCTCGGTGAGCTGCGGAACCTGCACGCGAATGATGTCGCCATTGTTGGTCGGGTTCACACCCAGATCCGAATTGCGGATCGCCGTCTCGATCTCCTTGAGCAGCGCCTGCTCATAGGGCTTGATGATCAGCATGCGCGGCTCGGGCGAGCTGATGCTGGCGACCTGGGTGATGGGCGTGGGCGACCCGTAGTAGTCGATAACGATCCGGGAGAACATGCCCGGATTCGCGCGACCGGTCCGAATGGAACCCAGGTCGTCCTTCGCCACCGAGACGGCCTTCTCCATCTTTTCCTCGGCGTCGAAGAGCGCTTCTTCAATCACGGCGTTTCCTCCACAGCGTCATTCGTTCTTCTGGCGGTCACGAACGGACCAGCGTGCCGATCTTCTCACCGGCGACCGCGCGGGCGATATTGCCCTTCGTCAACAAATTGAACACCAGCATCGGCATCTGGTTGTCCATACACAGGCTGAACGCGGTGGCGTCGGCCACCTTCAGGCCCTGTTCGAGCACCTCTTTATGGGTGATCTCGGTGAACATGGTGGCATTGGGATCCTCGCGCGGATCGGCGTTGAAGACACCGTCGACCGCCTTGGCCATCAACACCACCTCCGCGCCGATCTCCAGCGCACGCTGGGCCGCGGTGGTGTCGGTGGAGAAGTACGGCATGCCCATACCCGCGCCGAAGATCACCACGCGGCCCTTCTCCAGATGCCGCTTGGCGCGCAACGGGAGATACGGTTCGGCGACCTGACCCATGGTGATGGCGGTCTGCACCCGGGTGTCGATCCCCTGCTTCTGCAGAAAGTCTTGCAGCGCAAGGCTGTTCATCACGGTGCCGAGCATGCCCATGTAATCCGAGCGAGCGCGTTCCATACCGCGCTCCTCGAGTTCGGCGCCGCGGAAGAAATTACCGCCGCCGATGACCACCGCGACCTGGACGCCGTCCTCGACGACCTCCGCGATCTGCTCCGCAACCGCCTGCACCACATCGGGATCGAGACCGACCTTGCCTCCACCGAACATCTCGCCACCCAGCTTCAGGAGCACTCGGCGATAGCCCTTGCGGTCGGGGGCCGTATCCGGGTCCGTCATCGGTCTCCTTGTCCTTCGCGGTGATGCGTAGCCACGCACATGAAAAAGACCATCCCGGCACAGCGCATCATGCGGGGACGGTGGCAAGCTCCATATATCCTGCCTCACGCGCCCGGGCGCGGGTGAGGCGACCCTCGCACAGCGTAAGAAATTCTGTACCGCCTACCCCGTTTCGGGAGCGCGCATCAGCTCGGCGAGCCGCGCGGCGGCCGTTTCGGTGGCGGGAATCTGCACGACCAGCAGCAATTCCGGATCGTCCACCGGGCGCGATTGGAACAATTCCAGCTCGATCGGGCCCACGCCGGGATGGGCGATCGAAATGGTGGCGGGCCGGAAACGCCGCACCGGATACTCCGCCCACCAGCTCCGGAATTCCGGACTCTCCGTTCGCAATCCGGCCACCAATTCGGTGAGCCAGGGATCCTCCGGACGACGGCCCATGGCATCGCGCAATTGACTCAGCACCGCCCGCGCGGCCCCCTCCCACTGCGGCATGCGCGCGCGATTGTCGTTGTCGGTGAACATCATCCACAGCAGATTGCGGCGCTCGACCGGCGTATCCAGCGGATCATGACGCAACCGCACATAGGCGCTGTTCCAGACCAGATAGTCGAAGCCGCCGTCGTACACCGAGGCCGGATTGGGCAGCACGGCGTCGACCAGGCGTTGCATTCGCGTGCTGTCCCCGGGCGCGGGCAGCTCCTCGGGTTCGGCGAAACCGGCCAGAAAGCGCAGGTGGCGGTGCTGATCGGCGTTCAGGCGCAGGGTGCGCGCCAGCGCGTCGATCACCTGGCGGCTGGCGGCCACATCGCGACCCTGTTCGAGCCAGGTGTACCAGGTCAAACCCACCCCGGAGAGTTCGGCCACCTCCTCGCGCCGCAACCCCGGCGTTCGCCGCCGGGCGGGCTCACCGTAAGGCAGCAGCCCGACATCGGCGGGCTGCAACCGCGCGCGCTGCGCCCGCAGGAACTCGGCCAATTGCGACCGGCGGGCCGAACCGGCGCCGCTTCTGCCACTTACCACTTCGACTCCCCCTCGCACCGTGCTCTGGGTAGCAGTATCGCTACCAGGACAGCACCGCGCCCGACTTCGTAGCGTCATTACCAACGGGAGAACGAAATCCGCAGGGACTCCAGGGAGTACATAATGACCGAGCACACCGCACCGATCCTGGTCATCGGAGCCACCGGCCGCCAGGGCGGGGCCGCCGCCACCGCGCTACTCGAACGGGGTTGGCCGGTAAGGGCTTTCGTCCGCGACCCGGAAGCTCCCAAGGCCGTCGCACTGCGCGCGGCGGGCGCGGAACTGATGGTGGGCGACCTCGACGACGAGGATTCACTACGCAAGGCCATGGACGGCGCGCACGGGGTCTTCCTCATGCTGACCATGATGTCCGGGGTGAACATCAGCCTCGCCGCCGTCGCGGATGAGGAGCGGCGCGGGCGGCGCATCGCCGAATTGGCCGGGGAACTCGGCATCGAGCAGCTGGTGTACAGCTCGCTCAGCGGGGCGGGCACGGACTCCGGTATCGAGTACTACCGGTCCAAGGAGCGCATCGAGGAGCGGATTCGCGAACTCGGACTGCCCGCGACGATTCTGCGCCCGGTGCTGTTCATGGACAATTTCGCCACCTACAACAAGCCCGCCCGCGATGGCGATGACCTGGTGCTGGCCCTCGCGGTGGCCCCGGAGATTCCCATGCCGCTCATCGCCATCGACGATATCGGCCGCTTCGCCGCCATCGCCTTCGACCGGCCCGAGGAGTTCCTCGGCCGCACCCTGGTGCTGGCCGGAGACGTCCTGACACCGCCGCAAATCGCCGAAATCCTCGGCCGCGCAGCCGGATTGACCCCGCGCACGGTACAGATCCCGATCGAGCAGATCCGCGCCTTCGACGAACAGGTCGCCAAGATGTTCGCGCATTTCAATACCCACCCGCACGAATCGGTCGATCTCGACGGGTTACGCGCGGCCCATCCGGACCTGCTCGACCTGAACGGCTGGCTCAGCGCCACCGACTGGAAACTGTGAGGTGACACCGTGACCGACGGACTACTGGCCGGCAACGGCCTCCTGCTACCGCCCGGGGCGGGCTCCAAAGTCCAGCCCACCATGACCCTCAAAGTCGGCGCCGAACGCTCCGACGCCTGGTCCGCCTTCGAAGCCCAGGTCCCACCCGGCTTCGACGTCGGCGCCCACTGGCACGGCCACGCCGAGGAGATCTTCTACATCGTCGAAGGCGAACTCGACCTACTCGCCTTCCACCCCGCCGCCGCCCCAGTCGGCGACTGGACCACCTGGCAAGCCGAAGACGGCACAACCGTATTCCGCGGCGGCCCAGGCTCTTTCATGCACGTCCCAGCGGGCTGCCCGCACGCCTTCCACAACCCGGGCACCACAACAGCCACAATGCTCTTCCTGGTCACCCCGTCAGGCCACGAGAAATACCTCGCCGAACTCAGCGAACTACTCTCCTCCGGCGAAGCCACCCCCGACCTCATCGCCGAATTACGCCTGAAGCACGACATCCACCAGCTCACCGCACTACAGAATCGCCCGGTGTCGTGAAGTCCGGTCCGGCACGAAACTCGAGCCCACATTGCGAAATTCAATCTGAAATGTCAACTGTTCACTAATCTGACGGGCATGAACATCAAGCACCGGGCCGGGGTGGCTCTAGCCGGTCTGACCATGGCGACTGCCCTGACAACCACCGCGGGCCATGCCTCGGCGGATATCCCGCTCACCCCAACCGCCGACACCTCACCCGCAGCCACGGTCGCGGACGCCCCCAGCGGTTCGGGCGCGGGCTCGGCCACCGGCTCGTTCAATCTCCTCGGACCCCTGCTGAACTCCGAAAGCGGCTGGGCCCAAGCCAATCACCTGCCCGACTTCAGTTCGTTCAGCGCCGAGGCAGCGGGAAGTTCTGTCGTGCAGTTGATCTGGCCGCCGATTCTCTCGGCACTGCTTTCGGGCTCGGGCATCTGCACCACCTGCGCCACCAACCACCAGGGCGCGTAATCACATGCAATCCCAACGACGTGTGGTTCGCACCGGCATCGCAGCACTCGCGATCGTCGCGACACTGACCGCGGCTGCGGGAACGGCCGCGGCCGACACCGCACCGATCCCCACCGGAAGCGCACGGTCCACGATGGTTCAGGGCGGCGATGACAAGGGGGCGCTGTTCAACCTGTACGCGTCCGCGGTCAACACCGTCGTGGACTTCGTCTTGTTCCCCGCGCTGATTTTCAACTACTTGGCGACCGGCAGCACCAGCAATTGCAGTACCACCGGGAGCTATGCGGGCACCGGGCGAGACGGCAACATGGGCTGCTGATCAATCGGCGAACCCTGTGGACGGCAAAAGGCCCCTCGCTCATCGAAGGATGATGGGCGAGGGGCCTTTTGGGGTGTGGCAGGCGAATTACGCCTGGCCGACCTCGAAGCGGGAGAAGGCGGTGACAACGGCACCGGCCTCGTCCAGGAGCTGCTTCACGGTCTTCTTGTTGTCGGTGACCGACGGCTGCTCCAGCAGGACGACGTCCTTGTAGAAGCCGTTGACGCGACCTTCGGTGATCTTGGGGAGGGCGGCCTCGGGCTTGCCCTCTTCGCGCGCGGTCGCCTCGGCGATCGAACGCTCCTTCTCGACCAGCTCGGCCGGAACCTCATCGCGGGTCACGTACTTGGCCTTGAGCGCGGCGACCTGCATGGCGGCGGCGCGGGCGGCCTCGGCGGCAGCCTCGCTGTCACCGGTGTACTGCACCAGCACGCCGACGGCGGGGGGCAGATCGGTGGCACGCTTGTGCAGGTAGGTCGCGACCGGGCCGTCGTAGGAGACGACGCGACGCAGTTCGAGCTTCTCGCCGATCTTCGCGGCCAGCTCCTGCACGGCCTGATCGGCGGTCTTGCCGCCCAGGTCGACAGCCTTGAGCGCGTCCAGGTCGGCCGGGCGGGCCTTGGCGGCAGCGGCGACGACCGCGTTGGCCAGTTCCTGGAACTCCGCGTTCTTGGCGACGAAGTCGGTCTCGGAATTGATCTCGATCAGCACGCCGTCAGCGGCGGTGACCAGGCCCTCGGCGGTGGCGCGCTCAGCGCGCTTGCCGACGTCCTTGGCGCCCTTGATGCGCAGGGTCTCGACGGCCTTATCGAAGTCGCCGTCGTTCTCCTCGAGCGCCCGCTTGCAGTCCATCATGCCGGAGCCGGTGAGGTCGCGAAGCTTCTTCACGTCAGCGGCGGTGTAGTTCGCCATGGCGGCGAGCCTCCTCAGTGTGAGTCTGTGGGTTTGTCACACCATGCCGCCCGCTTCCGAACAGGAAGGGGCGGCAGGGTGAACTAACTGCGTGTGACGCGGCTCAGAAATCAGCCGGGGTGGTGGCCGGGGGGACCTCGGCGACAGCGGCCTCGGCCGCGGTCTCGACGGGGGCCTCAGCGGCAGCCTCGGCGGCCGGGGTGGCCGACGACAGCAGTTCCTGCTCCCACTCGGCGAGCGGCTCGCCGGCTTCGGGCTTGGAGTCACCGGCGGCACGCGAGGCACGAGCCTGCACGCCCTCGGCGACTGCGGAAGCCACAACGCGGGTCAGCAGCGCGGCCGAACGGATCGCGTCGTCGTTACCCGGGATCGGGTAGTCGACCAGGTCGGGATCGCAGTTGGTGTCCAGGATCGCGATGACCGGGATGTTCAGCTTGCGAGCCTCACCGACGGCGATGTGCTCCTTGTTGGTGTCGACGACCCAGATGGCCGAGGGAACCTTGGCCATGTCCCGGATGCCGCCGAGGGTGCGCTCGAGCTTGTTCTTCTCACGCGTGAGCATGAGGATTTCCTTCTTGGTGCGACCCTCGAAGCCACCGGTCTGCTCCATGGCCTCGAGCTCCTTCATACGCTGAAGGCGCTTGTGCACGGTGCCGAAGTTGGTGAGCATGCCGCCCAGCCAGCGCTGGTTCACGTAGGGCATGCCGACGCGAGTGGCCTCGGCCGCGATCGACTCCTGGGCCTGCTTCTTGGTACCGACGAAGAGGACGGTGCCACCGTGGGCGACAGTCTCCTTGACGAACTCGTAGGCCTTGTCGATGTAGGTCAGCGTCTGCTGCAGATCGATGATGTAGATGCCGTTGCGGTCGGTGAAGATGAAACGCTTCATCTTCGGGTTCCACCGACGGGTCTGGTGTCCGAAGTGCGCGCCGCTGTCGAGCAGCTGCCTCATTGTTACGACAGGCATGGCCCCGTAACCCTTTCATTGCTGGTTGACGCAGAAATCGGCGATCTCTGCCCTGGCGCCCACAGCCCTCGGAACCCGCCAATGAAAAATCTGGGGGACCAGCCGACGACCCTCGATGTGGGCGCGCGAAGTCGGATTGCGTTCAAGCAAACCGCTGGATCAGTTTACGGTGCCGTCACCCCAGGCCGAAATCGGCCCTAACAGAAGGGGGCTGACCTGGCAATACCTACTTCTCCAGGATCGCATATTCGAGCGCGAGCACGAACGCGACGGCAACCACGCCGCCCACCGCCACGGCGACCGCGGCAATACCGCGATCACCCCTGTCCCACGCACCCTTTCGATGCGAATGCAGCACCTGACCGCGACGCACACACACGGCCGTGACCACCAGCAATGCGATCGTGGCCAGAAACGCCGCCACCGTCACCGGACGCCAATCACTGCTGAACGCGGCCTTGAGGAACAGCACCGCATTGGCCATCGACGCGATCGCGGTGCGCCGCCAGGCCAGGGCGGTGCGCTCGGCGGCCAGACCCGCCTCCGGAGTGGTCACGACAGCAGCAGGCCGATACCAGCGAGCACCGCGATGATCGCGATACCGGCGGCCAGAATCGGGACCATGAGCGTGCGCGGCATCGTGTCACCGCGCTCCATGGCGGACTGCACATGCCGCCAGCGGCCGTACGCGCCCAGCGCGATGATGCCCGCGAGCACGATGCAGCTCATCGCGACGGCCGAGCGGACACCGTGGTGGCGAAAGGGTTTCACCAGTTCGTGCACGGCGACGCCACCGGCGAGCAGCCCCAGGGCGGTGCGCATCCAGGCCAGGAAAGTGCGTTCGTTTGCCAGGGTGAAGCGGTAGTCGAGCTCGGTTTCGCCGACCTCGATGAGCTCTTCGATCCGGGCCTCGGCGGCGGCGATATCGTGGTCGCTCACGGCCGGATCCACGTTCGCGGAATTTCCGGGCGGCTCGGCGGAGCCCATGCCTGTTCTCCTTTTCGCATACGCGGCGGCCTATTCGAAACACCTGGTCCAGCCGGTTTCGAGCATGTCAATCGCGCGGTATTCACATCGCGCGGGCTATCCACATTCGCCATTCACGGTAGTCCGGCGGCGGGCGTGGACGCGCACAGTGAACGCATGCGTCCGCTCGTGTCGATCGTTCTCGCCCGGCTCCCGGTGCGACGGCTCACGCCGATCGCCTTCGGCTGGTTGCCCATACTGCTGATCGGGCCGATCGTCTTCGCGCCCTCGGGCCTCGCCGCGCCGGGCGAATTCGATTGGCCGCTACGGCCGCGGCCGGCGGTCGTGCGCGCCTTCGACAAACCCGAGCGGAATTGGCTGCCCGGGCATCGCGGGGTGGATCTCGCCGGAACGCCCGGCCAGCAGGTGCTCGCGGCGGGCGGGGGAACCATCGCGTTCGCGGGAATCATCGCCGGGAAACCGGTAGTCTCCATCGATCATCCCGGTGGACTGCGCACCACCTACGAACCCGTCACCCCGTCAATCCCATTGGGCCGCACCGTGAATCGCGGCGCGGTCGTGGGCGTACTGAATCGCGGGCACGACGGCTGCCCGGTCGCGGCCTGCCTGCACTGGGGAGCACGCCGCTCCCGTGATTATCTGGACCCGCTGGGCCTGATTCATCGAACGCCCATCCGACTCAAACCACTCGAGGCCAACTGAGGCCAGGATGTAGGACATGCCGCACGAACCCGCCATCATCCCCTTCACCTATCCCGATGTCGGCGCGACAACCGGCGACTTCCCGAAGGGCTATCACCACTTCCGAATGCGCCGCCGCATCGGCACCGGCAGGGCCATGTTCAACCATGCGGCCAGCCAGGTCCTCGAATACGAGATGCAGCGCGGAACAGGGATTTTCGTCGCGGCGGATACCCCCACCGCCGAACCCGGCACCGAGCTCACGGTCCGACTGGGTATCGGCCCGCTGGGAATCACCGCCCCCTGCCGGGTGGTGTACGTCGTGGACGAGCCGAATCGCCGCGGCTTCGCCTACGGCACCCTGCCGGGGCACCCCGAAAGCGGTGAGGAGTTGTTCGCGATCGAATACGACCCGACCGATGAATCGGTGTACGGGGTGATCGCGGCGTTCTCCCGTCCCGGTGCCTGGTACGTCCGTGCGGGCGGGCCGGTGGTCCGGCTCATTCAGCGCTGGTTCGCCTGGCGCTACATCATGACGGTCCGATCCTGTGATCGGGCAGCCAAACGCAAACCGAAGCCGGAGCAGGGAACCACCGCACACTGACCACGGGCCCGGTACCTGGGCCGGGGGCGGCCCCTGAACCCGACCACCCGACTGAACCGGGTAGCACCGAACCAAAGCGCGGAGTGGGGTGGCCTCGTGTAGCTAAACGCCTGCGGGAGCGGACTTCTCAGCCTCGGCGAGGTCGGACTTCCAGCGGCGGAAGCCCTCTTCGGTGCGGCCGCGACGCCAGTACCCGGAGATGGACGACGCCCATTCGGCGGTGATGCCGCGTTCCTTGCGGATGTAGGGACGCAGGTCGTGCATGACCGCTTGGGCTTCACCGTGGATGAAGACCTGGACCTGGCCATCGAGCCAGGGTTCGGCGCGAACCGCGGCCGCCAGGAGTTCGCCCGGGGCGGCGTCGCCACGATGGATCCAGGTCAGCTTCACGCCTTCGGGGTATACGAAGGCGAGTTCGTCGGCGGGACCGGCGATTTCGACGAATACCCGGCCCACCGCGTCGGCGGGGAGCGCGGCACAGGCCGCGGCGATGGCGGGCAGGGCGGAGTCGTCACCGGCGAGCAGATGCCAGTCGGCGTCCGGGCGCGGGGCGTAGGCGCCGCCGGGGCCGAGCAGGTCGATGGTGTCGCCGGGTTCGGCGGCGGCGGCCCAGGGACCGGCCACGCCCTCATCGCCGTGATAGACGAAATCGATGGCGATCTCCTGTGCGGCGGTATCGATCGAGCGCACGGTGTAGGTGCGCATGGTGTCGCCGTCGGGGCCGGGGAAGGCCAGTTTGACGTAGGCATCGGTGAACGCGTTCGGCTCGAACGCGGCAAAGCCCGGTCCGCCGAGGTGGACGCGAATCAGGTGCTCGGACAGGCGAATGGTGTTCTGGACGACAAAGGTTGTGCGGGCGCGAGCCAAGGAGCCACCTCCATTATTAGGATTACCTAACTCAACGTAGCACGGCTGACGATAGCTCGTCGATAGACTTCGATATGGCGTCGATCATGAGAGTTCATCGATCAGCGCGGCCAGCGCGACCGCCAGGCGTTCCAGACCCGCTCCGGGCGGGCCACCGGGTTCGCTCATATAGGTGTCCCGCCTGATTTCCAGCATCAACGCGGCGACGCGCGCATCTGTTCCATACCGGTCCAGGGGTACGTAGGTGCCCGCGAACGGGCTGTTGATGCCCACTCCCCCGAATTCGGCGAAAATCTCGGCGGCGCGGGCTGTCAGCCGCGATGGCGTGTGAAAGTCGTCCGCACCCAAGCAGATCGGCGGGCGAACGCCGTCGCCGTGCAGCTCGTACGGCAGCGGCTCGGCCGGATACGAGTGCACATCGATGATGACGGCCCGGCCGGTGGCCGCGACCCGATCGGCCACCGCGTCGGCCATCGCCCGGGCATAGGGACGGAAGTACTCGCCCAGCAGCGGTTGCGGGTCGAAGTCCGCGGCGCGCAAGGCTTCCCGATGCGTCGTCCTCGTGTAGACCGCGCCCATACCCACCGCGAGCATCTCCTCCCGCTCATCCGGGAAACGCTCCGGGTCGACCACCAGCCGGGACAGCCGATTCACGAACCGCCAGGGCCGAACCGGAGCGAGTCCCGCCGCGATGGCGGCCATCCGCTCGGTATGCGCGTCGGTGATGTGATCCAGTTCGTCCGCGAGCGCCCGCTCGTCGAGCAGGATATCGGCGCGGACGGCGGGCGGGATCACGCGCGAGGAGTGCGGAACATGCAGTATCACCGCCGAATTCGCCGCGCCAGGCAGCAGATCGACCGAGTCGGCAAACCGATGAACAGTCATGCGCGCGAGTGTGCCCGGTCGCACGGTTCCTCGACACGGTCGGCGATCGCGCGGATGGTCGGAGCTGGGCCGTGTACTGCGGCCAGACCGCCAAAGATCGTGCGCCCGAGCGAACCTGGGCCGTACGGCCTCCCGAGAAGATCGGCGGTCATGCGCGGGGGTGGGCTTGATCGTGGGCTTTCTTGAGGCGGTCGATGGAGACGTGGGTGTAGAGCTGGGTGGTGGCGAGGCTGGCGTGGCCGAGGATCTCCTGGACTACGCGCAGGTCCGCGCCGCCCTCGAGGAGGTGGGTGGCGGCGGTGTGACGGAAACCGTGCGGGCCCATATCGGGGGCACCGGGGATCGCGGAAATCACCTCGTGCACAACGGTTCTGGCTTGGCGTTGATCGAGACGACGGCCGCGACGGCCGAGCAGGAGGGCGCGACCGGAATCCGGGATCGCCAGGGCAGCGCGGCCGTAGCGCAGCCACGCGTCCAGGGCTTGATCGGCGGGGAGGCCGAACGGCACCGCGCGCTCCTTGTTGCCCTTGCCGAGTACGCGTACGAGGCGGCGTTCGCGGTCGACGTCGTCGATATCGAGGCCGCACAGTTCGCTCACCCGAATTCCGGTGGCGTACAGCATCTCCACGATCAGGCGGTCCCGAAGAGCCATCGGATCATGCTGTGCGGCACCGGATTCCGCCGCGTCCATGGCTGCCCGCGCCTGCTCCCGGCCGAGCACCGCGGGTAGTACCCGATGCGCCTTGGGCGAGCCCAGCCGCGGTCCGGGATCCACCCCGAGTTTCCCGGTATGCGTCAGCCAAGCCGTGAAAGTGCGGGCCGAGGATGTCCGTCGCGCCATGGTGGTGCGGGCCGCACCGCCCGCCGACTGTTCCGCCAGCCAGGACCGCAACAGCGCCAGATCCACTTCCGCCACACCGGAATCCGCCGATCGCGCCACCAAATGCTCCAGCAGCGATCGCGCATCCCCCGAATAGGCCCGCACCGTATGCTCCGACCGATTCCGCCCCAGCCGCAGATGCCGCCCGTACTCGGTCAGCAAGGCCTCCAAATCCTCGGGCAGTCCACTCATCCCCCCACGTTCACCCTCCCCCTCCCGCAAAGCAAGTTCCCGCGCCGCCGTCGCCGTAGGGCCCAGGTGCCATCGTGCCTCGACGCTGTTCAACGATGCCGATCGTGTTCGGCCACTATCGCCTGCGCACCGACCGGCGCGGACTGGTTCAGGCGGTACCAACCGGAGTCGTCACAGGCCACCAGCCCGGAAATCTCCAGACCGGACAGCGTCGCCCGGACCGCGGGCATCGAGAGACCGGTCTCCGCGACCAATGACCGCGGCACCCGCGACCCGACCGCGGGCAGCGCCGCGTAGATCAGCGCCTCCTCATCGGACAGATTGTCCTCCGGCGCGGACGGCACCTTCCCCGGCAGTGAAAGCCGCAGCGGCCCAGCCTCATCGAGAATGTCCGCCGCGCTGGTGGCCAGAAACGCCTCCCCCTCCCGAATCATGCGATGACACCCCACCGAAGCCGCGGAGGTGATCGGCCCCGGCACCGCCAACGCCGGACGCCCAAGCCGCCGAGTCCATTTCACGGTATTGCGCGCCCCACTGCGCGCCCCCGCCTCCACCACGACCACGGTGTCCGCCAACGCCGCGATAAGTCGATTCCGCGCCAGGAAATGATGCTTACGCGCACCGGTCCCGGGCGGATATTCGCTGACCACCAGCCCCGTGGCAGCAATCTCGGCCAGCAGATGATCGTGCTGGACCGGATACGGCCGATCCACCCCGCACCCCAGCACCGCGATCGTGCACCCGCCCACCGCGAGCGCCGCCCGATGCGCCATCCCATCGATCCCGAAGGCCGCCCCCGACACCACCGTCCACCCCCGCACCGCGAGCTCCCCTGCGATCTCCCCCGTCGCGTGATTCCCATACCCGGTGCTGCACCGCGCACCAACGACGGCCACGGCCCGCTCGGTGCACTCCAACAGGGAACGCGGCCCCCGCGCCCACAACACCAGCGGCACAGCGGCCGCCTCATCCTGCTCGGGATCCAACTGCCGCAACCCCAGCATCCGCCACGCCGGCCACTCCGCGTCATCCGGCGTAATCACCCGTCCCCCAAGCCGATCCATCAACGCCAGATCCGCCTCGGCCTGCTCGATCCCCCGCCGCGCTTCGGTGGGCCCGCGCAACACTTCCGGCAACGCACACGTACGCACCGCCCGAGCCGCCTCCATCACCCCCACCGACTCGATCAGCGAACTCAGTGCCGCGCATGGTCCTTCGACCACTCGAGACAGGTAGACCCACGCCAGACGCCGCTCATCCGGATCACCGCCGGGAGTCGCGGTGGCAGTGGCGTTGCGAGTACCGGCGGCGACCGTCGCCACGGTCGTGGCATCCGTGGCCCTCGCCGCCGCTTCCGTGGTCATTCGAGTGTCGGTCGCAGCCAGCGGCGCAGACGCCGCACCGTGATCACCTTCGACCTCGGACTCCATCGCGCCGGATTCGCCTGCGGAGCAGCGTGATTCAGACGAGGACCGCGCTCCGCGCCCGGTCGTCTCATCGGGCCGATAACCGGTCATGCGGCACCTCGCTGGCGGAAGTTCAAGGCTTGCAGGATGTCCTGGGCGGTGGGGAGATCGCCGCCGCGTAAGTCGCAGACGGTCCAGGCGACTCTGATGGCACGGTCCGCGCCGCGGGCGGACATGCGGCCGTGGCGGAGGGCGTTTTCGACGGGGGCGAGGGCCTCGCGGGGGAGGCGGAATTTCTGGCGCAGGATGTGGCCCGGGACTTCGGCATTGGTGGATAAACCCAGGGCCGACCAGCGTTCGGCGGCGGCATCGCGGGCAACGGCCACCCGTGCTCGAACAGCCTCGCTGCTTTCGACTTCCTCCCCGCTGAACGCGCCCGCGGATTGGGCATGCATTTGAACTGCCAGGTCTATGCGGTCCAGCAATGGTCCCGAGAGCTTGCCGAGATAGCGACGGCGGGCCAAAGGGGCGCAGATGCAGTCGATATCGCGGGCGGGGGCGCAGGGGCACGGGTTCGCCGCCAGGACCAGTTGGAATCTGGCCGGATAGCGGGCCACGCCATCGCGGCGGGCTATGCGAACTTCGCCCTCCTCCAAGGGAGTTCGCAGCGCCTCCAGAACCTTGGTTCCGATCTCGGCGCATTCGTCGAGGAACAGGACGCCGCGATGGGCGCAGCTGGCCGCTCCCGGGCGGGCCGAGCCCGAGCCGCCGCCGATCATGGCCGCGACCGAGGACGAGTGGTGCGGCGCGACGAAGGGCGGGGAGAAGATCAGCGGGTGATCGTCGGAGAGGATGCCCGCCACCGAGTGGATGGCCGTCACCTCCAGGGACTCGCGTTCGCGCAGCGGTGGCAGCAGGCCCGGAAGGCGTTGGGCCAGCATGGTTTTGCCTATGCCCGGCGGACCCGTCAGGAGCAGGTGGTGGCCGCCGGCGGCGGCCACCTCCAATGCCCAGCGGGCTTCGTCCTGGCCGACCACCTCGCGCAGATCGCCCACGGGTGGCAGCAGCGGTGGCGAGGCGGGTGCGGGCAGGGCCAGGTCGAAGGTGCCGCGCAGCCAATCCAGCAGTTCACCGAGGGTGGACGCGCCCAGCACCCGGATACCGTCCACCAGCCCGGCCTCGGGCAAGGCCGCCGTCGGCACCACGACGGTGGCGCGACCGGCGGTTCGGGCGGCCAGGACCGCGGGCAGGATGCCGCGCACGCGGCGCACCCGGCCATCCAGGGCCAGTTCGCCCAGCAGCACCGTATCGGCCAGCCGATGCGCCGGAATGGTGCCCGCCGCGTCCAGCACGGCGGCGGCCAGAGCCAGGTCATAGACCGAGCCCACCTTGGGCAGGGTCGCCGGTGACAGGGCCAGCACGACCCGCCCGTCCGGCCACTTCTCCCCCGTATTGCTGACCGCCGCGCGCACCCGATCCCGGGATTCCTGCAGTGTCGTATCGGGCCGCCCGACCAGATGCACCGAGGGCAACCCCTGGCCGATATCGGCCTCGATCTCCACCAGGGTTCCGTCCACCCCGGCCACCGCCACGGAAAACGCTCTCCCCAAAGGCATCTCAGAACACCGCCTTGAGGTGTTCGATCACCGGTTCGGTACCGGGCCGCATCAGCACCGACACCACATCGAACCGGACCCGCCGCCACGGCCCCTGCTGTTCGTGCAGCCACAGTAGGGCCAGCCGCCGGATGCGCTGCTGTTTGAGAAAGGTGACCGCCTCGGCGGGCGGGCCGAAGGCGCGACTGCGCCGCGTTTTCACCTCGACGAAGGCGGTGATCCCCGCATCGTCCCGCCCGATCAGATCCAGTTCCCCGTACCGGCATCGCCAATTGCGGGCAACGATCTCCATCCCGGCGGCGCTCAGATACCGCGCCGCCAACTCCTCCCCATGCGCTCCGAGCGCGAGACTGTCTCCCATTCAGCCAGCATGGCCGGGCCCATGACGGACCCGGCCATGCCGACCTGCGGAAACAGACTGCCTGTGGATGCCGAAAGGCTGTGGATTACTCCGGAAGCCGCAGGTCAGGCTTCTCCAGCTCTTCGATATTGACATCTTTGAAGGTGATGACGCGAACATGCTTCACGAAGCGAGCGGGCCGGTACATATCCCAGACCCACGCATCGGACATGCGCACCTCGAAGTACACCTCGCCATCGGCGTTCTGCGGCCGCAGCTCGACCGTATTTGCCAGGTAGAAGCGGCGCTCGGTCTCCACCACATATGAGAACTGGCCGACGATGTCCTTGTACTCGCGATATAGCGAGAGTTCCATCTCGGTTTCGTACTTCTCGAGATCCTCGGCGCTCATCGGGTGGAACGTCCTCCTTGTCGCCCAACTGGGTGTACGGACATCATCCCGCATACGCGGTATCGGTAGCCACCCGGCCGGTCTCCCGCACATTGCGCCAGGACCGCCGGTGCTCACTGGTGATGCCCAACCGCCGCAGGGCCTCGGTGTGTTCGGGCGTGTTGTAGCCCTTGTGACCGGCGAAACCATAGCCGGGGAATTGCTCGTCGAGCTGGACCATCATGCGGTCCCGGGTGACCTTGGCGAGCACGCTCGCCGCGGCGATACAGGCCGCCGTCGCGTCGCCGCCGATCACCGGCAGCGACGGCACCGGTAGCCCGGGCACCCGGAACCCATCGGTGAGAACGTACCCGGGGGTCGGGTCCAGTCCGGCCACCGCACGCCGCATGCCTTCGATATTGGCGACGTGAATACCGATGGAGTCGATCTCCCAGGCCGGGATGACGATCACCTTCCAGGCCAGCGCGACCCGCTTGATGATCGGGAACAGCTCCTCGCGCGCGGCCTCGGTGAGCTTCTTGGAGTCATCGAGCCCGGACAGCGAGGTGTACGCCTTGGGTGCGAGCAGACAGGCCGCCACCACCAGCGGTCCGGCGGACGGACCCCGGCCCGCCTCGTCGACGCCCGCGACCGGACCCAGTCCGCTGCGGATCAGCGCCGCTTCGAGAGTGCGTAGCCCGCCCGCGCGCCGCATGACGACGCGCGGCGGCCAATCACCGCGTTCGATCGGCTGAATCTTCTTGCCGCCGCGCGTTTTGCGCGCCACGCCACCGTTCGCCATCTTCCCCACCGGTCGATTATCCCGCTCGAGCTCAGTTGGTCTGCGGGTCTTGCGACTTCACGAATCCGATCCGGCCCAGCGGCCAGATCTTGTAGACCGCCTTACCGCGCACATCGTCCACGGGCACGGTGCCCTGCAGTTCATCACGCATGTGATAGCGCGAGTCGGCGGATTCGGCGCGGTTGTCGCCCATCACCCACAGATTGCCGTTCGGCACCTTGATCGGGCCGAACGCGCGGCCGCCGGCGTTGAACGGGACATCCGGGTGCTCGGGATCGAATTTGTTGTTGAACTTCACGTACGGCTCGTCGAGTGGCTTGCCGTCCACCAGGATTCGGCCCTGCGCGTCACAGCACTGCACGGTCTGCCCGCCGGTCGCGATGACCCGCTTGACCAGATCGTTCTCATCCGGCGGCACCAGGCCGAAGAACGAGAAGAAGTTCTGCACCCCGCGCATCACGGTGTTCTTCGAGCGGATGGAGGTGTAGTGCTTGTTCCAGTCGTCGGTCGGGCCGACGAACACCACCACGTCACCCGGTTTGGGATCACCGAAGTAGTAGCTCAGCTTCTGCACGTAGATGCGGTCGCCGGTACAGCCCGCGCAGCCGTGCAGGGTGGGTTCCATCGACTGCGACGGAATCACATACGGCCGTCCGATGAATGTCACCACCAGCGCCGTGATGACCGCGGCGATGCCGATGAGCATCGGCAGTTCCTGCCAGAACGGCCGCTGCTTCTTCTTCGGCTCGGTCGTCGGCGCATCCGCTGCCCGACCGCTGTCGTCCGCACCGGACACCGTCACCGACTCGCTCTCGTCTGCCACCGGAACAGAGTAGCCCGGCACCGCGAAGAACCATGCGGTGCCGGGCTACTCGGCGTTCGGAGCGAAAAGCTATATCAGCGCTTTTCCTTGATCTTCGCGGCCTTGCCACGCAGATCGCGCAGGTAGTACAGCTTCGCGCGGCGGACGTCACCACGGGTGACGACCTCGAGGTGATCGATGTTCGGCGAGTGCACCGGGAAGGTGCGCTCCACGCCGACACCGAACGACACCTTGCGCACGGTGAAGGTCTCGCGGATGCCACCGTTCTGGCGGCGGATCACGACGCCCTTGAAGACCTGGATGCGCTCCTTGTTGCCTTCGATAACCTTCACGTGCACGTTCACCGTGTCACCCGGGCGGAACGCCGGGATGTCGGTGCGCAGCGACTTTTCGTCGACGAAGTCGAGGGTGTTCATTTCCGTCCTTATATGGATTCGCGCGAACAGAGGAACCTGGTGGCTACCTGCCCGGAAGGGAGATGCTCTACCGGTTCGTGCTCCGGATATTGGGCGGTGCCCCGGCAGCCGTGTTCAACACTCGAACACGTCCAAGGCAACCTGAGCATTGTGCCAGACGGAACCGCCCGCGCTGTAATCGGGGGTCCACCGCCGAACCGCCTGATCAGCGTACGAGGCGGTCAGGAGCGACTGTTCGCGCGGGTGATGGCCGAGGCGATATCGGATACCAGCGGCGGATAGTCGGTGCGGCCGGTGACCACCTGGAGGAAGACCAGGCAGTCCTGGGCGGCCGCGGCTACCTCCAGGCATTCGCGAAGTTCGCCGACCGTGGTCGCGCGCAGGGTGAGCACCGAATCCTCGTCACCGCCGAAGGCGTGCGGGAGTTCGGACCAGCGCCAGGGCGCGATGTCGTTGTACGGGGCGGCCGGGCCGTGGATGGCGCGTTCGATGGCGTAGCCGTCATTGTCGACCAGCACGATGACACCGGTCAGTCGCTCACGAATCCAGGTGCCGAGTTCCTGGATGGAGAGCTGGGCCGCGCCGTCACCGATCACCAGCACCGCGCGCCGATCCGGACAGGCCAGCCCGGCACCGAGCGCGGCGGGCAGGGCGTAGCCGATGGAACCCCAGAGCGGCTGGCCCATGAAGGTGATACCGCTCGGCATGCGCAGGGTGGCCAGGCCGAAGAAGGCCGAACCCTGGTCCGCGACAACCACATTGTTGTTGTCCAGGGCTCCGGCGATGAGCGGCCACAGGGTCGCCTGGGTGAGCGGGGTGTCACCGGGATCGGTGACGGCGGGGATGACATCGGCGGTGGGGGTGGTCTTGTCGGGGGCCGCGAATTCAGCGGCTAGTTCGGTGAGGATCTCCAGCGCCGCCGGGAGCGAGAGCGGGGCATACGCGTCCACACCACCGATGACCGTGCGCTCCGGGCCGATTTCCATGGTGCGCCGCGCGTCGATGCGATGACTGAATCCGGCGGTGATGCTGTCGGTGTACTGCACGCCGACGGTCACCAATCGCTCGGAATCCTCCACGGCCGCGCGCACGGTCTCGGGTGAGGCCGCACCGGTGTAGACGCCCAGGAAGTTCGGGGTCGATTCATCGACGAGGGTTTTGCCCCAGGCCAGCGTCGCGTACGGCAGATCACCGGCGGCCAGCAAACCGCGCAACTGATCGGTCGCGCCGATGCGATTGACGAAGACGTCGGCGAGCACCGTGACCCGGCGATCGGCCAGGAATTCGCGGGCCGCCGCGGTGAAAGCCGTTCGCGCACCGGCACTGCTGAAGTCGGCGGGCGGGGCCAGCGGCGTGGTCGGCGGACTCACCTCGATGCGCGCGGTATCGGTGGCGAGCATGAGATATCCGGGACGCCGGTGCACCAGTACCGAATTCAGCACCCGATCGATTTCCTGGCACGCATCGGCCGCGCCGAGATCGGCTTGCGCACAGGTCACTTCGGCGGCGATCCGCCGGAAATGATGGAAATCGCCGTCACCGAGCGTGTGATGGATGATGCGGTGATTGGCCTGAATGTCCTTGGCGGGCACGCCGACGATATGTACGACGGGCACGTACTCGGCATAGCTACCGGCGATGGCGTTGACGGCGCTGAGCTCACCGACGCCGTAGGTGGTGACCACCGCGCCGATGCCGCGCAATCGCGCGTACCCGTCCGCGGCGTATCCGGCATTGAGTTCATTGGCGCTGCCGACCCATCGGATACCCGGGTGCTCGACCACGTGATCCAGGAATTGCAGGTTGAAATCGCCTGGGACACCGAATATCTCGGTGACGCCGAGTTCGTGGAGCCGATCGAGCAGGTAATCGCCGACAACGTAGCCCATGCCCAACCCTGGCATGCCGACCGTCAGTCAGCAATCTTTCTGCTACCCAGGTGTGGCGTGGGTAACGGGGCCGACGGGGCCGGAACGACGGTGCGCACCAACTCTTCCTCGGCTGCCCTGCGCACATGCGCGACATCCGGGCTACCCGCGACCAGATCCTGCAGGAAGATCTTGGCCCGGATGACCGGCCGCCGGTATTTGCGTTCGCGCACGATCGCGCGCCGCATGCGGCCGCGGCGGTTGCCGTACCGCCAGCGCGCCCACGGCGCACCCGGACGGCTCAGCCGCAGTGCGCCGACCACCAGCAGGGGCGGGAAGAACATGCCGAACAGGCCGGTCCAAATCTTGCCCTTGGCGATGACGATCGCGGCCAGCAGCAGATTCACCACCGCGAACGCGGCGATCAGGGTGCGCTCGGCGGTCCCGGGATCGCGCCGGAAATCATTGATATCGAGCAGCCACAGCGGATGGAAACCGAGCAGCAGCAAACCGGTGACCGCGACCGCGACGAATACGGCGTCCACCGAAGTGCGGCCCTGCTCTTCCCAATACACATCACGCAGGTAGTAGATGAGTGCGAACTCATCGAGCACCAGGGCCGCGCCGACGCCGAAGACCGCCGCCACCGCGCCGACCACACCGCTGCTGCTGTCGTACAGCGTCACCAGCGTGACGCCCGAACCCAGCACCAGGATCACGCCGAACACCATGTGGTGGATGTGCACATCGCCCGCGCGGACATTGCCGGGCCACCAGCGCACCTGTTTGCGAATGAGCCGCACGCTGATTCGAATCAGGATGAAACCGACGATGAAGCCGAATAGCAGGCAGGCCAGCGGTAGCCGCCCGTTCTCCACTACATCGTGCTCCCACCAGCGGTGCAAACCCTTCATCCCAGTCTCGTCTCCACGATCCGTCGCGCCGGCAAGGTCACGACCGAGCGTAGCGACGCCTCGGGAGTGCCCACGTCAACGCCATTCTGCACCTCGCCGTCGGCCGCTCCGTGAACCCGAACCAACGGGGAACAAGACAAAAGACACCGGCACGGGCGAGCCGGAGCGGTGACCGCCGGGCCGAGGCGCGAGACCGCACAGGCGGTCGACCCCCCGGTGGTCACTTCGCCACGGGGTTCGGACGAGCGCCGATGCGGTGGCGCGGGCTCCCTCTCGGGATTACCCGTGCCACCGCATCTGCGTGCGAGATCTACTTGCCGAAGCCCGCGCGGCGGAGGGCATCGGCCATCGAGCCGCTCGGGGCGGCCTGCGGACGGTTACCGCCGCCCTGGCGTGCGCCGCCGCCCTGACCGCCACGGGCATTGCCGCCTTGGCCGCCGCCCTGGTTGCCACGTGCGCTGACGCCCTGACCGCGCGGGTTGCCGCCACCCTGACGTGCGCCGCCACCCTGGCCACCGCGCGGACGTCCTTCGCCGCGTTCGGGTTTGGGCGCACCGGGCTCATCGTCGAGGCGCAGCGAGAGGCCGATGCGCTGACGCTGCACGTCCACCTCCATGACCTTGACCTTCACGACATCGCCGGATTTGACGACCTCGCGGGGGTCCTTCACGAAGTTGTGGGACATGGCGGAGACGTGCACGAGACCGTCCTGGTGCACGCCGACATCGATGAAGGCACCGAAGGCAGCCACGTTGGTGACCACGCCTTCGAGCACCATGCCGGGCTTGAGATCCGCGACCTTCTCGATGCCAGCGGCGAATTCGGCGGTCTTGAATTCGGGGCGCGGGTCGCGGCCCGGCTTCTCGAGTTCGGCGATGATGTCGGTGACGGTCGGAACACCGAAGCGCTCATCGGTGAAGTCGGCGGGGCGCAGGGCGCGCAATGCCGTGGTGTTGCCGATGAGTTCGTGCATACCGCGACCGCTGGCCTCGAGCATGCGGCGGACCACCGGGTACGCCTCGGGGTGCACCGAGGAGGTGTCCAGCGGATCGTCGCCGCCGCGGATGCGCAGGAAGCCCGCGCACTGTTCGAAAGCCTTGGGGCCCAGGCGCGGCACGCTCAGCAGTGCGGTGCGGCTGCGGAACGGGCCGTTGGCATCGCGGTGCGCCACAATGCTTTCCGCGACCGAGCCGGTGATGCCGGAGACGCGGGACAGCAGCGGTACCGAGGCGGTGTTGACGTCGACGCCGACGGCGTTCACGGCGTCTTCGACGACCGCGCCGAGGGAGCGGGCCAGCAGCGTTTCGGAGATGTCGTGCTGGTACTGACCGACGCCGATGGATTTGGGGTCGATCTTCACGAGCTCGGCCAGCGGGTCCTGGAGGCGGCGCGCGATGGAGACCGCACCGCGCAGCGAGACATCCATATCGGGCAGTTCCACCGAGGCGTAGGCCGAGGCGGAGTACACCGACGCGCCCGCTTCCGAGACCACGATCTTGGTGGGCTTGTTCTCCGGAATGCGCGAGATGAGTTCGGCGGCAAGGGCATCGGTCTCACGGGAGGCGGTGCCGTTGCCGATGGCGATGAGCTCCACCTTGAACCGCGCGACCAGTGCGCCGAGCACGGCCAGGGACTTCTCGGTCTGACCGGTATGCGGGTAGATGACCTCGGTCGCGACGCATTTGCCGGTGGCGTCGACCACGGCGACCTTCACGCCGGTGCGGAAACCCGGGTCCAGGCCCATGGTCGGGCGGGTGCCCGCCGGTGCGGCGAGCAGCAGATCGCGCAGGTTCATGGCGAAGACGTCCACGGCGTCGCGTTCGGCGCTCTGACGCAGGCGCATCCGGATATCGATGCCCAGGCTCACCTGAAGTTTGGTGCGCCAGGCCCAGCGCACGGTGTCCAGCAGCCAGGTGTCGGCGGGGCGGCCCTGTGCGGCGATGCCGAACTTGTGCGCGATGCGGCCCTCGTAGATGGTGCGCTCGCCGGGCTCCGGCTCTTCGGTGTCGGCCTCGAGGTGCAGGGTGAGCACCTCTTCCTTCTCACCGCGCAGCAGCGCCAGGATGCGGTGCGAGGGCAGTTTGGAGAACGGTTCGCTGAATTCGAAGTAGTCGGCGAACTTCGCGCCCGCCTCTTCCTTGCCCGCGCGCACGCTGGAGCTGATCTGCCCGCGATTCCACATGAGTTCGCGCAGTTCACCGACCAGGTCGGCGTCCTCGGCGAAACGCTCCACCAGGATGGACCGCGCGCCGTCGAGCTGTTCGGCGTCGTACTGCGCGGGATCGGTGGCAGGATCGCCGATCAGAGCGTCGGCGACGGGCTCGTGCCCGGCCTCGCGCGCGATCTGCGCCTTGGTGCGCCGCTTGGGCTTGTACGGCAGGTAGATGTCCTCGAGCCGGGCCTTGGTGTCGGCGAGCATGAGCTGCGCGTGCAGCGCGTCGTCGAGTTTGCCCTGGCCTCGGATGGATTCGATGATCGAGCCGCGGCGGTCGTCGAGTTCGCGCAGGTAGTTCAGGCGCTCATCGAGTTGGCGCAGTTGCGCGTCGTCCAGACCGCCGGTGACCTCCTTGCGGTACCGGGCCACGAACGGAACGGTGGAGCCCGCGTCGAGGAGTTCGACGGCGGCACGCACCTGTTCTTCCCGCACCCCCAGCTCGTCGGCGATACGGCGGCCGACACTGGCTAGGCGGACGGTTCCGGTTCCGGTGGAGCTGACGGTGTCTGCGCTGACAGGTTCGGAGGCTATCGTCACGCCCGCAGACACTACCGTCGTGCGGCGACAGGCTCGCACAGTGCCGCACCTAAAACCGATAAAGGCCGCGCCTGAACGGCAACAAAGCGAACTGCGCGAAGATTATTCGCCGTCGGGCGGCAGCAGATCGGGGCGGCGGGCGCGGGTGCGCTCCAGCGACTGTTCGTGACGCCAAGCATCGATCTTGGCGTGATTGCCCGAGAGCAGGATGTCGGGGACGTCGAGTTCGCGCCAGGACACCGGGCGGGTGTAGCTGGGGCCCTCCAGGAGTCCGTCGGAGAACGAATCCTGTTCGTGCGACTGCTTATTGCCGAGCACGCCGGGCATCAAGCGCACCACGGCCTCGGTCATGACGAGCACCGCGGCCTCGCCGCCGATCAATACGTAGTCACCGATGCTGACTTCTTCGACGCGCACGCGCCGGGCGGCGTCCTCGAAGACGCGCTGATCGATACCTTCGTAGCGACCGCACGCGAACACCAAATGCTTTTCGGTGGACCATCTTTCGGCGGTGCGCTGGGTGAACGGCACACCGGCGGGGGTGGGCACCACCAGCAGCGCGTCCTCCGGGCAGACATCATCCAGCGCCGGACCCCACACGGTCGGTTTCATGACCATGCCGGGGCCGCCGCCGTACGGGGTGTCGTCGACGGCCTTGTGCACGTCGTGCGTCCAGTCACGCAGATCGTGTACGCCGACTTCCAGCAGTCCCTTGTCGATTGCCTTGCCCAGCAAGGCCGTTCGCAGCGGCTCCAGATATTCGGGGAAGATCGTGACGACGTCGATTCGCATCGCGCTCACTCCGGATCCAGCAGACCCTCGGGCGGATCGATGACGATCAGAGAATCGGCGATCGATACGGTCGGGACCATCGCATTCACGAAGGGCACCAGGATTTCTCGGCCCGCGGGACCCGGGAAGCCTTCGGCCGCGGTGATCGAAAGCAGTTCTCCCGCAGCGGAATGCAGCACTTCGCGGACCTTGCCCACAACGGTGCCGTCACCCAATCGCACGGTGAGACCTTCGAGTTCGTGATCGTAGTACTCGTCCGAATCCTCCGAGGGCGGCAGATCGGCGGTGTCGATCACGAAGAGCATGCCGCGCAACGCATCCGCGGCTTCACGCGTGACGAGCCCGTCCAGACGCACGAGAAGCCGGCCCGAGTGCTCCCGGGCCGACTCCACTACGTACTTCTGGGTCTGCTTCGCGCGCGGCAGCCGCCCCGACAGGGTGCTGCCGGGCGCGAAACGCAGATCCGGCTCGTCGGTGCGGACCTCTACGACGAGTTCGCCACGCACACCGTGCGATTTGGCGACCCGCCCGACGACGAGTTCCATCTATTGATCCGTGTCGACCACGTCGACGCGAATGCCCTTACCGCCGATACCGGCGACGAGGGTGCGCAGTGCGGTCGCGGTACGTCCACCGCGCCCGATCACCTTGCCCAGATCATCGGGGTGCACATGCACCTCGACGGTCCGGCCACGACGGCTGGTGATCAGCTCGACGTGGACATCGTCCGGATTGGCGACGATGCCGCGAACCAGATGTTCGACGGCATCGGCGACGACGGCCGTCATTACTCGGCAGCCGGGGTCTCGGCAGCCTCGGTGGAAGCCTCGGCGGCCTCCTCCTTCTTGGCGGCCTTCTTCTTCGGGGTGACGGCCTCGGTGGTGGGCTCGCTGTCGGCGGCGGCCAGCGCGGCGTTGAACAGGTCCAGCTTGGACGGCTTGGCGGCCTTGGTCTTCAGGGTGCCCTCGGCGCCCGGCAGACCCTTGAACTTCTGCCAGTCGCCGGTGATCTCCAGCAGACGCTGCACGGGCTCGGTCGGCTGCGCGCCGACACCCAGCCAGTACTGCGCGCGCTCGGAATCGATCTGGATGAGCGAGGGCTCTTCCTTCGGCTGGTAGATGCCGATGGACTCGATCGCGCGGCCGTCACGACGGGTACGGGCATCGGCGACGACGATGCGGTACTGCGGGTTGCGGATCTTGCCCAGACGGGTCAGCTTGATACGAACAGCCATGAGCTGTGCCTTTCGATGGCGGCCTTCCACGCGGGAAAGCCTGAGTGGTCACGGCGCAATTCAGCAGCCCACACGGGGTGGGCCCGGTTTTGCGTTGAGTGTGTGACCGCCGCGCGGAACGTATCCGGAGACGGGCTGCACTGTCCTCGACGAGGACGAGCGACCATTCTGCCAGACGGGGTGCACGCCCCGGAAATCGGGCTAGTCGGTGCGGTAGCGCAGCAGCACGATGCCGGAGCGGAACTGTTTGCTCTCGACCAGCCGCAGCGCGGGCACCTTCGCACCCTCGGGGAACAGTCGCGCACCCTGGCCCAGGACCACCGGATAGACGAACAGCCGGTATTCGTCGACCAGTCCGGCGGCGGTCAGATCATGCACGAGGGTAATGCTGCCGGTGCTGACGATATCTTTTCCGGGCTGCTGCTTGATCGCGCGCACCTCGTCGAGCGAGCGCAGCACGATCGAATTGTTCCAGGCTGGATCGCCCATGGTCCGGGACACCGCGTACTTGCGCATTTCGTTCAACTCGGCGGTGATGCCGGTGTCATCGTCGACCTGTTTGGGCCAGTACTCGCGCATGCCCTCGAAGGTGACCCGCCCGTACAGCACGGCATCGCACGCCTCGGTGTGCTTCATGAGTTCGGCGAGCACATCGTCGAGTTCGCCCTGCTCCCCCGCACCGACGGTGAACCACCCCTGACTCGCGTCGATGACTCCGTCGAGCGTGATGTTCTGTGTGACAACCAGATCCCGCATGATCAACCTCCCTATCGGTGCAAACGCCTATCCAATAGGGACTCCCCGGCCGCCGGGAATTCATCGGTGGCACGAATCAGCCCACCGGAGCCCGCGCGACTCCGATGGGCTGTCCGCATGGTCCTAGTGGCCGATGCTGCCGGTCAGCAGCTTGACGACCAGTCCGGCCAGTACGGCCGTCGCAAAGCTTTCAACGGAACCCAAGGTCTTCTCCTAACAAGGTGGAACGACAAAACATGTGAAGCATGACTGATTCACTTGTTTCGCGTAGTCGAATCCACCAACCTGTGAGCCGATTTCGCGCGGTCAGCTCAAGAGCGAGGTGTCGACCGTGACCGGGACCGGTCCGGGCGCGACGACGGTCTCGCCCGCTGCCGCGTAGACCTCCTGCCGATACCGGGTTTCACCCATCCGGTAGCAACAGAACTTGGCAGGTTTGCCCGCGAGCAGCTCGACGGTCCACAGATACCGGACCCGAGCGGACGCATAGCCCGCCATTTTCGTATCCCGCTCCTCGCGGGTATTGCCGGGCGACCACACCTCGACGGCCAGCACGAGTTCATCCGGCTCATAACTGGTCCGATCGATGCCGGCGCTGACCACGGCAACATCGGGAATGACGCCGGTCCGGAACGCGGTGCTGATCTTCACCGCGACCGCGGGGAGAACGCGTAGATCCGAACGACCCGCCTCAGACACTGCGGCGTCGAGGATTTTCGCAAGCTGGAACGAGGCGTGTTGATGCCAGCCACCGGGCGCAGGTGTCATATAGCGGTACCCCAGGATGAGTTCGAGACGGGATCCATCGGCCGGCTGCTCCTCAGCCAGCCAGTCCTCCACGGTCGTCGGCCCCAGTGGGTGAATAGTCGAAACCTCCGCTGTCATGGTCATTTCCGTCCGACCATGTCGCCACATGCACGTGCGGTCGGATTACGCTCGATCCCTGCCATTCTGACATGCATCACCGACATGAACGCGCTGATGCGAGGCGTAAACCGCCCACGACGGGGTGCCGGAACGGTGCTCATGGCAATTCCCCTCCGAATGCCTGGGTCATTGGATTCTAGGAGGGTGGGCGGCGGGCGAATAGCCCATGGAATTACCGGTATGCGGTGACCGGGTCGCGGCGGTCGTAGACATGGCCGCGCAGCACCACCCAGGCGGGGGTGGTCAGGGCGGTCAGGTCGAGGCGGGGGTCCTGTTGGTAGACAATGAAATCGGCGCGGGCGCCGGGTTCGATGCCGGAGCGGCCGAGCCAGGTGCGGGCATTCCAGGCGGATGCGCCGAGGGCGTCGTGATTGGAGAAACCCGCGCCGGACAGGGCGGCGACCTCGTCGGCGATGCGGCCGTGCGGGATGGAACCGCCCGCATCGGTGCCGGTGTAGATGGGGACGCCCGCATCGTGGGCCTTGGCCACGGTCTCGCGAGAGCGGCGATGCAGATCGCGCATATGCGCCGCGTAGATGGGGAATTTGCCTGCGCTGTCGGCGATTTCGGGGAAGGTGTCGATATTGATCAGGGTGGGAACGAGTGCGGTGCCGTTGCGCGCCATCATCTCGATGGTGTCATCGGTGAGGCCGGTGCCGTGCTCGATGCAGTCGATGCCCGCTTCCAGCAGGCCGTACAGCGCGTCCTCGCCGAAGACATGCGAGGTCACCCGCGCGCCCTCTCGATGAGCGGCGTCGATGGCCTCTTTTAGAATGGCGTCGGACCACAGCGGGGCCAGATCCCCCACCGACCGGTCGATCCAGTCACCGACGATCTTGACCCAGCCGTCCCCGCGCCGCGCCTGTTCCGCGACGATCTCCGGCAGATCCCGTTCATCGTCGAGCTCGATCCCGAGTTCGCGAATGTAGCGGCGCGGCCGGGCGATATGCCGCCCGGCGCGAATGATCTCCGGCAGGTCTTCGCGCTCATCGATGAACCTGGTGTCGATGGGTGATCCCGCATCGCGCAGCAATAGCGCACCGGCATCCCGCTCCACCTCGGCCTGCGCCACCGCACCCGCCGAATCCTCGTCCCCGCCACCGTATTTGATGCCGACATGACAGTGCGCGTCCACCAGCCCGGGCACGATCCAACCCGAGGCGTGCACGGTGTCCGCATCGGCGATCGGCTCGTACGAGATAACCCCGTCCCGCACCCAGATATCGCGCAACTCCCCTTCGGGCAGCACCACACCACGGAAATGCAGACGCATCGCCGGCCTCCTCGCCACGTCGTGTCCGGACACCCTCGGCTCCACTACAAACTACCGCCGCGCGGTGCGCAAGATCAGCGGGCGAAGCTGCGCCACGCCTCGCGGGCGCTGGGGTACCGGGGAGACCAGCCGGTGGCATCGGCGAGGGCGAACATCTCCGCGCTGCGTGCCGCGCCGGGTCCGCAGAAGACGCCGAAGCGCAGCACCACACCGGTCCGGCCCGCAGCCGTCGATATTCGCTTCGGCCGCAATGTTTCCCGCCGCTCGGGCGGGCCGAACATGGACGCGGTCATTTGATGGTGAGGACCCCGGCGGTCAGGTCCTGCTTGACCTTCGCCATGGCGGCGGTGATGGCCGGGTCGGTGGTGCAGAGCACGATATCGGTGGCGTTCTTGCCCGAGGCCAGCCCGAACGGGACCTGTTCGGCCTTGAAGGTGCCGTCCAGGACGGCGTGCACGGCGTATTCGAGTTCCGCGCCGGTGTCCTCCTTGACGAAGCCCGCGTAACCGCTGCCCGCCTCGCACGACTTGACCACCGGTCCGCCGACGACGGAGGCATTGCCCTCCTTGGCCGCCTGGGCGACACCCTGGTGACCGAGGTTGAGCTGCTGGCCGAAAACGTCCGCGCCCGCGCCGATTCCGGCCTGCGCGGCCTGTTTGGCCTTGGCGACATCGTTGAAATCGCCCACGTACTGCGGTGCGAGCACGGTGATCTCGGGCTTCACCTGCTTGGCGCCCTGTTCGAAAGCCTTGGCGGTCTTGACGATCGCGGGCAGCTCGAGACCACCGAGGAAGGCGACCTTGCCGGTCTTGCTGGTGAGCGCGGCATACGCGCCCGCCAGATAGCCGCCGTCATCCTGCATGGGGTCGTAGTAGGCGAGGTTGGCGAGCGGGGCGGCATCGGCGGGACCGCCGATCTCGACGAATTTCACCCCGGGAAAGGCGGGGGCGACCTGGCGCAGCACCGAATCGGTCTGACCGCCGAAGGACACCACCAGATTCGAGGTCGACGCGAGGCGGGTGAGCACCTGCTGATAGTCGGCGGTTTGCACCTGCTCCACCTTGCTGAGTGAAACCTTCTCTCCCAGAGTGCTTTCGATGCGTTGATAGCCCTCGTACCCGGACTGCATGAAGCCGTCGTCGGAGAGCGAACCTGGGAACATGACACCGACCTTCAGCTTGCCGCCGGTGTCTTCCGCGCCGCTGCCGCACGCGGCGACGGACGCTCCGACGGCCAGGGTCAGCAGGGCGACAGCGATTTTCTTCATGGTGTTTCCTTCGGGGGGTTGGTGTTTCAGGCGGTCAGGTCGATATCGGCGCCGATACCGTGTTTGCGGGCGGCGTCGATCAGCAGGCGCGCGGCGGCCAGGTCCTGGAGACCGATGCCGAGCGAGTTGAACAGGGTGATCTGATCGCGTTCCGTGCGACCGGGTTTGGCGCCGATGAGCACCTCACCCAATTCGGTATCGATGTGCTCGGGCCCGAAAACGCCCTCCCGCAACGGAATCAGCACATCACCGGATTCGTGCAGCGCGGACAGGCGACTGTCCACCACGACGCGGGCGCGGCGCATACCCTCGCTGTCGATTTCGCGATGATCCGCGCGGGGCGGCGCGCCGACGGCGTTCACGTGCAGACCGGGACGGAACCACGCACCCCGCACCACCGGCTCCCGCGCCGGGGTCAGGGTGCACAGCACATCGGCGTCATGCACGACATCCGCTGCGGCAGTGCAGATTTCGGCTCCGGTCTCGGCGGCGAAGGCGCGCGCGGTGGCCTCGGTGCGACTCCACACCACGATCCGGTCGAACGGCAGCACCGCGGCCAGCGCGTGCACATGCGCCCGGGCCAGCGCACCCGCGCCGACCAGACCCAGTACGCGACTGTCCGGGCGGGCCAGTGCCGCCGTCGCCACGGCCGAAGCGGCCGCGGTGCGCACCCGGGTAACGGCCGCACCGTCGATCAGCGCCTCACAGGATCCGTCCGCGGCCGATACCGCGAGAATCGCCGAACGCTGCACCGGCAGAGCATGATCCGCGTTCGAGGGCATATCGGCGAGCAGTTTGACCACCGCCAATCCGGCCGGGCGCGACGCGGCGGCCATCACCAGGAAGGCGGCGTCGGAGCCGGGCAGTCGCATGGCGGGCGGTGCGGGCGCGACCGCCTCGCCGCGAGCCAGATCCGCGTGCGCGCGCTGCACCGCCGTGAATACCTCCGGCAGCGTGATCAGGCGCAGCACATCGGATCTGGTGAGAATCAGGGTCATCGGGCTCGAGCCTCTCGACGGAAGGGCAGGGTGAGCGCGGCCGGTGACCGGCTGGCTCCGACCAGTCCGCTCACCGCCAGCACCGCCAGCAGATAGGGGGACATGACCAGCACCGCGGTCGGCAGATGCACACCCAATGCGGGTGCGGCGAACTGCAGGGCCTGGGCCAGGCCGAAGAACAGACAGGCGAGCAGGGTCGGCCAGGCCCGCCACTTACCCGCGATCACGGCGACGACGGCCAGATAGCCCGCCCCGGCGGTGAGATTGTCGGTGAACGCGTGCACATCGGCCAGCGCCAGATGCGCACCCGCCAGACCCGACATGACGCCGGTCAGCAGTACCGTCGCATAGCGGAAGAGGTTGACCGGCAGGCCGGATCGATCCGCGGTGACCGCGTCCTCGCCGATCGCGCTGAGCGCCAGACCCCAGCCGGTGCGATGCGAGCACAGCACCGCGAGCAGTACCGCGAGCCCGATACCGGCGTAACCGAGCAGAGTTTGGTCGAACAGTGCGCGGCCGAGCAGCGGAATCTCGTGCAGGACGGGGATTTCCAGCCGATCGAAGCCCGGAACCTCGCGACCGCCGGTGAAGTACAACCGTGAGCCGTAGGTGGTCGCACCGAGCGCGAGGGCATTGGCCGCCACGCCCGTGACAATCTGATCGGCACGCAAGGTCACGCTCGAGACGGCCTGGATCACGGCCACCAGCAGCCCCGCCACCAGCGCGCACAAGACGCCGACGACCGCGCTTCCGGAGCTGTGCGCGCCGACCGCACCGGCGAACGCACCGGTGAGCATCATGCCCTCGACGCTGAGGTTGAGCACCCCCGCGCGTTCGCTCACCAGCTCGCCCGCCGAGGCCATTGCCAGCGGAATCGCCAGGCGCACACCACCATCGAGAAGTTCTCCGACCGCGCTCATCGCCGGGCCGCCTTCCGCAGGGTCACCGCACCGGCGACGAAGATGATCAAAACGCTCTGCACCACCTGGATCGAGGACGCCGGAACCGACGCCGCCAGTTGCAGATTGATGCCGCCGGAGGCGAGCAGCCCGAACGCCAGCGCGATTCCGGCGACCGCGGTCAGCGATCCGCGCGCCAGCAGTCCGACCACCAGTCCCGCGAAGCCGTATCCGGAGGTGAAGTTCTCCGCCAGCACGAACGGCACCGTGGCCACCAGCGCCGCACCCGCGACCCCGGCCAGCCCGCCCGCCACCGCGAGCGCGCCGAACCGCAGTCGCGCCACCGGCACACCGAGCCGTGCGGCGGCGGCCTCGGACAATCCGACGGCGGTGAGCCGCGTGCCGATCGCGGTGCGCCGCAGGATGATCGCGGTCACCACGACGACGATCGCCGCCACCAGCACCGCGATGGTCGCCGGTGAGCCCTCGATACCGAGCAGCGGCAACCGCGCACCGGCAGCCAGCGGCGCGGACTGCGGCAGCGTCTCCACCGAGGTCACCGGCTGCCGCAGCAGTCCGGCCTCGTGCACCACCAGCGTCACCAGCCCGAGCCCGACGAAATTCAACAGCAGCGTGGTGATGACCTCACTGGTCCCGCGCCGCACCCGCAGCCAGGCGGCGATCCCCGCCCACGCCGCCCCCGCCAGGAATCCGGCCACCACAATGAGCGGAACACCTACGGCCGCGGGCATTCCCGACGGGAGGTGCACACCCACCGCGGTGGCGGCGATACCGCCCAGCGCGAGCTGCCCCTCGCCGCCCACATTCACCAGCCCCGCCCGATGCGCGATGGTGAACCCGGTCGCGATGAGTGCCAGCACCGCCGCCGCGTTCAACGCACTCCCGAACGCATACGGCGTCCCGAACATCCCCTCCCACAACGCGTTCGCTGCAGTGACCGGCGCGGCCCCGCCCCCGATCACGAGCAACAATCCGACGATCAGCGCCGCGAGGATTGCGCCTCCGTACACCACCAGATTCCGCGAAACACCGCCCACCCGAACACTTCTCAGTTCTTGCAGCAGGACTTGCCCGGCGGATTTCCGCCCATTCGTCGCCTGCGAACGAGCGGCGACCGGCCCGCTCATCCCGGCAACCCCGGAGGCGAGAACAGCGTGCTCGCCCGGCACGGGACCTTCGGCGATCGCGGAGTTTCCGCCCCTCGCAGACCGTTTGCCCAAGTCAGCGGCATCGTCACCCGGCTCGACGCGCTCTCCGCGTACCCGCTGCCCCGGCACCGCGATCCCGATCTCGTGTGACAAAACGTCAGCCCGCACGGCAGCCGTCGTGCCCGGTACGGCGCGCTCCCCGGCCCCGAGGTTCGCCTCGGATGCGGTGACACCGCTCACCGGGGATGGATCGCCGATTACCGCGGTCTCGTCCGGCACGTCGACCTTCCCTGACACTGTGTTCTCGCCCGGCGTGGGGATTTCGCCTGCACCGGAGGCTTCGCGTGCGGCGGAACTTGCCAGCGGGGCCGGGTCCAGTTCCGGTGCAGGGGTTTCGACCGATGCGGAGTTCTCGAGTGAGTTCATGAGGTGGTCCCGAGCATGAGGTGGGCGATCTTTTCTTTGGCCCCGGGGTCGGTGGGGTCGACCGGGCCCAGGAGGCGGCCGCGGTAGGCGACCAGGATGCGGTCGCACAGGGTGAGGAGTTCGGGGAGTTCGTGCGAGACGACCAGTACGGCCGCACCCGAGGCGGCGGCCTCGCGCAGGCGGTCCAGGACGGCGTCGACGGCACCCAGATCGAGGCCGCGGGTGGGCTGGGCGGCCAGTAGGCAGCGCAGCGGGTCGATGGCCAATTCCCTTGCCACGACGACTTTTTGCTGATTGCCACCGGACAGGGTGCTCATCGCCGCACCGGGCGATGACGCCTTGATGGCGTACGTGTCGATGGCGTGCGCGGCGGTTGCCGCGATGGCCTTGCGGTCCAGCAGGCCGCGGCGGCGGAAGTCGCGCAACCGGCCGAGGGTGAGGTTCTCCGCGACGCTCATGGCGGGAACGCAGCCCTCGTGATGCCGGTCCTCGGGAATGACGCCCAGGCCGTGCGCGGTCCGCACGGCGGGCGTGGCCCGGGTGAGATCTGTTCCATCCAAATGGAATTCACCGGCATCGGGACGCAGTGCGCCGCTGAGTACGCCGATCAACTCGCTCTGACCGTTGCCTTCGACGCCCGCGATGCCGACGATCTCACCGGGCCGCAGTTCGAGTTCGACCCCGTCCAGCGCCGCCGCCCCGTCCGGGCGGGTGAACCGCAGCCCGCCGACCCGTGCGATCGGAGCGATACCGGTGAAGTCGCGGACCGCGCGCGGCACCGAATCACCGGTCACCAGTGCCTGATCCAGCTCCGCCAACTCCCGGCCGACCATGAGTTCGACCAGTTCGTCACGGGTGAACGAGGCCAGCGGACCCGAACCCGCCACGCGGCCACCGCGCAGTACGGTCGCCGCGTCACCGGCCTGTTCGATCTCGCCGAGCTTGTGCGTGACCAATACGACCGCGCGCCCCGAGGCGGCGATGCGGCGGCAGGTGTCCAGCAGCGCGTCGATCTCGGCGGGGCCGAGCACCGCGGTGGGTTCGTCCAGCAGCACCAGACGTGGTTCGCGCAGTAGGCATTTCACGATTTCGACGGTCTGGCGTTCGCCGACCGACAGTTCCCCGGCGCGCGCGCCGAGATCCACGCGCAGTCCGAACTCGTCGGTGAGCGCGGCCACCCGGGTGGTCAGCTCCCGGCGCGGCAGGCGCAGTCGCGTACCCGCGCCCAGGAGCAGATTCTCGGCCACGGTCAGGGTGGGCACCAGGCTGAAATGCTGATGCACCATGGCGATTCCGCTGCGCAGCGCGTCCGCCGGGCGGTGCGGGCGATACGGCTCGCCGAACAATCGCATCCGGCCCGCGTCGAGGGCCGCGCCGCCGTAGACGAGATTGCACAGCGTCGATTTGCCCGCGCCGTTCTCCCCGAGCACGCAGTGCACCTCGCCGAGCGCGATGGTGAGGTCGACGTCCGAGAGTGCCCGCACCGCACCGAAACTCTTGCCGACGCTGGTCAGCTCCAGGGCCGTCTGCACAATCGAACCTCCAGTTAGTGGTATACCGCTAACTTTCGAGGGTGCGTGTGGCGCGCGAGTTCCATGAATGTTTCGGTCCGGAAAACCCGGCACGCGGCCCGATACTGTGGAAAGTCGTGACGGAACCAGGTTCTCTGCGCCACCGCGCCTACGAGTCGATCAAGCAGCGCATCGTAGGTCTCGAACTGCGCCCCGGACAGCGATTGGTGGAGCGCGATCTGGCCACCGACCTCGAGGTCTCCCGCATCCCGCTGCGCGAGGCGCTGCGCGTACTCGCCGCCGAGGGTCTCGTCCTGCTGGTGCCGGGTAAGGGCGCGCTGGTCGCCCCCTTCTCCCCCGCCGATGTGAACGATCTGTTCGACGTCCGCGAGGCGCTCGAATCGCTGGCCGCCCGCCTGGCCGCCGCCAACGCCACCCCCGACGCCCTGCGACCGCTGAAAGACCTACTCGCCGAGGCCCGTTCGGCCACCCGCGCCGCCGACCCGCAGCGCATCGCCACCGCCAATGCCGCTTTCCACGCCGAAATCATCGAACTGGCGGGCAATCCCCTGCTCAGCACCCAGATGCGCCCGCTGGCCGCCCGCACCGAATGGCTCTTCCGCCTGACGGCCTCGCGCGATGCCGCCGAACAGTGCTCCGAACACGAGGTGCTGTACCGGCTGATCGCCGCCGGAGACGCCGCGGGCGCGGCGGAGTGCGCGTTTGCGCATGTGGCGGCGGGCCGCGCCCCCAGCCTCGCGCTCGCGCACTCCTGGTCCGATCCGGATTTCGATCCCGAACTGGTGGCCAGGGGCCGCCGCAGACGGCGACCGACCCCCGCGAGTTAGGCCGAATCAACCTCGAACGCAGGGGATTTCGCCCCACACGGATTCCGGCGTCAGAAACGACCCGGGGACGCGTTTCGGCCCCGTCACTTGACGGGGCCGAAAGGTATTGGGGCGCTTACTTCTTGGGGAAGTTCAGCTTCGACAGATCGAAACCTTCCAGGCCCGGCGGCAATTCGTTCAGGCCCGCGGGCATATTGGACAGGTCCGGCATGCCACCCGGCATACCGCCGGGCAGTGCGGGCATGCCCGGGAAACCACCGCGCATCTTCGGCGGCGTCGGCCCGCGGCCGCCCTTCTTACCCTTCTTGCCCTTGCCCTTCTTGTTGTTGCCACCGCGCGAGCCGGGCAGGCCGAACTGGCGGCTCATCATGCCCATCATCTTCTTGGCCTCGAAGAAGCGGTCGACGAGCTGATTGACCTCGGAGACCGAGACGCCGGAACCATTGGCGATGCGCAGGCGGCGAGAAGCGTTGATGATCTTCGGGTTATCGCGCTCGGCGGGGGTCATACCGCGGATGATGGCCTGCACGCGGTCGAGCTGCTTGTCATCGACCTGTGCGAGCACGTCTTTCATCTGCCCCGCGCCCGGCAGCATGCCGAGCAGATTGCCGATGGGACCCATCTTGCGGATGGCGAGCATCTGCTCGAGGAAGTCCTCGAGGGTGAGCTCGCCGGAGCCGATCTTGCGCGCGGCCTCCTCGGCCTGCTGCGCGTCGTAGACCTGTTCGGCCTGCTCGATCAGGGTGAGCAGATCGCCCATGCCGAGGATGCGGCTGGCCATGCGGTCGGGGTGGAAGACGTCGAAGTCCTCCAGCTTCTCGCCGGTGGAGGCGAAAAGGATGGGCTGGCCGGTGATTTCACGCACCGACAGCGCCGCGCCACCGCGGGCGTCACCGTCGAGCTTGGTGAGCACGACACCGGTGAAGCCGACGCCGTCGCGGAACGCCTCGGCGGTGGTGACCGCGTCCTGGCCGATCATGGAGTCGAGCACGAACAGCGTCTCGTCCGGGTTGACGGCGTCGCGGATGCCCGCGGCCTGCGCCATCAGTTCGGCGTCGATGCCGAGGCGACCGGCGGTGTCGACGATCACGATGTCGTACTGCTTGGTCTTGGCCTCTTCGATACCGCGCCGCGCCACATCGACCGGATCGGCCGCGGACACACCGAGCGGGTTCTCGCCACCGCCGATGGAGGTGCCCGGATTGGGCGCGAACACCGGCACACCGGCCCGTTCGCCCACGACCTGGAGCTGGGTGACCGCGCCGGGTCGCTGGAGGTCACAGGCGACGAGCAGCGGCTGATGCCCCTGCCCCTTCAGCCATTTCGCGAGCTTGCCCGCGAGGGTGGTCTTACCCGCACCCTGCAAACCGGCCAGCATGATGACCGTGGGCGGGTTCTTGGCGTACCGCAGTCGCCGGGTCTCGCCGCCGAGAATGGCGATGAGTTCCTCGTTGACGATCTTGACGACCTGCTGCGCCGGATTCAGCGCCGCGGACACCTCGGCGCCCTTGGCGCGCTCCTTGATCTTGGCGATGAAGGTGCGGACCACGGGCAGTGCGACGTCGGCCTCGAGCAGCGCGAGCCGGATCTCCCGGGCGGTCGCATCGATGTCGGCAGGTGACAGGCGCCCCTTCCCGCGCAGATCCTTGAGGGCACCGGCCAACCGGTCGGAAAGGGATTCGAACACCGATGCTCCTGATCTCGAGGGACGTCACTCGAGATACCAGGGTAGTGGGATCTGCGGCGGGCCGTTATTCCAGGACCCGTACGCTGCGCTATTTCGGTGCGCGCGGGCTATTCCAGCGATCGCGGGCGGGTGGCGGGGCGGCGCAGGTCGTGCTGTTCGCTGGCCACCATGCCGACAGCTTCGCGGGCGGTGAGCCCGAGCCCGAGGGCGAGTCCGTCGAGTACGGCCCAGTCGGATTCGGTGGGCGCGTGGTCGGCGATGGTGGAGGCGATGGTCATGGCGGTCACCGCCTGCTGACCGGAGAGGGTGCGGCCGGGCAACCAGGAAACCACCCAGCGATCGCCGCCTACGCAGCGCGCGATGTGCGTGGTCATATCGCTTGTCATCATCGACGCTGAAACAACTTCGATGGCCACCGACCAGCTCCCCTCATACGCGCGACAGCATTGGTTGAGGCGATATTAGGGGGCGGTGAGTACCGCGTGATCAGTATTTCAGCAAATTACGTGCAACGATCGGATTAACTGGCAAACGTACGGTTTGCCAGTTAATACAGCATCCTGGCGACCGGTCAGAAAACCGAGGTTGATCCGTTTTCAGTGTCCGATTCGGGCAATTTCTTCGGTTGTTGCGGAGGAACTACCGCGAGCACCGCCGCCTCGATTTCCGCGCGGCGTTCCGGCGTGTCGGAGGCGCCCAGATCCAGGCAGAACGTATCGACGACGGCCGCGCCGAGCGTATGCACCTTCGCCCAGGACACATTCGCACCGGATTCCGCGAGCGCCGCGGCCAAACGGCTCAGCAATCCGATTCGATCCTCGGCGCGCAATTCCAGCAGTACCCGTCCGGGGTCCGCGGTTTCATTCCAGAGCACGCGCGGCGCGGCTTGTGCGTAAGGGCTGGGCTGGGTGCCGCCCGCTTCGCGTTCCTTACGCGCGAGCACCGAAACCAGGTCCAAATCACCGTTTATGGCCCTGATCAATTCCTGCCGCAGCAGACCCGCATCGGGCGGATTTCCGAAACGCGGCGCGACCACGAAGGTATCGATGGCCGAGGCGCCGACGCTCGCCAATTCGGCCGAGAGCACGCGCAGCGAATGCATGGCCAGCACGCCCGCGGCATCGGAGAGCAGACCGGGAGTGTCCGGTGCGACCACGGTGACGATATGGGTGTACCGCCCCTCCCCCGGCTTCAATTCCACATGCACGCCGCCGTTTTCGGCCCGTTCGCGCAGATCATCCGGAATCGCATCGGGTTTGGGCAGTTCCTCCCCCGCCATGGACAGTCGGCAGCGGCGCACCAGATCGCCGATCAGCGAGGCTTTCCAGTCGTTCCAGACGCCCGGCCCGGTGGCCAGCGAATCGGCTTCGGCCAGCGCGGCCAGCAATTCGAGCAGTTGCGGATCGCCGTCGAGCGCGTCGACCACCATTTTCACGGTGTCCGGATCGGCCAGATCGCGGCGGGTGGCGGTATCGGGCAACAGCAGATGCTGACGCACCATGGCCGAGAGCGTGCGCACATCCGAGGGCCACAACCCGAGCCTGCGCCCGATGGAGGTGGCCAGTTCCGCGCCGACCACGCTGTGATCCTCGGTACGGCCCTTGCCGATATCGTGCAGCAGCGCGCCGACCAACAGCAGGTCCGGGCGCGCCACCCGGGTGGAGAGCGCACCGGCCTGCGCCACCGCCTCCATCAGATGACGGTCAACGGTCCAGGTGTGCATGGCATCGCGCGGCGGCAGATCCCGCACCACGCCCCATTCCGGAAAGAGTCTGCCCCACAGGCCCGTTCGATCCAGGGCCTCGATGGCGTCGATGGTGCCGCGGCCCGCGCCCAGCAGTACCAGCAGATCGTTGAGGGCTTCCTTGGGCCATGGCTCGCGTAGTTCGGGCGCGTCCTCGGAGAGTCTGTTCAACGTCGTCGCGGACATGGGTAATCCGGTCTGCGCCGAGGCCGCGGCCACGCGCAGTATCAGTCCGGGATCGCGCTGCGGCCGCGCGTCTCGTGCGAGCACCACTTCACCGGAATGCTCGACCACCCCCTCATCGAGTGGTCGGCGTACCGGCATGCGGCGCAGGCGGGCGAGACCGCGGCGCGGCAGCGCGTTGGCGGCGGTGCGCAGCCCGACATCGGTGGAATAGCTGACGGTTCGCGCCGCATCGCTGAGGGTGCGGGCGAGGTCGAAGCGATCCCCGATGCGCAGGGCCGCGCCGATTTCGTCCGCATCCTGGGCGCGCAGTTGGTCGCGGGCGCGACCGGCGACCCGATGCAATTCGGTGCGAACATCGAGCAATCTGCGCTGGGCCTGCTTCAAGCCGCCGCCGGGCACATCCGGACCGAGCCCCGGCATGGCATCGGTCAGCTGTGCGATGGCGAGGGCGTCGAGCAGCTGGATATCGCGCAGTCCGCCGCGCCCGTTCTTGAGATCGGGTTCGGCGCGATGCGCGATCTCTCCGCTACGCCGCCAACGGGTTTCGGCCTGTGCGATGAGACCGTCGAACCGGGACCGCACCCCGGCGCGCCAATCCCGTCGCACCCCGCTGATGAGCAGATTGCTGAGCCCCTCGTCACCGACGATATGGCGGGCCTCCAGCATGCCCAGCGCGGCGGTGAGGTCATCGGCGGCCACGCGCAGTGCCTGCGGCACCGTGCGCACGCTGTGATCGAGCTTGATATGCGCGTCCCACAGCGGATACCAGAGCTGATCGGCGACCTCGGCGACCTTGGCCGGGTCGACGTCGTCGTAGAGCAGCACCAGATCCAGATCCGAATAGGGCAGCATCTCCCGGCGGCCCAGACCGCCCACCGCGACGATGGCCAGGCCGCTGCCGTCGACGATGCCGACCTCGTGACCCTTTGTGGTCAGCCATAATTCGTACAGATCGACCAGGGCCAGGCGCAGTGTTTCCGGTTCCAGTCGGGTGGCGCGCCCGTGCGCGCTGTGTTCGGCGAGTAGTTGGTTGCGGGCCCGGACCAGATCCGAGGCGCCGTTCGAGACCTGCTCCGCAGGGTCCTTGGAGTCCTTGGCGTCCTTCTCATCGCGTGCCTGCTGGAAACCCACACCGACCACCCATCTCATTCAGTTCGTGATCCCGGCTGCCACCGGGACTTTCCACCCTGCCCGAGCACGAGGGCGGCCCCGTCCCTACCGGTCCTCATCCGGTGGGAACGGGGCCGCCGCTCACTTCGTGAATTACAGAGCGTCCGAGCCACGTTCGCCGGTGCGGACCCGGATGATGGCGTCAACCGGGGTCACCCAGACCTTGCCGTCACCGATCTTGCCGGTGCGGGCCGCCTCGACGATGACCTCCACGACCTTGTCGACGGAGGCGTCGTCCACGACCACCTCGACCCGGACCTTCGGGACGAAGTCGACCGAGTACTCCGCACCGCGGTAGACCTCGGTGTGGCCCTTCTGACGGCCGTAGCCCTGCACTTCGCTGACGGTCATGCCGAGTACGCCGGCCTGCTCCAGCCCGGTCTTGACGTCCTCGAGCGTGAACGGTTTGACGATTGCGGTGATCAGTTTCATGCGTCATGCCTCCTTGACGGCGGTGGTACGTGCCGTGCCACCCACAGCAGCGAAATCGTATGCCGATTCAGCGTGCTCCGACTCGTCCAAGCCCTGGAACTCGGCTTCCTCGTTCGCGCGGAGACCGATGGTGTACTTGATCGCCAGCGCGATGATGAGCGTCGCGATACCGGAGTAGGCGAGCACCGCACCGGCGCCGATCGCCTGCTTGACCAGCTGATCGAAACCGCCGCCGTAGAACAGGCCCTTGACCGCTGCCGGGGCCTCGGGGGCCGCGACCAGGCCGACCATCAGGGTGCCGGCGATACCGCCGACCAGGTGAACACCGACCACGTCGAGCGAGTCGTCGAAGCCGAAGCGGAACTTCAGGCCGACCGCCAGGGCGCAGAGCACACCGGCGACCACACCGATGGCGAGCGCGCCGATCACGTTGACCGAGGAGCAGGACGGGGTGATGGCGACCAGACCGGCCACGATGCCCGATGCCGCGCCGAGCGAGGTGGCGTGACCGTCACGCACCTTCTCCACCAGCAGCCAGGCGAGCATGGCCGCACCGGTGGCGATGGTGGTGGTGACGAAGGTGGCGCCGGCGATGCCGTTGGAGCCGACCGCGGAACCCGCGTTGAAGCCGTACCAGCCGAACCACAGCAGACCCGCGCCGAGCATGACGAACGGCAGGTTGTGCGGGCGCATCGGGGTGCCCGGCCAGCCCTTGCGCTTACCGAGGACGATGGCCAGGACCAGGCCCGCGACACCGGCGTTGATATGGACCGCGGTACCACCCGCGAAGTCGATCGCCTTGAGCTTGTTGGCAATCCAGCCACCGTGCTCACCGGTCACGCCGTCGAAGGCGAAGACCCAGTGCGCGATCGGGAAGTAGACGACCGTGGCCCACACGGTCGCGAAGAGCAGCCAGGAGCCGAACTTCAGGCGGTCGGCGACGGCACCCGAGATGAGGGCGACGGTGATGATCGCGAACATGAGCTGGAAGGCCACGAAAACCGTGGCCGGGATGGTTCCGGCAAGTGGGATAGCCACCTTGACGGAAGCATCGGTCGCGCTGGTCAGGTACTGACCGCCGAACAATGTCTTCAGGCCGAAGTACTGCGCCGGATCGCCGAACAGATTGCCCTTGTCCTCGCCGAACGCCATGGAGAAGCCGTACAGCACCCACAGGACGGTGATAACGCCCATGGCACTGATGCTCATCATGATCATGTTCAGGACATTCTTCGAACGGACCATGCCGCCGTAGAAGAATGCGAGGCCGGGGGTCATCAACAGCACGAGCGCGGCACTTGCCAGCATCCATGCGGTATCACCGGCGTCAGGTGCGCCTAAAACGGGGAACGCCACCTTAATTTCCTCCTCATCTCGGGCCCAGCCGATAACGGCGAATGAGCCTGACATGAAGGTTCGGGCAGCGGTGTTTCCTCCGTGATCCTGCGGCGTTTCGCATAGGTGAACGGATGAGATTGCAGTGTTTCGGTCAGGTTTCCTCGTTCGCACCGCTGTTACCAGCGGTGCGTGAGGTTATTGGTGTTTCCCGTGGTACACGGGGCTCAGCCCAGTAGCGCGTCCACGAAAGCGCCCGGTTCGAAGGGTGCGAGGTCGTCCTGACCCTCTCCCAAACCAACCAGTTTCACGGGTACGCCCAGCTCATGCTGAACCTGGAAGACGATGCCGCCCTTGGCCGTTCCGTCCAGCTTCGTCAGGGCAACACCGGTGATATCGACGACCTCGGCGAACACCCGGGCCTGCATCAGACCGTTCTGTCCGACCGTGGCGTCGAGCACCAGCAGCACCTCGTCGACTTCGGCCTTCTTCTCCACCACGCGCTTGACCTTGCCCAGCTCGTCCATCAGGCCGGTCTTGGTGTGCAGGCGGCCCGCGGTATCGATGAGCACCACATCCACGCCACGATCGATGCCCGCGCTGACCGCGTCGAAGGCGACGGCCGCCGGATCGGCGGATTCCTTCCCGCGCACGGTCTCCGCGCCCACGCGCTCACCCCAGGTCTGCAGCTGATCGGCGGCGGCGGCACGGAAGGTATCGGCCGCGCCGAGCAGCACCCGGCGGCCATCGGCCACCAGCACGCGCGCGAGTTTGCCGGTGGTGGTGGTCTTTCCGGTGCCGTTCACGCCGACGACCAGCAGTACAGCCGGATGATCCTCGTGCGGCAGTGCGCGAATCGAGCGATTCAGCTCCGGGCGCAGCGCCTCGATGAGCACCTCGCGCAGCACCGCGCGCGCATCGGCGGCGGTGCGCACGGTGCGCGCGGCCATCTCCTCGCGCAGGCGTGCCACGATGGCGGCGGTCACGGCGGTGCCGAGATCGGCCATCACCAGGGTGTCCTCGATCTCCTCCCAGGAGTCCTCATCGAGGTCACCGCCGCCGAGCAGGCCGAGCAGGGATTTGCCGACCGCGTTCTGAGAGCGGGCCAGTCGGCCGCGCAGGCGGTTGAGGCGACCGGCGGTGGGCTCGATATCGGCCGTGAAGTCGATCTCGGCTTCGGGCTCGGCCGGGGCGGCAGGAGCGGAAACCTCGGCGGGAGCGACGGTTTCGGGGGCGACGGTTTCCGGGCTGACGGACGGTGCCGCCTCGGCGGGCGCTACCGCGGCAGCGGCGGCCTGATCACGTGCGGAGGTATCGGCGGGAGCCTCGGTGGTCTCGGCCTCGGCCGCCGCGGCGGCGATATCCGCCGCTTCGGCGGGAACCGTGCCGATCGAGGGCGCGGTATCGGCCTCGGGGGCTTCGGTCTCGACGGGCGCGGTCTCGGCGGCCTCCGATGCCAGCTCGGGACCCTGGACCGGATCGGGCAGCCGGACATCGTGGATACCGCGTTTGGCGGCATCGCGCGGGATGGCGGCGTCATCGCCGACGTGCGGCTGACCTTCGGTATCGGTGCGCTCGACCGGAACCGGTTCGGGTTCGGGGGCGGGTTTGGGCAGGGTCGCCGTCCCGCCGCCTTGACTGAAGCTGAATCCGCTCGATGCCGTGTATCCCCCCGACCGGTCGGTCAGTTCCGGCTTCGCCTCTTCGGCGGCCGGGGCGAGGGAGATACGGCGGCGCTTGTACAGGACGAATCCCGACACGAACACCACCAGCAGGACCGCGGCGATGGCGGCGATGAGGATCCAGGCTTGTGCAGTCACCAGGCCATCCTCTCAGAGGGGTCGCTATTGCCGGTTTCACATACCTACCCACGAGTTGCGGGGCAGTGTCATCTAGCACACATCGGTGCCCGATGGCTATGGACACGCCGATTCGGTGCCCCTGAAATGCGCGAACTACCGACCGGTCTGCTCGACAACGCACCACAGTGCGGAAGGAGCGGCGAATGCGACACCGAGACAATAGGATCGGCGACGTGACCGATCGAAATGTGCTTGGGGGACCGCTGGAGGAGTGTGGCACCGATCCTCTCACCGGCTTCTACCGGGACGGGTGCTGCAGCACCGGTCCCGAAGATCTTGGCAGCCATACCGTGTGCACCGTGGTGACCGCGGAGTTCCTGGAGCATCAGAAGTCGATCGGCAACGACCTGCTCACCGCACGGCCGGAGAACAACTTTCCGGGCCTGCAGCCGGGCGATCGCTGGTGTGTGGTGGCGGTGCGCTGGTTGCACGCGCACGAGGACGGGGTGGCCGCACCGGTGGTGCTGGCCGCCACCCACGAGAACGCTCTCGAGGTGGTGCCGATGGATACGCTGCGCAAATACGCCGTGGATGTGCCGGACGACGTCAGCGATCTGCTCTAGCGGCCGGGGTCATGCGCGCCGCATGAGGCGGGCTGCGGTGTCGCGCACCAGGATTCCGAGGCGGCTGCCGGGGACGATGAACGCCCCGGCGAGGCGCGCGCCGTTCTGCTTGGGATCGGACCGGACCCGCTGCCGCCGTTCGTAATTACGCAGGGCGGTGTCCGGTTCGCCTGGAGTGCGGGCCAATTCCTCGGCGAGGGTGTGCGCCCCCGCGATGGCGAGGCTGGAACCGTCGCCGAACAGGGAGACGCTGGAACCGGCGTCGCCCAGTAGGGTGATGCGACCCTTCGACCAGGTGTCGAGCCGGACCTTGCTGACCGAGTCGAAGTAGAGGTCGTCGGCGTCTCGAATCTGTTCGAACACCGAGCCGAAGACACCGACCGGTCCGTCGAATGCGTGCAGCAGCAGGCGTTTGTGCTGCGCCACATCGCGATAGTCGTAGTCCGGCACCGCGGGACTACGGAACATCAAGGCGGCCAGCGGCTTCCCACCGGCGGGATGGACCGAGATGGAACGCCCGGGCGTGTTGTGCATGACGACCTCGCGCGCATCGCCGTAGATACGGTCCACCGGCAGGGTGGCGACGTAGATTCCCATATGCCGCACGAAATCCCGCTCCGGGCCGAAGGCCAGGCGGCGGACATTCGAGTGCAGGCCGTCCGCGCCGACCACATAGTCGAAGGTTTGCGGGGCGTGCTGTTCGAAACTCACCGATACCCCCGAATCATCCTGTTCCAGGCCGGTAATGGTGTCGCCCCAGCGGATTTCGGCCCGATCGCGCGCCGCGCCGAGCAGGATCTTCGCCAGTTCGGCGCGGGGTAGTTCGACCTCGCCCGCACCGTCGGCCGCTTTGGTGGCCACCGACACGCGCGGCCGCCCCGCCGCGTCGATGAAGCTGAGCCGGTCGACATCGATTGCCGCCTCGCGTAATTCGGGCAGCACACCCATTTGCTCCGCCACATCGGCCGCGTATCCGCGCACGTCGACGGGATTTCCGCTGGAGCGCTGCCCGGTGGCGCGCTCCACCACCGTGACATCGAAACCGTGCTCGCTCAGCCAGTAGGCCAGGGTCGAGCCGCCGACACCGGCACCCGAGATCAGCACCTTCGTGCTCATGGGAATCACCTCGATCGAATTAAGTGGACGTATTTCGTCCGCTTAGTTCGATGCTAAGCTAAACGGAAGCATTTCGTCCACTTAAACTTTTGGAGGTGAGTCCGACGGCCGACCGCCTACGGGCCGATGCGCGCAGCAATCGGGATCAGATCGTCAATGCCGCGCTGGCGGTCTTCCGCGAGCGCGGCACCGAGGTGCCGATGAAGGAGATCGCAGACCGCGCCGGGGTGGGCGTCGGCACCCTCTACCGCCGCTTTCCGGATCGCGATGCCCTGCTGGTCGGCACCGCGCAGGCGCATCTGGAACGGCTCTCGGATCTGGCCGCCACCGCCTGGCGCGAGGAGCGCACCGCCTGGCGCGGTATGCGCCGCTTCCTGCGCGAATGCGTCGAAATGCAGCTCGGCGCACAGTCTTCCGCCATCGGCCCGGCCGTACACCGGGCCATGCACGCCGACCCCCGCCTGGTCGACGTCCGCGCGGCCGTCGTGGATCTGGTGACCCGTATGACCGCCCGGGCGCAGGCCGACGGCGATCTGCGCCCCGATATCGGCCCCGACGACATCTCGCTGCTCATGACCGTGCAGGTCTACACCCGCGAAGGCGAGTCGTATCCCGACGCCGTCGACCGCGTGCTGCGGGTCATGCTGGACGGCCTACGCCCGCAACCGGATTCGCCGAACTGAACCGCACCGCGATGCCGCCCGGCCGGCAGCCGGGCGGCATGGTCGATGGTGTGCGGTTCAGCGGGAGGTGCGCAGGGTGTAGGTCTGCACCGCGGCCATGGCGGCGGTGAAGGCGGCGATGAACAGGATGCCCACCGTGCCGAGGGTGGTGGGATGCACCCAGCCCGCTTCGACGGTGATGACGCTGTCGACCGCCCATACCGCGTTCAGTGCGGCGATGAAAGCGGCCGGGCGGCGCGGGATCTCGCGGCGGGTGGCGACCACGAGGACGGCTGCCGCGTAGAGGATGAAGAACGCGCCGACGCCCAGGAGCAGTTCGGTGGAGAGTCCGAGGGCGGTGTCGAGCACCCCGGACAGGGCCGCGATGAGGATGCCAGAGGCGAGGGTGACGATGCCGTCGGCTTCGTAAGCCAGTCGCAGCGGGGACATTCCGGCGATCAGGCGGGGGGCGGTGGCGGTGCTGGCGGTCATGGGAATCGGTTCCTTCCGAAGCGGTGCTTGCGATGTACCGACGTTCGCCGTTACCGCACTGCCGTCACCATCCCAAGAGCTGCAAAGTACTGCCAACCGCAGGTGAGAGCGATTTATCGGTTCAGGAAACCGTGCTGTCCAGCCCCGCACGCAGTTGTGCGGCAATGATTCTCGCTGCCGCGTTCTGCCAATTGTGCAGTGTCCGTTCGGGTACCTGATCCGCGAACCAGGTCAGGGCGCGCCGCGCTACCGGGTCGAGGTCGGTGCGTTTGGTGCGCACGCTGTAGGGGCGGATGCCCGCGACGTAGTAGAAGTACACCGAGTTGTAGTGCCGCCATTCCTCACTGGTGCCGAAGTCCTCGCCGGTGCGCGGTTTGAGGTGGCTGATGCTCTCGGTCAGCAGCGCCTTGAGTTCGGTGGCGCGATCGAGCGGTCCGGCCGGGGTATCGCGGCCGCGCAACCGGGCATCGATGGCGGGCAGATCGATGAGCGGGCTGGCGACCAGTTTGCCGAGATCGGCGTAGTGGCTCAGCGCGCGCCGGGTAATGCGGGCGAACTCCTCCTCGCCGAGCGCGGCGAGTCCGGTCTCGATGCGTTTGCGCGGCAATTCCTCGGCGGCGGTGCGCAGTTCGTCGCGCGCCTCGCGCAGTGGTGGCGCGAAGGCGAAGCGGTCGATGCTCGCCTGGATCGGCGCGTTGAGCACCTGCATGGCGATGGCGGCGGCGATGGCCCCGAAGAGCAGGACCACCAGTGCGGGCCGCTCCCCCGCCAGCACGATGGCGACCGCGGCCTGACCGCCGAACACCGTGGCGGCGGTGGCCGAGATGAACAGTGAGCGCAGCATATCCGCGCGCAGCGCCTGCCCTTCCTCGAAGGCGTCCAGCACCGCGATGCCGACGCCGAGCAGCACCAGATCCACCGCGATGGCCGAGAGCATGGCGGTGCGCGGTAATACATTGAGCCCCAGCAGGATCAGCGAGGAACTGAGTCCGAACATGAGCGCGCCCACGGTGAGCAGTCCGGTCACCGGCCGCCGCGCGTCCTCGGCCCAATCCCCCTGCTGACCGAGTACGGCGAGCATGCAGGCCATCAGCGCGAGCAGGGCGAGAGCGCCGAGAACATAACCGGCGGGCAGGAATCCGGCCGCCGCGGGCATGGCGAGCACCGCGCTCACCGGCACCAGCCCCAACCGCCACAGCCGATCCGCGTGCACCGCCCACCGTTCGGTGAGCAGCAGTGTGAACACCCCGCTCCACGCCACCGCCGGAATGCACACCAGCACGATCCGCATTCCGTCGAACCACGCGTCCCCCGTGGCCAATTGATCCGCGACCACCGCGATCGCATAGGCGATCAGCCCGGCCGCCGCCCTGCGCAACACCGCCTTACGCGCATCCCGCGCCACCAGGTACCACCCCAGCCACCAGGCAACCCCGAACGCCACCGCAGACACCCACACCACCCCGCGAGCCTATCCGCGCGCGACCATTCCTGTGCGCGTACATCTTTGCCCCACCACTCCGACCGACCACAATCCGCGCGACAACACCGATTGGGGTCTCCCGCGGTGTGCTCAGGACAGGGGTGTGTGGCGTCGGCGGTGGGCCTTCTGGCGGCAGGCGGGCGAGCAGTAGCGAGCGGGGCGGCCGGTGCCGGTGGGGCGGATGGGGGTGGCGCAGACGGGGCAGGGCGGGCGGGTGGTTTCGTTACGGTGGGTGGTTTCGTCACGCGGTGCATCGGACTTCGGGGGTTTCGTCACGATGGGGTGTGCGGGCGTCGCGCGCATGGCGTCGAGGATCAGGGCGGCCGGGCGGGCGAGTCCGGGTCCGGGTGAAACACGTTGGACGGCAACACAGCCCGTGTAGAGGGCAAGGACATCCGCGAGGGCGATGTCCGCGCGCACCGATCCCTGCGACTGGGCCGCGTCGAGTAATGGGGTGAGCGCACGGTGGAAGCGCTGCCCGGCTTCCCGGAGCATGTCGCGCGGCCAGCCGTCACTGTCCAGGACTTCACACAGGGCGGTATTGCCGCTGGTCGAGGTGATGACCTCGGTGCAGAAGGCGAAGAAGGCCAGGCCCGCGTCCGGCGCGTCCCGGTAGCCGACGGCCAGCGCGGTGAGGCGGTCGACGCGCTGTTGCAGAACCGCTTCCAGCAGTTCGACTTTGGTGGGGAAATGCCGGTGCACGGTGCCCGCGCCGACGCCCGCGCGACGCGCGATCTCGGTCAGGGACACCGAGGTGCCGTCCTCGGCGAAGGCGCGCTGCGCGGCCGCGAGCACCAGCGCTCGATTGCGGCGGGCATCGGCGCGAGCGGCCGCCGGGCTGCCATCGGAGGCACGGCGGATTTCGGGGGCGGGGCGGGACCCGGCCGGGGCATTCATTTCGTTACGGCTTTCCTTGTCGGCGCTGGCGACCTGATGACGCCCGGTCGTAGCGTCGCTATTCGGGTCGGCCGACCCGAATACTACCGAAGGAACCGAGAACACATGTCTGTGGGAAATGACCTCGTCCTGGTGACCGGCGCGACCGGGAAGCAGGGTGGTGCGACGGCACGACGGCTGCTGGCGGCGGGGCGGCCGGTAAGGGCGCTGGTCCGGGATACGGAATCGGCTGGGGCGCAAGGGCTCGCGGCCGCCGGAGCGGAGTTGGCGCGGGGTGACTTCGACGCGCCCGAGACGATCGCGGCCGCAGTGGAGGGGGCGAGTGCGGTTTTCCTCATTCCGCCCGCGGCGTTCGGGCCCGATGGCTGGGATGTCGAGCTGGAGGCGCGGCGCGGGGAGGACCTTGTCGCGGCGGCGAAGGCGGCCGGGGTGCGGCAGCTCGTCTTCTCGGGTATCGCCTCGTTCGAGGCCGAGGCGCAGTGGGGTGCGCACGGTAAGCGCCGCATCGAGGACGCGATACGGGGCAGCGGCCTGGAGTGGACCATTCTGCGCCCGGTGCGGTTCATGGAAAACTATCTGGCGCAGGGCCTTCCGATGGACGGCATCAAGGCGGGCGTGCACCGGCACCTGTTCCCGGCCGATATCCCGATCCAGATGATCGCGGTGGACGATGTGGCGGCGTTCGCCGAACTGGCCTTCGCCGAACCCGCACGTTTCCACGGGCAGATTCTGGAGCTGGCGGGTGATGCCCGCACCATGGTGGCGGCGGCCGCGGTGATCAGTGAGATCACCGGGCACACCGTCACTTACGAGGAACTGCCCGAGGAGTTCGCCGCCGGTCTCGGCGGTGAGGTCCTCAATATCTACCGAATGACGCGCACCGGCAAGGGCTGGCGCGCCGATATTCCGGCGCTGCGCGAAATCCTGCCCACGCTGCGCACTTTCGAACAGTGGCTCACCGAAACCGGTGCGGCACAGTTGAAACCGCTACTCGCGGACTGAGACTCAGTTCAGCGCACCGTCGTAATCGGGCAGCTTGAACGTCTGCTGGGCATGCCCGCCCGCGAGATCGGAGGCGCTGTTGCCGATATTGGCGACGATGGTGTAGCCCTTGCTCTCGATATCGATGCGGGCGCCGGTCTTGTACGACTCCAGCGCGCCCGCACCGGCGGATCCGGTGGTGAGCCCGCCGCCGTACAGCCCGTCCACCGAGTACCCCACCGCGGCCAGGTTGGCCTGGGTGTAGATGCCGAGCACCGAGGGCCGTCCGGTCACGAAAATGAGCGCGGCGCCTTGGGATTTGGCCCATTTGGTGAGGGCGAGCACGGGCGGGATGGCCGGGACGATCGGGCTGGGGTTGTAGCTGGTCTCCAGGCTCGTATTGTCGATATCGAGCACGATGGCGGGCTTGGTCGCGCCGGGCAGTGCGGCGGTCAGGTAGCTCTGCGCCTGCGTGGTGACGGCGGTGACATCGGCGATCCACTGGCTGTAGCTGGGCTTGCTGCCCCCGCCCGATAGCGAGGAGGAGCCGGAGCCCCCGCCCGACAGGGATGAGGATCCGGTCCCGCCGGACAGCGAGGACGATCCGCTGTCGGCGAATGCGACGGCCGGGACGGCGAGGGTTGCGGCGACACCGAGGGCAATACCTGCGAAAGAAGCTCTCATAGCCCCCGGAGGCTATTCGCCGCACCACTCCGACGTGATCATGTTTCAAATAGTCGGCTTGTCGGGAATTTCACTCCCACTCAATGGGATTCCCGCATCGCACCGACTATGCGGACGCGCCCACCAAATTCTCGCCGCGCAATCGCTGCGAAATCACCTGGGTGATTCCGTCACCGCGCATGCTGACACCGTAGAGCGCATCGGCGATCTCCATGGTCGGCTTCTGGTGCGTGATGACGATCAGCTGACTCTTCTCGCGCAACTGCTCGAAAAGGCCGATAAGGCGGCGCAGGTTCGTATCGTCCAGCGCGGCCTCGACCTCGTCCATGACATAGAACGGGGACGGCCGGGCGCGGAAAATGGCGACCAGCAGCGCGACCGCGGTCAGCGACTTCTCGCCACCGGACAGCAGCGAGAGCCGCTTGACCTTCTTACCCGGCGGGCGGGCCTCGACCTCGACACCGGTGGTGAGCATGTCATTGGGATCGGTGAGCAGCAGCCGCCCCTCACCGCCGGGGAACAGTTTGCCGAAGACGCCGACGAATTCGCGCTCCACGTCTTCCCAGGCTTCGGTGAAGACCTGCAGGATGCGGGCGTCGACCTCGGCGACCACGTCGAGCAGATCCTGGCGGGCCTTCTTGACGTCCTCCAACTGGGTGGCGAGGAAGTTGTAGCGCTCCTCCAGGGCCGCGAACTCTTCCAGCGCAAGGGGATTCACCTTGCCGAGGGTGGTGAGATCCTTCTCGGCGCGTTTGGCGCGGCGTTCCTGGGTGGCGCGGTCGAACGGCATGGGCTGCGGTTCGGTGACCTGCTCACCGCGTTCCTTGGCGGCCTCGTACTCCATCATCTCCAGTGCGGTCGGCGGCATCGGGGTGTCCGGACCGTATTCGTTGATGAGGTCGTCCAGGGCCAACCCGAACTGTTCGGAGATGGTGGTTTCGAGCTGTTCGATGCGCAGCGCCGCCTGGGCGCGCGCCACCTCGTCGCGGTGCACGACATCGGTGAGCTGGGACAGCTGGGTGGTGAGGGCGCGGGCGCGCTCCTTGGTCTGATCCACCTGCGCCGCGAATTCGGTACGGCGGCGCACCAATTCGTCCCGGCGCAGCGCGGCCTGCGCGACGACCTTCTCCAGTTCGGCGGCGACCTTCTCGGCGGATTCGGCGACCACGGCCGCGACGGCGGCGGCCTGGCGGCGCGCGGCGTGCTGACGTTCGGCGCGGGCGCGGTTCTCGCGCTCGGCGCGGGCGGCGCGGCGTAGCGAATCCGCTTTGCCGCGCACCGATTCCGCGCGTTCCTCGGCGGTGCGCACGGTCAGGCGCGCCTCCACCTCCATGGTGCGGGCTTCGGCGAGCGCGGCGGCGGCTTCTTCGCGGGCGTATCCGGCGGTCTCGGTACCGGCGGAATCCGAATCCAGGTCGGAGCCTTCACCTTCCACATGCCGCAGCCGGTCCTCGAGTTCGGCGAGTTTGGCGAGGGTCTCCTCGCGCCCGGCCTCGGTTTCGGCGCGCTGGGCGAGCAGTCGTTCGCATTCGCGCTGGGCATTGCGCGCGCCCTGGCCGAGCCGTCCGAGCCGGTCGTAGATGGAGACCAGCGCCTGATCGGATTCGTGCAGGGCGAGCAGCGCGTGATCGACGGCTTCCTTGCGGTCGGTCTGTTCGGCGAGCGCACCCGACAGCGCGGCCTCGAATTCCTCGGCATGGCGCACCCAGGAGTCGAGTTCGGCCTTGGCGGAATCGATTTCGGCCTGCACCTCGAGCTGACTGGGCGCGCGGTCGGAACCGCCCAGCACCCAGCCCGCACCGGTGAGATCGCCCTCGCGGGTGACCACGCGCAATTCGGGGCGGGCGGCGACGACGCGGGTTGCGGTCTCCAGATCGGCGGCAACGGCGATGCCCGTGGTCAGCGCCGCGATCGCACCGCGCATGTGATCGGGGCATTCCACCACGTCGGCGAGCCAGCGCGCACCGTCGGGCAGCGCACCGCCGCCGCGCGAATCCGGTTGTGCCGCACCGGCGTACACCAGCGCGACGCGTCCGCCGTCGGCGTCCTTGAGCGCGCGCACGGCGGCGTGCGCGGCGGGCCCGGTATCGGCGGCGACGGCATCGGCGAGCGGTCCGAGCGCGGCGGCAACGGCGGCTTCGAAGCCACCCTGCACCCGGATCAGCCCGGACAGCGGTCCGAGCAGTCCGTCGGCGCGGTGTTCGAGCAGCCAGGCCGCGCCGTCGCGGCGGGCCAGGCCCATGGTGAGCGCTTCGATGCGCGCGGTCAGCGAGGCGACGCGCTTTCCGGCCTCTCGATCCTGTTCGCGCAGTTCGGTGACACGCTGATCGGCGAGTTGCAGGGCCTCGGCGGCGTGTTCGTAGGAGGCGTCCAATCCGGCCTCGCCCGAATCGAGCTCGCTCAATTCCTCCTGGACGGACTCGAATTCGGCGTCGGCGGCCGAACCGCGCTGGCGCGCCTCGGCGATGGAGGCGGAGATGCGATTGATCTCCCCGTCCACCGATTGCGCGCGCGAGCGCAGCGTGTCGACCTGTCCGGACAGCCGGGCCAGGCCCTCGCGCCGGTCGGCGATGGCGCGCACGGCGGCCAGATGCGCCTGTTCGGCGGCTTTGGCGGCCTGTTCGCGCTCGTGCAGCAGATCGCGGGCGGCCTCGAGGGTTTCGGTGGCGATCTCGACGGCCTCGACGAGTTCGGCCTCCTCGGCCTCGACCCGGTCGGCATCGCGTTCGAGCTGATCGGGATCGCGGCCCTCGCCGACCGGTTGCTCGATGGTCAGATTTCGTGCGCGGTCCCGGGCGATTCGAATAGTGGCATTGACGCGTTCGGTCAATGCGGACAGCTGGAACCAGGTCTGCGCCGCCGCCTCCGCGCTCGGGGTGAGCCGGGACAGCTCGAATTCCTGCTGTGCGAGTGCGGCATTGGCGGCATCCAATTCCGCGTGCACGTTGACCTGCTGTTCGCGCGCGTACGATTCCTTGCTCTGCTGGCTCTCCAGCTCATGCCGCCTGCTGACCAGGTCATCGGCCGCCAAGCGCAGGCGCGCGTCGCGCAATTCGGACTGTACGGTGGCCGCGCGCCGGGCCACCTCGGCCTGGCGTCCGAGCGGTTTGAGCTGGCGGCGCAGTTCGGTGGTGAGGTCGGTCAAGCGAGCCAGATTCGCCTGCATGGCGTCCAGCTTGCGGACCGCCTTCTCCTTGCGGCGACGGTGTTTGAGCACGCCCGCGGCCTCTTCGATGAAGGCGCGGCGATCCTCGGGCCGGGATTCCAGGATGGCCGAAAGCCGCCCCTGACCCACGATGACGTGCATTTCGCGGCCGATGCCGGAGTCGCTGAGCAATTCCTGCACATCCATCAGGCGGCAGGAATTGCCGTTGATCTCGTATTCACCGGCGCCGTCGCGGAACATGCGGCGGGTGATGGAGACCTCGGAGTACTCGATGGGCAGCATGCCGTCGGAATTGTCGATGGTCAGGGTCACCTCGGCGCGCCCCAGCGGCGCGCGGCCGGCGGTGCCGGCGAAGATGACGTCCTCCATCTTTCCGCCACGCAGCGCTTTCGCGCCCTGCTCCCCCATCACCCAGGTCAAGGCGTCGACGACGTTCGACTTCCCCGACCCATTGGGGCCCACCACGCAGGTGATGCCGGGTTCCAACCGCAGCGTCGTCGCGGACGCGAAGGACTTGAAGCCCTTCAGCGTCAGACTCTTGAGGTGCACAGCCGCCCAGGCTACCCGGTAATTCGCGATTGCCCCGAGTATGCCGACAACGCGTCCTGTCGAGCGCCGACCGGCGGGTGGGGTGATCGCAGTGGTCCGGGTCGTCATTCGTCGCGCTAATGACTTGCGACACGTCCACACCGTGGGAATTCGTCGGATGTCCCGGAGATCAGGTACTGTCTTTCGTGTTGCAACTTTTGGTTCTCACAGACTTCAGTACGCGCCTGCTGACCATCACGCAGGCGCGCATTTGTGTTTCCAGTGATTCCTGACGGGGTCATTACAGCGACATCAGACCCGCAAAGTGCGGGTCGCACCAAAACAAAGAGGAGAGTCAATCGTGGCTACCGGTACCGTGAAGTGGTTCAACACCGAAAAGGGCTTCGGCTTCATCGAGCAGGACGGTGGCGGCCCTGACGTGTTCGCCCACTACTCGAACATTGCCGCTCAGGGCTTCCGCGAGCTGACCGAGGGCCAGAAGGTCTCGTTCGACATCGCGCAGGGCCAGAAGGGCCCCCAGGCCGAGAACATCACCCCTGCCTAATTAGCAGGAGTTCGACCGGCGGCCCGGTGCACTTCGGTGCACCGGGCCGCCGGTCTTTTGCCGTCCGTTGCCCTATCGCGCGCGCAGATCCACGCGGCAGTGGTTCGAGGCGGTCGCCTCCCAACCCATGACGGCACGGAAAGCCAGTACCGCACCCCAGGGGCCGATGACCCATACGGGCCAGGGGTAGGTGAACTCGCCCGCCGCCACCGAGACCATGGCCCAGATGGCGACGCAGAGCAGTCCGACCGCGAGCCAGGCGCTGCCCTCGATGCGCTGCCAGATCGGGAAGCGTCCCAGTGAGCGCGATTGCGCCACAGGCGCTTTCGAGAGTTTCGGCAGATCGCCGAGTACCCGGCCCAGGTCCTCGCGGGTGGCGGTGGCGTAGACCTGGTTCAGGCGTTCGTGGTATTCGGCGACGTCCAGGCGGCCATCGGCCATATGGCGGCCCAGCGCTTCGGCGACCTGTGCGCGCTCGGCATCGGAGGCGCGGGTACCGGGGCTGATGTCCATGATCGTTCCTTCCTCGATATTCCTTTGTGGAACGTCTTACATCCCAGGATATTCCTCCACAGTGGAATGTCAATCCCGTCAAGTGAGGGCAGGTGCCAGCACATTTGCCAGCGAGGGTGAGGCAGTGAGATGGTTGGGGTCGGTTCTTCGCACAAGGAGTTTTCGTGGACCTCGACTGGTCGCCCGCTGAGCTGGCGTTTCGCGATGAAGTGCGCCGCTTCCTCGATGAGAATCTGACCCCCGGACTGCGGCGCGCGGGACGGTTGGCCACCAGCGTCTATCCGGACCACGAGGCCAGCATGGAATGGCAGCACATCCTGCACGCCAAGGGCTGGGCCGCACCCGCGTGGCCGGTGAAATACGGCGGCTGCGATTGGAGCCTGACCCAGCACTACATCTTCGGCCGCGAATGCACCCTCGCCGGTGCGCCGAACCTGTCCCCCATGGGGATTCGCATGGTCTCGCACGCCATCATGGCGTTCGGCACCGCGGAGCAGAAGGATTTCTTCCTGCCGCGCATCCTGACCGGCGAGGTGTTCTTCTGCCAGGGCTATTCCGAGCCCGAGGCGGGATCCGATCTGGCCTCGCTGTCCATGGCGGCGATCGAGGACGGTGAGGAGCTGGTGGTGACCGGATCCAAGATCTGGACCACGCACGCCACCGAGGCCAATTGGATCTTCGCGCTGGTGCGCACCTCGAAGCAGGCCAAGAAGCAGCAGGGCATCACCTTCGTGCTGATGGAGATGGACGCGCCCGGCATCCAGATCCGCCCGCTGGTGATGACCTCCGGCGAACAGGTGCAGAATCAGGTCTTCTTCGATCAGGTGCGGGTGCCCAAGGCGAATGTCTTGGGGCGCATCGACGATGGCTGGACCGTCGCCAAATTCCTGCTCAATTTCGAGCGCGGCGGCGGCGCGGCGGCCCCGGCGCTACAGGTGATGGCCGAGGAGCTGGCACAGGCCGCCCGCACCCAGCCCGGCCCGAACGGCGGTGTGCTGCTGGATGATCCGGCGTTCGCGGCCAAGCTGGCCGATGCCCGGATGCGCGCGGATGTGCTGGAGATCCTCGAATACCGCACGCTCGCACTGGTTTCCAGCGGGAAGGATCCGGGTCCGGCCGCGTCCACCATCAAGATTCTGGGCACCGAACTGAGCCAGGCGCTGACCGAACTGGCGCTCGAGGCCGCCGGACCGCGCGGGCGGGTCTATCAGCCGCACGCCACCATGCCGGGCGGGCCGATCGCCGATTTCACCCCGCCCGCGGACGGTTTCGTCTCCGGCGAGGAATGGCAGGCGGTCGCGCCGCTGCGCTATTTCAACGATCGCGCCGGTTCGATCTACGCCGGCAGCAATGAGATTCAGCGAAACATCATCGCCAAAGCGACCCTGGGACTGTAGCCATGGACTTCTCCTTCACCGCTGAACAAGAACTGCTCCGCGATACCGTCGTCGAATATCTCGCGGCCCGCTACGACCTCGAAAGCAGCCGTGCCGCAGCGCGAATCGGCGCGGGCTGGCAGCCGCGGGTGTGGCGCGGACTGGCCGAGGAGGTCGGCATCCTGGGCGCGGCGCTGCCCGAATCGGTCGGCGGCATCGGCGGCGGACCCGTCGAGACCATGATCATCGCCGAGGCGCTCGGCGGGGCGCTGGTGGTCGAACCCTATGTGGACACCGTGGTCGTGGGTGGCGGGCTGCTCCGGCGAGCGAGCGGTAAGCGCGCCGAGGATCTGCTGTCCGGTATCACCGAGGGCTCGGTGGTCATCGGCTTCGCCGGACTGGAACCCCAGTCCGGTTACGACTACGGCACCATCGCCGCCAGCGCCGTGCGCGAGGGCGACGACTGGCTGCTGACCGGCGTGAAGACCGTGGTCACCTCGGCCCCGATCGCCACCCACCTGCTGGTGACCGCGGCGATCGACGGCGAAATCGCGCTCTTCGCGGTCGATTTCGATGCCGCCAACCCGCCCGCCGGGCTCACCGTGGAGTCGTACCGCACCATCGACGAACGCCCGGCCGCGGACCTGACCTTCCAGAACTTGCGTCTCCCGGCGGATTCCCTGCTGCTGACCGATGCGGGCGGTGCGGTGGCGGCGACCATCGACGAAGCCATCGCCGCGATTTCGGCCGAGGCGGTCGGGGCCATGCGCAAGGTGGTCGCGGATACCGTCGAATACACCAAGCAGCGGCACCAGTTCGGTGTCCCCATCGCCAGCTTCCAGGCGCTGCAGCACCGCATGGTGAATATGCATCTGGAACTCGAACAGGCCGTTGCCGCAAGCTATCTGGTGACGCTGAAGCTGACCGCGACCCCGGCCGAACGCGCCAAGGCGGCCTCGGCCGCCAAGGCCACCATCGGCCGGGCCGCCCGCCTCATCGGGCAGGAGGCGGTGCAGTTGCACGGGGCCATGGGCATGACCGAGGAATTGGCCATCGGCCATTTCTTCAAACGTCTCACCGCCGTGCAGTACGAATACGGCACCACCGCGCACCACACCGCCCGCTATGCGGCACTGACCCGGCCGTAACCGCCCGAACCACGGTTACGGCCTCCGGGCCCCAGGGGGTGGGGCCACGGTGACCGCCGGGTCCGCACATCCGAACCAGTGCGCGGACCCGGCGGATCACGCTGTGATCGGCCGCACAGTCGCCTCGCGTCACGTACGCGCGCCCTTTCTCGTCCAAGGTGTGTACCGAACCGATCGGCACGTCATGAAAGGACGAGCACATGTCACGAATGAACCTGGCAGCGGTCGCGCCCGAGGTTTACAAGGCGTGGATGGCGGCCGAGGTCGCGATTCGGCGCGGCCCGCTCGACGCGACAGTCCGCGAACTGGTGAAGATCCGGGTGTCCCAGATCAATCGATGCCTCTTCTGCATCGAGATGCACACCACCGAGGCCCGCAAGGAGGGCGAGACCGAGAAGCGCATCTACCATCTGAACGCCTGGCGCGAATCCGACCAGTTCACGCCCGCCGAGCGCGCCGCGCTCGAATACGCCGAAGCCGCCACCGAACTCGGCGAACACGGCGTCTCCGACGAGATCTGGGCCGAGGTCGAGAAGAATTTCGACGAGGGCGCGCGCGGCGGCCTGGTGGCCATCACCGCCCAGATCAACCTCTGGAACCGCATCGGCGTCCCGCTGCGCCTCTACGACGCGGACTGATCAGGGTCGGACCACCCCCGCGATCATCGGGACGATGGCCACATTCCGGTGAAGATTCGTGCGGCGATTGGCAAATATGCGGCTACGGATACCAGAATGGTCGCCGCCATGTCCTTTGCCAGCACCGATCAGCCCGCGCCGTCAGCGCCGGACAGCGAGCCTCAGGCCGCACCGGTGCCGAGTCCGGGTTCCGGGGCGCATGATCCGGGGGCCTACCGGCACGATCTGGACGGTTTGCGCGGGATCGCCATCGCCTTGGTGGTGGCGTTCCACATCTGGTTCGGGCGGGTGTCCGGCGGCGTGGACGTCTTCCTGGTGCTGTCCGGATTCTTCTTCACCGGGATGCTGGTGCGACGCTCGGATTCGGGCGTCGTCGGGGTGCCCGCGACGATTCGCCGGACCCTGCGACGGCTGTTGCCCGCCATGGTGGTGGTGCTGGCGGCGGTGGTGATCGCGGCGGTGCTGCTGCTGCCGCACACCCGCTGGTCCGATATCGCGGCGCAGACGCTGGCGTCACTGTTCTACTACCAGAACTGGTATCTGGCGCTGTCCTGGTCGGATTATCTGGCCGCGGATCCGTCGGTGAGTCCGCTGCAGCATCTGTGGTCCATGTCGGTGCAGGGGCAGTGCTATCTCGGCATGCTGCTGATCATCGCGACGGTGGCGTGGCTGTGCCGCCGGGGTCCGGCGCTGCGCCGGTTCACCCCCGTGCGCGGTGTGCTGGCCTCGGGTCCGATGCGGGCGCTGCTGCGTTCCGGGTTCGGCCGCCGGATGGTGCGGACTTCGCGGCAGAATGTGCTGCGCATCGGCTTGGCCGTGATCTTCACCGCCATCGCGGTCGCCTCGTTCTGCTATGCCGCCGAAGGGGTTTCGACCCAGCAGGGCTGGAACTACTACGACACTTTCGCACGCGCCTGGGAGCCTCTCACCGGTGCGCTGCTGGCGCTGGCGGCTCCGCTGGTCAAGCTGCCCAAACCGGTGCGCGAGATGCTGGGCTGGGCGGGTATCGCCGCGATCATCGCGTGCGGCTGGCTGGTGAACGGCTCCTCGGTCTTCCCCGGTCCGTACGCTCTGATTCCGGTGCTGGCGACCGTCGCGCTGATTCTGGCCGGGGCCGGACTCGCCACCGCCGGACAGCCGCTGGTGAATCGCCTGCTGGCGAGTGCGCCCATGGTCGGGCTGGGCGGTTTCGCCTACGCGCTGTACCTGTGGCATTGGCCGATTCTGATTTTCTATCTGGGCGAACGGCATTCGCGTGCGGCCGGTGCGGTCGGCGGGCTGATCATCATCCTGGTCTCGTTCGTACTCGCCTATCTCACACACCGTTTCGTGGAGGAACCGCTGCGCCTGCGGTCCACGCCGGCCGTGCTCGCCGCGCCCGCCCGCGCCCGCGTGCTGATCGGCGTCGCGGTCTCGACGGTGGGCGTACTGCTGCTGGGATCGACCGTCGCCTGGCAGTGGAGCATGGGTGCGAAGGCGCACGCGGTGGGTGAGCTCGATCCGGCGAAATATCCGGGCGCGGCGGCGCTCGCCGATGGCGCGCTGGTGCCGCGCGCGCCAATGCGGCCGACCATCGAGGAAGCCCCGGCCGATGTCGCCTATCCGACCCGGGACAGCTGTATCGCCGATTTCGACACCCGCTCGGTGGTCACCTGCGCCTACGGTGACGCGAACGCGCATCGCACCATCGCGGTGGTCGGCAATTCCCATGCCGAGCACTGGATTCCGGCTCTGCAGATCGTGGCGGAGAAGTACCGCTTCAAGATCAGCGTCTACCTGAAGATGGGGTGCCCGCTCACCGTGGCGGAGGAACCCATGTACAAGGGTCAGCAGAATCCGGACTGCAAGGACTGGTCACACGATGTGATCGAGCGGCTCGGCGCGGAACGCCCCGACTACGTTTTCACCACCGGCACCCGGCCCGCGGACAATGGCGGCGACGAGATTCCGCAGGATTACCTCGACGTCTGGCATGAACTCGCCGATCGCGGTTTGCAGGTGCTCGCCATGCGCGATACGCCGTGGTTGCGCCGCAATGGAATTCGCTATCGCGCCATCGATTGCCTGGCCTCGGGCGGTAATCGGGTGGAATGCGGGATGAAACGCCCCGACGCCCTCTCGGCGGTGAATCCGGCGCTGGCGGCCTCGGACGATTTCCCCAATGTGCATGTGCTGGACCTGAACAACGCGGTCTGCGAACCCACGGTCTGCGCCGTGGTGGAGGGCAATATCCTCATCTACCACGATGAGCATCACCTCACCGCGAGCTATTCCCGTTCTCTGGCACCGGAACTCGAACGCCAGCTACGCCCGATTCTGGGCTGGTGGTGAGTTCGTTCTCGTTCCGGTAACCCTGGATCGGTATGGTGCAGCCCAGCAGCTCGATCCTGCGGGCGGACAACAGAATTCGAGGTCTGGTGAACGGCGGGGGCTTTCCTATCGAAATCGTTCTTGCGCTGATCGGCATTGTGGTGCCGGTCGCGGCGTTCGTCTGGGAGTTCGTCCTGGTAGGGCGCAAACGACTCGGCTACCGGGTGCAGATGGATACGCCGGTCACCGGTGAAATCGAATCCGTATTCCCCGGTGTGCTACCGCAATTGCGGCCGGACGGCACCGGCACGCCACCGGAGCTGAAGGACCTTTCCGTCGTTCTGGTCCGCATCGAGAACGACGGCGCGACCGATATCGACGACGGCGATTACGCAGTGCCCGAGGCCGAAAAGGTCGGCGTGCACATTCATTTCCCGAACCGCCGCGTCATCGGTATGGCCGTCACCGAACTCAGCGATGACACGCTCGGCGACTGCCTGCGACCCGGCACCGGAATCGGCGCGCGCGAGGACGCCGCACACCACGTCGGCATCATCGACCTGCCCAAGGTGCCGATGAATCGCAGCGACCACTACAAGATCCTGGCGATTCTGGAACGCAGCGCGGGCCGGGGCGAATATCCCGCGCCGACGGTGCGCGCCAAGATCAAAGGCGGCAGTGTCGCCGAAACCCGAAGCAACTCCGGCCGTTCCCCGCGCCTGCTCGCGCTGATCGCCTTCCTGGTGGCGGTCGTCGCCGTTCAGTATGTCGTCGGCCTGCGCGACCAGGACACCGTGGTGAACGCCCAGTGCACCAGCGGCAAGCTCACCCTGGTGGGATCGACGGCGTTCGAGCCGGTCATGCGCGATGCCGCCACCGCATACCACAAACTATGCGACGGAGCGGATTTCAGTTTCGAGTTCGACGGCACCGACCGCGGCCTGAGCCGCGTCGACGATGACGGCACGGACAATCCGAATCTGCTGGCCGTCAGCGACGGACCCAAGGGTCCCGGCTATCCGAATCTGCGTCCACGCACCGTGGCGCTGTCCCTGTTCACCATGATTGTGAATCCCGGTGTGGGGGTCACCGATCTCACCGTGGCGCAGATTCGCGATATCTACGCGGGCCGGATCGCGAATTGGCAACAGCTGGGCGGTCCGGATCTGCCGGTGCGCGTGGTGAATCGGTCGCTGGGCTCGGGTACCCGCGAGACCTTCCGCACCCGCCTGCTGGGTGACGGGCAGCCCCCCGCACCGCCCGCCACCAGCTGCCGTGCCATTGTCGCGGGTAATCCGGGCGGCGCGTCCTTCTGCGAGGTCCAGATCACCAAGGACATGCTCAAAACCGTCGCGGAACTGCGCGGGTCCATCGGCTACGCCGAGAACGCCGACGCCGCGAAGGTGTCCGATATCAAGGCGGTGACCATCGGCGGCCAGTCCCCCGCCCGCGAACAGGTGGCCGCGCACGCCTATCCGTTCTGGAATGTCGAATACGCCTACAGCAACGGAGAACTCCCCGCGGATTCGCTGGCGGCGGCCTTCCTGCGCTATCTGACCGATCTACAGGGCAAGGACGTCGTCCGGTCCTACGGCAATACGCCCTGCACGGAACTGCCGAATCCGACCACGTGCACCCCGAACCCATGAGGCGCGAGGTCCACAGTCACTCCGCACGAGAGTGACTGTGGGCCTGCGTATTCCACCGGCCGACGCCGGGCGGGTATCAGGCGCGGAACGGGTACTTGCCGTCCAGATCGAGGTTGAGTTCGACCACGTTCACGCGCGGCTGGCCCATGAAGCCGAGGACGCGACCGCTGGTGTGCGCGTCCACCAGTGCCCGCACCTGATCCGCGGAGACATTGCGGGCCTTGGCGATTCGAGCGATCTGGATATCCGCGTACGCCGGGGAGATGTGCGGGTCCAGACCGCTGCCGCTGGCGGTGACGGCGTCGGTGGGCACGACCGGCTGTGCCGGGGCGTCACCGCGAACGGGGACGATGAGCCCGGCCGAGTAATCCTCGCCGTCGGTGGCGCATTCGACCTTCACACCCTGGTACTCGGCCAGGAACGGGGTCTTGGTCACCGAGCAGAACTCGTTGACGCTCACCACCTTCTCCGGATGGTCGACGGTGCCGTTGGTCTGGCGCGGGCCGATCACCGAGAGCACCGCGCCCACGCCGCCGGGGGTGCAGAACGGGCGAGCGCCGTCCACGCCTTCCAGTTCGCCGATGGTCTTGCTGCGGGTGCACACCGTGGTGAGCAGGCCGATCTTGTCCGGCGCGCTGTCCACGATGTTCTCCGGGCCGAGATTGCTCGCGGCCGTGGCGGTCGGGTCGTATCCGCTGGACCCGGCGGCCGACGGGCGGCTCTGGAAGTACTGCACCAGCGCGCCGCCCTTGTCATCGGTGAAGGATTGCCCGATGAGGCTGGAGCCCACCGTCTTTCCACCCGATTCGATGAGCGACCCGTCGGCGTTGTCCTTCAGGCCGGGCAGCTGTGCGATCGCGAAAACCGCCAGCGGATAGATGATTCCGGTGATCGCGGTCAGCACCAGTAGCGCGCGCAGGGCCGCCACATGCTGCCGGATCCAGGTTGACATGCGCATTTCAGGACATCCCGGGGAGGAATTGGACGACGAGGTCGATCAGCTTGATCCCGATGAACGGGGCGATGATCCCACCCACGCCGTAGACGGCCAGGTTGCGGCTCAACAGCTTCGAGGCTGCCGCGGGCTTATAGGCCACGCCGCGCAGCGCCAGCGGGATCAGCAGCACGATGATGATCGCGTTGAAGATGACCGCGGACAGGATGGCGGACTGCGGGCTCGCCAGCCGCATCACATTGAGCATGTCCAGGCCGGGGTACAGCGCCACGAACAGCGCCGGAATGATGGCGAAGTACTTGGCGATGTCATTGGCGATGGAGAACGTGGTGAGCGCGCCGCGGGTGATCAGCAATTGCTTGCCGATCTCCACGATCTCGATGAGCTTGGTCGGATCCGAATCGAGGTCGACCATATTGCCCGCCTCTTTGGCGGCCGAGGTGCCGGTGTTCATGGCCACACCGACATCGGCCTGGGCGAGTGCGGGCGCGTCATTGGTGCCGTCACCGGTCATGGCGACCAGGCGGCCACCGGCCTGCTCCTTCTTGATCAGGGCCAGCTTGTCCTCGGGGGTGGCCTCGGCGAGGAAGTCGTCCACGCCCGCCTCATCGGCGATCGCCTTGGCGGTCAAGGGATTGTCGCCGGTGATCATGACAGTGCGGATGCCCATCTTGCGCATCTCGTCGAAGCGCTCGCGCATGCCCTGCTTCACCACATCCTTGAGATGGATGACGCCGACCAGCCGGGCCTTACCGTCCCTGACCTCCGCGACCACCAGCGGTGTGCCGCCGGAGGCGGAGATGCCGTCCACGCTCTGGCCGAGCAGGTCCGGAATCGAACCACCCTGTGCGCGCACCCATTCGGTGACCGCACTGGCCGCACCCTTGCGCAGCTGATGACCATCGGACAGGTCCACGCCCGACATGCGGGTCTGGGCGGTGAATTCCACCCAGGTCGCGCCGGTGAGCTCACCGGGGGTGCGCTCGCGCTTGTTGTACGCGGTCTTGGCGTACACCACGATGGAGCGGCCCTCGGGGGTCTCGTCCGCGAGGCTGGAAAGCTGTGCGGCATCGGCCATTTCGTCGGCGGTGACACCCGGCATCGGCACGAAGTCCGACGCCTGGCGATTGCCGAGGGTGATGGTGCCGGTCTTGTCCAGCAGCAGCGTGTTCACATCGCCCGCAGCCTCGACCGCACGGCCCGACATGGCCAATACATTGCGCTGCACCAGCCGGTCCATACCGGCGATGCCGATGGCGGAGAGCAGCGCGCCGATGGTGGTCGGAATCAGGCAGACCAGCAGTGACACCATGACGATGCCGGTGATGCCATTGCCGTTGAGCGCCAAGCTGTCCGGCACGCCGGGCAGGTTGACCTTGGAGTAGATGGCCAGCGGCTGCAAGGTCGCGACCGCGAATACGAAGATGATGGTGAGCGCCGCGAGCAGGATGTTCAGCGCGATCTCGTTCGGCGTCTTCTGCCGCGACGCGCCCTCGACGAGCGCGATCATCTTGTCGATGAAACTGCCGCCCGGCTCCTGGGTGATCTTCACGACCACCCGGTCGGACAGCACCGTGGTGCCACCGGTGACGGCGGAACGGTCGCCGCCGGATTCGCGGATGACGGGCGCGGATTCACCGGTGATGGCCGATTCGTCCACCGAGGCGATGCCTTCCACGACATCACCGTCACCCGGAATGACCTGGCCCGCCTCCACGACGACGAAGTCGCCGCGCTGGAGTTCGGCCGCGGCGACCTTCTCCTCGATCACCCGTGCGCCGGGTGACCAGTTGGCCAGGCGGCGGGCGACGGTGTCGGTCTTGGCTTTACGCAGCGTGTCGGCCTGCGCCTTACCGCGCCCCTCGGCGACGGCCTCCGCCAGATTGGCGAAAAGCACTGTCGCCCAGAGCCATACGACGATGGCCCAGCCGAAGAAGGAAGGGTCGACGATCGCGAGGATGGTGGACCACACCGCGCCGATCTCCACGATCAGCATGACCGGATTGCGCCACAGCGTGCGCGGGTCCAGTTTCTTGACCGCGTCCGGCACGGACTTCAGCAGCAGCTGCGGATCGAACAGTCCGCTGGTGACCCGGCCCTTGGGCGCCGACGCCGCCGGCGTCACCGCGGGTTCGATGGTGGGAGCAGACATGTCAGTGGATTCCTTCGGCGAGCGGCCCGAGCGCCAGCGCGGGCAGGAAGGTCAGGGCGACCAGGATGATGGTCACGCCGACGACCATGCCGATGAACTGCGGCCGGTGTGTCGGTAGCGTGCCGATCGATTCCGGCGTCGAACCCTGCTGTGCCAGCGAACCGGCCAGTGCGAGAACGAAAATGATCGGCAGGAAGCGGCCGAAGACCATGGCCAGGCCGAGCGCGGTGTTGAACCATTCGGTATTGCCGGACAGTCCCGCGAAGGCGGAGCCATTGTTGTTGGCGGCGGAAGTGAAGGCGTACAGCACTTCCGAGAGTCCGTGCGGTCCCCCGTTCGCCATACTGGCGCGCTGTCCGGGCATGGCCATCGCGACCGCCGTGCCGATGAGCACGATGAGCGGGCTGATCAGGAAATACGAAGCGGCGAGCTTGATTTCACGCGGGGTGATCTTCTTGCCGAGGTATTCCGGGGTGCGCCCGACCATGAGGCCCGCGACGAACACCGTGATGACCGCCAGGATCAGCATGCCATAGAGACCGGATCCGGTACCGCCGGGCGCGACCTCGCCGAGCTGCATATTGAACATGGTCATCATGCCGCCGAGGCTGGTGTACGAATCGTGGAACGAGTCCACCGCACCGGTCGAGGTGAGCGTGGTCGCCGAGGCGAAGGTCGCCGAATTCGATACGCCGAAGCGGGTTTCCACCCCTTCCAGGGACGCACCGAGCGCGGTCGGAACCGTGCCGTGGTGCTGCAACTGGAACAGGTTGGTCAGCAGGGTGCTGGCCAGCGCGATCACCGACATGACCGCGGCGATGGCATAACCCTGCTTCTTGGAACCGACCATGCGCCCGAAGGTGCGCGGCAGCGAGAAGCTGATCACCAGCAGCAGGAAGATCTCCAGCCAGTTGGTCCAGGCGTTCGGGTTCTCGAACGGATGCGCGGAGTTGGCGTTGTAGAAGCCGCCGCCATTGGTGCCGAGTTCCTTGATGACCTCTTGGCTCGCGACCGGTCCGCCGGTGATCGTCTGTGTCCCACCGGTAATGGTCTGCGCGACCTGATCGTGCAGGTGGAAGTTCTGGATCGCACCGCTCGCGACGAGCACGATGGCGGACACGAACGCCAGGGGCAGCAGAATGCGGATGGTTCCCCTCACCAGATCCACCCAGAAGTTGCCCAGATCGCCGGTGTGCCTGCGCGCGAAGCCGCGCACCAGCGCCACCGCCACCGCCATGCCGACGGCGGCCGAGACGAAGTTCTGCACCGCGAGCCCGGCCATCTGCACCAGGTGGCCCTGGGTCGATTCACCGGAGTAGTTCTGCCAGTTCGTATTCGTGACGAAGCTGACGGCGGTGTTCCAGGCCAGCGCCGGGGTCATCTCGGTGCCCGGATCGTTCAGGTGCAACGGCAGTTTGCCCTGAATCAGCTGGAGGAAGAACAGGAACAGAATGCTCACGGCCGAGAAGGCCAGGACGCTGCGCGCGTACACGCCCCAGGTCTGTTCGACCCCGGGCTGTACGCCGATGGCGCGGTACAGGCCGCGTTCGGCCTTGGAATGCTTATCTCCGCTGTAAACCCGGTACATGTAATCGCCGAGCGGTACATGCACCAGGGCCAGCGCGATCACCAGGGCCATCGTGAAGATGAGCCCCGCGGTAGTCGTGCTCACTTAGAACCTTTCCGGGTACAGCAATGCCGCGATCAGAAAAACGGCGATGCCGACGGCCAGAACCAGACCGATAACGTTCTGCGTCACAGCCGTTCCACCCCGCGCTGGATCAGGCCGAGCAGGGCGAAAATCGCCACCGTCAGCACCGTGAACACCACGACGGACATCTATCGAAACCTCTCTCTAACCGGTGCCGCGCCTCAGGTGCGGCAGAGCGAGTCAAGCGGTCGATTGGTCGCTATTCGAGGTCCTTTACGCCTTCTTAGCGTCTCGCGGTCGCGCCTTGACGCTCCGCTTACACGCTCAGCTCGGTGTGTCGGAATGCGGGCGTGGCGCAGGTCTTCCGTAACCTTCATCAGGCAGCCGACAAGGGAGGCCCCATGTTCGAACGCGCACTACAGAAGTCAGTGGAGCTGGTCCTCAAGGGCGGCACCGGGATCCAGGCCCCGCTCGCCGCCAAATACGTGGCGCGACTGCACCGCAAACATCCGGATCGCTCGCCGGCGGGTATCGAGCAGGGCTTGGAACTGCGGTACCTCACGGTGGTCACCATCAGCGGGACCCTGGCCGGGCTCTCGGCCGCGGTGCCCGGTGTGGGCACGCTCATCGGATTGGCCGTCAGCGGCGTCGAATCCGTGTTCTTCCTGGAGACCTCGGCGCTGTACGCCGCGTCGCTGGGCGCGGTGCACGGTATGGGCGATCTGCCGCCCAAACAGCGCCGCACCCTGGTAGCCGGTGTGGTGCTGGGCGAGACCGGGGAGCAATTGCTCGGTAAGGGCGCGAGTCAATCCGCCCGCGACTGGGCCAGTACCGTCGGCGATCACCTGCCGGTGATCAAGAACATCGACAACGCCATGGCCAAACGCTTCATCGTGCAATTCGTCGTCAAACGCGGTGTGCTCATGTTCGGCAAGACCCTGCCCGCGGGCATCGGCGCGGTCATCGGCGCCATCGGTAACCGGGCCCTGGCCAAATCCGTGATCAGCAACGGCCAGCGCACTTTCGGGCCCGCGCCGACCAGTTGGGACCACGCATTCGCCACGAAATAGCTTTGGCACGATAGGTCACATCGCGAGCCGTGTTCGGTCATAACTCGCCCCCTACAGTTGGCGACGGTTCTGGGAATCGTGTGGGTAACCAGACCACTTCGAGGGGTGGAGGCCCCGCCCTCGCGCTCCCGGTGGCCAGTACCCGCGGGGCGGGCCCTCCACCGACATCTCCCCGGCCGGATCGGTCCCCGTCAGCCGAATGGGCGACTGTCGCCGGAATCACGACACGCGGGCGTTAAGAAAGCGTCAGCATCGGCCGCCGCGGCGAAATCGACGGTCATCCTTGGGAGTCCGGCCATGGCGGCCGGGCTTTTCCGCCGACTGAGGAGAGATCGTGCCGGACATCGTCGTTCCATTGATGGTGATCTTCGGATTCCTGGCTGCCGCGCTGTTGCTGCGGGTGCTCGCGAGCACCGAACCGAATCGGGCGCGGGTGCGCGCGGCCCGCCCGGACTTTCCGGCCGCACGCGTGATGATGGACGAGTGAAACGCGGCCAGCTACGGATCTACCTCGGCGCTGCCCCCGGAGTGGGCAAGACGTTCTCGATGCTGTCGGAGGCACATCGGCGGCTCGAACGCGGTCGCGATGTGGTCGCGGCCGTGGTCGAGACGCACGGGCGATCCAAGACGGCCGAGATGCTGGCGGGGATCGAGCGGATCGCCCCCAGGATGATCGAGTATCGCGGCACCACGCTGCCCGAACTGGATGTGGAGGCGGTGCTGCGGCGCGCGCCCGCGGTGGTGCTGGTGGACGAGCTGGCGCATACCAATGTGCCGGGCAGCAAAAACGAAAAGCGCTGGCAGGACGTGCAGGAACTGCTGGACGCCGGGATCGATGTGGTGTCCACGGTGAATGTGCAGCACCTGGAGAGCCTCAACGATGTGGTCGAGCAGATCACCGGGGTGGTGCAGCGGGAAACCGTGCCGGACTGGGTGGTTCGCTCCGCCGATCAGGTCGAGCTGGTCGATATCACCCCGGAAGCGTTGCGGCGCAGGATGTCTCACGGCAATGTGTACGCGGCGAGCAAAGTCGATGCCGCACTGCGCAATTACTTCCGGCCCGGCAATCTGACCGCGCTGCGCGAACTCGCGCTGTTGTGGCTGGCCGATCAGGTGGACGCTGCCTTGGCGAAATACCGTGCGGACCACAAGATCACCGATACCTGGGAGGCGCGCGAACGCCTGGTGGTGGCGGTGACCGGTGGCGGCGAATCCGAGACCATCGTGCGGCGCGCCAGCCGCATCGCCGCCAAATCCAGCGCCGAACTCATTGTGGTGCACGTGGTTCGCGGTGACGGGCTCGCCGGGGTGTCCGCCCAGCGGATCACCCGGCTCCGCGATCTGGCCACCGGACTGGGTGCGAGCCTGCACACCGTCACCGGCGACGACGTCCCCACCGCGCTACTGGATTTCGCGCGTCAGGTGAACGCGACCCAGTTGGTGCTGGGCACCTCGCGGCGCTCACGCTGGGCGCGCATGCTCGACGAGGGCATCGGCGCGACCGTGGTACAGGAATCCGGCAAGATCGACGTGCACATGGTCACCCATGAGGAATCCAATCGCGGTTTTCGCTGGTCCTCGCTCACGCCCCGCGAGCGCAAACTCGGATCCTGGTCCGCCGCACTACTGGTGCCCTCGCTCATCTGCCTGCTCACCGCCCTGTGGCTGGACAGCTGGCTCAATATCGGCGGCGAGAGCGCGGTGTTCTTCATCGGCGTCATCGTGGTCGCGCTGTTCGGCGGCATCGCGCCCGCGACGCTGTCGGCGCTGCTCTCCGGTGTGCTGTTGAACTGGTTCTTCACCGCACCGCGCTACAGCCTCACCATCGCCGATCCGGATAACTTCCTCACCATCGTGGTGCTGCTGATGGTCGCGGTGGCGGTGTCGGCGCTGGTGGATGTGGCGGCCAAACGAACTCGCGAGGCGCGCAAGGCATCCCGGCAGGCCGAATTGCTGACGCTGTTCGCGGGCGCGGTGCTGCACGGCGCGGATCTGCCGGATCTGCTGGAGCGGGCGCGCGAAACCTTCAATCAGGAAGCGGTCAGCCTCATCACCGATGACGAGATGGTGGCCTCGGTCGGCGAGGATCCGCCCACCGAGGTGATCGACGCCTTCACCGCGGTGGAGGCGGGCGATGACTTGCACTGGCTGCTGCTGCGCGGGCGGGCACTGGCGTCGGGCGATCGGCTGGTGCTCGGTGCGGTCGCGAATCAGGCGGCGGGACTGGTGAATCAGAAGCGATTGCAGCAGGAGGCGGGCGCGGCCCAGGCGGTCATGGAGGCCGATAAGCTGCGCCGCGCATTGCTGTCCGCGGTCAGCCACGATCTGCGCACGCCGCTGGCCGGGGCCAAGGCGGCGGTCTCCAGTCTGCGCAGTGACGATGTGGAGTTCTCCCCCGAGGACACCGCCGAACTGCTTGCCACGGTGGAGGAATCGGTGGATCAGCTGACCGCGCTGGTCGGTAATCTGCTCGATTCCTCGCGGCTCGCGGTGGGCGTGATCAAACCGCAGATGCGGCGCACCTATCTCGACGAGGTGGTGCATCACGCGCTCATGGGCATGGGCACCCGGGGTATGGGCCGCCGCGCCATGAACCGGGTCGAGGTGGAGGTGGGCACGGTCTGCGTGCGCGCGGATTCCGGCCTGCTGGAGCGGGTGCTGGCCAATCTCATCGATAACGCGGTGCGGTACTCCCCCGGCGACTCGCCGGTGCGGGTGACGGCGGAGCACACCGGTAAGCGGGTGGCGATTACCGTGGTCGATACCGGACCCGGTGTACCGACCGGTATGGAAGATCAGCTCTTCGAACCCTTCCAGCGGCTCGGCGATCGCGACAATTCCACCGGCGTCGGCCTCGGCCTGTCGGTGGTGCGCGGATTCGTCGACGCCATGGACGGCACGGTGCACGCCGAGGCCACCCCCGGCGGCGGCCTGACAATGGTGATCGACCTACAAGCATGCGAGGAACAGGAGAACCCGTGACGAACGCGGCGCCGGCGCCGACGAAAGTCCTGGTGGTCGATGACGAACCGCAGATCCTGCGGGCACTGCGCATCAACCTGTCGGTGCGCGGCTACGAGGTGACCACGGCCGCCACCGGGGCCGCGGCCCTGCGCGCGGCCGCCGAGAAACATCCGGACGTGGTGGTGCTCGACCTCGGCCTGCCCGATATGGACGGTATCGAGGTGCTCGCCGGACTGCGCGGCTGGTCCACCACCCCGGTCATCGTGCTGTCCGCCCGCACCGACTCCTCGGACAAGGTCGAGGCCCTGGACGCGGGCGCCGACGATTACGTCACCAAACCCTTCGGCATGGATGAACTGCTGGCCCGCCTGCGCGCCGCGGTCCGCCGCTCGGCGGGCACCGCGGACAGCTCCGAACCGGTGATCGAAACCTCCTCGTTCACAGTCGATCTCGCCGCCAAGAAGGTCACCCGGCACGGCCATGATGTGCACCTCACCCCCACCGAATGGGGCATGCTGGAAATGCTGGTGCGCAACAAGGGCAAGCTGGTGGGCCGCCGGGAGATCCTGCGCGAGGTCTGGGGTCCGTCGTATGCGACCGAAACCCATTATCTGCGTGTGTATCTCGCCCAGCTGCGGCGCAAACTCGAGGACGATCCGTCCCAGCCCAAACATCTGCTCACCGAGGCGGGCATGGGCTACCGCTTCCAGGTCTGAGACCTACTCGCGAGTCAGGCGTAGAGGCAGGGATTTGAGTCCGTTGTTGAGATTGGAGCGGATACGGCGGGCATCGCCGGTCTGCTCGATCTTCGGGAAGCGGGCGAGCAATTCCTCGAAGAAGACGCGGCCCTCCATGCGGGCCAGGTGTACGCCGAGGCAGAAGTGCTGGGCCAGGCCGAAGGACAGGTGCGGGTTGGGGTTTCGGGTGATGTCGAAGCGTTGCGGATCGGCGAAGACGTCCTCATCGCGATTGGCGGAGGTGTACCACATGGCGACCTTGTCACCGGCCTTGATCGGCACACCGCGAATCTCGGTATCCGCGGTGGCGGTGCGGCGGAAGTAGTGCAGCGGATTCGCGAAACGCAGAATCTCTTCCACCGCACCGGGAATCAGCGCGGGGTTGTCCCGCAGCGCCGCCAACTGTTCCGGATGTCGCAGTAGCAGTTGCACTCCCGAGGACAGCATCGTTTTGGTGGTGTCGTTCCCGGCGATCACGAGCTGGGTGAAGAAACTGCCGAATTCGATGTCCGACATGGCCTTTCCGCCGAATTCACCGGCCAGGATGAGTGAGGTCAGATCCGCCTGCGGCTCCCGCTCCCGCCGTGCCATGGAGAACTGGATAGCGTAGATCGCCATTTTCGTCATCTCGGCCGTGGTATCGAAATCGCCGACCAATTCCGGATCCTGTTGACTGGTGGACTGTTCCGCCCACTGCCGGATATCGGGCCAGTCCGCTTCCGGAATCCCGAACAGCCCGCCGACCACCTGACTCGGCAGCACCCCGGCGACCTCGTGCACGAATTCCACGTCACCGCCGGTGTTTTCGAGCAGCCGCCGGGTCAGTGCACGAACCCGGTCCTCCATCTCGCCGATCACCCGCGCCTTGAAATGTTCGGCCAGCGGCCTGCGGTAATCGGTATGCCGGGGCGGATCCATCATGAGCAGCATGTTGCGGGTCTGCTCCAGGCGCTCGGGCGGCTGATTCTCCAGCATCACGCCCTGCTGCTCGGCGGAGAACAGCAGCGGATTGCGCGCCACATGCGCCACATCCGCATGCTTGAGAATCGCCCAGTAACCGGGCTCACCGGGCATGTCCTGCCAGTACACCGGCCGGGTGCCGCGCAATTCGGCGAACATCTCGTGGATCGGCCCGTCCACATAGAGTTCCGGATCGTAGATATCCATGACCGTGCCCACGGCCCACCTCGGTATTCACTTGCGGGTGTATGTCTTTCGATTCGGACGCTAACCGCACACCAGCGCCCGTACTCACGTTCCCCCACACCATCTCATTCAGTGGACACCGTGTCAGCGAAATGGGCGGAACCGCTGGACCGCCACGAATCAGGCGTACGGATCGGTGATTTCACGCAACCGTGCCAGCACCTCACGCAGCTGACCCATGCGCCGCTCGCCCAGATGCGCGGCCCATTCGCGCTCGATGCTCGCCGAGACCTCATTGCCGAACTCGGCCATCCGCCGCCCGCGTTCGGACAACCGCACCAGGCGCGCGCGCCCGTCGGTCGGATCGGGGACGCGCTCCACATATCCCGCGCGCTCGAGCTGATCGACCAGGAATCCCGCGGTCTGCTTGGTCACCTGTGCCCGTTCGGCCAATTCGGTGAGGCGGGTACCGTCCGGGCCGATCTGCGCCGCGAGACGGCCCTGCGCGGTGGTGATATCCCCGTGCCCGGCCTCGACCAGGGCATCGAAGGTGCGCTGTTCCATCGATCGATGGGCGATGAACATGAGCAGCCCCACGTTCATCTCATCGCCTGCCATCGCAACTCCTTGACGTTTAGTCAGATCCTCTTACTATATTAGACAGAGAGGCTGACTAATCCTATCGGAAGCGGGAACCATCATGGATCGCGAATCCAGTTGGCGAATCATCGAACAGCAGCGCCTGGCCATCGCGGATCTCCTGGCCGAACTCTCCGATGAGGAATGGGATCGGCCGTCGCTGTGCGCGGGCTGGCGGGTGCGCGACGTGGCCGCACATGTGGCCTGCGTACCGCTGCGGATTCCCCCGAAAACCATGCTGCGCACCGCGATTCGAGCTCGCGGCAACTACAACCGGCTCATCGACATACTCACGCTGGACTATGCGGCCGACCCGGACCATGACCCGGTGGCGGAACTGCGCGCACACGCCGCGTCACGAAAGCTGCCCGCGCTCACCAACTATCGCAATATCCACTTCGACACCATCGTGCACGGTCAGGACATCGCGATTCCGCTGGGCCGCACGCTGCGCGTCACCCCGCAGGCCGCCGCCGCCGGAGCCGACCGCGCCGTCGAGGTCGGCTGGCCGGTCTGGGATCGGCACCGACTGGACGGGCTGCGCCTGATCGCCACCGACACCGTGTGGACCTACGGCCTCGGCAGTGAGATCCGCGGACCCGCGCTGGCCCTGCTGCTCCTGGTCACCGGCCGAGCCGCCGGACTCGCACAGGTCCACGGCCCGGGCGTGGCCACCCTCGCCGCCCGGCTCGAAAACACCTCGGCCGCACCGGCGGAGTTCGACTGACCGGCCCGTCCGGTCACCCCCGGCGCGCGGGGTCCGGGGGTGACCGGGACGATGGAGCACATGTCTGTTGCCGCGATCGTCTTCGATATGGACGGGGTCCTAATCGACACCGAACCGATCTGGGAGGAGGTGCGGCGGGCGTATATCGGTGAACTGCACGGGCGTTGGCTGCCCGATACCCAGGATCGGTTCATGGGGATGAGCACTGCCGAATGGGCCGCGTACACCAGTGCGGATCTGCTGGACGGGCGGCGCACACCAGATGAGGTTGCCGAGGACGTCATCTCCCGCATGGCGGCCCGGTACGCCGACCACCTGCCGCTGATGCCGGATGCGGTGGAGACCGTGCGGCGCTTCGCCGATCGGTTCACCCTCGGTCTGGCCAGTTCCTCACCGCGCCGACTCATCGATGTGGTGCTGGACCATATGGGCGTCACCGGCCTGTTCCACACCACCGTCTCGACCGAGGAGGTCGAACGCGGTAAGCCCGCACCGGACGGGTACCTGGCCGCGGCGGCCGGACTCGGTATCGAGCCCGCGCACTGCGTGGCCATCGAGGATTCCAGCAATGGCCTGCGCGCCGCGCACGCCGCGGGCATGACGGTCATCGCCGTCCCGCATCCGCGCTACCCGCTCAAGCCGGACGCGCTCGCGCTGGCCTCGTATGTCGCCGAGAACCTGAAGGCGCTGACCCCCGAACTGGTCGTGGACCTCACACCCGTGCGCTGAGTGGAATTCCGCTGACCACGGCACTGTTTCGAACCGAACAGCAGTGAATTCCGCACGAATGCGAGGATCTTGGTATGTCCGAACAGACCGCCGCGCCCCAGAACGCCACCGCCGCCCCATCCGCCGAACCGGTCGAACTGTGGGCCGAGCGCACCGGGACCCGGGCCTACACCGGCCGCAATAATCGCGGCGGCGAGGTGCTCATCGCGTCCGCGGGCGTGCCCGGCGCGTTCACCCCGGGCGAGCTGCTCAAGATCGCGCTCGCCGGCTGCACCGGACTCAGCGCCGATTTCACCCTCTCGCGCAAGCTCGGTGAGAGCTTCGACGCCACCGTGCGCGTCTCCGGTGACGCCGACCGCGAGAACGAGACCTATCCCGAGCTCAACGAATCCTTCGAATTGGATCTCAGCGAACTCGATCAGGCCACCCGCGAACGCCTGCTGGTCGCCGCGCAGCGCTCGATCGACAAGGTCTGCACCGTGGGCCGCACCCTCAAGGCCGGGACCACCGTCAACCTGACCTTCCGCGTCGACGAATGACCGAATCCCCCGTCCGGCTCAGCGCCTGGGCGCACGGCCAGGTGCAGGGCGTCGGCTTTCGCTGGTGGACCCGGTCCCGCGCCCTGGAATTGGGCCTGACCGGGTACGCCCGCAATCACCGCGACGGCCGCGTGCACGTGGTCGCCGAAGGTCCGCGTACGGCGTGCGAAACCCTGCTGAGCCTGCTACGTTCCGGCGACACACCCGGTCGGGTCGACCTGGTCGTTACCGACTGGTTGGACGCCCAGGGCGGCATAATCGGATTCGAGGAGCGCTGATGTGCGCGCAGGTCGAGAAGCCCCAGGAGTCGATCGTTGGCCATTGAACGTTTCGGCGGCACCCCGGACGACCCGAACCGGCAGCCAGACCCGGATAGCTCCGCGAAAACTCCCGATCCCGCCACCCCCGATCCCGCGATCAACCCGGCCACCGGACGCCCGTGGGGCAGCGGGGGACGCACCCTCCCCACGCGCGGCGACTCGCAGGAGACCACCCCCGCGCCCGCCGCCGCACCCGAGCCTGACGCGGCGCCCGAGCCCGTCGAGTCCACCGCGCCCACGGTGTCCTCCGAACCGGCCGGTTCCTCCGAACCCGCCCGTTCCATCGAACCCTCCGGTTCCATCGAACCCGCCGGTTCCACCGAACCCGCCGGTTCGACCGAACCCGCTGTGTTCTCCGAGCACACTGCGTCCCCTGAGCCCGCTGTATCCCCCGAGCGCGCAGCACCTTTCGATGCGCAGCCGACCGCTCCGGTGACCCAGCCGACCGGATTCGCGCCGCCGCCCACCTTCGAACTTCCGGTGCCTCCGGTATATCCGCCGTCGCCGCCGCAGCCCGCACCCCAGCCGCGCCGCGGCAGCGTGAATCGGCAGGAGGCCGGGGTCACCGCGCCCCGGCCGCCCACGGTCGCGGAGGCGCGCGCCCGGGAGAAGGCGCGCAAGCGCGCCGAGGAGGCCGAACAGGCCGCCGCCGAGGCCGCGGAGACCAAGCGCAAGAAAAAGAAGAAGGTGCTCATCGGCGGCGCGGCCGTGGTCGGCGTGGCGGCGCTGGTGGGCGGCGGATATCTCGCGTATGACGCGCTGACCACGCCCGAGGTGACCGCCTACTGCACGGTGGTGGCCAAGAAGGGTCAGGTGGTCGCGGTCGGCAACGGCCAGACCGTCACCGCCACCAGTGACAATCAGGAAATCGTCATTCCGGACAACTACTGCGATGATGCCAAGCGCACGGGCAGTACCGGACTGGGCGGAATCTTCATTCTCAATGGCAGCCAGTACCGCTACTACTACGGTGGCAGCGGCAATACCATCGGCCACGCACCGACCGGCGGCAGCACCGTGCTGCCCAAGGGCGCGGACGTGAAAACCAAGAGCGGCAGCACGATTCAGCGCGGCGGGCTCGGTTCCAAAATCAGCGGTGGAGGTTCTTGATGCGGCGAGTGCGGAGCACTCCGCGCCCGGGTTGGCAGCAGATCATCGAGAGTCAGGGGCTGGTCTACGGCTCGCCCGGACGCGATACCAATGGCCAGCCGCGCCCGTACTGGGACGAATCGGTGCACTACGAATTCGATATGGATGAGATCCTGTCGCTCGAGGCGCAGGTCGAGGTGCTGCACACCATGTGCCTGCACGCCGTCGAACAGATCATCCTGACCGAGCGTTTCGCCGATTTCGGTCTGCCGCAGTGGAGTTGGGAACCCATCGCCAATTCCTGGAAGCGTTCGGACCCGCATATCTACGGCCGCTTCGACCTGCGCTACGACGGTCGCGGACCGGCGAAACTGCTGGAGTACAACGCCGATACGCCGACCTCCCTGCTGGAGGCGGCAATCGTGCAGTGGCACTGGCTCACCGACACCCACCCGGACGACGATCAGTGGAACTCGTTGCACGAGAAGCTGGTCGAGCGCTGGGGTGAGGTGCGCGAGTTGCTGCCCAGCGCGGAACTGCACTTCACCTGGTCCGGCGCGGACGCCTCCGGTGAGGACAATGTCACCACCGCCTATATGCAGGAAACCGCCGCCGAAGCGGGCTTCGACACCATCGCCCTGCCCATCGAGGAAATCGGATTCGATACCGAGCTGGAGCGTTTCGTCGATCTCGCCGAGGCCCCGGTCGACTCCATCTTCAAGCTGTATCCCTGGGAATGGGTGCTGGACGACGACTTCGGCAAACGCGTCACCCAATCCCTGCCGGGCACCATGTGGATCGAACCACTGTGGAAGACAATGCTTTCCAACAAGGCGCTACTGGCGGTGCTGTGGGAGATGTACCCCGGGCATCCGAACCTGTTGCCCGCCTACCTCGATGACCCGCACGAGCTGACCGAATACATTCGCAAACCCAAGCTCGGCCGCGAGGGCGCGAATATGACCATCGTGGGCGCGGGCATGGAAACCGCGACCGGCGGGGTCTACGGCGAAGAGGGCTTCGTCTATCAATTGCTGGACCCGCTACCGGAATTCGACGGTATGCGCCCGGTGCTGGGCGCGTGGATCGTCGGCGACACCTCCGCGGGCCTGGGCATCCGCGAAACAGTCGGCCTGATCACCGATGACACCTCTACGTTTGTGCCCCACCGCATTCCGCAGCCCTGACCCCCAACCTTCCACCCCTACCGGAGGACCCACCAGATGATCACCACGCTCGCGCTCGAATCGGGATATTGGAGCTCACTCGGTCGTGGCGTAGGCGCGATCCTCCTGTACGCGCTGATCGGCCTGGCGCTCATGCTCATCGGCTTCTACGCCGTCGATCTGACCACCCCGGGCAACCTGCGCCATATGGTCGCCCAGGGCCTGCCCAACGCCGTGATCGTCAGCGCCGCGGGCATGCTCAGCATGGCCTTCATCGTGGTGCTGGCCATCTACGCGCAGGCGGGCAAGCTGTCCGAGGGCCTGATCGCGGCGCTCATCTACGGTCTGGTCGGCATTGTCGCCCAGGTGATTTCGGTGCGCGTGATCGAAGCGGTACTCGGCATCGATATCGGCGAGGTACTGAAGAGCCCCACGTTCTCCACCGAGGCTCTCGTCGTCGCCGCCGCGCATTTCGCGCTCGGCCTGGTCGTCGCGGTCGCGATCCTCTAGCGGACCCGGCTGTACTTGAGGAAGGCCACGCCGTCCTCGAACACCCGGCTGGTGAGCACCCGGTAGCGGGTGGCCTCGGGCAGCCGGGATCCGGCCGTGCCGAACAGCGGGCGGCCGTGTCCGAGCACGATCGGGTACAGCTTCAGGAAGATCTGATCGATCTCCGGCAACAGCGTCTGCGCCAGCTCACCGCCGCCGCACAACCAGATGCCCAGCCCCTTCTCACGCTTGAGTTCGCGCACCCGCGCCAGCGGATCGCCGGTGATCAATTCCACATCCGGATCGGGCGACTCGGGCAGGGTCTGCGAGACCACGAACTGCCGCAGATGCGAGTAAGGGCTGGACGTGCCCGTGCGCACCCCGAAATCGTGCGTCTTACGGCCCATGATGACGGTGTCGAAGGTGCTGAAGGGTTTGCGGTCCACACCGAGCGCCTCGCGAACCTTGGTCGGTAGCGTCTCCGGGTACTGCGCGACGATCGCGGGACCGTGATCACCCCCGACCGGGAAGAAGTCCACCGAACCGTCGTCGGAGGCGATGAATCCGTCGATGGTGGCTGCCACGTAATAGGTCAGTTTGCGCATTGGTCCCTCCAGCCGGCACCACACATGCCGCTGTCAAAAAGGTAGCGCTTCAAGGCCTTCGATAGGGAGGCTAGTCCGAACAGCGGGCATGAACTGTCAGTGACGTGGCGATCAGCCGCGGGGCCGGGGCTGGCAGCGCGGGCAGGAGAACGAGGACCGGTTCATGAACTTCTCCCGGATCATCGGCGCACCGCAGCGGCGGCAGGCTTCGCTCTCGCGGCCGTAGGCGTTGAGTGAGCGCTCGAAGTACCCGGATTGCCCGTTCACGTTGACGTAGAGCGCGTCGAAGGATGTGCCACCGGCCTGCAATGCCTCGCTCATCACCGTGCGTACCTCGCCCAGCAGGCCGCGCGCGGCGGGCCGGGTCAGCTTCGACGCCACCCGTTCCCCATGCAGCTTCGCCCGCCACAGCGCCTCGTCGGCGTAGATATTGCCGACCCCGGACACCACGGTCTGATCGAGCAGCACCCGCTTGATCTCGGAGTTCTTGGCGCGAATGGCCGAGACGATCTGCTCGTCATCGACGAGCGGATCCAGCGGATCACGCGCGATGTGCTTGACCGGTTCGGGCACCAGCGTGCCGTCCACCTCGACCAGCTCCGCGAGCTGCCAGCCGCCGAAGGTGCGCTGATCCACGAACCGCAGCTGATCGCCGGTATCGAGATTGGCGATGATGTGCGCGTGCTTCTCCAGGGCGGCGTCGGCAGGCTGCACCAGCATCTGCCCGCTCATGCCCAGATGCACGACGAGGGAGAGATCGGGCTCATCGAAGGTGAGCCAGAGGAATTTGCCGCGCCGCTGCGCGGATTCGACCCGCAGGCCGGTGAGCCGGGCGGTCAGATCATCGGCGCCGGGCAGATGCCGCCGCACCGAACGCGGATGCTTGACCAGCACCGAATCGACGACGCGGCCCACCACATGTTCGGCGAGCCCGCGCCGTACGACTTCGACTTCGGGAAGTTCGGGCATCGGCGGCTACTGCGCCGATTCCCCGGCGGCAGCGGCACTTTCGGCGTTCAACGCCTGATAGGCGGCGCCCGCGGCCTTCTGCTCGGCTTCCTTCTTGGAGCGTCCCACCCCCTGGCCGTACGCCTTCCCACCGATCACCGCGGTGGCGGTGAACTCTTTGTCGTGGTCGGGTCCGGTGGAGGTGATCTCGTAGCTGGGCACGCCGATACCGCGCTCGGCGGTCAGCTCCTGCAGGCTGGTCTTCCAGTCGAGCCCGGCCCCCATGCGGGGTCCACGCTCGAGCAGGTCGGCGAACAGCCGCAGCACCACGCCACGGGCGGTGTCGATGCCGTGCTCGAGATGCACCGCGCCGAGCAGCGATTCCATGCCGTCGGCGAGGATGCTCGGCTTGTTCCGGCCGCCGGTGAGCTCTTCGCCCTTACCGAGCAGCAGATGAGTGCCGAGCCCGCCCGCGCCGAGGGTACGAGCCACCTCGGCCAGGGCATGCATATTCACCACGCTGGCACGCAGTTTGGCGAGCTCGCCCTCGGACTTATCCGGATGCTCCAGATAAAGACGTTCGGTGATGCTCAGGCCGAGAACTGAGTCGCCCAGAAACTCCAGGCGCTCATTGGTCGGGAGCCCACCGTTCTCGTAGGCATACGACCGGTGGGTGAGCGCGAGGCGCAACAGGTCCGGTCGCAGGCCGACGCCGAGCGCTTCGAGCAGGCTGGAATGGTCGGCGGAGTCACCCACGGCGGGCACCTCCGCCGCGTCCTTGCTGGCGGTCACGATCGGCTGGATCAGAGAATCAGACCGCAGCGGTGACCTGGCGGCCCTTGTACGTGCCGCACGAGGGGCACGCGATGTGCGGCAGGGTCTGCTGGCCGCAGGCACGGTTCGGGCAGGTGATCAGGGTAGGCGCACTGGCCTTCCACTGGCTCCGGCGCGAGTGGGTGTTGGAACGGGACATCCGGCGCTTCGGAACGGCCACGACTACTTCTCCTCTGTCCTCTGACTCACGGCGCCATTGTGGCCCGCAAGGATAAATCTGTTGATGGGTCCGGTACAGCGCCTAAGCGCCGCTTCCGGGGGCTGCGTCACCGACGACGTTGTCGTCCGCGACATCCAATTTCGCGAGCCCGGCCCAGCGAGGGTCAAGTATCTCATGACCATGGCCGGAACCCGCAATCGCCATCCGTACGCCGCATTCGGGGCACAATCCGGCACAATCCGGCTCGCAGAGCGGCTGTAGCGGCAGCTCCAGACCGACGGCGTCGATGACGGCCGCTTCGAGTTCGATCATGTCATCGACCAGGCGATGCACTTCGTCTTCCTCGGTGGTCTTCTCGGTATTGCTGTCCGGATAGGCGAACAGCTCGGTGAGATGCAGCTCGATATCGTCGGTGAACGATTCGAGACAGCGCGAGCACTCACCCTCGATGGGCGCGTGCACCGTACCCAGCACCAGCACGCCCTCGGAGACCGACTGCAGGGTCAGATCGAGTTCGACCTCACCGCCCGCGGGGATACCGACCATTTCCAGGCCGATCCGGTTGTCGGTGGTGAAGGTGCGCTGGACCGGGAGGATCGACCCCGGCTTGCGGCCCAGGCGTCGCGTATCCAGATTGAAGCCCGCGTCGTCGACCGTCGTGCGACGGTGACGCGGCTTGGAACCGGATTCGGACATCAAGGACTCACTCACGTTCGGTATGGAATGGGCAACCACCCAACAATACCGAAACGTACTGCTGCGCCCAAACCGGCTACCGGCGGAACTCGGCGGCGTAATCCTGCACGCTCGTACCGGAACGCACCTGGTTGCGGCCGCGGCCGATGATGCGCAGCGTGCTGTGCAGGGTCTCCTCGAAGTCGGCCAGCTTGCCGTCGACGTAGTCATCGCATTCGGTGCGCAGGCGATCGGAATCGGCCTGGGCGGTATCGATGAGCCGGGCGGATTCGACATGCGCGGCCCGGACCACCTCGGTGGCCGAGACCAGGCGTTCCTGTTCGGCCTTACCGTCCGCGACCGAGCGGTCGTAGCTGGCCTGACCGGCGGCGGTCATGCGATCGGCCTCGGCCCGGGCACGGCCGGTGACCATGTCGAATTCCTGGTTGCCCTCGGCGACGACGCGTTCGGCCTCGGCCTCGGCGGAGCTGACCAGGTGTTCGGCGTGCGCGCGGGCCTCGGCGACCATGCGGTCGGCGTGCGCCTTGGCGTCGGACAGGATGCGATCGGCCTCGTCCCGAGCACCGGTGACGGTGTCGTGCGCCTGCTGATTCGCGCCGCTGACCGTGCTCTCGGCGGCATTGCGGGCATCGACCACGATCTTGTCGCGGTGGTCGAGCACATCCTGGGCGTCGTCGAGTTCACCCGGCAGAGCCTCGCGCACATCGTCGAGCAGTTCGAGGACCTCACCGCGCGGGACGATGCAGTTGCGCGTCGGCGGAATGCCCCGCGCCTCCTCGATGATGGCCACGAGTTCGTCGAGCGCTTCGAATACGCGGTACATGTTGCTACCCCACTCTCCTGCCTGGACTACACGGCGAGACCTCCGCGGGAACAAGTCTGCCCTTCCGAGCGCTGTCACCAAGGTTCGAACCCGGCGTGTCGGAGACCTGTTTCACACCACACGAAAAGAAGTGGAGGAAACCCCTCCAGTTGGTTTACATTCAAGCAACAAGAAATTGTTGTGTCGGGACGGCGGAGCCTCTACAGGGATGACTCCGCAGGGCACGTCCCGACGTGTTCGAGGGATATGACGATGGCTGTTCTGGACATGCCGCAGCGGGCCGCAGCGCCCGGCACCGCGCTGGTCGACGCCTACGCATATGGCGCCGAGGCCATGGTCTCCGGCACCGAGGCCGTCCGCACCGCGGGGGCGCGCTGGACCGAACAGGTCGGCGCGTGGTTGCGCGGTGAGCACGCCATCGCCCAGCTGCTGCGGTTCGCCCTCGTCGGCGGACTCAGCAATGTCGGCTATCTGCTGCTGTTCCTGGCCTTCTACGGCGGTGGCCCGCAGCTGGCCAATCTGGCCGGATCCATCGTGAGCACCGCGCTCGCCAATGAACTGCACCGGCGGTTCAGCTTCCACGCGGCCGGGCGGGTGCGCTGGTACACCGCGCAGCTCGAGGGCGGCGGACTGGCGCTGGCGGGTCTGGCGATCACCTCGGCGGGACTGGCGCTGCTGGAATCGACCGCACCCGGGCTCGGCAATATCGCCGAAGCCGCTGCGGTACTGGCGATCACGGCCGCGGTCGGCACCATTCGCTTCCTGACCCTGCGCCTCTGGGTCTTCTGACACTCACTCGCGGCGAATCCCCGCACCCGGCCGAAACTCGGCAGGGGGTGCGGGGATTCGCTATTTCCGGGTACGGCGGAACCCGCTCGGCGATGGCTGCGTCAAAGCAAGCATCGACCGATTGAAAGGGGTTCCTCCCATGCAGAGATCGCACGGATGCCTCGGCGGACGGCGCGATACCCGCCGCCCCACTCCCCCGCGCCCCGCCGGACGAGCGCACGCATCCTGCGTCAGACATGGCTGGCGGCGCGGACGCCCGCGCGGGGAGGGCGAATGAAGCGCCCCGGCGACTCCGCGCCCGATGCCGATACCGAACGCCGACGGCATTGCGCGCCAAAGGGATTGGCCAGGCGACTGCTCGAGGGCTGCGGTTCGCCGGATAACGCGATACCCGGCAGGGAGGGACCGTTCACCGGCGAAATATCCGCACGCGAGAACGCCGCAATCCGCCGGGGACCATCGGCGAGCGGGGTGCCCGGGCGGACGGACACCGCCGTGCCCGGGAGATCGATCGCGAGTGATTCGACGCCCTGGGGCATCTCCATGGCGGCGGGGGTATCCGCGCAGAATTGGCGGGATCGGCATCGGCTGTTGATCGAGGCCGTGCTGCCGGAGATGGCGGAAGGCAGTGTGGTGAGCCATCAATCGGCCGCGGTGCTGTACGGCGCTCCGCTGTGGCGGACCCCTCTGGATCGAGTGTGCGTGACCCGCAATCGCCGGGGCGGCGGTCGCACCCGGCCGTATACGAAAGTGCATGGCTCCCCGCTGGATTCGGCAGTGGAGATCGACGGCATGCTGGTCACCCCGCCCGCGCGCACGGTGATCGATCTGGCGCTGTCCCTGCCGTTCGAGGCGGCCGTGGTGGCGGGTGACGGCCTGACCGGGATGTTCGGCCTCACCGAAGCCGAACTGGCCGAAGAACTCTCGCTCGCGAGATGCCGGCACGGCATCGCCCAGGCCAAACGGGTGGTCGCGGCCCTGGACGGCCGCAGTCAGAGCGCGGGTGAATCCCTGAGTCGCCTGATGCTGCGCCGCCAGGGTCTACCCGCACCCGCCACCCAGGGCAATGTGCTGACCCCCGACGGTCGTTTCGTGGGCCGGGTCGACTTCTACTACGAGGAATTCGCCACGCTCTGCGAATTCGACGGACCGCTGCGCTACGGCCGTCTGCTACACGCCGCGGGCAATGTCCCCGAGGCCCTGCGCCGCGAACAGATCCGCGAAACCTACCTGCGCGCCTTGGGTTTCCACGTCATCCGCTGGACCTGGAACGAACTGCACACCGACGATCCGGCCCGCCGCCTGCGCACCGCCCTGTCCCGCCCGCGCCGCGCCGACGGCCGCGTGGAACCGGCACCGGCCCCGGCCCCGCGCCGGATCCCGGCCCTGCGCCTATAGGCGGAGACGGGGGGCGGTGTGGGTGCGATCGAGCGAGCGCACCCACACCGGCCTCGTATCAGCCCTGGTTTTCCGCGATGCGGGCGAGCAGTGCCTTGTGCACGATCGGGGGCAGCAGATCGGAGATGTCACCGCCGAGCTTGGCGACTTCCTTGACCAGTGAGCTGGATACGAAGGTGTACTCCGGATTGGCGGCGATGAAGTAGGTGTCCACCCCGGTGAGCTTGCGATTCATCTGCGCCATCTGGAGCTCGTACGCGTAATCGTTGGCATCCCGCAGTCCCTTGACGATCGCGGTAACCCCTTGTTCGCGTGCGAAATCCACGAGCAGCCCGCGCCAGGATTCGACGCGCACATTGGGCAGATCCGCCGTCACCTCGCGAATGAGTTCCATCCGCTCTTCGACGGTGAACATCCCCTGCTTGTTGGGATTCACCACCACCGTGATGATCACCTCGTCGAACTGCTCAGCCGCGCGGGCGAACACATCGACATGTCCCTTGGTCACGGGATCGAACGATCCCGGGCACAATGCTCCAGCCATGGCCGAACGCTACCCCAGCGCGCACCGGCCCGGCCGGGCTGCCTGTCGAGCGGCCGGCGCTGGGTCGGCATGGTCGCTCAGGGCTGGTATTCGGCCAGATCCAGGCGGGTTTCGCCGTATACGCGGGACTTCTGCGGCGTGTATCCCTCGGGCCAGATCAGTTCGGGGGAACGGGTGGAGCGTTCGACGACGAGCAGGGCTCCGTCGTGGAGCCAGCCGTTGGCGATGAGGGCGCGCAGGTCGTCCAGGACCTCGGATACCTCGACCGCGTAGGGCGGATCGGAGAAGACGAGGTCGTAGGGGGCGGCCGGGCGACCGCCGAGCGTGCCCGCGGCGGTGGTCATTCGGAGTTCCGCGCCGGGCAGGCCGAGGTCCGAGATATTGCCTCGAATGATCGTGGCCGCCTTGCGGTCGGATTCGACCAGCAGCGCGTGGGATGCCCCGCGCGACAACGCTTCCAGGCCCAGCGCCCCGGAGCCCGCGTACAGGTCCAGGACCCGCATATCGTCGAAGTCCATCCGGGCCTCGAGCAGGTTGAACAGGGCTTCGCGGACGCGATCCGAGGTCGGGCGGGTGCCCGCGGGCGGGACGCGTAGCCGGCGTCCGCCCGCGGTGCCCGAGATGATGCGGGTCATCGGGTTGCGATCATTCGGCCGCGGCCTCGGTGAGCCGGAGTTCGACGAGCAGGTCGCCGCCTTCCACCTGCTGGACCTTGCTGATGGCCACGCGCTTGATGACGCCACCGCGGGGGGCGGTGATGGCGGCTTCCATCTTCATGGCCTCGATGGTGCCGATGGTGTCGCCCGCCGATACCGAATCGCCTTCGGAGACAGCGAGGGTCACCACACCCGCGAACGGTGCGGCGAGGTGGCCCGCGTTGGTCTTGTCGGCCTTCTCGGCGGTGGGGACCTCGCTGGCGATGGAGCGGTCGCGCACCGTGATGGGGCGCAACTGGCCGTTGAGGATGCACATCACCGTGCGCATACCGCGCTCATCGGGTTCGGAGATCGCCTCCAGGCCGATGAGCAGGGTGACGCCCTTGTCGAGCTGGACGCGGTGTTCCTCGTCGTGGCGCAGGCCGTAGAAGAACTGGTTCGCGGACAGGTTGGTGGTATCGCCGAACTTCTCACGATGCGCGAGGAATTCGGAGGTGGGGCCGGGGAAGAGCAGGTTGTTGAGGGTGGCGCGGCGTTCGTCGGAGGTGCCGTTCAGGGCGGCCTCGTCATCGGCGGTGAGCTGGGTTTCCGGCTTGGCCGGACCGCGACCGGCGAGGGCGCGGCTGCGGAACGGTTCGGGCCAGCCGCCCGCCGGGGTGCCGAGTTCGCCTCGCAGGAAACCGATTACCGAATCGGGGATGTCGTAGCGCCCCGGGTCGTTCGCGAAGTCCTCGACGTCGACACCGGTGCCGACCAGCGCGAGGGCGAGATCGCCGACGACCTTCGAGGACGGGGTGACCTTGACCAGGCGGCCCAGCAGCCGGTCCGCCGCAGCGTATTTGGCTTCGACCTCTTCGAACTGATCACCCAAGCCCAATGCGATGGCCTGCTGCCGCAGGTTCGAGAGCTGACCACCCGGGATCTCGTGGTGGTAGACGCGCCCGGTCGGGCCGGGCAGCCCGGATTCGAAGGGTCCGTAGACCTTTCGGAGCGCTTCCCAGTACGGCTCGAGATCGCACACGTTCTGCAGGTTGAGTCCGGTGTCGTGCGGCGAATTCGCCGCCGCGGCAACGATTGCCGAGAGCGCGGGCTGAGATGTGGTGCCCGCCATGGGCGCACTCGCACCATCGACCGCGTCCGCACCGGCCTGCCAGGCGGCCAGATAGGTGGCCAGCTGCCCGCCGGGGGTGTCATGGGTGTGCACATGCACCGGCAGGTCGAATTCGCGGCGCAGCGCGGTCACCAGGGTCGCGGCGGCGGGTGCGCGCAGCAGTCCGGCCATATCCTTGATGCCGATGATGTGCGCCCCGGCCTCGACGATCTGCTCGGCGAGCTTGAGGTAGTAGTCCAGGGTGTAGAGGTCTTCGTTGGGGTTCGACAGATCCCCGGTGTAGCTGAGCGCGACTTCCGCTACCGCGGTGCCGGTTTCGCAGACCGCGTCGATGGCGGGCCGCATCTGGTCGACATTGTTGAGCGCGTCGAAGATGCGGAAGATGTCGATGCCGGTCGCGGTGGCCTCGGAAACGAACGCGCGCGTGACCTTTTCGGGGTACGGGGTGTAGCCGACGGTATTGCGCCCGCGCAGCAGCATCTGCAAATTGATATTCGGCACCGCCTCGCGCAGCGCCGCGAGCCGCTCCCACGGATCCTCGTACAAGAACCGCAAGGCCACGTCATAGGTTGCGCCGCCCCAGCATTCGATGGACAGCAGTTCCGGAGTCATGCGCGCCACATGCCCGGCGACATCGAGCAGACCGTTGGTGCGCACGCGGGTCGCCAGCAGCGACTGATGCGCGTCACGGAAGGTGGTATCGGTGACCGCCACGCCCTGCTGCTGCCGCAGCGCCTTGGCGAAGCCCTCGGGACCCAGTTGCAGCAGGCGCTGCCGCGATCCGGGCGGCGGGGGCACGGTCATATCGAGCGCGGGCAGTTTGTCGTGCGGGTACAGCTTGGTGGGCCGGGTGCCGTGCGGCTTGTTGACCGTGACATCGGCCAGATAGTTCAGGATCTTGGTGCCGCGATCCGCGGAGCTCTTGAGTGTGAGCAGTTGCGGCCGTTCATCGATGAACGAGGTGGTGACGCGCCCGGCGCGGAAATCCGGATCGTCCAGCACCGCCATCAGGAACGGGATATTGGTCGTCACGCCACGAATGCGGAATTCGGCGACCGCGCGGCGAGCGCGCGCCATGGCGGTCTGGAAGTCGCGGCCGCGGCAGGTGAGCTTGACGAGCATGGAGTCGAAGTACGCGCCGACCTCGGCACCGACATTGGTGCCGCCGTCCAGGCGGACGCCCGCGCCGCCCGGGGAGCGGTAACCGGTGATACGGCCGGTATCGGGCCGGAACCCGTTGGCCGGGTCCTCGGTGGTGATCCGGCACTGCAGCGCCGCACCGCGAATAACGATCGAATCCTGGCTCAGCCCAAGATCTTCCAGCGATTCACCCGAGGCGATCCGCATCTGCGACTGCACCAGATCCACATCGGTGATCTCCTCGGTCACCGTGTGTTCGACCTGGATACGCGGATTCATCTCGATGAACACATGATTGCCCCGCTCGTCGAGCAGGAACTCGACCGTGCCCGCGCAGGAGTAGCCGATCTCCTTGGCGAAGGCCACCGCGTCGGCGCAAATCCGTTCGCGCAGTGCGGGATCCAGGTTCGGCGCGGGCGCCATCTCGATGACCTTCTGATGCCGCCGCTGCAACGAACAGTCCCGCTCGTACAGGTGGATCACATTGCCGTGCTGATCGGCCAGGATCTGCACCTCGATATGACGAGGATTGATCACCGCCTGCTCCAGGAAGACGGTGGCGTCACCGAACGCGGACTCGGCCTCACGCGCGGCGGCCTCGATGGCCTCGCGCAGCTGCGCCTTATCCGCGACCCGGCGCATACCGCGCCCGCCACCACCGGCGACGGCCTTGACGAACACCGGGAACTCCATGGTCTCGGCGGCGGCCAGCAGCGCGTCCACGTCCGAGGACGGCTCACTCGAGGCCAGCACCGGCAGCCCGGCGGCCTTGGCGGCGGCGATGGCGCGCGCCTTGTTACCCGTCAGCTCCAGCACATGTGCCGACGGCCCGATGAAGGTGATGCCCTCGGCGGCGCAGGCCGCGGCCAGGTCCGGATTCTCGGAAAGAAAACCGTAACCCGGGTAGATGGCGTCCGCGCCGGAAGTCTTGGCGGCCTTGATGATCTCGGCGATCGAGAGGTACGCCCGGACCGGATGGCCCGGCTCGCCGATCTGGTACGCCTCGTCGGCCTTCAACCGATGGACCGAATTGCGATCCTCGTACGGGAACACCGCGACGGTGCCGGTGCCGAGTTCGTAGGCCGCGCGGAACGCGCGAATGGCGATCTCGCCGCGGTTGGCGACCAGGACTTTGGAGAACATTCGACCAAGGTACCTGCCCTCGCGTATCGAACGGGCATCGAAGTCACCTTCGCAGCAATCTTCACAGTCACATACCGGTCGGTTGCGAATTTGTGTTCATCACCTGGACACATAGCCTCCGGTGAGGTTAGCCGGAACCGCACACCGGGATTCGCCGACTTGCTAAGGCCAGTACCGAAAACACCCGCCCCTCTAGGCTCGCACCATGAACAGCCCGCAGCGCCTGCGCTATCGCCTCCTCACCGGCCCGGACGACGCGACCTTCTGCGAGCGCGTCAGCGCGCTGCTCGATCAGGGCTATCGCCTGCACGGCTCGCCCTCGGTGACCTTCAACGGGACGAATGTCATTGCGGCGCAGGCGCTCGTGCTGGACGGCGAGAGTTGAGCCTCAGCCGCCGAAGGCTCGGGTGATGGGGGCCAGGTCGAAGTAGTCGCGCCAGGCGGAGATTTTGCCGTCGGTGATTTCGAAGGTGCCCATCACCGGGAGATCGGTGGCGGCGGCCGCGGTCCGCAGGGTGTCGGTGCGTTCGTTCATGACCAGATTGCCGGTGACGAGCTGGCGGTGGATGGTGAAGTCGATGCCGTCCAGGGCGGCGGCGAAACCGGCGATGAAATCGCGGATGGCCACGCGGCCGACCACCGGCTCCATGGGAATGTTGTGGTAGACGGCGTCCTCGGTGAAGAACGAGGCGATGTGATCCGGATCGGGTTTCGCCCAGGCCGCGCACATCGCACGGACCAGGGCATCAGGGTCGGACATTGTTCTTCCTTTCGACGCCGTCGCCGATGCGGCGGGCGGCGGCGGCCAATTCGGTGAGGTAGCGGCGGCGTTCGTCGCGGGTGACATCGGTGCGGAGCGGGCCGATCTGGAGTTCCATCACGGCGTGACCGCTGCCGTCGAAGACGGGGGCGCTGATGTAGCTGAGCGGCAGTGGAACGTCCTCGTCGAGGGCGGCCAGATCGTAGGCGGGGCCGACGATGGTGGCCAGCTGCGCCAGCACGCGGCCGCGCAGATCCTTGTTCGCGGGATGTTCGGAGAGGTGATCGGCGACCTCCGACAGCACGCGGGCGGTGGGCAGGCTGTCGGGTTCCAGCCGCCAGGCGCAGAAACCGTTGGCGCGCAGCGTATTCAGGACTTCGCGGTATTCATCGCGGCGTTCGGGACCGCGGGTGTCGAGCCAATCCTGTTGGCGGCCGGGACCGCAGTGCGCGATCATGCCCGCCCCCGCCGGCGCGCGCAGCGGAATGCGGACCCCGGATTTCATGCCGACGGTGAGCCGGTCCCGGGTGACCGCCAGGAATTCCAGGTATTCGCCGTCGATGGCGGTCAGGGCCGCACCGCAGTCGACCTGTTCGGCCAGTCGCTCCAATTCGGTATTGAGCCAGGCGCGATCGCCGCGCGAATCGGCGGCGCGGACACCGAGCGCGGCCAGCGCGGGCCCGACGCGGTAGGTCAGATCGGGCAGGCGGCGCACCCAGCCGCGTTCGGTGAGCGCGGCCAGGATGGCCCCGGCGGTGGAGCGGTTCAGCTCGAGATTGTCGGCGATTTCGGCCGAGGTGAGCGGGGTGCGCTGGGCGGCCAGCAATTCCACGATGGAGATGACGCGCTGGGTGGGCGGGGAGCTGTCGGCCGTCCTCGTCTTGCCAGCGGGCACGCGCGTCTCCTAGCCTCTCGATACGAATAGCCGAATCACAGGATTCGAATAATCGCACCAGGGAGCGGTCATGGCAATACGTATCGCGCGGCAGCTCGCGTCGTGATCGCGGATTTCACCGAGCACTGGCTGCTGTACTGCTCGATTCCGGTGGTGGCGGCCCTCATCGGCTGGGTGACCAAGATCGTCGCCGTGCGGATGCTGATGTACCCGCTCGAATTCCGCGGCATCCCACCGTGGTTCGGCTGGCAGGGGGTGATCCCCCGCTCGGCACCACGCATGGCAACCATCGCCGTCGACCTGATGTTCGGCAAGCTCATCGATCCGCAGGACATCATCGCCCGCATCGATATCGCCGAACTGACAACGCGTTTGCGCGAACCGCTGGACGCGGGCGTGGACTACATGGTCCGCGAGATGATGCTGAAACATCAGCCGCGGCTGTGGGTGAATATGCCCGATGCCGCGCGGCGCGCGATCATCGAACGCGCGCAACGGGATCTGCCGCGCCTGATCGAGGACATCGTGTTCGATCTGCGCACCAATATCGATCAGGTGATGGATCTGCGCGGTATGGCGATCAGCGCGCTGGTGGACGATAAACGGCTGCTGGTGGAGATGGTGCGCCGGGTGGGCGCGCATGAGCTGCGCTTCATCGTGCGGTCCGGGCTGATCTTCGGCACGGTGCTGGGTTTCGTGCAGATGATCACCTGGGCGTTCACCCATTCCTCCTGGCTCATGCCCGCTTTCGGCGGTTTCACCGGTCTGGTGACGGATTGGCTTGCGCTGCAGATGATCTTCCGGCCGGTCAAGCCGATCGGCATCGGACCGTTGCGCTGGCAGGGCCTGTTCCATAAGCGCCGCGAGCAGGTGTGCGCCGATTACGGCGATTTGATCGCCACCGAAATCCTCACCCCCGCACGGATTCTGGAGGCCGTGCTGAACGGTGAGCGTGCCGACCGGTTGGCGTCACTGCTCAATCATCACGTCAGCGAATTCCTGAACGTACAGACCGGTCCGGCGAAACCGCTCATGCTGCTGGTCGCGCGGGACAGCTATACCGCCATCGAACGCGATGCCGTCACCTTCGTGCTCGAGCACGTCCGCGCCGCCGCGCATTCCGGCTTCGACCGGCATGCCATCGAGGCCCTGGACGTGCGCAGTCTGGTCATCGAGAAGACGAAACAGCTCACCGATGACGAGTACGAGGGCCTGCTGCGCCCGGCCTTCAAACAGGACGAGTGGAAGCTGGTCGCCATCGGAGCGGTCCTCGGATTCCTCGTCGGCGAACTTCAGGTTCACCTCATACTGGCGTGACCGGACCGATCCGCTGTCCGATTGCCACCCCGGTTCGGCAACGGCCGGGGGCGCTCCCGCGTACGATGAGTGCCTTGCGTATGAGAATTCAGACCGCCGAATTCGCACGCTACGCAGCCGCATCGCGATGGCGAAACGCCACGCAGTAATAAGAAATAGCGGCAAGTCCCTTCAAATTGCGATGTTTGCGAAGCGCGATCGGTAGCATCCTGCACTGTGCGCAAGATGTATGCGGGTGCTCGACTACGGCGGTTGCGCGAGGAACGGCGAATGACCCAGGCGGCCCTGGCCAAATCCCTGGATCTCTCGCCCAGCTACCTCAACCAGCTCGAGCGGGATCAGCGGCCACTCACCATTCCGGTACTGCTCAAACTGAACTCCACGTTCGATCTCGATGTGCAGTTCTTCGCCGCGGACTCCGATGCCCGGCTGGTCTCGGACCTACACGAGATACTGGTCGAGGCCGCGGGCGGTAATGCGGCGCCGGTCGCCGAGGTGGAAGATCTGGCCACCCGAATGCCGGAAGTCGCGAAAATCGTTGTGGCCATGCACCGCCGACTACGCGCGGCCACCGATCAACTCGATCTGCTGTCCTCGAAGGTGGCCACCCCCACCGGGGCCCCGGGCGTGCCCATGCCCTACGAGGACGTGCGAGATTTCTTCTACGACCACCACAATCACATCGCGCAATTGGATCTGGCCGCCGAGCGGCTGTTCGAGGACTGCGGGCTGACGGTGGGCTCGCTGGACCGCCAGCTCGCACGGGTCGCCGAGGAGCGCGCGGGCGTCACCGTGCTGGTGCGCGGCGACGGCGCGGACCCGAATGTGCCCAAGCGCCACTATGAACCGGAAACCCGCACCCTGACCCTGGCGCGGCGGTTGCGCCCCGGACAGCGCGCCTTCCAGATCGCCTCGACGCTGGCATTCCTGTTGCACGGCAACCTACTCGACGAGGTGCTGGACGAAACCCCCTCGCTCAGTGGGGAATCGAGAACCCTGGCCCGCATCGGCCTGGCCAACTATTTCGCGGGCGCACTCGTATTGCCGTACAGCAAATTCCTGCGCTCGGCCGAAGAACTACGCTACGACATCGACCTGCTCAGCCTGCGTTTCGAAGTCGGCTTCGAAACCGTCTGTCATCGCCTGTCCACCCTGCAACGCCAGGGCCAGCGCGGGGTCCCCTTCTTCCTCATACGCACCGATCGCGCGGGCAATATCTCGAAACGCCAGTCCGCCACCGCCTTCCACTTCTCCAGAGTCGGCGGCAGCTGCCCGCTGTGGGTCGTGCACGAGGCCTTCGCCCATCCGGGCCGCATGCTCACCCAGGTGGCGGCCATGCCGGACGGCCGCCGCTACCTCTGGATCGCTCGCACCACCACCCCCACCCCGACCGGATTCGGCACCGCCGGAAAGGAATTCGCCATCGGGCTGGGCTGCGATATCGAATACGCCGATCGCCTGTCCTATTCCCGCGGGCTGCAATTGGACGATCCGGCCGCGGCGATACCCATCGGCGCGGGCTGCAAGGTCTGCGAGCGCCCCAACTGCGCCCAGCGCGCGTTCCCGCAAATCGGCCGCCCCCTGGCCATCACCGAACACACCAGCAGCGATCTGCCCTATCCCCGCCTGCCCCGCTGAGGAGGTGCGTGTAATGGCGTCGGCGAACGCCATTACCCGCACGGCGGTCAGGATTTGGCCAGGTACTCCAGGCGCTCGCCGTCGACGGCGGCGTGCATCATGCTGGCCAGGCCCGGATGTTTCTTCAGCCCCGGATCGGATTCGGTTACCTCCCTGGCCAATTGCTGCGCCGCGGTGATCACCTCGAGATCGTCGAGCAGCGACAGCAGGCGCAGGCTGCGGGCGGTGCCGGATTGCGCCGAACCCAGCACATCGCCCTCGCGGCGCTGGCGCAGGTCCAGCACCGCGAGTTCGAAACCGTCGGTGGTTCCGGCGACCGCCTCCAGGCGCGCCATGGCGGTGCCGACCGGACCGGATTCGGTGATGAGCAGGCACAATCCGGGGTGTTTACCTCGGCCCACGCGGCCACGGAGCTGGTGCAGCTGGCTCACCCCGAAGCGGTCGGCGTCCAGAATGGCCATGACGGTGGCGTTCGGAACGTCAACGCCCACTTCGACAACCGTGGTGCAGACCAGCACATCGATCTCGGCGTCGTTGAAGGCGCGCATGACCCGGTCCTTCTCATCCGAGTGCAGGCGGCCGTGCAGCAGCCCGACGCGCAGGTCCTTCAGCGGCCCGGTGCTCAGCATCTCGAAGATGTCCACCGCCGAATGCGTGGTGGGGCCTTCCTTCTCCTCTTCGGACTTCTTGCGGCCCTTGGTCTTTCCGTTCTCCTCTTCATCGCCGATGCGGGAGCACACCACATAGGCTTGGCGACCCGCCCCCACCTCTTCGTGAATGCGTTCCCAGGCGCGATCCACCCAGGACGGTTTCACCTTGGCGGGCACCACTTTCGAGGTGATCGGCGACCGGCCGCGCGGCAGCTGGGTCAGGGTGGAGGTTTCCAGATCGCCCAGGGTCGTCATGGCGATGGTGCGCGGGATCGGGGTCGCGGTCATGACCAGCAGATGCGGACTGATGCCGTTCTTCGCCTTGGCGCGCAAGGCATCTCGCTGTTCCACGCCGAAGCGGTGCTGTTCGTCGACGATCACCATGCCGAGATCGAAGAACTCGACCGAATCCTGAATGAGGGCATGCGTGCCGATGAGAATGCCCGCCTCACCGGTGACGGCGTCCAGCAGCGCGGCGCGCTTCTGACCGACCGACATGGAACCGGTCACCAATACGACCTTGGTGGCGATATCGGCCGCACCGAGTTCACCGGCGGTGGCGAGATCGCCGAGCATCGCCTTGAGCGAGCGATAGTGCTGGGAGGCAAGCACTTCCGTCGGCGCGAGCAGGGCGCACTGCTGGCCGTTGTCGACCACCTGGAGCATGGCGTGCAATGCGACGATCGTCTTACCGGAGCCGACCTCGCCCTGGAGCAAACGGTGCATGGGGTGGGTGCGGGACAGATCGGCGGAGATCTCGTCGATCACCGTGCGCTGCCCCTCGGTCAGTTCGAAGGGCAGGCGTTTGTCGAACGCGGCGGCGATACCGTCGGTGCGGGGCAGGCTCGGTTTGGCGGTGCGGCCCTCGGCCTGATGCCGTCGCTCGGCGAGCACCAGTTGCAGAGCCAGGGCTTCGTCGAAACGCAGTCGGCCCCTGGCCTGATCGATATCGGTCTTGCTGTCGGGTAGGTGGATCAGGCGCAGCGCGTCCGAGACCGGCAGCAGCGAATGCTCCTCGAGCAGCTCCACCGGGAGCGGATCCTCGATGGGGTCGAGCTGATCGAGCACCTGGCGCACACAGCGCAGCAGATCCCAGCTCTGCACCTTGGCCGTGGCCGGATAGACCGGGATGAACTCGCGTTCGAAGAACGAGACGTCCACGCCGCCCGCGCCTTTCGCGGTCGCCGCCAGACCGCGCAGCGCACCGCCGCCGCGCACCGAGGTGAGGTTCTCGATGGAACCGCCCTCCTTATCGGGCAGGATCAGGTAATCCGGATGCGAGAGATTCCAGCGGTCCGGCCGCCACCAGTGCACGGTGCCGGACATCATGGCGCGCACACCCTCCTTCACCAGATGGCGCACCTTGTCGCCATTGAAGAAGGTGACCTCGATGGGTTTCGAGCCGCCGGTGTCCAGGCTCACCTTGAGCAGGCTGCCGCGCCGATTCTTCATGGGGCGCAGATCGGTTTTGGTGACCCGGCCCATGACGGTGATGTGCTGGCCCTCCTCGGGCGCCTCCTCGGTGAGGGGCTGGCCCTGGGTGGCATAGCGCAGCGGATAGTGGCGCAGCAGGTCCTCGACGGTATGCATATCGAAGGCCTCGGCCAGCGGTTCGGCGGCTTTCACCCCGAGCACATGGTCGAGCCGATCACCCAGTGTCGCCACCTATTCCACCCCGATCTGCACCAGATCACCGGCCTGCCCGCCGGGATACGTCACCACCTCGACACCCGGGAACGCGGCGCCGATGTGCTCGGCCAACTCCTGCGAAAGTCCCTGCGGCGCATCCGCGCCGATGAGCATGGTGACCAATTCGCCACCCAGACCCAGCATTCGATCCAGCAGCGTACGCCCGGCCGCGCGCGGATCGGGATCGATCACCACCACATCGTGCCCGACCAGCCCGAGACCGTCGCCCGCATCGCACATGCCGACTATGGTCAGCGCGCGTTCCGGCGCGATTCGCAAAGCGCCCCAACGGGTTCCGGCGGCCGCCTCGGACATGGCGAAGACATCGTCGGCCGCGGCCCGCCCGGCGTCGTGCATGGACAGCGCCGCCAGCCCCTGCACCATGGACCCGCTCGGCAGCATGAGCACATCCCGATTGCCGTCGCGCGCGGCCACACTCACCGCCATCAACTCGTGCGCGGGCAGGGCCCCGTTCGGCAGCACCAGCACCTCGCGATGCGGCAGCCGCCGGATCCCGGCCAGCAGCGACTCCGCCGTCACCCGCCCCTGGAGCACCTGCGCCCCGGCGTCCTCGAACAGCCGCACCACCCCATCCCCGGTGGCCACCGCCAGAATGCCGCGCTCCCCCGTACCCAGCGGTACCGGCCCCGCTGCCGCCAGCGTCTCGATCCGAATTCCGCTCAGCTCCCCGGCCGCGATCCCCGCCTCGACCGCCGCCCCGGCATCGGCACAGTGCACATGCGCCGACCAGGTTCCCGCCCCATCCCCCACCACAACCACCGAATCCCCCAGCCCCCCAAGCTTTTCGCGCAACTCGGCCACACCCGCCTCATCGGCCCCGGTCAGTAGGAACATGACCTCATAGTGCGGTGCCCCACCGACAAGTGCGTGCGCGACACTGTCATTCGCATGCCCCGCACCGTCATTCGCATGCCCGGCACCGTCATTCGCATGCGCGTCACTGTCATCGAGCGACCCCGCCCCCGATCCGGGCATAACTCCCCCGCCACCCGGCCCGGCGGACACCGCGCGTTCGGCCTGCCGCAGATACTCGGGACGGTCCGGAGCCTGCCCACCGGTGGCGACCACCAATTCATCGAGCAGCACGAGCAGCCCGCGCGCTCCGGCGTCCACCACCCCGGCGCGGCGCAGCACACCCAATTGCGATGTCGTCTCGCCCAGCGCCTTGGCCGCCCCGTCGGCCGCGGCCAGCGCCACCGCGCGCAGGGTCTGTTCCGTACACTCCGCCGCGTGATCGGCCGCCCGATCCAGCACGGTGAGCATGGTCCCCTCCACCGGCGAACTCAGCGCCCCGCGCACCAGTCGCGCGGCCCGGCGCAGGGCCAGTCGCAGCGTCGCCTCGGTGAGGTCTTCATCACGCACCGCATCGGCCACCCCCCGCAGCACCTGCGAAAGGATGATCCCCGAATTCCCCCGTGCCCCGATCGTCGCCGCCCGCGCCATGGCCGAGGCCACAATTCGCGCGGGCACCCCACCGGCCGCAGCCTCCGGCGATCCGGCGGCCGCGTGACCACTCGCGGCCCGCGCACCCGGCGACGTGGTGCCTTCCGATTCCGCGCGCCCGCTCTCCGAGGTCACCGCGAGACCGGTGGACTCGACGATCCGGCGGTTCGTGACCCGGTGAGCCGCCTCTTCGGCGGCATGGATCGCGGCGCGCATGGTGGCCAGCAGGTTGGTCCCGGTATCGGAATCCGCGACCGGGAACACATTGAGGGCGTTGATCTCATCGCGGTGCCGTTCGAGCCCGGACAGGCAGGCCTGTCCCCAGCGCAGCAGCGCCTCACCGTCGAGCACGTCCCCTACCCCGGGCACCGGCACCGTCCTTTCACCGCACATCAAAGTCGCTGTTCCCCCGGCTGCCAGCCTAGTCCGGAGTGTGGACACCGCGCCGTCACCTGCCGTTCGTTCGCAAGGCTCTCCCAGCGAAGTGGGGGGCAATTGGACACGACATGCGGGCGGCGGTTACTCTTGCACGGTTGCCCGACGCGGGCACTGATCCTTCTCAGGCATCAGAAACGCGTTCGCTAGCGATTCGCTGGCAGGCACGTCCCCAGACATTACGTTTCCGGACACGCTGTTTATTCGAGCAGCGCGTCCCAACATGACATGAAGGAGCTCGCGACTATGGCTGCCGTCTGCGACGTCTGCGCCAAGGGCCCCGGCTTCGGTAAGTCGGTTTCGCATTCGCACCGGCGCACCAACCGTCGTTGGAATCCGAACATTCAGACCGTGCGCGCCCAGGTTGCCCCCGGCAACACCCGCCGCATGAACGTGTGCACCTCCTGCCTGAAGGCCGGCAAGGTCGCCCGCGGCTGATTACCGCTTTTCTGTAAGAGCCCCGGCACCCACAATGGGTGATCCGGGGCTTTTGCTGTGCTCCGGGCACTTTGGGACCGCAGGGGTCGAAAATGAGTGAGTGGCAGGTGCTTCCGCTCGAGGCCGAACATGTGCGCAGCATGGCCGAATGCCATATCGCGTGCTGGCGCGAGGCGTATCAGGGATTGGTGCCCGCGCATGTGCTCGACGCGTTCGATATCGATAGGCGCGCGGCGGCGTGGGAGAAGATCCGGGTGAACTATCCCGGTCGCAATGTGGTCGCCGTCGTCGACGGCACTGTGATCGGATTCGCCAGTGCCGGACCGGCTCGCGATGAATCACCCGTCGCGGAACGCGAAATCAGCGCCATGTATGTCCGGAAAGCCTGGTACGGCACCGGAGTAGCGCACACCCTCATGGAAACGGTGCTGGCCCAGGACGCCGATACCTCACTCTGGGTGTTCGAGGAGAATCCGCGTGCCCGGGCCTTCTACCGCAAATTCGGCTTCGAGCCCGACGGTGAACGCCGAGTCGAAGCCTTCACGCCCTCCATCGAAATTCGAATGGTGCGCCGCGCGGGGCGCTGAGGGCGTCGGGCTCGATCAGCGATCGCCGGTGAAGCAATCCAGGTTCTGGCTGATCGTCATCGGCAGGCAGGCGATCCGCGAGGTCACCTGCGAGCTCATGGTGGTGGCGCTATTGGTGTCGAACAAGCTCGCCACCTGGGTGCCACCTTCGGTCGTCGTAGCCACCGGCGCGTCGGTGAAGGGCTCCAGCGTCAACGGCGCGGCATTGGCCGCCGCGGGAGCGGCGGCGAGGGCCGCTCCCGCCGCCAGCACCACGAAAACACCACGGGCAGTCTTGTTCTGCATTCACATGCTCCTGAATCGGATCAACGGATTCGCGCTCTAGGGCAGACGCCAGTCCACCGGCGCGGCACCCAATGTACCCAGCAATTCATTGGTTCGGGAGAACGGGCGCGATCCGAAGAATCCGCGCGAGGCGGACAACGGTGAGGGATGGGCGGATTCGATGTAGGGCGTGGACCCCAGCATCGGCTTCAGAGTGGAGGCGTCCTTACCCCACAGAATGGCGACGAGCGGCTGATCACGGGCCACGAGCGCGCGAATTGCCTGCTCGGTCACCGCTTCCCAGCCTTTACCGCGATGCGAGGCCGCCTGGCCCGGCTGCACGGTGAGAACTCGGTTCAACATGAGCACACCCTGATCCGACCACGGCGACAGATCACCGTTCGACGGCATCGGCAGTTCGAGATCCTTGGTGAGCTCGGAGAAGATATTGGCGAGGCTGCGCGGCACCGGTTTCACATCCGGTTCCACCGAGAAACTCAGCCCCATGGCATGGCCGGGAGTGGGGTACGGATCCTGGCCGACGATGAGAACCCGGACCTTGTCGAACGGTCGCTGGAAGGCGCGCAGCACATTCTCCCCCTTGGGGAGATAGCCACGGCCTGCGGCGTTTTCGGTACGGAGGAATTCGCCCATCTCGGCAATGCGATCGGCCACCGGTTCCAGGGCCTCGGCCCATCCTGAATCGACGACCTCCGACAGCGGTTTGTTGCCCATGTCGGGAGAACTTATCGTGGCGAGTTTCGCGAGGGAAGACCGCCCACCTATGCGAAGGATTCCCAACCGGTAAGTCCGTTTCGGGCGATACCGTCCACGGTCACACCGGAGCCCTCGGTGACGCGGCCGATACGCACCCAACCTGCGGGAAGATCAACGGCATCAGTGAAAGTCGCGGCGAAGGCATGATCCTCGCCGCCGGTCAGAATCCAGTCGAGGGCGTTCGCGCCGACCGCGTCGGCGATCACCTCCAGCACCGGATCGCGCAGTGCGACGGAGTCGAGATCGACAGCCACACCGGAGGATTCGGCGATATGACCCACATCGGCGAGCAGGCCGTCCGAGACATCGGTGAGGGCGGTGATCCGCACCGTATCCGGCAGCGTCAGCACCTTCTCGTACGGCGGCTGCGGAACCTTGTGCACGGCAATGACATCCGCGAAACGTGAGGTGTCGACGCAGCGGAAATGCTCCGGCTCGACGCCGCCGTGCAGCAGCGCGAAACCCGCGCCGGACCAACCCAGCAGTCCGGCCACGGCGACGATATCGCCCGGCCGCGCACCGGATTTCAGGATCGGCTCGCGTCCGGCCGGATCACCGAACGCGGTCACCGAGATCACCAGCAGCGGTGCGCTCACCACATCGCCGCCCGCGATGGACGCACCCGCGCGCTCGGCCTCGGCCCACATGCCATCGGCGAGATCGGTGACGAAATCGATCGGGGTCTCGGGCGGGCAACCGAACGAGACGACGAACGCACTCGGCGTGGCTCCCATCGCCACGACGTCGGCCGCGTTCTGCGCGATCGCCTTGCGCCCGATGTCATGCCCACTGGACCAGTCCAGCCGGAAATGCCGGTCTTGCACCAGCATGTCCGTTGTCACCACGAACCGCTCATCGGGTGCCGCGACTACCGCCGCATCATCCCCCGGCCCGAGCAGCACCCCCGGCCCCTGCTTGCGCCCCGCGTTGATCCGGGCGATCACCCCGAACTCCCCCACCTCCCGCACCGTCACCGCAGCACTGCCGTACCCCGGAAACTTCATACGGGAGCCACGACGCTGACTGCTGCTGGCGGTGATGACGGTCTCCTCGGCAATGAGTGGGCTGCGGACGCTCGACCTGGAAACGGTACCCTCGGACACGCAATCGACGACCACCAGCCGGGACGCGCTGTGCCCGGCCCGGCACGATCGGGGACCGACAACCGGATGAGCACCGACACCCACGGCAGCGACGCCACCGAACCCGGCACGGTAGATATCGCCAAGCCCGCCGCAGACGCGAGTGACAGCGCTGCCGCCGATACGCGGGCGGCCGCCGAGGAGTCGAAGTCCAGCACGACCACCGAGCCTGCGAACTCGGCGGGCAGTGGCGCACAGGCGGCCGATGCGGCCGCCGCGGGCGCGGAGAAGTCCACGGACACCGGCGAATCCGATGACGAACCGGCCGAACGCCGCTCACCCGCGCTGATCGCCACCGCCGTCGCACTGCCGATCGCACTCGTGGCGGGCGTGCTGGTGATGGGTGTGCTCGCCAATCGGCATCCCGCGCGCGAGCCGCTGGTGCTGGGTGCGGTGCAGGCCCCCGCCGCGGCTGGGCCGCTGTGTTCGGCACTGCTGCCCGCACTGCCCGAGAAGCTCGGCGACTACACCACTTCCGAACTGGTGCAGCCCGCGCCGGTGGGTGCGAAGGCGTGGCAGCTGTCGGACGGCGGGGACGCCATCGTGCTGCGCTGCGGGCTGGATCGGCCGCTGGAATTCAATCGCGCCTCACCGTTGCAGGTCGTGAACGGCGTCAACTGGTTCGATGTGCGCGATCAGACCAGCGGTGCGGCCTCGGGCACCTACTGGGCGGTGGATCGCGGTACGTACATCGCGCTGACCATGCCCGACAATGCGGGACCGACTCCGCTGCAGGAGATTTCGGACGCCGTCAGCAAGGCGATGCCGCAGCAGGCGCTGGATCCGGGACCGCTGCCGAACTGAATCAGAGCTTGGGCAGCCGGGCTTTCCCGGTGGTGAGATCGATCTTCATACCGTCGGTGCCATCGCCCGGATTCTCGCGGTGCATCAGCACCGACTGCCGCTGTTCGAATTCGTGCTTCTTACCGGATTCGAAGACCGAGCCGAATTGCTCGAACCCGATGGCGGCCGCGCTGCGATTCTCATCCTCGCTGCCGCGCATCCACGGGAGCCCGGTGCGGCCCGTCACCTTCCGGTAGCCGACCTCCGCGAAGGCGACCACGATTATCAGAATCGCCAGGCCGGGGATGGTCATCGCCATGAGCACGCCATCCAGGGTACTCAGCACCCGGCGGCTGCCATCGACCTCAGGTCTGATGGCAGCTCCACCGGTTGGGGGAGTCAGCGCAGGCCGGTGCCCCGGGCCAGCGCGGTTTCCACGAGCGTGGTGACCAGCTCGCCGCGGTCGATGCCGGTGGCCTCCCACATGCGCGGGTACATGGAGATGGCGGTGAAACCGGGCATGGTGTTGATCTCGTTGATGACCGGGCCGTCCGCGGTGACGAAGAAGTCGACGCGCGCGAGTCCCTGGCAGTCCAGGGCCTGGAACGCCCGCACCGCGAGTTCCCGAATCTGTTGCGACACATCGTCGTCCAGCTTGGCGGGGACGTCGAATTCGCAGACGTCGTCGAGGTATTTGGTGTCGAAGTCGTAGAACTCGGGGCCCTCGGGGGTTTCCTCCGGCATCCGAATCTCCGCCACCACACTGGCTTCCACCCGGCCGTCCGGGAATTCCAGTACGCCACACTCGACTTCGCGGCCGATGATGCCGGCCTCGATGATCACCTTCGGATCATGCTGGCGCGCAACGGCGATAGCGGCGTCGAGCTCATCCCAGCCATCGACCTTGGTGATGCCGATCGAGGATCCGCCGCGCGCGGGCTTGACGAACACCGGCAGCCCCAGCCGATCACGATCGGCCTCGGCGAGAGTCGCGACACCCGGCCGCAGCACCACCTGAACGCCGACCGGAAGACCTTCCGCCGCAAGAAGTTTCTTGGTGAACTCCTTGTCCATCCCGGCGGCGCTGGCCAGTACACCCGGCCCGACATACGGCACCCCGGCGAGTTCCAGCAGCCCCTGCAGGGTGCCGTCCTCACCGAATGGGCCGTGCAGCACCGGGAAAACCACATCCACGCTGCCGATCGCCGCGTCCGCGCTGTCGAGTGGAACAAGTCCGCCCGCGCGACTGGGATCAGCGGCCAGGGTCAACTCGGTGCCGATCGAATCCACCGACGGCAGTTCCCGGCTCGCGTCCGCGGTGAGCGCGTGCGAGTCCGCGGCATTGAGCACCCAGGTGCCGTCCCGGGTGATGCCGATCGGAACCGCCTCGTACCGTTCGGGATCGAGGCTGCCCAAGACCGTACGGGCCGACACACACGAGACGCCATGCTCGTTGCTGCGCCCGCCGAACACCACCGCCACCCGGATCCTGTTGGTCATGCCCGGAACCATATCCGGCGGTGATGGCAGTGCGGTTACGCGGTCGCCCCAGGTCGCGTCGCAATCGCGCCACGCCGCACCGCAATCACTCGGACTTGAGCCGCCGCCCCAGCAGCTGTCCGACCGCATCGGCGGTGGGCAGCCCCTCGTGGCAGACCTGATGCATGGCATTGGTCAGCGGCATCTCGACCCCGTGCGCGGCGGCCAGCGCCCGCACCGATGTGCAGGACTTCACACCCTCGGCGACCTGGCCATGAGTGGCCTGCTGGGCGGCCTCCATGGTGCCGCCCGCGCCCAGCACATGACCGAAGGAACGGTTGCGCGAGAGCGGTGAGGTGCAGGTGGCGACCAGATCGCCGACCCCGGCGAGTCCGGCCAGGGTCACCGGTTCCGCGCCGACCGCGACGCCGAGCCGGATGATCTCCGCGAGCCCGCGGGTGATGAGGCTGGCAATCGAGTTGTCGCCCAACCCCATTCCGGAGGCGATACCGCAGGCCAGCGCGATCACGTTCTTGCAGGCGCCGCCGATCTCGCAGCCGATCACATCGTGATTGGTGTACGGCCGGAAGTATCCGGTGGCGCTGGCGTGCTGCACCGCTTCGGCCCGCGCGGTATCGGTGCAGGCGACGACGGTGGCGGCGGGCTGCCGATCGGCGATCTCGCGCGCCAGGTTCGGCCCGGACAGCACCGCGACCCGGCTCGGATCCGCACCGCTGACTTCGGCGATGACCTGACTCATGCGCAGCAGGGTGCCGGTCTCGATGCCCTTGGCCAGACTCAGCAGCGTGGCGTCCTCGGGAATGGCGGGCTGCCATTCGGCGAGATTGGCGCGCAGCGATTGCGATGGCACCGCGAGCACCACGATGTCCGCGCCTGCCAACGCGATCCGATGATCATCGGTGGCGGCGATCGGCGGCAGCGTCACCTCGGGCAGATACCAGGGATTGCGATGTTCGGTGCCCAGCACTTTGGCCACCTCCGGCCGTCGCGCCCACATCGTGACGTCGGTTCCCGCCTCCGCCAACACCTTCGCGAACGCGGTCCCCCACGACCCCGCCCCCAACACCGCTGCCCTAGCCATCTGCCCAATATAAGCGCGCCCGAAATCCACCGCGCCGAGCATCGCAAACCGGGTACTCCGGGCGCGGGGAAGCCAGAGCGGGTACTACGGGTTATCGAGCTAGGTGGGCGGGCGCTCACACCCCCGTGACTTTGGAGTGGGAGGATTCGGGCATGCGCACGACCGAGTGCATCGACGCCGATGGTTCGCGGCCGTCTCGATTCTGGACTGACGGAGCGGAGGAGCGCAGCGGAGGAGCGGAGGAGGGAAGAATCGAGACTTCCCGGGCCGCGAACCCCGCCCGGAGCGCAGCGGAGGGCAAATTGGGCACCGTGCACGCCGTGATCGCGGTGAAGAATCTCGAGCTGGCCAAGAGCCGGCTCGCGGATCGGCTGCTGCCGCGCGATCGGCCCAGATTGGTGCTGGCGATGCTGACCGACACCGTGACGGCGGCGGTCGCCACGGCGAGCGTCGCGTCGGTGACGGTGGTGACGCCGGATCCGGTGGTGCGTGAATTGGTGCGCGGGCTCGGTGCGCGCGTACAGCCCGAACCGGCGATTCCGGGTGGGCTCAATGCCGCGCTGGCGGCCGGGGCGGCGGCGATCAGGAGTGCGCACGGTCCGGTCGATCTGCTTGCGCTGCAGGCTGATCTGCCCGCGTTGCGGTCGCGCGAACTCGCGGACATGGTGAGTGCGGCGAAACATCGACGCTCGGTGGTTGCTGATCATGACGGCAGCGGCACCGTGGCATTGCTCGTCCGGGATCCGGGCACCGCGCTGGATCCGCTTTTCGGCCCCGATTCGGCCCGCAGGCATATCGCGGCGGGCGCGGTGGAATTGCTCGGTGACTGGCCCGGATTACGGCAGGACGTGGACACGGCGGCGGATCTGGATCGCGCCGCCGCGCTCGGCGTCGGAGCGGCCACGGACACGCTGCTCAGTGAAATCGGCGTGTCGCAGGCGTGTCGGGGAGTCGAACAAGTACAGCGAACAGGTTCCTCACTGTGCTGACCGGGCGTGATCTGCGCTGCAATGGACGGTGTCAGAACGGCACCCCGCACACGACATAAGGAATGATCGTGAGAGTGAGCGATACGGATACCGTCAAGCAACCGCCGCTACTACCCGCGGCCCCGCCCGCGGCAACCCCACCGCCCACTGCCACGGCAGCGGCACGTTTGCCACAGGATCGGTACCTGAACCGAGAACTCAGCTGGCTCGATTTCAACGCGCGCGTTCTCGCGCTCGCCGAGGACACCTCGCAACCATTGTTGGAGCGGGCGAAATTCCTCGCGATTTTCGCGTCCAATCTCGACGAGTTCTATATGGTGCGCGTCGCCGGGCTCAAACGCCGCGCCGAAACGGGTTTGTCGGTGCGGTCCGCCGATGGGCTGTCCCCCACCGAACAGCTGGAGATGATCGCGGCCCGCACCCAGGATCTGGCGCACCGCCATGCCCGGGTGTTCCTCGATCAGGTGCTGCCCGCCCTCACCGCAGAGAACATCGCCATCACCCGCTGGGCCGATCTCGACGACGGTGAAAGGCAGCGGCTGTCCGGGTATTTCCAGGATCAGGTCTTCCCGGTGCTGACCCCGCTGGCCGTCGATCCGGCGCACCCGTTCCCGTACATCAGCGGATTGAGCCTGAATCTCGCTGTCACGGTGAAGGATTCGGTCACCGGCGGTGAGCACTTCGCGCGCGTCAAGGTGCCCGACAATGTGGACCGCTTCGTGCGCGTGCGCCGTTCGCCGCGCGAATCCGGTGCGGCGCAAGGCACCGGACTGGCGCCCTTCCTGCCGATGGAAGAGCTGATCGCCGCGCACCTGGATCAGCTTTTCCCGGGAATGGAAGTGGTGGAACACCATTCGTTCCGCATCACCCGCAACGCCGACCTCGAGGTCGAGGAGGACCGCGACGAGGATCTGCTGCAGGCCCTGGAGCGCGAACTCGCGCGCCGCCGCTTCGGATCGCCGGTGCGCCTCGAGGTCTCGGACGATATGACCGAGCACATGCTCGATCTGCTGCTGCGCGAACTCGATGTCGATCCCGGCGATGTCATCCAGGTGCCCGGCCTGCTCGACCTGTCCTGCCTGTGGCAGGTGTACGGCGTGGACCGTCCCAATCTCAAAGACGCCCCGTACGTGCCCGCCACCCCGCCCGCCTTCGGCGAACGGGAAACGCCCCGAAACGTTTTCGCGGCGCTGCGCGAGGGCGACGTACTGGTGCACCACCCGTACGACTCCTTCTCCACCAGCGTGCAGCGCTTCATCGAACAGGCCGCGGCCGATCCGCAGGTGCTGGCGATCAAGCAGACGCTGTACCGAACCTCGGGTGACTCCCCGATCGTGAACGCGCTCATCGATGCCGCCGAGGCCGGTAAGCAGGTGGTGGCACTGGTCGAGATCAAGGCCCGCTTCGACGAGCAGGCCAACATCAAATGGGCTCGCGCACTGGAACAGGCGGGCGTGCACGTGGTCTACGGCCTGGTCGGTCTCAAGACGCACTGCAAGACCTGCCTGGTGGTGCGCCGCGAGGGTGCCACCATCCGCCGCTACTGCCATATCGGCACCGGTAATTACAATCCCAAGACCGCGCGCCTGTACGAGGACGTCGGCTTGCTCACTGCCGCACCGGAAATCGGCGCGGACCTGACCGATCTGTTCAACTCGCTCACCGGATACTCCCGAAAATCCAGTTACCGCAACCTGCTCGTCGCGCCCATCGGTGTGCGGCAAGGGATTATCGAGCGCATCGAGCGCGAGGTGGAACTGGCCGCCGAGGGCGCTCCGGCGCGAATCCGCTTGAAGGCCAACGCGCTGGTCGATGAGCAGATCATCGACGCGCTGTACCGCGCGTCGCAGGCGGGCGTGCCCGTACAGGTCGTGGTGCGCGGTATCTGCGGGCTGCGCCCGGGCGTGCCCGGGATGAGCGAGAACATCGAGGTGCGCTCGATTCTCGGCCGCTACCTGGAGCATTCGCGCATCCTGCACTTCGCCGCCCAGGATCAGTACTGGATCGGCAGCGCCGATATGATGCATCGCAATCTGGACCGGCGCGTGGAAGTGCTGGCGCAGGTGAAGGATCCGAAGCTGGCACAGCAGTTGGGCGAGGTCTTCGACTCCGCGCTCTACCCCACCACCCGCTGCTGGGTACTGCGGCCCGACGGCAGCTGGGTCGCCCAGCCCGATCCCGATGTCGCCGGTGAAGAGATTCGCGACCATCAGGACTACCTCATGCGACTGCGGCGTCCGGATCGCCCGTGACACCACCGGACTACTCCCCCGCCGCCGATTTCCCGGATCCCCGGGTGAAAGCCAACATTCCGGCCGCGGGGGCCGTGCTGTGGCGTTACGCGCCCGATGGGGCCATCGAGATCGCCCTCGTCCATCGACCCAAGTACGACGACTGGTCACTGCCCAAGGGCAAGGTGGACCCGGGTGAGAGCCTGGTGATGACGACGGTGCGAGAAGTGGCCGAGGAGACCGGGATCCACTCCCGGCTCGGCCGCTACCTCGGCCACGTCACCTATCCGGTGACCGGACATCGCAAGCTCAAGCGCGTGGACTACTGGGCCGCACAGATTCTCGACGGCGATTTCGAATCGAACTCGGAAGTCGATGTGCTCCAGTGGCATCGGATCGACGGGCTGATGGACGCGCTGTCCTATCCCATGGATCGCCACATCGTGCGCAATTTCCTTCGGCTGCCGCCGGATACGGCCACCATGCTGCTGGTGCGCCACGCCAAGGCGGGCCGCCGGGATCGGTTCGCCGGTGCGGACGAGGACCGTCCGCTCGAAAAGGCCGGGCGCGCACAGGCTCGCGATCTGGTGCCGAATCTGCTGGCGTTCGGCCCCACCGAAATCCATTCCGCCCCACCGGTGCGCTGTGTCCAAACCGTGACCCCGATCGCCGAAAAGCTGGGCCTGGACATCGAACTGGAGCCGCAACTGTCCGAAACCGGTTACGCCGCCGCCCCGGACACCGCGCGCAAGCGCATTCGGGATCTGGCGGCCGAGCGGGAGATTCCGGTGATCTGCAGTCAGGGCAAGGTGATTCCGGATCTACTGGAGTGGTGGGCGGCCAAGGACGGCGTCACGCTGCCGCCCGCCCGTAATCGCAAGGGCAGCGTCTGGGTGCTCTCGGTGCAGCAGGGCCGGCTGGTCGCCGCCGATCATCTCGATCGCGCATTGAACCCGACCGACATTCGGCGCTAGGGCATTTCGAGCCGCCGGGATATTTCGCACTACAGTTTTGCGGCAATTACCCGGCGGCCGAACCATTTCCGGCCTCTGACGGGCCGAATGCCTCCGAACAACTACCCCCGAACGTGCGAAACGGCCCGGCGATGCCGGGCCGTCTCACATGTTGTGCGGTGCCGAAAACCCGTCAGCGACGGGCTGTTCGAGCGATCAGCGGCGAGCGGTGCGCTTCGCCGCGGTCTTCTTGGCCGGAGCCTTCTTGGCCGGTGCCTTCTTGGCGGCGGTGGCCTTCTTGGCGGCGGTCGCCTTGACGGCGGTCTTCTTGGCCGGCGCCTTCTTGGCGGTGGCCTTGGTGACCGTCTTCTTGGCAGCAGCCTTGGTCGCCGTCTTCTTGGCGGTGGCCTTCTTGGCCGGAGCCTTGGTCGCGGCCTTCTTCGCCGTGGTCTTGGCCGGTGCCTTGGTGGCGGCCTTCTTGGCGGTCTTCTTGGCAGCGGCCTTCTTCGCACCGGCCGGCTTGCCCGACACCGGAGCAGCCACACCACGTTTCACGGCCGGGCCGCTCGCGGTGATCTTCTGCTTGCCGGCGATGATCGCCTTGAACTGAGCGCCGGGACGGAAGGCAGGCACCGAAGTCGGCTTCACCTTGACGGTTTCGCCGGTGCGCGGGTTACGAGCAACGCGCGCCGCGCGCTTACGCTGTTCGAACACACCGAATCCCGTGATGGTGACGCTCTGACCTTTGTTCACAGCACGCACGATCGTATCTACCATCTGCTCGACTGCAGCAGTAGCGGTGCGCCTGTCAGTACCCAACTTCTCGGTCAGAACATCGATCAGTTCCGCCTTGTTCATTGAATCCTCCGCAGACTAATGGCCCGTCGTCGGACCGACTAGGTACCACGGTAAACCTTCTTTGAGCAAGAGTCTATCTGCCACACCCATTTTGATGAGAGATGGCACACGACCAGCTACCTCGTTTGGGGGCGTTCAGCTAACGCCCCCCAATGATTACGTCTGCGAAATACGCGCCGGAATGGTGGTGGGTTTCCATGTCGGCCTTGCGTTTTCGAACTGACCGATCTGGTCGCTGTGCCGGAGAGTGAGGCCGATGTCGTCCAAACCTTCCAGCAGGCGCCACCGCGTGTAGTCGTCAATATCGAACGGCAACACGACCGTTCCGGCCGTCACGGTGCGCGCCTCGAGGTCCGTCGCCAATTCCAAACCGGGCTGTTCCTCGAGCAGTTTCCAGAGCAATTCCACATCGCTCTGCGCCATCCGAGCCGTCAGAAGCCCGTCCTTACCGGCGTTTCCGCGGAAGATGTCCGCGAAGCGGGACGAGATCACCACGCGGAACCCGTAGTCTTTCAGCGCCCAAACCGCGTGCTCGCGTGAGGAACCGGTACCGAAATCCGGACCGGCGACCAGCACACTGCCGCGGTTGTAGGGCTCGGCGTTCAGAATGAAGTTCGGATCCGTTCGCCATGCCGCGAAGAGTCCGTCCTCGAAACCCGTTCGGGTAACGCGCTTCAGGTAGACGGCGGGGATGATCTGGTCGGTGTCGACGTTGGATCGGCGGAACGGAACGCCGATCCCCTTGTGGACCTTGAAGGCTTCCATCGTGTTTCTCCTGATGTCTGTGAGGGCAGCGGATTACGGGCCGGTAAAGCCGAAATCAGTTGAGATCCGCCGGTGAGGACAGGGTTCCGCGCACCGCGGTGGCGGCCGCGACCAGCGGCGACACCAGGTGTGTGCGACCGCCCTTGCCCTGTCGCCCTTCGAAGTTCCGGTTCGAGGTGGAGGCACAGCGCTGACCGGGCGAAAGCTGATCGGGGTTCATTCCCAGGCACATCGAGCAGCCCGCCTGCCGCCATTCCGCGCCGGCCGCGGTGAAAATCTCGCCCAGCCCTTCGGATTCGGCCTGCGCGCGCACCCGCATGGAACCGGGAACGATCAACATGCGCACGCTCTCGGCGATCTTGCGGCCCTTCAAAACATCGGCCACCGCACGCAAATCCTCGATACGGCCATTCGTGCACGAGCCGACGAAAACGGTATCCACGGTCAACTCGCGCAACGGGGTGCCCGGCGTCAGGTCCATGTACTGCAACGCCTTTTCGGCGGCCTGACGCTCGTTCTCGTCCACGATCTGCTCCGGGTCCGGCACCGATTCCCCCAGCGGCAGGCCCTGTCCCGGGTTGGTGCCCCAGGTGACGAACGGGGTCAGCGCGCTCGCGTCGATATGCACCTCGGCATCGAAAACCGCGCCCTCATCGGTCTTCAGGGCGTCCCAGGCGGCGACGGCGGCATCCCAATCCGCGCCCTCGGGGGCGTGCGGGCGGCCCTTCAGGAACTCGTAGGTGATCTCGTCCGGGGCCACCATGCCCGCGCGCGCACCGGCCTCGATGGACATGTTGCACATGGTCATCCGGGCTTCCATGGACATCGAGCGCACGGCCTCACCGCGGTACTCGAGCACATAGCCCTGGCCGCCGCCGGTGCCGATCTGCGCGATGACCGCCAGAATCACATCCTTGGAAGTCACCCCGTCGGGCAGCGTGCCGTCGATATTGATGGCCATGGTCTTGAACGGGCGCAGCGACAAAGTCTGCGTTGCCAGAACATGTTCCACCTCGCTGGTGCCGATACCCATTGCGAGCGCGCCGAAAGCACCGTGCGTGGAGGTGTGCGAATCACCGCAGACGACGGTGGTGCCCGGCTGGGTCAGACCCAGCTGCGGACCGACAACGTGCACGATGCCCTGATCGAGATCGCCCATGGGGTGCAGGCGAACACCGAATTCCTCGCAGTTCTTGCGCAGGGTGTCGACCTGCAGCCGCGAGATGGGATCGGCGATCGGCTTGTCGATATCGATGGTCGGGACGTTGTGGTCCTCGGTGGCGATGGTGAGATCGGGGCGGCGCACCGGGCGACCGGCCGCGCGCAGGCCGTCGAACGCCTGCGGGCTGGTGACCTCGTGCACCAGGTGCAGATCGATGTAGATGAGGTCGGGTTCGCGATGCGCGCCTTCACCTTCGCCTTGGACGACGACGTGCTGGTCCCAGACCTTCTCCGCCAGAGTGCGTGGCCGCTCGGCCATATCTCCATCACCTCTCGATAGACATTCCCGTGCCGGGGCTGTTGGCGCGGGGAGCGCCCGACCACCCGGGCCGAATGGCTCCGGGGCCTGGGCGACGCGGTTTGCGTTTCCCAGTATGCGAGACGCTAATATCGTTCTATGAGACAGCATAGCGGTATCGGTGTTCTGGACAAAGCCATGGCGGTCCTGCACGCCGTAGCCGAGCAACCCTGCGGCCTCAATGAGTTGTGCACCCGCACCGGCCTGCCCCGCGCCACCGCGCATCGCCTGGCCGTGGGCCTGGAGACACATCGCATGCTGGCCCGCGACAGCCAGGGCCTGTGGCGCCCGGGGCCCGCGCTCTCGGAGCTGGCTACCACCGCGAGCGATCCGCTGCTGGACGCGGCCGCCACCATCCTGCCGCGCCTGCGCGAGATCACCGGCGAGAGCGTGCAGCTGTATCGGCGGGATGGCAACGCGCGCGTCTGCGTGGCCTCGATGGAGCCCGCGTCCGGGCTGCGCGACACCGTTCCGGTCGGGGCGCGCATGCCGATGACCGCCGGCTCGGCCGCGAAAGTCCTGCTGGCCTGGGCTGATCCGGATCTGCAGCGCACCGTGCTGCCCGAGGCGGTCTTCGGTGAGCGCGCGCTGGCCGAGGTGCGGCGGCGCGGCTGGGCGCAGAGCGCGGCCGAACGGGCGGCGGGCGTCGCCAGCGTTTCCGCGCCGGTGCGCGACGCGACCGGTGTGGTGATCGCGGCCGTTTCGGTCTCCGGGCCGATCGATCGGATGGGCCGCCGCCCGGGCGCGCGCTGGGCCGCCGATCTCGTGGCGGCGGCGGACGCGTTGCACAAACGCCTCTGACGGGCCCGCACAGCCGTTTTCACGCCCCCGCCGGGAATCCGGTGGGGGCGTCGGCGTTTTCGGGCCGCAGCGGGACGATCAGCGCATCCGGTACCGGACGGTCCGGTGTGACCCGCCTCATACGCCGTAAATTACAGTCGGCCGATGGGAGTCAATCAACGCGCTCAGATCACGATGTCCGACCCGGAGATCGCGGAATTCCTGCGGCGCAGCCGAATCGCCAACCTCGCCACGCTCGGTCCCGCGGGCACCCCGCACCTGACCGCCATGTGGTACGGCCTGATCAACGGCGAAATCTGGTTCGAGACCAAGGCGAAATCGCAGAAGGCGGTGAATCTGCGCCGCGATCCACGGGTGACCGTGCTGCTCGAGGCCGGGGACACCTACGACCAGTTGCGCGGGGTGTCCATCGAGGGCCGCGCCGAGATCATCGATGACGATCCCGCGGCGCTGTTCCAGGTGGGAATCAGTGTGTGGGAGCGGTACACCGGGCCGTACAGCGAAGAGATGAAGCCGTTCGTGGAGCAGATGCTGAACAAGCGCATCGCGATTCGCATCGTGCCCGAGCGAGTGCGCAGCTGGGATCACCGGAAACTGGGGCTGCCCGCAATGCCCTTGGGCGGCAGCACCATCACCGATCAGGATTGAGCAGGGCGTATGTGAAAAGCGAAGGCCCCCAGCCGATTGGCTGGGGGCCTTTACTTTGTAGTCCCGACGGGATTTGAACCCGCGCTACCGCCTTGAGAGGGCGGCGTCCTAGGCCGCTAGACGACGGGACCAGGAGTGCTGTCGATTTCTCGGTGGCCGGACCACCGAATCTCCAGCATTTCGAAAGCTTCGAAAAGCTCTCGGAGCTGGGGTACCAGGACTCGAACCTAGAATGGCTGAACCAGAATCAGCTGTGTTGCCAATTACACCATACCCCATTGACCTGGGCTTTCAGGTTGCTCCCAGTGGGAACTCCCTGACCGCTTCCGGCCGAGAAGAAGATTAGCAGCACCTGCCGGGTTATATACAAATCGGCTGGTCAGAGGCCGGTTTTCGAACTGTTCGAGCGTTGTTCACCGGCCCTCTGCCAACCCTGCTCCCGCTTAGCCCGCGTTCGCGGCGCGCAACCGGCGCAGCGACTCCTCGCGGCCCAGCAGTTCCATCGACTCGTACAGCGGCGGGCTGATGTGCGATCCGGTCAGCGCGACGCGCACCGGGGTGAACGCCTTACGCGGTTTGAGACCCAACTCGTCGACGAGCGCGGTCTTGAGCGCTTCCCCGAGTGCGTCCGCATTCCATTCCGAAACACCGTCCACTGCCGCGATAGCCGCCTGTAATACCGGAACGGCATCGGCGCCGAGATTCTTTTCCCGTGCGGCCGGATCGATCACGAAATCTTCGGCGGGCACGAACAAGAACTCCAGCAGACCCCACGCATCACCCAGAACCACGATGCGGGTCTGCACCAAATCTGCGGCCGCAAGGAAGAGCTTCTCGTCGATCTCCGCGCCGATATGACCGTGTTCGGTCAGATACTCCCGGAGCCGGTGAGCGAAATCACCCGGCTCCAGCAACCGAATATGTTCGGCGTTCAGAGCGTCGGCCTTCTTCTGATCGAAACGGGCCGGATTCGAATTTACTTTCGATATATCGAACGCGGCGACCATGTCGGCCATGGAGAAGACGTCATGATCATCGGCGATGCTCCAGCCGAGCAGCGCCAGATAATTCAGCAAACCCTCGGGAATGAAGCCGCGGTCGCGGTGATGGAAGAGATTCGACTCCGGATCCCGCTTGGACAGCTTCTTGTTGCCCTGGCCCATGACGAACGGCAGATGCCCGAACTCCGGAGTGCGCTCGGCGACGCCGATCCGAATCATGGACTCATAGAGCGCCAGCTGCCGGGGCGTGGAAGACAAAAGGTCCTCGCCGCGCAAAACATGGGTGATCTTCATAAGCGCGTCGTCGACGGGATTGACCAGCGTATAGAGCGGATCGCCATTACCGCGGGTGAGCGCGAAGTCCGGCACCACACCGGCGCGGAAGGTGGTCTCACCGCGCACCAGATCGTTCCAGGACAGATCGTGGTCGGGCATCCGCAGCCGGATCACCGCGGGACGGCCCTCGGCCCGGTACGCCGCGATCTGCTCATCGGTGAGGTCGCGGTCGAAGTTGTCGTAACCGAGTTTGGGGTCGCGGCCGGCGGCCTTGTGCCGGGCCTCGACTTCCTCAGGGGTGGAGAAGGATTCGTAGGCCTCCCCGGCCTCCACCAGCCGTCGCACCACATCGAGATGAAGGTCACGGCGCTGGGACTGCCGGTACGGCTCGTACGGACCGCCGACCTCCGGACCCTCGTCCCAGGTGAGGCCGAGCCAGCGCAGCGCGTCCAGGATCGCCCGGTAGGAGTCCTCGGAATCCCGTGCGGCGTCGGTGTCTTCGATGCGGAAGACGAATTTGCCGCCGGTGTGGCGGGCGTAGGCCCAGTTGAACAGCGCGGTGCGGACCAGGCCGACATGCGGTGTGCCGGTGGGAGACGGGCAGAATCGGACCCGAACGTCAGTCATGTCTCTCTCTCGATCAGCGTTTGGCGGCAACGGGATTGGTGAGGGTGCCGATACCTTCGACGGTCACCGACACGCTCTGACCGGCCTGCAGGGGGCCGACACCGGCGGGAGTGCCGGTCAGGATGACATCGCCGGGCAGCAGCGTCATCACGGTGGTGATCCACTCGATCATCTTCGGAATATCGTGCAGCAGAAGTGAAGTGCGACTGCGTTGCTTCACCTCGCCGTCGAGTTCGGTGCTGATCTCCAGATCCGAAGGGTCCAGCGAGGTCTCGATCCACGGGCCGAGCGGGCAGAAGGTGTCATAACCCTTGGCACGGGTCCACTGACCGTCGTGCTTCTGCTGATCGCGCGCGGTGACGTCATTGGCGACGGTGTAGCCCAGAATCACCTGATACGCCTGGGCGGCGGGCACATCCTTGCAGGGGCGGCCGATGACGATGGCGAGTTCACCCTCGTAATCCACCTGAGAGGAGCTGGGCGGCAACACAATCGGCACGTTCGGGCCGATGATGGAGGTGTTCGGCTTCATGAAGATGACCGGGTCGGCCGGTGCGGGACCGCCCATTTCGGCCGCGTGGTCGGCGTAGTTCTTACCGATGCAGATCACCTTGCTGGCCAGAATCGGCGCCAGCAGGCGGACATCGGCGAGCGGCCAGCTGCGGCCGGTGAACGTCGGGTTGCCGAACGGATGTTCGGCGATCTCACGGGCCACGGCGCTCGGGCCGTCCCCTTCGATGCTTACGAAAGCGACCCCATCTGGGCTGGCAACTCGACCTAGGCGCATGTTTCGCATCCTATCGACCGGCTTCCACCTGCCCTAATGCACCCGACCGGCGAGAGCGGGGGCGATCGGGGCGGGCGGCCGGGGTGCGGGCGCGGGACCCGCCGAGAGGCTGCGGCATGCCCGCCCGCATCGGGTCGCCGGAAATGTGGAAAGCCCTTGTACGCAAGGCAACTCGACGCCCCGCGGAGGTTCCCCGGACCGCCCCGAGGGGTGTGAGCAAATAGACAGCATGCCACTGAAATAGCCAAATGCCCCAGGCGTATCGTAAGGTCCGATGTTCACAGAGTAAGACATCAGTTTCACATAGTGAGATAGAGGTGCGGACATGACCACCGTGACACAGATCGGATCGGCCCGACGGTGGAGCATGCTGGCCCTCGGCGTCTTCGCGCAGAGCGCCAGCGCGGTGTTCGTGAACGGCACCCCGTTCCTGCTGCCCGCCCTGACCGATCGCGGATTGTCGCTGGCCACGGCCGGTCTGCTGGTCGCCATGCCGGTCATCGGACTGGTCTGCACACTGATCGCGTGGGGCTATGTGGTGGACCGGATCGGTGAGCACAAGGTGCTGGTGGCCGGTCCCGCGCTGATGTTCGTCGCGGGCGTCGCCGCGGCGACCGTCACCAACTACATCGCGCTGGGCGCACTGCTGTTCATCGGCGGCGTCGGCGCGGCGAGCACCAACGGCGCCAGCGGGCGCGTCATCGTGGGCTGGTTCCCGCCGGATAAACGCGGACTGGCCATGGGAATTCGGCAAACTGCACAACCGCTGGGCGTCGGCATCGGGGCGCTGAGCATTCCGGCCATCGCTGCGGCACATGGCTTCTCGACCGCCATCCTGGTGCCCGCGCTGATGGCCGGCGCGGCCGCGATCGCCTGCCTGGTCGGCATCATCGATCCGCCGCGCCCCCAATCCATCGGTGACACAGGGCGTCCCGTCAATCCCTATCGGGGCGATTCCACCCTGTGGCGCATTCACGCGGTATCGGTGCTGCTGTGTGTCCCGCAGGGCACGCTGTGGACCTTCGCACTGCTGTGGCTGCACCGCGATGTCGGCTGGTCACTGGCGGCGGCGGGGGTGCTGGTCACGATCACCCAAATCCTGGGCGCGGGAGGGCGAATCGGCGCGGGCATCTGGTCCGACCGGGTCGCGAGCCGGTTGGGCCCGCTGCGCACGGTCGCCATCGCGGCGGCAATCTCCATGGCCGCGTTGGCCTTCGCGGCCTGGGCGCAGTGGTGGTGGGCGGCGATTCCGATTCTGGTCGCGGCCTCGGTCATCACCGTCACCGATAACGGACTGGCCTTCACCGCGGTGGCCGAGATCGCGGGACCGTACTGGTCCGGGCGGGGCCTGGGTATTCAGAACACCGGTCAGAATCTGGCCGTGGCGGCGGTCGCGCCCGGGTTCGGCGCGTTGATCACGGCGGCCGGATTCCCGATCGTCTACGCGCTGGCGGCGGTGGTCGCGGCGGTCGCAGTCCCGTTGGTGCCCAGGGCTTCCCGTTGATCTTTCAACCTCGGATGCGCTGACCGCTGATCTCCCGCAAATCCGGAAGGGCTGCCCCCGTTACGTTTTCGCATCCGAATGCATGAATGCGATATGTCTCACTGCCCCATCAGGTTTCAATTCCGGACACCCGATTTGCCGCGAAACGGAGCTTACTCGCCGGTAAACACCTGTGCGACTCAGGGATTCGGAACTCGAACGGCCCCGCCCCGGGAATCCGGGAGCGGGGCCGTTCGGCGTTTCGGAGTCGAATCGAGCCGCGGCGTCCGATCAGACGGCGGCGGCGATCCGATCGCCGACCTCGACGGTGGAGGCCGGACCGGTGCGGACCGACAGATCCTTGGCGACGGCGGCCTCGATGCGCGCGGCCTCCTCGGTCTTGCCGAGATGGTTGAGCAGCAACGACACCGAGAGAATCGCGGCGGTCGGATCGGCCTTGGACTGGCCCGCGATATCGGGCGCGGAGCCGTGCACGGGCTCGAACATGGACGGGTTGGTGCCGGAGGCGTCGATATTGCCCGACGCGGCCAGGCCGATACCACCGGAAACAGCGGCGGCCAGGTCGGTGATGATGTCGCCGAACAGATTGTCGGTGACGATCACGTCGAAGCGGCCCGGATCGGTGACCATATGAATGGTCGCGGCATCGATGTGCTGGTAGGCGGTTTCGATATCCGGGTACTCCGCGCCGACCTCGGCGACGGTCCGGGTCCACAGCGAACCGGCGTACGCGAGCACATTGTTCTTGTGCACCAGGGTCAGATGCTTGCGGCGCGCCCGCGCGGCCTCGAAGGCGTAGCGCACCACGCGCTCGACGCCGAAACGGGTGTTGGTGGAGACCTCGGTCGCGACCTCGTGCGGGGTGTTCACCCGGATCGCGCCGCCGGTGCCGGTGTACGGACCCTCGGTGCCCTCGCGGACCACGACGAAATCGATCTCCGGATCACCGCTCAACGGGCTGGTGACGCCCGGGTACAGCTTGGACGGACGCAGGTTCACGTGGTGATCGAGCTCGAACCGGGTGCGCAGCAGCAGTCCGCGCTCGAGCAGTCCGCTCTGCACGGACGGATCGCCGATCGCGCCGAGCAGGATCGCGTCGTGCTGCTTCAGCTCCGGAATCACATTGTCGGGCAGGATCTCCCCGGTCGCATGGAACCGCTTCGCGCCCAGATCGTATTCGGTCTTCTCGACACCGGGCACCACCACGTCGAGCACCTTGAGTGCCTCGGCGATGACCTCGGGACCGATTCCGTCGCCCGGGATGACAGCGAGTTTCATGTAAACAATGCTCCGTTCGGATATATGCGCCCGTGAACAGTCGCCACGATAGCGGGTGCCCCGCGCACCCCTGTCACCAGGGCGAACCGCTCCCACACACTGGGACGAGCTCATTCCGTCCGCGAATATCCGGACAGCCGAGGACGCGGTCGAGGCGGACAGGCGCGGCTGCGCCGGCGTCCGCCGATACGCGCCGAGCCCCTTCCATATATATGGAAGGGGCTCGGCGGCAATCGCTTTCGGGCATTACGCCCGGTTCCGCTCAGTCCAGGTTGACCTGGGCGACCTTGGCCGCGCCGACGGCCTCGGCGATCGCGGACTGCACCTCGGCCGGAACCTCGGTGTTGACGCGCAGGACAACGGTGGCGCCGTCCTGGTCCAGGTCCTGGGTGAGCTGGGCGGCCAGGATGTCGATACCGGCTTCGCCGAGCTTGGTGGCCAGGCGGCCGAGCTGACCCGGCTTGTCCTCGTACGCCAGCACGGCCACGTTCAGGCCCTCGGCGCGCATATCGTAGTTGCGGCCGTTGATGTTGACGATCTTCTGGACCTGGTGCGGCTCGGTCAGGGTGCCGGCCACGTTCAGGGTGCTGCCATCGCCGAAGACGGCGCGCAGGTCCACCAGGCTGCGGTGGGTGGGGCTCTCCGACACGGTGGTGACGGTGGCCTCGAGGCCGCGTTCCTTGGCCAGCGCCGGGGCGTTGACGAAGGTGACCGAATCCTCGATGAGGGCGGAGAAGACGCCGCGCAGAGCCGAAAGCTCCAGCACCGCAACATCACTCGCGCTCAGCTCACCGCGGACCTGAACCTCCAGGCTGACCGGGAGCTCCGAGGACAGCGCACCCAGCAGGGCGCCCTGCTTGCGGACGATCTCCAGCCACGGGGCGACCTCTTCGGAGACCGAACCACCGGTGACATTGACCGCGCCGGGGACGAACTCACCGGCGAGGGCGAGCTTGACCGACTTGGCCACATCGGTGCCCGCGCGATCCTGCGCCTCGGCGGTGGAAGCGCCCAGGTGCGGGGTGACGACGACCTGCGGCAGCTCGAAGAGCGGGCTGTCGGTGCAGGGTTCGGTCTCGAACACGTCCAGACCGGCGGCGCGCACGTGACCCGACTTGATCGCGTCGGCCAGGGCCTGCTCATCGATCAGACCGCCGCGGGCGGCGTTGACGATGATGACGCCCTTCTTGGTCTTGGCCAGGGTCTCGCTGTTCAGCATGCCCTTGGTCTCGGGGGTCTTGGGCAGGTGAATGGAGATGAAGTCGGCGCGCTCGAGCACCTCGTCCAGGGTCAGCAGTTCGATGCCGAGCTGGGCGGCGCGGGCCGGCGAGGTGTAGGGGTCGTACGCGACGATCTTGGTCTCGAAGGCGGCGAGGCGCTGCGCGAACAGCTGGCCGATCCGGCCCAGGCCGATGACGCCGACGGTCTTGCCCAGGATCTCGACACCGTTGAACTTGCTGCGCTGCCAGGTGTGCTCACGCAGCGTGGCATCGGCGGCCGGGATCTGGCGCGCGGCCGAAAGCAGCAGCGTCACAGCGTGTTCGGCGGCGGTGTGGATATTCGAGGTGGGCGCGTTGACGACCATGACACCGCGCTCGGTGGCGGCCGGCACATCGACGTTGTCGAGGCCGACGCCCGCGCGGGCGACGATCTTCAGGTTCTTGCCGGCCTCGAGGACCTCGGCGTCGACGGTGGTCGCGGAGCGGACCAGCAGCGCGTCGGCCTCCGGGACGGCGGCGAGCAGCTCGGGCCGGTTGGGGCCGTCGACCCAGCGAACCTCGACGGCGTCACCGAGTGCGTCGACGGTCGACTGGGCGAGCTTGTCGGCGATCAGAACTACAGGACGGCCTGCTTGGCTCACTGTGGGGTACTCCTGCGGGAAAGGGATCCGGGATTTACGGGCGCTAGCTTAGTGGTCCGGTTTTGATCTCGGATTACCGCCCGGTAGACGCGTGCCATCACATCGGTGACGTGCGCTTTTTCTCAACCATCGAGACTCTCGTGGTCAATTGTCCAGTTTTGCCGCGCGAGACGGGCCGAATGATCTAGGTTGCGCGGCATGTCTCCAAGGTCGACTCGCGCTCCCCTATCGCCTCGCACCGCTCGCGTCCTCGCCGCGGCCGCGCTGACCACCCTGCCACTCGCCGCGGCGGCTCCCGCGACCGCCGCCCCGACGGTGAACAAGGTCGTGGTCATCGGCATCGACGGCACCCTGTACAGCGAGGTGCTCGCCGCCAACGCACCCAACCTCGGACTGCTGGCCGCACAGGGCACGCTGGCGCGGACCTCGATCGCGCCGCACACCACCATGTCGTGCGTCTCCTGGGCCACCGCGCTGACCGGGGTATGGGATACCAAGCACGGCATCAAGGACAATGACTCCACCTGTACGCCCGCACCTTTCGCGCCGTATCCGACGGTGTTCACCCAGCTCGAGCAGGCCCGGCCGAACCTGACCACCGAATCGCTCGGCACCTGGGACAAGATCGGCATGATCGCGCGCACCGGAAATCCGCACGCGGACAAGGTTTCCGTAACGCAGATCGATCCGACCGGCGCGGGAGTCTGCGAATCGACCGCGGATTCGAACGCGACGGCACAGGTGGTCTCGGCCGTCACCGATGACGGCGCGGATCTGGTGTTCACACATCTGGATCAGGTCGATATCACCGGGCATACGCTGCGCGGCATCTGGCCGCAGGCGTACCGGGACGCGATTCAGCGGGTGGACACGCTGGTCGGGAAGATCACCCGGGCGGTGGACGCGCGGGCGGCCGCGCACAGCAATGAGCGCTGGACGATTCTGGTCACCACCGATCACGGCCATAAGCCCGAGGGTGGGCACGGCGGTCAAAGCGCCTATGAGACAGCCGGTTTCGTGATCGCGCGCGGGCCGGATTTCGCGGGCGGCGCACAGAACAACGGGTACACCCTGGCCGATATCACCCCGACGGTGCTGGATCTGCTCGGCGTCCCCGCGCCATCGAACCTGGACGGCCGGTCGATGCGCGACGGCGGTTCCGGGAATCCGGCGGCGCCGGTGCCGAATACGCCCGCCATCGATTCCGGTGCGACGGGTTCGTCCTCCGGCTCGGCCGAGGCTGCCATGGTGAACAACCCGCTGTGCATCCTGGGCAGCGGTTCCGGGAGCGGTTCCGCCAGCGGCTCGGCCGGTAAATGACCTCCGCCATTCCGGCCTGAGCCCTCGTCATCCCCGGCATGCTTTGGCCGGGATCCACAGCCGCAGTGTGGATCCCGGCCAAGAAGCGCACCGGGATGACGGGTGGGCGTCAGGCGGTAGCGGCGGCCGGTTCCGCTGCGGCGGAGATCATGATCTCGGCCACCGCGCCGTAGGCGGCGGTCCAGGTGGCGGCGAGCTCCGGCGTCCACTGCTCGCCGAGGAAGTACTCGAGGGTCGCGAGCAGTGAGGCCCCCGCGACCGGATAGTGGTCCGCGATCACGCCGAGCTTGCCGTGCTGCCGGCCCAGCTGCTGCACGAAAGACGGGTCGGCGGCGAGGGTTTCGACATTGGTGACAATCCGGCCCAGACCGTTCAGGAAGCGCGTGCGCTGTTCGCCCATATCGTCGGGGAACATGCCGCGCACCTCGGGATGCGATTTGAACAGGTGGTCGTAGAAGTATTCGACTGCTTCGGGACCGGCGGCGCCGACCTGAACCCAACTCGACTGCAATGCTTCGATATTCACTGTGGTTCCCCCACTTCTCTTTCCTGCGTTGATGATTCGATACTCAGTTGTCCGAAGGCTGCCATGATCCGGTGACCGGCAGATCACGCGAACGTGAAGAGCCGCTGGTGATTTCCGAGCCGGGATCGGTCACGCCGGGCATGGGGAGCAGGGCCAGCTTGTCCACCTCCACCGACAGCGTCATGATCATGGCCTGCAATTGGTTGCGCAGCAGTCCGGAGTAGGCGCGCAACTGTTCCATGGATTCCTGGTCGCCGCCAGTGGCGCGCACCCCGGATTCCCTTGCCTGATAGAGCATTTCGCGCTGCTGCTCACGCGCGACCCGCATCAGGTCGCGGGCGTGTTCCTCGGCCTGTTCCACGATCGAATCCGCGGACAATTGCGCGCGATTGAGCACGTCGACGGCCTGGGCGCTGATGCCGAGCGCGTCCTTGGCCATCTCGCCCTGAAGCCGGGAGATCTCCCAATTGGCATTGGCGAGCTGGCGCTGCATTTCGGCGAGCTCCCCGGCGGAGGCCATGGTCTGCATCTGCATTTGCAGCGCATCGCATTTCGAGGCCAACTGCCGATTTTCCCGTTGCAACCGGGCCAGTTCCTCGGAATTGCTGGTGAGCGTCAACTGCCGATTCTCGCGCGCCACCTTGGTCATGGCGCCGCGCACCTGGGTGAGGAAGAGATCGACATCGTCCGCGTCATAGCCGCGGCGTCCCAGTCGCGCACCCTTGAATCGGGCGGATTGAATGTCTTCGGGTGTCACATCCATTGGCCAACCTTGTCGAATCCGCGCTGCTGGTCGGACGCCGCCGATTGGCCGAACGTCTCGAATCTGATTGCGTGCCGCGGCATTCCAGCGCCGGTGAGCGCGGAAACGGTGGCGGCGACCATATTCGGTGAACCGCATACCAGTGCGGTCGCGCCGCCGGTCAGATCGCGGCCGCGCGCCGCGACCGCGCCGACCGTGCCCTGTACGCCGTGGAATCCCGGATCCTCGGAGACGACCGGGGTGTAGGTGAACCAGGGTTGCTCGGTGCGCATGGTCAGCGCCTCATGGTCGTAGAGGTTCCAGGCGGTGCGCACACCGTGGAACAGGTGCACGCGCGGTGCGATCCCGGTGCTGTGCGCCTCATCCTCGATACCGTCCAAAACCGCTCGCAGCGGCGCCAATCCGGAGCCGCCCGCGATGAGCAGCAGATTGTCGACCGCGTTCGGCGGGATCACGAACGCCGTCCCCACCGGTGCGCCCAGCCGCAACCGATCACCCGGCCGGACCGATCTGGCGAAGGTGGCGCTGACCTCGCCGCCGTCCACCACCTGGACGTGGATATCGAAGGTGCCGTCGGCGCGCGGCGCGTTGGCGGGTGAGTAGTAGCGCCACAGTCGCGGACGCTGCGGGATCTCGATGGCCAGGGACTGGCCCGCGGCGTACCGATACGGCTGGAGCGGTCGCACCGTGTGCACGGTGACATCGATGCTGCGCTTCTCGGTGGCGACGATTTCCGCCTCCCACCAGGCGGGCTGGCCGTCGATCTGCTCGGCCTGTTCGGCCGCGGCGATCATGATGCCCGCGACGGCCTGGTACGCGGCGGTCCAGGTCTGCGCCAATTCCTCGGTCCAGCGCGGGCCGTGAAAGTGCGCGAGGGTGGCGAGCAGGGATCCGCCCGCGGCCGGGTAGTGCGCGGCCACCGCGCCGAAGCGGCGATGGTCGCGGCCCAGCTGGGCGACGAATTCGGGATCGGCGGCCAGGGTTTCGACATTGCTGACGATGCGGCCGAGGGCGGCGAAGAAGCGGCCGCGCTGGGTGGTCATCCGGATCGGGAACATGTCCCGGACCTCGGGGTGCGCCAGGAACAGGTGTGCGTAGAAGTACTGGATCGCTTCGTCGCCGGCGCGTTCTACGAGGCGCCAGCTGGCTTTGAGGGCATCGACGTTCATCGGCCCCGCTTTCTCTTGGACGGCCGTCTGACCCCGGCCAACCTAGGGCATCGGGAGAGGGCTGTCGAAACGAGAGAAAACTTCGTTTGACCGGCTAATTATCGGCTATCACAAGCGGTTGCGATGCAGGCCACACACGGGCCGTGATGGGCATGTGATCGGTCACGAATTCGCGGGAAATGACAAAAGGCCGACCTCAGGGCTGCGAAACCCGAGGTCGGCCTTTTCGGCTCGTGTGGCGCTTTTTAGCGGCCGAAGGAGCCGGTCCACAGCGTGTTCAGGATGCCATGCAGTGCGGCACCGAAGGTGTCGAACAGACCACCCAGAGCAGCGGAACCGGTGTCGATGATAACGGGGATCATGTAAATGCCTCTCAATGAATCTCGGTTGTACTTCCGACAGCCAGCATATCGGCGGGCTTTTCGCGCTCGTTACGGGGCATTAGCACGATGTGATCGGCGTCACCGAAATCGGATTGTGTGACCCGAGTCATGTTCAGATCAAATTCTCGTCTATAACGTGCCAATCACGCCCCTATTTCCATGGGCATGGGAGCTGCGAAAATGCCTGGACCAGCAGCGCTTCCGGCCTCCGGGAGAGTGTCACGGGAGAGCACCCCCGCCGGCCTCTGCCACCTTGCGGGAGAGCCGGGCATGAGAGTTGTCCGATTCCTATCGGACAGCGGAGAGAGCGTTCTGTTCGCGGCCGCATCGCGAGGACCACGCGCTATTCGATATTGCTCGAAATATGCGAGCAGCCCGATGGTTTCGCCTGACTCGCGACAGCGGAGGAGATATAGGAATCAGATACCGTCGAATTGCGGGCACAAATGCAATCGCATCAATCGCCGACTACCACGGCAACGAAGTCGCGCGAGGCGCAAAGGAATTCACCGGACCGGCACCGGCCGATTCGGCGCATACGCCGCCGACCGCCGCGGAATTACTCAGTAGCCCGCCGCGACGACACGCACGATGACCGCCTCCGGCCCCGGCTTGGTGCGACGCACCTCGAACTCCACGCGCTGTCCCTCGGCCAGCGAACGAAAACCGTCACCCTCGACGGCGGTGTACTCCACGAACACATCCGGACCGCCGCCGTCGGGGCTGATGAATCCGAAGCCCTTAGCGCTGTCGAACCACTTGACCGTGCCGTGCAGCATTTCCAAACCTTCTCGACCGTCCGGATAACAGAGTTGCGCCCCCGCGCGCGGGTCCATGGTGTCACGCGGACGGCAACCGCACGCACGCGCCCGCGCAGGGCGTCCGACTCGTCCGGTTCTATGGTGTTGCCGCCCCGCTGTGACAGGTCCCGAAATCGCGGGCCGGACGAAAGCGATGCGACACCCACGCCATTGGAGGTGTCGCATCGCGCTGGGGGGTTGCCCGCCGAGCGGGCCGAATTCGCTAGCCCGCCCGGGCCGTGCCCTCGTCCTCCTGGCTGCCGCGCATGGCGTAGACGCGATCCAGGAAGTCGCGATGCGCGCGCAAGGTGGCGTCCAGGAGTTCGCGCCAGGTGCGGCGGTCCACCCGCTGATCGCTCATCAGCGAGGACAGCGACGCCGGGCCCAGGCGGTCGATGTGGTCGACGATGAAAGTCAGCCTGCGGCGCGGGAATTGGGCGCCGATGCGGGGATTCTCATCGAGGAAGCGATCGAGTTCGTAGAGGTAGTTGACCGCGCGGTTGTACTCCTCATCGGTGAGGTGGTAGTCCATCCGCTTGATCTCCACGATCCACAGCTCGCCCGAATCGTGCAGCAGCACGAAATCCGGCTCGCGTTTCGGACTGCCGATGGCGCTGGTGAGCAGGGTGGTGCCGAACTTGTGCGCGTACCAGCGTTCGAAGCTGGCGCGCACGCGTTTGAGCGATTCGTTCATGCCCAGCGGCGTCCACTCCGGTGCGAGCAGCCACGGCGCGCTCTCGATGAGCTCCTGGAAGGGACGCTCGAGTGAGCGGCGTTCGTCGATGAGCGCGCGCAACCGATCCACCACGGCGACGCGTTCACTCGCGATCTGGCCGAGCGAATAGATTTCGGCGATGCGGGCCCGTTCGAACAGCGCCACTACGACATCGAGTTCCTGATCGGCGTCATCCGCTATCTCCTTGAGGGTTTCGAGCAGGCTGCGCTGCGGTCCGAGCGACAGCGCCAGGCGCACCATGTTCTCGATATGCGCGGGATCATCGAGTGAGGCGCGGTCCTTGTGCGCCACCAGGATTCGCGCGGCGTCGATCACCGAATCGCGGAACAGCCGGTCCCCCGGCGCGATCGCCTCCAGCGTCTGGCGCAACCGGGAGCGGTCCACGAACTCCTCCCAGACCCGGCGGCGAATGGATTTCTCGCCGATGCGGCCGATCTCCTTGATCAACGCCTGACCCCACTGGGCCAGCGCCTCACCGCGCGGGGAGTTCCACATGATGTCCTGCCGGTCGGAGCGGACCAGATCCTCCTCATCGTCGAGCCAGTCCACGTGCACCGCGCCGACCAGATAGGAGCGCAGTTTGAACTCACCGGTGAATCCGGCGGGAATGCCGAAATCCCTTGTCTGCGCGACGATTTTGCCGCGCGCGTAAATGCGCACCCCGGCCATGGCGTCATCGCGGTACGGCTGTTTCGAATAGGCGATCCAGCCGGTGATCGGCAGGAATTTATGCCCGAAGCGCACCGGCACCCTGCTCACGTCGATGCGGGTGTCCTCCATGACATCGATGGCCAGATCGCTGAGCGTGAAGCTCTCCTGCCCGATGCAATTGCGCACCCGCACCCGCCAGTCCGAGCGTTCGATACCGAAGCGCGAAGCGAGCTGGCGGCTCAGTTCGGTGCCGGTATTCACCCTCTTGCGGAAGAAGTCTCGCAGAATGACGGTGGTGCCGCGCTTGGCGGTGAAGGTGCCGTCCAGCGGACCCGGTTGCGGGTAGTAGTCGCGTTCGGTGTCCGAGAGCATATCGTCCAGATCCATCACCAGATGGGAGACGGGCCAGCCGAGCGCGCCCTCATCGCCGGAATGGCTTCCGGCGGTGATCACTTCGATGGTCCGGCAGATGCCGAACGCGGCGAGCTTGCCGATTCCCTTGCGGCCCATCACCGGTCGCCCGCGTTCGCGGGACAGGTCGGTGCCGTAGCGAACGCGCCGGTCCGAGCCGACCATCAGATAGTGCTGATTGATCTCCTCGGTGGTCATGCCATGTCCGTTGTCGGACACCACGATCTGATACGCGGGCTCATCGGCGGCGCGCACCGTACCGGCGAGGGTGACGCCCCACGGTAGTGAGACCTCCACCTCGGTGGCGTCGGCATCGTAGGAGTTCGCGATGAGTTCGGCCAGTACGGCCGAAACCCGGTCGTAGAGCCGGATTCCGAGTTTGTCTATGGCCAGCCGGCTGATCCGCATCGTGTACTTGTGGTCGTCCCGCGCGGCCGCATGCACGTCGTTGTACATGGTGGTCCCCAATTGCCCTATCGATAGCCTCCGTTCAGCTATCCCTGATATCGATGCAACGCCACGTGATTAACAAAGGGCTGAACATTCACCTACCAGTTCGTCACGGTCGTGTTCCGACATTCACCGAGGGGTAGCCCAGCGCAACGGCAAGGTCTCGGTTAACGGTTAGGTGACCGAATCGTGCTCCGTTCAAAGCTTTTTCGCCAAGCCGATTGCGCATCGCAACCGGTTGGATCTATGCTGCTAACCGATTGCAAACCACAACCAGTTATGAGGTGCGTCATGCCGAAACTTCGAGTGCACAACCTGTCGATCTCCCTGGATGGCTACGTCGCCGGGCCGGACCAGAGCCTGGACAACCCCCTGGGCGTAGGCGGAGAGGATCTGCACACCTGGATCTTCGACACCGACTACGGTCGCGGCATGTCCGGCGCGGCGGCGACCGGCGAGGGCGGCATCGACCAGCGCTACGCCGTCGAGGGCGATGTGAACATCGGCGCGACCATCATGGGGCGCAATATGTTCGGGCCGATCCGCGGCGAATGGCCGGACCACTCCTGGACCGGTTGGTGGGGCCCGAACCCGCCCTACCACCACGACACCTTCGTCCTCACCCACCACCCGCGGCCATCGGTGGAAATGGCGGGCGGCACCGTCTTCCACTTCGTGAACGACACCCCCGAAGCGGTCCTGAAGCGCGCCTTCGACGCCGCCGGCGGCCAAGATGTGCGCCTCGGCGGCGGCGCGGCCACGGTCCGGCAGTTCCTGCGCGCGGGACTCGTCGACGAACTGCACCTGGCCCAGGTACCGCTGCTGCTCGGCGCGGGAGAACGCCTCTACGACGGTCTGGGCACATTGCCGGGATATTCGTGCACCCGGAAGGAGTCGTCCGAGAACGTCACCCACCTGACCTTCACCAAGCAGGCTCGCTGACAAGCCGCGTGAACCCGGGCAGAATGCGGGCGACGGGGCGGGACCGGCGGTTCCGCGGGCGAGAGGACTATCGGTGGCGCGCAATCCTGAGCTGGGCAGTCTGGGCGAGTCGATTCAGCGCGGGTTGGTGACGCCGCTGCGGCGCGGCTTCGGCGCACTCGCCGAGCGCATCGGAGTTCAGCCGATCGCCGAGCCGACGCTCGCCGAGACCATCGCGGCACGGCGGCGGTTCTTCGGAGCCGATATGGTGGACGCCGAAACCGGCGCGGTGCGTTCGGATCAGGTGGTGCTGAGCTGGTTCGGATGCGCGAGTTTCGCGGTGGCGCTGGGTGGTTCGGTATTCCTGCTCGATGCCTGGGTGCCGCGCGGCGCGACCTCCGGCTACGTGCCGACCACACCCGCCGAGGTGGCGGCACTGCGACCGGCGGCGATCTTCATCGGGCACGGGCATTTCGATCATGCCGCCGACGCCGGGCCGATCGCGCAGGCCGGCGGTGCGGTGATCTACGGAACGGCCGAACATTGCGCGACCGCGCGCAAGCAGGTCGATGCGCCCGAATTCGCCTGTGTGACATTGGGTTCGAGCGAATCCCGGCCCGGTGCTCGCTACGATTTCGAACTCGCGCCCGGGATTTCGGTGACCGCGGTTCGGCACATCCATTCCGCGCGCACCGAGCGATACGCGGGCGCGGATGCCTGCGAACCGGTCAAGCCCATCCCGCAGATCCGCGATATGCGCAGGTATCCAACGACTCTCGCCGATACCGCCCATCTCATCCGGCGGTTGACCGATCCGGAGGGCGGGGTGCTGCTGTACCAGTTCCGCACCGAGAATTTCACGCTCACCTGGCATGACTCGTCCGGGCCGCTGCTGGACAAGGCGCCGGAGGTGCTCGAGACGCTGCGCGAGCTACCCGTGTCCGATGTCCACGTGGGTGCGGTGCAGGGGTACAACCAGTTCACCAACGGCCTGCGCGATCCGCGCAGCTATATCGAGGCGCTGCGGGCAAAGGTGTTCGTGCCCAACCATCATGACAATTGGCTGCCGTTGATCACCGCGCGCGGTTCGGCCTTCCGGGCACCGCTGGAGACCGCGCTGGCGGGGATCCCCGACGGCCCGAAGCTGCGCATGCTGCTCGATCCGGACGACTACGTCACGCCCGGGGTGCTCGCCTTCGACGCGTAATCAGCTGAACCGCAACAGCATTGTGAGGCTGGTACTGCCGGCCGGGTTGGTGTGCGCGGAACTCGGCACCACGACGAATCCCAGGCGCTCGTACAGGCGTAGCGCCGGATTCTCCTGTCGCACACTCAAACTCACACTCGCGAAGCGGGTTCGGGCGACTTCGAGCAGACCGGTCATCAGTACGGTGCCGATCCTGCCGCCGCGCTGTCCGGGCGCGACACCGATGGCCAGCTCCGGTGTTTCGTCATCCACGTATCCGTAGGCGGCATTGTCCCCCGTGAACAGCCGCAGCCACGCGGCCCCGCACGGCACCCCGTCCCGCTCCGCGATGACGCCGACATCCCCCGGCGCACCCCAGCCCTCGACGTAATGGGCCAGCGTCGGCACATCCCGCAGTTCCTCGGGCGAAACCCGGCCCTGCTCATGGGAATACGAGGCCTCGAACAGCATCGCCCACAGGAATTTCTCGTCCGCGGCCTCGACCGGACGCACCGTCAACTCACCCATGCCGCCGACTATAGGACCGGCCGGTCACAGTGGTGCCGGATCGCCCATGCCAGGGCTGGTGGCTCATGGGAGAGCGAGCGCTCACACCTGCGCCAGCATTCCCGGTCCCGCCTCGGGCACGACATCGCGCGCGGTGAGCTCACGTTCGCAGCGATCACACGCGAGGTGCACATGCGCCTCCCCCTCACAGTCCCGATGCCGGTAGTACACGGGCGGCCCGTCCGGGGCCATATGCGCATCCCCCCAATCCTTGAACGCCATCAGGATGGGATACACCTCATGCCCTTTGGCGGTGAGCCGATACTCCTCGTGCACACCGACTTCTGGCTTCTGCTTCACGAGAATCCCATGCTCGACCAGCCGATCCAGCCGATCCTGCAACCGCCCCCGCGAGATCCCCAGATAGTTCTGAAACCCGTTGAACCGCCGCACCCCCGAGAACGCCGCCTTCATCACCAGCAGCGTCCACCGATCCCCCAGCACCACCAGCGACCGCGTGATCGAACAGGGCTCCTCGGCCAGCTCCTCATACCGCATCTCCCAATCCTACCCATTTGGTCTTAATATGAGACCAAGTTCAATCGGTCTCATTTCGAGACCAAAGGAGAGGCGACCCCCATGACCGACCCCTACAGCACCCTGCGCACCCTGCTCGACGAGCGCTACACCTGCCGAGCCTTCCGCCCCGACCCGGTCCCGCGCGAGACCATCGAACAGGTCCTGACAGCGGCCCAGCGCACCCCGTCCTGGTGCAACACCCAGCCCTGGCAACTGACCATCACCGACGGCGACGCCACCGACCGCTTCCGGAAGGCACTGCTGGACCACATCAACGGCACCCCCACCGAATCCGACCTCCCCTTCCCCCCTGCCTACAACGGCGTCTACCGCGACCGCCGCCGAGAGTGTGGCGGCGCGCTCTACACCGCCGTCGGCGTCGCCCGAGGCGACCACGAAGGCACCCTCCGCCAAATGCTCCGCAACTTCGAACTCTTCGACGCCCCCCACGTAGCCATCCTCACCACCGAGGCAGACCTCGGCGTCTACGGCGCGGTCGACTGCGGCCTCTACCTGACCTCATTCCTCCTGGCCGCCCAAAGCCTCGGCATCGCCACCGCCCCGCAAGCCGCCCTGGCGTCCTACTCCCCCTTCCTCCATGAGTACTTCGGCATTCCCGAGAGTCGCCAGATCATCGCGGGGGTGTCCTTCGGTTATCCCGACCCCGATCACGCCGTCAACGGATTCCGCACCACCCGTGCTGATCTCGCGAACGTGATCACCTGGCACACCAGCTGATTCCGCCTCGCGATCTTCGGGACCGGGTTAACCTACACACGTGTCGGTTAGCCCGGTCCGTCGCCTGAAGGGCCCAGAACGTCGTGTGCTGGTGCTCGACGCCGCCCGAAACCTGTTCGCCGCCAACGGCTATGACGCGGTCTCCATGCGCGATATCGCCACCGCCGCGGGCATCACCCGCCCGGTCCTCTACGACCATTTCCCGTCGAAGAAGGATCTGGTCCTGGATCTGCTGACCACCGAAACCGAAGCCCTGCTGGCCCGCATCACCGCCGAGGTGGCCGCCGCACCCGAATCCCGCCTCCCCCGCGCCCTGCGCGCCTACTTCACCTTCATGCTGGACCGCCCCCTCGCGACGCGCCTGATCCTCTCTCCCACAAAGGATCCCGACATCTCCGAGGTGGTAGCGCAGCTGAGCTCCCTCTCCCACCGCGGCATCCTGGCCCTACTCCCCCCACCGAACCCCCGAGCCTCCCCGCACACCCCCGAGATCGCGGCCACGATCCTCGTGTCATCCGTTGTAGCGGTAGCGAATTGGTGGCTCACCCACCCCGAAGTCCCCGTGGACGAGCTGGTCGACACCACGCTCGCCCTACTGTCCCCCGGCTTCTCCCAGAGTTAGGCACGCCCGTGTTCGACAAACTCCCCGGCTGGAACACCTCCGCTCCGCTGGGCCCGAACTCCTTGACCTGGAAGCACTTCGGCGACATCCGCTCCATGCTCATCCTCGGCCGCGCCGGCACCCTACAGAACATGCACCCCGTCCTGAACGCCGCCCTCCAGCACCATTCGAACTTCTTCACCGACCCCATGGACCGCTTCGACCGCTCGGTAGCCCCCATCCAAGCGATGATCTACCAACCCGACCCCGAATCCCGAGCCCGCAAGGTCCGAGACTTCCACAAACCCATCAAAGGCATCACCCCCGAAGGCACCCGCTACCACGCCCTCAACCCCGAAGTCTTCTGGTGGACCCACGTAACCTTCTACGAATCCATCATCGCCACCCAAGAATTCTTCGGCACCCCCTTCACCGAAGCCGAAAAAGCCCAGTTGGTGGCCGAGGGTCTCACCTGGTGGCGCCTATACGGCATGTCCGACCGCCCAGCCTTCGGCGACTACGAAAACTACCGCGCCTACTGGCTTCACATGTGGCAGGAGGTCCTGCAATCCAACAAAACCACCACCTTCGCCGCCACCATCCACAAAGCCAAAGTCCCCGCCCCACCCTTCATCCCAAAACCCCTCTGGCCCCTGATCCGCTACCCCGTCATGTCAATCGGCGTCTGGCTCTCCAACGCCACCATGCCCCCGGAAGCCCGAAAGATATTGGGCTGGAACTGGACCCGAGCAGATGCCCTAGCCTTCACCCTCTTCCGCCACACAATCCGCACAGCCTGGACCCTCGCCCCCGAACGCCTCCGCTACATCCCCGACGCCTGGCAGGGGATACGGCAGAGCCGGAAGCAAACATCGTCCTAGAGTGCCGTGTTGGCCACCACGATCTCGCGCAACTCATTAGGGCGCAGCCATTGTGGCCCGCGATGAACCATCCTGTGGCAGTTCGAGCAGAGCAGAATCAAATCAGCAAGTCTGGTCTCTGTTTCACCTGAAACATGCAAAGGAAGTATGTGGTGGCACTCGATGTACTCCTTACCGCGCTCGCCGTACACAGCTTCGAAGTCGAAGCCGCAGACTTCGCAGTGCACCCGGCGATGATGGCGCAGGAACTGAGCGATCTTCTTTCTCTTGATTCGGGGATTGCGCTCGCGCCGGTAGTGCAGCGCTTCTAGCAGACCGCCCTCTCGGACACCTTCGCCGGATTCGACAGTGGCGTCGACAAATGCGATGTCTACGGTCAACTCCCCAGATGCGGCCGAGCGGCGAATCTGAGCAGCGACGGCCTGCATCTGAGCCGGAGCTGCCCTGAAGTCGTTCAACACCGCAAGATCCAATGCGCCACCGCGGGTGCGCTTTCCGCTGTAATCCGGATGCCGCGTAGCAATATCCGTGGTCTTGCGCGACACGCTGTTCAGACTTCGGAATCTCTCGTCACGTACCGCAGAAGGATGGATCGGCAACGACCGCAGCAGCTCCGACAACTCCCGCACCCGAGCATCATTTTCACGCAGTTCAGCCCATCCGTTCCGCATGACCAAGTCACATGCCAGGATCAACTCGTCCCGAGTCCACGCGGGGTTCCGAACCATCTGAACCACAGTAGATTCGCACAAACATCGTGGCAAACACCGCCTGCTGGGTGCCGTGTCGGCGCGTCGTCGGCGGAAGGTGCAGTAACTCAATCAATCCCGGATATCGCCGATTCGTCGAGATGCCGAAGTAGAGCCCGTACATCGGCCGCGTCCATCCCTGCGCCTGCGGCTGGCTCCTCTTGCAGATCGGCGAGTTGCTGGACAGCAGGGTCATCGAGAATCCGGCCCATGAACTCCAGCTTCTGCTCCAACCGGATCCGCACCACCTCGTCGACGGTGTTCCTCGTTGCGAGGATGGTCACCCTGGTTTCGGTGCCGGGCGCCAGACCCAGTCGGTGAATTCGATCCAGGCTCTGCAGAAAGCGTCCTGCCATGAAGTCTCTGTCGACGTAGACGGCATCATGACAGACCTGATGAAGGCTGATGCCCTCGCCCAGAGTTGCCGGATTCGAGATCAGGACGTGGCAGTCAGCGTCCTCGCGAAACCGGCGTATCTGCTCTTCACGGTCAACAGTCCCGCCGTAGACCACTGCGGGTTCATACCCCGAAAGCAGTTTTTCCAAGGTGGTTAGGCTGCGGACAAAGGTCGTCCACACCAACGTCTTTCGCCCCTGCGCAACATTGTCCGCAACGATTTTTGCGATCTCCTGGTACTTCGGCGAGAATTCATAGCTCGGAAGGTTCTGCAGAAGCTCGAACAGCGAGTCACCGGGAGCCGGTTCCAATGGTGGCAGCTGGTATTCGAGCGGCTCGTATCTGCTTGCGCCTTCCAGCAGCAAGGCGGGGCTGGTAGCCGCCATCAAGAGCCGGAGCATTGCCTTCCCCAGCGACTCGATACTGCCGCGCGCTCCTTCGGCGCGAGCAGAAAAGTTGCCCTTCAGAGCCTCGTAGATCTCGGCGTGCAGCGGTGGCATATCGAGGTAGCGCACCCTCGGCTCGAACGGTGGCAGTCCCAGTTCATGCTTGGTCGTACGAGTGAACAACGGACGCAATACCGAACTGGCATAGGCCAAATCGCCTCCGCCGACGGCCTCGGTAACGACTCGTTTGCCATGGCCGGGCCACACGAATGACAGAAGGTTCTCCAAGTCTTTGGCACCGTTGGGAGCCGGCGTTCCGGTCAGGATAAGTCGTCTGGTCGCGAGTGGCCCCAGAGCCAGGCAGGCGGCCCCGTACGTACCGCTGGCACCGAGCTTCATCCGATGAGCTTCGTCGAGCACAACCATGGCGGGACCTGCTCGGAGCCATGCCGCGAGCTTGCCCAGCGAACGATCCAGACGCTCATAGTTCACCATGCGCAGCTCGGCCAGCGGATCGTCCGGGCGGCCCGGTACCGCGGTTCGCAGTGGCTCTTTGAAACAGGTAGAGCTCTCGAACTCCCAGGACTCATAGGCGGACTTCGGCCCCACGATCAAGAGTCGGGTGGCATCTCCCCGCTCGCGCATCGCCGCGTAAACGGCAAGCGCCACACGTGTTTTCCCAGCTCCGGGGACACTGAAGTTCGCGCCGTGCCGCAGCGAGAGCAATCGAGCGATATCGCGGCGCTGGAATGAGGTCAGGTCGGCTGTCCATTCCGCACCCAGCAGGCTGCCGACGTCATCGACCCCGACGGTATCCCTATCGGTTTGAGTCGGCCCGCCCTCGAGACTGCGCTCGACCGTTTCCGCATCGTCCAGCACCCCATTGACGAGGTCGACCAGATCCGAATCCCACTCGACGCCGTCATGAGTCCATGTCGCCAGCTCGCCGAGGTTGGCAAGAAAATTGTCGAGCTCGATTTCCGCGGATAGCGGTCCACGCTGGCCACCGGTGGCCATCCGGGCAATCAAGTGCGCGAAGTCGAGCTGCAATCCAGCAACCGTTCGCAACTCCACGCATGTCCGCGTCACATCGAAACCGAGCCGCAGTGAAAGTCCCGCGGCCTCTGCAATACTCATGACTGTTGCTCCACTGCCCCGATCAACCAGGACAATCCTGTTCCTGGCAGATCGATACTGCGCTGAGCCTCGATCGCAAGCTTGCCGAGAATGCCCCGGAGTTGCTCCAGCGCATCGTCGAATGCGCCCTCATCGAGACTGGCGTTGCCACGAGACATTACGACATCTGTAATCGACTGCTCGAGGTCCTTGCACGCATCACTGATTCGCTCCGGGGCCGCCAGACGCTTCTTGCGCAGCCGGTTATCGCGGCCGGCGCTGTCGATTGCATCGTTGAACGCTTCCCTGTAGGCCGCGATCACGCCCATCGCCGCCGATTGTTCGGCAGGTGTCACGTCGGCACGGGCTGCCTCCATCGCCTTGGCCTTCAACAGTTTATCGGTAACCGCGCGTGCGGCCGAAACACTTGCGCTCGCACCCTTGACGGTCCGGTTCAGGCCTGGAATCGAAACCGCGGCCGGCGTCGTGCCTTCGGCTGCCTGAAACTCGGATGGCAGGGTCTTCTCCAGATACCGACTCTGAAAGTCCGAACCGATATGGCGCACATCGGTTTTGGAGAAGTCGAGCACAATAGCGGCGAGTCTGGCTTCCTTCAGCAGATCAGCGCGCTCTCGACTCTTGGGTTGTTCCCTGTCGTATGCGCGATAGAGCTCCGCGAGCTTCTCCTGCGAGCGCTCGAGGTCCATCAACCGCAACGCTGCTCCGCCGGAGGTGGTGCTACGAGTAATCAAGTCGCGAAGCTGAGCGAGGACCCAGAGGTCCCGCTCACAGGATCGAACGTCTGTCCGGAACGCTTTGGCAATGACAGACAGGTCAAGACGCAATTCGTCTCGCTGCTCCTCGATTGCCAGCAATCGGTTGATGTAGGAGTAGTCACGCCTTTTGTCGGGGCGCAGCTGTAGCGACAACTCGACATCGTTGATATCACGCCAGTCGCAGGATTCCGGCAGAACACCGACCCGGATATGGTTGGCGCTCTTGAGTTCTCGCAGCGCCGCGCAACGAGTGTTGCCGTTGACCAGAATCCCGTCACGAGTGATCAGCCCGGGTTCATTCTGCTTGTGCTCCTGAAGACTCTTCTTCAGATCGTCGAACGCTGCATCGCGATGGTCGGGATCTGACGGCCGGATGGTCAGCAGATGGCGCAGGTAGTCCTGGCTTTCCGCACTCCAGGGATCGGCGGCCAGATGGGCATCGCGCTGAAGGTCAAGGCTGCGCTGCGCGCGGATGCGATGCGTTCCAGGGTTGTAGAAGAGCACATTCAGCGGTACATCGATCACCTCGACATGGCGAGGGCCACCGCGCCACTCGACAGTCAAGGTCTCGGCTACTCCGGCGCTGCTGTGCTGCTCCTTCAGCCGTTCCTCGACGAGCCGGCGGGTTTCTGCAGCATTCGGCGGGACGCCGAAGTCCATGGACATATCTGGTTTTCTCCTCGAGACGGGATGAAGTGCCTGACGAATGAGGGCTAGCTACTCAATGCCTGCCGGACTGCGTCTCTGGCGTCCGCCGGCAACGTACGGTAGGCCGCCCACAGATCCTCGGGTTCGCTGAAACTGCGCGCATCTCGTTCCACCCACGACGCCAGCATCTTGCGTTCGTACGACGGCAACGCCGCGATGCGCTCCAGAACATCACCCAAGTCTGCGGTCAGATCGCGGCCTCCGATACGACAGCGGTTGCATTCGATCATCGTCTGCAGGGCGGTCGCGCCATCGGGCAAACGAACCGACCGGCGAGCGACATCGAGCTGTGATGCGATGTACGTACCTGGGTACTGCTCGCCCGGGCCGATTCCGCATGAACGGCACTTGTGACCGTCCCGCATCATCAGCGTGTGGCGCTCTGCCGCGGTGACCGTTGCGCCGGTCTTCCTCGTTCCCTTGCCCGGCTCCCAGACGGCGACACCTTCGCTGACGAAACGGTGCTCATGCGAGCCCAGAGTCGGATCCTCACGATTGGTGTCTATGCGCCAATCGAAGTCACGCAGGTCGCGCATCCGGCGGTCAATCTGAGAGGTCTCCGGAAATGCCTCGCGAAGTTGGGTTTTGGTGAACAACTCGCCGACACCAACCACTTGATTGAGCCAAAGACCAACGCGTTTCATCGTGCCGAGACTCGAATCGTTCCAGGACGGCATCGCCATGGGAAGCCCACTTTCCGGTCAAATGCGAATAGATCCCGAGCAGACCTCGCTCGGCTTCATCGCAATGCAACCCCACGAGGACAGCACTCGGGAAGAGCCCGCGTGTCAGAAAAATCAAGTCAGAGACAGCGAACGCTTCGGGCCCAAAAGGCGGAAGATGGCCTGATCTGCGCATCAATTCTTCTGGGGGAGAACCAACTTGCCGAAACCTGGAGAGTTCAACGACCTTGATCTCCATCTCGGCCCCGCCCAGCGTCAGCTGGCCGAGGCAGTGCGAAGCCTGATCCGCTGCGCAGGTCCCTCGTGCCGGGCTATCGCCAAGGAAGTCCTGCTGAGCAATCCTGTCCTCAACGGTCTGGCAAACGGCACCTGTAAGTCCGCGCCGGACAAAGCGGAGATCGACGGACTCAAGAAGCTGCATGTCCTCGCGGAGAAGCAGGCGGGACCGGAGGGCATCATCAGCTGGCCGGAACTCTTCCGGCTGCGAGTGGCACTGCTGTCGCTGCCCTACCAGCCAACTGGCGAGTGTTCCGTTTGCGGAACGACGTGTCCGGGCTGTTCCACAACCGAAACGTCGGAGCACGAAGCCGCTGTAACCATCGAGACCAAGCCGGCTGACGAGATTCACCCGGCCATCCTCATTCGGCTTCTGACTGATCATCTGAACCAGCCTTCGCCTGTCGTTGTGCCGGTCCCCCAGGTCCTGGGGGACCGGCACAACAGTCGCACAATAGATCTGGTTTGGCCGCCCGTCACCGATCTCGCGGACTACCTCCTCGCCGGCGATCTCGAGCGAGCGAATGGCCTCGTACGTCACGTCGGCATCGAAGCTCCCGCCGACGAAGCAGCGACTGCCATCGCCACGTGCAGGGACCGAGGCATGTCCGACATTGCCGAAACGATCATCGGCTTCGCGGGGCGGCAGCGTGAGGTTCGTGATGCGATCCGGGTCGCTCAATCACTTATCCGGCACGAAAGATGCGAGGACGCCGATACTTTGCTGAGCAACGCACTCGGTGGCAGGAGTTGACCAGCTTCGAACGCTGAAACCACGACAGCGAACGGATTGCCGCTTGGTATCTGATGCCGTTGGGCTGCAACGAAGTCGGACCTCCACTCGGCACTTTGGCCCTTACTGCGCGCATGTCCGGAGAGTCCGGCAACGCTGCGGCGATCTATCCCATATGATCGCTCACGTGTTCGGTTCAGCCTTCCAAGACTCTGGTGACAGCGGCGACAGCGCTGTGCAGACTCTCGTGTTCCCAGAGGCGAACCACCCGCCAGCCGGCTTCCGCCAGTGCGATGTTCGCGGCCAGGTCACGTTCCATCGTCCGGCGAAGTTTTGGGGCCCAGTACCATTCGTTGGTTGCCGGCTGACGGCCATGCACAGGGCAGACATGCCAAAAACACCCATCAACGAAGACAGCGACCTTGCGCGCCGTGAAGACTATGTCAGGCCGGACTTTCGCCGATCCGAGGTCGAGTCTGAAGTCCTTCCGATACCGGTAGCCGAGCCGGTGCAGCTCACGACGCAACGCGACCTCTGGTTTTGTATCCGTCCGCCGGTTGGCTCGCATGTTACGAGAGCGGCCATCATTGAGCGGCGCTGGGTAGACGCCCCGTTCATGGGCAACCCGGCGGGCTTTTTCGGATCGACTCTCGGTCACGTCTGTCCCAGTTCCAAGCGTTTTCATGCCGTACGGAAAGATACTCCAGCACACACCACCTCATGACCCTGCCCTCTGCAGTGAAAGGCCTCAGAGTGACCGACCTTCGTGTCATCGAAGCCCATGCCGGCATCGGCAGGGAGACCTTCCGCTCGGCAGGTGATGGCGCATGACTCACAAGAAGTCACCCCGGTACACCTCGATCGAGATCTGCGCGGGCGCCGGCGGACAAGCGGTGGGACTGCACCAGGCAGGTTTCGACCACTTGGCGCTGGTCGAGATCGACAAATACGCAATAGAGACACTTGAACTGAACATCAAAACAAACAGGGCACTGGGATGGAAGCCCGACAATTGCGCAATCCTTCCCATTGACGTAAATGAATTCAATCCGCTACAGCCCATGAGCGAGGGTGCGAAAAGGCTGGAGCCTCGGGAGCTCGATCTCCTTGCGGGCGGTGTTCCATGCCCCCCTTTTTCACACGCAGGCAAGCAACTGGGCAAGGACGATGAGCGAGACCTCTTCCCTCGTATGCTTGAACTGGTAGAGATCCTCCAGCCTCGGGCCGTGATGATCGAGAACGTCCGCGGGATCATGGATCCGAAGTTCTCGGAATATCGAAGCTGGATCAAGACGAGACTGGAACGCGGAGACCGTCGGCAAGCAGGTGGCGAAGAACTAGCAGCGAAAGGCCCCGGATACACAATCAGCCAGTGGGGTGTATTGGAGGCGAGCAATTTCGGCGTTCCGCAGCTTCGCCCACGCGCCATTCTCGTGGCATTTCGCAACGATGTAATTCAGGGACTTAACGGGAATGAAAAATACATCTGGCCCGGATCGGCGCGAAAAAAGCAAGTCACCGTTGCCGAAAGCCTTAAGAAATCGATGCAGGAAAGGTACAGTCGGTATTCTCAAGGTGAGCACAAGGAACGCGCAGATCTTGCCTACAAGACTTGGCTGGAAAAAGCCAGCGGCATCGCGCCGACACTTGTCGGTGGATCGAAAAAGCACGGGGGAGCAGATCTTGGACCCAGCCGGGCAAAGGCGGCTTGGCGCCAGTTGGGCGTTTCCGGAATGGGGGTCGCCAACGACATCGAAACCTGCCTCCAAAAGCACACTGAGGACCGTGATCTTTTCGGCCCCGACGGGCCGATGCTAACCGTGCAACAGGCAGCAATCATTCAAGGATTCCCATCCGAGTGGAAATTCTCCGGCGGCAAGACAGCACAGTATCGACAGGTTGGGAATGCTTTCCCCCCGCCGGTGGCTGAAGCTGTGGGAAAGTCGATCATCAAGGTTCTAGAGGCGGCGCGAAAGCGCGAGAAATTGTCCAATGATGCGATGCGAAAGCGGGATATTCAATCCGATCAGCTACAATTCGATATGCCATCAGAAGAAACTCAGCGCGCCTCATAGCACGATTCCCAGCAAAAATGCCGTTCCGCTGTCGCCCGGACAGCATTGAGGCTGAGCCATTGCCTCACATGCAGAATCTGCGTATACTAATCCTCCTCGCGAATTCCGCGCCTAGGAAGATCTGGTGCGATACAGATCGGTTCTCCTGGACGAGCTCTGCGCCACCGCGCCCCGCTGATCATCGGATCTGAATTACCTCCCGGGACCACACGAACAGAAATGTAGTGCTTGAAGTCGGGCACGGGCACGCCGAGGCGCTCAGCGATATGCGCATAATATCCGCTGAGAATAATGACGCCCTCCGACTTCAGCGCTGTTCTTGCACCGCCGTTGTTCCGAACACGTTTCTGGTCATCAAGTTGCATCGCGACGGTACGTACCACGCTGCGATGCACAAGTTTTCCCTCAGCGACCCGGAAGAGGCGATTGACGCGCTCCGAGCCGGACGAGCTATCGAATATTTGATCTACGACGGCGGCCGGTAGCTGCAGCAATATATTCGCGGGCATCGGAGCATCTCTCCATATCCAGCGCACCGCCTCACGACCCGCTTGATTCAGAGAACTCTTCTTGTCACGATTTTCGCCCTCACGGCGATGTGCAGGTGTCACACGAACAACCCCGATCGAGAAGGTAGCCGCAACGTCACTTCCCGTCGCCACCAGCGCCAATTCGTTGAGCACCTCTGGTGGCAGCATCCAGCCACCATCTCTTTGGCTCCACTTCGCGTCTACCTGGTGTCCCGCGATCCGGAAGTCGGTCGTGTCACCCCCGTCGAATTCGAACTCCCGCTGTGCGTTGATCTCGAAGAGCGTTCCGAAATGGGTCTTCTCCGTCTTCATCAGATCGGCCCAGCGAAACCGCCCGGTTTCGGAACCGTTGTAGATCATGTCGTAGGTGTGCCGGAGAACCTCGGCCCATCGCTTCCCATCAGGATCCAGGCTCTTGATCTCATCTACTACCTGATCAAGAGCCACGTCGGTGTCGTCGACGTCATCGAAGAGGCTAGCCACACCACGAATCTAGCGGAGCCAGGCCTCTCATCGAGTGCCCGGTGGAATCAGATCGACGGCGATGGGGATGGGGCGCAGGGGACTTCGGTTGGGGTGCCGAAGGTGTTGAGCATGAGGGCGGCGACCGTGGGGTCTACCGAGACGCTGTTGTGGCCTGCGAGATTCACGGGGCAGACGTCTTGCAGGACGATGTTCGTGGCGTTGGGGGCTTCGCGGATGCCGCTGGTGTAGGGGATGACTTCGGTGTCGGATCGGGTTACCAGGTTGGTGTAGTGGACATTCGGGGCGTAGACGCCTGCGGCTTGCAGGTTGTGGATGAAGTCGGAGACGGGGAGCATGTCTACGCAGCCCTGGCAGATGGGGCGGAGGGCGGCGAAGATTTCGGGGGCCACGTTGAGGCCGTAGGCGGCGTTCACGAGGGGGTCGGCGGCGTGGGTGCCCGCCCAGATGGGGACCAGGTTGAAGGATTGGTCGACCACGTCGTTGCCGCCGTCGAAGAGCAGGTAGTTGGCGGCTACCAGGGTGCCTTCGGACCAGGTCAGGAGGTTGACCTTTTGAGCGCCGGTCTGCTGCAGGACCTGGTTGACGAAGTCGCGTAATTCCTTGCTGGACTGGGGAATTGGCTCCAGGCCACCCGCACCGGCGATGAGGCCGCCCTGGCCGGGGTAGATGCCGTAGGTGACGGAGTAGACGCAGTAGCCGTTGTTGTGCAGCAACGGGGACATGGCGGGCCAGCCCGCGCCGTTGCCCGCGATGCCGTGCACCAGGACCACGGGTTCGGGGTGGGCGGCGGTGGGGACGCAGGTCCAGTCGTTGCCGCCGGGCGGGGTGAAGGGGGCCTTGGCGGTGTTGGCGTCGATGAACCACTGCGCCACCGAGTAGTTGACCGGGAGTTGCTCGGGCTCGGCGGAGGCGGTGCCCGCGGTGATGAGCAGGGCTACCGCCGCTGCCACGGAAAGACTGATACGACTACAGATTCGATGCAACTGATTCCTCCGCGGGTCGGCACGCATGGTAGGTAGCCAGAAGGTCGCTCGGCGTACCTTAGCGGGCGCGAATGCGAGGAATGGGGACGAAACGCCGTTCAGGGACGGCGGTCATACAGGACCCTGCCGTCACCGCGAGCCGATTACGGCCCGCCACTCGAGAGCCGACTAAGGCTGTCGCCCACGAACCGACTATGACCGCGGCCCGAGAGCCGACTATGACCGCCGCCCAAGAACGAAGACCCGCGCCCGAGCGCTATAGGCCCGCGCCCAATGCGCGAATGCAGCGGACCACCAATGCGGCCGGAGTCGCTTCCTCCGCACCGGCGTTCCCGGCTCCATCGGCAATCGCCCACTGCTCCAACGCGATTCGAATCGCTCCGGCAGCGGCGGCCACAAGCAGGCGCAGTCGCACCGGATCCGCGTCCGGTCCTGCCAATTCAGCGAGAGCGCAACGCAATTCACGCTCGCCCTCCATATTGATGCGATGCCAGACCGCGCGCAGGGCCGGATCGGTTTCCATGGCGCGCAGCAGGCCGCGGGTGAGTTCGAAGTCCTCCCCCACCTCGACGGTCACCGCCTGCACCGCGGCGACCTCGAGTTCGGCGAGGGTGGGCAGGCGGTGCGGACCGGTCGAGATCGCTTCGATCCAGCGCTGCGCGCCGGTGGTGAGCATGGGCTCGACCGCGTCCTCCTTGGTGCGCGCGTAGCGGTAGAAGGTGCGCAGGCCGATGCCCGCTTCGGCGGCGATGCGATCGGCGGTGACCTCGGCGGTGCCGTGTTCGGCGAAAAGCCGCGCGGCGATGCGGGCGATATCCAGGCGCGTTTCGGCCTTGCGGCGCTCGGCCAGGGTGGGGCGCTGCTCGGCTACGGGCATGGGATGTCCTTCGGTCGGGTGCTCCCATCTTAGTCTCCGGATGCCGATCTGGCACGACGTGCCATGTAGGCGTAGCGTGTCAAGTACGGGGGATCGAGACCATAGAGGAGAAGTTCGCAATGGAGCGTTTCACCGATCGCCGAGTACTCATCACCGGCGCTGGCTCGGGTATCGGCCGGGCCACCGTGCATCGCGTGCTCAGTGAGGGCGGGCGGGTCGTCGCGGCCGATGTCAATGAGGCCGGGCTCGCCGAAACCGTCAAACAGGCCGCCGAGCAGGGCACTGCCGAGCGACTCAGCACCGTCACCGTCGATATCGGCAATGAGGATTCGGTGCGGGCGGGCGTCGCCACCGCGCTGGAGAATCTCGGCGGGCTGGACGCGCTGATCAATGCCGCCGGAATTCTACGGTCCGCGCACACCCACGAAATGCCACTCGCCGATTTCACCAAGATCATCACTGTGAATTTGACCGGCACCTTCCTGATGATTCGCGAGGCGCTGCCCGCGCTGCTCGCCTCGGATAAGGGCGTCATCGTCAATTTCACCTCGACCTCGGCGTTCTTCGCACACCCGTACATGTCCGCGTACGCGGCGTCCAAGGGCGGCATCATGTCCATGACGCACGCGCTCGCCGCCGAATACAGCAAGCAGGGCCTGCGCGTGGTCGCGGTCGCCCCGGGCTCGATTTCGAGCGATATGACCGACGGCCGCGGCCCGGGCCTGCCCGCCGACGCCGATCTGAGCCTGTTCATGAAGCTGGCCCCGGGTATCGGCCAGGGCTTCGCCTCGCCCGATACCGTCGCCGGCGTGGTGGCCATGCTCGCCTCCGATGACGGCGCGTTCATCACAGGCACCGAGATCCGCATCGACGGCGGCACCCACTACTGACCGGCTCGGGGAAAAGTCATACCCGAGACGTAGCCGCACCCTGAATTCTCACCGAACTCCTTTCAAGCCATATCTTTTCGACGCCCGAGTTCGGCACAGTGAACGATATGAGCTCGCCGAGAAACAATTCCGCACGACGGATGATCGCCCGGGTTGCCGTGGCCGGGGCGATCGCCGCGATTCCCCTTACCGCGGTGGCGGTTCCGGCCATGGCGGACACCACCGCCGGACCGGACGTCACCGAAATCAGCCGGCCGCACCACAACGACCGCGACGATTGGAACAATCCCTGGGACCGGAACAACCCGTGGGATCGCAATAACCCGTGGGATCGCAACAATCCCTGGGACCGCAACGATCGGCATGATCACTGGGATGACCGCGACCAGTGGAATCGCGGGCACGATCCGCTGCGATCCCTGCTGCGGCAGTGGCTTCCGACCGGATCCTTCGGAAGCTGATACCCCCGAGAAGAACGCGGCCCGGCATCAGTTGGGATGCTGGGCCGCCGCATGTTCAGGGACCGGCCGTGACCGCGACGCCGTCGAGGATCAACTCCAGCCCGAACCGGAAGTCCGCGTCAGCCGAATCCGGCCCTTCCGGAATCGATTCCAGCAGCCCCGAATCCAATAGAGCGGCGATATCCTGGAATCGGTTCGCGTCCAGCACTTCCCGGAGTTCACCGACGTAGTTGCGGAGCGATTCGGCCTCGTTGACACCCTCCGCGCTCCAGGATTCCGCGAGCTGGCGGCCGGTGACGAAGGCCTGGCGCACATAGCCGCCGACCACGGTGATCACGCCGATTTTCGCTGCCCAATCCAGGTCGGTGGCACGCAGCGCCCGGAGTCCGGCATCCATCCAGGCGACCGCGTGCGGACCGCGAGGCGGGCCACTGATGGGCAATTGCGCCAGCCAGGCGTGGCGGCGGAAGACATCGGCTTGCGCCAGTGCCCAGCCGCGCAGCGCCGGACGCCAAAGCTCTTCCAAGATAAGGGATTCCGGGACAGGACCGAAGGCGGCATCGGCCATCAACGCGATCAGCTCATCCTTGGAACCGATATGCCGGTACAGCGACATGGGCGTAACCCCCAGTGCCGTAGCGATTTTCGGCAGCGTCGCGCCCGCCGCGCCATCCCGGTCGGCCAGTCCGACGGCCACCGCGACAATCCGATCGGTATCCAGTTCAGCCCGTCGGCCGAGCCGCGAACCGGTGTTCAATCGCCACAATCTCCGCAGGTCATCCGGAATCTCCGCCACAGTCACCTCCAGGCGAAAACTTTAACATAGACCTTATAGTATAAGTCTTATACTATCGCTGGCATGGATACCAACCTGCTGCGCAGAGTGACCGGAACGGCCGCCATCATCGGGGCCGCGCTCACCTTGATCGAAATACCGCTCTACTTCATCTACGACGGCCCGCCGCCGGACTGGAATGTGCTGGCCCGCAGCCTCTTCGGGCTCGCGGGCATCACCACGCTGATCATCTTCTTCACCGGCTTCGGCTATCTGGTGAAACGCGCACTCCCGGAAGCGGATTGGATCGCAGGGATCGCCGCCAATGCCGGACTCATCTGGCTCACAGTGGCTTTGGTCTCCACCGGCCTCGAGGTCGGCGCGGTCATCCAGGCCCCCGAACCCATCGACCCCACCGTCACGGTCAGCGGCACCTACATCCTGTACGGCACCATCTCGCGCTTTCTGGAGGCACTCATGTTCTGCGCCTTCGGTTTCGCCGTCCGCCGCACCGGACTACTCCCCCGCTGGACCGCGACCACGGCCTTCGCCCTCAGCCTGATCAACCTGGCCTTCGTCCCGTCGATGTTCTTCGGAAACACCCCCGCGAACTTCTACGCCGCCAACGGCTGGGGCACCACAGCCACCCTCGGCGGATTCACCATGATCTGGCTGCTGGCCGTAGGAATCACGACGGCCCGGCACCCCCGAAAGGTGCCGGGCCGTAATGCGGTGCGCGCGTAGAACTTACGGCGCGTACGCCGAGACTAGGCGGTCTCGGTGATGGGGCGGTCGACCCAGCTCATCAGGCCGCGCAGCTTGGCGCCGGTGACCTCGATGGGGTGCTCGGCGTTGGCCTTGCGCAGGCCCTCGAGCTCGGTGTTGCCGTTCTCGACGTTGGCGACGAGGCGCTTGACGAAGGTGCCGTCCTGGATGTCGGACAGGATCGCCTTCATGCGCTCCTTGGTGCCGGCGTCGATGACGCGCGGACCCGACAGGTAGCCACCGAATTCGGCGGTGTCGGAAACCGAGTAGTTCATGCGGGCGATGCCACCCTCGTACATGAGGTCGACGATCAGCTTGAGCTCGTGCAGCACCTCGAAGTACGCCATCTCGGGCGCGTAGCCGGCCTCGACCATGACCTCGAAGCCGGTCTTGACCAGCTCTTCGGTGCCACCGCAGAGCACGGCCTGCTCACCGAACAGGTCGGTCTCGGTCTCTTCCTTGAAGGTGGTCTTGATGACACCGGCGCGCGCGCCGCCGATGGCCTTGGCGTAGGACAGCGCCAGCGCCTGGCCGTCACCCTTCGGGTCCTGATCGACCGCGATGAGCGCCGGAACGCCCTTGCCGTCGACGTACTGACGACGCACCAGGTGGCCCGGGCCCTTCGGGGCGACCATGGCGACGGTGACATTGGCCGGAGCCTTGATCAGACCGAAGTGGATGTTCAGGCCGTGGCCGAAGAACAGCGCGTCGCCGTCCTTCAGGTTGGGCTCGATGTCATTGGTGAAGATGGACGCCTGCGCGGTATCGGGCGCGAGCACCATGATCACGTCGGCCCATTCGGAGACCTCGGCGGGGGTGCCGACGGTCAGACCGGCCTCTTCGGCCTTCGGGCGGGACTTGGAACCCTCGGTCAGGCCGACGCGGACGTCGACGCCGGAGTCGCGCAGGCTCAGCGAGTGGGCGTGGCCCTGGCTGCCGTAGCCGATGACCGCGACCTTCTTGCCCTGGATGATCGACAGGTCAGCGTCGTCGTCGTAGAACATCTCGACTGCCACTTTGGGTTTCTCCTTCTGGATTCTGTGTCTAAGTTTCGGCCCCGGCCAAGCATGCCGGGCGGTGGAGCGATTGGCCGCCGAGGCGGCCGGTTACTAGCGAGTCGCGGTGATGGACTTGGGTCCACGTCCCACCGCGACGACTCCGGACTGCACGATTTCACGGATGCCGTAGGGCTCCATCATGCGCAGCAGTGCGTCGAGCTTGGACCGGGTCCCGGTCGCCTCGATGGTCAGCGCGTCGGGTGACACGTCGATCACCTTGGCGCGGAACAGGTTCACCGCCTCGATGACCTGGGTGCGGACGCTCGCGTCGGCGCGCACCTTCACCAGGATCAGTTCGCGGGCGACCGAACTGTCGTCGTCCTGCTCCACGATCTTGATGACGTTCACCAGCTTGTTGAGCTGTTTGGTGACCTGCTCGAGCGGCAGATCCTCAACCGTCACAACGATTGTCATACGCGAGATCTCGGGGATCTCGGTGCCGCCGACCGCCAGCGACTCGATATTGAAGCCGCGGCGGGAGAACAGGCTGGCGACACGCGCGAGCACGCCGGGCTTGTCCTCCACCAAGACGGAGAGGGTGTGGGTCGTGCTCATTCCTCGGAACCCTTCTGGGCGGCCTTGTCGTGGGCGGTCAGGGTGGCCTTCTCATGCGACATGGCCTCGTGGATGACGGCGGGCTCGTCCACGGCCTCATCGTCGTCGAACAGCGGGCGGATGCCTCGCGCGGCCATGATCTCGTCATTGGAGGTGCCGGCGGCGACCATCGGCCACACCTGCGCATCCTTGCCGACGATGAAATCGATCACCACGGGACGGTCGTTGATGGACTGCGCCTCGCGGATCGCTGCCTCGACGTCCTCTTCCTTCTCCACGCGAATACCGTGGCAGCCCAGGGCTTCCGCGAGCTTCACGAAGTCCGGGATGCGCAGGGTGTGCGTGCCCAGATCGGTGTTGGAGTAGCGCTTCTCGTAGAACAGGGTCTGCCATTGGCGGACCATGCCCAGGTTGCCGTTGTTGATCAGCGCGACCTTGATCGGCACGCCCTCGACGGCGCAGGTGGCCAATTCCTGATTGGTCATCTGGAAGCAGCCGTCACCGTCGATGGCCCAGACCTCACGGTCCGGCATGCCCATCTTGGCGCCCATGGCGGCGGGCACCGAGTAGCCCATGGTGCCCAGGCCACCGGAATTGAGCCAGGTGCGCGGCTTCTCGTACTTGATGAACTGGGCGGCCCACATCTGATGCTGGCCGACGCCCGCACAGTAGATGGCGTCCGGACCGGCGAGCTGACCCAGCTTCTCGATGACGAACTCGGGCGAGAGCGAACCGTCGCTCGGGGTCTTCCAGCCCAGCGGGTACTGATCGCGCACACCGGACAGGTACTTCCACCAGTCGCCGAGCTCCAGCAGCGGGGTGCCGGTGGCGGCCGGATCGGCCTTGAGGGTTTCGATCAGCTCGGCGATGACCTCGCGGCAGTCGCCCACGATCGGGACATCCGCGTGCCGGTTCTTACCGATCTCGGCCGGGTCGATATCGGCGTGGATGACCTTGGCATTGGGTGCGAAGGAATCCAGCTGACCGGTGACGCGGTCGTCGAAACGTGCGCCGAGGGTGATCAGCAGATCCGACTTCTGCAGCGCCGCAACGGCTCCCACGGTGCCGTGCATACCGGGCATACCCATGTTCAGGGTGTGGGTGTCGGGGAACGCGCCGCGGGCCATCAGCGTGGTGACGACCGGGATGCCGGTCAGCTCGGCCAGCTCGAGCAGTTCCGCGGACGCGTCGGCCTTGATGACGCCGCCGCCGACGTAGAGCACGGGGGCCTTGGCCTCCATGATCATGCGCGCGGCCTCGCGCACCTGCTTACCGTGCGGCTTGGTCACCGGACGGTAGCCGGGCAGCCGCATTTCCGGCGGCCAGCTGAAGGTGGTCTGCGCCTGCAGCACATCCTTGGGGATGTCGACCAGGACCGCGCCCGGGCGGCCGGAGGCGGCCAGGTAGAACGCCTCGGCCAGCATGCGCGGGATATCGATCGGGTCGGTGACCAGGAAGTTGTGCTTGGTGCACGCCATGGTGATGCCGGAGATATCGGCTTCCTGGAAGGCGTCGGTGCCGATCAGGCTGCGCCCGACCTGACCGGTGATGGCCACCAGCGGCACCGAATCCATCTGGGCGTCCGCGATCGGAGTCACCAGATTGGTCGCGCCCGGACCGGATGTGGCCATGCACACACCGACCTTGCCGGTTGCCTGGGCGTAGCCGGTGGCCGCGTGGCCGCCGCCCTGCTCATGGCGGACCAGCACGTGGCGGACCTTGGTCGAGTCGAACAGCGGATCATAAACGGGAAGAATCGCGCCGCCCGGAATACCGAATACCGTGTCGACGCCGAGCTCCTCGAGGGAGCGGACAACGGACTGCGCGCCGGTGACCCGCTCGGGCGGGACCTGGCGGCGGTTCGGAGTGGTGGCCGGAGCCGTGGCCGCGGGGGCCGAAGGCGCGGGCCGTCGGGCCGAGGGCCCGGGTCGGGCGGTAGGTGCGCTCACCGTCTGGATTCCTTACTGCTTGTCGTTCCAGTTCATGGACTTGCCTGAACACAAAAAAGCCCTCGACAGCCGGGGGCTGTTCGAGGGTGGCGCGTCGCAGCTGCGAGCTGACGTAATTGACTCTATAGTCGTCGGCTCAGCGCTGGACGCGCCGGCCGATTACGAGCAACTCGATTCGATTCACGCGCTCGACGGTATGCGCGCATGAGCCGCGGAGTCAAACATCTGACCATGTGTGTCTCATTATGTGAGACATAGCGGTTGTTCGGGTTAGTTCAACACAATGCGAGGATGGGGGTGTGTCATCACCGCATCAGTCCGTGCCACCGGCACAATCGTCCCACACCCCCGACCCCGGATCGGACACGGGTCCGATCCCGCAGGTCCGCTTCCGCAGTGATTGGCTGTGGTTGCCGGGAGTACTCATCGCACCGCTGATCATCGTGCTGCCGCTCTGGCTACTCAGGTTGCAAACCGACCTGACCAGCGAAGGCGTGGAGACTCGCGGGCTGACGCGTACGCGCAGGGTGCCGTGGGCCGAGGTTGCCGGAGTTCGCATTCCGGGATTCGGGCGGGTGTATCTGCACACCACGGGCGGCGAGGACATCGCGCTGCCGGGCGTCGATTTCGCGCGGTTGCGGGCGCTGGTACTGGGTGCGCGCGGGCATATTCCGGACCCCGGCGTGCGGGTGATCGGGCTTACCAGGCTCGCGCATATCGCGGTGTTCATGGTGCTGATGGGTGTGATCTTCCCGTTCTCCGGGATGCCGCAGGTGCTGTGGGTGCTGTTCGCGATTCCGGTCGCGATGGCGGTGTGGATCGAGCGCACTCGCACCAAGGTCTCGGCCGACGGACTGGAATTGCGGACGCTGTTCTCGACCCGCCATATCGAGTGGGACCAGGTGAAGGGACTGCGGATTCCCAAGCGCGGATTCCTGCAGGCGCATTTGGCCGATGACTCGGATGTGAGTTTGCCCGCTGTCAGTTATGACCGATTGCGCGATTTGGTCGAGGCATCGGACGGGCGCATTCCGGATCCGTTCATCGAACCGGAGGATGCGGACGAGGTGGACATCCCCGAAAGCGATACTTCGGACAAGTAGCGGCGTGTTGGGGTGCGAGGTTTCGGGCGCTGACGGGGATCGATTCGCGCGGGAGTAACGTTGGAACGCGCCGAAAGCATTCGGCGTAGTCGCCGATCAGCCCCCTGCGACGAGAACCCGAGGACCCCATGCCACCGCTTCGCTCACGCACCACCACCGTCGGACGCAATGCCGCGGGCGCTCGCTCGCTCTGGCGCGCGACCGGCCTCACCGACTCCGATTTCGGGAAGCCGATCGTCGCCATCGCGAACTCGTATACGCAGTTCGTACCGGGTCACGTGCATCTCAAGGAAGTCGGCGAGATCGTGGCCGAGGCGGTCCGGGCGGCAGGCGGCGTACCGCGCGAATTCCACACCATCGCGGTCGATGACGGCATCGCCATGGGTCACGGCGGCATGCTGTACTCGCTGCCCTCGCGCGAGATCATCGCCGATTCGGTCGAGTACATGGCCAATGCGCACACCGCCGACGCGCTGGTCTGTATCTCCAACTGCGACAAGATCACTCCCGGCATGTTGAACGCCGCCATGCGGCTCAATATCCCCGCCGTATTCGTTTCCGGCGGTCCGATGGAGGCCGGTAAGGCCGTGGTCGTGGGCGGTGTGGCGCAGGCGCCGACCGACCTCATCACCGCCATCTCCGCCAGCGCCTCCCCCAATGTCACCGATGACGGGCTGTCCGAGGTCGAGCGGTCGGCCTGCCCGACCTGCGGTTCCTGCTCCGGCATGTTCACCGCCAACTCGATGAACTGCCTCACCGAGGCGCTGGGACTCTCGTTGCCCGGCAACGGTTCCACCCTCGCCACGCATTCGGCTCGCCGCGCGCTGTTCCAGAAGGCCGGGCGGGTCATCGTCGATATCGCCAACCGCTGGTACCGCGATGACGACGAGTCGGTGCTGCCGCGAAATGTGGCCAACGTCAAGGCTTTCCACAATGCCATGGCCCTCGATGTGGCCATGGGCGGTTCCACCAACACCGTGCTGCACACCCTCGCGGCGGCGCAGGAGGGTGAGATCGACTTCGATCTGCAGACCATCGACGAGATCTCGCGCCGGGTGCCCTGCCTGTCCAAGGTGTCGCCGAACTCGGACTACCACATGGAGGATGTGCACCGCGCCGGTGGCATTCCCGCCATCCTCGGTGAGCTGCGCCGCGCGGGCCTGCTCGAGACCGAGGTGTCCACGGTGCACACCAAGTCGTTCGACGAATGGCTGGACACCTGGGATATCCGCTCCGGCAAGGCGTCCGAGGAAGCGGTCGAACTGTTCCACGCAGCGCCGGGTGGCGTGCGCACCGTCGTACCGTTCTCCACCGATAACCGCTGGTCCTCGCTGGACACCGATGCCGAGGGCGGCTGCATTCGCGATCTCGCGCACGCCTACACCGTCGAGGGCGGGCTGTGCGTGCTGCGCGGCAATATCGCGCCCGACGGCGCGATCCTCAAGACCGCCGGTATCGATGAGGATCTGTTCACCTTCGAGGGTCCGGCCGTGGTGGTCGAATCCCAGGAGGACGCGGTCTCCAAGATCCTGAACAAGGAGATCAAGCCCGGCGATGTCGTCGTGGTGCGCTACGAGGGTCCCGCGGGCGGGCCGGGCATGCAGGAGATGCTGCATCCCACCTCGTTCCTCAAGGGCCTGGGCCTGGGCAAGGTGTGCGCGCTCATCACCGACGGCCGGTTCTCCGGCGGCACATCGGGCCTGTCCATCGGCCATGTTTCGCCCGAGGCGGCCAGCGGCGGCGCCATCGGCCTGATCGAGAACGGCGACCGGATTCGCATCGATGTGCACACGCGTGCCCTCGAATTGCTGGTACCCGATGAAGTTCTCGCCGAGCGACGCGTGAAAATGGAAGCGTCCGAACGGCCTTGGCAGCCCGTGAACCGCGAGCGCCCGGTCACCACCGCGTTGCGGGCATACGCCGCGCTGGCGACCTCGGCAGACAAGGGCGCTGTGCGGCGGGTGCCGTAAGAAAGAGCAGGAATGACAATCGAATACGTCGGCAAAGCCGACACGATGCTGGCCGCGTACTCCTCGATGCTGGAGCGTTGCGATGCCCGCAACGCCCAGGCGAAGACACTCCTCGCCGAAGCCGATGAGCTGAACGCCCAGTCCCGTGAACTCGCCAACCAGGAGTACATGGCGAGCCCGGCGGAGGCCGCGAACATCGCGGCCCACCGGGCGATGTTGAACGACCAGATCGACGATAAGTCCACTCAGGTGATGCGCCTGCACCAGGAGACTTTCGAAGAATGGGAACGCTTCAACGCCACGCAGTGGTAGCGGTCCGCGCATAGCGAACGGCCCGGGCAATCCGATGGGATTGCCCGGGCCGCTTGCTGTTTCGGTGTCTCGAGATCAGAAGGGGCCGACGCCCTCGAGCGGGTTGCCGCCGTGCAGATAGATATAGGTGAGGATCGCGGCGGCGATGGCGGCGATGAGCGCGGCCAGCGAGCCGAGGAACGGGCGGGTGGCCCAGCCGCGACCGCGATCGAGCGAGAGCCGGCCCGGACCGGTGAGAATGATGGCCGCCGCGGCTCCGGCGAGGATGGATTCGATTTCCACCGAGACCTTTTCGGCCTTGTACTGGAAACCCGGGGCCATGCCCTGCTTCCACAGCCAGGCATCGATGATCACCGCGAGCACCGCGCCCGCGGCCAGCGGGGTCGCCAGGCCCAGCGCCACCAGGATGCCGCCGCCGAGTTCGCCCGCGATGAGCATCGGGGCGGCGATATCGACGTGCTTCCATCCGCCGTTCTCCATGGCGGTGCGAATGCCGTCGTAGCCGGGTCCGTTGAACCAGCCCGCCGCCTTCTGCAGGCCGTGGTAGACGAAGGTGCCGCCGACCACCAGGCGCAGCAGTAGCAGGCCCAGGTCCAGGGTGCCGCGGCGTTCATCGCCGCGCCGGCGGATGCGGGTGGTGGGTTCGGTGCCGCCGTTCGGGGCGGGCGGGATGCTCGCGAAGGCGTAGGTGGGCGCGGAATCGGCGGCGGGCACGGCGGTGTTCGCGCCGGTGATCGCCTCCTTCATCTCCGCGTACAGCGGGACTTCGGGGTCCAGGCCCAATTCCTCATCGGTGCGCGGCGGTTCCTTGTGCAGGTCCGCCTTGACGGTCGGGGCGATGCTCGGATCCGTCTTCGCCGTCGCGACCGTGTCGAGGTCGGATTTCACCGTGGCGGTGGAGAACTGCTCGGTGGGCGAATCGAAGGGGCTGCGGACCGGTTCACCCACCGGCCTCGGTGTTTCGGGCGCGGCACTGCCCAGCGCGTCGGCAGCGGGCTCGGTCGGCTTCTCGGTCACGCGGCCAGACTATTCGGCAACCGGGCTCTGCACACGGCTGTCGGTGGGCGTGTCCACTGTCCAGTTCCGATGTCCGTCATAACCGAGGCCACCCCGTTCGCGCATTCGCGCCGGGTTTTCCGTAACGTCTCAACCATGAGTTTGGTTGCCGCGGGCCGGTTCGGGGTGGGCGCACGGAGAATCGTGGTGGGCGTACTGGCGGGCACCCTGGTGTTCTCCGGGTGCGCCCGGTTCGATGATCGCGCCTCCACCCCGTTCACCACCGAGCCGAACTGGCAGGATGCGGAGCAGGGCACCAGCAAGCCGAATCCGCCGAGCAGTACGGCCAAGCGACCGGCCGCGCCGTGCGTGGATCCCGATCCGCTGGTGGTGGTGTCGTGCCTGGACACCACGGGCGGTCTGGTGACGCTGCCGGACGGTGCGAGCGCGCTGGTGGGTGAGCGCACCACGGGCCGCATCCTGAAGGTGGTCGCCACCGATGAGGGCATGCCGCCCGCGCCGATCGAGGTGGCGAAGCTGGATGTGGACTCCTCCGGCGACGGCGGCCTGACCGCACTCGCCCTGTCCCCCAGCTATTCCGAAGACGGCCTCATCTACGCCTACATCACCACCGGCGCCGATAACCGCGTGGTCCGCATCTCCACCGACGGCGGCGTCCCCAAGCCCATCCTCACCGGAATCCCGAAGGGCCCCACCGGCAATCGCGGTTCCCTCGAATTCCACACCTCCGACCGCATGCTGGTCCTGACCGGCGACACCGGAAACCCGAACGCCGCCAACGACAACGGCTCCATGGCCGGAAAGCTGCTGAGCGTCAACTCCCCCGCCCCCGGCGCAACCGCCGATGTGGTCCTGTCCGGTATCGGCGTAGCCGGCGGCGTCTGCTCGGACCACCAGGACTCCATCTGGGTCACCGACCGCACCGCCACCGAGGACCGCCTCCAGCGCATAGGCCCCGACGGCACCGCCGTCAAAGCCTGGAGCTGGCCCGACCACCCCGGCGTAGCCAACTGCGCCGCCGCCACCGACGGCGTAGCCATAGCCCTGACCAACCAAAAAGCCATGGCAATAGCCAAGGCCGACAAAGACACCCACGCCGTAACCGCCGCCCCCTCCCTCTTCGCCCAAGACAAATACGGCCGCCTCGACGGCGCAGCCATAGGCGGCGACGGCAACATCTGGTCCTCAACGGTCAACAAAACCGACGGCCAACCCAACCAATACGACGACCGCGTCGTCCGAATCCCACCCCCGTCCAACGGCCAGGGTTCCGGACCGGACTAGGCCCTCGACGGTGTGCGCATCTCCGGGTGCGCACGCCCTCCTGCTCGAGTGAGCAGTACCGCGACCCGCGAAAAGCAATGGCGCACGGCAGGATTGCCGTGCGCCATTTGTGTTGCGGTGGTTATTCGGTGACGCCGCAGGCGGCGAGGACGAGTTCGCGGACTCGGGCTGCGTCGGCTTGGCCTCGGGTGGCCTTCATGACGTCGCCTACTACCTTGCCTGCCGCCTGGATTTTGCCGGAGCGGATCTTGTCCGCGATGGCGGGGTTGGCTTCGAGGGCCTTGTCTACTTCGGCTTGGAGGGCGGAGTCGTCGCTGACCATGCCGAGGCCCTTGGATTCGACGAGGGCGGCGGGTTCGCCTTCGCCGGCGAGGACGAAGTCGACTACCTGCTTGGCCACCTTGTTGTTGATGGTTTTGGCTTCTACCAGGCCCGCGACCTCGGCTACCTGCTTGGGGGTGATGGGGAGGTCTTCGAGGGCTACCTCGCGCTCCTTGGCCTTTTCGGTGAGGTAGGCGACCCACCAGGAGCGGGCGGCGTCCACCGAGGCGCCCGCGTCGACGGTGGCGATGATGAGGTCCAGGGCGCCGGCGTTGACCAGGTCGCGGAAGACCTCGTCGGACAGCGCCCAGTCGGACTGGATGCGGGCGCGGCGCAGCCACGGGTACTCGGGGATGGTGCCGCGCAGCTGTTCGACCCAGGCGGCGTCCGGTGCGACCGGCTCGAGGTCCGGCTCCGGGAAGTAGCGGTAGTCCTCGGCGGATTCCTTGGGGCGGCCCGAGGAGGTGGTGCCGTCGGCTTCGTGGAAGTGCCTGGTTTCCATGGTGATCGAGCCACCGGAGGCCAATACCGCTGCCTGGCGGCGCATTTCGAAGCGGACCGCGACCTCGACGCTCTTGAGCGAGTTCACGTTCTTGGTTTCGGTGCGGGTGCCGAATTCCTTGGCGCCCTTGGGCATCAGGGAAACGTTGGCATCGCAGCGCAGCGAACCCTGCTCCATCTTCACATCGGAGACGTCGAGGGATTTGAGCACCTCGCGCAGCGCGGTGACGTAGGCGCGGGCCACCTCGGGGGCGCGCTCGCCCGCACCCTCGATGGTCTTGGTGACGATCTCGATGAGCGGCACGCCCGCGCGGTTGTAGTCCAGCAGCGAATGCGAGGCCCCGTGGATGCGACCGGTCGCGCCACCCATGTGGGTGGACTTACCGGTGTCCTCCTCCATATGCGCGCGCTCGATCTCGACGCGGAAGACTTCGCCGTCATCGAGGATCACATCGAGGTAGCCGTTGGTCGCGATGGGCTCGTCGTACTGGCTGATCTGGTAGTTCTTCGGCTGATCCGGGTAGAAGTAGTTCTTGCGCGCGAACCGACCCCACGGGGTGATCGAGCAGTTCAACGCCAGCCCGATTCGAATGGCCGACTCGACGGCCTTCTCGTTCACCACCGGCAGGGAGCCCGGCAGGCCCAAACACACCGGGCACACCTGGGTATTGGGTTCCGCGCCGAATTCGGTGGGGCAGCCGCAGAACATCTTCGTCGCGGTCCCCAGCTCGACATGCACCTCCATACCCAGCACCGGCTCGTACCGGCTGATGACGTCGGTGTAGTCCATCAAGTCGACCGTGGCTGCGCTCATGGCGTCCATCCTATTCAGTCGACGGCGAGCGCCTCGACGATGGGCAGGCGGGCCGCGCGCAACGCGGGTGGGATGGACCCGAGCAGCGCCAGGATCAGGGCGATGACCGCGTAGATCACCAGCAGAATGCTCGGCTGGTAGTGGATGTCGATGGAGATGGCGCGGCTCAGCGCCACCGTCGCCAGGTAATGCACGGCCGACCCGACCGCGAGACCCAGTGCGGCACCGGTCACACCGATGCCGACCGCTTCGGTCAGGACCGTGCGCAGCAGGAACCTGCGACTGGTCCCCATGGCACGCAGCACACCCAATTCGCGCCGCCGCTCCAGCACCGAGAGCATCAGGGTGTTGAGCAGCGCGACCGTCGCCACCAGCACGACTATCCAGAGAATCGCGGCACTGATCGACGAGCCCTGCCGCACGCTGCTGGCGATGGCGTCCACCGCCGAGCTACCGGTGGCCACGTGGAAATCGGCGGGGACGACGGCCCGAATGGCGTTCAACACCGCGGCGTGGTCCGCACCGTGAGCGAAGTCGACCCCGATGATCGTCTCCCCCGGCCGCTGATACCACTGCCGCAGAATGTTCAAGTCCAGCACCACGATTCCGGCGATGGCCGAGAAGTACGGCACGATGCGCAACACCGTGACGTGGTGGATGCCGGTGGGCGTGGGCAGATCGAGCCCGGACCCCTCGTGCACGTCCAGCGAGCGCGCCACATCGCGGGAGATGACCACACCCTCACCCGCCGCCATGCGAGCCAGATCGCGTTCGGAGGTCCCGTCCAGCGCGGAACTGCGCGCCACCCCACCCTCATAACCCTGGAGCATCACACGCCCGCGCCCGAGCGTGGCGAAAGCCATTTGCGCGGAACCACTCTCGCCGACCCCCGGAATGGCCCGGATCTTGTCCTTGAGATCCGCGGGCAGAATCGGCCCGGTGGGGAACTGCTCCATGGCGGTGGCGCTGACGAAAATATCGGTGCGCCCCAGACTTTCGAAGGTGGCGGCGGCCGCGTCGACCATATTGCGCGAGGCATTGCCCATGGCGACGGTGGCGCAGACACCGATCATCACGGTCATGGCGGTAGCCCACACCCGGCGCGGCGACCGCTCCAGCGTGGTCGCCCCCAACGCCCCGGGCGCACCGAACAGCCTTGCCACCGAGGCGATCACGCGCACGATCGGCCCGGTCGCGGCGAAACAGAGCACCACCGCACCGGTGATCGCCAGTGAGATCGCGGCCAGCGAGTAGCGCCCGATATCGGCGTTCGCGATGACGACCGCGCCGCCCACCATGATCGCGCCCAATACCAGCGCACCGTATTTCATGATCGGATTCACGGTGTCCGCCGTGGAGGTGCCGACCGGTGCGAGCGCCTCGATGGGCGCGACCTTGTACACCTGGCGCGCAGCGATGGCGGCCGCAGCCACACTCGCGAGCACACAGGCGGCGATGGCGACCGGAATGGCATAGCCGGGCACCACGTATTCGGTACGCGCCTCGACCGATTGCACGATGGCGGCGGGCAGTTTCTCGATGGCCGCGCGACCCATGAAGATGCCGATGATCGAACCGGTGATCCCGCCGAACAGTCCGAGAATGGCGGCCTCGACCAGCAGCCCGAGCACCATGGGCCCGCGCTTGCCGCCGATGGCCCGCAGCAGCGACAGCGTCGGACGCCGTTGCGCCACAGCCATACTCATGGCGTTGTAGATCAGGAACGCGGACACGATGAGCGCAGACGCCGAGGAGGCCAGCGTCGAATACCGCACCAGCTGCACCGATCCGCCCGCCTGGGCGGTGCGCAGATCCGGATCCGCGACCACGGCGCGACCGGCGACGACCTGGGTGAGAGCCGAACGCAGTTGATCCACATCGGTATTCGCGGCGGGAATGATCTGCACCGAATCCAGCCGCCCGGCGCGATCGGTGATCTTCTGCGCCACCGGCAGCAGCGCGATGACGATATGCCCGTCATTGATTTTCTCGGACGTCGACTCGTCCAGCACCCCGGCCACGGTGGCGGTGAGCGCGCCGAGCTGGATGCGATCGCCCTCCTTATGCCCCATGGCGGAGCCGATGAGCACGCCGTTGGAGACGGTCAGCAGCTTGCTCGCCTGGTCTTTGAGCGGCCCACCGAGATCACTGCCGAGTTCGGAGACACTGGCGTCCGCGCCGATCAGCAGCGCCCGGCTCGCGCCCGCGCCGACGGATTCGCGCAGCATGGGTACCGCCGTCCCCACCCCGGCGGTACCCCGAATCTGTTGCAGCAGCGCCTGATCGAATCCGGCATCGGTGACGCCGCTGATCTCTAGCGCGGCGTTGCCGCCCAGGCTGTGGGTGAGTTTGTCCACCGATCCGGTGATGGATCCGGAGATGCTGAAGACCGAAACCAGCAGTCCGGCAGAGACTCCCATCACCACCATGGACATGGTGGTGCGGCCGCGGTGGGCGAGGAGTTCGCCGATATTGAACAGCCGCAGCCGATCCCAGATCGCCTGGATCATGCGCGCACCACCCCGGCGTCATCGGCGTCGGCGGCCGGTGCGGTGGTCACCGGGACGGTGCGCACCTCACCGTCATCGGTGCGCTCCACCAGTTCGGTGGAGCCGATCAGCCCGTCGCGCAGGGTGATGACCCGGTCGCAGTACCGCACCGCGCCCATATCGTGGGTCACCATCACCACCGAGTTGCCCTCGCGGGTGATGTCACCGAGCAGTTGCAGGATCGCCGCACCGGTCTTGGAGTCCAGGTTGCCGGTGGGCTCATCGGCCAGGATCAGCGGCGGATCCATGATCAGGGCGCGGGCCACCGCGACGCGCTGCATCTGTCCGCCGGAGAGTTCGGCGGGCCGGTGCTCGGCGCGTTCGCCGAGCCCGACCATATCGAGCAGTTCCAGCGCGCGCGGCTTGGCCTTGCGTAATCCGGTGCCGTCCAGCAGTTTCGGGATGGCGACGTTCTCCCAGGCCGAGAGCGTGGGCAGCAGGTTGAAGAACTGGAAGATGAAGCCGACCTGATGTCGCCGGAATTCCGATTGCCGATCATCGTCCAGATCGCCGATCTCCTTGTCCCGGAATCGAATCGACCCGGTATCGGGTGAGTCGAGCGCCCCGAGCAGATGCAGCAGCGTGGATTTTCCCGATCCGGACGGACCGATGATGGCGGTGAACTCCCCCGGTTCGATGCGCAGGCTGATGCCGTCCAGCGCGCGCACGGTCTGCCCGCCCACCCGGTATTCCTTTGTCACGTCGGTCAATTCCAGCATGGTGCGTCCCCTCGTAGATCAGCGTGCGGTAGTGCGTCGAGCCCGTGGGAGGCTCAGCGTGCCAGCGCCCGCGTCCGCGGGCGCTGGTAGAGCTGGTCGGTGTCGTAGGCGTCCAGGACGGCGCGCAGGGCGGGTTGTTCGGCGGAGAGCTCGAGGAAGATCTCGACCGCCGACTTGCCTTCCGCCAGTGCGTGATCCAGTTTCACCGAGAGATGGTTCTCCCAGCGATGCCGCAGTGCGAGCAATACTCCCTCGCGACCGCCGAACAACCGGTCGAGATCGGGAATATCGTCGAATAGCCTGGCATCTGCGGGATTTCGCGCGGCGCGGTCCAGGATGGTGTGCAGGATGTCGGTGCGAGCGTGTTGATCTGCCCAGGTCATGGCCCCCAGCCTTTCTTCGAAGGTGCTCCCGTCACGGCCCGGCCGGATCGGCGGCGGACCGGTATGACCGAGAACGCTACGGAGGCGAACCCGAGCTGTCTTCGTGCCGCGGCAGCGACTTGACCTCCTACCCCGGTAGGAGCACGGCCCCTGCCCGCGAACGATGTACGCCGTCAGATTCGGCCATTAGCCTTGCAGAATGAACGTGACCGACGCCACCCCCAACGCGATCGGGCGTGCGCTGCGGGATTTTCAGGCCTGGGTGCGGGACAGCGGGCACCGGATTCGGGAGTTCGCGCGACATCCGGTGACCGAGTTCCAGCGCAATGCCGAGCAGTTCGGCTATCCGGCCAATATCGTCGCGCTCATCGATATCGTGCTGTTCACGGTCGCGGGCCTGGCCGTGTTCCAGCGCTATCACCAGGGCTATTGGCCGAGTCTGCTGCCGATCGTGGCCCTGCTGCTGAGTTACAGCACCGGTCCGCTGTACGCGTTCTTCGGGCTGGTGCCGAAACCGCTGTTGATCGCGGGCCTGACCATGTCCTCCGAGGCGGTGTTCCTGTCCCAGCCGGTGCCGACCGATTCCGCACCCTTCGTTCTCATAGCGGCCGCCGGGGAGATCGCGGCGCTGGCCCCGATGATCGCGAGCATTCCGCTGGCGCTGGCCATGGTCGCGGAACTGATGTTCTTCTCCTCCATCGGGCACCTCGATATCGGCATGCCGATCTGGTTCTTCGCGGTGACCTGCGGCTGGATGACCGGCCAGATGCTGAACTATCAGCGCCGCTACCTCTATCAGGAACGCGACTACCAGGAGATCCGGGCGACCCAGGCCGCCGATGAGGAGCGCCGCCGCATCGCCCGCGAGGTGCACGATGTGATCGCGCATTCGCTGAGCATCACCCTGCTGCACGTCACCGCCGCCCGGCATGCGCTGCAAACCGATCGCGATGTGGACGATGCGGTGGAGGCGCTCACCGATGCCGAGCGGCTGGGCCGGCAGGCCATGGCCGATATTCGCCGCACGGTGGGTCTGCTGGATCAGCGCCCCGCCTCGCAGACCCCGGAGCCGGGGCTGGAGGACGTGCCGGATCTGGTGGCGGATTTCGTGCGGGCGGGTATGCCGGTGGAGTACTCCCTCGACGGCGATCCGTCGAATATCTCGGCCGGTGTCGGCTTGGCGCTGTACCGGATCAGTCAGGAATCGCTGGCGAATATCGCCAAGCACGCCCCCGGTGCGGCGGCACGGCTGCGAATCATGCTGTGCAGCAGGGATATCAAGGTGGAAGTGGTCAATACCCTGCCCACCGGCGCGGCCGTGCGCCCCGGCCGGGGTATGGGTATATCCGGTATGCGCCAGCGCATTTCACTGCTCGGCGGCACCCTCACCGCCGGGCCGGTGGACGACGGCTGGCGGGTGTACGCCCAGATACCGATGTCGAGCCAGTTGGCGTGCATGGCGGTCAGCGCCGAGGATTCCCTGCGCGGCGCCCTGCAATCAATGGCACGCAAACTGCACGACCGGCCGAATCCCATGGTGGCCAAGGAAATTCAGGAGAGTGCGCGTGACATCGCAGCCGGATGAACACCTCGTCGGGGTGCTCGTGGTCGACGATCAGGAGCTGGTGCGCGGCGGCCTGCGCCGAATCCTGCGCCGCCGTGACGGTTTCGCGGTGAGCGAATGCGCCGACGGTGACGAGGTGCCCGCCGCGGTCGCGGCGCACAATCCGGATGTGGTGCTGATGGATCTGCGGATGAAGCGCATCGGCGGCATCGAGGCCACCCGCACCCTGCGCACACGCGCCGACGCGCCGCCGGTACTGGTGCTGACCACCTTCGATGATGATCAATTGCTATCGGGGGCATTACGCGCGGGCGCGGCCGGATTCCTGCTCAAGGACTCCCCCGCCGAGGATTTGATCCGCGCCGTGCGCACGGTCGCCGCGGGCGGTTCCTGGCTCGATCCGTCGGTGACCCCGCGGGTGCTCACCGCATACCGGTCGGCACGTCCAACGCCCGCGCCGGCGGGCAGTCGCCTGTCCGAACTCACCGTGCGCGAACTCGAAGTGCTCGAACTCATCGCGAAAGGCCGCCTGAACTCCGAGATCGCAAGCGCGCTCGGCATCTCCGAAGTTACGGTGAAAAGCCACGTGGGACACATTTTCGGGAAGCTCGGGTTACGTGATCGCGCCGCGGCTATCGTGTTCGCGTTTGACCATGGCGTAGTCGCACCGGGAGAATCCAACCTCGAGGGGTGAGGTGCGAGCGACTTCTCGCATCGTGCCTGATGAGGTTGGAGGTTTGACGGGGTGGATGCACCGCCATCGCGGGCCGGCGGCAGGTTCGGGCCGTACGAGTTGCGCTCGCTGCTGGGCAGGGGCGGTATGGGTGAGGTCTACGAGGCCTACGACACCTCCAAGGATCGGGTGGTAGCGCTCAAACTGCTACCCGAGGAACTCGCGAAAGACCCCGCCTACCAGGAACGTTTCCGCCGTGAATCGCAGGCGGCGGCGCGCCTGGCCGAACCGCACATCATCCCGATCCACGACTGGGGTGAGATCGACGGCCAGCTGTACATCGATATGCGGCTGGTGCGCGGGCAGGATCTGCGCAGTCTGCTGGAGTCCCAGGGACCGATGTCGCCGATGCGCGCGGTCGGCATCATCGAGCAGATCGCCGCGGCGCTGGACGCCGCGCACTACTCGGGTCTCGTGCACCGGGACGTGAAACCCGCCAATATCCTGGTAACTGATGCGGATTTCGCATATCTCGCGGATTTCGGCATCGCGCGCGCCGAGGGCGATACCACCATCACCGTCGCGGGCACCGCCGTCGGGTCGTACGCGTACATGGCTCCCGAGCGGTTCGACGATTCGGGTCCGGTCACCGGGCGCGCGGATCTCTACTCGCTGGGATGTGTACTGCACGAATGCCTCACGGGCAATAAACCGTTCGCCGCGCAGAATATGAGCGTTCTGATTCGGGCGCACCTGTCCGATCCGGCGCCGCGGCCGAGTCTGCAGCGTGCCGGAATTCCGGCCGCCCTGGACGCGGTGGTGGCGCGGGCGCTGGCCAAGGATCCCAATAGTCGTTTCCTGACCGCGGGCGAATTCGCCAGGGCCGCACGGACTGCCCTCGCGGGCGGTGTGGTCGATGCCGCGCCGACCGAGTACCTGCAGCCGGGTCGCACGGTCCCGCCCGCGGCCCCCGGCACCCTGCCGAGCGGACCTCCCGGAGCCATGCCCGGTGCGCTGACGCCGGGTACGCCCGGCGCGCCCGCCACCGGCGGACTGCCGCATGGCGCGCCGGCGACCGGGGTGCCGCCGTTCCCGGCACCGGCCCAGCGCGGTCAGCAGCCCAGCCAGCCCACCACCGTGCTGCCCATCCGGAACTCGGATCCGACTGTTGTGCAACCGAATACGGGTGCGTTCGCCTACGTCACCGGAGCCTTCCCCGCGACCGATCCGGCCGAGGGCCCGGGCACCTCGGACCTGCCGGTGATCGTGCCGACCGATCCGACCGTGGTGCGGGTCAGCGATTTCCACTACAGCCCGCTACCGCAGGGCGCGGCCGAACACAGCCGTCAGCAGGCGTGGGGGCATGCGCAGCGGGAGCAGGACTTCCCATATGCGCCAACGCCCGATCCGTCGCTCTACCCGACCTCGGACCATCCGCGCGTGGATACGCCACCGCCGCCGCGACCGTACAAACGCTCGCGTCGCAAATCGATGGCGGTGCCGATCTCGATCGGCGTACTGGTTGTCGCGATCGCCGCGATCGCCGGTGCGGTGGGCTGGCAAGTCCTGGATCGCTCCGGCAACGAAGCACCGAGTGTGACCGTGGCACAGGGCAATCCGAGCTATACCGCGCCGACGTCGCAGCCCCGGACCTCGACCGCGCCGAGCACCACCTCGACGGCCCCGGTACAGCTGCCCGCGGGCGCGTCGCCGTGCCAGCTGTCGTACCCGGTACTCAATGGCTACACCGGGTCCGCGACCGGATCCACCGTCACCAGTTGCCCTTTCGCGGAGGAAGTGCGCCGGGCGTATGCCGACGCGACTACAGGACGACCGGGTACAACAAGTAGTGTGGTGGTGGTCAGCCCGGTAACAAATCGGGCGTACACGATGAACTGCACGGCGACAGGGAAATTGGTCACCTGCATCGGTGGTGAGAACGCGGTGGTGTATGTCTACTGATCCGGTACCGGCCTGTCGCAAGGCCATTGCTCGATGTTTCTCGTTTGCGACACTGCTGGCGGTATCGGCGTGCGCGATGCACGTGAGTTCGGCGGATGCGCCGGCCACGGGCTCCGCGGAGGTCCCGCCCGCTTTGGAGACGACCGAGACGCCGAGTCTGTCGATGATCGCGCCGAACTTCCCGGATATGTTCGGACTGCCGAAATCGATTACGTTCGCAGCGGATTTCGCGGATCTGCAGTCCGCGCTGGACGGTCGCGTCGGGCTCGCGGTGATGCCGGTGGGCGGCGGCGATATGACGGTGCTGGGCAACTGGACCACCGGCATCGCCTGGTCCACCATCAAGGTGCCGCTGGCGCTGGCCGCCATGCGCCAGGATCCGACCGGATTGCGGGAGCTGGCCGAAGCCGCCATCACCTTCTCCGATAACGATGCGGCGCAAACGCTTTGGAACTCGCTGGGCACCGGCTCGCAGGCAGCGGCCGCGGTCGAGTCGATCCTGCGCGAGGCGGGCGACGCCACCACCGATGTGGCCGCGCGGCATACCCGCCTGGCCACCCTGGGCTCGGATGATCTGCTCGCCTTCGGCGCGACGGATTGGTCGCTCACCGATCAGGTGAAGTTCGCCTCCAAGCTGCCGTGCCTGCCGCGCGCGAATTCGGTTGTCTCACTGATGAGTGAGATCACCCCGAGCCAGAGCTGGGGTCTGGGCCGTTTGATCGGCGCGGAGTTCAAGGGCGGCTGGGGACCCGATGACGACACCGGCAATTACACGGTGCGCCAGTTCGGTTTGATCCCGACGCTGGCCGGTCCGATCGCCGTCGCGCTCGCCGCCGAACCCACCTCCGGCAGCTTCGAGGATGCCACCGACATGATGGACAAGATGGCGCTGCTGCTCGGCGATCACCTGCCCGACCTACACGGCGGGCTCTGCTCACATTGACGGAAAGCCCCGGGCGGCACCGCAATTCTCGAGGTTGAGAGAGCGTCCTCGAGATTGACGCATACCGGTGAGTCCGCTAGGAAACAGGGACTCGCCGGAGATGATGGAGGTAACCCGGGTGGACGCACCATATTCGCCGCGCGGACGCTTGGCCGCGATCGTGAGCTGTTGCGCGGCAGTCCTGCTGGTGACCGCCGGATGCTCCAGCAAGCCCGCGATCGTCCCCACCGCCACCACCGCCGCGACCAAAGCGCCCGGCTCACTCCCGTCCACGCTGGTGGCGGCCATGCCGGGCACACTGGCCTGGGATTTCGAGAATGAGCTACGCCAGAGCCTCAATGGCAAAGTGGCGCTGGCGATTCTGCCGGTGAACAGCGATCGCGCCATGACACTCGGGGATTGGACCGTAGGGCCCGCCTGGTCCTCGATCAAGGTGCCGCTCACCCTCGCCGCGCTGCGCGCGAATCCGGGCTATACCGGGGCCGCCAGCAATGCGATCACCAACTCCGACAATGCCGCCGCGGATATGCTGTGGCAGTCCCTGGGCACACCGGAGGTCGCCGCGCAGGCGGTGCAGGATGTGCTGCGCGAGGGCGGCGACAACACCACCAAGGTGCCCGCGAACCGTTCCCGTTCGGATTACTCGGCTTTCGGGCAGGCCGAATGGGCCATCGCCGATCAGCTCACCTTCGCCGCGCATCTGCCCTGTCTGCCGCAATCGGATTCGGTCACCTCGCTGATGGGCAAGATCAGCTCCGGACAGCGCTGGGGGCTGGGCACGCTCAGCGGGGCGCAATTCAAGGGCGGCTGGGGGCCCGATACCAGCGGTGATTATCTGGTCCGGCAGTTCGGGCTGATTCCGGTCACCGGCGGGCAGGTGGCCATCGCGATTGCCGCGCAGCCTGCTTCGGGGTCCTTCGATGACGGCACCGCCATGCTCACCAAGATCGCCGGGCTGATCGATTCGCATCTGAACGAGTTGCGCGGCGGTAAGTGCTGAACTCTCAGTGGGCGCTGAGGGCCTCTTAACCAGCGGTTCACGGGGGCGCGCCCCACCGCGACCCCGACTCGGGGCAAGATAGACGCCATGCGCATCGGAGTCTTGACCGGAGGCGGAGACTGCCCTGGACTGAACGCGGTGATCCGAGCTGTCGTTCGCACCGCGAACGGCCGCTGGGGCGACGCGATCGTCGGGTTCCAGGACGGGTGGCGCGGGCTACTCGAGGATCGCAAGATCCAGATTCTGAACAATGACCGCACCGACCGGCTGCTCACCAAGGGCGGCACCATCCTCGGCACCGCCCGCACCAATCCGGACGTACTGCGCGCCGGACTGCCACGCATCAAACAGACCCTGGACGACAACGGAATCGACGCCCTCATCCCGATCGGCGGCGAGGGCACCCTGACAGCCGCCAGCTGGCTCGCCGACGAAGGCGTCCCGGTGGTCGGCGTCCCCAAGACCATCGACAACGATATCGACTGCACCGACACCACATTCGGGCACGACACCGCCATCGCCATCGCCACCGAGGCCATCGACCGGCTGCACACCACCGCGGAATCGCATCAGCGCGTCATGCTGGTCGAGGTGATGGGGCGGCACGCGGGGTGGATCGCCATCAACTCCGGTATCGCCTCCGGGGCGCATCTGACCCTGGTGCCCGAGGTGCCGTTCGATGTGGACGAGGTGTGCGCCATGGTGAAACGGCGCTTCCAGCGCGGGGATTCGCACTTCATCTGCGTGGTCGCCGAAGGGGCGCATCCGGATCCGAAATCCATGGCGCTGCGCGACGGCGGCATCGACGAATTCGGGCATGTGCGCTTCACGGGTGTGGCGCAGCAGCTCGCGCCGGAGATCGAACGGCGCATCGGCAAAGAGGTGCGGGTGACCGTGCTGGGGCATGTGCAGCGCGGTGGTACGCCCACCCCGTACGACCGGGTGCTGGCCACTCGCTTCGGCGTGCATGCGGCAGAAGCCGTGCACGCCGGTCAATTCGGGCAGATGGTCGCGGCGCACGGCACCGAAATCGAACTGGTGCCGCTGTCCGAGGCGACCAAACAGCTCAAACTCGTTCCGCAGGAACGCTATCGGGAAGCCGCGGCTTTCTTCGGCTGAGTAGTCCCGCTACACCTCGAAACGCCCCTGCCGCAGCGCGGCGGTGAATCTGTCCCATTCGGCGGGCCCGAATAGCAATTCGGGCCCGGCCGGATTCTTGCTATCCCTAACTCCCACACCTGTTTCCAGGAATGCGATCTCCACGCACTCCTTCGCCCCGGTGCTGCGGGCGCTCTTGAACCACCTGTTGCCGGACGGTTCGTCACTCACGTTCCGTACTCCTTCGCTGCCTTGCGCAACAGATCCCTACTACTGGCCTCATCCAGCGCCGAGTGCTGGAGAGCCTGGTATGCCTGGCGATACTTTTCGACCGCGGCCTGCTTTTCCAGATAGAGGTCGCCGAGAAAGTTCTCCAGGTACACCACGGTGGGTTCGACCGGTCGGTTTACTGTGTCCCGGCCGAAATCCAGAATCACGAACGGCCCCACGGTATGGCCGATCGGGACGCCCGCGGAGAAGGGTAGTACACGCACAGCGATCGTCGGGAGTGTCGACATGTCCGCGACGCGTCGCAACTGTGCGGACATGATCCTCGGACTGCCCACGACCCGGCGTAATGCCGTTTCGTGGACGATTACGGTGAAGCTCGCGGCATTGCGTTTTCTGGTCAAAAGGGACTGCCGGCGCATCTTCAACTGCACTCTGCGGTCGATGTCACCGCCCTCAGCATCCGGCCAGTAATCACTGATCAGGACGCGTGCGTAATCGGTGGTCTGCAGCAGTCCGGGGATGAGATCGGGTTGATAGGAGACCAGACTGCGCGCCGAGGCCTCCAGGCCCACATAGACATTGAAGCCCTCGGGAATGAGGTCGTCGTATTCGTGCCACCAGGACTTGACACTGGCCTGCTGGGCCAGACCCATGACGGCGGAACTGAACTCATCGTCGAAGTCATATATGCGGCATAACTCCCGAATGTCCAGTACGCGAATCTTTTCCGCGTTTCCGGTCTCCAGGCGCTGTAGTTTCGACTCGCTCCACTCCATCATCGAAGCGGCTTCGGCAATGGTCATATTGCATTGCATCCGCCCCTCGCGCAGGTATCGCCCCAACTGGCGGCGCGGCAGCGTAGAACCATGATCGGACATCGAGTCCTCCCCCGCGAAGGCGGTTTTCGGTCACTGTGAACGATGCTCCCACGCAATATGAACGCCGACCTGGAGGTTTCACAAACTTTCCGCCGACACGCGAATTCCATTGCCCGCCCGCACCCGCCAATGCTGGACTGGAACAGCGCCCGGCGAGAGCCGGAGCCCTGATTTCGGACCCACTCGTCCCCGAGCCGGGCGCACCACAACTCCCCGCCGAGCGCCGCTACCCGGCCACCTGAATCACCACGAACGCCAGCATCAACAGCAGTGCCAGCGCCGCCAGCCCCAGCACCACCAGGGCGGTGAGTTGCGATTTGCCGACAGGCTCCGGAACCTGCTGCGGTGGAGCGGAATTCATCGGGTATCCGGGTGGAGCGAAGGCCGGTGCGGGCGGCACCGGCCCGGACTCCGGACTCCGAGCGGGCTCCGGACTCCGGGCGGGCTCGACCGGTGACACCGCACCGGAATCCGAGGTCTGAGCGGGCTCGCTGGGCGGCACTCCCGCACCGGGACCGCGCGCCCACACCCGATCCGGGTCAGAGGCGTCGGATACCGCGGCGGGCTGACTCGGTGGGGTCGCCCCTGCCCCGGTCGAGGGCACGAATGCCCCGGACTCCGGATTCCGCTGCGCCGCATCGGGATGGCTTGCCGCGCGGGAATCTTCTCGGGTCCCGGATTCCGCGGCCGGGGATGCGCTCGTCTCCGGCTGATCGGGTGAATCCGGCTCGTGTTCCTGCGAACTCATCGGAAGTTCCGATTGACCGGAAGCCGAGGTACGCGATTCGGCCGAGTCCACGCCGATCGACGAATCCGCCTCAGGACCATGCGAAGGCGAGCCATGAGCGGACTCATCACCGGACCCGGGTGGCACATCCTGCGAGTCGGACGGTTCCACGCCTGGCGACTGCGATTCCGCAGGTGGGCGATGGGTGGGGAACGAGTCCGTGGGGCGAGCGGCAAGGTCCGGCGCGGGATGCGGTTCGGCCGTCAGTTGGCGGGGTGAATCTTCCTGCGCCGGTGTCGAAGTCGCTGCGGGGTCTGCGCCCGATGGGGAGGATTCCGCCGGAGCAGCGGGAGAGCGGTGGGTCGGGAAGGAGTCGGTGGGCCGGAATGCCGAATCGTCCAGTGGCACTGCCGGGTCCGCGGCGACAGGCGGGCCGACCGGAGCGAAGGGTGGCTGAGGACCCGAGGGGACCGCACCGGGCTGGGCTGGGGCCTGCGGTTGTTGCTGGATCTGATAGTTCGGCGCTACGGGCGGATACGCCTGGGCGGGTACCGCACCCGGCTGGGGGGCTGGTGAATATGACTGGGCGGGAACAGGTGCCGCGCCGGGGGGCTGGCCAGGCTGCGGTGCGGGCGGGTAGCCCTGGGGCGGTACGGCCGGGGGCTGTTGTGGCGGGTAGTTCTGGGGCGCAGGGGAATAGGCGGGTGGGGCGGCGGGATAGGCGCCCGCCGGTGGGGCGCCGTAGACGGGCACGGCGACGTTGTAGGGCTGGCCCGGGTAGCCGGGCGGGTGCAGGGGGGTGGTGTTGGTGAGGGCGTGGCGGGCGGCCTTGGCGAAATCGGAGCAGGAGGGGAAGCGGTCGGCGGGGCGTTTGGCCATGGCCTTGGTGAGGACGGCGTCCATGGCCTGGGTGAGGCCGGGGCGGCGCAGGGAGACCGGGGGTGGGAGGAGTTGGAGGTGGCCGCGGATGAGTTCGCCCGGATGCGGGGAGTCGTAGGGGCCCGCGCCGATAAGGAGCCAGTAAAGGGCACAGGCCAGGGAGTATTGGTCGGTGGTGTGGTCGAGGTGGCCGCCGGTCATCTGTTCCGGGGAGGCGTAGGCCAGGGTGGCGGTGAACATGCCGCGCTGGGTGAGATGGGTGGAATCCTCGCGCAGGCGGGCGATGCCGAAATCGGTGAGGAAGACGCGCTCACCGTGACCCGCGACCGCCCGGGCCAGAATGATGTTGGCGGGCTTGACATCCCGATGCAGCACACCGCGCGCGTGCGCGTAATCGAGTGCGTCCGCGACACCCTCGATGATCTGCACCGCGCGCTCGGGCGGCAACTGCGTGACATTCACCCCGGCCGCGTCCACGCCGTCGATGAACTGCATGGAGATCCACAGCTGCTCATCCTCGGTGCCGCGGTCGTACACCTCGACGATATTGGGGTGGTCCAGTTGCGCCACCAGATCCGCCTCGCGCTCGAAGCGCGCGCGAATCTCCCTGTCCGCGAAGAGTTCCCGATTCAGCAGTTTGAGTGCGGTGAGCCGCCCCAGCCGCGGATGCCTGGCCAGGAACACCGACCCCATACCGCCCTGACCGAGCATCCTCTCGATGGTGAAACCGGCGAATACGTCACCGTTGTTCAACACTGTGACGACCCCCTTCCGGTGACGTTCGAGTCCGTGAGCCTACCGCGCAAAATACCGTCCGACCGGCCCGATTTCAGCCCGGTGTCACCAGGCCGGATTCGTACGCCAGTACCACCGCCTGCGCGCGATCGCGCAGATTCAGTTTGGCGAAAACCTTGGAGACATGGGTCTTCACGGTCTGCTCGGCCACGAACAGATTCTCGGCGATCTCCGCGTTGGACAGCCCGCGCGCGACCAGTTCCAGCACTTCCCGCTCGCGGGGAGTCAAAACCCCGAGCGCGGGCGCGGGCGCACGGCGATTGCGGCGCTTGGTGACATCGGCGATGAGCCGGCGGGTGACCGTCGGGGCCAATAGCGCGTCACCGGCGGCGACCACGCGCACCGCGCGCACCAGTTCCTCGGCGGGCGCGTCCTTGAGCAGGAATCCGCTCGCGCCGATGCCCAGCGCCTCGTACACGTAATCGTCGATATCGAAGGTGGTGAGCATGAGCACCCGCACCGGCGGATCGAAATTGGCGGACAGAATCGCCCGCGCGGCATCGAGCCCATTCATCTCCGGCATGCGCACATCCATCAGCACCACATCCGGGCGCAGCCGTTTCGCTTCCGCCACAGCGGCTTTCCCATCGGGGGCGTCCCCGATCACGCTGATATCGGGTTGCGCCGCCAGCAGCGCGCCGAAACCCGCGCGCACCATCGCCTGATCATCGGCGATCAACACCGTTATCGCCACAGTCCCACCTCACGCACCCAACCGAGTTTGCCACGCCACGCGCCGGAGAGCCTCAGCCACATCGACTTCGCACCCCGACGCGCCGCGATATCCGGCGAATCGGATCGCCGAGCGGGACCCGGCGCTGCCCCGTCCATACGCGACCGCGTCCCCCGCACGGGCGGTGCGGGGGACGCGAATCGCACGAATCAGATGGCGGGGTGCAGGTCCGCCCGCCCGCTCACGGTGGCGACACCGGGCGTCAGCGGCAACTCCGCCCGCACCTCGAAGCCACCGTCGGAACGCGGTGCGGCGGTGAGGTTGCCGCCGACCGCGACGGCCCGGGCCTGCATACCCGCGATACCGCTGCCGCCGACGTGATCGGTATGCGGTGCGCTGTGCGGGCGGTCATTGGCGATGGACAGATTCAGCGCGGCCGCGGTGGTGATGCGCACCCAGACCGGGGCGCCGGGCGCGTGCCGGGAGGCATTGGCCAGCGATTCCTGCGCGATGCGATACAGCGCGAGACCGGTGGTGTCCGGGATCGCGTCCAGATTCCCGTCGATGGTCCAGGTGAGCGGCACCCCGGCGCGGCGCGCACCCTCGAGCAGGGCGAGCACATCGGTGGCGGTGGGTTGCGGTGCGTGCTCGGGCAATTGCCCGTCACTGCGCAGCACGCCCAGCAGTCCGCGAATCTCGTTGAGCGCGGCGCGCGCTCCCGAACCGATGGATTCGAATTCCTCGCACGCGGCCGGGGAGAGCCCTTCGATGCGGTAGGGCGCGGTCTGCGCCTGCACCACCACCATGGACATATGGTGCGCGACCACATCGTGCAGATCGCGGGCGATGCGCGCCTTCTCCTCCAGGATCGCGCGGCGGGCACGCTCGAGTTCGGTCTCCTCGGACTGTTTGAGCAGCTGCTGCCGGGACACCACCACCCAGCGCACCAGCAGGCCGAAGATCACCAGCCCGGTGATGGCGATGGGCCAGCCGAATCCGGCCTCGGCGAAACTGTCCCCGGTCTGGGCCATGGTGGTGGCCATCAGCAGGGAGGTCGCGAGCCAGGCCACGCCGACGATCTGCATGGGCGCGCGCACCGCGACCGCGAAGACCAGGACGAACAGCGACAGGATGTGCACCACCTGGAACGGCAGCGTATTGCCCGGCTGATGCGGTACCGCCAGTGAGATGAGCAGTGCGGATCCGGCCGAGACCGCCCAGCCCAGCGCCGGATTCACCCGTACCAGCAGCACCGGGAAGGCCGCGAATCCGGCGATGAACGGCATCGCCGCCGCCGGCACCTGATGGGTGAGCTGCAGTGTCGGCCACGCCACCGCCATGAAGACCAGCGCGACGAACACCGTGACGATGTCGACCCACTGCCGAGCTCGCCCCGAATTCACCCGTTTGCCCAAGTTACCGACCATGCCCTCGACGGTAGAGAACTCCCGGCCCTCGCACCTCATACCCCCGGCTCATCTTGCACCCCCTACCCCGGTATCAGTCGCACCCCGCCCTCCCCCACCTCACCCACCACCGAACACCCCCGCAGCGTGAAGCCCCCCGGTCACCCGCATTCCTAGCGTCTTGGCCATGAGAGCGTTCCCGTCCCACCCGGGCACTCCGGACCTGGATACCCAGCCCGCGGCCGGCGCGAGCCGCACCACCGGCGCAGGCATTTCCACCCCTGACAACGGCCATCGCGCAGGCCGCTTCGCGACCGATCACATCGTTGAGCCGATCGCGCCCACCGCGGATCACACACCGCGCCGCCACGATGATGCGGCGGATCTGCCGGGCTCCGGCACCCATGCACGACGCGCTGATGCTCCAGGCGCCAGCCGACTGCACCGGGTCGGCATGCTCGCGGGTGCGGCGACCGTATTGTTCTCCGTCGCAGTGGCTTTCGCTCCGTCGGCGGGAGCCGCCGCGACCGCGCCGGTGATCGCTGAGGACGCGGCCGCCCGCATCGGGATCATGGAATCGACTGCCACGCAGCCGGATCCGAGCGCCATCGCGGACAGCTTCGTCGCGGAGTTCGGCTACCGCCCGGTCATCGAGGCGGGCATGCTGGTCAACCCCAACGGTGACTGCTCCTCGCCCATCCCGCTCCCCCGCGAATTCGACACCGCCTGCAAGGCACACGATCTCGGCTACGACATGCTCCGCTACGCCGATAGCCACGGCCAGCCCCTGGGCCCCTGGGCGCGCCAAACCGCCGACGCCGCACTGGATCAGCGCATGCACGAATCCTGCCTGACCCGCGCCGACGCCCTCTCCCGCGCTCAGTGCCAGCTCATGGCCGGAGTCGCCGCCACCTTCGTGGACCTGAACTCCGCCCGCCAGGACTACGGCGTCCCCGTCCACGAGGCCATGTTCGACTCCACCGATAGCGCCCCCTCCCCGATCGTCCGCTACAGCGCCTTCGGCCTCCTGGCGGCCGTATTCGCCGCCACCGCAACCTTCTTCGCCCGCAGGTCCCGCCGCTCGCTGCCGACCGCGATCAATTCGGCATCGACTTCGCGCATGCCCCTGGCGCAGGCGGTGACGCTGTGAGCACACACATCGAACAGTCCGAGTCGGCGCGAACGGGTGACCGGCCAAAGAGCGAGAATGCCGCGCGACCCGATTCACCGCGGGCGAATACATCCGGTGGCGCAGGCGTCGTAGCCGATTCGACAACCACCGCCGCGGCGCCGGCCCATCGCGACGGCGGCCACAGACCCGGAAGAAGCGGAGCCGAGCGGAGCGACGTCATTCTCGCGACGAACGATACCCGGCGCAACGGTCGAGTAGGCGCTGACGGGGCAGCGTTGAGCGCACTTGCCACCGCACGGGCGGACGCGGGAAGCGGGCCGGACGCGGTCTCCCGGGACGAGCGGGTCCGTGAGTCCGGGCGGCTCGAATCCATATCCGAAAACGGACGTGCGCCTTGGCGATTCGGCTGGCCACGGGCAGGAACGACGCTCGGGGTCGGTTTCGGAGTGCTGGCGTCGCTGGCTCCGGGACTGTTGCCGCGGACTCCCTCGGCACAGGGGATTGTGACGGCACTGCTGGTGCTGATCGGTCTGGGCGTGGTCGGACTCGGCCGAATCGCTGTGCGCCGGATGGGGTTCGAGCGGGGCACGATGCGGGAGCGTTTGCGGTTGCCCGCGCTGTTGGCGGCGGGTCCGGTGACGGCGGTCGCGATGGCGTGGGCACAGCATTGGCAGAACCGATTGCGTGATGCGATGGATGTCTCACCGGTCGGTCCCCTGTACTGGGTGCAGTGGGCGATGTGGTCGACGGCCATCGTCGGGCTGGTGGTCGGGATCTGCCTCGGAATTCGCTGGGCGGTACGGCGATTGGGTCGGTTGCGGAGTCTGCTGGCAGTGGTCGCCCTCGCGGTGACGGCGCAGTTCGTAGTGGTGCCCACCGTGGTGGATTGGCGCAAGGCGTCGTATGCGGCGGCCAATGCCTATGTGGATCCGACGCTGGTGCAGCCGGTTTCGCCGAATCGGTCGGGGAGTCCGGTGTCGGCGGCCAGTTGGCCCTCGCTCGGTTCGCAGGGACGCAAGTTCGTCTCCGGATCGCCCGCACAGAGTGTGCGGGTGTACGTGGGGCTGAATTCCGCACCGGATCTGAACGCGCGTGTGGCGCTGGCGATTAGGGAGTTGGAGCGTTCGGGCGGGTTGGAGCGGGCGAACCTGGTGGCGACCGTGCCGACCGGGTCCGGGTGGATCGACGGTGAAGCGGCCACCGGATTGGATCAGCGGTTCGGCGGCGATGTGGCGCTGGTGGGAGTGCAGTACTCGGACGCCCCCAGCTGGGTCACCTTCATGTTCGGCCGCGCGGCCGCCGAGGAATCCGCCCGGGCCCTGTTCACGGCTGTGGAACAACGGATTTCGACTCTCCCGCATCCGCCGAAGCTCTACGTCTACGGTCAGAGCCTGGGCGCGCTCGGCGGCAATTCGATCTTCGCCACCGACGCCGAACAGGACCGTCGCGCCTGCGCGGTGCTGTGGGCCGGACCGCCCGCCAACGATGTCCATCGCGGCGGGGCGACAATCCTCGCGAACGCCTCCGACCCGGTCGTGCACTGGTCCCCGTCACTGCTGTGGAGCCCGCCGAATCTCACCGGCACCCGCCCGGACGCCCCTGTCCCGCAATGGCTCCCAATGCTGAGCTTCCTGCAAACCAGCGCAGATCTGCTCGCGGCCCTTGACGCTCCCGCCGGTCACGGCCACCGCTACGGCACCGATCAGGGTGGCGCACTTGGCAGCTGCTGACGTACCGCGGACCCGCAAACGACGGCTCCCGGCTGACAGTGTCAGCCGGGAGCCGAATTCGTTTATCGCACTATGCGATCGGAGGGGTCAGGCAATATCGCCGCGGGCCGCCTCGTAGGCCGCGCCGACCCGGTACAGGCGATCGTCCGCCAGTGCCGGGGCCATGATCTGGAGGCCGACGGGCAGGCCGTCGTCCGCGCTGAGACCCGACGGCACCGACATACCGCAGTGCCCGGCCAGGTTGGTGGGCAGGGTGCACAGGTCCGAGAGGTACATGGCCAGTGGGTCGTTGACCTTCTCGCCGAGCTTCCACGGGGTGAACGGGCTGGTCGGGGAGACCAGGACATCCACCGATTCGTAGGCGCGGTCGAAGTCGCGCGCGATGAGCGTGCGGACCTTGAGCGCCTGACCGTAGTAGGCGTCGTAGTAACCGGCCGACAGCGCGTAGGTGCCGATCATGATGCGGCGCTTGACCTCCGGGCCGAATCCGGCCGCACGGCTGAGCTGCATGACCTGATCGGCGCTGTGCGTACCGTCATCGCCGACCCGCAGGCCGTACCGCATGGCATCGAAGCGCGCCAGGTTGGACGACACCTCGGACGGCATGACCAGGTAGTAGGCCGCGAGCGCGTGCTCGAAGTTCGGGCAGGACACCTCGATGACCTCGGCGCCCAGATCCTTGAGCTGTGCGACGGCGGCATCGAAGGAGGCGATCACACCGGGCTGGTAGGAGTCCGAGTGCAGTTCCTTGACCACACCGACCTTCACGCCCGACAGATCACCCTTCGCGCCTTCGCGCGCGGCCGCGACCACCGGGGCCACCGGCACATTGCGCGAGGTGGAGTCGCGCGGGTCGTACCCGGCGATGACCTCGTGCAGCAGCGCGGTATCGAGCACGGTGCGCCCGCACGGCCCGCCCTGATCCAGCGAGGACGCGCACGCGACCAGGCCGTACCGGGATACGGTGCCGTAGGTGGGCTTGGTGCCGACGGTCGCGGTGACCGCGGCGGGCTGGCGGATGGAACCGCCGGTATCGGTGCCGATCGCCAGCGGAGCCTGGTACGAGGCCAGTGCCGCCGCCGAACCGCCGCCGGAACCACCCGGAATCCTGGTGGTGTCCCACGGGTTTCGGGTCGGCCCGTACGCGGAGTTCTCGGTGGAGGAGCCCATGGCGAACTCGTCCATATTGGTCTTGCCGAGGATCGGGATGCCGGCCGCGCGCAGTCGCGCGGTGACGGTCGCGTCGTACGGCGCGGTCCAGCCCTCGAGGATCTTCGACCCGCAGGTGGTCGGCATATCGGTGGTGGTGAAGACGTCCTTGAGCGCGAGCGGCACGCCCGCCAGCGCGGAAGCGGTCTTGCCACCGGCGATTTCGCGATCCACCTCGGCGGCGGTCAGCAGCGCGGCCTCACCGGCGACGTGCAGGAAGGCGTTGATCTCGCCGTCGACCTCGGCGATGCGCGCGATATGCGCCTCGGTCACCTCGACCGAGGACACCTCGCGGGCATGGATCTTCTCCGCGAGCGCGGACGCGCTCAGCTTGGTCAGGTCGGTCATTCGCCTTCTCCCAGAATTTGCGGAACCAGGAACCGCTGCTCCTCGACCGCGGGCGCGCCGGACAGCGCCTGCTCGGGAGTCAGGCACGGCTGCACCACATCCGGGCGGGTCACATTGGTGGCCGGATTCGGGGAGGCGGTGGCGGGGACATCGGCCGCGGCGACCTCGGAAATCTGTGCGACGTGGGTCAGGATGGAATCCAGCTGACCGGCGTACAGATCGAGTTCGTCATCGGTCAAAGCGAGCCGGGACAACCGGGCGAGATGAGCGACCTCGTCCCTGGAGATGGCGGGCACCGCGGGACCCCTTTCGACTGGTTCGAGCATGGTGATTCGACTCGTGACAGCCTAGCGGGGCGTGTCGGACCGGCGGTGACAGGTGTCGCCCGGCGCCGAATCACGGCCCGCGATACCGTTATCGGAGACGCCCCGAATTGATAGGTGACCGATCGGTAAGTGGCCCGGGTCACACGGTTCCCTTCGATTCGATAACCATGACCCGAGGGTGTAAATATTGCGGGACTCGGGTACCCGTCCGAAAGTTTCGGTCGCAGAGGAATGAAAGGAAGGCACGTGTCATACCTGCTTCGCGTGCAACTTCCGGATCGTCCAGGCAGTCTCGGTTCGCTCGCACTCGCGCTGGGTTCCGTGGGCGCCGACATCCTTTCACTGGATGTCGTCGAACGCGGTGACGGTTTCGCGATCGACGACATAGTGGTCGAGGTACCGTCGGGCGCTCTTCCGGACACACTCATCACGGCGGCGGAGTCGCTGCACGACGTACAGGTGGATTCGCTCCGCCCGTACTCGGGCATGCTGGACACGCATCGCGAGCTCGAACTCATCGACCAGGTCGCCAATGCGCGCGACGACCGGTTGCAGGTGCTGGTCGACGGCGTACCCCGCGTCTTGCGGGTGGGCTGGAGCACGGTCATCGATATGGGCCCGTCCGGCGCGTACCGGGTGGTCGGCAGCCAGAGCGCGCCGTCCACGCAGGCCGCCGAGGCCCCGTGGATGCCCCTGGAGAAGCCCGCCGTACTCGACGGTGAGGGCGAGTGGGTGCCGGAGCTGTGGCGCGATATGGACACCAAACTGGCCGCCGCGCCGCTGGGCAATACCGGCAAGGTGCTGCTGCTGGGCCGCCCGGGCGGACCCGATTTCCGGCCGTCCGAAGTGGCACGGCTGGGCTACCTCGCGGGGATAATCGCCACGGTATTGGGCTAGTACTTCTCGAATCGCGCCGGTGTGAGTCAACTCGCACCGGCGCGATTCCTTTGTGCGGCAGGCGTTTTCGCGTCCGTCATCGTTTCGGGACCATCTTCTCAGCTTTTACCTACTATTCAGCTACGTAGGTCATCTACGGTGTAGGTACGTAGATAGCAGAGAGGCAATGACGCCCATGCAGCACAATCGCTCGACCTCGAACCTCCGCCGCGTAACCCTGACCCTGGCACAGGTCATCGGCGCCACCGCCGCCGCCACCATCACCGCGGGCGCCGCCACCGCGGAATCACTCTCCCGTGACGACGGCGCGCGGGACAGCACCCGCTCCGCGCCGAGCCGCAACGCTCCGCCGAATATGGGCGGCACCGGTATGCACGCCATCGATCCGATGGGCTTCCACCACACCGACTCCAATCCCGTACTGCGCAACCAGCATCAGCAGTACCTGCGCGAAATGCGCGCCACCCCACCCGAACCCACGCGCAATCGCCCCAATGGCGGCGATCAGACCACCTGGAATACCAATGCGAATCCCGATGGCAGCTGGACCGTCTGCCGCGCCCAGGCGAGCTGGTGCTGAGATGACCATCACCATCGCGCCCCGCCGCCGCACCCTCGCACCGCTGGCCGTCGCCGTATTGACCACGGCCGCACTACCTTTCGTCGCGGGCACCGCCGAAGCCGAAACCCGCGGCGCACGCCCGGGGGCCAGCTGCCTGTGGGCCGGACAGCCCTACGCCGTCGGCAAGACCGTCGTCGCGGGCGGATCCACCTACCGCTGCGGCAACCAGGCGAATGAGCCCTACTGGTTCGGTGAGGGCAAGACCGCCAAGGCGAGCACCGCCGCCACCCCCGGCGCGATCGCCAACCCGCTCGGCCAATTCAGCCCGGGCGCAAGACAACCCGGCACCGCCTACAACGACTACTGCACCGGCAACCAGCTCATCGAGGGCACCGATGACGTCTACCAGGTGGTGCGCATACCGGGCGGCGGGCTGATGTGGAAGGCCGCCACACCCATCTCGGACTGGAAGTTCGACTCCCCCAAGCCCGCACCGACCTGGCGCACCGCCAGCCTGTGCATCGACGGGGCGCTCACCTAGCCCCGCACCACCCGGGCATGCCCACTCGGCCGCACCACGCGGGGCATGCCCGACCGACCCAGCCATCCCGGCGTACTTGTGGACCGGGATCCGCACCACCCCTGTCAGGGCTGCCTGCCTCGACCGGGATCCGCGCCCGGGTCCATCGTGATTCGCTCCGATGGACTCGGGCACACGCGTGTCCGCATCACTGCATCGGTAGTCGCATGACCGTCAGCGGCAGCCCGCTCATGGCCTTCCAATCCCGTTCCGGCACATGCTCGAAGCCCAGCCGGTCGTAGAGGCGGCGGGCATCGAGCATGGTCGGCATGGTGGTCAGCACCACCGCCCGCCAGCCCTCCGTGCGCGCGATATCGATCACCTTGCGCACCAGCGCCGTTCCGACGCCGAGCCCGCGACCCTGCTTGCCCACCACCAGCATTCGGAATTCCAGCTCACCCTCGCGAGCGATATCGGCGAACTCGGTACCCGCGCGCGCCACCGTCACCGAACCGACCACATCGCCATCCGCGACCGCCACCAGGATCTCGGCGCTCGCGGCCCGCGTCGCGGTATCGCCGAGCTCCGCGACATAGGGGCTTTCGGGATTCACATGGCCCTCGCCGACGTACACATCCACGGTCAGCGCCCCGACGGCCGCGTACTCCCGCGGCTCGACATCCCGGATCGTCACACCCGCGTCACTCATCACCACTCCATCCTCGAACCCCACACCCCCAACACCATTGGACACTCGATCACGAGACCGCTTCGGGGCCATCCGCGAGGAGGCGTTTGAAGCCCGCTTCGTCGAGGATGGGGACGCCCAGTTCCTCGGCCTTGGCGGCCTTGGAGCCGGGGGCCTCCCCGATGACGACGTAGGCGGTCTTCTTGGAGACCGAGGCAGCTGCCTTACCGCCGCGGATCAGGATGGCCTCCTTCGCGCCGTCGCGGGTGAAGTCCTGAAGGGAACCGGTGACCACGATGGACAGGCCCTCGAGAGTGCGCTCGATGGATTCATCGCGCTCATCGGCCATGCGGACGCCGGCGGCCCGCCATTTGTCCACGATGTCGATATGCCACTGGACGGTGAACCATTCCTCGAGCGCGGTGGCGATGGTGGGGCCGACGCCGTCGACGGCGGCCAGCTCCTCATCGGTGGCTTCCTGAATGCTGTCCATACTGCCGAACGCGGACGCCAAAGCCCTTGCGGCCGTGGGGCCGACGTGGCGGATGGACAGTGCCACCAGCACCCGCCACAGCGGGCGATCCTTGGCCGATTCCAGATTCTGCAGCAGCCGCTTGCCGTTCTGCGACAGCGTGCCGCTCTTATTGGTGAAAAGCGTTGTGCCGAGCAGCTTTTCCTCATCGAGGGCGAACAGATCGCCCTCATCCTCGATCGCGCCGGACTTCAGCAGATCGATGGCGGCCTCATAACCGAGCGCCTCGATATCGAACGCGCCGCGACCCGCGACGTGGAATACCCGCTCCCGCAACTGCGCCGGGCAATACTGCTGATTCGGGCAGCGGATATCGGCATCACCCTCCTTGGCGGGAGCGAGTTCGGTACCGCATTCGGGGCAGTGCGTGGGCATGATGAATTCGCGCTCATCGCCGGTGCGCGCGTCCACCACCGGACCCAGCACCTCGGGGATAACGTCACCGGCCTTGCGGATGGTGACGGTATCGCCGATGAGCACGCCCTTGCGCACCACCTCGGAGGCATTGTGCAGGGTCGCCATGGCCACGGTGGAACCCGCGACCGTCACCGGCCGCATGACCGCGAACGGCGTAACCCGGCCGGTACGACCGACATTCACCTGGATGTCCAGGAGTTTGGTGGTGGCTTCCTCGGGCGGGTACTTGTACGCGATGGCCCAGCGCGGGGCCCGCGAGGTCGCGCCGAGGCGGCGTTGCAGTGCGAAATCGTCGACCTTGATGACCTGGCCGTCGATCTCGTGCTCGATATCGTGCCGATGCTCACCCCAGTAGGCGATGCGCTCCAGCACCGGTTCGATGCCCTGGACCCGAATGGTGTGCGCGGAGACCGGCAGCCCCCAGGCCGCCAGCGCCCGGTACGCCTCGTATTGCGATGCGGCACTGAAGCCTTCGGTGCGGCCGAAGCCGTGGCAGATCATGCGCAGGCGGCGGCGCGCGGTGACGGCGGGATCCTTCTGGCGCAGCGATCCGGCGGCGGTATTGCGCGGATTCGCGTACGGCGGTTTACCTTCGGCGACGATCGAGGCGTTCAGATTCTCGAAATCGGCGAGCGTCATATACGCCTCACCGCGCACCTCGAGCAGTTTGGGCACCGGGAACTCGTCGGTGCCGATCAACTCGTGCGGGATATCGTCGATGGTGCGGGCATTGAGCGTGACATCCTCACCCGTGCGCCCGTCGCCGCGGGTCGCGCCGCGCACCAGTTTGCCGTCCTCGTAGACGAGGTTCAGCGCGACGCCGTCGATCTTCACCTCGCAGACGAAATGCGTATCGGCTCCGGTCTCCACCTCGACGCGGGTGATCCAGGCGCGCATCTCGTCGGCATTGAACACATTGTCGAGCGAGTACATCCGCTCCAGATGATCCACCGGCGCGAATTCGGTGGTGAATCCGCCGCCGACCACCTGGGTCGGCGAATCGGGTGTGCGCAGATCCGGATGCGCCTCCTCCAAGGCCACCAGCGCCTGGAACAGCTCATCGAATTCGCCATCGGTGATGATCGGCGCGTCCCGCACGTAGTACCGGAATTGGTGATCGCGCACCTGCTCCGCCAGCTGCTGCCACGCCACGCGCTCGTCCCCACTCGCCGGGGTGATGTCGATGCCCGATTCGCTCACAACCTGCACATTAGCCCAGCCCACCGACACCTTCGCGCAGCATTCCCGCACGTCGCGCGGGTCGCGCGGACATTTATCCGGGACCGGGAACACCGGTCCGGGCGGGCGGGTTGTCCGCGGTATGGACATCGCCACCGCGATCGAATTCGCGCGCCCGCAGCACAACTCGATCCTGACCACCATTCGCAAGAACGGGCGGCCGCAGCAGTCGAATGTGACGCACTGGGTCGGGGACGACGGGCTGATCCGCATCTCGATCACCGCCGATCGGGCCAAGTACTTCAATCTCGTCCGGGAGCCCTGGGCCGCGCTGCACGTGAGCAGTCCCGACTTCTGGTCGTACGTGGTCCTCGAGGGCGAGGCCGAGGTGTCCCCCGTGGCAGCCGAGCCCGAGGACGCCACGGTCGAGGAATTGATCGCCTACTACCGGGCGGTCAGCGGTGAACATCCCGATTGGGACGATTACCGCCGGGCGATGGTGGCCGATCGGCGCGCGGTGGTCCGGATCAGGCCGAACCACGCCTACGGCCTGACACGCTGATCGGGTTGGCCCGGTACCGCGTGCGATCAGCGATCGGACCTCGCGCCCACCTCGGCTCAGGCCAGCACCGCGCCGCCGTCGAGGGTGACGATGCTGCCGGTCGCGTGCGGCTGCTCCAACAGGAACAGGAACGCCCGGGCGATTTCTCGCACCTCCCCCACGCGGCCCAGCGGCGTGTTCGCGGCGGTATCCCGGTAGAAGTCCGCGAGCACCTCCTCCGGGAGCGCCCAGAGCGGGGAGCGAACGACGCCGGGCATGACCGCGTTCACCCGGATCGGGGCCAATTCGACTGCGAGAGCACGGGTCAGGGCCTCGATCGCACCGCAGAGGCTGGACGGCACCGTGGAACCGGGTACGGGGCGCGGGCTCGCGGTACCGGTGGTGAGGGTGATGGAACCGCCGGGTCGCACCCGCGATGCGGCGGCCTGGACGGCGGCGAGCACGCCGAAGTACCTGAGTTCGAAGAACTTTCGGGCCGCGGCGAGATCCAGATCCGCGAGCGGCGAGAGCAGCAGCGCCTCACCTGCGGTGTAGACCAGATGATCGAACGGGCCGATCTCCTCGAACAGTTCGCCGATCCGTGCGGTATCGCCGAGATCGGCCACGAGACCGGCCGCGCCCGAGGGCAATTCGGCCAGGGCGCGTTTCACCGATTCTTCGCGGCTGGAGACGACGGTGATCCGCGCACCCTGTTCGGCGGCCCCGGCCGCGACCGCGAAACCGATGCCGGAGGTACCGCCGAGGACGACTACGTGCTGGTCCGTGAGGGACATGTGGTGTGCCTTTCGATCGGAAACTGTCCTGCCACTCTCGGCTCGGGCGGTGCCATCCGTCCAAGACCTATATCCACCGCTGTAATACCCTGAGGGCATCATGGGCGATCTCGATCTCCGCAAGCTGCGCTATTTCGTCGCCGTGGCCGAGCAGCTGCATTTCGGCCGCGCCGCCGAGCGGCTCTATATCGCTCAGCCGGTGCTGTCCCGGCAGATTCGCGCCCTGGAACAGGAACTCGGGGTGCCGTTGTTCGAGCGGGATCGGCGCGGCACGGTGCTGACCGCGGCGGGCGAACAACTGCTCACCGATGCTCGGCGACTGCTCCTCGACGCCCAGGCGATACAGCGCCGGGCAGTGCGCGCGGCACGCGGAACCGATTCCCTCACAGTGGGATTCATGCCCGGGCTGATCGTCACCGCGCCGGTGCGCGCACTCGCCGCGCGGCATCCCGGCCTCGATATCGAACTGGTGCGCACCACCTGGGACGACCAGATCACGGTGCTGCACGACGGGCGGGTCGATATCGGCTTCGTGCGCCCGCCCATCGACACCGCCGGACTCCGCGTGCGCGAGTTGTACACCGAGCCCAGGGTCGTGGTGGTGTCCATCGGACATCGCCTGGCCGGTAAGCAATCGGTGGAGATCGCGGATCTGGCCGGGGACGTGCTGTTGCAGAATATCGACATCGTCCCCGAATGGCGTGCTGTCACAGGCGAATCGGAGCAGCCCCAGGTACCGGTGTACCGCAGCGTCGAGGAGAAGCTCGAACATGTGGCGGCCGGGCGCGGGATCGCGTTCCTGCCGCTGTCGGTCGCGACCTTCTACACCCGGCCCGATGTCACCTACATCCCCGTCTCCGATATCGCGGACGGACAGGTGAGCCTGGCGTGGGCGGCCGATCGGCACGGTCCGCTCATCGACGAATTCGCCGCTCTCGCAGCCGAATAACGCGCCCGGCGGCTCAGTCCTCGGTGGGTTCGGGCAGGGTCTCGCCGGTTTCCAGCAGGGTCTTGAGGTTGGACAGGATGCCGGGCCAGCCCTCGCGGATACCCGCGAGCATGAGACTTTCGGGGCCGAAGCCGTTGTGCAGCACCGTGAGTTTCACCGTCTCGCCCACGGGTGTGAGTTCGAAGGTGACGGTGGAGCGGGGCTCGGTGGAAAGCCGCTCGAAATCCTCGGCGCTGAAACCGAATTGGTCGGCGAACGCCTTGTCGACGGTATGCCAGGTGTAGGACAGGGTGGTGTAGGGGTCGGCGGTGACGATCACCTGTTCGGGATCCTTGCTCACCCAGCCCTGCTGCTCCCAGGTCATGGATGAGCCCGGCTGCCAATCGGTTTCGAAGGTGGCGCCCCAGTAGCGGCGGGTGAAGGCCGGATCGGTGAGGGCCTGCCAGAGCCGCTCGGGGGTGGTCCGGATGTACGTGGTGTAGACGAATTCCTCACTCATGGTGGCGCTCTCCAATGCGGTTTTGAGGTCGGCCAGGGCGTGCACCCGGCCGCGGTCATAGCGGTTGATCCAGCGCTCGGCGATGGCGTTCACCGGTTCGGCATTGAGGTAGTGCAGTTTTTCGCGGCCGCGCCACCGAATGGTGACCAGGTTCGCGGCCTCCAGCACCGCCAGATGCTTACTGACGGCCTGACGGGTCATCTCCAATTCCGCACAGAGTTCGCGCAGGGTCTGGCCGGTGCGGTCGTTCAAACTGTCCAGCAGCCGGCGGCGGCTGGGGTCCGACAGCGCCTTGAAAACCTCGTCCACCTGCACCTCATTCGAACTCGAGCACTTCATGCAACCATTGGGTTGCCTATTTGATAATAGGCAACCATTCGGATGCATGTCAATGGAAGCCATTCTTGCGAAACATGTCCGATACGGGCGAGTCGCTTTAACGCCCGCGTACCGGCAGGATGACCAGGGTGTTGCGCAGTTTTCAGGTGGCGAACCACCGATCCCTCGCCGAACCGCAGGAGTTGCGGCTCACCCGCGGCAACGGCCCGGTCGCCGCGCCCGTCACCGCCGTCTACGGCGCTGCCGCAACCGGCAAGACCAGCCTCGTCGACGCCCTCGACCGGATGCGGGACGCGGTGCTCAACTCCGTCACCGGCTGGGACCCGTTCTCCGGTCCGGTCCGCACCCCGCATCTCGGATTCGCGGACCGCCCTTCGGAATTCATCGCCCAGTTCGTCGCCGAGGGCTGCCCGTACACCTACGGCTTCCGGCTCGACAACGCCGATGTGAGCGCCGAATGGCTGCATTCGCATCCGCACAATCGCAAGCGCATCGTGTTCGAGCGCGCGGGCGAGGATATTCGCATCGGTCCCATGTTCGAGGCCGCGCGCTACGGACTGGGCGCGGTGGTGCCGCTGGTGCGCCCGAATGCCTTGCTGCTGAGCCTGTCCGGGCAGTTGTACGCAGAACCCCTGGTGCCCGCCTACCGCTGGTTCCAATCGCTGCTGGAGGTGCAGTGCGGGCAGCCCGATCCGGCCGATATCGCACACCGGGTGGGCAGCCACATCTCGCGCTCCACCGATCACGCGGTGCGGCTGCTGACACTGCTGCGCTCGGCCGATCTGGGCATCACCGATCTGCTGCTCCCCGGCGACGACCCCATGTACGGCGATTACCTACGCGATCTCGACAACGATATCGCCACCACCACAAAGGAAATCGAATCCTGCACGGTATCGGCGAGCTACGCCGAGGAGCTGTTCCTCGAGCACGGCATCACCGTGGTGCTGTTGCAGCGTGAGCTCTCCAACCTGTTCGCCGCGCGCGATGCGCTGTACTCGCGCATGGTCAACCGGCGCGGCGTCGGGCTGGGACTGGTGCACGAGGGCATCGACACCGCGTTCGACATCACCGACGAATCCAGCTCCACCCTGGCCATGCTGCGGCTGCTGCCGCCCATGCTGGACGCCCTGGACACCGGCGGCGTGCTCATCGCCGACGATATCGACGCACACCTCACGCCCGAGACCGCGGACAGCCTCATCCAGCTGTTCCAGAATCCCGAAACCAATACCCAGGGCGCGCAATTGGTGTTCACCACCGCCAACCGCACGCTGATCGATCGCGGCAACGGGCGGTCGCAGACCAAGCGCACCACGGTGTGGGGCGTGCGCCGCACCGCGATCGGGACCTCCGAACTGCAACCGCACTGAGCGATCGGGACCGATTCAAAGCAACTCTTCAGCAACCGTCCGGCGGCGCGGGCCGCCGGACGCGCCTAGAGTGGGTGCCATGCTCATGCAGCTGTTATTCGTTCTGGTGATCGGTGGTGCGCTGATCGCGACCATCACAATGTTCCGGCGCGGCCGGGGCAGCGGGCCGATAGCCGAACCCGAATCCGGCTTCCTGTACGTGACCGGGGTGAGCCCGCTCCCGAACGCCTCCGGTGAGCAGTACGTGACCATCAGCGGCAGCATTTCCGGGCCCATGGTGGTCGCGCACGAGGTGTACGGGCGGTTCGCCTGGGACGTCAACCAGTGGCCCGCCGTCGGCGATCAGATCCCGGTGACCTATCCGGCGGGTAAGCCGGACCGTTGGCAGCTCGCACATCCGGGCGTGCGGCCGTACTTCGGGTCCCGTCAGCAGCGCAATCCCGGCAACTAACGCCTCAGCGGCGGATCGCGGCGATGGTGCGGGTCTCCCGACCGCCATCGGTGTCCGGGCGGCCGACGGACGCGGCCTGTTCTGCCCAGGTCTGGTACGAGGTGTCCCAACCGTGCTCGTGCAGCCACTCCTCGATGTCCGCACCCAGACCGGCCGCCTCGGGCTCGCCCGCATCGGACCCGGAGACCAGTCGCCGCAGCGCCAGGAACGCACCGCTGTTCGGGTCCACCGCGAAACTGCTGAGATCGAAACGGCTACCCGGGGCGGACAATTCGTCGAGGGTCGTGAGCACCCGCCGGGCATCGGGCCGTAGCAGATAGCCGAGTACGCCCTCATCCACCCAGAGCGTCGGCTCCTCGGGCCGGAATCCTTGCGCCGGTAGCGCGTGCGCCCAGTCGTCGCGCAAATCGACCGGCAGCACATGCCTTTCACAGCGCGGCGTGGCCCCGCCGCGCGTCAGCACCGGCTCCTTGAACGCGAACGTCTCCGGCAGATCCACTTCGAACAACCGCGTCTCCGCGGGCAGATCCATTCGGAAGGCCCGGGTATCCAGGCCCGCGCCGAATACGACGATCTGCCGAATACCTTCACGCACAGCCGCTTTTACCCGGTCATCGACCAGCCGCACGGCCACGGTGCGCGCCGGGTAGAACAGGTCCAGTACCGGTGTGAGCTGATCCCATCGTTCGGCGAAGCTCGGCTTGGCGGCGTCGACGAACCATTGCGCGAACGGATCGCTGTACAGCCGGTCCGCCCGCTCGGTCTCGCGCGCCCGGACCACCGCGATCCCGATCGCGGTCATGGCTACCCCGGCAACCGGCACCGGCGCTGCTGCTTCGGTCATGACTGATTCCCACTCCCCAACTTCGCGACCCATGGCCCGCGATAGGCAGACGGGCCACCGTCGACGCTAGACGGCCCGGGGCCGGGGTGAAAGTCGTTGCCGCTCACTCGAAGTTGATCGACTCCGGTTCGTCGGCGAAGACGGCGGCGGTTTCGACGGCCAGGGTCAGCGCCTGGCGCGCCCAGGACAGCGGTGCGCCCGCCAGACCGCACGCGGGCGAGACCAGGATCTGTTCGGCCAGCAGGCGGCGGGAGAAACCCAGCCGATCGATCAGGCGCACACCGGGTTCGGCGATCTCACGCCAGGTGACCGGCTTGTCCGGGGCGCTCGTGGGCACCAGCCCGAGCACCAGATGCCTGCCGTCATCCAGCAGTTCGCCGACCCGATCGAGATCCTTGACGCCGATGGTCGCCATATCGAATCCGATTGCGGCGGCGCCGCTTCGGCGCAGGAAACCCAGCGCGGGCTTGGCGGCGCAGGTGTGCACCAGTACCGGACCCGGCTGCACGTCGATCACCGTGTCGAGAATGTGCAGCGCCTCCGGCTCCGGCATGGCGCGCACGGTATTGAGCACGCTCACCCCGCGCAGCGTGCCGTCCAGAATATCGGTGAGCAGCGGTTCGTCGAACTGCACGAGCACATCCGCGCCCAGCCGCCTGCCGAGCTCCACCGCATGCGCGGCCACGCCCTCGGCGAGGGATTCCGAAAGATCGCGCACCGCACCGGAATCGGTGAGCACCCGATGCCCGAGCGGCAACTCTACCTGGGCGGCCAGCGTCAACGGCCCGGTGACCTGCACTTTGATCGGCCGCCCGCTACCCGCGAGACCCGCGGTCTCCCAAGCCTCTTCGAGCGCGTCCATATCCGCGCGCAGCAGATCGTTCGCGCGCCGGGACACCGCACCGGGCCGCACCGCGAGCCGATAGCCGCGCGTGGTGCTGTCGAAGCGCATATCGACCAGCAGTGCCGAGACCCGGCCGATCATGTCCGAACCCACGCCCCGCCCCGGTAACTCCACCAGATGCGGCAGCGCCGCCAGTTCCCCCACCACGGTGGCCGCGGCCTCGCGCGGATCCGCGCCCGGCCACGAACCGACGCCGGTGGCGATGCCGCCCTGTAATACGCCGGAACCGCTCTCGATCTCGCTCATCCACGTACCCCGTATCACTCGGCCCTACAGATTGGATTTCCGGCACTTCGCACCGGCACAGGCCGAGGCCCGGGATCGGCGCACGTTACCACCGGGCAATACCCGGGAACATCGCGGTGCCGACCAACCCGCGCGAGCCCGTCGCACCGGCGACATCCTCCTCGGCACGCCGCAATACCGGGCGGGACGCCGGTAAGCGGTAATCACCCCCGCTACTGCGGGAGCGGTCTCACTGAGCGTTGTCCGACACCAGTTCGTTTGCGTACGAATGCGGTTCGCGCTCGGTCCCGGTGATGGTGCCGCTGCCGATGACCTGATCGCCGGTGGCGTCGGGCAGGTAGAGCACCACGGCCTGACCGCGCGCCACACCGGTGAGGGGTTCGCGCAGGCGGACGATGAGACCGCCGTCGACGGCCTCGGCGACCGCGGGGGCGGTGCCGCCGTGCGCGCGCACCTGGGCGACGCATTCGATCTCGCCGACAGGGGTTTCACCCGAGGTCCAGATGGCGCGATCGGACAGCACCGTCCAGACCTGTAGGTCCGCGGCGGAACCGACACGCACGGTACCGGTTTCGGAGTCGATATCGGTGACGTAGCGCGGCTTGCCGTCGGCGGCCGGACCGGGCAGGCCCAAGCCCTTGCGCTGGCCGATGGTGAACTCGTGCACACCCTTGTGATCGCCGAGCTTGGTGCCGTCGGCATCGAGCACCGCGCCGGGGCGGATGCCGATCTTCGCACCCAGGAACGCCTGGGTGTCACCGGACGGAATGAAGCAGATGTCATGACTGTCGGGCTTATTGGCCACGGCCAGACCGCGTTCGGCGGCTTCCTCGCGAATGCGGGGCTTGGGGGTGTCACCGACCGGGAACATGGCGCGGGACAGCTGCTCGGCGGTCAGCACCGCGAGCACATAGGACTGATCCTTGTCCTCGTCCACCGCGCGGCGCAGCACGCCGTCCTCGAGGCGGGCGTAATGCCCGGTGACGACCGCGTCGAAGCCCAGCGCCACCGCGCGATCCGCGAGCGCGGAGAACTTGATCTTCTCGTTGCAGCGCAGGCACGGGTTGGGGGTCTCACCGGCGGCGTACGCGGCGACGAAATCGTCGATCACGTCTTCTTTGAAGCGGTCCGCGAAATCCCAGACGTAGAACGGGATTCCGAGCACATCGGCGGCGCGGCGGGCGTCACCGGCGTCCTCCTTGGAGCAGCAGCCGCGCGATCCGGTGCGCAGCGTGCCCGGATTCGCGGACAGTGCCAGATGTACGCCGACCACCTCGTGTCCGGCCTCGACGGCGCGCGCGGCAGCCACCGCGGAATCGACGCCACCACTCATCGCGGCAAGCACTCGCATCTCTAGAAGCCTCCTTTCGCGCCGGCCATTCCGGCCGCCTTCGCCCGATCCACGACCTGCGGCAGCGCGGCCAGCAAGGCGTCGATATCGGCGTCGGTCGAATTGTGTCCCAGGGTGAATCGCAGTGACCCGCGTGCCAGTCGCGGTTCCACGCCCATGGCCAGCAGCACATGGGAGGGTCCGGCGACACCGGCATTGCAGGCCGATCCGGTCGAGCATTCGATCCCGGCGGCATCGAGCAGCATGAGCAGGGAATCGCCCTCACAGCCGGGAAACGTGAAGTGGGCGTTACCCGGCAGTCGCCGGTCGCCGCTGGGCCCGTTCAGAATGGCCTCGGGCACCTGCGCCAGCACGCCATGGATGAGCCGATCCCGAAGCCGGGTGAGTTCCATTGTGCGCGCGGACATTCCGTCGACCGTCTCGCGAACGGCGGCGGCCAAACCGACCGCGCCCGCCACATCGGAAGTCCCCGAGCGCAGATCTCGCTCATGTCCGCCGCCGTGGAACAGCGGCACCGCGGACACCTGACGGCCCAGCAGCAGGACCCCGACACCGTGCGGCCCGCCGACCTTGTGCCCGGCGAAACTCGCCGCGGCCAAACCACTCCGGCCGAAATCGATGGGCAGCTGCGCACCCGCCTGCACCGCGTCACTGTGCATGGGCACATCGAATTCCTGTGCCACGGCCGCCAATTCAGCGATCGGCTGTACGGTTCCGACCTCGTTGTTGGCCCACATGACGCTCACCAGCGCGGTGTCCTCGGCATGCGCGGCCAGCGCCTCGCGCAGCACCCGCGGCGAGATGACGCCCTCGGCGTCGGCCTCCAGCCACGTCACCTGCGCGCCCTCATGCTGTTCCAGCCACTCCACGGTATCGAGCACCGCGTGATGCTCCACCGAGCTGACCAGAATCCGGGTGCGCACCGGCTCGGCATCGCGCCGCGCCCAGTAGATCCCCTTGACCGCCAGATTGTCGCTCTCGGTCCCGCCCGAGGTGAAGATCACCTCCGAGGGCCGCGCCCCCAGCCCGGCGGCGATCGATTCCCGCGATTCCTCCAGCAACCGCCGCGCCGCCCGCCCCGACCCGTGCAGCGATGACGCGTTGCCACCGGCCCCCAGGACAGCCGTCATCGCCTCGACAGCGACCGGAAACATAGGTGTGGTGGCCGCGTGATCGAGGTAGACCGTCTGGGCACCGACCGGACCCGGGAAAGCCGACTTCATAACCGACAAAGCCTAACCCATCGTTGACCTGCGAAATCTCAGGGGATCCCCTCAGCGGTCCAACCCACCGACCACCGCCGGGTATTCCCCGCGCGGCATTCCCTCATGATTCCAGACAGGTCATGGTGTGCAGGCTCCACGCCGCGGGATCGGGCCAGTCCTGCCCCAGGGATTTGACCGCGTGCTCGCGGCGCACCCCGTCGGGACATTTCACCGACAGCACGATGTCAGAGAACTCCGCTTCGGTCGGCATGACCGACATCATCTTCTCGAATTCGGGATTCCCGCGGCACAGGTCGAAGATCTCCGCCATTCGCTCCGCCGGAACCACCGCGGGGCAGAAGATCATCAACCACATCGCGGACCGTCCGGCGATCAACTCCCAGGAGTCGCCGAACGACTCACGTGCACCGGGGTTGGTGAACAACTGCACGGGCATATCGACGGGATTTCCCTCCGACGGCACCGGCATCCAGGGGAAGTACTCCTTGAACGACTTATTGGTGGCCATAATCCGGCCCTCGGGGTTCTTGGCGAAGTAGGCGGGACCCGAAATCGATTCCAGCAGCGCGATATCGCCCGGCGCGAACCGCGGGGGCCAGCTGCCGGTCTCGTCCGGCACCAGCCCGGGCAGTACGGCCGCGGCGATCTTCTTTGCCAGCGCTTTGGGCATACCCAGCTCATTGCAGATATCAACCAGCACCGAGTTGGGCATCTCACGATCGCCGCGAAAGTATTTGGCCAGCGTCGCGGGGCTCGTATGGACCGCCGCCGCGATTTCCCTGCGGCTCTTCCCGACCACACGCGCGGTGGTGTCGAGTTCCTGCATCAGGCGCAGGAAGTGATCCCTGGGCTGCACCAGTTTGTCGAACGGTGGCTTCTTTTCGCGCCTGCCACCCGCGTTCGCCATCTTGTCAGTGGAGCTTTCCGAGTGCGTCGGACAGGGCTCGGGAGGCGCCTTCCACCGCGGTGGCGGCGTCGATTCCGGAGGTGAAGGTCACGGTTGCCACGGCGCCGTTGTCCAGGCGGCCGATCGCGCGGGCTTCGAAGAGTGCGGGATTGATGCGGGATCTGCCGCCGCTCACCTGCGCCGCGTTGCCGATCTGGAGCGGATTCGAGATCTGGATATCGTGTGCGGAATTGAACAGGTCGACCGCGCCCTTGGCGTCGTCGTACATGCGCTTGGGTTCGGTTGTGCGAGTGAGCGTCACGTTGATCGCGGTGGGATCGTTCCTACCTGATTCCACCGTCCAGGTCGGGGATACCGAAATCGATCTACCGGTGAACGCCTGTGTGCGGCAGCCCGCACCGGGGGCGATGGCGGAGAGGGTTTCCGGGGAGATGAGGCTGCATTGATCGGGCAGTTCGGTGATCGTCTTGGCCGCGGGGTTATCGGAAGAGGAATCCGAATTGGTGACGACGACAGCGATAACGCCACCGATCAGCAGTACGGCGGCGACCGCCCCGCCGACCAGCCACATCGTCCTGGGGTTGCGCGGGGCAGGTGCCGGTGCGGCGCTCGGCTCTCCGCTATCTCGCGCGCCAGTCGACCTGACAGTCGGTCCACCGTTAATCATGCCTTGCCCCAATCGAATTCACGCCATTAGAACTGAGACGGGACGTTAACAGACTGTGCGCGGATATGCCTTCAAGGGAGTGGGAAGGGATAGACCACACCGGTCAGCCGTTCGGATTCCGCCCAGAGATCGTTTGCCAGCTGCCGATCCAGCGCCCGCGGGGCGGGCTCGCGCCGGATCGGATGACCCTTGGTCCGGCCGACGGGCCCGATGTAGTCGCCGCCATTCATCGACGGATCGGTGCACGCTCGCAATGTCGGCAATGCGCCCATCGCGGTGGTCTGGGTGAGAAGTTGGGAGAACCAGCGCATTTCGGGTCTGGCGAGAAACCGTGCCGTTCCGCCGAGGTTCTTGTTGAAATCGGAATCCGCGACCCCGGGGTAGGCGGCGAGGGCGATGAGCGATGCGCCCGCATCGGTGAGCCGGCGCTGTAATTCGAAGGCGAACAGGAGATTCGCGAGTTTGGACTGCCCGTAGACGAACATCGGTTTGTACGCGCGCCGCTCATAGGCGAGGTCGCTGAGATCCAGGACGGTACGCCGATAACCGGCCGCGCGACTGCTGACCGCCACCACTCGGCCCGCCGGTGCGGCGGTCAGCAGATCCAAAAGCAGTCCGGTGAAAGCGAAATGGCCCAGATGATTGGTCGCGAACGTCGGCTCGAAACCGTCCACGGTCTTGTGCGGCCCATTGCGGAACAGCGTGCCCGCGTTGTTCACGAGCAGATCGACCCGATCGAATCGCTCGCGCAGCCGTGCCGCCGCGCTGCGCACGGATGCCAGCGACGCCAAATCCACCTGTACCACCGATAATTCGGCGTCCGGACTCCGCTGCCGGATCGATGCCGCGACGTACTCCCCTTTATCCACGCTGCGGCAGGCCAGCACCACCCGTGCGCCATGAGCGGCGAGTTGGCGCGCGGTTTCGGCTCCGAGCCCGGCGCTCGCTCCGGTGACCACCGCCGTCCTACCGGTCAGATCGGGGATATCGGCCGCCGTCCACGGCTCTGCCGCACCGGGCTCGCGTGGACTTCGGTTCGACACACCTGTCGAGGTTAGTCGCGCCGCACGCCCGGCGTCGGGCATGCGGCGCGATTCCGCTCACGCCGGATGATCGGAGAGTCGCACGGTCGCGGTGGCGCGGCCGAAGATCTTACGTCCGGCGTGCGTGGCGGTGAGGGCGATGACGGCCTGATTGGTGCCGGGGTCGAATTGTTTTACGCGGCCTTGGAATTCGATGGTGCTGGGGCCCTGGGCGGTGACCGGGACGGGGCTGGTCATGCGGACGCTGTAATGGCGCAGCGCGGTGGGGTCGCCCAGCCATTCGGTGACGAATCCCGCCGCCAGGGCCATGGTCAGCATGCCGTGGGCCACGGTGCCGTCCAGGCCGACCAGGCGGGCGGCGTCGCCGTGCCAGTGGATCGGGTTGGTGTCACCGGCGACACCGGCGTAGTTGACCAGGTCGCCGAGGGTGAGGTCGACGATGCGGTCCGGTAGTCGATCGCCCTCCGAGACCGTATGCGCGGCGCGGGTGCGGATGCTCGGCGATGCGGGGGCACTCGACGCGTCGGGGAGGTCGGGGGCCGGGGTCACCGCGCGGATTCGAGGGGTCGGCTGGCGCATGATCTTCGACAGCGATTCCACGATTCCGGCATTCGCCTCGGACGGCGCGGATCGGGCGACCAGACCGGTGCGCGCGTTGAGCACGATCTGTCTGTGCTGGTTCGTGACGATGTTCTCGACCACGAGCAGATCACCGCCGAACGCCTGGCGGAACGAGTGCAGGCAGACATTGCTGGTGAGGCGGTCGCCGACGACGATCGGCCGCAGATAGTCGAAGGTCTGATCGGTCTGCATGGTCGAGCTGAGGTCGTAGCCGGTGAGAATCTCGCCGAGCGCGTCCTGCACCGCGCCGACCAGCAGCGCGCCGAAGGTCGGCGGGGCCACCAGTCCGGGATGGCCGAACTCGGCCGCCACGCCGTCCACGCGGTGCACCGGATGCGCATCCTGTACGGCACGGGCGTATTCGCGCACCTTCTCGCGCCCCACCTCGTAGTGGTCAGCCACGCGATAGCGGCGGCCGACGACCGACAGCGCGTGGGCAACCGGATCCGTAACCGAGGTGATGAGAATTTCCTCATCCGGGACTGCGACGACCTCCACGTAACCCTTCTCCTTCGCTCGAAGTTTCGCTCGCGCAGTAGTCGGAGCTGACGACCATTAAGGATTGCTGCGAATATGCCAGCGCACGGCGAACGACACACGGGGTCACGCGGGGTGGCGAGCATCCGCCGAGTTAGAGCGCGTCCAGGAATTCGCGGATCAGCGGGTCGGTGAGGTGCGGGTGGGTCCAGGTGACGGTGTGGGTGACGTGCTCGGCGTCGATGGTTTCGAGGCGGGTCGATCCGCCCAACTGCCCGGCCAGTTTCCGCATACGAGCCGCGGTGTGGACGACATCGCCCGCTCCGTGCAGGAGCAGGGCCGGTGCGGTGATCTCGGCGATATCGTTCTCGATACCCTCGCGTTCGAGCAGCGCGACGATGGCCTGTTCGAGCCGTCTACGGTCCGAGCGCTCCCATATATCCAGCCAGTAGCGCTGTTGTTCGGCGTCGCCGCCGATCATCTGCGCCGCGATGAGGCGGGCGATCGGCTCCAGCGGTTCGGCGCCCAGCACCCACTGCTTGAGCAGGATCGATTTGTATCCGGCGTATTCCTCGGGGTTGTAGGCATCGGCGCGGGTGCCGATCAGCAGCAGGCCGCGCACGCGGGCGGGTGCGAGCCGGGCGGCCCGGAGCGCGACGATGCCGCCGTGGAACAGGCCGCCGAGCACGACCGCACCGAGTCCGAGTGCGTCGGCGACGGCCCAGCAGTCCTGCGCCAGCAGCGTGTAGTCGAAGGGTGTTCCCGGATCGCGGGTTTCGCCGTGCCCGCGGGTGTCGATGGCTATCACCCGGTAATCGGGTGCCAGGGATGCCATTTGCGGTCGCCACTGGGTGGCGTCGAGCAGGATGTCGTGCACCAGGATGACCGCCGGACCGTCGCCGCCGGTGTCCAGGTAGTGCACATCGGCTCCGTCACCGGTGGTCACGAACGGCATAGCGCTTCCCTCCCAAGGACTTTCGGGCGCGTCGAGCACACGCGTGCGACGCCCGCTCGACGATAACAGGAACACGTTCTAATCGCCGGACGGTGCGCCGACCCGGGCTCGACCGGGAAAACCCCAGGCCGCGGGACTTTCGCGGTTACGCTGGCCAGCGGAACTCGATACTCGCAGGGAAGCCTTCCGAGCAAGGAGCTACCGATGAGCACAGGTACGTCCATCCCGTCGAGCTCGCCCGCCACCGGGGATCTCTCCGGTCTCATCGGCAGTCATCTCATCTACGCCTACGACAACGGCTGGAAATACGAGCTGTACGTGCGCAATGCGGAGACGGTGGAATTCCGCTGCCTGATCGGGCCCATGTTCGGCCGCTGGTCGAAGAATCAACCGGCCAAGATGGTGCGGCTGGGCGCGGATCTGTACAAGCTCGCCTGGGTGGAGCCGACCGGCACCACCACCATCGTCATCCTGTGGCTCGACGAGCGGCGCGTGCACACCACGATCACCTATCCGCAGTGGATGCTCGATTACCCCGAGAGCACGCTCGGGCTCTACCAGGACAACGCGGACGCGATCATCGCCGATCGCGAGCGCGGGCCCACCTACCCCCTGACCCTGGTCTCCTCCACCGGGCAGGTCACCTTCCTGGAGCGGCGCGCACCCGATGACGACACCGTCATCGACCGGCCGCCGAACAAGCTCCCGCTGGGGTACGACTCACGCACGAACTGAAATACCTCTGAAGCAGAGGTATTATGGCGGGCATGGCCGACCCGCGCCCCGACGCGACGCTCCCCGATAACGCCGATGCCGAGCTGTTCACCCTGCTGTTCAGCTCCATGGGGCGGTTGCGCCGTCAGGTCGGCCGCCTGGCCGGGCGCACCTTCGACGAGCCCGCGCTCTCCGGTACCCAATCGGAGTTCCTGCGCCTGGTCGGCCGCAGACCCGGCATCTCGGTGAAAGAGGCCGCGGCCGAACTCGGTTCGGCCGCCAACAGCGTCTCCACCCTGGTCACCGAATTGGTGAAAACCGGCTTGCTGGTGCGCGAACCCGATCCACAGGACCGGCGCACCATGCGCCTGTCGCTCACCCCCGAATCCCAGCGCATCGCCGATGCGACGCGGCAGCAGCGAATCACGGTGGTGGCGCGCGCCTTCGAACAACTCACCGCGACGGAGCGGGATGAATTGCACGCCGGACTCCGGGCCATGACCCGGCTGACCGATGTGCTGCACGACTACGAGCAGAACCGAGGCGAAAGCAGATGACAGACTCCCCGCCCGCCGTCGAATGCGCGGGCCTGACCCACCGCTACGGCAGCCATACCGTCGTCGACGACCTGACCATCAGCATCGCGCGCGGTGAGGTATTCGGCCTGCTCGGCCCCAATGGGGCGGGCAAATCGACCACTATCAAACTGCTCACCACACTGACCCCGATCCACTCCGGCACGGTGCGGATCTTCGGGCTCGATGTGCGCACCCGGGCCGCCGACGTCCGCTACAACCTCGGTTATGTGCCACAGCAGCTTTCGATCGAGGCCGGGCTGACCGGACGGCAGAACGTGGACTGGTTCGCCCGCCTCTACGATCTGCCCCGTAAGGATCGCGCCCGCCGGGTGGGTGAAGCGCTCGAGGCGATGGATTTGACCGAGGTGGCCGATCGGCTGGCGGGCGGCTACTCCGGCGGCATGATCCGCCGCCTGGAATTGGCGCAGGCACTGGTGAACCGGCCCGCGCTGCTGGTGCTGGACGAACCCACCGTCGGCCTGGATCCCATTGCGCGCGACAGTGTCTGGGAACGCGTCGCCGAACTGCGCGCCGAATACGGCACCACCGTGCTGCTCACCACCCACTACATGGCCGAGGCCGACGCACTGTGTGATCGAGTCGCCCTGCTGCACAAGGGAATTCTGCGCGCCACCGGATCACCGGCGGAGCTGAAGGCGGCCGTCGCACCCGAGGCCACCCTGGAAGACGTGTTCCGGCATTACGCGGGCGAACAACTCGAAGACACCACCGAAGGAGCCATGCGCAATGTCCGAAGCACTCGCCGCTCGGCCGCCCGTATGGGCTGATCAGCCCCCGTTCACCCCGATCCTGGCGCCGCGCGGCTGGCGGCGCGTCCCCCGGCTGACATCCCGGATCGGCACCTTCGCCCCGGTGGAGGTGCGCAAGCTGCGCCATGACCAGACCGAAATCCTCACCCGCGCAATCCAGCCCGTGCTGTGGATGGTCATCTTCGGCACCACTTTCGCGCGCCTGCACACCCTGCCCACCGGTTCGGTGCCCTATCTGGATTTCCTGGCCCCCGGCATCATCGCGCAGTCGGCGCTGTTCATCGCGATCTTCTACGGCATCCAGATCATCTGGGATCGCGATGCGGGCATTCTCACCAAACTGCTGGTGACCCCCACCCCGCGCGCGGCGCTGATCACCGGAAAGTGTTTCGCCGCGGGCATTCGCGCGGTCGCGCAGATCGTGGTGATCGTCATCGTCGCACTGCTCATGGGCGTCGGGCTGACCGATAATCCGCTGCGCATTCTGGCGACGGTGCCCGCGGTATTCCTGGGCACCGCGTTCTTCGCCTGCCTGTCCATGACCATCGCCGGGCTGGTGCAGGCGCGGGATCGGCTGATGGGCATCGGCCAGGCGATCACCATGCCGCTGTTCTTCGCCTCCAACGCGCTGTATCCGACCGATCTGATGCCGGGCTGGCTGCAGGCGGTGAGCAAGGTGAATCCGCTCAGCTATGAGGTGGACGCGCTGCGCGGTCTGCTCATCGGCACCCCGGCGAATCTGTGGCTGGACTTCGGCGTGCTGATCGGCGCCGCCGCGCTCAGTATCGCGACCGCCGCGGCGCTGCTGGGGCGGCTGGTGCGATGAGGGCGGACCGCCGAATGGCTTACACCGGGCGATGATCACGTGTTTGACGCGCGGTGGGCCGGGAAAAGCGTGGGTGTCATATTCACCCGTCCAAAGGTTTTCTCATGATAGTGCTGGGAATCATCGTCCTGCTCGCCGGAATTCTGCTCGGCATTCCGATTCTGACCACCATCGGCGTGGTGCTGCTCGTCGTCGGCGCGGTGCTGATGCTGCTCGGTGCGGTCGGACGGCCGATCGGCGGGCGCAGTCACTACTTCTGATCAGCCCGGATACCGCGTTCCCACGCCCCCGCGCGGCCCGCGTCCGGGTGACCCTTCGCCCCGATATCATGGTGTGCGCGAAATCGGTTGCGTACCTTTGCTGGAGATCCCGTCGCACGGGTACTGTTACCGCGTCGGCGGGACCAGCCCGGTCGTGCGACGCCCAATGTGTTTCGGAGGTGGCGACGTGACGGTGCGACAGGGGAACGATCGGTGAGCAGTGAAACCCGTGAACTGACGGTGCAGACCAGATCCGCCGGAGCAGCCGTGGTACTGGCCGCCGCCGGTGAGGTCGATATGGTGTCGGCGCCGAAGTTGTCGGCCGGGGTGAGCGAGGCGCTGGCCACCGGTGCCGAGTTGATCGTGCTGGATCTGTCCGAGGTCGGTTTCTTCGGTTCGGCCGGGCTCAGTGTGCTGGTGCAGGCGCTGGAATCCGCCGGTGATCGCACGGTGCGCGTCGTCGGTTCGTTCCCGGTGCGACGCCCCATCGAGCTGACCGGGATGGACGAGCTGCTCGATGTCTACGAGACGTTGGAAGCGGCTCTGGCGGTCGAGGATTCATCGCGCGAATAGCCGAGAACGGGGCCCGCATCCCTCAACGGGCGAAATGCATTTGCAGCGTGGTGCCGAGCGGGGTCGTATGCATGCGGACCAGATCGCACAGCTGATGCACCAGGAGCAGGCCACGGCCGCCGCAGCTGAAACCGGGAACGGGTAGCCGCCCGGCCAGCGGATCGGCGATATATCCCCGATCGCGGACCTGGCAGATGATCTGCCGCCCCGCCGACCACAGCGCGAAGATGCCGCGCCCGCCGCCGTGCACCACCGAGTTCGTCGTCGCCTCCGCCACGGCCAGTTCCAGATCGGTGCCGCGCTCACTGCTCATTCCGGCGTCGCGGGCGAATTCGGTGGCGGCGTATCGAATATCCGCCAGGGACGCCTCGTCGAAGTCGAGTACGCCGGCGGCGGCGGGCGGCGCGGGCAATGCCTGGTTGTAGGCCGCCACGACGCGATCGGGATCGTAGTTCGGGCTGATGCTCTCGACGCCGGTGTCGATGCTGGTGGGATGGCTCATGAGCGCGTCGTCCAGCACCCCCGGATCGAGTCGCGCGATATCGTACGGGCACAGCATCGTCGCCGCGCGCCCGGCGAACGCGGTATTGATCAGCGCCTCGTGCTGGGCGCAGGCCGGATATTCCAGGGCCGAGCGCCCGGCCCAGATCGGTTCGCCGATGATCCGCACCCGCGAGTCCGGATGGCGATCGGTGAAGGCGCGCAATACCCCGGGAATGATGCGGCCGGGATTGCGGCCCGCCACCGACATATCGAGCAGTCGCACCGCCCCGGCGTCCGCGCCGAGCGCATCGCGCAGCAGGTCCAGGTTCTCCGCAGGCACCGCGACCGCGACGGGTTCGGCGTTCGCCAGCCCGGCACGGATGAATTCCATTGTGCCCGACAGGTACTCATGACTGTCGCGATAGAAGAACGCGGGATGTAGGAAGGGGTCCGACGGGGCGTCGCCGGTGTCACTGCTCATGAATCCGCCTAGGTGTGCGGTCGGCCGGGCCCTCGCGCGTGCTGGCGAAGTCGCCGGAATTCGATGACGAGGGGGTACCCGCGCTGTGGGATGGCATACGGCCCCTGATCGATATCGAGCGAATCGGTCAGGGTGCGCACGATATGCCAGCCGAGCCCGCGGCCGTCCGCGTCGATCATCGCGGCGGTGACCGCCGCGATGCGGGCGGACAGTCCGTGCTCGTCATAGGTCAGGTCGCAGTCGAGGGCGGAACCGGGCACCGCCGCGCCGATCACCACGGTCGCGATCTCGTCCAGGGCGAGCCGGATATCACTGACCTCGTCGATACCGAAATCGGCGATATAGGTGACGGTTTCGGCGAGCGCGCGCAGCATGACCAGCTGATCCGGTGTGGCGGACACCCGGAGTCCGACCGTAGTCGGGGCCGAACACGATTGCGGGGAACCACTATTCATGTCACCCTCCGTTCTGGAATGCTACGCGATCGCCTGAATCGGAATTCACGACCGTCCGGGCAATCGGACAACCTGGACGAAGAAGTCGTCGATTTGTTTGATAGCCAGCACGAATTGATCCAGATCCACCGGTTTGGTGACATACGCGTTGGCGTGCAGCTGATAGCTGCCCAGAATGTCCTCTTCGGCGGCGGAGGTGGTGAGTACGACAACCGGGATGTGCGAAAGCTCGGGATCCTCCTTGATGCGCCCGAGCACCTCGCGGCCGTCGTATTTCGGCAGGTTGAGATCGAGCAGAATCAGATCGGGGCGCGGGGCCCCCTCGAACGCGCCGCGCTGATAGAGGAAGTCCAGCGCCTCCGCGCCGTCCCGCGCCACGTGCAGGGTATTGCCGATCTTATTGTGCTCGAACGCTTCCCGGGTGATGAGTTCATCACCCGGATCATCCTCGACGAGCAGGATGTCGATGGGCCGGGCCAGCTGCGTCACGCGCGAAACTCCTTCTCGGGGGCTGCGGATTCCTCGGATCGCGGCGAAGCGTCGAAGAGCGTGAAGTAGAAACGCGTTCCGCCGGTGTAGTCCGGATCGATCCAGATCCGGCCGCCATGGAACTCCACGATCTTCTTACACAGCGCCAATCCTATTCCGGTTCCGCTGTATTCGTCCCTGCTGTGTAACCGTTGGAAGATCACGAAAACCTTATCGGCGAATTCGGGCGCGATGCCGATACCGTTGTCCGCCACCGAGAGTCGCCATCCCGGCTGCTCACCCGGCTCGGGTTCGCAGCCGACCCGCACGATCGGCGGCACACCGGGGCGCTGGAACTTGATCGCGTTCCCGATCAGGTTCTGCCACAGCATGATCAGCAGCGTCGGATCACCCGTGATCTCGGGCAGTGTATCCGGGCGATCCAGGTGCATGCCGGTGTCCTCTGCCGAGGCCAGGTTGGCCACTGCTCGATCGAGTGCCCGATCCAGTCCGGTTCTAACCGAATCGCCGTCCACCCGGCCCACCCGGGAGAAGGTCAGCAGATCCTGGATGAGCACCTGCATGCGCTTGGCGCCGTCCACCGCGAACTCGATGTACTGCTTCGCACGATCGTCGAGTTGATCGCCGTACCGCTTCTCCAGCAGCTGACAGAACGAGGCCACCTTGCGCAGCGGCTCCTGCAGATCGTGCGAGGCGACGTAGGCGAACTGCTCCAGCTCGGCATTGGAGCGGCGCAATTCCATTGCCTGCGCGTCCAGATCGGCGGCCAGTTCGGCCAGCGTGGCCTCCTGGACCCGGCTGGATTCGAGTTCGGCGACGATTCGGCGGCGCATACCCTCGACCGCCTCACCGACCGCCGTGAGATCGGCCGGACCGGAAATGGCGATGCGGTGCCCGAAATCGCCCTCCGCGACCCGTCCGGTCGCGGTGCGCAGGGCGTGCAGCGGGCGGGCGATCAGCCGGCGCACCAGCATCATGAGCGCGAGACCGGTTAGCAGGAAGGCCGTCACCATGCCCACCAGTGCGGCATTGCGGACGGTGCGCTGGCGCGTCAGATCCTGATTGCCCTGTCGCACGGCCGCGTTCAGACTCGCGTTCTGGTTCGCGAACCGCACCCGCAGATCGTCGAACGCCGCCTTGCCGCGTGCGGCGAGAGCACCGTCGAGCGGGCGCGGTACGCCGGGGGTGACGGCGTTTCGCGCGGGCTCGGCGAAGTCCCGGCGCCAGATATCGGCGGACCGTTCCACCTCGTCGAGATCGTTCAACTGTTCGGGGCGATCGTGCAGGAGCTCACGCAGCCGGGCCACCGACCGCGCCTCGTCCTGCTCGCCGTCGGTGTAAGGCGCCAGGAATTGCGGATCGGCCGCGATGGCGTAACCGCGAATACCGGTCTCCTGATTGGCCAGTGCTGCCTGCAACCGGTAGGCCTCGGTGGCGGCGGGTTGAATCTGGAGGGACAGGCGATCCGAGACCGCGGTGGTGCGCGCGATGGCGATGCCGGCCACCCCGGAACCGGCCACCGCGACGATCACCATGAGCGCGAGCACCAGCTGGAACCAGGACTGCACCGTCATATGCGCGGTGCGGTTCAGCACCCGATCGGTATTGTTCATCGGCTGTCCGCGGTCCAGCGCAGGTACATCGCCGCCACATCATCGGCCAGGCCACCGCGCTGTTCGGCCAGCGCCTCGGCGCGGGCGATGAGCTCGTCCAGGAAATCGTCCGGGCGTTCGGCGGTCACCGTGCGTGCCAGCGCGAGCAGCCCCTGCTCACCCAAGCGCTCGTCCCCCGGGCCGGTATGCCCTTCGAACAGTCCGTCGGTGAACAGCACCAGACCGGCGCCGGGCGGCACCGAATGCTCGTGGATCGGCCAATCCGCTTGTCCCGGAAAGAATCCGAGCGCCGGTCCACCCGGCACCTCCAGCCAGGACACATCGGCGCCGGTGCGCACCAACATGCCGGGATGACCGGCGCGCATCACCCGGATCGTATGGCTGCCGGGCAGCAGGGTCAGGGTGGTCAGGGTGGCGAAGGTATGCGGTCCGGTGCGTTCGGCGCGTAACAGCTCATCGAGCAGCTGGAACTGCCTGGCCCCGGTGATACCGCTGAAAACCAATGTGCGCCAGGCCAATCGCAGCGCCACCCCGGTGGCGGCCTCATCGGGCCCGTGCCCGGAGACGTCACCGATGAGCACGTGCACCGCGCCGTCCGACCGCTGCACCACATCGTAGAAATCACCGCCGAGCAGTGAATGCGCGCGACCCGGCCGATACCGGGACACCACATCGACGATCGGATCGCCGCGGAACAGCGGGGTGGGCAGCAGGCCGCGCTCCAGGCGGGCGTTCTCGAGCGCCCGCATCTGCCCGGCCCGCAGCGCCACCGCCGAACGCTCGGCCTGTTTGCGCTCGATCGCGTATCGCACTGCACGACCGAACAATTCGGCTTCGACCCGGCCCTTGACCAGATAGTCCTGCGCACCCGCGGCCACCGCCGCCAAACCGTTGCGCTCCTGATCGAGTCCGGTCAGCACCACCACCGGAACCTCGTCGTTCACCGCCCGAATGCGCTCGAGCGATGCGAGCCCATCCGAATCGGGCAGGTGCAGATCGAGCAGCACGCAGTCCGGCGCCGCCTCGGCCAATCGCTCGCAGGCGAGCGCGAGGCTCCGCACCCAGACCAGTCGCACGTCGGGGGAGCCCTCGTCGACCAGTTCCTCGACCAGCAACGCGTCGGCTTTATCGTCTTCGACCAGCAGCACCGTGAGCTCCCGGTGCCGAGTTCGCCCGCTGGACATCGATCGCATCCTCCTTCCGGACGCTCACCATGTCATACCCGGGGCCGCGCCGGAAGTTGGTGCACGATGTTCGCGCGTCGCCGGGTATCGGTCGCCGTCGCGCTCACGACAGTGGCGCCAGGTAGGCGACAGCGTGCGGAACGGCTTCGGCCACGTGAACCGCTGGAATGCCCGCCCCGATATTGTCGAAACCCCAGAATTGCTGTGTGCGAAAGAGTTTGCCCATCACCAGAGCCGTATAGGGACCGCCGGTGAGGACACAGCGGGTGATCTCATTCGTATAGTCGATATCGAGCAACCGGCAGTACGCGTTGTCGATGTCCTCGAAGCTCTGTCCGGTGTATGAGGTCACCACCACGATGATCGAAGTCACTTCCGGTGCGAGCTGGGCCAGATTGAACGAGATGACCTCGTTGTCCCCCCGGCCTTCGCCGGTCTGGTTGTCACCGGTATGCCGGACCGAGCCATCGCGCGATAACAGCTGCTCGTGATAGACCACATCCAGCAACGCGTCACCACCGAACAGCAGCGCCGCGATATTCAGGTCGATCCTGTTCGCGACGGTGCGCTCGGCGTCCCAACCCAACGCCACCGCAACGCATTCGAGCGCGGAACCGTCCGGGTGCTGAAGAAGAATTGCCACCGGGTGTCACCTTTCGTCCACCCGGCTATTCCCGGTCCGACCCGGACGAAACGGCGCTGTCAATCCCGGAGTGCTTGCTCGCACAGCGTATCCAGGGTTCGGCACAGCATGCGGGAGACCTGCATCTGCGAGACGCCGAGCTGTTCGGCTATCTCGTTCTGGGTGCGGAATTCGAAGAAGCGCAGGACCAATACGCGCTGCTCGCGCTCGGGCAGCTCGGCGATCAGCGGCCGCACCGCCAGATAATCCTCCACATGGCGGTATTCGGGATCATCGGCGCCGAGCGCCTCGTTCCGGGATATCGCCGCATTGCCGTTCTCGTTCTCGGTCACCGCGTCGATCGGGGTGGTCTGATAGGCGTTGCGGGCCACCAGCGCCTGGGTGACCTCCTCCAGCTCCACCTGAAGTTCGGCCGCGATCTCCCGCGCGGTCGGCGCGCGCCGCAGCCGATGCGTCATCGCCTCGGTGACCGGGCCGAGCAATTGCTGAATCTCCTTGACGCGCCGGGGAACTCGCACCGCCCAGGTGTGGTCCCGGAAATGCCTGCGCACCTCGCCCATAATGGTCGGGATGGCGAAAGCCAGGAAGGTCGCGCCGTAGCCGGGATCGAAGCGGTCCACCGCCTGCAGCAGTCCGAGCCGCGCGATCTGCAATAGATCGTCGAAAGTCTCACCGCGTCCGGCGAAACGGCGGGCGATATGTTCGGCGAGCGGCAGACAGCGTCGAATCACATCCTCCCGCAGCGCTTTTCGGCGCGGATCGGATATCGCGACGGCCGCGAGCTCGGCCAGCAGGGGCTCGATATCGTCGTAACTGTCGCGACCGGGGCGGGCGGTGCGCGCGGGCTCACCACCCGCGGAATTACGAAGCTGGGTTCTGGTCTGCACTGTGACACCCTCTGTCGTCGCACGAAATGCGTTCGACTGCCGGGGTCAAGGACAGCGGTTTCGGAGAAAGACACGAGGTCCGAAGACGAATCGTGCTTTTCGACCAGCTTAGCAGCGATATCGAGGGTTCGGCGGCTATCGGTCCCGGAATTGGGTATCCGTCCGAGCAGTCGCGCCCGCGGTCGCCGGTACCGAACTGGCCGGCAATCAGGAATCAGGAGATCCCGCATGTCCAACGCCGCACCGACGAGCAATGATCGGGAGTCCCGGCTGCTGGACGCCTTCGTGCAGATGGCGGACACCCTGGTCGACGATTATGACGTCACCGACCTGCTGCATGGACTCGTCGCCCGCAGTGTGGAACTCCTCGACGTCGCCACCGCCGGAATTCTCATGTCAGATCAGCGCGGGCTGCAGGTGCTGGCCTCCTCCACTGAACAGGCCGCGCAGCTGGAACTGTTCCAGATCCAGACCAACGAGGGTCCCTGCTGGGATTGCGTGCATTCCGGGCAGCCCGTCTGCTCCGACGATCTCACGGCCGAATCGCACCGCTGGCCGATCTTCGGCCCGCGCATGCTCGAGGAAGGTATCACCAGCGTGCACGCCTTCCCGATGCGCTTGCGCCAGGAGACCGTCGGCGCCCTGAATCTCTTCGGCCGGGCGCCAACCGGCTTGCCGGACAAGGATATTCGCGTCGCACAGGCCTTGGCCGATACCGCGACCATCGGCATTCTGCAGGCGCGCGCCCTGCGGCGCGCGGGAGTGCTCGCCGAACAATCCCGTGACGAGCACTGACGATCTCGCGACGAGCGGCGGCCCGTCAGCGGTGACCGCGCAATGGCGCCAGCAGGCGATTCTCGCGGGCGTACTGGCCCGGGGTTTGACCGCGCCAGCTGCGGAACGCGGTGCCGAAGGCGGAGACGCTGGCGTAGCCGAGGCGGTCGGCGACGCTCTCCACGGTGAGGCCGGTGCTGAGCAATTCCTCGGCGAGCAGGCCGATGGTCTCGGAGCTGAGTTCCCGAAAAGTGGTGCCCTCGGCGGCGAGTCGGCGGCGCAGCGTGCGCACGCTGATATTGAGATCGGCGGCGATATCGGACTGTTCGGCCAGGCCGTGCCGGTGGATGAGCAATTCCCGGACCTGTTCGCTGACCCCGAAACGATTGCGGCGGCGCTGCACGATCTCGGCGCACTGCTCCTCGTAAAGCTTCATACTGGCCGGATTCGCCTGCGGCAGCGGCAGTTCCAGCGCCGCGGTGGGCACCGTGAGCGCCGAGCGGTCGGCGTCGAACACCATCTCCGAGACGCCGAGCAGGGTGGAGACCGCCTCGTACATCGGATGCATGGGCAGGGCCAGTTCCAGGCGCACGGCGGGCAGCCGCAGCGGCAGCAGATCCTGCTGGGTGATGCCGATGGCGACCATATCCCGCTCCAGGGTGAAGCGCCGCAATTCGGACGGCACCGCACTGTCGTCGCGAATGATCTCCACCTGTGCGCCTTTGGCTTCCAGCCGGATCTCACCCGCCGCGAAGGACAGGTCCAGATAGCGCAGGCCGAGTTCGAGCGCCTGCCGCAGGGTCGCACTGGTGCTGAGCGCGAAACCCCAGATCCCCAAACTGGTCGGATGACACAGCATGCCCGCCAGCAAACCCAGACCGGGTTCGTCGTCGGTGCCCGCCACGATATTTCGCATGAGCTCGAATTCCTGCTCACGGGTGATCATGACGTCCGGATCGGCGATATCATCCGGCGTAATACCCGTTCCGGACAGCACATTCCGCAGCGCCAGCCCACGCTGGGCAGCGAATTCGACCAGCAGAGCGGCATTGTGGATGGCGCGAAGACGCCCGGGCGCTTCAGACATGTCGCCATCTTCGCAAACATCCGGCTCGCAGCTACCCGAAATCTGCGCGCACGGCACGCGGTGACAGAGTTCGCGTGCCGTGCGGTCTGTCCGAACCGCCCGTCAGACCCGGACCGGGAGTTTCGGATGCCGGTGTTCGGGGGCCTGCACGGTCAATTCGGTACGGTCCGAACCGGGTTCGTCGCGGCCGACGATATCGGCGAAGGCACGATCCACCGCGTCACCGCGAATGGCCTGCTCGCACCGATTCGCCAGTTCACGGCGATCGGTTCCGGGCTGTTCCAGGGGTTGCAGCACCAACTCGGCCACCACACCGCGCGAGCGCAGTACGCGGCGGAACGAATCGGCCATGGTGTCGACGCCCACGAAACCCGGGACGGTGCAGACCTCACCGTGCCGATCCAGATAGCGCAGTCGAATCGGCTGCACCGGGGTATCGGTATCGATGGCGGCCTGGAAGAGCGCGGGCCGCAGGCGGCCGTGCGCGCGACCGCACCAGGTGGTGCCCTCCGGGAAGATGCCGATGCGCTCACCCGCGGCGAGCCGATCGGCGATACGCCGCACCACCCCGGGCAGTTCGCGCAGGCGTTCGCGCTCGATGGGGATGACACGCACCTTGCGGGCGATATCGCCCAGCACCGGCCATTCGATCATATCGGCGCGGGCCACGAAGGCGGTGGGCTGCACCGCCGACAGCGCGATGATATCGGTCCAGCCGATATGACCGGCCACCACCAGCGTGCCCCGCTGCGCGGGCACAACGCCGCGCTTGTCCACGACGCGGACCTGAATCCCGCAGCAGGACAACAGGGTCCGGGCATAGCGTGTTTGCAGCCGGGCCCGGTAGCGGCGCGGCGTCGCCAGATAGGCGATCGGGAAGGAGACGGCGACCGCGCCGATACCCGCGATACGGGCCGCGAAACGGAATCGGCCTGCCTCAGCGGCGGTTTCGACGCATTCGGGTCCGCACGGGCTGGACGGCATCCAGGCGTGCGCGGTCGGGGCGGCGGGCGGGCATTCGGGCATCATGGGTCATCACCGCTCGAGAGTGGCCACCGCGCCCTGCAGGCGCTCGAGGTAGCGGGTGTTGATGGTGTCCAGGCCCAACAGGGCGACGAAATCGGCGACGGCGAACTCGGGATCGTGTGCGGGCTCACCGCAGATCTCCGCACCCAGGCGCAGGTAACCGCTCAGCAGCGGCGGCATCTTCGGGCGGGCCGGGGCTGCCAGCTCGTCCAGGGTGCGACCGTCCACCACGACCGGGTTGTACGGGCGCACATGCCGATCAGCTTGCAGCGCATGCTTTTTCAGCAGCAGATCACGCACGCCGCGCACATTCACACCGGGCGCGTCGGCCGGGGTGGCCTGCATCGGCACCGAAACGCAGCCCATGATCCAGTCGTAACCGGTGAGCTGGATGTAGTGCAGGATGCCCGCCCACATCAGGGTCAGCACCGAACCGTTGCGGTGATCGGGCACCACGCAGGCGCGGCCCATCTCCACGATCCGATTACCGGTGGGATCCAGTGCGGCCAAATCGAATTCGGTCGCGGTGTAGTAGCCGCCGGCGGCGGTCACCTTGTCCGGGGGCAGCATGCGGTAGCAGCCGACGAACTGTTCGGTGAGCTCATCGCGCACCAGCAGGTGATCGCAATGCTCATCGAAACGGTCGGCGTCCAGGCCGGTGCCATTGTCGGGAATGCTGAAGCCCGGTTCGGCAGCGAACACCTGATACCGCAGGCGCTGCGCCGCTTCCCGATGCTCGGCATCGGAGGCGACAACCAGGGAGTACTGGGAGCGGCCGGTGGTGCGGGGCGGCTCCGGAGCAATATATGACTCGCGTGGGAGCAGGCTGGAAGTCGACGCTGCCTTGGTGGTCATACGGTTGATCAAGCCAGTCCCAGACTGCGCCGGAGCGACCGCCGGATGGCGTCTCGATGCCAGTCCGGTGAACGCGACGCAGACCACACCGCGCGTTCATCCGACCGCCACGAAACGTTCCCTACCAGGACTGATGCTCGTATCCCGAGTGGGTACGACCCCCGTCCGAGCCCTCGAATCGAGTGCCCCGCGAGCGCCGGAGATGGCGACTCTACGCCTCGTCCGCGGGGCCGTCCGCGCCGGGTCGGTCCGCGAACAGCAGCGCGGTATCGCCGAATTCGTGCCACAGATATCCGGTGCCCAGCGCGATGCGGTAGGCGTGCCGCACCACCTCCGGTCCGGCGACCGCGTCCAGCAGATGCAGATGTGACGCCCCGGGTGCGTGCCAGCCGGTGATCAGGCCGTCCACGACGCGCGCGGGATGGTGACAGCCGAGCACCAGCTCGGTCCAGCCCGATGCCGCGTGCACCAGACCGTCTGCCCCGACGGCGGATTCGAGGGCGCGGGTGACCGTGGTGCCCACCGCCACCACCCGGCCGCCCATGGCGTGCGTGAGGTTCACCAGTTCGGCGGTGAGCGCGGGTACCGCGAAGCGTTCCGGGTTCGGCGGTTCACCGGTCTCGGGCGAGGAGACGCCGGTGTGCAGGGTGATCGCCGCCAGCCCGATCCCGCGCGCCACCAATTCGGTGATCAGCGCATCGGTGAACGGCCTGCCAGCACTCGGCATTTCGGCGCTGCCGGGTTCGCGGCCGAAGACGGTGCGGTAGTAGTCGGCCGACCAGCGTTCGGCGATATAGGAATACGTGATCGGCCTGCCGTACCGCGCCAGCAGCGCGGGCACATCGGTGTCGGTATCGGCGATCCACAGGCGGTCCGCGCCCGGGAACCACGGGCGGCGCAGCACCGCCCGGTGACCACCCGGAATGCCCACGCGCGCACCGGTTTCCGGCGATGTTCCGGCCCACGGTGTACCGCGCGGGTCACGCAGTTCCACCACCCAGCCGCCGTCGTCCAGCCGGGTCGAGAAGTGCAGCACGACCGCGTCTTCGCCGTATCGAGCCGCGACGGCGGCGTTGACCATGGCCGAATTGTTCACCACCACAAGGTCTCCCGGGCGCAGGAAATCCGGCAGCTCCCGGAAGCGGGCGTGCGTCACCGCGCCGCCGTCGCTGACCAGCAGGCGCACCTCATCGCGCGCGAGCCCGCGCGCCTCGGGCGGACTGGTCGCGGACAGCTCGTCCGGGAGGGTGAATTCCACCGCTTCCAGCTCGACCGTCATGACGACACCGGGAGTTCGGAAGCCACATAGCGGCCGCTCGCGGGGCGGGTGCCGAGCAGGTGCAGCAGGGCGGGCACCACGGTTTCCGGCTCCGGGCGATCGGAGATGTCCTCACCGGGGAAGGCCGCCTGATGCATGGCCGTGCGCATATCGCCCGGATCGAGGCTGTAGATCCGCAACTCGGGCTGCTCCGCGCCCAGCACCGCCGTGAGCTGATCCAGCGCCGCCTTGGACGACCCGTAACCACCCCAGCCCGGATACGCGCCGACGGCGGCGTCCGAGCTGATGTTCACCGCAACGCCGTCGGCGGCGCGCAGTAGCGGCAGGGCCAGTTGCAGCACCGCCAGGGGCGCAACGACATTGGTCTCCAGGATCGCGCTCAGGTCGGCGAGCGCGATCCGGTCCAGGGTCGGCAGCGGGCTCGGGCCGAGCGCGCTCGCGTTATTGAGCACCAGATCCAAAGGATCGGAGCCCAGGGCCGCGGCCAATAGCTCGCGGTGTCCGGGATCGGCGATATCCCCGGCCACCGCCCGCGCTCCGGTCGCGGCGGCGACCTTCTCCAGCTCCGCCGCCCCGCGCGCGGTAATGATCAACTGCCACCCTTGTTCGGCGAGTGCGAGCGCGACCGCGCGCCCGAATCCCGCCGACGCCCCGGTGATCAGGGCTCTTCTCTGCTTGCTCATGATCCCATCGTGAAACCTGAACCTCAGTTCAGGTCAAGGTCTTTCACGCGTTCTCGCGGGCGAAGCTGCGCGCTCCGATCACCATGAGCAGCAGGGCCACGCCCACCGTGACAATGGTGCCGACGTACACATCGGTCGAACCGAAGTCGCCGCGGAACAGGGCGCGCGCGGCATCGACGGTGTGTGAGAACGGATTCGCCTTCGCGATGTTCTGCAACCAGGTCGGACCGACATTCATCGGCAGCAGAATCCCGGACAGCAGCATGATCGGCACCGAGACCGAATTCAGCACCGAGGCCAGGGTCGATTCCTCCCTGGCCCACAGGCCCAGGGCGTACGACGCCGATGCGAGCCCGGCCGCCATCACCGAGATCAACAGCACCGACAGCACCAGGCCGAGCGGATCCGGGCGCAGGCCGAAGGCCGCCATGGCGACCCCGACCAGCACCAGCGCCTGCACGATGAGCACCGCCATATCCTTGAGCACCCGGCCCACCAGCAGCGCACCGCGCGGGGCCGGGGTGACCCGCTGGCGTTCGACCACACCGGCGCGCAGTTCACCGACGATGCCGAAACCGGCGAACATGGCCCCGAACAGGCCGATCTGAATCACCAGGGCGGGCGTGAGCAGTTTCCAGGGGTCCGCGCCGAAGGATCCGGCCACGCCCTTCAGCAGCGGGCCGAACAGCACCAGGTACAGGATCGGCTGGGTCAATCCGATGATGACCCACACCGGATTTCGCAGATTCGACCGGAGCTGGGACCAGAACACCAGACCGGTATCGCGCAGGAATGTCATGAGTGGTTTCCTTCCCGGAGCGAACGGCCGGTGAGGGTGAGGAAGACATCATCCAGGCTGGGACGTTTGATGGTAAGCGCACCCGGAGCGATACCGCGATCGCCGAGGGCGTGCAGCAGCGGCACCACCGCCGCATCCCCCTTGTCGACGGTCAGATGTACGAGAGTCGTTCCGGCGTGGCCGTTCTCATGCCCATCGGTGCGCAACCGGCTCCGCACGGCGACCGTGGCTTCGGCGATCTCCATGGCGAGATCGGCGCTGTCACTGTCGATTTCGAGGCTGATCACATCGCCGGAGATGCTGCGCTTGAGCTCCTCGGGTGAGCCCTGCGCGACGATCTCACCGTGATCCATGACCAGCACCCGATCGCACAGGGCGTCGGCCTCCTCGAGGTAATGCGTGGTCAGCACCACCGTGGTGCCCTCATCGCGCAACCGCCGAATGTGCTCCCACAGGTTCGCGCGCGATTGCGGATCCAGCCCGGTGGTCGGCTCATCGAGGTAAATCAGGAATGGGCGGTGCACCATGCCCAGGGCGATATCCACCCGCCGCCGCTGCCCGCCGGACAGCTGGGCGCATTTGCGGCGGCCGAGCCCGTCGAACTCCAGGGCTTTGGCCAATTCCGCCGCATTGGCCATCGCCTCGGCCTTGGACAGGCCGAAAAGTCTTGCCTGCAAGACCAATTCATCGTCGACCAGCTCATAGTCCGAGGTCGATCCGCCCTGCGGGACGTAACCGATCCGGGAGCGCACGGTGCGCGCGGCGGTGCGCAGATCCGCCCCGGCAATGGTCGCCTCCCCCGCCGTGGCCGCCAGCAGGGTCGAGATCATCCGCAGCGTGGTGGTCTTGCCCGCCCCGTTCGGCCCGAGCAACCCGATGATCTCGCCGTCGTACACATCGAAGTCGATACCGGAAACCGCTTGCACGGCACCGGTTTTGGTTTTGAATGTGCGAGCCAGCCCGCGAACCCGGATGGCCGGATCCGCGTCGTGGCGTCGCTCGAGTGTCGTTTCCACACCCCAACGGTAGAAACGAGATTTTTAATAGTCAAGCTTGACTATTAAATCTTGACTAACGGATCGTCGGCACCGACCAGGAACCACCCGCACCGTCGGTCCACACATCCAGCTCACCGCGCTCGATGCGGCCCAGCGTGCGCCGTGACCACTCCAGATCCGCCCGGGTGTGATCGGCGGACAGCCGGATGGCATCGGCCACGTGATACGGCTCGGCCTCCTCGGGCTTACCGCTGCCCGCCAGAATCCGCTCCTCCTCCCGCTCCAGAAACACCAGTGCCGCTTCGAATTTGAGAATCCGACTGCGCAACGCCGCGATCACGTCCTGCTTGGGGGCGTGCGGAAACAGCGCCACCGTCGCGAAATACGGATGCTTGAGCTGATCGGCGTCGAACAGCGCGTCCCGCAGCATCTCCCCGAACTGCTTCTCCCCCTCCGGGGTCAGCCGGTAGGTGGTGCGCTCGGGTCGCGCCCCCTCCTGCCCCACCTCCCCCACCGAGATGAGCCCGTCGCGGGCCAGCGTATTCAACGCCCCGTACACCGACCCGGGCTTCACATTCGCCCAATCATCCGCATGCCAGGACAACAATTCCCGCCGCACGTCATACCCGTGCACGGGCCCCAGCAGCCGCACCACCGCCAACACCAGCAAACGCGTTGTAGGAACACCCATATCCGCAGGTTAGCGCGCCCGATGATGCCTGCGGGTTGGAGCCTGGTCAGCAGGATCCAGCACACTTACCGGTGTACCGTCGCGCACCACGAACAGCAGCGGGGTGATCGCGGCATGGCCGTGGGAATCGTCGGCATAGGTGCGCTCGACCAAGCGCAGCATCTGCCGCGTCGACTCCATCGTGTCCAGGGTGCTGTGCGGGAACGCGTAGAGCACGGTGCGCCGGGGTACCGAGACGATCATCTCCCCGGTTCCCAATAGTCGATGCGCCTCGCGCATAGCGGCCGGATCGAACAGCTTCTCCGCGGCGAAGTCGTACCCGGAGAAATGGGCGATGCGCAGCCACTGCAACTCGGTGAACTGCCACTCGTAGTGCAGCGCGGCAAGATTGGCCATGGCTCGATCCGGCAGCCGCTCATCATCGGCCTCCGGATGGCCATCGAGGATCGCCTGATACGAATCGGGCCGATCGTGTGCGTAGGAGACGACAATGCGCTGCCGCTCCGACCCGAAGGTGAAGTGCGGCGCATGCGCGGCATCGGGCCAGCCGCCCGGCTTCAGCAACGGATACACATCGGCGAGCGGATCCGCGACCGCACTCGAAGGAGCCTGCCGAGCTTCGACGGTCCGGGTCTCCGTCGTCAATTCCGCTGGCAGCCATAGCCTCTGGACCTCACGCTGCACCGCTACAACGAGCGTGGCCAGTTGCTCGTAGTCGGAAAGCGCCGCGGAGCACGGCAATCCGCGACGCCAGTTGTATGGAGCATCGGAATCGGGCTCATCCCAGCCCTGTGCGGTCAGCCACGCCGCCACGGCCGCCGTCTCTCCCGCACCGGCGTCGACCACGACTTCGCAGTAGAGCTCAGCGCTGCCCCGCACGAATTGCGCCGACAACTCACGCGCGGTAAGCGACAGGTAGGTTTCCGCCGGAAGGTTGAACAGTGTCCGACCCAACGCCGCCGAAAACGATTTCCACAGCAGAGTTTCCGGCGTCCCGGACGCCAACTGCTCTCGCTCCCAGAAAGTTCCGTTCCCCATTCGAATTCTCCCTCCCCGTCGAATAACCGCAGCTTACCGAGGGGCACCGACAGGTTTCGGGCACAAAGGAGCCGCCCGGTGGGGACTACCGGGCGGCTCGGGACGGGGGCTGGGTCAGGCCGCGCGAGGCGGTTCCAGAGCCTTTGCCTCCGTGGTCTTTTCGACCTCGGCGAAACCGGGGCGGCCGGTGCCGATGAAGGCGACCAGCCAGGAGAACACCGCGGCGAAGCGGTTGCGGAAGCCGACCAGATAGAACAGGTGGACGGCGAGCCAGGTGAACCAGGCCAGGGTGCCGGTGAACTTGATCTTGTCGTTCAGCTTGGTGACGGCACTGAAGCGGCTGATGACCGCCATGCTGCCCTTGTCCCAGTAGTTGAATTCGGTGGCCGCCTGCTTCTTGCCGCGAATGATGTCCGCGACGTGGCGGCCCTCCTGCATCGCCACCGGCGACTGGCCCGGATAGCCCTTGAGCGAGGTCATATCGCCGATGGCGTAGATATCGGCGTGACCGCCGACGGTGCAGTCCGGATTGATGAGCAGCCTTCCGGCACGGTCGGTTTCGCAGCCGGTGGCCTCGGCCAGCAGTTCGGCGAAACCGCCGACCTGCACGCCCGCCGACCACACCACGGTCTCCGCGGCGATACCGCGCTCCACACCGTCCTTGCTCTTGACGGTGACCTTGCCCTCGTCGATATCGGTGACGAAGGTATCGGTCAGCACCTCGACGCCGCTCTTGGTGAGCGAGCCCTTCGCGTACTCCGAGAGTCCGCCGCCGAACGGGGGCAGCACCACGCCCGCGCCTTCGACCAGGACCACCGAATCATCGGTGTCGTAGTACCGCTTGGCGAGTTCCTTGAGCTGGCCCGCGACCTCGACACCGGTCGCGCCCGCGCCCACCACCACGAAGCTGAGCAGGCGGCGGCGCGTCTCGGGATCGGCGGTCTTGGCCTCGGTGAAGACGCGATCGATCTGCGCGCGCAGGGCCTTCGCATCGTCGATGGTCTTGAGCGAGTAGGTCTTGTCCGCGAAATCGTCACGGCCGAAATAGGACTGGCTGGCGCCGGTGGCCGCGATGAGCGAGCCGTAGCGGATCTGCTTAGGGCCCTCGGCGGTCTCGTAGGTCAGGATCGCGTTCTCGGCGTCGATGGCGGTCACCTTGCCGACGCGGGTCTGACCGTTGCGGTGATGATCGAGGATGTTCTTGATGGGCGGGGCGATCTCATCGGAGCCCAGCACACCCGTAGCGACCTGGTAGAGCAGCGGCTGGAAGAGGTGTTCGGGGGTACTCGAAATAAGGACGTAGGGAACCTTCGACTTATTGAGCTGTTTGGCGGCGGCAAGCCCACCGAAGCCCGAACCAACAATGACGACCTCTACGGTCTCTACACCCGCACCCGCGAACGACATGACAGCCTCCTTCTCTCATGACTAACCGCGATTCGGAACGTGAATGTTCCAGGGGTCAGGGCGCATAATCAATATGACTCTTATCTAGATTGATCATGAATTGGAGAAGTGCCGTGGAGCTGCGACAGCTGGCCTACTTCGTAGCCGTTTGCGAGGAGCTCAGCTTCAGCCGCGCGGCCACCCGCTGTTTCATTTCGCAATCAGCGATCAGCCATCAGATCGCGCGACTGGAACGCGACCTTGGCGTACCCCTCTTCGAAAGGTCGACAAGATCGGTCGTACCCACCGACGCGACCACTCGGCTACTTCCCCTTGCGAAGCAAATGTTGAGCCTGGAATCCGCCATTCGCGCAGCTGTACGGGCCTCCGGCCCACGAATTCGCCTCGCCGCCAATATGAGCTTCGCAACAAGATCGCTCTCCGCCATCGCCGGAGCGCGGGAAGCGCATCCGGGTGCGGAAATCGAATTCGTCATCAAACCGTTCCGTCAGCGCATTCAGGCGGTCGCGGACGGCGACTGTGATCTTGCTCTCATCCGGGGCAGTGTGGATCAGCCCGGACTGACCGTCGAGAAGCTCTGGGTGGAGGACCTCGTCATCGCCACCTCCACCGCACACCCCTTGGCCGGGCGCACGGATGTGACGCTCGCCATGCTCGGTGCGTATCCGCTATTACTACCCGGGGAACACGATCAGGTGCTGCTGCACAATGTGGTGCGCTCGGCCTTCGCCGATCTGCCCACCGGTCCCGCGTACGGCCCGCCCATTCCGCCGGACCACACCGCCACCATGGAACTCATCAACCGGCCGGACGCCTGGACCATCCTGTACGCGGACTCGCACACCGAGGGCATCGCGACCCTGCGGCTCACCGGACATCCACTGCGAATACCGGTATCGGCGGTGGTGCGCAGCGATATTCGCCCCTCCCCCATCCTGACCACGCTGCTGGCCGCCCTGCACTGCGCGTGAAATTTCCTACTCCCCTGCACAATCGGGGCAGCGAACGGCCGCGCACCGCCCTACGCTGAGGATCGTGAGCCAGGAGAACATGCGGGCCTCCGATGCCGACCGCGAACAGATCGTCACCAAACTGCGGTCGGCCATGGATGACGGCCGGATCAATCTGCACGAATTCGACGAGCGTGTGCAGCAGGTCTACGCGGCCAAGACCTACGGCGAACTGACGCCGGTGCTGTCCGACCTTCCCGCACAGCGCAATTCCAAATCCGGACCCGCCATCGCCAAGGATCCGGGCGTCTTCCCGACCTGGGTCAAGATCATGTGGACGCCCTGGGTCTTCGTGAGCATCCTGGTCACGCTGATCTGGCTGGCCACCGGTATGGGCTACTTCTGGCCGTTCTGGGTGGCGGTGCCGTGGGGTCTGGCGCTGTTCATTCCGACCACGGTCGGCTACCTGGTCAACAAGGATCAGCACAACCGCTGACGGTCAGATCAGCGCGTGCGCGACCGCGAGATGCAGTCGCAGATCGTCGGGCTCGTCATCCTCGACAGCCCAGACGATCTCCTCCATGGCGCGCATGAACGCCCAGCCCCGCGCCCGCTCGGCGGACACCCCGAGCGCGACCGCGGTCCGATCCACCACCGCCGCCGCGTGTTCGGCCACCGGATCGCTCTGCACCTGGATCATCACCAGAAACCCCGCGTCGAACGCCGCCTCGCCCAGATACGCCTTGGGATCGATGAGCAGCCACGGCTCCCGTTCGGCGGCAACGATATTGCCCAGATGGGTATCGCGATTGACCACCAGCAGCGGACCGTCCGGCACCGCCAGCCGCTCACACCATTCCCGCGCGCGAACCAGCAGCAGATCCGGAATCACCTGTGCGATATCGGCTTCCGGCGCACCGAACATCCCTGCCCATTCGGCCACCATTCCCGCCGCCTCGGGCAGCGGCGGGAATTCGGCGGGCACATCCGCGGGCTCGCACCGCAATCGGCGATACAGCGCGCACGCCTGCTCGATCAGGCCGATATTCTCCGGCCGCCCTTCCAAACTGGGAAAGCCCGGCTGCACGAGCAGCGGACTACCCGGCTTCGCCCATTCCAGCAGCAGCGAATTCGTGCTGGGGTCGAATTCGAGGAGTCGCACCGCGCCATCGCCGCGATAGCAGTACAGCCCCGCCGCCTCGCCCAGGTTCTCCGGATCGATCACCGGAATCTTCAGGACCGCGACCGATCCGTCCGCCCGCCGCACCGGCGCGACATAGGAATGCGTCCCGCCCCCGAACGCCTCCCCGATGATCTCCAATTCCCAAGCCGCACAACGCTCGGCGATCACCTTAGGCAAATCCGCCAGCCACTGCCGCCCCCGATCCTCGAACACCTCGGCGATATTCTCGGCGACCTCGGGCGGCAGCATGATCGACATCGGTCCAGCCTGCCAGATTTCCGGAGCACTGCGTTCCGGCGGTTATCGGCCTAGCCGTTTCCCATGCAGACATTGCGCAGAATGCAGCCCAGCGCGAGCGAGCCGAGCACCATGGGCGCGGCCGAACCCGACAACCAGTCGCCGTTCATGAGACTGGAACGGGCCGAGCCGGTGAGGAAGTCGATGCCGGTGCTCCCGGTGGTCAGATCGGCGACCTGGGCGGCGGGGGCGTCCGCGGGCTGGAGCGGGACAGGGGCGGCGGTGGCGGCCCCGGCGCCGACCAGGAGCGTCGCGGCGGCGAATCCGGAAATAACGAGAGAGCGCATAGCACAACAACTTTCGATACAGGTCCGCGAATCTCGCGGTGCCCAGAATCTAAAGCATTGTCATTTCACAGGATGGGACTCGACGAAACCGCACTGCCCCCAAAAGCTGTGGCAGCGCGGGCGCGGACATCCTCCGGATCAGTCCGGAACCGCGGTCTCGTGCACGGTCCGCCAGAGATAGGTGCGGCCGTCGGTGACCAGGACCGCGGTCACCGTCCGGCGCGTCCTGGCCTCGCCGACGATGTTCTCGGCCACGAAACGCAGCACGATGAGATTGCCGCTGCGGGCGATCTCCTGAACATCGGAGATCTCGATCGCCAACCCGGGCTGCAGGTTTCGCGCCGACCACAGTCCGCCCAGCAGGGTCTCGCGATCCACGGCGTGCCCGGTGGTCACCACCGAGGTGAACGCCTCGTCCAGCGCACCGGAGATGCGGTCGAACACCTTGGGGAGCGCATCGGTGCCGAGCCATTCGGCCAGGTCCCAGTGGAACGCGGCGACGATATCCGGCAATCCGGGCAGTCCGGGGGCATCGGCCGTCCCGGCATCGGCACGCCCGTCCGACGGTTCTTCTCTTCCACGTCGCCCCACGGCGCAACACCTCGCGAACCTCGACAAGCCTGACGATCTTCACATGTCCGGCCCAGCCCCGACGCGGCGGGTGGGCCGGAAATGCCAATCGGCCCCCGGCTCGAAAGCCGGGGGCCGATCGAAGTGCGCTCAGCGCGAAGCGTTTCAGCCCTTGTGGGCCTTGACGGCTTCGGTCAGCTGCGGGGCGACGTTGAACAGGTCGCCGACGATGCCGTAGTCGCTGATCTCGAAGATGGGGGCTTCCTCGTCCTTGTTGACAGCGACGATGGTCTTCGAGGTCTGCATGCCCGCTCGGTGCTGGATCGCGCCGGAGATACCCAGGGCGATGTACAGCTGCGGGGAGACCGTCTTACCGGTCTGACCGACCTGGAACTGGCCCGGGTAGTAACCCGAATCGACGGCGGCGCGGGAAGCGCCGACGGCGGCACCCAGGGCGTCGGCCAGCGGCTCGACGACCTTGCCGAAGTTATCGGCCGAACCGACGCCACGGCCACCGGAGACCACGATCGCGGCCTCGGTCAGCTCGGGACGATCGCCACCGGCGACCGGCTCCTTCGAGACGACCTTGGTGACGCCCTCTTCCTGAGCCGGAACCTCGACGACGACCTTCTCGCCGGCGCCGGCCTGCGGGGCCGCCTCGACGGCGCCGGGGCGCACCGAGATGACCGGCACATCGCCGGTGGCCTTGGCGGCCACGGTGAACGCGCCACCGAAGATGGAGTGCTGCGCGGTGCCGTCGGCGTCGACCGCGATGACGTCGACGAGCAGGCCGGAGCCGATGCGCGCGGCGAGGCGGCCCGACACCTCCTTGCCGTCGGCGGTGGCGGCGACCAGGATCGCGGCCGGGGCGGCGGACTCGGACAGACCGGCGAGCACGTCGACCTTCGGGGTCACCAGGAAGCCTTCGGCCTCATCGGATTCCGCGACATAGATCTTCTCGGCGCCGGCGGCGGCCAGCGCGTCGGCCAGCTTGTCGGCGGTGCCGGGGGCGGCGACCACGACGGCGGCCGGGGTACCCAGCGCACGGGCGGCGGTGATGAGTTCGGTGGTCACCTTCTTGGGCGCACCATCGGCGTGCTCCACGAGCACAAGTACTTCTGCCATTGTCTTTCTCTCCTGAAGTTCGTTGGGCTCGGCGGCTTTAGATGATCTTCTGACCGACCAGGTAGGTGGCGATCTGCTGGCCGCCCTCACCCTCGTCGACGATCTTCTCGCCCGCCGTGCGCGCCGGCTTCGGGGTCACACCGGTCACCTGGGTGCCGGCGTTCGCAACGCCGACGGTCTCCGGGTCGACGCCCAGATCGGCCAGCGTGAAGGTCTGAACTTCCTTCTTCTTCGCGGCCATGATGCCCTTGAAGGACGGGAAGCGCGGCTCGTTGATCTTCTCGGTGACCGAGACGATGGCCGGGAGGGAGGCCTCGAGCTTGAAGACGCCCTCATCGGTCTCACGCTCACCGGAGATGCGGTCGCCGTCGACGGTCAGCTTGCGCAGGTGCGTCAGCTGCGGCAGGCCCAGGTACTCGGCGATGATCGCCGGAACCGCGCCCGCGCGGCCGTCGGTGGCCTCGTTACCGGCGATGACGAGCTCGATGCCCTCGATCTGGCCGAGAGCGGCGGCCAGCACGTAGGCGGTCTGCACGGCGTCCGAGCCGTGGATCGCGTCGTCATTGATGTGGATGGCCTTGTCGGCACCCATCGACAGCGCCTTGCGAATGGCCTCGGTGGCACGGGCCGGGCCCATGGCCAGCACGGTCACCTCGCCGCCCTGGGCCTCCTTGATCAGCAGCGCTTCTTCGACGGCGCGCTCGTTGATCTCATCGAGGATGGCGTCGGCGGCCTCGCGGTCGAGGGTGTAGTCACCATCGGTCAGCTTGCGCTCGGACCAGGTGTCAGGAACCTGCTTGATCAGTACGACGATGTTCGGCATGGGTCTTCGTCGACCTCCTGTTCTGATGGCACGGGTGTGGCGGTCGCACGATCTGCTGGCCGTACGTCCACAAGTAGCTCGCGCTGGAGATTACCCTACGTTAAGTTACTCGTGGGTAACTTAGGCTGTGATGTTCTCCATCGGCCGATCCGGTCGTCGCTGTGATATGGGCAACCGCTAACGTCGATCCAATGAGCGAGGCCGTGATACCCACCGAAAACCACACCGATCCGCTGCCTTTGACCGGTGAACGGACGGTGCCCGGTATTGCCGAGGAGAACTACTGGTTCCGCCGGCACGAAATCGCTTATGCGCGTTTGCTGGAGCACTGCGCCGGTAAGACCGTGCTCGAGGCCGGATCGGGAGAAGGCTACGGCGCCAATATGATCGCCGGCGTTGCCGAAAAGGTGACCGGACTCGATTACGACGACAGCGCCGTCGCGCATGTGCGCGCCAAGTACCCGGCCGTGGAAATGGTGCAGGGCAATCTCGCCGATCTGCCGCTGGCCGACGAATCGGTCGATGTCGTGGTGAATTTCCAAGTCATCGAACACCTTTGGGATCAGTCGCAGTTCATTCGCGAATGCCTGCGGGTCCTCAAGCCCGGTGGAAAATTGCTGATCAGCACGCCGAACCGGATCACCTTCTCGCCCGGCCGCGACACCCCGCTGAATCCGTTCCACACCCGCGAACTCAATGCCGCCGAACTGACCGAACTCTGCGTCGAGGCCGGTTTCCAGATCGAGCTGATGGCGGGCGTATTCCACGGCGCGGCCATCACCGCGCTCGATGAGAAGTGGGGCGGATCGATCATCGACGCGCAGATCGAACGCGCCATCGCGGGCGAGCCCTGGCCCGCCGAACTGGCCGCCGACGTCGCCGCGGTGCGGACCGAGGACTTCGAACTGCTCGCCGATTCCGACGCCGATATCGACGCCAGCCTCGATCTGGTGGCCATCGCGGTGAAACCGTGAGCGGTAAGGCGACACCCGTGCCGGGCCAGTTCACGCTGGTCCTGCACTCGCATCTGCCGTGGCTGGCACATCACGGACGCTGGCCGGTCGGCGAGGAATGGCTGTACCAATCCTGGGCGGCGTCCTACCTTCCCGTCGCGAAGGTACTGAGAACCCTTGCGGCGGAAGGGCGTTCGCATCTACTGAGCCTGGGCATCACACCGGTGCTGGCGGCGCAGCTGGATGACCCGCACAGCCTGTCCGGTATGCATCACTGGCTCGGCAATTGGCGACTGCGCGCCGATGAGGCGTCCATGTCCGGGAATGTCGCACTGGGCAGTCATGAGCATCGGCTCGCGAGCGAATCCCTCGAGGACTTCGAAACCCGGTGGCGGCACGGCGCGTCGCCGGTGTGGCGCGAACTCATCGATGCCGAGGCGATCGAACTGCTCGGCGGTCCGCTGGCGCATCCGTTCCAGCCGCTGCTGGATGAGCGCCTGCGCGCCTATCAGCTGAGTGAGGGCCTGGCCGACGCCCGGCAGCGCTGGGGTCACACCCCCTCCGGAATCTGGGCCCCCGAATGCGGATTCACGCCCGGAATGGAACGCGGATACGACGCCGCCGGTGTGACGCACTTCATGGTCGACGGTCCCGCGCTGCGCGGTGACACCACCCTGGGCCGCCCGGTGTGGGATTCGGATGTGGTGGCGTTCGGACGCGATCTGCACGTCAGCTATCGCGTCTGGTCGCCGAAATCCGGGTATCCGGGGCATGCCGCGTACCGTGATTTCCATCACTATGATCACGCCACCGGTCTCAAACCGTCCCGGGTGACGGGCAAGACGGTGTCCGGTCCGGATAAGGCCCCTTACGATCCCGCGCTCGCCGCGGCGGCCATCGAGCACGATGTCGCCGATTTCGTGGCGACCGTGCGCGAGCGGCTGATTTCCGAATCCGCGCGCATCGGCCGTCCGGCCCTGGTCGTGGCCGCATTCGATACCGAACTCTTCGGCCACTGGTGGCATGAGGGTCCGCAGTGGCTGGAGCAGGTGCTGCGCGCGCTGCCCGAGGCGGGCGTCACCGTCGGCACCCTCGCCGATGCCCGCGCCAATGGCTATGTCGGGGAATCGGTGCAGCTCAGCGACTCGTCGTGGGGTTCGGGCAAGGATTGGCGGGTGTGGGCCGGGGATCAGGTCCAGGATCTGGTCGATCTGAATGCCGAGATCGTGCGGCTCGCGCTCGACACCCTGGACAAGATGCGCGTCGAAATCCCTTCCGGCGATGGGCAATCCAGCTTCGGCGGGCTGCGCGACCGGGTCGCGGATCAGCTGTTGCGCGAGGCGATTCTGACCGTCTCCAGCGACTGGGCGTTCATGGTCTCCAAGGATTCCGCGGCGGGTTACGCGCGTGACCGAGCCCATGAACACGCGCACGCCGTGCGCGAGATCGCGGCCGCGGTAGCGGCCGGACAACTCGCCAAAGCGGAGCAGTTGGCGGCAGGATGGTACGCGGCCGACGGATTCTTCCCGGCGCTCGACGCGCGCAGGCTCGGCCCCGCGACGGCGGGAGCGACGGACCCGAAGGAGGCAGCTTGCGTAACCACGTAGGGGCCCGCGGACGCCGCGTTGATACAGAAGGACCCCAATGAAGATTTTGATGGTGTCGTGGGAGTACCCACCCGTCGTAGTCGGTGGGCTGGGCCGCCACGTCCATCACCTGGCCACCGAGCTGGCCGCCGCCGGGCACGAGGTCGTCGTGCTGGCGCGCCGCCCCATGGGCAGTGACGCCACCACGCACCCCACGCACTCGTTCATCGAGGACGGCGTGCTGGTGGTCGCGGTGGCCGAGGATCCGCCGGTCTTCGATTTCGGCACGGACATGCTGGCCTGGACCCTGGCCATGGGACACGCCATGGTGCGCGCGGGCATCGCGCTGAACAAGCCGGGCATCGGCGAGGGCTGGACCCCCGATGTGGTGCACGCGCACGACTGGCTGGTCGCGCATCCGGCGATCACGCTGGCCGAGCACTATGACGTGCCGCTGGTGTCGACCATTCACGCCACCGAGGCCGGCCGGCACAGCGGCTGGGTGTCGGGCCGGGTCAACAAGCAGGTGCATTCGGTCGAATGGTGGCTGGCGCACGATTCCGATGCGCTCATCACCTGTTCGGAGTCGATGAAGGACGAGGTCGAGCGGCTCTACACCCCGGAGCGCACACCGGTCACGGTGATCCGCAACGGTATCGACGTGAGCTCGTGGACCTTCCGCGAGCGCGCGCCGCTGTCCGGACCGCCGCGGCTGCTGTACGTCGGGCGGCTCGAATACGAGAAGGGCGTGCAGGACGCGATCGCCGCGCTGCCGCGCATTCGCAAGGCGCATCCGGGCGCGACGCTCACCATCGCCGGTATCGGCACCCAGATCGATTGGCTGCGCGAGCGCGCTCGTGCCCATCGCGTCGCGCGCGCGGTGAATTTCGTGGGCCGCCTGGATCACACCGATCTGCTCGGCTGGCTGCACAGCGCCGACGCGATCGTGCTGCCCAGCCGGTACGAGCCGTTCGGCATCGTGGCCCTCGAGGCCGCCGCCGCGGGCACTCCGCTGGTCACCTCGACCGCCGGTGGTCTCGGCGATCTGGTGACCGACGGCGTCACCGGCGCGTCGTTCGAACCCGCCGATGTGAACGGCATTGTCGAGGCGGTCTGCACCGTGCTCGACGATCCGACCGCCGCGCAGGATCGGGCCTGGGCCGCGCGCGAACGCCTGACCGCCGATTTCGCCTGGGATGTGGTAGCGCAGGAGACCGCGCTGGTCTACCAGTCCGCCAAGCGCGGGGTGCGCAATCCGATCGGCCGCCCGGTCATCGTGGAACGCCCACTGCCGGAACGGGATCCGAACCAGCCGTACTGAGTCCGGCGCCGCCGCGCGCCGGACTTTCCCATGGGATCACTGGCGGCGCAGAACTGTAACGTGTTCTAATTCTCCGCATGGATGTGCGAGTCGACGGCTATGCCGATCCGGCGTTCCGGGGCGTGCGCGAGGTCTTCGAGGCGAGCTTCGCGGACGGATCGAACCTGGGTGCGGGCGTCGCGGTCTACGCCGGCGATCGGCTGCTGGTCGATCTCTGGGGCGGGCTCGCCGACTCCCGGACCGGGCGGGCCTGGGAGCGCGATACGCCGTGCGTGGCGTTCTCCTGCACGAAAGCGGTCACCGCGACCGCCGCACTCCAGGTCGCCGATGAACACGGCGTGCGCCTGGATGAACCGGTCGCCCGCTGGTGGCCCGAATTCGCCTGCGCCGGAAAGGAATCGACCACCACGGTCGAACTGTTCAGCCATCAGGCCGGGCTGCCCGCCTTCGACGGACCGGTATCGGTGGCCGAGGCCGCCGATGCCGGGGCGATGGCCGCGCGGCTCGCGGCGCAGACACCCGAATGGGAGCCGGGCACCCGGCACGGTTATCACGCACTGACATTCGGCTGGCTGGTCGGCGAACTCGTTCGCCGCCATACCGATTCGACCGTGGGCGCGTACACCCGCGCGCGCCTGGGCGCGGACCTGCATATCGGCGCGGATGCCGCGGTGCGCGGGCGGACCGCGCGCAGCGAATTCCCCCCTGCCGCACAACAGGTTTGGTCCGATACCGATCCCCTGGACGCCGCGACGGTGTCCCGGCTGGCCGAGATCTTCCGCGATCCGGAGTCGATGCTGCTGCGCGGCACCACCGCACCGAGGGGCTCCTACAACGGTCCGGAGGTACAGGCGGGCGGCTGGCCGGCGGTCGGTATGTTCACCACTGCCCGGGCGCTGGCCGAGTTCTATCGAGATCTGGTGCGCGGCAGCCTGCTTCGCCCCGAACTGCTGCAGGTGGCGGTGCGCGAACAGGTGCGCGGCGTCGACGCCGCGCTCGGGCTGGAGAGCGCGTTCGGCCTCGGCTTCATGCGCCCGTGTGAGAACTTCATCGTCCCGGAATCCGCACGCCGCACCGTATTCGGCCATCCGGGCGCGGGCGGAGCGATCGGCATCGGCGATATCGACAACGGTATCGCCATGGCGTTCATCCCGAATCTGCGCCGGGATTGGCTGGCCGGTGATCGCCGGGCATATCAGCTGATCGAGGCCGTGTACGCCGCGCTGTAGACGCTATTCGAAGGGGCAGCCGGGGTTCGGCGCGTCCTCGGACAGCGGACTCCCGGCGGGCAGCACATAGAGCACATCCAGGATCTGCGGTTCGGTGCCCAGATTGCGTTCGACGTGCACATTGCCGCTACCGGCGCGCTCGACGATCGGGGTACCCGGACCGCCCGCGCCGTCCTGTTCACAGTTCGCGTCGTAGTGGAACAGCTGCCCCTGCCGGAAGGCGGCGTAGAGCGTGCCGTCGTGATAGTGCCAGCCGGTGGAACCCCCTGGCGCGATGGTGATTTCGCGCAGGATGTAATCCGTATCGCCGATGGTGGTGCGGGACAGGATCACCGCGCTGACACCGTCCGGCGGCGTCGCGTGCGCGGTTCCGGCGAGCGCGCCGGTGAGGGTCAGCGCGGCCGCGCCGGCCAGCACTGTGCGGAGACCGGAAGTCACCGCATCAGCGTAGCGGGAGCGATCATGGCGCGGGTCATTCGCGAGCAGGCTGATACCAACTGCCGACCGCGAGCCTGGTGAGGCTGCCGAAAGCGGTGAAGACGCCGACGCCGAGCAGGGACGCGACGATGATCGCGGCGAACAATTGCGGTGATTGCAGGCGGGCGCGGTAGGTGTCGATGAGAATTCCGATGCCCGGATCGCCCTGTTTGAAGAAGATATCGCCGACGATCGCGCCGACCACCGCCAGACCCGCCGAGATCCGCAGCCCCGCGAACAGTGCGGGCAGGGCGGCCGGGAAATCCAGTTTCCGCAGCCGGGTGAGCCTGCCGACGTGGTGCAGCGCGAACAGGTCCCGATGCGCGGCATCGACGGATTTCAGGCCGAAGACGGTGTTGGAGACGATCGGGAACAGCGCGATCAGCACGCAGACCAGCACCCGGGCCTGGAAACCGAACCCGAACCAGAAGCCAATGAGCGGAACCAGCGCCAGGATCGGAATGCATTGCAGCATCACCGCATAGGGGAACAGCGCGGTCTCGGCCCAGCGAAACTGCGCCATCAGCACCGCCCAGGCGATACCGAGCACGGCGGCGATGCTCAGTCCGGTGAGCGCGACAATGCCGGTGCGGCCCAGCGCATTCCACATCTGGTCCGAATGCGGTCCGAACATGCCCTGGGTGATCACCTGCTGCGGAGGCGGCATCAGGAAGCGGCGGGACGGGGACAGCACGACATAGGTGATGAGGTACCAGACCCCGATCAGGGCGGCGAGCACCGCGATCGGGGCCAGTATCCGGGAGGGGCGCGTCATGAGCTGCTCAATCCGATTGCGGGATCGATGAATTCATTGGTGGCGAGCCGATCGGGGGTGAGGTCCGGAGCCAGGGCCACGCCGTCGGCGGTGAAGATCGGCTCGGTGACGTCGAGGATCCTGCCGACCCGCGCGGGGTCGAAACCGCCCAGCGCGCCGGTGGTTCCATTGCCGACGATGCCGTCGGCGAGCATGGTGCGCACGGCGTAACGGGCATTGTCCGCATCGTAGGTCCAGCCGGTGTTGTAGGCCGCGACCGAATCGACGATCACCTTGTTCGCCGCGTCCGGGGCGGCGAGATAGTCGATCACACTGCGCTGCAGCACCGGAATGAGTTTCTTCAGGCAGGCCGAACTCTGGGCGAGCTCACCGCTGCGCACGGCCATGGTGGACTTGTAGGTGGGGAAGCCCGCATCCGCGATGAGCTGATAGGCCACCGGCTTGTTCCGCGCCTGCACCTGATGTTCGTACACGTACGGTTCGGTGCTGGCGAAGCCCTGCTGGGCCGATTTACCGTTCGCCGCAACGAAATACGACGGGGTGCCGTCATAGCTGGAATCGGTCTGGCTCTTGTCCAGGACGCCCGCGCCGACGAGATAGTTCATATACGCCTCGCCCTGGAAGTAGAGCACTTTGGCCTTGGCGGCCTTGAGATCGGCGATGGTCTTGACCCCCGGATAGGTCTGCGGATCCCACATGATCATCTGCGGACTCTTGGTCATCGGCGCGAAAACACTGGTGACCGGTGCGGTCGCGGAGGCGAACACGGCCTGTTCGGTATCGACGAAACCGAGGGTGATGTCGTGATCCTGGTACATGCGGGACATGACCGGCTGGAATCCGATGGCCGGACCGCCCGCGCGAATCTCCAGGTTCACCCCGGTGTATTCACCGTGTGCGAACAGCGGTCCGGTGGTGGCCTTGCGCCCGGCGTCGATACTCGGGTGCGCGCTGATCAGGTTGTAGAGGAAACCGAACTCGGCCTCGGGATTCCAGCCGCTCTGCACCACGACGGTGGCTGGGCAGACCTCGCGCAGGTTCACCGCGCCGATGGGACCGTCGAAGGCGGTGGGGGCCGGGGTGTCGGAGGAACAGGCGGTGAGCGAGGCGGCCACCGCGATACCCAGTGCCGCGACGATTCCGGTCAGCCGGGCCGATATGCCCGGGGTTCGACGCGCCCTCATCGGACCGACTCCGGAGTCACGCCGTTCGCGGCGGTGGGAGCCGGATCGAGTGCGGCGGTGTCGGATTCGCCCGTCGAATCGGTGAGGCGGTAGGACCAGCCGCTGTTGGGGAGCTGGGTGGAGCGGATGAGGTCGTCTTCCACCTCATCGTCCGACTTGCCCTGTGCCAGCAGGCGATACGGGTCGACGCGGCGTTTGAACTCGGCCTCGGCGGCGGCCCACGGTTTCATACCGCTGGCCAGCAGCGTGGGAGTATGGGTATTGGCGATGGAGAGTCCAGCCGCCTGGAGCCGCCGGGTGACCTCGGCCAGATGTTCCTGGGATTCGAACTCCCACACCGGAGATCCCTGCGCGGACAGCCCGCCGTCGAAACGCTTCATCTCCACGTGGGTGGGCCCGAGATCCGCGAACTCCTCGCACACCCGCAGGATCGATTCGTACAGCCCGTCCTGCGGATACAGCGCGAGCAGGCCGATGAGGCCGCGGTTCTTGCGCTGGAAGTGCATCATCGAATGCCCCCAGGTGTATTCGTACAGCGGCAGGCGATACGAGCCCGTGCCCTCATCGCAGCGACTCACGATCGCGCCGGAATTATCGGCGGCCAGATCGGCCACATTGGGCATGCTCTGTTCCGCCGCCATCATGAGCACCATGGAATGGCCCTCGGGAATCAGCCGGGACAGATCGGGATACAGCGTCGGCAGCGGATGCTGTTGCGGTGACACGACTTTCTTGAGTACGCCCTCGCTCTCGCAGACATCGACGGCGAAGCGGACGGCCTGCGCGAACTCCGGGAAGGCGATGACCAGCTCCTGCCAGTTCCAGGCGGGTGCGGTGGGCAGTTCGATCTCGGTGATGATGCCGGTCGCACCGTACGCGTGATGCGCGATATTCACCGCGTCGCCGGTGAGCTCGATCAGGCGCGGCTCCTCCTCCACGGTCATCACCTCGATGGCGGTGATATTGCCGCGATCGCGCAGAATCCCCCACTGGCAGCTGCCGATTCCGGCATGCCCGCCCGCCACATAGCCGCCGATGGTGGCCTTGCGGGTGGTGGAGGGATGCATGCGCAATTCCCATCCGGTGGGCCGGATTTCGGCGTCGATATCGGCGATCAGCGTGCCGCACAATGCGCGCACGGTACCGAGTCGCTGCCCGAGAACGCCGACTATGCCGGTGACATCGATGACCGCGCCGCCGGTCAGCGGCACGCCCTGGCCGAATTGGCCGGTGCCGCCGCCGCGCACGGTGATCGGAATGCGATGGCGCGCACAGGAACCCACCGCAATGCGCAACTCCTCCTTCGAGACGGGGGCGATATAGATATCGGCGGTCAGGCCACGCATGACCTCGCGCAGCAGCGGGCTCTGTGCGAAGCGGTCACGGCTCTTGGCGCGCAGTACGCGCTCATCCACCGAATATTCGATAGCGCCGAGATCGGCGGCCAATCGTTCGATGGGCAGGGAATCCACGGGTGCGGACATGGGGCGGCTCCTTCGGATGAACGGTTCAGACCGATTGATAGAGACGGGAAACGCGCCGGGCGCAGTCGCTTTCCAGGGCTCGGTCGCGATCGGCCGGTCCGGTGCTGACGCGCACGCCGCCGACGCGGACCTCGGTGATATCGGCGGCGGACAGCGCCAGGACCGCGAACGACCACAGCTGATCGGCGGGCAGATGGGCATAGGGGGCGGGTGGATCGCAGACCACGAAATCGGCGGCCTTGCCGATTTCGAGGCTGCCGACACGGTCGCCGACGCCGAGGACCGCGGCGCTGTCCAGGGTGTGCATCCGCAGAATCCGGCGTGCGTCAAGGACTTTCGGATCGTGGGCGGCGGCGCGCAGCAGGTACAGGCCGGTGCGCATATTCTGGAACGGGTCGCCGACATCGGCGCTGGCCTGACCATCCACACCCATGCCGACCCGCAGTCCGGCGGCGAGATAGCCCGGGATATCGGCGATTCCGGAACCCAGGCGGCCATTGGACAGCGGATTCCAGACCATGGCGGCACCGGCGCGGGCGGCGGTATCGCGAATGCGCGGGGTGGTGTGGATGAAGTGCGCGAAGACGGTGTCCGCGCCCACCCGGCCGCCCGCCAGCAGGTCGTCGAACGAATCCTGCTGCGCGACAGCGACTGTCGGATCCTCCAGATAGTGCGCGTGCTGGCCGACGCCGAGTTCGCGCAGTATTTCGCTCTCCCGCCGCATGTGCTCGACGCTGTGCAACGCGGTGGTGTTCATCGACAGCGCGAGCACCCGGTGCCGGTCGTCAGCGCTCAGGTGCAGGAATTTGTCCAGCTCACTGAGTCTTTCGTCGGCCGTGCGCCACAGCGGCGGCGAGAACGAGTAGACGGTGCGCTGTGCGCCGTCGAGCGCGGCCTGCCACTGTTCGGCCGGGCCGTCGCCGAATTCGTGCGTGTGATTGCAGACGGTGGTGATGCCCTGACGCAGCAGATCCCGCTGACCGTGCACGGTGAAGGCGTACATATCGCCGGGTTCCAAGGCCGCGCCGAATCGCCTGTGCAACTTGTCGATCCAGCCCATGGTGGTGCACCCGTCGGCGACGCCGCGAAATACGCTCTGCCACAGGTGACTATGTGCGGATACGAAACCCGGCAGCACCAGCGCACCGCGCAGTTCCACCACGCTGTCGGCCTGCGCGCCCGGCACATACTCCCCCGTGCCGATATCGGTGATCAGGCCCGCGCCGTCGACGGCGAACCAGCCGCGATACGGCTGGCGGCGGTCATCGTGCACGGGGAACAGCACGGCGTCGGTGAAGACGGTGCGAGGTGCCATCAGCTGTCTCCGATCCCGGTGCCAAAACGTTTTCGCACCGTTGCGGATCAGCTTGCGCGCCACACGTTTCGGCGGCGTGAATCCGTTTTACAAGTCTGTTGCCAAAACGTTTAAGCACAGCGTGTAGCATCGGACGCCGTACCGTTCACGCTCGATCAGGAGGAATACCGGTGGCCCGATCGCGACCCACCATCCGCGATGTCGCGAGCGCCGCCGGAGTCTCGGTCGCCACCGTGTCGCACGCGCTCAACGGTAAGGGCCGTATCGACGCCCGTACCCGCGAGCGCATTCGGCAGGTCGCCGCGGCCCTCGGCTATCAGGCCGATCCGCGCGCCCGCGCGCTGCGCACCGGGGCGGGCAATACCCTCGCCATCGTCGCCTCGCTCATGACCGATGAGAGCGCGGATCGGGACAGCCGCCTGGACTGGTACATGCGCACGGCGGCCGCGGCGGCCACCGAAAGCCTCGCCCAGGGGTACGCCCTCACGCTGGTTCCGCCCGCGGATCAACGGAATTGGGTACAGCAGCTCGCGGTGGACGGGGTGCTGCTGGTGGATCCCGATCCGGCCGAGGGCCTGGTCGCCGCGCTCACCGAACGCGGTATGCCGGTGGTGGTCATCAGCGGTGACACCGAAAATGAGGGTGTCGCAACGGTTTCCCTGGACCGCGCCAGCGCCGTCGCCTGCGCCATGACGCATTTCCGGGCGCGCGGGCACACCCGACCCGCCCTCATCGTCGATGCGAGCAAACGTCAGACCGCCGCCGGAACCCACCACGCCTTCCTGGATTGGTGTGCGCGCGAAGGCATTACGCCCCGGGTACAGATCACCGATGCGGGCGAGGCGCGGGTGGCGGCGGGGCGTATCGCGACCGCCGAACTGCTGCAACGGTTCCCGGACACCGACTGCGTCTACGCCCCGCTGGATTCCATCGCGCGCGGGGTGGCCTCGGCCCTGGCCGAGGCCGGGCGTTCCGATATCGCCCTGGTCACCGCCGACGGCATGATCGCGCGCCTGAGCCAGCCGCCGCTGACCGCGATAGACACCAAACGCGAAGAGCAGGCGGTCGCCGCGACCCGCCTGCTCATCGATCGAATTAGAACCGGAATCAACCCGCCCTCAGCGGTTTTCACCGCCGATCTGATCGTCCGGGACTGATCAGCCCAGCTTCTTCAGCGTCTTCTGCACGGTGAGAAATGTGCGGGTGGTGATTTCCTTGCCGTAGCTCTTCTCGATCCAGGCCATGAAATTGGTGGTGCTGGGATCGGTGTTGTCGATGACCGACAGCACCGCGGCGGCGGGCTTGTCGAAGGCGAGCACGCGCACCGCCTTCGCGGTGGTGTCATCGAGTGCCCCGGGCGGGCCCGCGGCGGTGTCCTTGACGAAGGTGACCGTCAAATACGTTTCGCGGCAATGGGTCAGCCCGGTGAACGGGTCGGAGTCGACCAACTCCCGCAACTGTTCCCGGCTGCGGATGATGGTGCCGCCGCCGATGCCGAGTTCGGCCTGCAGTGCCGCCTGAATCCGCGATTCCAGTTCCGGCACATCGGTTTCGGGGCTTTCGAACACGATATTGCCGCTGCTGAGCAGCGATGCCACCTTCGTGAACCCGAGACCCTCGAAGACCGCGCGCAACTTCTCGTTCTTCATATTCGGATTCGCGGGCATGATCCCGCGCAGGAAGGCGGCATAGCTGGTCATGACGCGGCGACGCCGTTCTTCTTGCGTTCGATATCGGCGAGGGCGGCCATATGGGCTTCGCGGGCTTCCGCGGCCGCGTCCCAGGCATCCTTGCGGTTCTTGACCACGCGGGCGGGCGCGCCGACGGCAATACCGTAATCGGGCACATCGCCCTTGACCACGGCGTGCGCGCCGAGCACGCAACCGCGGCCGACGCGGGTGCTGCGCAGCACGGTGACCTTGGCGGCGATCCAGGTGTCCGGGCCGATACGAACCGGGGACTTCACGATGCCCTGATCCTTGATGGGCATGTTGATGTCATCGGTGACATGGTCGAAATCGCAGATGTAGCACCAGTCGGCGACCAGGGTGGATTCGCCGATCTCGATATCGAGGTAGGTGTTGACGACATTGTCCTTGCCGAACACCACCTTGTCGCCGATGCGCAGCGAGCCCTCGTGACAGCGAATGGCGTTGCCGTCACCGATATGCACCCATTTGCCGATTTCCAGGCGGGCCAGATCGGGGGTGGCGTGCACTTCCACGTTCTTGCCCAGGAAGACCATGCCGCGCAGCACGATATGCGGGTTGGCCATCTTGAACTTCCACAGGCGGTAGTACCGCACCAGGTACCAGGGCGTGTAGGCGCGATTGGCGAGCATCCACTTGGCCGAGGCCACGGTGAGGAAACGCGCCTGTTCCGGATCGTTTCGACGCGACCCACGCCACCGCGTGCGCAACGGTGCGCCCCACATGCTCGTCACGAACTGCTCCCTGTTTTCCGCTGGGCCGATACTGCCGCCCGATCGGGCAATCTCGCCTCACACCATATGACCCGCGTCTCGCGCGCGACGACGCGGGGACGCCAATTCCGGCCGCTTTTCGATGCCAGCGCGGCGCAAGGCGGGCGCAAGCGGGGGCGCGCAGGGTGAATTCGCACGGTTCGTGCGGTGACGGAGCGCTAATGGAGATTGAGGTATCGGTATGGGGCGGATCGCGATCATCGGTGCGGGGCTCGGCGGACTCTGCCTGGCCCAGGGATTGCGCGCGCGAGGGATCGAGTGCGAGGTCTATGAGAAGGATCCCGGCGCGGACAGCCGGACACAGGGATATCGCATTCGGATCGACGAGACCGGACAGCGCGGGCTGGCCGACTGCCTGAGCGCCGAACAGTACGAGCTGTTCCGGGCGACCTGCGCGGTCACCACCACCGGCGGGCGGTTCCTCGATCCGCGTTTGCGCGACACCGCCGGGCGCGCGGTCGAGACCTGGCGACCTTCGGAAGTCGATGAGATCGACTCCGGGGACGGGCCCGGGGATTTGAGCGTGCACCGGCTGACATTGCGTGAGGTGCTGCTGCACGGCATCGCCGATCGGGTGCGCTTCGGTAAGGCGCTGCACCGCGTCACCGAGTCCATTGACGGTGTGACCGCGCATTTCGAGGACGGGACGAGCGTGGACGCGGATGTCGTCGTCGCGGCCGACGGGGTGCATTCGGTGGTCAGAAGGCAACTGCTGCCGCATGCCGAACCCGCCGATACCGGTGCGTTCTGCGGCTACGGCAAAACGGTGCTCACCGGTGCGCTCGGGGAGACCGTTCCCGTCGCATTGCTCACCGGAACGTCGGTGGTGTTCGCGGACGGGTTCGTGGCGGTGCTGGATTCGATGACCTTCCGGCAGTCGAACTTCACGCCCGGGCTGACGCCGGTCCCGGACTATCTGTACTGGGCGATCTTCGGCCCGCGCGACCGCTTCGGTTTCGACGATGTCGCCGATACCGGCGAGGTGCTGGCGGCGATCGAGCGCGCCACGGCGGACTGGCATCCCGCGCTGCGCGAGGTCTTCGCCGCCGCGGATCGAAACGCGTTCGCGGCCACGACCGTTCGCAGCGCGGCTCCCCTGGAGGCTCGATCCAGCAGCCGGGTGGCCCTGTTGGGCGACGCGATCCACGTCATGAGCCCGGCCGGTGGACTCGGCGCGAATACCGCGCTGCGCGACGCCGCGGTCCTGGCCACCGCACTTGCCGCGGGACGCGATGATCCGGTGCGCGCGATCGCCGAGTACGAGGCCGCGATGCGGGTGTACGCCGGTGACGCGATCAGCGCCTCGCTGCTCGGCACCGCGATGCTCGCCTCGCGCGTCTGATCTCCCCTCCCCCATTCCAGCTCTTGTCATTCGACGGGGCGGGTCAGCCGTGCCCGCCGTGAGTTCCCATGCCGGGCATGGTCATTCCGGGCATGTCGTGGCCTGCCATCCCGGGCATATCCATTTTCATGGGGGCGGGCTGCTGGCCGGGGGCCAGGATGAGGAATTGGCCCATCATGCCCGCGTCCTCATGCATGAGGAGGTGGCAGTGGTACATGTACGGGTAGGTGGGGTCGGTATGACCGGCGAAGCGCATGGCGAGGGTGTAGGCGGGGCCGGGGGTGGTGTAGACGGTGTCCTTCCAGCCGGCGAGTTCCGGGGGCGGGGCCTGGCCGTCGATGGCGGTGATCTGGAATTGGACGTCGTGGACGTGGAAGTTGTGTGGCCAGTCGTCGCTGTTGCGGACGGTCCAGACTTCGGTGGTATCGACCGGGATGGTCATATCGATGCGGTTCATGTCCATGCGCTGGTTGTTGATCATGTGCCAGCGCAGGTCGAAGGCGCGGGTGGCCGGGGTGCCCGCGGCGACCAGGGCGGGGATGGCGACCAGTGAATTCGGTACGGGGGCCGATGCTTTCAGCGTCTCGGCGGGCCGCAGGAGCAGGATGTCGAAGGTGTCGTCGAAGCCGAAGGCGGCGGGCTTCTTGATGCCCGCGCGCTGTTCGATCGGGAGGGTGCGCAGGGTGACCGGTTCACCGGCGCGCACCTGCACCACGAGTTCGACGCGTTCGCCGGGGCTGATCTGGATGTGCCGCAGCGGAACCGGCGCGGTGAGCAGGCCGCCATCGGTGGCGATGAGCTGGAATTCGCGGTTATCGGAGAAGACCAGGTTGTAGAGGCGACCGGACGACCCGTTCAGAACGCGCAGGCGGACCCGCTCGGTGGTGACGTCCAGATGTGCTCCCGCAATGCCATTGGTGATGATGAGATCGCCGAGCAGGCCGATATCGCTGGGATCGGATTCGTCCAGCGCACCGTCGGCGGTGAGGCGGCGGTCCTGGATGACCAGCGGAATATCGTCCACGCCATAGTCTTTCGGCAGCTCCAGGCGGTCGGAGTCCGCGTCGTCGAGCAGGAAGAAGCCGGAAAGCCCACGGTAGACATGCTTTTCGGTGCTGCCGTGCGGATGCGGGTGGTACCAGAGCGTGGCGGCGGGCTGTTCCACGGTCCAGCTCGGCTGCCATACGCCGTCGGGTTCGATGGTCTGATGCGGGCCGCCGTCGCAGGCGGCGGGGACGTGCATACCGTGCCAGTGCACGGTGGTCGGTTCGGCCAGCGCGTTGTGAATGGTGAACGCGACCTGTTCACCGCGCTTGGCCCGCAGTGTCGGGCCGAGGATGGCACCGTTGTATCCCCAGGTGGGCGTGGACTGTCCGGCGCGCATTTCGGTGCTGCCCGCCTTGGCTTCGAGGGTGAAGCGGCGCACCCCGTCCGCGCCGACGGTGGCGGGTGCGAGCGGCGGGATCGGCAGTGGGCGGGTTCCCTCGGGCCCGGTTCCGGATGACGGCAGACCGGATCGGCCGCTCGTGCATCCGGCGGTGAGCGCCAGCGATGACACGGCGACTCCGGTGAGAAAGCCTCGCCTCGAGACCACGACTGCTCCTTATATCGACGACTCCTCCAGCTTCGATTGCCAGGCGATTGCCTTCGATCCTGCGCGGGGTCCGAGATCAACCGCCCGCACTCCTCCCGGCGGACCTTGTGGGGATGCGGGAATCGTGCTAACCAGCGGCGATGCCGCGGTGCCCGGCCTGGTCGGCGCACGCTTCGCGGGACCCGTCGCCTACGGTGGGAGCGTGATAGAGACCCCGGATCGGCAGCGCGTCGCGGCCCTCGTGCGCGGCCTGCCGGTGCTGCTGGTCCCACTGTTGCTGGCGGCCAGCACCTTCCCCGGCCAGTACCGAGTGCCAGGTGTTTACTGGCTGCTCGCCATGGCCGCCAGCGTGCTGTTCGTGCTCGGTGCGCGCTGGCCGCTGACGGCGTCGCTGCTCATCTCGGCGCTCGCGATCCCGATGTTCCGGATTCCGGCGTGGGGTCTGTCCGGGCTGGTCCCGTTCCTCGGCGCGGTCGCCCTGGTCGATGTGATCCGGCGCTCGCACCGCAATTCGATCGTGGTGCCGGCGACGGCGGCCTGGGCGATCGCGGTCCTGCTGGGCCGCAGCGGCTATCACGATCAGACGGTGTCGCGGGCGACCCCGGTGCTCGAGGTGTGCGCGTACGTCGGACTCGCGGTGCTGCTCGGGCTGTATCTGCGCGGGCAGCGCGAACTCGCGGTGAGCCTGCGCCTGCGCGCCGCCGATGCCGAAAACCGCCGTGCCGAAGCCGAACAGCGCACCCGGCTGGTGGAACGCGGTGCGCTGGCCCGCGAACTGCACGATCTGGTCGCCCATCACATGGCCTCGATCGTGCTGCGCATCGGCGTCGCCCGGCATGTGGTCGCCGATGCCGATCCGCGCGTGCACGCGGTGCTGGACGATGTGCACGGCACCGCCTCCGACGCCCTCACCGATATCCGCCGCCTGCTCACGGCGCTGCGCGATCCCGCGCTCGGTGAAGTGGCACTGGTGGATTCGGCCGCGCTGCGCACCGAGATCGAGGCGGCCGCCGATCGCGTGCGCGCCGCCGGTTTCACCGTCGACGCCGAAATCCGGACGGGCACGGACGGATTGGACGCCATCGGCCGCCTCACCCTGCTGCGCCTGGTGCAGGAATCGCTCACCAATGTCATGAAGTACGCGGATCCCGCGCGCCCGGTGCACCTAGTGATCGCCCCGGCGGGAGACACCATCCAGGCGCACCGGGATCAGACGGCGGATAGCGCCCCCGGCCGCGGTGCCGCCTCGGATCGGCATGGAGTCACCCTGCATGTGCGCAGTGGCCTGGCGGCCGGACGCGGCACCCGCGCGAATCCGCCGGGCGCGCACGGCATTATCGGAATGCGTGAGCGGGTGGCGCTCGCCGGTGGCCGGGTGGCCGTCGGGGATGACGGCACGGAGTGGATCGTCCATGCCTGGCTGCCGGATACGAACGGAGCGGTCGCGTGATCTCGGTACTGCTGGTGGATGATCAGCGGCTGGTTCGGGCCGGGCTGCGCATGCTCATCGAATCCACCGAGGATCTCCGGGTGGTCGGTGAGGCCGCCAATGGCGTGGAGGCCATTCGGCTCGCGGCCGAACTCACTCCGGATCTGATTCTCATGGATCTGCGCATGCCCGGTCTGGACGGTGTCGCCGCCACCGAATCGATCGTGCGCGGTGGTGCGCGCGCGAAGATCCTGGTGCTCACCACCTTCGATGACGATGATCATCTCTTCCCCGCGCTCGCGGCGGGCGCGACGGGTTATCTGGTCAAGGACACCGAGCCCGCGGATCTGCTCGCGGCCATCCGCCGCACCGCCGAGGGCGACATGCTGTTCTCCCCTCCCCTGCTGCGCCGCCTGGTCGATCGCGTCGTCACCACCCGCGATGAGGCCACCGAATCCGATACCGCCGCACCGGATCTGACGCCGCGCGAACGCGAGGTGCTGGCGCTGGTCGGCGAGGGCTTCGGGAATCAGGAGATCGCGGATCGCCTGCACCTGGGCGTCACCACCGTGAAAACCCATATCGCCAATCTGATGGAGAAGACCGGGCGCGACAATCGGGTGCGGCTCGCGGTGTACGCCTCCCGGATCAGCGGAACCGAACCGCGCTAGCAAGGCATCGGACCCGCCGGGTGCCGCGCGTTCGGACGCTCCGCACGGGGTATCGGCCCGGGCGGAAAACGGCGAAGTAGGCTGTGCTGCGGCTGCATCAGCCCGACCACCGTGCTGCGTCAGCCCCCACGGCATTTCAGTGACTCCGTACTGGCAGAAGGGACACCAGCAGGTGCGAAGCGGCAGGCGGCAGACCGGGCGTGACGAACAGGGCTCGCGCACATCGGATCGTCTCGCGCCGGCCTGGCTACGATCCGGCACGCGGGCGCTCGCGCTGGCGGCCGTCGGTGTGCTGGCGCTGAGCGCCTGCGGCAGTACCACTGTCGACGACATCAAGGTCGGTGCGGGTAAGGGCTGGCCGCTGGCCTTCCACGATGCCCGCAATAGCGCGACCAGTCCGGTCACCGGATCGCGCGCGCTGACTTTGAGCTGGTCACGTCCGGTGGGCGGGCCGCTGGCCGCGCCCGCGCTGGTCGGCCCGGAGGGTCAGATCGTGGTCACCACGCGCACGCCGTCCTGCGCCATCTTCTCGTTCCTCATGCCGACCGGGCGCAAGCGGTTCTGTAATCCCATGGGCATCAGCGCCATTGCGGGCGGTATGGCCGTGGATGGCACCACCAATATCTACGTCGGCGATGACGGCGGGGTGACCTCGCTGAACGCGCTGGGCCAGCCGCGCTGGCGCACACCGCAGGCGGGCGTGCCGATCTCGGTGCAGTTCACCGGGGACAGCAAGGTGCTGACCGTGACCCAACTGGGTCAGGTGGATGTGCTCAGCCGCCAGACCGGCAATCGCGAGGTCTCCACCTTCCAGTTGCTCGGTGATCCGGACTATCTGAAGTTCCCGGATCTGCCGCGCCCGCCGGATTTCACCGGTTTGGACGATTGCTCGACCGGTGGACCGCAGTGCCCGGTCGCGAATGTGTCGGCGGTGGACGAGAAGTCGGGCCGGTTCTACGCCACGGTGTGGCGGCCGGGTCAGGGCAGCGCCGATCTGGTGGCGCTGACCTACGACGGCAAAGAGATCCGCAAGGATTGGACCGCCACCATGCTCGCGGGCGGCAGCGCGACCAGCCCCACCCTGTCCGGTGACGGTTCCACCCTCTACGTCGGTGACAACGACAATCATCTGATGGCCGTGGACGCCTCCAACGGCAAGACCAAATGGGTTCAGGAGCTCGGCTTCCCGATCCGCGGCTCGGTCTCGGTCGCCGACGGCGTGCTCATCCCCGCCGGAGACGACGGCCATCTGATGGCACTGCGAGACAAGGGTGACGCACCCGAAATCGTCTGGGAGCGCAAGGATCTCGCCCTGCGCGGCCGACCCGTGCAGACCGCGGGCGGTACCGGCTACACCGTCGCCCCGATCGGCGACAACCTCACCCTGGTCACCTTCGACACCCATTCCGGCGCGACCGTCGACTCGCATGAACTGCCCGGCGCGGAAGGCACCACCGTCGGCACCACCATCGGCGCGAACGGCGAAATCGTGGTGGCGACCCGCATCGGCGAACTGTTCGTCTTCAAGCCCGGTAAGCAGTAACTCGAGGCTATTCCGGACGAATCGAGTCCAGCCGGACGGCGGCGCGCTCGAGCAATGCGGACAGCGTCTCCCGTTCGGCGGGGGTGAATTCGTCGGCGAGGGCGCGCTCGATGAAGCCGCGGTCCTGGAGATTGGCCAGCACCGTATTCATGGTCGGCGGGGTGACGCCGCATTGGCGGGCCAGCGCGGCCGCTGAAATTCCGGAGCTCTCGCTCAGCACGAACAGGGCCGCGTACTGCGGGACGGTGACGCCCGCCGGTTTCAGCGCGGGCAACTTCGCGGCCTGCAGGGCCTGTTCAAGGCCGAGATCTTCCTGCCCGCGGGCACGGACGGCCGTCAGACCGCCAACGGCCTGCGGGTCGACACCGCCGGGCGACTATGGGTCATCGACCACACCCGCGGAGTCACGGTGTACGACACCGGAACTCGCGCCCGGCTGGCGAGTTTCGAACTCCCCGAAGGCCAGCCCTTCGTGAACGATCTCACCATCACCCCGGACGGCAGCGTCTACCTCACCGACAGTGTCGCACCGGTCGTCTACCGCATCACCGCCGCCGAGCTCACCGACGCCATGGCACACGGCGGCAAGGGCGAACTGCGTCCGTTCGCCGATCTCGGCTCCGCGAAAGATCCAGCGGCGCAATCCCCCACGCTCCTGAACGGCATCGTCTCCGATCCGGCGGGCCGCTACCTGCTGGTGGTCGATATGGGCACCGGCAAGCTCTACCGCATCACCCTCGACGCCGAGCGCTCCATCACCGAGGTGACCCAGCACGGCGGCAGCATGATCAACGGCGACGGCCTCGAAATGCGCGGCGACACCCTCTGGGTCGTACAGAACAAGGACAACACCGTGAGCCGCTGGCAGATCAGCGATAACGGCGCGAACGCCACCCGGCAGCAGCGCATTACCGATGCGGCCCTCGCCATTCCGACCACCATCGCCCACGCCGGAGACCGCGCCCTGGTGGTGATCTCCCAGTTCGATCGCGGCGGTCCCATGGGCGCGGGCACTCCCGGCCCCTTCACCGTGGCCGCCATCGACGGCATCTGACCCTTGCGCCGATTCCGGTGTCGGCACGGGGTGCGGCGGCGCGTGAAGTAGCTGCGCGTCGCTCCGCGGGGATCAGCGTGGCAGCTGGGAGGGTGATCGCTATGACTTATCCGGATGCCGAACACGCCGCCGATTCGTCAGCGGCCCCGGACCCGGCACCCGCATGAATCGCCGCAGCACCATCTGGGGCGTAGAGATCCGCTGGAACATGCTGGTTCGCGTCTCCGCGGTCTACACGGCGACGGCCACGGCGGGTCTGGCGATCATGATGCCGGTCAGCTACGGCTGGTACGGATTACCGCCCTACAAGGTCGATCTCATGATTCGCAGCGTGCCGCGCGCGATGGAATCCGGCGCCATGGTCGCGGTGCTCGCGGCGGCGCTGGTGGTCGGCCTCGGCAGCGCCCGCGCGGCCTGGTTCGCCACCACCCTGGGCCTGTTGGGCATTCTGGCCAATCACGCCGGATTGCCCTGGGTCGACATCGATTCGCTGACGACGTTCAATTTCGTCGACTCGCTGTGGGCCGGGGTGATCGTCGGCAGTCTCGCACCGGTGGTGTGGACGAGCCGAAAAGCCACGAGCGTCTACCTTTTCGGCGTCATCAGCTCGGCCGCGCTCGGCAATATCGTGCAGCGGCCCGCGGCGGGCGGCGACCTCAATCCGATCGAGCGTGTACTCGGTGACGCGCCACCGGTCTGGCTGATCGTGCTGGCGCTGGTGTTGATCGGGCTCGGCCTGCTCATTCGCGCGATCGGATTTCCGGTGGCCCCGCCCGATGAGCGGGTATCGCTCGCGACCGTGGTCTCCGGCGCGATCGTGATCTTCAGCGTGGCGATGACCTCGAAATGGCTCTCGCACAGCGGTGCGCATCCGGCGGTCGTGGTGATCGCGGTGCTGGTGGTCATCGCGGGCAGCGCGATCTCGGCGTTCATGCTGCCCGGGCGCGACGGTATCCCGGTGCTGCTGCTGGTGGCGTTCGCCGCCGCCGCCAGTGCGACGGTGACCGTACCGCGCCCGTGGTGGGCCGATGCGCTGGTCATCCTGGCGGTGGGGCTGGGGCTGGCCGCGGCGCGGCGCTGGCCGCTGCCGCCGGTGGCGATCTCGCTGTCGTTCGCGATGGCGCTGGTAGCCATGATTCTCGCGCTGGTCACCACGCCGGGACAGGTGAGTTCGGTGCTCGGGGTGGTGTGCATCGGCCTGGTCGGCGGCTACAGCGTGGCGGCCGCGCTCCCGGCCCTGGCGACCAGCATGGTGGTGGCCATCGGGGCGCTGTTCGTGCCGTCCGCCGCGGTGGCCCTGCGCGGTCGCCTGTTCGGCCGGGTCAGCTACTCCCCCGGGTGGTATCGGGTAGCCCCCGCGCCGCACGATCCGGTGCCCGCCTATGCCGCCCTGGGCATCGCGATCGGCTGCGGCGGCGTGATCTACCTGCTGTACCGGCTACGGAGTGTCGCAGAGAAAGACGGTGGCGGTCTTGCCTATCCGGGTAATAACCAGTGAGTGCGGTTGTTTCCCACGGGGTTTGAGCTTGGCCCGCAGCGCGTCCGGATCGAGATCGACACCGCGGGTGAGGATTTCCAGTGGGCCGCAGTCCCGCCGGTGCAGTTCGGCGCGCAAGGGCTTCTCCCGGAACTCCATGCGGTCGCGGATGCGGAAGCCGCGCATCCCCTCGGGAACGGTATCGCCGGTGAGGTAGGCGATACGCGGATCGAGTTGCCACAGACCGTGTTTGGCGGCGTAGTGCCGCACCAGTCCGGCCCGGATGACCGCACCGTCCGGATCGATGATCCATGCGCCGGGCTCGCGCTCGGGGATATCGTCCGGTTCGGCATCGGTCAGGATCTCCGGGGCGCGCGAGCTGGAAAGCACTGTGGCGCGGCGGGTTACGCCCGCCTCCGCCAGTCCCGGTGACCACAGGCAGGCTTCGCGCACCGCACCGTCCAGGGACGCGACCTCGATCTCCCCCGCCCAGGCCAGTTGGTCGAAATCCAGTCCGGGAGCGCACTTCACGGCCAGATCCCGGCCCGCGTACGCCGCCAGCAGATCCGGCAGCGGCGGTTGCAGTTTCGCCGGATCGTGGGTGCGGCGGCCATCCGCGCGGCGGGCCGGATCCGCGATCACCACCTCGGCGGTACTGCACGGCCGCAGTGCGTCGGCCTTGGCCAGCAATACATTCCGGGCATTCGAGAGATTGTGCGCGGCAATGGACAGCCGGACGTCATCGAGATCGCTGCCGATGACCGCCGGGCAGACCCGCGCCAATTCGGCGAGTTCGGCTCCGATGGAACAGGTCACGTCGTGGACGCTGCGGCCCTTCAGGCGTTCGGCGCGATGCCGGGCCACGGCCGTCGGCGTGGCCTGCTGGAGAGCGTCATCGGTGAAGAGCCATTCCCCCGCATCGGAGAGTTTGGCGGTGGCGCGGCGGCGCAGGCGGACGGTCTCCACCAGGGCGGCCGCGCGGTCACCGTGCGCGCGGCGGATCTGTTCCAGATCCCGCAGCAGCGAGGCCGGGGTCAGCGCGAAGACGCCGACCTCGGTCAGCGCGGCCGCACCGGCCGCGCTGCCCAGGTGGGCGACGTCATCACGAGAGAAGGCGTAGCCCACCGGGTTTCGGTCCTACTTGGCCGAGACGCCGGGCTTCACGCCGGTGATCATGGCGTTGTAGAAGAACTGACGGGGCACGATATGGCGCATGACCTTCTCGTCCAGCCAGCTGAAACCGAGCCAGGCGCGGTACTGCGCCATGCGGTAGCCGATGGTGAGCTTCTCGGCGGGCACCGCCGCCTCGAAGGTGCGCACCGGCCAGCCCCACAGGGCGGCGGCGAACTCTTCGGTCTTGGCCTGCACCTCGACGGCGCCGGCACTGCGCGCCATGGCCTCGAGATCCGACGGATCGAAGGTGTGCAGATCGACGACGGCCTCGAGGGCGGCCGCGCGCGAGGACTCGTCGAGCTCCTCCTGCGGGCGACGCCAGTCCTTGAGGAACGGCAGCTTGGTGATCTCGGTGGTCACCTTCCAGGTGGCCTGGCCCAGGCGGCGCGCGTAGATATTGCCGATGGTGGTCGGCTCACCGGCGAAGACGAAACGCCCACCCGGCTTGAGTACGCGCAGGCACTCCTTGAGCGCCAGCTCCACATCCGGAATGTGGTGCAGCACAGCGTGTCCGCACACCAGATCGAAGGTGTCGTCCTCGTACGGGATGGTTTCGGCATCGGCGACCCGGCCGTCCACGTCCAGGCCCAGGTTCTGGCCATTGCGGGTGGCGACCTTGACCATGCCCGGGGACAGGTCGGTGACCGAACCGCGCTTGGCGACACCGCCCTGCATCAGGTTCAGCAGGAAGAAGCCGGTGCCGCAACCGAGTTCGAGAGCCCGCTCGTACGGCAGCGGGGCATCCGGCACGACCGCGTCGAAGCGGCCGCGCGCGTATTCGATACAGCGCTCGTCATAGGAGATGGACCATTTGTCGTCGTAGGTCTCCGCTTCCCAATCGTGGTAGAGCACCTGCGCGAGCTTGTTGTCGGAATACGCGGCCTGGACCTCCGCCTCGGTGGCGTGCGGGTTCGGCGCGGGGTCTTCAGGACGAACGGTCATAACAGGGCAGCCTAATGAATACCCCGGTGGGGCCGGTTATCGGCCCGGCTAACGGCCTGTGAACGAGGCCGCACCTGGACCATCGGCCAAATAAGAACGTGTTCCAACCTGCTGATCTTCGGTGCCGAACAGCGCGGTCCACTCGGTGCGCGCGCGATCATGCCCGTGCGTACCCGCCTCGAAGACCCGCTTCGCGGCGGCCAAGGCGAGGGCCGGGCCGCCGGTGAATTGCCGCGCCCAGCGCAGGGCCGCGGTGAAGACGTCATCGGGGGCGACGACCTCGTCGACCAGGCCGATCCTCGCGGCTTCCTTCGCATCGACGAAGCGGCCGCTGTAGACCAGATCCTTGGCCTGCGACGGGCCGATGAGCAGGCTCAGGCGGCGAATGCCCGCGACCGGGATCAGGCCCGCCTTGATCTGCGGCAGACCCAGTTTCACGTTGTCGCCGATGATGCGGCGATCCGCGCCCAGGGCCAGTTCCAATCCCGCGCCGAGGGCATAACCGCTGATGGCCGCGACCGTCGGCTGCGGCAGCCGAGCCAGGCAGCTCAGCGCCGCCTGGAAATCCTTGACCACGGCCTCGGCCTGCTCGGATGTGAATCCGGCCAGTTCGGCCATCTCATCGCCCGCGGAGAACACCCGCTCATCGCCGTACACGACGACCGCGGAGACGCTCGCGTCAGCGGCGATCGCATCCGCGGCGGCCGCGACCTCGAGGGCCACTTGCAGATCGATCAGATTCATCGGCGGGCGCGCGACGCGGAGCACGGCAATGCCCTCCGCCACACCCCGGTCCACGGTCACGAATTCGGCCACAGCGGTCACCCTACTTCCGTCCAACCGCCCGGTCCGACACCGGTCGCCGCGCGCGCCACGGGTGAAACCGGACGCGCGCTCACTCCGGGCGCTGCGAACCACGCAGGCGGGCGTTCTCCGGGAGATCGGCGAAGTAGCGGTCCGCGTGCGGGAACGCCAATGCGAGCTTCGCCTCGGGGTCATAGATCGGCATGATCGGATCGATGGTCCGGACCGCCTCCAGAATGGCGGCGGTGGAATCGAATTCGCGCAATGCCACCAGCTGGGTCCAGGTCGGCGGCAGCAGCACGTCCAGGCCCTGCTTCCAGCGGTCGATGGCCTCGTCGGGGGTGCACCAGGTGACCACATCGGCCTCGGTGGTCGCACCGTCGGCGAGCTGTCCCTCGGGCAGCACGGCCACGAAGAAGCGGGTGTCATAGCGGCGCGGTTCCACCACGGGGGTGATCCAGTTGTCCCACGGCCGCAGCAGATCCGCGCGCAACACCAGATTCTCGCGGGTCAGGAATTCGGCGAAGGAGAGTTCGCGGCGCTCCAGCTGCCCGCGCGCCTCGGCGTAGATCGAGGTGTCGGTGACGACCGTATCGGCGGTCGGCCCCGCGAGCAGCACACCGCATTCCTCGAAGGTCTCGCGCACCGCCGCGCACACCAGGGTCTGCGCGCGCCCGGCATCGGTGCCGAAGCGCTCGGCCCACCACCGCGCGTCCGGCCCGGCCCACTCCAGGGTCACCGAGGCGTCGGAGCGGTCCACGCCGCCGCCGGGGAACACCGTCATACCGGCGGCGAAGGCCATGCCGACGACGCGCCGCTGCAGGAAAACCTCGGGTCCGCGCGCGCCATCGCGCACCAGCATCACCGTGGAGGCGTCCTTGACGGGCGCGACGGCGGGAACAGTCTCACTCACCTTTCGCACCCTAACGGTTGCTAGGGCGCCTGGCGAACATCCCCCACAGCGCGAGCGCCAGCACCGTAGCGCCGATGCCGATTCCGCAGATCAGACCCCATCCCCCGGCCTGGTACGCGGAACCGGCCGTCACCGAACCGGCCACGCCGCCCAGGAAGTAGGTGACCATGTACGCGGTCGTGAGCCGACTGCGCGCCGCCGGATCGAGCGCGTAAATGGCGCTCTGATTGGACAATTGGATGCCCTGCACGCCGAAATCGAACACCAGCAGGGCGATGATCAGCACCCACACATTGATCCCGCCCCAGGCCAGCAGCCCCCAGCCGATCAGCACGGTCACCCACACCAGCGTGGTCACCATGCGCAACCGGCCCTGATCGGCCAGCCGTCCCACGATCGGCGCGCCCAGCGCACCGGCCACACCGGCCAGCCCGAACAGGCCGATGACGAATTCCGAATAGTGGTACGAACTGGACCCGGAACCCGCGAGCAGGAACGCCAAACCGGTCCACATGCCCGAAAAGCAGGCCATGGCAAGGAATCCCAGCGCCATCCGCTGGCGCAGCACCGCGTGTTCGCGAATCAGGCCCAGCACCGAGGCGAGCACCTCGGGATAGCTCTCCTCGGTCGCCGCCCGGCCGGTCGCGGGCACCAGCAGATACACGCTGATCGACATGATCAGCTGGATGGCGGCGGCCACCAGCAGCACCCCGCGCCAGCCCGCGAATTCGGCGATGGCTCCGGAGATGACCCGCGACAACAGGATTCCCAGCAGCAACCCGCTCATCACGGTGCCGACGATCTCGCCGCGCTTATGCGGATCGGCCAGCGCCGAGGACCACGGCACCACCACCTGTGCCGCCGACGCCGTGACGCCGGTGGCGAACACGCCGAGCAGCAGTAGCGGCAGATTCGGCGCGGCGGCGGAAAGGCCCAGCGCCACAACCGAAACAGCCAGCAGTCCCGGCACCATGCGCCGCCGCTCCAGGAAATCCCCGAGCGGCACCAGCAGTGCGACGCCGCTGAGATACCCGACCTGCGCGGCGCTGACCAGCAGGGCCGCCGCCACCGAAGAGACGCGCAGATCGCTCGCCACCTGGTGCAGTAGCGGTTGCAGGTAGTAGAGGCAGGCGGCGGACGAACCCGCCGTGACCGCGAACACCAGCACGGTCAGGCGAGTCAGCGGCGAGGACACGGCGTCCGGGGCGGCAGGACGAGCGGGCGAAATGGTCACGGTATTCATGGTCCGACCTGAGGCGCATCAATGGAAGCGATGAGTTTTGATGGAGCCATCTACTGAATCGATATGATGACGCGGTGGAGATCCGGCAGATCGAATGTTTCCTCGCCTGCGAGCAGGAAGGGTCGTTCACCGCCGCCGCGCGCACCCTGAATCTGGTGCAGTCGGCGGTGTCGACCAGCGTCGCCAAACTGGAGCGCGAACTCGGGGCGCGGCTGTTCGATCGCACCCCGCACGGGTTGCGACTCACCGACGCCGGGCGCGAGGCCGTGGCACCGGCCCGAATCATGTTGCGGGCCAGGCACGATATCGCCGACGGCATCGACCGGGCCCGGGGTCAGGTGCGGGGTGAGGTGGTGATCGGCAATTTCATGAATATCCACACCCTCGATTACGCGAACATCATCTCGGAACTGCGCGTGCGCTATCCGGAGGTGACTTTGCAAATGCGGCAGAACATTTCGGGAGTGCGCGGCAATATCGCCGGATTGCGCGACGGCAGTCTGGAGATCGCGCTGGTGGCCGGAATGAGCCAGGAGATCGACGGGCTGACGATGTATCCGATCAGCTCGGAGACCATCGTGCTGGGCACCGCGCCCGGCCATCCGCTGGCGGGCCGCCCCTTCGACGCGGCGGATCTGGCGGGTATCCGATTCATCGATTTCGCGCCCGGCTGGGGTATTCGCGGTGTGGCGGACGCATTGTTCCCCGAACGCGACAGCGTGATCGAAGTGGCCGATCAGATATTCGCGATGGAATTGGCCGCCAAGGATTTCGGCGTCCTGCTGATACCGCGTTCGACCGCCGAGACCACCGATTCGATCGTCTGGTCCGAACGCGCGGGCACGCCCATTCCCTGGCATCTCGCGGTCGCGCACGATGCCAACCGCACCCCGTCCAATGCCGCGCGCGTCGTCATCGAGGCGCTGTGCCGCCGCAATCGCTACTGAATCAATCGATCAGGTGCACCGAGCCGCTGCGGGTTTCGATGGCGACCGGTGCGGTCGCGCCGTCCTGGCGGGACCAGGTGCCGCGCACCTTGCCGGTGCGGAAGTCCTGCACCTGGCTGATCACCGCGGCGCTGGTGTCATCGGTCCAGGTGACCAGGAAGATGCCGGGTTCCACGGCGGCCACCGCCACCGGCGAGGTGGTCTTGCGCCCGGTATCGGCGGCCACATAGGTGAGCGTGCGCCCATCGCCGCCGAAGGTCGCGGTGCCGCCGGACCCGCTGTCATAGGTGAGTTGTACGGTCTTGCCGACCAATTCGGCGGGAATCGCGGCGGGCGCCAGACCCTCCGCCGATTCCGAGGGTGAGAGTTTGTGCGGCGGTGCGGGATCCGCGGCACAGGCCGCCGCCGCCAGCGCCACCGCCATGAGCGCCACGATCCCGAGTGTGCGACTCACCCCTGCTCCCTCCGCCCGCGCCGAACATTCGCCACAGAATGGCAATGCGTCGGCGATTGCATCGACAGACCAGTTCAACGCTGAAACTGGAGATATTGCCGACAGTTTGCCCGCTGTCGGCAACCGATGCAATGGCAGCGCGCCGGGCAAGCGCGAACCGGATTCAGCGGTTGCGGTGCCGGATTCAGCGGTTGCAGTGCCGCATTCAGCGGTTGCGGTGCCGCCCGAAACGCTGTGCGCGGCGCGCGAAATAGCGGCCGTCGATCTTGTCCAGCGCGATCGACTGCCGGAACGCCTCGCTCAGATTCTCGGCGGTGAGCACATCGGTGAGCAGACCCTGCGCCACCACACTGCCCTCATTGAGCAGCAGGCCGTGCGTGAACCCGGGCGGAATCTCCTCCACGTGATGGGTGACCAGCACCGTCGCGGGCGCGTCCGGATCGGCCGCCAGATCGCCGAGCCGCTCCACCAATTCCTCACGCCCGCCCAGATCCAGCCCGGCGGCGGGCTCATCGAGCAGCAGCAGTTCCGGATCGGTCATGAGCGCGCGGGCGATCAGCACCCGTTTGCGCTCACCCTCGGACAGCGTCCCGTAGGCGCGATCGGAAAGATGTTCCGCGCCCAGGCTTTCCAGAATGTCCACGGCGCGATCGGTATCGATGTCGTCATAGCGCTCCCGCCAGCGACCGAGTACCGCGTATCCGGCGGACACCACAAGATCGGACACCTTCTCATCGACCGGAATGCGCCCGGCGATCGCGGCCGAGGACAGGCCGATGCGCGGTCGTAGTTCGTTCATATCCACTTTGCCGAGGGTCTCCCCCAGCAGATTGGCGGCACCCGACGTGGGGAACATCTCGGCGGCGGCCATGCGCAGCAGTGATGTCTTGCCGGCGCCGTTGGGGCCCAGCACTACCCAGCGTTCGTCGAGTTCCACCTGCCAGGTGACCGGTCCGACGAGCGTATGGCCCGAACGTCGGACGGTGACATCGTTGAAGTCGATGAGCAGATCGGGATCCGGTTGCGGCACGGGGTCCATCTTGGCCCACCGCCCTGGACGCTCGTCAACGTGGTGGGAAAACTCGATGCGTGTCACCTTCTCCCGCACCGTATCCGGAGCTCGATCCGCGGGATAGCTCCGGTTCCTCGGGGCTGCGCGCATGACCCTGGCGGTGCCGGTTATGGGTGTGGCCACGACCGCGCGCGTCCTCGCCGGTGGAGCGGAACATGCGGGCCAGGAGCAGTGCCACCGGGATCGAGAGCACAACCCAGACAATGAGAACAATCAGCAGTGTCGTCATATCGTGTTTCCTCCTGCGGAAACTCGTGCACCGATCCTTCTCCTGCAGCTCGGTGAAGTCGATACCCCAGCGCACATAGGCCAGTGTGCGGACCGAACGGTTCGCGGCGTGGACACTTTCGGGCATTCGCCTTATTCAGTTCGGCGGTACCGCGATCACGGTGATCGAGCCGGGGGCCACCTCGGTGAATCCGGCGTCGCGCACCGCGATCGCGGTACCCTCGGCCACTCGCCGCAGCAACCGTGCCCAGTGCTCGGGGTCCGCGTCGGTCACAGTGCATCGGAAACCGCGTGTGGCCCAGGCATGCGCCTGCCCTACCGGCATGAACCCGGCCAGCAGCATGCTCGCGTGCCCTACCTGCGCGGCGGCCTTACCCACTGTCATACCCAATTTCGCATCGACCCATAGCGTGGGATACCCGGGATCGATCGAGATCGGTTCATCCACTTCCAATTCGGTGCCGCCGATCTGAAGGCGTTTGATCCGCGGGTCGATTTCTCCGACCGCGCCGGGAACCAGCGCCCGCGCCTGCGCGCCCTCGAATTCGACGGTCACCCCCGGCACCTCCTGCGCGGCCAGCCACTGCGCGCCGCGAGCCCGCCTGGCCACCTTGCGAATTCGGGAGCGCTTCCAGGTGAGGTAGCGCTCCTCCCATTCGCCGCCGTCGCCGACGCGCTCGTCCAGGCACAGCGCCACCACCGCCGTGGCGGCCGCCGCGAGCAGTGCGCTGCGGCGCGGCGGATCGATCTTCGGAATGTGCAGCACCATCTGCATGGCCTGCACCAGCGCCGGGTCCTCGGGATCGCCGCCACCGCCGTAGCCCTGTGCCAGTTCGGCGTGCCGGGCCACGAACCCGGCATCGATCGTGGATTCGACACTGGACACCGGCATCACACTCCTCATCGACACAACAACTCTGAGCCAGGGTAATCACTTTTCGAAAAGCACCGGCCCAGCCCCGATTACGTAACCTTCAGGTTCAGGGTGAAACGTTCGGCCGGATCGATGCCCTGTTCCCACGGCCGCCGGTATTCGAGCACCAGCCGGGTCGCGCCGGGAGCTTGCGCGGTGAACCGGAAGATCGCGGTGCCACCCACGCCGACCATGCCGTTGGGGCTCGGATCCTGTTCGTACTCCATACCCCCGTCCTGTTCGACGATGTTCCGGTCCAGTTCGGCCAGCTGCCACAGGTATCCGGTGGTGGGGTTGGCGGCCAGCTTCACGGTCAGGCCCTGACCCACCGTCAGCGGGATGTCCTTACCGTCCTGATCCTTGGCGGCGACGACCGGCTCGGGCACGTGACGGGCGGCGGAAGTGGTTGTGGTGGGCCGCACTTCATTCGGGTTGTCGTTACCACCGCATCCGGCCAGAGCCAGCCCGAGCATCACTACCGCCAGTGGTATGCGCATCCGCACGGACAGCCTCCCATCGTCGTGATCGAAGCATTGCGATCACGCTACCGACGGGAGGGCCGCCGATCGTGCAGGCGGCCCAACACGTTTTGGTGTCTAGCGGGGCAGCGGCACCCGGCGGATACCGCCGTCCTGGGCGTCGGCGGCCTCGAGTTCGGCGCGGGTGACGCCGAGGATGAACAGCACCGCGTCCAGGAACGGATGCGAGAGCGCGGTATCGGCGACCTCGCGCAGCGCGGGCTTGGCGTTGAAGGCGATGCCCAGACCCGCGGCATTGAGCATGTCGATATCGTTCGCGCCGTCACCGACCGCGACGGTCTGCTCCATCGCCACGCCCGATTCGGCGGCGAAGCGGCGCAGCATGACCGCTTTCGCGGCCCGGTCCACGATCTCGCCGACCACGCGGCCGGTGAGCTTGCCGTCCACGATCTCCAGGGTGTTGGCCTGGACGAAATCCAATTCCAGCTCGTGCGCGAGCGGTTCGATGACCTGACGGAAACCGCCGGACACCACACCGCAGCGGAAACCGATGCGGCGCAAGGTGCGAATGGTGGTGCGCGCGCCCGGGGTCAGCTCGATCTGATCGGCGACCTCGTCGATGACCGACGCGTCCAGCCCCTCCAGGGTGGCCACGCGCTGGCGCAGCGATTCCGCGAAATCGATCTCACCGCGCATGGCGGCCTCGGTGACGGCGCGCACCTCATCCTCGACACCGGCGTGCGCGGCCAGCATTTCGATGACCTCGCCCTGGATCAGCGTCGAGTCCACATCGAACACGATGAGCCGCTTGGACCGGCGCGCCAGTCCGGCCCGCTCGACCGCGATATCGACGCTCTCCTTGGCGGCCACCACGGCCAGCATGGTGCGCAATGTGGTCTCGGCCCCCGCCGCGGGCGGCACGGTGACCATGAGCTCGAGGCCCGTCACCGGATAGTCGGCGATACCGCGAATGGAATCGATATTCGCGCCCTGTTCGGCGAGCTTGCGCGAGATCGCGCTGAACGCGCGCGCGGTGACCGGACTGCCCAGCACCACCACGGCATGGGTCGACAGTCGCGCACCCGCGACCGAATCCGCCCCGATCTCCACATCGACGTTCATGCCGACGCTGGCCATCGCGTCCTCGAGCTGATCCTGCAAACCCTCCGGATCGCACGGACAGGACACCAGCACACCCAGCGTCAGCCGCCCCCGGATCACGACCTGCTCGACATCGAGCAGGCTGACGGCATTATTGGACAGCGCCGCGAGCAATACCGACGTCACGCCCGGCTTGTCGGGTCCGGTGACCGTGACCAGAACCGTCGTGTCAGACGTCGTGCTCAATCGAAACTCCCGTTCTCGCGACTCCCCCCGCATGACATGCGGCGAGGCGCGTCCATTCTGTCAGGTAAGTCGTCCCCGGCTCGCGCCGCCCACCGTCACGGACGTCACAGCGGCATGAGCGACCCGGCGGCCGGGTCGGCGAGCATATCGGCCGCGCGGCCGCGGATGTCACAACAGCTTCGCGGCACCGGAGCAGAGCTCGTCGAGGACCTGCGCCACCGGGCGGACCTCGGTGATCGCGCCGACACCGGTGCCCGCGTACACCGGAACGATGTCGCGGTCACCGGTGTCGAGCCCGGCGCCCAATTCGGTGCGGGCCTGATCGGGCAGATCACCGATGCGCTCGGACCAGCGGTCGGTGAAGGCATTGCGCAGCAGACGCGCGGGAAAGTGCGCCGGCCACGGCAATCCCTTGGCCACATCGAACAGCCGGGTGACGACCGCGTCCCGGCCCTGCGCCGCCACCATGGCCTGGCGCTCCGGCTCGGCGAGCAGGGATTCGGTGCAGGCGGCCAGACAGGTGCCCAGCCACGCCCCACTCGCCCCTGCGGCCAGGGCGACCGCGAGATCACGAGGGGTGGCGATACCGCCCGCGGCGAGCACCGGCACCGGCACCTCGGCCACAATCGATTCGAGCAGGGGCAGCGTCGCCACTTCCACCGCACCGTGGCCGCCGCCCTCCAAACCCCGCGCGACCAGCACATCCACCCCGGCGTCAGCCGCCCGGTGCGCGTCGTCGAGGCTGAAAACCTGTGTGGCCGCGAGGATTCCGGCCTCGTGCAGCCGCCCCACCCAGGACAGATCGGTACCGAAGCTCACCGAGATCAGGGTCGGACCTGCCGCGATGGCGGCGGGGAGTAGTTCGGGCTCCTTGCGAATCACCCAGTCCACCAGGCCGATTCCGAACGACCCCGACAACCCGTCGAGATGAGTCAGCTCGGCCGCGAGCGCGGCGGGCGATCCCGCACCGCCCATGCCGATCATGCCGAGTCCGCCCGCGCGGGTGACCGCCGCCGCGAATCGCCCGCCCGCGACGCCTCCCATGGGTGCGTTCACCACGGGTAACCGCAGTCCGATCGCCCGCGACCAGGCGGTGGACAGTTCGGGCTCCGGCATCGGATCGCGTTCGGTCACTCCACATTTCTATACCGGAATCGGCTGCCGCGGTCAGTCGTCCCTACCCCGGATACGCCGATGGCGGCCGTCGAAAGACGGCCGCCATCGCGGTGATTCGGGTCGGGCTGCTACTTGTCAGCCTTCTCCAGCTCGTGCACGGTGTGGGGCTTGGCGCCCCAGCCCACATGGGCTTCGGCACGCATGCGCTCGACCATGTGCGGGTAGTGCAGCTCGAAGGCCGGACGCTCGGAACGAATGCGCGGCAGCTCGTAGAAGTTGTGCCGCGGCGGCGGGCAGGAGGTCGCCCACTCCAGGGAGTTGCCGTAGCCCCACGGATCGTCGACCGTGACGACCTCGCCGTAGCGGTAGGACTTGAAGACGTTCCAGATGAACGGCAGCATCGACGAACCCAGGATGAAGGCACCGATGGTGGAGATGGTGTTCAGGGTCGTGAAGCCGTCGGTCGGCAGGTAGTCGGCGTAGCGGCGCGGCATACCTTCGTTACCCAGCCAGTGCTGCACCAGGAACGTGGTGTGGAAGCCGACGAACGTCGCCCAGAAGTGCCACTTGCCCAGACGCTCGTCCATCATGCGGCCGGTCATCTTCGGGAACCAGAAGTAGATGCCCGCGAAGGTCGCGAACACGATGGTGCCGAAGAGCACGTAATGGAAGTGCGCCACAACGAAGTACGTGTCCGAGACGTGGAAGTCGATCGGCGGGGCGGCCAGGATGACGCCCGACAGACCACCGAAGAGGAAGGTCACCAGGAAGCCGATGGACCACAGCATGGGCGTTTCGAAGGTCAGCTGACCCCGCCACATGGTGCCGATCCAGTTGAAGAACTTCACACCGGTCGGAACGGCGATCAAGAACGTCATGAACGAGAAGTACGGCAGCAGCACCGCGCCGGTGGCGTACATGTGGTGCGCCCACACGGCGATGGACAGCGCGGCGATACCGAGCGTCGCGTAAACCAGTGTGGTGTAACCGAAGATCGGCTTACGGCTGAAGACCGGGAAGATCTCCGACACGATGCCGAAGAACGGCAGCGCGATGATGTAGACCTCCGGGTGACCGAAGTACCAGAACAGGTGCTGGTAGAGCAGCGCACCGCCGTTCGCCGGGTCATAGATATGACCACCCAGGTGGCGGTCGTACGCCAGGCCGAACAGCGCCGCAGTCAGCAGCGGGAAGGCAAGCAGCACAAGCACACTGGTGACGGCGATATTCCAGGTGAAGATCGGCATCCGGAACATGGTCATACCCGGGCAGCGCAGGCAGACGACCGTGGTGAGCATGTTGACGCCACCGAGGATGGTGCCCAGACCGGACACGGCCAGACCCAGAATCCACAGGTCGGCGCCGACGCCCGGGGAGTGCACGATGTCGGACAGCGGGGTGTACGCGGTCCAGCCGAAGTCGGCCGCACCACCGGGGGTGATGAAACCGGCGGTGGCCATGGTGCCGCCGAACAGGTACAGCCAGTAGCTGAACGCGTTCAGACGCGGGAACGCCACATCGGGCGCGCCGATCTGCAACGGCAGGATGATGTTCGCGAAGCCGAACACGATCGCGGTCGCGTAGAACAGCAGCATGATCGTGCCGTGCATGGTGAACAGCTGATTGAACTGCTCGGGCGACAGGAACTGCATGCCCGGGCGAGCCAGCTCGGCGCGCATCAGCAGCGCCATGAGTCCGCCGACGAGGAAGAAGGACATGGCGGTCACGAGGTACATGACGCCCAGGACCTTCGGGTCCGTCGTGGTGACCATCTTGTAGATAAACGAACCCTTGGGACCCACCCGCTGTGGGTAGGGCCGAGCCGCCTCCACTTGACGGACTGGCTGTGGCTCTACGGCAGTCACAAATCCTCCTGAACAGGTGCCTACTGGTCGTTCGTACGCGGGTCTTCCGGCGTCCAGTTCGCTGCATGACGAACGACGGGGGGCCTAGCGCTTCAAGGATCGTAAACCGTGCTCCCACAGCGGTCGCGGGCTGGTCCTACTCTGTGTCGTAATTGGGTGTCGGGGTCGCCGGATGTACGCTGCCAGCCATGCCGGTGCGCGAGTCCGCTTCCACCCGAATCACGTTCGCCTCCACTGCCGCCCCCGTGCGCCGTTTGCGCACCTGGGGCGCTGTTCTGGCCGCTGCCGCGGTGCTACCGGCGGGTCTACTCGCGGGGTGTGGCAAGGGTACGGACGATGCCATGAGCTCGATCGTGCGCACCACGACCAATATCGCCGGGGCCGGCGTGGTGGGTCTGGAGCGCGATACCCGGGCCGCGTGCGCGCTGCCGAGTTCCCCCGACGCGACCGCGGGCACCGTCCCGGTCAACCACACCGCCGGAATCACCGAGGTGCCCGCCGACGCCAAACGCGTTGTGGTGCTGTCCACCGCCGCCCTGGACGCGGTCTGCGCACTGGGCCTGTGGGAGCGAGTCGTCGGGGCCGCAACGGTTTCCGGTCCCACCCCGCAACCCTCCTACCTGGGCACGGGCGTGCTGTTGATCCCCCCGGTCGGCACCGTCACCGCCCCGGACCCGGCGAAAGTGGCGGAGCTGAAACCGGATCTGATCCTCGGCTCCAGTGCGGACAGCGCGCAGTACGACGCGTTGAAGGCCATCGCCCCCACCGTGCTCGCGGGTTCGGAGAACGGCTGGCAGGCCGAGTTCAGCACCTACGGCGCGGCCCTGGATCGCAAGACCGCCGCCACCAAGGCTTTGGAGGATTACCGCACCGCCGCGCGCGACGCCGGAAACGCGCAGTCCGCCAGCCTGACCCAGGCGTCGGTGCTGCGCTTCGATCCGAAGGTCATCCAGGTGCAGGGCGGCAACAGCTTCGCCGGGCTCGTACTGGGCGATGCCGGGGTGCAGCGCCCGCCGTCCCAGCGCGGTAATTCCTACGATGTGGCGAGCCTGGGCAGCGAGACCGATCGCAACAAGGTCGAGGGCGACATCATCTTCCTGATGTTCGACGGCAAGGACGGTCAGCAGAACGCCGAATCGATCATGCACGGCGATGACTGGAAATCGCTGAGCGCGGTCACCGATCGCCGGGAATTCGTTGTCGAGGACAGCATTTGGCACGGTTCGGGCATTACCGCGGCCCGCGCGATCCTCGAGGATCTGAAGATGCTCAACGCCTATGTGAGCGACTGACTTGCTCCCCCGCCTCCCCGCGACTTCGGCGCACGGCTGAGAGCCGTATCACGCCATGCACGCGTAGCGCCGGTTGGGCAGGGCACCGATTTCGACGTACCCGGTGAGTTACCCGGATCTCACGAAATCAGTTGTCACGTCCCATATCCGAAACGAAGCCCGGCATCCGTGAATCGGAGTGCCGGGCTTCTTTCAGGAGATCCTAGAACTCCCAGTCCTCGTCTTCGGTGTTCACGGCCTTGCCGATGACGTAGCTGGAACCCGAGCCGGAGAAGAAGTCGTGGTTCTCGTCGGCGTTGGGCGAAAGCGCCGACAGGATGGCCGGATTGACGTCGCACTCGTCCTTGGGGAACAGGCCCTCGTAGCCGAGGTTCATCAGCGCCTTGTTGGCGTTGTAGCGCAGGAACTTCTTGACGTCCTCGGTGAGCCCGACCTCGTCGTACAGATCCTGGGTGTACTCGACCTCGTTCTCGTACAGCTCGAACAGCAGCTCGAAGGTGTACGCCTTGAGTTCGTCGCGCTCGGCCTGCGAGACCAGTTCCAGGCCCTTCTGGAACTTGTAGCCGATGTAGTAGCCGTGCACGGCCTCATCGCGAATGATCAGGCGGATCATATCGGCGGTGTTGGTGAGCTTGGCCCGCGAGGACCAGTGCATGGGCAGGTAGAAGCCGGAGTAGAACAGGAAGGACTCGAGCAGGGTGGAGGCCACCTTGCGCTTGAGCGGATCCTCGCCGTTGTAGTACTCGAGCACGATCTCGGCCTTGCGCTGCAGGTTCCGGTTCTCCTCGGACCAGCGGAAGGCCTCGTCGATCTCGCGGCTGGAGCACAGCGTGGAGAAGATCTGGCTGTAGCTCTTGGCGTGCACCGACTCCATGAAGGCGATGTTCGTCATGACGGCTTCTTCGTGCGGGGTCAGCGCATCCGGGATCAGGCTGACCGCGCCGACCGTGCCCTGGATGGTGTCCAGCAGCGTGAGGCCGGTGAAGACCCGCATGGTGAGCTGCTTCTCGCTGGGGGTCAGCGTGGCCCATGACGGAATATCATTGGAGACCGGCACTTTCTCCGGCAACCAGAAGTTTCCGGTGAGCCGGTCCCAGACCTCCGCGTCCTTGTCATCGATTACGCGGTTCCAGTTGATCGCCGATACCCGATCAATCACCTTGGTTACACGCATGGTCGTGTGGTCCACCGTCATCCTCTCAGCTCACCCATCCTCGTGGCTTGAACACTACTACTGGGGGAGAGCCTCAGTGCGCAGCACAAGCCCTTGTGTCTTCAACCGTCCGCCGATCAGATGCCGAGAACCAATTTCGCTGTCATGAAATAGATCACGAGCCCGGTCGCGTCGACCAGCGTGGTGACCATCGGGGCGGAGATCACAGCCGGATCGATGCGCAGTTTCTTGGCCAGCAGCGGCATGGTGCCGCCGATGGTCGCCGCCCAGCCGCAGATGACGATGAGCGTGATGCCCACCACCACACCGATTTTCGCGCCCACGAACATCCCGGCGATGAGCATGCCGACCACGGCCAGCATGCAGCCCAGCAGCAGGCCCACCCGGCATTCGCGCCAGATCACCTTGAACAGGTCCGACACCCGCACCTCACCGACCGCGAGCGCGCGCACGCAGGTGGTGGCGGCCTGCGCCCCCGCATTGCCGCCCGCGCCGATGAGCAGCGGAATGAACAGCGCCAGATGCGCGGCCTGTTCCAGGGTGCCCTCGAAGAAGTCGGTCACCGTGACCGTGAGGGTGGCCGCGACCAGCAGCAGCATCAGCCACAGCGCCCGGTAGCGCGCGAGCTGCAGGACGCCCGCCGCCATGTAATGACCGGCCCACGGCGTGGTGCCCGCCTGGCGCGCCACATCCTCGGAATCGGCGGCCTCGATGACCTCGATGGCATCGTCGATGGTGAGCAGGCCCACCAGCCGATCCTCACTGTCGACCACCGGCAGGTTGATCAGGTTGGCGCCCTGCATGAGCCGGGCCGCCTTCTCCGCCGAATCGGTGGCGCGCGCGTAAACCGGTTCGGAGACAACGAGATCGGCGATCATGGCATCGGGTGAGGAGAGCACCAGCTCACGCAGCTCCACGATGCCGATGAGGCGGCGGCCCGCGTCCACCACCGGCAGGGTGTAGACGGTTTCGGCGTTCGCGCCCTTGGCGCGCACGGTTTGCAGGGCCGCGGACACCGGCAGATTACGCGGCAGCGCAACGACTTCCGGCGTCATGTACAGCCCGACCGAGCCTTCGGGATAGCCCAGCAGGGTGGCGGTCATGCGACGCTCATCCGAACTCAGGCCCGCCAGCACCTTTTTGGCGACCTTGGCCGGAGCCTCACGCAACATGCGGGCGCGATCGTCGGGATCCATCTCCTCGACCAGATCGCGGAAGCTCTGATCGCGCAGACCGTGCAGGATCTGCTGCTGATCGATCGGTTCCAGCTCCTCGAACACATCGAGGGCGCGATCCTTGTCCAGCAGCCGGAAGGCCATCACCGCCGATACCGCGTCCATGCGCGCGAGTTCATCGGCGATGACATGCGGCGGATGATTGTCCAGCCATTCCATGGTCGCCGCCACATGATGGCAGTCGACGATATCGCGGAGCGAAACACCCTGTGCGCGTAGCGTTTCCACGGCGACGGGGCTGTTTTCGGGCAGCGTCGGGAGAACAGGGGGCAGCGTCGAGACGACGGGCAGATCGGTCTGCGTCATGGCGGAACCTCAGCCGGAAGGCGAGTCAAGGGTGAACGGATGGACACAAGTGGTCACACCGCGGGGCACCGACCCGTCGCAGCAGAGAACTACCGGCAGTACGAGGAGGCGGCGCCGCGCGGCCTTCGACTAGGGGGCTCGCTACGCATGCGACCCACCTCCTCGAAGCCGTCGTGCACCGATAAGAATCACCCGCCGAACCGCGGGTGTGCATAAGCATCCCTGTGCAGGATACAGCCCGTGGCGACGACCCGCCGCACGGTGTAGCGACACACGGCGCGGCGGGAGTCGAGGATCACAACCGTGCCCGGACCGGCGGTTCCGTGAGAGGCTCGATGACGGTGAATGAACGGCGCATAATTTTCCGATCATTTCGCGGTCACGACCGCACCCGATGCGTTGGGTGGGTGTCCGAAATGGCTTAATGTCTGGCCCTGTGCGCGTTTTGGTATTGGAGGACGACCAGCAACTCGGTCGTGAGGTGACCGATGGGTTGCGGTCGGCGGGGTTCGCGGTGGACCACGCCTTCGATATCGCCGACGCCGATTTCAAGATAACCATCAACACCTACGACTGCCTGGTCGTGGATCGCGGCCTGCCCGACGGCGACGGCCTGGATCTGGTCGCCGGGGCGCGCCACGCCGGGCACACCATGCCCGCGCTCATGCTCACCGGCCGGGACGGGCTGGACGACCGCCTCGCCGGATTCGAACAGGGCGCGGACGACTATCTGACCAAACCCTTCGCCCTGCCCGAACTGGTGATGCGGGTGCGCGCGCTGTGCCGCCGCCGCGATCAGCCCACCGCCGCCCGAATCACGGTGGCGGACATCGATATCGACCTCATGCGCCGCCGGGTCACCCGCGCGGGCATCATGCTCGCGTTGACGCCCAAGGAATTCGCCGTGCTCGAACTCATGGCGACCCGGCTCGGCAGCGTGGTGACCCGCACCGATCTCATCGAATGCTGCTGGGACGAAATGGCCGAGCCCGCATCGAATGTGGTGGACGCGGTGGTGGCCAAGCTGCGCCGCAAGCTCGGTGAGCCGTGCGTGATCGAAACCGTGCGTGGCACCGGCTTTCTCCTGGGCGGGGTGGCGTGAATTCGCATCGCTCCCCCGCCGTGGCGCGACTGCGGCGGGCGCGCTGGCTGATGACCGGACTGGTCACCATCATCACCGCCACCACCGTGCTGGTGCTCGGATGCGTTGCCGCCACCATAGATTCGCACGCACGCACCATCGAAGCCGATCGACAGGTCGAGAAGGTGGCGGGCGGTCTGGCCCGCGCCATCCAGCACGATGAGAAGAACACCCTGGATCTGTCCACGGTGATCGACGACGAACTGGCGCAGGGCGGCACCGGGGTCGTCGTACTGGTGCGCGAGCAGGGCCAGCCGTGGAAACAGACGCACACCTATCAGCGCTCGCTGATGCCCGCCGACAGCGAACTGTCCACGCTGGCAACGCAGGTCGAGGACAATTCCGAAGGCACGCTGTACAAATCGCTGCTGCGGAAATCGACCGCCATCACCGGCCGCCCGGTCACCGTCTCGGGAACCCCTGTCTACTGGACGGATTGGGACAATATCGTCGTCATCCTGGCCGCGGACGATGCCATGGACAACCCGGACGACCATCTGATGCTGGTGTGGGCCTTGCTGATCGGCGGCACCCTGCTGGTGCTGGCCGCCACCGCCGTCGCCTATCTGCTCTCGGGCCGCAGTCAGCGCCAGGCCCTGCACATGCTCGATGAGCACGAACAGTTCCTCGGCGACGCCGCGCACGAATTGCGCACGCCCCTCACGACTTTGAAACTGCTCACCGAATCCCGCCCGAAACCCGATGAGGTGCAGCAGACCCTGGCCGAGGCCCGAAAACTCGCCGACCGGATGGCCCGCCTGGTCACCGGTCTGCTCGCGCGCGCCCGAATGCAAACCGGCATAGCCGAACCCGAGCGCACCATGCTGCGCCTGGACCAGCTCGCCGAGGCCGTCGCCGAGGAAGCGGCCGATGACCGCATCGTGGTCACCGCGCATCCGTCGGTGGTGGTCGGCGATCCGCAACTGCTGAGCCTGGCCATCCGGAACATGCTGGAGAACGGTCTCACCCACGGTGCGGTCAACCGTGCCGCCCCGGTGGAGATCCATATCGCCGAGGGCCGGGTGAGCGTGCGCGATCACGGCCCCGGCGTGGATCCGGTCATGTCCGCCAGCCCTTTCAATCGCGGGTCGGCGGGCCGCACCGGCCGCAATGGCATTGGATTGGCCCTGGTCGCGTGGGTGGCGCAGGCGCACGGCGGCAATGCCGCCATCGAGCCCGCGGTGGGCGGCGGCACCATCGCCACGCTGTGGCTGCCCCCGGCCGATATCACCGTCGGGGTTCCGGCCCGATAGTCCGCTTACCGCGATGCGACGGCTCGGGCGGCGTAATCTGGGGCTGCCATGACTCTGCAATCGCTGACGATGATCCGGCACGGTGAGAGTGCGAGCAATGCCGCCGCCGCACTGCTCGCGGGCACCGACGCCGAGGAATTCGGGGACGGCACAAGGGATCCCGATGTGCCGCTGACCGATCTCGGGCGCCGGCAGGCCACGGCGATCGGGGCCTGGCTGGCCGGGCAGTCCGATCGCGAATGGACGGTGCTGTGCTCACCGTATCGTCGGGCTCGCGAAACCGCTTCCCTCGCACTGGAATTCATCGGACCCGCGGCGGTGCGAATCGATGAGCGGTTGCGGGACCGGGATATCGGGACGCTGCAGGGACTCACCGATCTGGGCTGGCGGCGGCGCTATCCCGGCGAGCAGGCGCGGCGGGAACGATTGGGGCGCTTCTACTATCGCCCGCCGGGCGGGGAATCCTGGACCGATGTGGCATTGCGGCTGCGCACGCTACTGCCCGAATTGGACGGGCATGTGCTCATCTTCGCCCATGACATCGTGGTGGTCATGGCGCGGTACATCATCGAGGGACTCGATGAGCAGGCCATCCTCGCGATCGAACGGAATCAGATCCGCAACGGGTCCATCAGCCGCTGGGCGCGCACCGGCGCGGGGCTCACCCGCGTCGATTACAACGCGACGGCGCATCTGGATCGGCTGGACGGTCGGGTTTTGTGAGATGTCACCGAATCGCCGGGCCGACATTGCGGCGGATCACAGCTCGCGGCCAACTTCCCCCTCTGCGGGCCGTCATACGTTAGCGTTTCGTTACCGGAGGGTTAGCCCCCGGTAGTGGAAGGAGCGCTATGGCCGTCGAGATTCCGGCCCGCGCCGGGCTTATCGTCTCGGGAACCCCCATGTCCTCGCCACTGCAGGACGTCGGTCCGCTGGCACGGCATATGGTCGGGCATTTCGTGGAGACCGTCGCACCCTGCGGCACCCTGCCCGGCGATGCCATTCACGGTGACGTCACCGCCATCACCCGCATGTGCCTGGAACTGGCCGTGGGCATGCTGGACGGGAAAGACCTGCCGGAGAAGACCAAGCGGCTAGAGGAGGCCGCCGCGCAGTGGGCGCGCGAGGGCATCCCCATCGACACCATCCATCACGCCATCCACGAGGGTTTCAAGATCGGCTCGGATCTGGTGATCGCCAATGCCATGTCCCGGCATATGCGACAGGACAGTCCGGACGGGGATGTCGAACTGGTGGTCGCGGCCGGGGATATGGAGAGCATCATCGGCGGCGCCGCCATGGTGGTGGAACTGCTGGACCGGATGACCTGCGCGGTCTCACTCGCCTACGTGCGAGAACTGCGCTCGGTGGTCAGCGAACACCACACCGCGGTGCACACCCTCACCTCGGCGCTGCTCGGCGGGCACAGCACCTCGACCATGGCGCGCGAATGCGGTATCGAGATCGCGGAATCGTATTACGTACTGGCGGTGTCGATTCCGGAGCATCCGGAGGAGCACTCACCGACCGTGGAGGGCGCGGTGGTGGCGCGGCGCAAACTGCGACGGCTACAGGCGGAACTCGCGCACGGATACGCCGCCAAGGTGCTGTCGCTGCTGAGCGTGGACGGCGGCACCATCCTGGTGCCGGCCGACGCGCTGGCCGACGATCAACTCGACGAGCTCATCGAACGACTATCGCGGGCGGCCCGGGTACCGATCGCGGCGACCATGATTTCCGCTACGCCGCAGGGGATTCCGGACGCCGCCGATCAGGCGCACGAACTGCTCGATATCGTGCACCGGCTGCGGCTCACCCGCGGGCTGTTCCGCTTCGACGAACTCGCGCTGGAATATCAGCTCACCCGGCCCGGTCCGGGCCGCGATCATCTGGGCTCACTGCTCGATCCGCTGGATCTGCATCCGGAGCTGCTCGAGACGCTGCGCACGCATATCAGCAATAACCTCAATCGCCAGCGCACGGCGCGAATCCTGCACGTGCACACCAATACCGTGGATTACCGGCTCAAACGGATCGGGCAGTTGACGGGCTTCGACCCGACGCAGGCCGCAGGGCTGTGGTACCTGCGGTCCGCGTTGGTCGCCCGGACGTATCAGGCGGGGTGAGTCACGCGCAATTGCTGACCACGGGCTTATCGGTGAGCCTGGCCTCGAGCCAGGACACCGCGGCGGGCAGGCCGAGCACGGCCGCCGTCAGATGATCGGGCACCGGCACCTGTTCGGACCAGACCTTCACCCCCGAGGCGCAATACCGGTGGATGGTGTCCACCACGGCATCGATCGGAATCAACCCGTCGATCGGTGAATGCCATTCGAACACCGGCATATTCGGCACACCCGGGTACAGCTGCAGGCTGTTCTCCTCCACCACGCCGCGCGCGGTCGGATCCTCGGTCATGATGGTGGTCTTGGCGACATCCATGGCGCCCACCCCCGCCCCCGCGGTGAGAATATCGTTGGTGCAGCTGTTCGCGAGCTTGTCCCGAATGGCCAGACCGCGATCATTGAGCTGCGCGCTGATCGGGAAACGATCCGGATACTCGCGCTCCAGGCCCAGACCCGCCGCCATCGCCAGGCCGAACACCGGATGCCGGTTCAGGCCCATGGCCTCCAGCATGGTCACCAGATTCATCGGCACGCCGCCCATGGCCGCACCGGCGATATGCAATTCGGGGGCATAGGACTGGGCCAGCGCCGCCGCCCACGCGGTCGCCATCCCGCCGCCCGAATAACCCGCCATGGCGACGGGGCTGTGCTGCACCTTCAATTCCGGGACGCGCTGCGCCGCGCGGATGCCGTCCAGGGTGATCTGACCGCCGAGTTTGGCCGCGCCATAGGCGAAGTGGGGTCCGAGGTGGTCCGGCAGCGCGATGCTCCAGCCGCGCTGCAGCACCACATTCCACGCGGGAGCCTCGCGCATCATCAGATTCGGATCACTGGTGTAGAGCACGCGCGAGACCGCGCACTGCGAACCCAGGCCGTTGATGATCTGCTGCAGGGACAGCATGGGCGCGTCCGCGGCGCGATTGCGCGGGGACAGCACGGTGGTGGTGGCCGCGATGGGCTGACCCTCGGAACTGGTGGATCGGAATTCCACCAGGCTGATATCGGTATTGGGGAATTGCGGCAGCGCGGGCATGGGGCGCACGGCGAGCACATCGCCCGGCTGGTGGTTGCCAATATCGGCGGGCGCGGCGTAGAACGGGTCCGGGTCCGCGATCGGGTAGACCGGTCCGGCGGCCGCCACCGCCGGGGCGAAAGCACATCCCACCGCGAGGAGCGCCGCTAGTCGTAGTCGATGTCGGTGGTGAGTTCGAATCCTCATCCGGGTCTCTTCCTCTCTCCGGCTGAACGCAGGATCTCCCCGCGCAGCCTAGAGCGAAAGCGCATGGGTCCGGGAGAGCTGCGGAAAACCTTCCGAAAGATCACAACGGCTCTCGAAAGTTGTTGTGAGCAACGGCCATTCCAGTTCCGACAAATGACAAGAGGAGTCGCGACGGGCTCGTGAACCTTCCAAGCACCCCGCGGAATCGCCTCCCATGCAACAGGTTCCAGTTACGGTCGGTTACAGGAACAATCCGATGGGGAGCCGAGATGACCAGCACCACCGAGAGCACAAGCATCACCGCAGGCAGGCCCGTATACGACAGCTCCGGCGCAGCCCTCACCCACCGCGTCACCGTCTACCTCGGCGGACCCGACGACGGTGCGGAACTGGCCATGGAATACGCGGCCACCTGGCCCGAGGCCGCCGCCTTCGCCGCGGCCGCGGTGCGGGCCGGACTCATCGTCACCGTCGACGGCCGCATTCGGCCCGGTCTGCGCCGGCTACCCCGGAACGGCCTGCGGCACTAGCGCGGTCGCCAGCGTCTGCCAGGCCGGGCCGAGTTCGGCCGAGAAATCGGCCCAGCCGTGAATTCCGGTGTCCTCGAAATGCACGGTGGCCGGAATTCCCAGATCGCTCAGATGTTTCGCGAACAGTTCGGTGCACAACCGGGCGCCCGCCTCCAGCACCACACCGCCGCCGGCTTCCTGCAGCGCCTTCACCGGATCCGGTGCGCGCACCAGGTCGGTCATATCCGGGACCGTCGGTATTCCGGTATTGGCCGATAGGTGAATAACCATGCCGCGCAGGGCCTCCGCACCCAGGGTGCTGTCATGCGTACGCCATTCCTTACTTCCCGGCGGACCCCACAGATTGACCACATTCCCACCGCGCGAGGCCACCGTCAGCGTGGTGGCCGCCGAACCCGCGCTGTCCATCGTGGAATAGCAACCGCTCATTCCCGCGACGGCCCGGTAGAAACCGGGATGCCGATGCGCGAGCATCATCGCGCCCTGCGCGCCCATCGATACGCCCGCGATGGCGCGACGGCCGTTCGAATTCAGATAGGGCTCGATGACACCGGGCAATTCCCCGGTCAGAAAGGTTTCCCAGCGGTTCCAGCCCAACACCGCGTCCGGCCGCTGCCAATCGCTGTACATACTGCCGGTGCCGCCGGACGGCAGCACCACATCGACCGGTTTGTCGGCGAAGAACTCGGCCGCGCCGCCCTTGGTGAGCCAATCCGAAACCTGTTCGGCGTCAACACCATCGAGTAGATAGAGGGTGGCTCGCGGACCGGTTCCGGTGCCGCGCAACACATCCACCGCCACCGCCCGGTCCATGGCCGCGGAAGCGACGAATACCCGCTCCCAATGCGGTCCTATGGGCTCGACCCGAATAACGTTCGACCGCAGCGCGATCGGCGCCGATGAGCCGTCGACACCGCCCGCGGGCAGCCCCGCCGCCAAGGCCAGCGCTACCGCCACCCCCACTCCCGCACGGCGCAGCAGCGCACCCTTCGGCATCCGCTTCTCGGTCGTTCCGTTCGATTCCCGAACCACGGGGGCTCTCCTCACAGCGGCCCTCGCATACCGAACCGGATCTGGAGTTGATTTGCGGAAACCCGCCGAGCGGCTGCGAGGTGTGCTGCTCGGCGGGTGGGTACCCGGTATCTCCGCGGCTACGCCGCACCGGACTTCCGATTTAGATCTATTCAGCGGTCCCTCTTTCACGGGGGCAGGAGAAGGACCCGTCCTCACCTCCAAAACACTTGTCCCGGTGCGATTTCCGATCACGGGATCGGCCGCGCATCTGATTCCGATGCCGTGACACAGGCGAGCGTAATCATCGCCACAGTCCCCCGACAGCGCCCGCGTCAGGTTCTGGAGACCTCACAATGACTTCGTTCTAAGGCCGGGACGATCCACGACGAAAAGGGACGCCCCCGGTTTTCACCGGGGGCGTCCCTTTCGTTTCGACTATGCAGTGTTTCGGATGTGCGGTGGTGACCTCAGAGCATGCAGCTCACGCAGCCCTCTACTTCGGTTCCCTCCAAAGCCATTTGGCGGATGCGGATGTAGTAGAGGGTTTTGATGCCCTTGCGCCAGGCGTAGATCTGAGCGCGGTTCACATCGCGGGTGGTGGCGCTGTCCTTGAAGAACAGGGTCAGCGACAGGCCCTGATCCACATGCTGGGTGGCGGCGGCGTAGGTGTCGATGACCTTTTCGTAGCCGATGTCGTACGCGTCCTGGAAGTAATCGAGGTTCTCGTTGGTCAGGTAAGGGGCCGGGTAGTAGACGCGGCCGATCTTGCCTTCCTTGCGGATCTCGATCTTCGAGGCGATCGGGTGGATCGAGCTGGTGGAGTGGTTGATGTACGAGATGGAACCGGTCGGCGGGACGGCCTGCAGGTTCTGGTTGTAGATGCCGTACTCCATGACCGAAGCCTTGAGCTCGCGCCAATCCTCCTGGGTGGGGATGTGCACGCCCGCCTCGGCGAAGATCTCGCGGACGCGATCGGTCTTGGGCTCCCACAGCTGATCGGTGTACTTGTCGAAGTACTCGCCGCTGGCGTACTTGGACTCCGGGAAGCCACCGAACGCCCGGCCGCGCTCCTTGGCGATCAGGTTCGAGGCACGGACCGCGTGGTAGGCGATCGTGTAGAAGTAGATGTTCGTGAAGTCGATGCCCTCTTCGGAGCCGTAGTGCACGCGCTCACGAGCGAGGTAGCCGTGCAGGTTCATCTGCCCCAGGCCGATGGCGTGAGACTCGTTGTTGCCCTGCTCGATCGAGGGCACCGAGTTGATATGCGTCTGATCCGACACCGCGGTGAGCGCGCGGATCGAGGTCTCCACCGTCTTGGCCAGATCCGGCGAATCCATCGTCTTGGCGATGTTCAGCGAACCCAGGTTGCACGAAATGTCCTTGCCCACCTTGGAGTAGGACAGATCGTCGTTGTACAGCGACGGGGTGGAGACCTGCAGGATCTCCGAGCACAGGTTCGAGTGGGTGATCTTGCCCTTGATGGGGTTCGCCCGGTTCACGGTGTCCTCGTACATGATGTACGGGTAGCCCGACTCGAACTGCAGCTCGGCGATGGTCTGGAAGAACTCGCGAGCCTTGATCTTGGACTTGCGAATTCGCTTGTCGTCGACCATCTCGTAGTACTTCTCGGTGATGTTGATATCGGCGAACGGCACGCCGTAGATGCGCTCCACGTCGTACGGCGAGAACAGGTACATGTCCTCGTTCTTCTTCGCCAGCTCGAACGTGATGTCCGGGATGACCACGCCGAGGGACAGCGTCTTGATGCGGATCTTCTCATCCGCGTTCTCGCGCTTGGTGTCCAGGAAGCGGTAGATATCGGGGTGATGCGCCTGCAGGTACACCGCGCCCGCGCCCTGGCGCGCACCCAGCTGATTCGCATAGGAGAACGAGTCCTCCAGCAGCTTCATGATCGGAATGACGCCCGAGGACTGGTTTTCGATCTTCTTGATCGGCGCGCCGGTCTCACGAATATTGCTCAGCAGCAGGGCGACACCGCCGCCGCGCTTGGACAGCTGCAGCGCGGAGTTGATGGAGCGCCCGATGGACTCCATATTGTCCTCGATGCGCAGCAGGAAGCAGGACACCGGCTCACCGCGCTGCTTCTTGCCCGAATTCAGGAAGGTCGGGGTGGCGGGCTGGAAACGCCCGTCCATGATCTCCTCGACCAGTTCCTGCGCGAGGGTTTCGTCACCGGCGGCCAGGGTCATGGCGACCAGGCAGACGCGATCCTCGAAACGCTCCAGATAGCGCTTACCGTCGAAGGTCTTGAGCGTGTAGCTCGTGTAGTACTTGAACGCGCCGAGGAAGGTCGGGAAGCGGAACTTCTTGCCGTACGCCTGCTTGAACAGCTTCTTGGTGAAGTCGAAGCTGTACTGGTCGAGCACCTCGGTCTCGTAGTAGTTCTCTTTGACCAGGTAGTCGAGCTTCTCACGCAGGTTGTGGAAGAAGACCGTGTTCTGATTGACGTGCTGCAGGAAGTACTGGTGCGCGGCCTCGCGGTCCTTGTCGAACTGGATCTCGCCATTGGGGCCGTACAGGTTCAGCATCGCGTTGAGCGCGTGGTAGTCCAGCCCCGCGGTGGAATCACCGCTGACGGGGCGTTCTACGCGGGCATTCTTTCCGACCGGTGCGGTTGTCGTTGCCAAAACGATTCCAATCCCTCTCGGACGCGCTCGACGTCCTCGGCAGTTCCCATGAGTTCGAAGCGATACAGGTACGGCACTCCGGTTTTGCGCGAAATCACTTCGCCCGCAAAGCAGTACGTATCACCGAAGTTCGTATTGCCGGCCGCGATGACGCCGCGCAGCAGTGCGCGATTGTGCGGATCGTTGAGGAATTTGGCCACCTGACGGGGGACGAACTCCTTATCGGGCCGCGCACCACCCAGAACGTGCCGACCGCCACCGTAGGTGGGGACGATCAGCACGTAGGGTTCGTCGACTCGCAGTGAGTCGGCGGTATGAAGCGGTATGCGGACGGCGGGAATGCCCAGCCGTTCCACGAAGCGGTGCGTGTTCTCCGATGCGCTGGAGAAGTAGACCAGATTCGCTGTCCCCGTGGACAACTCAGCCATCTCGACTCCTCTCGGCTCGGGCGAACTCGCATAGCGGCCGACCGTCGATCGGCCGCTTCGGTCCGCTAGGCGACGGCGACGGACTCGGCGAGCGCCTTGATGCGATCCGGGCGGAAGCCGGACCAGTGCGCGTCACCGGCGACCACGACGGGAGCCTGGAGGTACCCGAGCGCCATCACGTAATCGCGGGCTTCGGGATTCTCGGAGATGTCGATGACGTCGTACGCGACACCGGCCTTGTCGAGGGCACGGTACGTTGCGTTGCACTGCACACAAGCGGGCTTGGTGTAAACGGTGATGGTCATTGGTATCTCCCCTTCTCCTTGCCTTAGATCCGATGCAGTGCACGGCTGAAAACAAGAACCATGTAGTAAGTGCGCAAACCCCTGGACGCGAGACCGAAGTCCCTGGTCGCGTGGCTCCCTTCGAGGGTCTCGCCGCGTGCCCTTCCAGCTCCCAAGACACTACACCTAGTGGCCGACAGATTCATCCAACACGACATGTTGCGAACCACAAAGGTGAAATTCGAGTGAACGAAGTGCCAGGACGCTCGATTCGCAACCCGACACGACTGAGGCGCAGATCACAATTTCGGCAACCAGCACACTTCCGGCAAACACACCATTCACCCTGATCAACACGTTTCCCGCGTGTCCCACCCGCCACGCGCGCGCGTGGGGTTATCCGATCTCGCGCGTGGCGCGGGATCCGGCTCCCGGGGAGCGAAATCCGGCACCGCCCCGGCGTGTCGCGGATCCCGGTCCACAACACGCCACGATGGCGCACACCGCGTCAGCCGATGGTGAAGCTGGAGCCGTCCACCGGACCGGGCGCGAGCAAACGATTCGTCGCGGCGATGCCGTAGGTCTGGGCGTCATAGGCCGAGAGCGGTTTGCCGTCGATCTGGATCTCGGTGAAGGTGATCGGCGCGAATCCGGGCAGCGCCGCGTCGAGGTGCCCCTCGATCACGATCTCGGCGGTGCGCGCGGGCGCGTCGGACGGCCGCGTCGTGGTGCGCGTCCAATTGCCGGTGCGGTTCTCCAGGGTCATCACATAGTTGTGGCCATCCCAGCCGACGGTCGAGCGCATGACATCACCGGGCCGCACCGCGACATCGTCATAGCTCACCGGCGCGGCCGGATACGCCTCCCACCACCCGTCGACATCCTTTTCGGGAGTGCACATTCCGCTCAGCACGCCCGTCGCGCACACACCGTCCATCGCACCGCTGAGCGCGTTGGAGACCGTGTCACCGGCGCGCATGATCGCGCCCGAGAGCCGGGGATCGGCATAGGACAGATCCGCGGCCAGATTCTCGAACTGCAATCCGGGCAGCGCCGCGTAGAAGGCGGCATCGCTGGCGCACAGCGATTCCACCCCGGTCTGCATGAGCGGCAATGCCACCTGACCGTTCAGATCGTTCGCACCGTTCAATCCGACCCAGGGCACGATCCGTTGCAGCGTGCCCGCATTGGTGCAGGAGATCTCGGGCTGCGTCCAGGTCGCGCTGACCTCCCGGAAATCGCCCTTCACCACGTATCCGGCCCAATTGCCGAGGTACAGGCGGACATTGGCCTCGGCGGTCGCATCGCTCGCGGTGACCACGGCGGCGGTGGCGGAAACTGCCAGCGCGGCGGTCAGCAGGCAGCGACTCCACGATGAGTTGCCACTCGGTAGCTTCATCAGCTGAAGGTAGCGTGGAGCACCCCGGAAATGCGGCAGGCCACGGCTGAAAAGCCGTGGCCTCACACTGGATTCAGCGGTTACCGCTGGAGTCACCCGATAGTTGCTCAGACGTTGACTGTGGCCTGCGCCGTCTCCGCGAGGGCCTGCGCGGTCTCCGCGAGCAGGCGCACCGTGGCGGCCAGCTGGGTGAGCGCCTCGGCATCGTCGGCCGGATGGGTCTCGCCGAAGCGCTGGCCGATGGTGCCGAAGTTCAGCGACGCCTCCTCGACCACCTTCGAACCCGCCACGCCGAGCGATTTGACCGCGTCGTCATGCGACCACTTGGCCGCGTTCGAGCTGATCGACGCGCTGATCACGGCCGACGGCTTGGCCTTGAGCGCACCCGCGCCGTACGGCCGGGACGCCCAGTCGATGGCGTTCTTGAGTACCGCGGGCAGCGTGCCGTTGTATTCGGGGGTCACGAGCAGGACCGCGTCGGCCGCGCCGACGGCCTCGCGCAGGGCGGCGGCGGTGGCCGGAACCTGGCCTTCCACATCGAGATCCTCGTTGTAGAAGGGGATATCGCCCAGACCCTCGTAGATGGTGATCTCGACATCGCCGGCCGCGGTCTGCGCGGCGGCCTCGGCGAGGCGGCGGTTGATCGAGGCGGCGCGGAGGCTGCCGACGAGGGCGATGATGCGGGTCTGCGACATGGTGATCACTCCTGCGGGTCTGTATCCAGTGGCGGTATTCGTACTCCGAGATAACCGGACTGCGGTCCGTTTTCATTCCGGGGTGGCGGCGGCAAGGCTATGACCTGCGACACCCTTCGAGGCAAAACTCCTGCGCACCTTGATTCGGACGGTAACGAGCGGAGGCCAAGGCTGAAAAGCCTTGGCCTCACTGGAATTAAAAGCGGATCAGGCGGCAGCGCCGACCGTCCGGGACTTCTGGATCTGCACGACCAGGGCCGCGATCAGTCCGGCGATCAAGCCGCGGCTGGTCTCATCGGTGAGGTTGCCCTGCTCGTCGAAGCGGGTGTAGTTCGCGCCCACGTGCACCTCCGGCTTGGTCACGACCTGAGAATCCAGCCAGTGGAAGACATCGCGCAGATGGTTCTGCGCGCGCACGGTGCCGAACTGCGAACCCGACGCGCCCATGATGGCGACCGGCTTATCGGTCAGGAAGGACTGGCCGTACGGGCGAGAAGCCCAGTCCAGCAGGTTCTTCAGCGCACCCGGAATGCTGTAGTTGTACTCGGGGCTGGCGATGAGCACACCGTCCGCGTCGCGAATCCGCTCGCGCAACTCGACCACCGCGGCGGGCACATCGCCCTCGAGATCCTCATCGAAATAGGGCAGGTCCCGAATACCGTCGTAGATCTCGATCTCGACGCCCTCCGGGGCGAGTTGCTGCGCCGCGCGCAGCAGCGCGGTATTGGTGGAGGCGGCGCGCAGTCCACCGGAAATGGCGAGAATCTTGATCGTCATGGCATTAACTCCTGATGCTCTCTGGCGCTTGGCGGCGCTTACGGTAGCATCTAACCGGACCACGGTCCACTTTCATCCCGGCGATTTGAGGTTCACTGTGAGCTCGGCCAAACCCCCCGGCACGGGTACGCCCGTACCCCTGGCCCAACCGCTCGGCATCGGGCCCGCGCTGTCGATCGTCGACAGCGAACCCGCCGAACGCGCGGACGCCGCTCGCAACCGAAAGTTGTTGCTGGAAGCGGCCGTCGAACTGGTGCGCCGCGACGGCGCGGACGCCCTCACCATGGACGCGGTCGCCAAACAGGCCGGGGTCGGCAAGGGCACGGTCTTCCGCCGCTTCGGCAATCGCGCCGGACTGATGTACGCGCTGCTCGACGAATCCGATCGAAACCTGCAGGCCGCGTACATGTTCGGACCGCCGCCGCTGGGACCGGGCGCACCGCCGCTGGAACGACTGGTGGCCTACGGCCGCGCCCGCCTCACCCTGACCGAGATCGAGGGCGACGTGCTGCGCGCCGCCACCATCAGCAGTCCGGACCGCTACGCCGGACCGCCCTACAACCTGACCAAGACGCACGTGTCGATCCTGTTGCGCCAGGCCGGAATTCCGGGCGAGATCTCGCTCCTGGCCGACGCCCTGCTGGCGCCCTTGGACGCGGGTCTGGTGCTGCATCAGACCCGGCAGCTCGGTTTCACCCTGGCTCAGGTGGGCGACAATTGGGAAGCCCTGGTGCGCCGAGTCGTTCCGGGCGCCGAGGAAGATCACCGCGCAGTAGAGTGAACGCATGGGAGACCTGCGCGAATCGATCATCGCCGAACTCGGCGTACTGCCGGACATCGAACCGAAAACCGAAGTGCGGCGGCGCATCGACTTCCTCAAAGACTATCTACGGTCCACGCCCGCCGAGGGATTCGTCCTGGGCATCAGCGGCGGCCAGGATTCGACGCTGACCGGGCGCCTGTGCCAGCTCGCCGCCGAGGAACTGCGCTCCGAGGGCCGCGAGGCCACCTTCGTCGCCGTGCGGCTGCCCTACGGCAAGCAGTTCGACGAAGCGGACGCTCAGGTCGCGCTGCGTTTCATCAAGCCCGACCGATCGGTGACGGTGAACGTCAAGCCCAGCGCCGATGCCGCGGCCGAGGAATCCGCCTACGGCATCGACGAATTGCTCGGCGGCGCCACCCGGCTGCGAGACTTCGTGCGCGGCAATATCAAAGCGCGCGAACGCATGGTGCTGCAGTACGCCATCGCGGGTCAGCTCAATATGCTGGTCGTCGGCACCGATCACGCCGCCGAAGCCGTTACCGGCTTCTTCACCAAATTCGGCGATGGCGCGGTGGACCTCACCCCGCTCACCGGGCTCACCAAGCGCCAGGGCGCAGCCCTGCTGCAGGAGTTGGGCGCACCGCCCAGCACCTGGCAGAAGGTCCCCACCGCCGATCTGGAGGACGACCGCCCGTCCCTTCCGGATGAAGAGGCCCTGGGCCTGAAGTACTCCGAGATCGATGACTATCTCGAGGGTAAGGATGTCACGCCGGAAGTCGCCGAACGCGTGGAGTCGATTTTCCGGAACACCCGCCACAAGCGCACGGTTCCGGTGACCCCGCTCGACACCTGGTGGAAATAGCAATCCCGCCTCTGCGAGACTTCAGCGCACGGCTGGGAGCCGTGAACCGTTGTGCACGCGTACAAACGGTCAGGTGCGACAACCATTTCGGGCGTTCCCCCGGAGTTACCCCGAACCGACTGAATCAGTAATCACGTTTCACGCGCCCGCCGCATCGATTGCGACGGGCGCGCTTACTTTGGCGCCGAAGACATTTCATCTGAACTCGGTGTGCACCGCGGGTGCGACCGCGATTCTCGCTTGTTCGCAATGCAGGGAGGTGACCGAACTGCCGGTGGCCAGGGAAACGGCGGCGATGATGAATGCGCCGAGGAGTAGAGCGGGCAACAGTCGCGCCATGGCGACACCTCCCGATCAGAGGGACTGGACAGTCCGAATATCGGCATGGCGAATTATTCGTTACCAACCTTTTTGCTGGTCAGGTGACCTATTCATGGTCACCGGGCGCGGCCATCAGCCTCCGGCGAACGGCGGCAGCACATCCACCCGGGGAGACAGCACGGTCGTCGCGTCCCTGGTGAGCTCATCGCCGATGAGGTACGCGCAGACCTTGAGCATCGGCTCGAGTTTCGGTCCGTAGGTGTGCGCGAGCGTGCTGCGCAAATCGCCGACGGTCGCACCGGACGGCAACTCGAGCAGTTCGCCCGGTTTGCCGACCGCATCCGCGATCGCGGCGAAATAGCGAACCTCAACCACCGATGGCTCCCATCGTTCGAGTGGGCGGGACGAAACCGGCGGCGTCGATACCGTGGCCCGCGGATTTGTTCCACATGGCGCCGCGCCACAGCGTGGCGATGTCGGCATCCGAGGCGTGCGAGCGCAGTGCGGCTCGAATGTCGTATTCCTGATCGCTGAACAGGCACGACCGCAGCCGGCCGTCCGCGGTCAGGCGGGTGCGGTCGCAGTCCGAGCAGAAGCTGCGCGTCACCGAGGCGATGATGCCGACGGTGGCCGGACCACCGTCCACCAGCCAGCGTTCGGCGGGGGCCGAGGGATCATCGCGATCGGTCTCGGTCAGGGTGAAACGCGCGCCGAGCACCTCGAGCAGTTCGGCGGCGGTGATCATATTCGCGCGCGCCCACTCGTGATCGGCGTCGAGCGGCATCTCCTCGATGAAGCGCAGATCGCACCCTTCGTCGAGGCACCAGCGCAGCAGATCGCCCGCGCCCGCGAGGGTTTCCCGCATCAGCACGGCATTGACCTTGATCGGCGTCAGTCCGGCCCGGCGCGCGGCGCGGATGCCCGCGAAGACCGAGTCCAGTCGATCCCGTCGGGTGAGGGCGGCGAAACCTTCGCGATCGACGGTGTCCAGCGAGACATTGATGCGATTCAGCCCGGCTGCCGCGAGTTTGCTCGCGCGGTGTTCGAGCCCGACGCCGTTGGTGGTCATGGCCAGCGGTGTGCCCGGCAGTTCGGCCCGGCAGCCCGCGATGATTTTCTCCAGGTCACGGCGCATGAGCGGTTCCCCGCCGGTGAAGCGCACCTCGTGTACGCCGAGCTCCCGCACGGCGAGGGTGACCAGCCGGACGATCTCGGCGGCGGTGAGTAATTCGTCGGCCGGAATGGGCGGTAAACCCTCTTCCGGCATGCAGTACGTACAGCGCAGCGAACACTTCTCGGTAATGGATACCCGCAGGTCACGCCCGATGCGACCGTATCGATCCAACAGCAGTGGAGTGTCCGGGCGGCCATCGAGGGAAGGCTGCCCGGTACGTACGGCGGGCATCCCCATAGCGACCACGGTCATTCGACCATTATGTCCGGCCGCGCAAGCCCCCCGCCGGATCGACGACCCGGCTTGTCCGGATCGAGGGCGCGTATAGGCTCACCGACATGAGTTCCCGGCATGCTCTGGCCCCGGTTCGTTCCGTCGACGACCACCGGCAACGCATCGAGGATCTGCTGCGACCGCTGGCCGCGCGCGAGACCGAAGCGGTGCCGATGGCCGATGCGCTCGGGCGGCGCTTGAGCGCCGATGTGTACTCCCCCCTGGATCTGCCGGTGTTCCGGAATTCGTCCATGGACGGGTACGCGGTGCGCGCGGAATCGGTGGCGATCGTGCCGGTGACGCTGCCGCTGGCGGGTGTGGTGGCGGCCGGGAACACCGGCGTGGCAACGCTGCCCGCGGGCGGTGCGCTGAAAGTCATGACGGGAGCGCCGATTCCGGCGGGCGCGGACTGTGTGGTGCCGGTCGAGCACACGCGCGTCGAGGGCGATGCGGTGATCATCGAAAGAAGCCGCGCCGCAGGTGATTTCGTGCGCGAGGCCGGGACGGATGTGCGCACCGGGCAGTTGCTGGCGGCGGCGGGGACGCTGTTGAAGCCGCGCCATATCGCCGCGCTGGCGGCGGTCGGACTGCCGGAACTGCCCGTGTACCGGCGGGTGCGGGCCGCGGTCATCACCACCGGCGATGAGCTGGTGCAGGCCGGATTGCGGCTGCTGCCGGGACAGATCTACAACTCCAACGGACTGGCGCTGGCCGCCGCGCTCACCGAGAACGGCGCGGAGGTGGTGTCGATCGCGCACTCCACCGACGATCACGCCGAATTCCGCCGCCGCCTCGACGAAGCGGTCGCCGCCGCCGATCTGGTCTTCACCTCCGGTGGGGTGTCGATGGGTGATTTCGAGGTGGTGAAGGAGGTGCTGAGCACGCTCGGCGGCGAATTCGGCCATGTCGCAATGCAACCCGGCGGACCACAGGGCATCACCGTGGTCGACGGCACCCCGATCCTGAATTTCCCGGGCAACCCGGTCAGCACCGTGGTGTCGTTCGACATGTTCGCCCGCCCCATCCTGCGCGAACTCGGCGGGCTGCCGCCGATCGTCAGCTCGGAGCTTGCGGTGCTGGCTGCGCTGCACTCCCCCGCCGGTAAACGCCAGCTGCTGCGCGGACTGCTCACCCCCGAGGGCGTCCAGCCATTGGCCGGTCAGGGCTCACATCTGATCGCGACCATGGCCCGGGCCGATGTGCTGATCGATATCCCCGCCGCCGATACCGACATCCCCGCCGGGACGATCGTGCGCACCTGGCCCCTGTAGATCCACCCGAACAAACCCCGATTGCCGGGGCGTGATCTGTGCTGCCCTCTGATGTCGTGGTGCGGACGGCTGTGGAAGGCTGGTGGGATGAGTGAGCTGTCGCATGTCGATCACGAAGGCCGCGCGCGCATGGTCGATGTGAGCGCCAAAGCCGACACCGCCCGGATCGCGGTCGCGGCCGGTGAGCTGCACACCACCGCCGAGGTGGTCCGGCTGGTGCGCGCCGACGGTATGCCCAAGGCCGATGTGCTGACCACCGCCCGGCTGGCCGGGATCAACGGCGCGAAGAAGACCTCCGAGCTCATTCCGCTGTGCCATCAGCTGGCGCTGTCCTCGGTGAACGTGAGCTTCGATTTCACCGAAACCGCCATCACGATCGAGGCCGTCGCCAAGACCAAGGGCCCCACCGGCGTGGAGATGGAAGCGCTCACCGCCGTCGCGGTCGCGGGCCTGACCCTGCACGACATGATCAAGGCCGTCGATCCGGCCGCTTCGCTGCACGCGGTGCGCCTGCTCACCAAAGACGGTGGCAAGCACGGACATTGGGTGCGCGAGCGCGAACTCGCTGAGACTTCACGCGACAGCGCGGTGCGCCACGCTACGGATCATGGTGCGCACGGACAGCATTCGCACGCCGTCGATTCCGGCACGGCGGGGGCTGCGCACCTCACTCCGACTCCCGCGTACGGCACTGGGAAGAGCGCCGTGGTGCTGGTGGCCTCCACCGGCGCGGCGGCCGGATCACGCGAGGACACCACCGGGCCGGTGCTCGCGAAATGGCTTGGGGAACAGGGTTTCTCGGTGCGCGGGCCGCTCGTGTACGCGGACGCCGATATCTCGTACGGGCTGTCCGAGGCGCTCGCGGCGGAACCGGCGCTGGTGATCAGCACCGGCGGCACCGGAGCCTCCCCCACCGATGGCACCCCCGAGGCCACCCTGGCCGTACTGGATCGCGAACTCCCCGGTGTGGCCGAGTCGATTCGCCAGCGCGGCACCGCGAAATTCCCGCTCGCAGCCCTGAGCCGGGGCGTCGCGGGTCTCGCGGGCCGCACCGTGATCGTGAACCTGCCCGGCTCCCCCGGCGGCGTGCAGGATGGAATCGCGGTCCTGACACCGCTTCTCGAACATCTGCTGGCCCAGGTGGCCGGAGGAGGCAGCCATGAATGACGGCACCGAATTGCTCGCCTACATCAGCGATCAGCCGTTGAATCCGGCCGAGGTCGAGAAGGCCGTGATCGGTCCGGAGCACGGCGCGGTGGTGGTCTTCACCGGCACCGTCCGCAATCACGATGGCGGCCAGGCGGTTTCGGCCCTCGAATACTCCGCCCACCCCGACGCCGCGAAATTCCTGCGCCGCGTCTGCGCCGAGGTCGCCGAATCCTCCGGGCTCCCGGTCGCCGCCATTCACCGCATCGGCCCGCTGGCCATCGGCGATCTGGCCATCGCGGTCGCGGTGGCCGCACCGCATCGCGCCGAGGCCTTCGCCACCTGCGCCACCCTGGTGGATCGCATCAAACACGAAGTCCCCATCTGGAAGCGCCAGCTCTTCACCGACGGCCTTTCCGAATGGGTGAACGCCTGCGGTTGATCCTCGGTGCCGGCTAATCGTCGGTGGCGGCCACATAGCGCCAGATGGGCAGGAGCGCGTGGGCGTCCAGCGGCTCCGGGGCGGTGTGGACGGTGGATTCCAGGCGCTTGGTGATCAGGTCGGCGTCCAACCCCGGGCCGATCAGGACCAGACTGCTGGTGCGGGGTTCGTTGCGGGACCAGGTGGTCGGCTCGATGGTGATGTGACGGCCGACCATGTGCAGCAGGAACTTCCGGGAATCCTCCGGCACCGCGAAGGCCAGGATGCCTTTGGCTCGGAACAGACCCGGGGGCGGGTCCTCCAGCACGGCGATCAGTTCGCGCGGGTTCAGATCGGCGGTGCTGGTGAAGGAGACGCTCTCGTAGGCGTCATGCAGGTGGCGATGCCCCGCATGGTCATGGTCACCGTCGCAATGATGGTCGTCGTACTCATCGTCCGAATGCTCGAGCAGCAGTTCGTCGAAGCTGAGCTGTTGGCCCACACGGAGTTCGGTGGCGGGACGCTCCGGGATGTCGAACAGTAGCGCGGGTTCGATCCGGCCATGCGAGGTGGCGTAGACCGGGACCTGTCCGACGAGGTCGGTGATCTCGGTGCGGAGCGCGGCCAGTGCCTCGGGGGCCACCCGGTCCGCCTTGTTGAGTACGACCAGATCGGCCATGCGCAGGTGGGTGTCGAGTTCGGGGTGCCGGGCGCGGCTTTCGGCGTAGTGCTCGGCATCCACCAGTTCGATGAGGCCGCCGTAGCGGATGCGCGGGTTATCGCTGCCGGTGACCATGCGAATCAGATTGCGGGGTTCGGCCAGACCGCTGGCCTCGACCACGATCACATCGATGCGCTGTTTCGGATGCGCCAGCCGATCGAAGAGGTCGTCGAGTTCTGTGACGTCCACCGCACAGCAGACGCAGCCGTTGCCGAGCGACACCATGGCGTCGACCTGTCCGGCCACCAGCATGGCGTCGATATTCACCGCGCCGAAGTCATTGACCACCACGCCGATCCGCAGCTCGCGATGGCGCAGCAGGCGGTTGAGCAGGGTCGTCTTACCGGCGCCCAGGAATCCGGCCACGATCAGAACGGGGATGCGCCGACTCATTCGGTCCACCCTACCGAGGGCCGGTGCGGCGGACGCAGCATGGATGAAACGGCGCGGAAATACCCGCGTTCTAGCGTGGCGGACATTCGGACCGAACACGGGAGGTGCGCCGTGCTGGTGCGGGACATACTCGCTGCGCCGCAATTGCGAATGCGACTGCTGCACGGCGATACGAGAGAACTGGACCGACCGGTCGCACGGGTATGCGCGACCGATATGCCCGACCCTCGGCCCTTCGTGACCGAGGGCGCGCTGGTGTGCACGGGATTGGTGTGGCGGCAGGCCGCGGCGGATTCGGACCGCTATATCGGCATGCTCGCCGAGGCCGGAATCGCCGGACTCATCGCGGGCCAGGCGCTGCACGGCCACATCCCCGACGATGTGATCGCCGCGTGCGAACGGCACGGCCTGCCCCTGCTGTCCGCACCGCAGAGCGTGCCCTTCAGCCGCATCATCGAATACCTCGCCGAACAGGCCGCCGAATTGCGCTGGCGGCGCGTGCAATCCCGGGTGGACCACCAGCGCCGACTGCTCGCCGCCGTCGCGGGCGGCAGCGATATCGGCGACCTGATCGCCGATATCGCCCTGGAACAGGAGATAGCCGCCTGGGTGGTGACCGCCACGGGCCGCGTAATCGCCGGAACCGCACCGATTTCCGAGGACGACCTCGACCGCATCGTCGCCACCGCGCTGACCGCACCCCGCCTGCCCGCCGTCACCACCGGTGCGATGCGCGTGCTCCAGGTCGGCGCGGGAGATCGAATCACCGCCTGGTACCTGGTGATTCGTCCCGCCGCCGCCGAACCCGAGGTCTTCGCCGCCGACCTCGCCGCCATCGCCGAGCTCTACCGCCAGCGCAGTATGGATCGCCTGCACCTGGACTGGGAACTCATCGACCGCTTTCCCACCGCACCGGCCGATCGCCCCGATACGCGCGCGGTCGCCGTGGTGTGCGAACTCCATCCAGCCGAAACCCGTACCGTCATAGGGCTTCCCGAGGTACGTGCCGCACTGCACGATGCCCTGCCCGGCGTCACCACCTCGGTGGATCGCGAGGGCAGACTCGTCGCGATCGCCGAAGGCACCCAGGACGATACGGCGGAGGTACTGCGCCGCCGTCTCGGCCGATTGGCTCCCGCTCTGCGCGCCCTGCGGCCCATCGACTCCGACGGCGGCGGCGAACCAGGTACGAGGGGCGTCCGCATCGCCTTCGGTGTCAGCGCGCAGCAGCGGGACGAATCCCTGTCCGGCGCAATCGCCGCCGCCGCGGCGGCCGCCACCGCCGCACGGGATGACGACGCACCGGTGAGCATCCGCATCGCCGATATCGATACGGCCGTAGGGCTTTTCACCGCCGTCCCGGGTGGACTGCAACGCCGCTTCGCCGAACGCGTCCTCGGCCCCGTCCTGGACTACGACCGCAGAACCGGCGCGGACCTACTGCAAACCCTGGAAGTCTTCCTCGGCTGCGAGGGCTCGTGGCGGCAGGCCGCCGACCGAATGCATTTGCACCTCAACACGGTTCGCTACCGCATCGGCCGCATCGAGGAACTCACCGGCCGCGACCTCGGCCACCTCGACGACCGCCTCGACCTGTACCTCGCCATGCGCACCCTCACCGCGCACGCCACCCCGGCGTAGCAGGTCGGCCGGGGTGGCGGAGCGATCAGACCGCGCCGGTGTAGGGCTCCCAGGCGGTGCCCGCGTCCGGGGCGTCTTCGCGCAGGACCGCGGCTTGGATGAGGCCGTAGGGGCGGTCGTCGGCGTAGAAGACTTCGCCGTTGTTGGGGACGTCGAAGCGGGACAGGTCGAAAGACCAGTGGTGTTTATTGGGGGCGGACATGCGGATTTCGGCGAGGCAAGGGTATGCCTCGAGGGCGGCCCGGCCCATTTCGTAGAGGGTCTGCTGCAATGCCTTCGAGTGCAGGGTGGCGAATTTCGCGATCATGACCGCGCGAATGCCGTCGTAGGTGGCGTTCCAATCGTCCGGATCGGTGGCGAAGCGCCAGCGGGCGGTGAGGCTGGTGGCCAGGATGCGGTCGTAGGAGGGTTCCAGGACGGTGAATTCGTCGGTGAGGAAGCCCGCGAATTCCGAACCGGTGGATTTGAGGATGACCAGATCCTTGACGCCGCCGATCACCCATTCCCTTTGTGCGGCACCGGTTCCCGTGACGGTGACGGCGGCGATGCGGACCTCCGGGCCGACCCGGGTCCAGGTGTGGTCGTGGCCGGCGCCGTCCACCGGCACCCGCTGCCACGCGAATTCCTCGATCTCGATGCGCGCCGACTCGACCGTCGCGATGTCATCGGCGAAATGCCGGGCCAGTGCCCGCCCGTACTGTTCGATGCTGCCGTCGCCGTGCGTCTTGGCGTAGGTGAAGATGGTCTGCTTCTGCGAATCGGTGGGCAGCACCCCGCCCTGATCACCGGCGGTATGCGCCTCGTCGAAAGCCCCACGCAGACAGGACGATACGTTCAGATCGCGAATCTCATGCCGCGCGGTGTCGCGATAGATGCGCACCACCCGGTTCTCGGCCTTGCCATACTGATGCGGGCCGAGCACGATCTTGCCGGTCAACTCGGTCATGGTCGCCTCCCGTGGTCGATGAACACCTTGCCCCACTGTGGCGGATCGACGCCGCCGCACACGCTGGTTCGGAAGACAAAACACCGCACGCGATCCGCGCTCCGCTTGGCATTTCGAACAAACCGCCGCACCGCGACGACTGCCTAGCCTGAATCAACCGCACGCGCCGCAAGGAGCCTTCATGACCACGCCCCATCCCGTCGACACCCGATTGCCCTGGCATCGACTGCTGGCCTTCGGTATTCAGCACGTGCTGATCATGTACACCGGCTGTGTGACCGTACCTCTGGTGTTCGGTGCGGCCGCCGGGCTGGACAAGGCCACCGTCGGATTGCTGATCAGCGCGGACCTGTTGGTGGCGGGCATCATCACGCTCATCCAGAGCCTCGGGCTGGGCCGGATCGCGGGCGCTCGGCTGCCGATCATCACCGGCGCGACCTTCGTGGCGATGAGTCCGATGATCTTGATCGCCAAGCAGTACGGCCTGCCCGCCGTCTACGGTTCCATGCTCATCGGCGGTCTGGTCGGCATCGCATTGGCGTGGCCGTTCGCCATGGTGGTGCGGTTCTTCCCGCCCCTGGTCAGCGGAACCGTACTGACGGTGGTGGGTGTATCGCTCATCGGCGTGGCGGGCGGGCTCATTGTGGGCAGCAATCCGAAAGCGCCGTCCTTCGGCGCGATCTCCAATATCGTGCTGGCCGCGGTGGTGCTGCTCATCGCCTTGATCGGGACCGTATTCGGCCGCGGCATCTGGTCGCAGCTGGGCATTCTCATCGCGTTGATCGTCGGTGTGCTGATCTCCATCCCGATGGGATTGATCAAACTGGACGGCGTCTCGGACGCGGCTTGGCTGGGCGCACCGCACGTCTTCTATTTCGGCGCACCGCAATTCCCCATCGCCGCGGTGGTGGCCATGAGCATCGTGATGGCCGTCGTCTTCGCCGAATCCACCGCCAGCATGCTGGCCATCGGCGAGATCACCGGCAAGCAGCTGGAGCGCGGGGATGTGGCGCGCGGCCTGATCGGTGACGGGCTCTCGGCGGTGCTGGCCGGTGTCTTCAGCTCATTCATCGATACGGTCTTCAACCAGAATGTCGGCGCGGTCTCCGCGACCCGGGTGTACAGCCGCTATGTGACGGCGGTCAGCGGTGCGCTGCTGATAATCCTGGGCCTGGTACCGCGTTTCGGCGCGGTGGTCGCGGCGGTGCCGCAGCCCGTGGTCGGCGGCGTGGGCCTGGTGCTGTTCGCGACCATCGCGGTGATCGGCGTCGACACCCTGCGCCGCGCGGATCTCTCGGACCGGGTGAACCTCAGCATCGTCGCGGTGTCCATCGGCGTCGGCCTGGTTCCGGTGCTCACCAAGGGCATGTTCGACAAGTTCCCGACCTCGGCGCAGATCCTGCTGAACAGCGGTATCTCACTGGCCGCCGCCACCGCCTTCACGCTGAACCTGCTGCTGAACCACACCAAGCTCGGTGACATCGCCCGTGGCGCAACCGAACCCGCGCCCGCGGAACCGGAGCCCCAGGACCCGATTCCCGCCTGAACCCCGCCTCCTCATCGGGGAGCGAGGCCGCGAATTCCACGGATTTCGCGGCCTCGGCTCAGCTAGTCGCTCAGGTAGCGCTCGACGGTCGCGACCTTGGCGGTCAGCATGTCGTCATATCCGGGCCGGACATCGGCTTTGACCATGATGCTGCACCGGTTCGATACCGCCAGCACGGCGTCGGTGGCCTTCTTGATGACGGCGAAGACCTCGTCCCACTCGCCTTCGATCTCGGTGAAACTGGCCGATGTCCGGTTGGGCAGCCCGCTTTCGCGAATCACGCGAATGGCCGCGGCCACCGGTTCGCCTACGTCTTCACCTGCGCCGATAGGGGTGATCGAGAATGCGGCGAGCATGGCGGTGGCCTCCTGCGGGTGAGGTAGTCGCGATAGATCGGCGTATGGATGGTAAGCCGACCGCGCTGGGTCGCCTGCCAGGTGGCCGGACTGTGCAGGGTGGACAGGGCCAGGCCGGTATGGGACAGGCCGTGCAGTGCGCGGCGGGTCGCGCCGGCGGTGAGACCCGTTGCGGCACAGAGTTGCCGGACGGTGAGCGCGGCCGGGAATTCCGGCCGCGACAGGGCGGCGAGCACCCGGGCTTCGGATTCGGTCAAGGCCATGTGCGGGCCTTCCATCGGTCGATCGCGGAACGAGTGGTCGGTATCCACTGCTGCCAACAGCGTCGCGCATCGATCACCGATTGGTAAAGCTCCAGGAAAGGTTCGCACCCTCACGCCCGGCGTGTCGCACCGATACCGGTGGATCCCGGCCAAAAACACGCCGGGATGACTGGTGGTGCTGGCACGCCGGGATGACGGTCGGGCGTGTGTGGTCAGAGCGCCTTGACGGGCTCGGCCACCGGCAGTTCCGGAATGCGGGTGGCGCGGGCGTAGACGGTCTCACCTTCGGCCAGGTGCAGTGCCTCGGCGTCGCCGCGGGTGACCTGGGCGGTGAAAATATCGCCGGTGGCGGCGTTGCGCAGTTCGACACGCACCTCGAAGCCCAGGTGCACGACTCGTTCCACGGTGGCGCGGGTGACGCCCGCCGACTGCGCGGTGCCCTCGTGCGCGGCCAATGCCATGGAGGGATCGCGGCCGACGCGAATATCGTGCGGGCGCACCAGATGTCCGTTCAGCTTGGCCACCGCGCCCAGGAACGACATGACGAAATCGTTTGCCGGACGGTCGTAGACGTCTTCCGGGGTGCCGACCTGTTCGATGCGGCCCTTGTTCATGACCGCGATGCGGTCGGCCACATCGAGGGCTTCCTCCTGATCGTGCGTGACCAGCACGGTGGTCACGTGCACCTCTTCGTGCAGCCGCCGCAGCCAAGTGCGCAGATCCGCACGGACTTTCGCGTCCAGCGCACCGAACGGCTCATCGAGCAGCAGCACCTGCGGATCGACCGCGAGCGCGCGAGCCAGTGCCATGCGCTGCCGCTGACCGCCGGAAAGCTGTGCGGGATACCGATGCTGGAACCCGTCGAGCCCGACGATCTCCAGCAGATCGTCGACCTTCTTCTTGATCTCCGGCTTGGGCCGCTTGCGGATCTTGAGCCCGAACGCCACATTGTCGCGCACGGTCATATGTTTGAACGCCGCGTAGTGCTGGAAGACGAATCCGATATCGCGCTTCTGCGGCGACACATTGGTCACATCGCGTTCGGCGATGGTGACGATGCCCGAATCCAGCGTCTCCAGTCCCGCGATCGACCGCAGCAGCGTCGACTTGCCCGATCCGGACGGCCCGAGCAGCGCGGTCAGCTCACCGGACGGGATGTCCAGGCTGACATCGTCGAGCGCGGCGAAGGTCCCGTAGTGCTTGTTGGCATTGGTCACGGTGATCATTTGGCAGTGCCCCGCTTGCGTTCGAGGAGAGTCATCAGAAGAAGGACAATGAGGGCGATTCCCATGAGCAGGGTCGCCGCGCAGTACGCGCCGAAAGTGTTGTGATCGTTGGTGTATCGCCCGTGCACCAGCAGCGTCAGCGTCTGCGATTTACCCGGCAGCGCCGTGGACACCATGATCACCGCACCGAATTCGCCGAGCGCACGCGCCACGGTGAGCACGATGCCGTAGGTCAGGCCCCAGCGGATGGCGGGCAGCGTGATGCGCCAGAACGTCTGCCAGCGCGAGGCGCCCAGTGTCGCGGCGGCCTGCTCCTGATCGTCGCCGATCTCGTGCAGCACCGGCTCCACCTCGCGCACTACGAACGGCAGCGTCACGAAGATGGTGGCCAGCACCATGCCCGGCAGATTGAAGATCACCTTGATGCCGTGATTCTCCAGTCCGCCGAACCAGCCGTGCGCACCCCACAGCAGGATGAGCGAAACACCCACCACGACAGGCGAAACCGCGAACGGCAGATCGACCAGACCCTGAACCAGGTTGCGGCCCGGGAACTTTCCGCGCACCAGCGCCAGCGCGGTGAGCACACCGAAGACCACATTGATCGGCACCACGATCGCCACGATCACCAGCGACAGTTGCAGCGCGGACTGCGCGGCCGGGGTGGTGATGGAATCGAAGAACGCACCCACACCGCGCTCGAACGTCCGCCAGAAGATGATGACGAGCGGCAGGATCAGCAGCACACCCAGATAGGTGAGCGCGATGGTGCGCAGCGAAATCCGCGTCCACGGAGCGAGTTTCATCGCGATTCCTGTTCCTTGCGGGCGGTCCGGTCGGCGAACAAGCGCAGCACCAGCAGGGATACGAACGAGATCACCAGCAGCGCGACCGATACCGCGGCGGCGTTGACCGGCCGGTCGATCTCGATCTGCTGCTGGATGTACTGCGAGGCCATCTGCGTCTCGCGCGGAATATTGCCGCCGATGAGCACCACCGATCCGTATTCACCGATGGCGCGGGCGAACGCGAGCCCGCCGCCGCTGATGATGGCCGGGGCCAGGGTCGGCAGCAGAATGCGCCGGAAGGTGGTCCAGTTGTCCGCGCCCAGCGACGCGGCGGCCTGTTCCACCTCCTTGTCGACCTCGATGAGCACCGGCTGCACCGAGCGCACCACGAACGGCAGCGTCACGAACGCCAGCGCCACGATGATGCCCGGCTGGGTGGCATTGAGATGCACGTTGATCGGGCTGCGCGGCCCGTACAGCGCCAGCAGCACGATGCTGGCCACGATGGTGGGCAGCGCGAAGGGCAGGTCGATCAGCGCGTTCACGATCCCCTTGCCCGGGAATTCGTCGCGCACCAGCACCCAGGCGATCAGGGTGCCCATGATGACGTTCACGACCGCGACGATCACCGAAACGAAGATCGTCACCTTCAGCGAATCGATCGCCGACGGCGCGGTGACCGCATCCCAGAAGCCGGACCAGCCGTCTCCGAAGGAGTTGTAGGTCAGCGCCGCCAGCGGCAGCAACACGATGATGCTGAGCCACAGCACCGACGTGGCGATGCCGATCGGGCCGACCGACCCGGTCACCCGCAGCCAGGACCGGCCCGGCTTGGGTTTCTTGTCTACCGAAACGCCGGGACCCTGATCGGTCCCGGCGCTCGTGCTGCTGTCACTCACGGTATCGAGTATCGCCTGTGTCCCAGGTCACCTGACTACTTGGTGGCCTTGTCGTAGATCACCGCGACGGTGCCGGTGTCCTTGGTGAACAGATCCTTGTCCACAGCCTTCCAGCCGCCGAGGTCCGCGATGGTCCACAGCTTCTGCGGGGCCGGGAAGTCCTTGGCGAAGTCGGCGGCGACCTTCGGGTCGACCGGGCGGAAACCGGCGCCGGCCCAAGCCTTCTGGCCCGCGGGGGTGTACAGGAAGTCCTTGAAGGCGGTGGCCTTGGCGGCGTTCTTGCTGTTCTTGAGCACCGCGACCGGGTTCTCGATCTTGAAGGTCACCGGTGGGATGAAGTGCTCGATCGGATCGCCGTTGCGCTCGGAGAAGATGGCCTCGTTCTCATAGCTCAGCAGCACGTCACCGGTGCCCTGCAGGAAGGTCTCGGTGGCCTCGCGACCCGACTTGGGCTGCACCTTCACGTGATCGCGGGAGATGAGCTGCGACAGGTAGTCCAGACCGGCCTGCGGGTTCTTGCCGCCGTCGCTCTTGGCCGCGTACGGCGCGAGCAGGTTCCACTTGGCCGAACCCGAGGAGAACGGGTTGGGGGTCACGACCTCGACGCCCGGCTTGAGCAGGTCGTCCCAGTTCTTGATGCCCTTCGGGTTGCCCTTGCGGACCACGATGGCAACGACCGAGCCGAACGGAATTCCCTTGTTGGCGTCCGCGTTCCAGCTCGCGTCGACCAGACCGGCATCCACCAGGCGGGTCACGTCGGGCTCGACCGAGAAGTTCACGACGTCCGCTTCCGCGCCGTCCTTCACCTTGCGGGACTGATCGCCCGAGGCGCCGTAGGAGGCCTGGAACTGCACGCCCTTACCGGCATCGGTCTTGTTGAACTCCGGGATCACCTTGTCGAAGCCCGGCTTCGGGACCGCGTAGGCGTAGAGGTTCAGGGTGCCGCCGCTGCCGTCCGCCGCAGAACTGTCGGAGGAATCGCTCGCGCCGCCGCCGCACGCGGTGAGCACGGTGGCTGCGACCGCGGTCAGGGCGACGGCGATAGATCGGCGAGAAAGCCGGGAGTTGCGAGACATCGGGGTGGACCTTTCGAGAAACCCGCCGGGTGGACACCGGGGAGGCGGGTAATGAGGTGATGCCGTAGACCCGTCGTTATGAGGCGACGGTGGCGCTGCGGTCCGAGATGAGGAATCGGGACCGTCTGGGATCCGGGAACTACTGCGAAAGGTGCGCGCGCCAGTCTACTTCAGACGTGCAGCGGTGCCCGGTCGGCAATCAGCGACAGTGAATGTCCGCGACCACGAGGCAGCCCACAGCGATCAACGCCAATTCATGGCGGACCTGGGGCACAACACTCGACGACACGCGGCAGACTGTAGCAGAGCGGCCGGTACGGCCGCGAATCACTGTGAGTATGCACACGGGGGATCCACCTATGACAAGTCCTGATCGAGTCCGCCGGGAGTTCCCCGGCATTTCGACCCGCGCCTGGGAGCATCCGGCCGACCGCACCGCGCTGGTCGCGCTGCGCTCGCTCTCGGGTTTCGATGTGCTGCTGCGCACGCTGTCCGGTCTGCTGGCCGAACGCCAGCATCGGCTGCTGTATCTGGCCTCCGCCGTGCGGGTGGATGAGCGGCAGTTCAAGAACATTCACCAGCTGCGCGCGGACGCGGTGCGCATCCTGGACGCCAAGACCACCCCGGAGCTGTTCGTGCTCCAGGACCCCACGGCCAATGCCTTCACCATCGGTATGGACCGGCCGTTCATCGTGCTCACCACCGGACTGCTGGATCTGCTCGATCCCGAGGAGCTGCGCTTCGCGGTCGGCCATGAGCTCGGGCACGCGCTGTCCGGGCACGCGGTGTACCGGACCATGCTCATGCATCTGATGAATCTGGCCGCGGGCATCGGCTGGGTTCCGGTGGGCGGCTGGGCTTTACGCGCGATCGTGGCCGCGCTGATGGAGTGGAGCCGCAAATCCGAACTGTCGGGGGACCGCGCGGGACTGCTGTGCGGACAGGACGTCGACGCGTCCGTGCGGGTGCATATGAAGCTGGCGGGCGGCTCGCGCGTGGATCAGATGAGCCATGCGGCCTTCCTGGCGCAGGCCGATGACTACGACCGCACCGGCGATCTGCGCGACGGCGTGCTGAAACTGCTGAATCTGGAACTGCAGACGCACCCGTTCTCGGTGCTGCGCGCGGCCGAACTGCGGCGCTGGATCACCAGCGGTGACTACGACCGAATTCTGTCCGGGCAGTACCCGCTGCGCGAGCACGACCGGAACGTGAAGATCAGCGATCAGGTCAAGGAGGCGGCACGGGCGTACCGGCAGAACTTCGATCAATCCGAGGATCCGCTGATCCGCACCGTGCGCAACCTCGGACGCGATGTCGGATCCGCGGTCGGCACGGTGGGTCAGGAAGTGGGCGAAACGGTTTCGAAGATCGGGAAGCGTTTCAGCGAATGGCGGGACGGGGAAACGAAGAACTGACGGGGTTACTCGTCGCCTTCGACAACGGGCGGGGCTTCCAGGATGTCGAGAATCCACTCTTCGGTGGCACTCTCGGCATCCTCCTCATCGGGGCGGATGCGATTGACGAGGCGGACGCCCAGGCCGAGCAGCTGCGCCGCCTTCACCATTTCGATGACCTCGTCCGGGCCCGCGAGGTGAGTCGCGATCAGGCGCGGCTCCTCCTCGAAGTCCTCCTCGGACAGCAACGTCTCCAGTTCCAAGCCTTCATCGGTTGACATGGTGCAGCAGCGTACGCGCAGCATCCGACAAAGTGGGTCACCAGTGGCGATTCAGCCGATGAACAACCGACCAACTCAGCGCGCGAAAAGCCAAGCGACGACGACCAGTACGAGCAGCGCGATCAGAGCGAGCTGAACACGAGAGCGGGGCATCAGGCGGCTTCCTTACGCATACGACGCGGCTGCGCGGCGGGCGCCGCGGCCTCCTGTGCAGCCACCCGATCCCGGCCCAGTGCGCGCAGCGCAACCCGCAGCACGCGATCGAGCACGTAGGCGATGGCGAAACAAACCGGCACCATGGCGGCCAGCACCACGGCGAACTGGGGGACGAACGGCAGGCCGGCCACCCATAGTTCGACGCCGTCCCACCATCCTGCGATCCGATGCACGACATCAGCCTAGGCCGAAGACGCGATGGTGGACGATTCGGGCTGATTGGACAGAAGATGTGTACATGGAGTCCTACGACGAACCGGAGTCCGACACCCGGCCGCTGGGTAGCGAGACAGGCACGCTCGGCGGCGAGTCCTTCGACCCGCCGCGGGATTCGACCGATAGGCCGGATGCCCCGCTCAATGACGGATTCCTGCCCTCGGCGACCGGGACCGGCCATTATTCGCCGTTCCCGCCCATCGACGATTACGCGTTCCTGTCCGATTGCGAGACCAACTGCCTCATCGCCCGCAACGGTTCGGTGGAGTGGATGTGCGTGCCACGACCGGACTCCCCCAGCATTTTCGGGTCCATGCTGGACCGCAGCGCCGGACACTTCCGGATCGGGCCGTACGGGCGCAATGTGCCCGCCGCACGACGCTATCTGCCCGGCGGGCTGATCGTGGAAACCACCTGGCAGACCGAGACCGGCTGGCTCATCGTGCGCGATGCCCTGGTGCTCGGGCCGTGGCACAACAATCGCTCGCGCAGCCGCTCGCATAAGCGCACCCCGATGGACTGGGACGCCGAGCACATGCTGCTGCGCACGGTGAAATGCGTGAACGGCGTGGTCGAGCTGGAGATGAGCTGTGAACCCGCCTTCGACTACCACCTGGGCGCGGCCAATTGGGAGTACAGCGGTGACGTGTACGAACAGGCCACCGCCAGCAGTGAGCGCGAGGGCTGCCCGTCGCTGACCCTGACCACCGATCTGCGGCTCGGGCTGGAGGGGCGCGAGGCCCGTGCCCGGACCCGCATGAAGGAGGGCGACCAGGTCTTCGTGGCGCTGTCCTGGTCGGATCTGGAGCCGCCCAAGACTTTCGAGGAAGCCGCCGAGAAGATGTGGACCACCACCGAGGCGTGGCGGCAGTGGATCACACTGGGGCGCTTCCCGGATCATCCGTGGCGCGGCTACCTGCAGCGCAGCGCGCTGACGCTGAAGGGGCTCACCTACGCGCCGACCGGCGCGCTGATGGCGGCGGCCACCACCTCGCTGCCGGAAACCCCCGGCGGGGAACGCAATTGGGACTACCGCTACACCTGGGTGCGCGATTCGACGTTCGCACTGTGGGGGCTGTACACGCTGGGCCTGGATCGCGAAGCGGATGATTTCTTCGCCTTCCTGCACGATGTCACCACCGCGGGGAACGGCAAAGCCCTTCCGCTACAGGTGCTTTACGGTATCGGCGGCGAGCGCGAGATCACCGAATCCGAGCTTTCGCACCTGTCCGGATACGACGGCGCACGGCCGGTGCGCATCGGCAATGGCGCGTACAACCAGGAACAGCACGATATCTGGGGCACCATCCTGGATTCGGTGTACCTGCACGTGAAATCGCGGCAGCAGGTCCCGGAGACGTTGTGGCCCATGCTGGAACGGCAGGTGCAGGCGGCGATCGAGAACTGGCGCAATCCCGATCGCGGCATCTGGGAGGTGCGCGGGGAGCCGCAGCACTTCACCTGTTCCAAGGTGATGTGCTGGGTCGCGCTGGATCGCGGCGCGAAACTCGCGGAGTGGCACGGGGAATTCGACTACGCCAAGAAGTGGCATGACATCGCCGACGAGATCCGGCAGGACGTGCTCGACAATGGCGTGAACGAGGCCGGGGTCTTCACCCAGACCTACGGCAGCGACAATCTGGACGCCTCACTGCTGCTGGTGGGGCTGCTGCGCTTCCTGCCGCCCACCGATCATCGGGTGCGCGCCACCGTGCTCGCCATCGCCGATGAACTCACCGAGAACGGGCTGGTGCTGCGCTACCGCACCGATACCACCGATGACGGATTGTCCGGCGAGGAGGGCTCTTTCACCATCTGCTCGTTCTGGCTGGTGTCCGCGCTGGTGGAGATCGGCGAATTGGCGCGCGGCCGCCAACTGTGCGAACGCCTGCTCGGCTACGCCAGCCCGCTCAAGCTCTACGCCGAGGAGATCGATACCCGTACCGGCCGCCACCTCGGCAATTTCCCGCAGGCTTTCACCCATCTGGCGCTGATCAACGCGGTCATGCACGTCATCCGCGCCGAGGAATCGCACCACTCCGGCCAGTTCAACCCGGCCCACCCCGGCCGGTCCTGACCGGCGCGGAAACCCTTCAGTACGAAGGGTTTCCGCCGCCCTGGGCATCGGCGCGCTCACGCAGATCGTGCAGGCGAACCAGCGATGACTCGATTTCGGTGAGGCGCTGTTCGCGGCGCGCGCCCGAATGCACGGCGGCGGCCTCCTCGGCGGCGCGCAGTGAGGCGTCCACCGAACGCAGTGTCTCATTGGCGATTTCGGTGAAGTGGTCGCGCAGATTGCGCTGCACCGCGCGCAGGCGGTAGCGCGATTCCTTGCTGACCTGGAAGATCACATCGTCCATGAGGCGGGCGACGGCGACCTTGGCCTCGGCCTGGCGGCGCTGTTTGCGCGATTTGCGGTCGTCCCACAGGGCATTGACGCCGAGCAGTACGCCCGCACCGGCGGAGTACCAGTTCACCAGGGACATGCCGAGCAGGCTGGTGGCCAGGCCGACCATCAGGACGCCGCCGTAGGAGCCGCGCAGCATATTCAGGAACTGCTGCGCCACAGCGGGTTTGGCGCTGTCCAGTTTATCCAGCGAGGTGACCGGTTCCAGCACCTCACCGACCTCGCCCGGATTGTCCAGGCGCAGTTCGGGTGTCGGGATGCCGCGGTCCGGGAATTTCGCCGCCACCTGCTCGGCCAGCTCCACCGAGCGGTAGTGCGCGATGACGAAGTTCTCCTCCACCGCCTCGCAGATCTTGGCATCGAGGTCCGCGCCGAACTCGGCCCAGCGCCGGGCCGGATCGCGCTTCATGATGTCGGCCTCGGCATCGCGGATCAGGCTCCGCAGCCGGTGGCGCAGATCATGTTCGGTGTCGGCCATCAATTCGCCCGCGCCGTCGGCGAGGGTGACCTGCCAGTTCGCGGTGCGCTGGCGCAGCTGTTCGGCTTCCTCGCGGGTGCGGCGCAACTGTTCGGTGATGACGCCGTAGCGGCGCGGATCGCGCAGCGTCTCGGCCTCGGTGCGCAGCGCGAGCGCGAGATGATCGCTGATGAGCCCGATATCGCGCACCGCGGCATCGGCGGCGACGGCGTCGGCATTGCCGAGCACATAGTCGCGCAGATGATCGAGCAGTTGCGGCACACCGGATTCCAGATCGAGCTGCTGATCGCCGGTGGAGCGGGCGTGCTCGTGCAGCCGCGCCGAAGCGGGTGCGACGGCGAAGGCCAGCCCGGCGGCGTCGAGCAGCCGCCGGTCATGCTGCTGCACCTCGGGCCACTGCGGATACTGATCGATCTTGTTGAGCACGCAGACGACCGTCGGGCAGACCTGCTGAATGCGTTGCAGCTGCCCGATCTGCCCGGCGGTGAACGGCCGCGCCGCATCGGCCACGTAGAGCACGGCGTCCGCGACGGCCAGCAGCGACCAGGTGGCCGGGGTGTCCGCGGGCGAACCCGGTGCGTCCAGCAGCACGAAGCCCTCCGCCAAAAGCGCACTGGGCTCGGTGAACTCGGCCCGCAGCACACCACCGGCGGCCGATTCGGCGACCGCCTGCCGCGGATCGACGGACTGCCGTTCGGCCACACCGCCACCACTACCGGCGCGCACCAGGGTGGCGCTGGAATGCGGTCCGTACTCGGCGATCACCGGCACGCTGGACGGGCTGTCGGTCGCGCTCACCGGCGCGCCGATCAGACTGTTGACCAGCGTGCTCATTCCGCTCTTGGACTCACCGACCACGACCAGGCGCACCCGGGGATCGGACAGCCGGGCGCGCGCGATGCCCAGCCGTCCGGCCAGATCCGCGCGGCCCGCGGCGTGCACCGGCTCCAGCAGCTCGTCGAGCAACCCGAGCAACGGGCCCATCGTGTCCGGATTCTTCACTGCGACAAGGCGTTCGACACCGCTCACAGCAGCGTATGGTCGAACGCGGCATGCACCGGGAAGTGGCTGTCGGTGAGACTGCCGTCCGTGATGAGGTGGCTGCCGAGGCCGCCGTCATGCATCAGGTAGACCGGATGCAGTGCGGAATCGTCCGCGATCGGCATCAGGTGCTGACCCGAATCATTCACCTCGGCAATGGGTTTCGCCGGTTTGGGAGCGTCCTGCGGTTTGGGCGGGTTGGTCTGGGGCTGTCCGGTCGGCACCGCGGGTACGGTGGCCGCCGGCGGATCCAGCGTCACCGGGGGCACGGTCGGCGCGACCGTCGGCACCGTCGCGTCCGAGCTCGGATGGGACGGATTGGTGACCGGCGGCTGATGCGTGGGAACGGTATCGCTCGGCGGGGTGATGGTCGGCGCGGTGCTGTGGCCGTCGGTGTCACCGCCGGTGTTCGGGCGCGTGGTGCCGGTATCCGGATCCGTGGTGACCGGCGGAACCGTGGTGTGCGGTGCCGTGGTGTGCGGCGCGGTGGTGGTCGGCAGGGTGATACCGGGCAGCTTGGTCGTGGTCGGATCGGTGATGCCCGGGATCTTGGTGGTCACCGGTACCGAGGGCACCGTGGTGAGCGCGGGATCGGTCTTGGGCGGCACGCTGATCTTGGGCACGGTGGTGCCTGGTTCGGTGGTCACCGGTGTGGGCTTGGCGATCGTGCTCACGTCCGGATGGCCGCCATTGGCCAGCAGCACCGGATGATTGCCGTGGTGTTCGAAGAGCGCGGGCGCCTGGGCCGCCGAGGCGTACAGCGGCGATTGGCTCGGCGTGGTGAGCAGATTCGCGATGGGATGCTGTGCGGCATCGGGCTGAATGGTGGTCTGCAACGGGGTCGCGACCACCGGCTGCGCCACCGCGACCGGAGCCACCACGACGGGGGCGACGGCGGCGGGCACCACCGGGGCGACCACGATGGGCGCGGCCGGAGCGACCGGGGTCGCGATCGGCGCGGGTGCGGCCGGGGCCACATAGGCGGGTGCGGGCGCACCCGTCCCGCCGGCGGGCAGGCCGAAGGAGGAGCCGGGAGCCGTACCCGGCGCACCGGTCGAACCACCCAGCGGCGCACCGCTTCCCGCGCCGTGTGAGCCGTAACCCGTTCCGTGCGAACCGGTTCCGCCACCGTGCGCACCCGGCGCACCGATACCCGCACCCGGCACACCGGCTCCGGGGCCGTGCGGGTCGGTGGCCGACGCGGTCGCCGAATTGGGTTGCTGGCCGGGCAGATTCGCGCCGGTGGTCTGCGCGCCCGGGTTCACCGCATCACTGCCCCAGGGCGCGGAACCGGCGGGCAGCGGATTGCCGTTCGGGTCGATGCCATTCGGGATGTGCCCGATGCCCTGGCCCATATCCTGGGTGAACTGATCGAGCTGATGGCCGACATTGCCGACGCCGATATTGACCTGCAGGTTGGATTCGAAGTGCACGCCGTCCAGGCCGACATGCATGTTCACGGCCCAGTTGGTATCGATCGCGATGCCGACGGGGCCGTCGCCGATACCGTCGAAAATGCCGCCGTGCGAACCACTTCCGATGGGATCACCCGCTCCGGGCAGGTTCCCCATCCCGGGTAGGTGCCCGTCCGCGCCGGGTAGCTTGAAGCCGCCCGGAATCTGCCAGCCATGGCCGCCGTCGCCGCCCGGCATCTGCCAGCCGAAACCGCCGCCGCCGTCCGCGCCCGGGATATGCCAGCCCGAACCGTCCGCGCCGGGCAGTTGCCAGCCCGAACCATCGGCACCGGGGATCTGCCAACCACCACCGGAGCCATCGGTATCGGGCAGCTGCCATTCCGAATCGCCGTTGCCCGGCTGCTGCGGGTCCCAGGGCTGATTCGAGTCGACCGGTCCGCCGCCGTTGGGCAGTTCGTATCCGGGCTGCTGCTGATAGTCGGGCAGCCGGAAGGACAGCGGCAGATCGGTGTCCGGAATGCCGACGCCGTTGAATCCGGACATGCTCGTATCGGCGGAGGGCTGTGAGCCGTAGTCGGCCGGGAGCAGTCCGGCATCGGTGCCGTAGTGCTGATTGTCCTGCGTGGCGACCGGCAGCATGCCGGTGGGCAGGTGTGCGGGCGGGAGCTGGTCGGCGGTGAGGTCCGGGAAGGTGAGGGTCGGGCTCGGCACGTCCGGCTGCGGATCGTTGGCCTGCTGCCAGCTCACATTGCGGCTGTCATGGTCGATGGCCGGAGCCGGACCGTCGCCGCTGCGCGTCCCCGCGGAGGCGATGAGCGCTCCACCCGTCACATACGCGCCAGCCCTCGCCGTGCGCGCCACACCGTTGGCGATCTGGTATGCGGTATCGCCCGCGTAATCGTCGCCCGTCCCGGATGCGTCGTCGTCGATAGGCCGCTCACGCGTCATACAGGCTCCCGCTCTCAAGGATCGGCGGTCCGCCGCTGGCGGACCGCCGTCTTCAAACTCGTTTCACACCCTATTTCCGGATACCCGGTCTGTCACATCCACCAGGTAGGAGCCGGTGTGTACAGCCGTGCGACACATAGCTTGTCACCCTGCATATCAGTACGGAAGCCCCAGAATCTGGCTGCAAAGCCAACCGTGCGCCCGACCGGCAAATCACCTCGGAAATCGCACGCCCACCGCCCAACCCGAACTTCGCAAACCTCGCATGGCAAGCCTTGCATCGCGAGGCTTTCGCCAGTCGAGCCCGCCGCCTCGCGGCCGTCAGGCCACCCACCCCACCCCATCTACAACAGTGCCCCGCTGCCGTCAGGCAGCGGGGCACGGGAGCTCGAGAGTTACTTCTTGGCCTTGCCGTCCGAGGCCGAATCGGTGGACAGCGCCGCCACGAAGGCTTCCTGCGGGACCTCGACGCGGCCGATGGTCTTCATCCGCTTCTTGCCTTCCTTCTGCTTCTCCAGCAGTTTGCGCTTACGGCTGATGTCACCGCCGTAGCACTTGGCCAGCACGTCCTTGCGGATGGCGCGGATGTTCTCGCGCGCGATGACCTTGGATCCGATGGCGGCCTGAATCGGCACCTCGAACTGCTGACGCGGAATGAGCTCGCGCAGTTTGGTGGTCATCTTGTGCCCGTACGCCTGCGCGGCATCCTTGTGCACGATCGCCGAGAACGCGTCCACGGCCTCACCCTGCAACAGGATGTCGACCTTGACCAGCGCGGCGGCCTGCTCGCCCGCCTCCTCGTAATCGAGCGAGGCGTAGCCGCGGGTGCGGGATTTCAGCGAGTCGAAGAAGTCGAAGATGATCTCCGCCATGGGCAGCGTGTACCGCATCTCCACGCGGGTCTCGGACAGATAGTCCATACCGAGCAGCTCACCGCGCCGCGCCTGGCACAGCTCCATGATGGTGCCGATGAATTCGCTCGGCGCGATCACGGTGCATTTGGTGATGGGTTCGTAGATCTCCTTCACCTTGCCCTCGGGCCAGTACGAGGGATTGGTGACGACGTGTTCGGTGCCGTCCTCCATGACCACGCGGTAGATAACGTTGGGCGCGGTGGAGATCAGGTCGAGCCCGAACTCGCGCTCGAGGCGTTCGCGGGTGATCTCCATGTGCAGCAGTCCGAGGAAGCCACAGCGGAAGCCGAAGCCGAGGGCCACCGAGGTTTCCGGCACATAGGTGAGCGCGGCATCGTTGAGCTGGAGCTTGTCGAGCGCGTCACGCAGGTTCGGGTAGTCCGAGCCGTCGACCGGGTAGAGCCCGGAGTAGACCATGGGCCGCGGTTCGCGGTATCCGGTGAGCGCCTCGGTCGCGCCGTCGCGGGCGCTGGTGATGGTGTCACCGACCTTGGACTGGCGGACGTCCTTCACACCGGTGATGAGGTAACCCACCTCACCGACGCCCAGCCCCTGGGTGGGCTTGGGTTCGGGTGACACGATGCCGATTTCGAGCAGTTCGTGCGTGGCCCCGGTGGACATCATCTTGATCTTCTGGCGCGGGGTGAGCTTGCCGTCCACCACACGCACATAGGTGACGACACCGCGATAGGTGTCGTATACCGAGTCGAAGATCATGGCACGCGCCGGAGCGTCGGCCTGCCCGACGGGCGGCGGCACCACGCGCACGGCCTCATTCAGCAGTTCGGCCACACCGACGCCGGTCTTACCGGAGACCCGCAGCACATCCTCGGGCTCACAGCCCACGATGTGCGCGATCTCGGCGGCGTACCGATCGGGGTCCGCGGCCGGCAGGTCGATCTTGTTCAGCACCGGAATGACCGTGAGGTCCTTGTCCATCGCCAGATACAGATTGGCGAGCGTCTGCGCCTCGATCCCCTGCGCCGCGTCGACCAGCAGGATCGCGCCCTCACACGCCTCCAGCGCACGCGACACCTCATAGGTGAAGTCGACGTGCCCCGGCGTATCGATCAAATGCAGGACATAGTCCTCACCATCGACCTGCCACGGCAGCCGCACATTCTGCGCCTTGATGGTGATACCGCGTTCCCGCTCGATATCCATCCGGTCCAGGTACTGGGCCCGCATGGCCCGCTCCTCGACCACACCGGTGAGTTGCAGCATGCGATCGGCCAGGGTCGATTTCCCGTGGTCGATATGGGCGATGATGCAGAAGTTCCTGATCCGGGACGGATCGGTGAACGTCGTATCGGCGAAACTGCTAATCGGAGTCACTCCTCGGCATGGCGAAACAGCGGCATGTCAACCCCGAAGTCTACGTTGCGCCAGGTACCGCTCTCGCCAGCGGAGTCACCAGTGCGCGAACGGCCCATTCGCACAGGCGAATCCGGCCCGGATGAGAACATCGCGCGGCGCCACTATGCTCCCCGCATGGCTGGCAGGTGGAACGCGCTGGGGAAGCAGTTGGGGATCGTGGCTAAGGAACAGGGTTCTCATCTGGTGAAGCAGCAGGGACCGAAGTTGATCGAGCGGGTGGCCGGGTCCTCGGTGTGGGGGCGGGCGGCGCGTGCGATCTCACCGAAGCCCGCGCCGGTGAAGGTGCGGCCGACGTCGTCGGCGGGGGTGCCGTCGCGGGAGCGGGCGCGGCAGATCGTGTACAGCCCGCAGTTGGACGGGCGGGCCGATCCGGGCGAGATCGTGTGGACCTGGGTGCCGTACGAGGAGGATCCGAGCAATGGCAAGGACCGTCCGGTGCTGGTGGTCGGGCGCGAGCGCGGCACGCTGCTGGGATTGATGCTGTCCAGCAATGAGGATCACGCGCGGCATGACAATTGGGTCGGCATCGGCCCGGGGGCGTGGGATCACGCGGGGCGGCCGAGCTGGGTGCGATTGGATCGGGTGCTCGATGTGCCGGAGGACGGTATCCGGCGGGAGGGCGCGATCGTGCCGCGCAAGACTTTCGACCTGGTCGCGCATCGCCTGTGCGCCGAATACCACTGGCATTAGCCGATTTTTATCGCAGGGTATTGACGAGACCGGTCGGTAAACGGACACTCTGTCCGTGCGGGCGGGAGAAGTGTTCGCGGGCTTTCGGATCGAACGCAAGCTCGGCGCGGGCGGTATGGGTTCGGTGTACTTGGCGCGCCATCCGCGACTACCCCGCCAGATCGCGCTCAAAGTGCTGTCCGACACCAGCAGTTCGGATGACGAGTTCCGGGCGCGCTTCCTGCGCGAGGCCGAACTCGCCGCCCGGCTGGCGCATCCCAATGTGGTGGCGATCCTCGATCGCGGTGTGGAGGACGAATCCCTCTGGATCGCAATGCAGTTCGTCGAGGGCGCGGACGCCGCCGACCTGCTGCGCGAATTCCCGTCCGGCCTGCCGCCCGAACGCGCGGTACATGTGGTCACCGAAGCGGCGAGCGGCCTGGATGCCGCGCACGCGGCCGGACTGCTGCACCGCGATGTCAAGCCCGCCAATATCCTCGTCTCCCCCGATCCGGACGGCCCGGATCGCGTGCTGGTCACCGATTTCGGAATCGCCCGCGCCATAGGCGAATCCACCGAACTCACCGCCGCCGGTGAAGTGCTCGCGACCGTCGCCTACGCGGCCCCCGAACAGCTGCGCGGCGAAACCCTCGACCACCGCGTCGATGTCTACGCCCTCGGCGCGACGCTGTACCAATTGCTCACCGGCGCCAAACCTTTCCCGCACGAGACGGCCGTCGCGGTGATGCAGGCGCATCTGATGGAGCCGCCACCGCGTCCCAGCGAAGTCGTGCCCGGTCTGCCCGAACAGTTCGATCGGGTGATCGCGCGGGCGATGGCGAAGGAACAGGATCAGCGCTATCGGAGCTGCGGTGCGCTCGCCGAAGCCGCGGGCGCGGCGCTGCGAGGTGAGGCGGTCGCGCCCGTCCCGCACCCGGCGGGATACCGCAAACGCCTGCTGTCGGGCGCGGTCGCCGCCGTCGCCCTGGTACTCGCCATCGCGGCCACCGCGTTCGTACTCGGCACCAACCATCCCGAGAAGTCCTCCCCCGCAACCATTTTCGCGGCCCCGATCACCGATGACAGCGGCCCGTGGGGCGTGGCCGGATTCGCCGTCGCGGCCTTCCCGAAACTGCTGCCGCACACGCCGACGACCAGCGGCTACGGCGGTCTGTGGTGCGAGACCAAGGATGAGCAGGGCGCGACGGCGGCGCTGGATGTACGGCGGCAGCAGATCTGGCTGGTGTGCAGCGGGGACGGCGATCCGGTGGACATGATCTGGGTGCACTGTTTATCGAGCCGCCTGTCCATGCCCGATATCGGATCGCCGATCGCCGTCGCCGGTAGCAAACTGTGGACCCGCGACAGTGGCGCGGGACGCATCGTCTGGGGCGACAGCAACGGCAACGGCGTACCGCAGGGCAATGTCCGCATAGCGTTCGACGATCCGGCCCGCAATTTCTGCGTCATCGACCTCTGGAGCATCACGGTGACCGGTCAGACCCTGCTCGACACCTGGTGGCCAGATGCTCCGCTCTAACCGCACGGCGCTCGGCGCGCTCGCTTTCATCGTGGTCGCACTGCTGATCGCGGTGCTGCTGTGGGGCGCCCGCACGGTGCCCGGATCCGCGACCACCGCCGATATCGACCTGAGCACACTGGATTTCGGTGAATTCGGCGCGGAGACGCTCTCCGAACCGAGCAATTCCAAGGACAAATACGGTCGCCTCATCGAATCGGCGCGCATGGCCGAAGCGGTGACCGATCCGCGCGAGGTGGACCCGTCGCTGAGCCCGTCCTTCCCGCTGCCCCTGCCGCGCCCGGCCGACACCATGGGCATTCTGGCCGATGTCGCGGTGCCGATCCTGACCAAATACGGGATGCTGGCCGGGTATTCGGTGAACGGCTGCCCGCCGAAGAATTGCCCGGCCAATGATCCGCCCTGGTCGGTGGGCACCACCGTGCTGCGGCTGCCCGACGCCACGGCGGCGCAGTCCGCCGCCGCCGAGATCGAGGCGGCGGATTTCGCGGTGAATCCCGAGAACGCACCGGTCACCCTTCCGGAATACCCTGCGGCGCGCGGACATTGGCGGCCCACGGTGCCGACGATCGGATTCGTGCTCGCGCACGGGACCTACGTGGTGGCGATTTTCGTGCGGTATCCGAACCCCGATCTGGGTGAGCTGACCCGGCTCGCGTCCAAGGCGATCGCCGTCGAACTGCCGCGCCTGGACCGATTCCAGCCCACCCCGGTGGCGGACCTGCCCAAACTGCGGTTCGATGCGGACGGCATGCTGCGGCGCATGGTGCCGACCACGCGTGGCGAATGGTCATACCCGTATATCACCAAGATTCAGGGATCCACTATCGCGGGCAAGGGCAGCTACCTCGAACCGAGCGGAGTTGTCTTCGGCCCCAATGGTTCCCGGCTGGCCCTGCCTGCGGCGAGCACGGCGGCGGGTATCGCCGAGGACGCCATCGAGAGCATCGCCCTGATCGATCGCGGCTGGCTGTTCCGGCTGCGCGACGCGACGGCCGCCCGCCGCCTGGCGAAAGAGGAGTCCGGGTACGGGCAGATGCAGACCCCACTGGCGAATCCGCCCGTGCCGGACGCGAAATGTCTTCGGCACGAACAGATCGTGCCGGTCTACTACTGCGTCGTCCAGGACGGCCGCTACGTGGCGATCGTGAACGCGACCGATGAGAAGTCGGTGCACCAGCGGGCCGCCGCGCAGTACGCGCTACTGGTGCGGAACCGGTAGGGCCGCGGATGCGCGCCTTGGAGCCGGGTGCGGTGGTGGCCGGGTATCGAATCGAACGGCGGATCGGCGCGGGCGGTATGGGCAGCGTGTACCTGGCCCGGCATCCGCGGCTGCCGCGCCAGGACGCGCTGAAGATCCTGTCGGACGGGGCCGATGCCGAATTCCGGGCCAGATTCCTGCGCGAGGCCGAACTGGCCGGGCGGCTGGATCATCCGAATATCGTGTCGATCTACGATTGCGGCGATGCGGGCGACATGCTCTGGATCGCTATGCAATTCGTCAATGGATGCGATGCCGCGCAGTTGGTGAGACAGCAGGGCGGGCTGCCCGCGGACCGTGCGGTGGCCATCATCACCGGAGCCGCCCGGGGCCTGGACGCCGCGCATCGCGCCGGACTGCTGCATCGGGATGTGAAGCCCGCCAATATCCTCATCGAGCCGGGCGCGGACGCGGATCGGGTGCTGGTCACCGATTTCGGAATCGCCCGCGCGATAACGGAATCCGTGGCGCTCACGGCGGTGGGCCGGGTGCTGGCCACGCTGGCCTTCGCCGCGCCCGAACAGATCGGCGGCGGGCGGCTCGACGAGCGCACCGATGTGTACGCGCTGGGCGGGACGCTCCACCAATTGCTCACGGGGACCGTGCCTTTCCCGCGTGAGACGGCCGCCGCGGTCATGCACGCGCATTTGACGGCGCCGCGTCCCGCGCCGAGCACCGTCGTCCCGGGTATTCCCAAGGCATTGGATTCCGTTGTCGCGCGCGCCATGTCGTACGACCCGGACGATCGCTATCGCAGTTGCGGTGAATTGGCCGAGGCGGCGGTGGCGGCACTGCGCGGGCACGCGTCCGCACCGCCCCGGCGCCGTCGCCCGCGCCTGCTCATCGCGATCGCGGCGACGGTGGCGGTGATCGCCGCCGCGACGATCGTGACGATCACCCGCATGACCGGTTCCGGCGGCCCGCCCCCCGGTCCCACCGCGAGCGCCGGATCACCCTGGCACGCTTTCGGTTTCATGGTCGACGCCTTCCCCGCCCTGCTTCCGGCCACGCCCGCCGCGCGCGGCTATCAGGGCTTGCGGTGCACCGCCTCCGACGACCGGGATAGGGCGGTTCCGCTCGACGATGTACTGGATCAACCCGTCCTGGTCTGTTCGACCGGCAGCGTATCGCTGTGGCTGACCTGCGCCTCCGATCGCTCGGCCATGCGCGGCCTGGAGCCGACCGGCAATCCGCAGGACGGCGAGTCCTGGTCGCGCGCCTCGGGCACCGGTCAGGCGCAGTGGAAGACCTTCGACAGTGACGGAAGCCCGAAGGGACAGCTGGACATCCGTTTCGACGGCGCCGCACGCAATTTCTGCACAATGCGATTCACCGGGGCGAAATCCGGTCGTGAACTCTACGACCAATGGTGGCCGGACGCCCCGATCTAGCGAGGACCAGGTGTGACGAACGACGAATTCCGGCAGCGCGCGCGGCGGCGCGCGATGGCCTGTGCGGCGAGTCTGACCGTGCTGGCCGGAGTGCTCGGCGGTTGCGGTGGCGAGGTCGTGCCCGGCAATGCCCGGCAGAGCACCCCGAACCTGGCCGCGCTCGATATGGGCGAACTATCCGCACAACCGAGTGCCGTGCCCGCCAATGACAATGACACGTACGGGCGTGTCATGGAATCCGCGCGACTGGCGGAGGTGGTGGTCAAGCCCGCCGATTTCGACAAGGATCTGAGCTACGGCGGCTCGGCGCTGTTGCCCACGCCCGGGCGCACCGCGGTGCTCGCACCGGAGATAGCGCTACAGCCGATCGCCCAGTACGGCATGATCGCCGGCTACGCGGTCAACGGGACCGACAGCCCCGCGAGCCCGCCCGCGGTCGGCGATTCCAAGATTCTGCGCATGACCGTGCTGAACTTCCGCGCGGATCCGATCGCCAGGCTCGTCGCGGGCCGGATCGCGGCGGCGGATATGGCCCGCAATCCGGACACCATTCGGATCGCCATCCCGGGATTCGATGACGCCTACGGCATTTCGCGCAAGCGATCGCCCGTACTGGTGACCGCGCTGGCGCATAAATCCTTCGTGGTCGTGGTGTACGCGGCCGATCGGGTGGTGGACGCGGCGGCATTGAGCGCACGCGCGAGCGCGGCCCTGGCCGCGGAGCTCCCGCTGCTGGACGGATTCGTGCCGACCGCACCGGACAAGCTGTCCGCCATGCCTTTCGACGGCGACGATATGTTGCGCCGCCTACTGCATCCCGACGCCACCACATGGCCGTATCCGGCCGCGGATCAGGCGGGCACCCCGGCGGACGCGAACTGGTTCGGGTTCGCCCACGGCACCGGTGTGGTCTACGGTCCGCGCGGTATCACGCACCTGTTCGGCCAGGGTGGCGCGGCCAAGAAATTCGAACCCGATCCGATCGAGCGCGCGGCCTTCATCGGCGATTGGTGGCTGATGCGACTATCGGACCTGGCACACACGCGCAGCATGCACGACCGCGTCGTCGCGGCCGCCACCGCGAACGGCGACACCCCGGCCGCGACCCCCGCGGGCGTCCCCGACGCAGCCTGCTTCCGAGGTAAGGACGTCCCCGACAACGCCCGCGAAACCCGCTACCGCTGCTTCCTGATGGACGGACGCTACTGGGCCGTCGTCAGCGGCCAGGACGAGAAAACCGCCCGCCAGCGCGCCGCCGCCCAATACGCCCTGCTCGTGAACACCCGCTAACGCCGAGCACACGTGCGCTCCGACGAGAGCTGGACGCCGCGTCCTCTCCAGCGCACCCCGCCTCTCGAATGGGACGCACCTTCCCTCGCTACGCACCGTGCCCCCATTCCGCAGGAATGGGGGCACGGGAATCGCGAAGAGGTGTCAGCTCACCATGTTCCGTGAGCGGCCGAACATAAGGCCGTAGACCAGCGAACCGAGCACGCCGCCGATGAGCGGGAAGACGATGAACACCCACAGCTGTGCGGGCGCACCGTCCTGGAAGAACGCGACCGCGAGGCTGCGCGCCGGATTCACCGAGGTGTTGTCCACCGGGATCGAGATCAGGTGGATGACGGCGAGGGTGATGCCGATCGACAACCCGGCCAGCGGCACATCCGAGAGCTGATCGGTGGAGGCCAGCACCACGAATACCAGCAGCGCGGTGAGAATCACCTCGACGGTGATGGCGGCGGCCAGACCATAGCCATTGGTGGTGATCCCGGCCAGTTCGACCTTGGACGGGCTGTGCGCGCCCCAGCCGTTGGCGGCCAGTCCATCCTTGGCCCGGTCATAGGACGGCAGGTTCTTGGCGATCGCGTAGATCACCGCGCCCGAGAGCAACCCGCCCACGAATTGCGCGACCATGTACGCCAGCGCCACCCCGGCCGACACCCGGCCCAGCAGTAGCTGCCCCACCGTCACGGCCGGATTCACATGGCAGCCCGAGACCGGTCCGATGGCGTACACCAGGAACAGCAGCGTGAATCCGAAGGCCAGGGCGATACCGAGCGCGCCGACGCGCTCCCCGGCCAGCACCGCGGTGCCCACGCCGCCGAGCACCAGTACGAAGGTGCCGAAGCCCTCCGCGAAGAGTTTCCGGCTCAGCGAGATCGGTTCCATCTCGCCCAGTTCTTCGACGACTTCCTGCGCTGTGGGAGACATCAGCCACCTTCCCGGATCGACCCGCCCTGATGGGAGAGCACCTGTGTTCTGACCTCACGCGAGTCGAGTGACCTCCACTTCCACTTCCAGATCAGTCGACCCACTTCCGCTGAAGATACCTTTGAGTGGGGGCACATCCGCGTAATCGCGGCCTACTCCGACGGATACGTGTTGTTCGGTGACGGGAATGTTGTTGGTGGGGTCGTAGCCCCACCATTGCCCGGTCCAGGCTTCCACCCAGGCGTGCATCTGCCCGGCTACCGTGCGCCCCACTTCGGCGGTGGGGTCCGGGTGCAGGTAGCCCGAGACGTAGCGGCTGGGAATTCCCATGGCGCGCAACAGCAGCAGGGTCAGGTGCGCGTAATCCTGGCAAACCCCTTGTCTTTCCGCGAACGCCTCGACTGCGGAGGTGTGCACCGAGGTGGTTCCGGCCAGGTAGTTCATTTCCCGGTGCACCCATTCCGCGCCGCGCACAACGGCTTTGGCGGGCGGCACGCCGCGCGCCAGCTGGCGGGCGACCGGGGCGAGGCGGCGTTCGCGCGGCACATAGGCGGTGGGGGTGAGCAATTCGTCGTAGCGATCGGCGATATCCCCGGCGCGCAGTTCCTCCCAGGACAGTTCCTCGGCGGGTCCGGCGAAGGGTTCGGTCTCCACCACCGAGGAGCTGGTGACCTCCAATTCGGTGTGCGGGGCGTGCAGGTCGAAGGCGGTCACCGCGGTGCCCCAGTAGTCGACGTAGCGGAAGGACCGGGTGGACGGCACCGTTTCGACCCGATTGAGGATGACATTCTGCCTGCTGTCGGCGCGCGGGCTCAGGCGCGCCTCGTTGAACGAACGCGATACCGGCGCGTCGTAGACATATCCGGTGGTGTGCACCACCCGCATGCGCCAGCTCATACCGCTTCCTCGATCCGGCTGCCGTTGCGGCCGTGCAGTCCGGTCCAGGACACCCAGGACTCGGCGTGAAAATATTGCAGCGCCACCGCTTCTCCCACTTCGTGGCAGGTTTCCTGCAACCAGATCAGGCGGCTGGGGAGGTCTTCGAGCAGGACGGTCGCGGGGAGGAATTCCAATTCGCTGCGCGCCCGCCCCAATAGTCGATGCGCTTCCTGTCGCGCGGCGAAACGGCTGTTGGGCCGTTGATCCAGTTCCTGCAGGCAGGTTTCGGCCACCCGCAGGGTATGGAAGACCGAACGCGGGAAAAGCCGGTCCAGCAGGATGAATTGGGCGATCTGATTGGCGTCCAGCACACCGCGATGGGTGCGCAGATAGGGGTCGTGGGCTCCGGCCGAGCGCAATACCGTCACCCACGCGGGCGAGGAGGTGCGATCACCCGCACGTGAAAGCAACAGCCGCACAGTCATATCCACGCGCTCGATGGAACGACCCAAGAGCAGGAAGCGATAGCCGTCGTCCCGGCTCAGCGTGGAATCGGAGAGTCCGGCGAACATGGCGGCGCGATCGGTGATGTAGTGGCAGAACTCGTGCGGGCCGAGCGCCCGCGCGGCGCGTTCGGCCGCGGCCAGCCCGTTGTAGGTGGAGTTGAGGCATTCCCACATTTCGGTGGACGCGACTTCCCTTGCCCCCCGGGCATTCTCGCGAGCCCTGCTGATCGAGTCGACAATGGAACCGCCGTGGTCCCGGCCGAAGGCGACGCGTTCGGTCACCGACCAGACGTCGAGTTCCTCTTCGGGCGGTTCGATGCTCAAGACCCGCAACAGAACTCGCGACGTTCGATCCGGGTCCACCGTGGCATCCTCGAGCAATTGATGCACCGCGACGTCGAGTATTCGCGCCGTGTACTCGGCGCGTTCGATGTACCGGCCGATCCAGAAGAGGGATTCGGCATTGCGCGCCAACATAATTCAACCGCCTAACGCTGTAATTCCACCCATCAGCAGCGCCGTTGCTATTGCTGTTGTTTGCTATTGCTGTTGTTGATTCGCCCGTGCGGGCGAGGGTTCTCGCGCCTGATCGCGATCCCCCGGAATGAGCTGTTCGCTCACCAATTGATCCCCGGACAATTCCCGTTCCGCCCCCGAGGTTCTCGCGGCCAGCACCCAGGTGTCCTTGCTCCCGCCGCCCTGGCTGGAGTTCACCACCAGCGAGTCCTCCGGCAGCGCCACGCGGGTCAATCCGCCCGGCAATACCCAGATGTCCTCACCGTCATTGACCGCGAACGGCCGCAGATCCACATGCCGCGGGGCCAGCTTCGGCCCGATTTTGCTTGGCACCGTGGACAATTGCACCACGGGCTGGCCGATCCAGCCGCGCGGATCCGCACGCACTTTGCGGCGTATCGCCTCCAGTTCCTTAGGGGTGGCGTCCGGTCCGATGACGATGCCGTAGCCGCCGGAGCCCTCCACCGGTTTCACCACCAATTCCGCGACCCGATCGAGCACCTCGTCGCGCTCCTCGGGTTCCCAGCAGCGGTACGAATCCACATTGGGCAGAATCGGTTTCTCGCCCAGGTAGTACTCGATGAACGCGGGCACATAGGTGTAGATGAGTTTGTCATCGCCGACGCCGTTGCCGACCGCATTGGCCAGCACCACCGTTCCCGCGCGGGCGGCGTTCAGGATTCCGGCGACGCCGAGCATGGAATCGGGGCGAAACTGCATGGGGTCCAGGTAGATATCGTCGATGCGGCGGTAGATGACGTCCACCTGTCGCTCCCCCGCCGTGGTGCGCATATAGACGACGCCGTCGCGGCAGAACAGGTCGCGGCCCTCGACCAATTCCACACCCATCTGCCTGGCCAGCAGCGAATGTTCGAAGTACGCGGAGTTGAAGACGCCGGGGGTGAGCACCACCACGGTGGGATCGGCCTCATTGGCCGCGGCGGCGCAGCGCAGGGCGCGCAGCAGATTGCTCGGATAGTCGCCGACCGCGCGCACCCGATGCGAGGCGAACAGGTCGGGGAACACGCGCGCCATGGTGCGGCGGTTCTCCATCACGTACGACACACCGGACGGTGAGCGCAGATTGTCCTCGAGCACCCGGAAGTCGCCGTGCTCATCACGGATCAGATCGATGCCCGCGACGTGAATCCGCACACCATTGGGCGGGATGAGCCCGGCGGCCTCGCGATGGAAGTGCGCGCACGAGGTGACCAGCCGCATCGGGATGACCCGATCGCGCAGGATGGTCTGCTCACCGTAGACATCGGCGAGGAAGGCCTCGAGGGCCCGCACTCGCTGTTTGATGCCGCGCTCGAGTTTGGTCCATTCGGTGGCGGCTATCACCCGGGGTACCAGGTCCAGCGGAAACGGCCGCTCCTGGCCCGATAGCGAGAAGGTGATGCCCTGATCCACGAAGGCCCGGGCCAGCGCCTCGGCGCGCGCCGCGAGGTCGGACGCGTCGATGGTGGCCAGCGCCGCGAAGATGCCCCGATAGGGCGCGCGGGGTCTACCGGAGGGGTCGAACATCTCGTCATAAGCCTTCGAATAACGCCCGGGGCGGTATCCCTCGAAGACTCCTGTGTGCGCACCGTTGGTCTCGGCGCGGCCGTTCGTTATGGGAGCGGCCGTGGCCGCTCGTGCGGCTGCGGCGGGGGTCATGCAAAAATAGTCCATCACGCAGGAGCAACACGCAGTTGGACCGGGATAAATTTCTCGTATCGGGGGTATTTCGGGCAGGGTCGATTTCATACCCCGGACTGTTGCCTGGTAACCTCGACCGTCGGTGCTGCGCTACAGGCTGCGTAGTGCGCCCGAAGACTTTGCTTCCCGCATAAACCACCAAACGAAGGAACACGAGGAAACAAGCGTGGCCAACATCAAGTCCCAGATGAAGCGGATCCGTACCAATGAGCTTGCGCGTCAGCGCAACCAGTCGGTGAAGTCCGCGCTGCGTACCTCGATCCGCAAGTTCCGCGAGGCCGCTGCGGCGGGCGAGAAGGACAAGGCGAGCGAGCTGCTGCAGTCCGCGAGCAAGAGCCTCGACAAGGCCGCCTCGAAGGGTGTCATCCACATCAACCAGGCCGCCAACAAGAAGTCGGCGCTGTCGCTGGCCTTCAACAAGCTCGGCTGATCACCCCGGTATACGTACCGGCATCATGCTTCGAACAACCACCGTGGCCACGATGACCACGGTGGTTTTGTCGTTTCACGAACCTGGGAACTTGCCGAGTCGCGCGGTTCCCTGCAAGATGGCTGCGGTTGGCCGCAGGGGCCACCGGAACGTCGGGGGACGTACATACCAGCTGCATTGGGAGATCTCTTGACATCGCTGAGTCCGAAGAATTCGTCCTGGACCAGGGCGGCGGTGGCCGCGGGCGCGGTCGCGGCCGTGCTGGCGACCGGAGTCGGCACCGCTGCCGCCCGGCCGATCGGACCGTTCGATGTGGGCGGGGCGATCGAGGTCGAATACGACGGGGCGGGCGGGCCCGGATTCTTCGGTGATCCGACCGGACCCGAAACCGATGCCGCCGCCGGCGGTAAGAAGCAGGAATTCGCGAACAACGTCTCCATCTACTGGACGCCCGCGACCGACGCGCATGCCATCGGCGGCGCGATCCGGGACAAGTGGCGCGGGGTGGGCGCGGAGTCCGGCGCGCTGAAGTACCCGACCACCGATGAGGGCGCGACCGGTAAGCCGGGGCGGTTCCAGCACTTCCAGGGCGGATCGATCTACTGGTCGATCGGGTCGGGCACGCATGTGATCAGCGGCGCGATCCGCGATAAGTACGCCGCGGCCGGATGGGAGAACAGCCCGCTGGGCTTCCCGATCTCCGATGAGGCCAAGACCAATAAGGGCGACGGCCGCTATCAGCTCTTCGAGGGTGGCGCGATCTACACCTCGCAGAAGGGCGGCACCCGCACCATCTGGGGCGCGATCCGCGACGACTGGGTGCGCAACGGTTCGGAGAACGGCCGCTACGGCTACCCGACCAGCGATGAGTACAACTACAAGGACGGTAAGGCCCAGCAGTTCGAGGGCGGCCAGATCACCTGGGAGCCGTGAGCCGTTCGCGGCAGCAGCGGTGAATTCGGCTCGGCGGAGGTGATTCCCGCCGGGCCGTTCGCGTCCGCCGGTGGATTCGGTTCGGTGAGAGTGCTTCCCGCCGGGCCGTTCGATCAGGAGGCGGATTCTCGGAGGTCGAGGATCCGTGCGAGGGCGTGTTCCAGGGCGTAATTGGTATCGGCCGCACCGCCTTTGACGTCGGCGTTGAGCCCGGCGACGACCTTGAGGGCCTGGCCGATGGTGACCCCGGTCCAGCCGCGCGCCTGGCCCTGGGCCTTCTTCACCTTCCACGGGGGCATGCCGAGATCGCCCGCGAGTTTGAACGGGTCACCGCGGCCCGCCGAACCGACGCGGGCGATGGTGTGCACCGAATCCGCGAGCGCGTCCGCGAGCAGCACCGCCGGAACACCGCGGTCGGTGGCCCAGCGCAATGCCTCCATGGCGGCGGCGCGATCACCCGCGACCGCGAGGTCGGCGACATCGAATCCGGTGACCTCGGCCCTGCCGGAGTAGTAGCGGTGCACGGCGGCGACATCCACCTTGCCGCCGGTATCAGCGACCAATTGTGAAGTGGCAGCGGCCAATTCGCGCAGATCGTTGCCGACCGCCTCGATGATGGCCTGCACCACATCGGCCGAGGCGCGCACATTCGCGGCGCGGAACTCATTGCGCACGAACTCGATCCGCTCACCGGCCTTGGCGACCTTGGCGGCCTGATGCACCACCGCGCCCATCTTCTGCAATGCCGGTGCGAGCGCCTTGGCGCGCCCGCCGCCCGAATGCAGAATCACCAGCACCACGCCGTCGGGCGGTGAAGAAGCGGCATCGGTGACGACCGCGACGGCATCTTTGCCCGCCTCGGCCGCCGCCTCCAGCACGATCACCCGATCCTCGGCGAACAGCGAAGGACTCAGCAGCTCAGCCAACTCGGCGGTACTCGCATCCCCCGCTCGCAGCCGGTCCACCGGCATGGAATCCGGCTCCGACGTAGCAGCCCGCGCCTGCGCGGTGATCCCCGACACCGCCCGCTCGATCAACAATTCTTCATCACCGAGCACGAGATGCAGGGGCGCTGGTCGTTGGCTCACCCCGCGATCCTACGAGCCCACCCCGACAACCCCGCACCCCGGCTACGAGGGTGTGTCCGGGCGGGGTGCACGCGGCCGGAGCCCGGCGACGACCAGTACGCACACCACGGCCGCGACCACACCGGAACGGATACCGGTGGGCAGCGTGACCGAAGCGCCCAGGGCCGCGAACCGCTCGGCCACGGTGAGCAGCCACCATAGCGGCGGGGCCGTGCAGTACAGCACGAGCTCCGCGAGCGGTGTCCAACAGCAGGACAGCAGCGCTCCGACCGCGCCCACGATGGTGATCGGCGCGATCACCGGCTCCACCAGCACATTCACCACGATCGCCACCAGACTGAGGTGCCCGGTCAACGCGACGACCACCGGCGTGGTGACCACGAACGCCGCGGCCGCCACCGCGAACGCGTCAGCCGGAATGCGCCACCACCGGTGTGCGCGAAGCCAATCCGACCACCCGGGCGCGAGCACGATGAGCCCCGCCGTCGCCAGCACCGACAACGCGAACCCGGCATCCATCGCCAACCGCGGCGACCAGCCCAGGAGGACGATGATCGCCGTGCACAACGCGGGCAGCGCCTGCTTCTTCCGGCCCGTACACAGCGCGAGCAAGGCCACCGCACCCATGACCGCGGCCCGCAGCACACTCGGCGAGGGCCGCGCCAGAATCACGAACATCACCAGCGCGATCACCGCCGCCACCGCCCCCACCCGCGGATCGACGGTCAAGGCGCGCATCGAAACCAGTACGGCCGCAAGCAAGATCGTGATATTGGCCCCGCTGACAGCGGTCAAATGGGCCAGATCCGTCTCCCGGAAACTCTCCCGCACCCGCTCCGGAAGCCGCGACGTATCCCCGATCACCAGCCCCGGCAACAGTCCCGCCGCATCCCCGGGCAACGCCCGCTGCGCCGCGGTCCCGAAATCCTCCCGCATCCGTCCCGCCGCCCGCTGCCACCAGGGCGGCCGCCCCACCGCCACCGGCGCACCCTCGGCCCGCAGCATGGCCACGGTCAAATCCGACCGTAAAGCGTTGGCCACCCGAGCCCGAAACACCACCCGCTGCCCGGGCAACAACCCCCGCCACCCCGCCTCCGGTGCCAGCACCACCACCGCTCCCCCGGCATGAACCACCTCCCCACCCGCCCGAAACTCCACCAAATCCCCCCGCAACATCACCTTCCTCCCCCCGAACTTCTTCTCCACCAGCGCCTTCGGATCATCAGCCACAATCAAGGTGATCTCAACCCGCTCCCCCTTCCCCACCGCCCGCAACGGATGCCCGGCGACCCGCCACTCATGCCATGCCCCCGCCCCCGCAAACCCGGCCCCCACCGAAAACGCCGCCAACATCACCCACCCCACACCCCTGCGCCACCCACCCGACCGAATCATCAACCCCCACACCCCAACCCCGAGCAACAGGCACCCCACCGCGGTGCACACTCCAACCCGCCACCCACCGACAAGAGCCACAATCGTCGCGCCCCAACAACAGAACGCCGCCGGAACCAATCGAGCATCCAGCTCGTCCGGCAGCTCACCCGCATCGCCACCGACCTCGATACCACGCTCACGATCCTCACCGACGGTCATACGGTCACCACCGGGCGGAGGCGGTTGAGGCGGGCGGGACCGATGCCCTCTATTTCGGCGAGTTGGTCTATCGAGGTGAAGCGGCCGTGCTGGGTACGCCAGGTGAGGATGGCGCGCGCGGTGACCGGGCCTACGCCCGGGAGGGTATCGAGTTGGGCTTCGGTCGCGGTGTTGAGGTTGACCTTTTGCGGTGGGCCGGTGGTGCGGGTTGCGCCCGGGGATGTGGATGCGGGCGAAGGGGTTCCGGTGCCGTTGATTACCTTGCTACCGACCTGTTGGGTGCCGGGGCGGGGGCCGGTGCGGCCGACGATGAGTTGGTCGCCGTCGCAGAGGTGCTGGGCCAGGTTGAGGCCGGACAGATCGGCTTCGGGGCGTGGGGCGGCGGCTTTGAGGGCGTCTGCGATACGTGCTCCGGGTGGGAAGCGGCGCAGCCCGCCGTGCTCGACGAGGCCGATAACGCTGACCACCACTTCGCCGGTGTTGGCGGGGTGGCCGCTCACCTCGGGGTCTGAATTCGGTTCAGCGGCGGGCGCTTGCGCCGCGAGCCCGCCACCCGGTGGGTTCGATCCGGCCGGAAGCTGCGCGGCCGAACCACTGCCCGGCGGATTCACTCGTGCGGGCGCGGTGGTTCTGGGCACGGCGGGTTTGGGCGCACCGGCCCGACCCGTCGTGGGCACGCCGCCACCGGCATCCGAATCGGCGATGGCGCTCTCGCCCGCGACGGTGATCGGCGGAACCGCCTGCGCCACCGGCCTTTCCCGGAAGGTGAGGAGTGCCGCCAGTATGACGACGGCCACCGCGACGGCGGTCAGGACGACCGCGCCGCGTGGACCCGGGTCCCAGCGGGTGCCTCGGAACCGCTCCGGGACCAGGCGTTCATGCCAGAGCGAGACCGGACCGCAGGGCTCGGACAGCCATGCGGGAGTTGATGATCCGCTTTCGCGGTCCGAAGGGGCCCACTCGTCCCGGTCTACGGAGTACCCGGCCTCGGCGGGGTCGGTGTCCCAGCCGTCGGATTCGCAACTTCTGACCGTGCGGCGGGGAGGGGTGAGGGAATCGTCGTTCCAGCGGGGTGGATGGGGTGGGGTGGGGGCGAATTCTGCTGGCGCGAGGGGTGGTTGGGGGTGGGTGAGGCCGCCGAGGCGGCGGCTGACCTCGCTGCGTTCGTCGGTTTTCGGCATGGGAGCGACGGTATGGGTCGCGCCGGATCAGGCCGTGGCAGCGACCTGGGGTTTCGGTCGGCCTGTGGATGAAATTCCGGTTGTGGACAACCGGATTCCGCTCGGGTCAGCGCTGGTCAGCCGCAGCCGCCCGGCACGACGAGCGCGCCGACCGCGCCCATGCCGAGATGTACTCCGAGAGTTGGCCCGAACTCGGCGACGATGAGTTCGCGGATGCCGGGGATCAGATCGCGGAGTTGTCCGGCGACGGTGTTCGCCGCTTCCTCCGCGCCGAGGTGCTGCACCGCAACGGTGGCGCCGTCGTCGCCAGCCGCGTCCACCGCCGCCGCGACGAGCTTGGCGAAGGCTTTGGACCGAGTGCGGGCCTTCTCGCGCAATTCCAGCCGTCCGTCGACGATCTGCAGGATCGGCTTGGTAACCAGTTCGGTGCCGAAGAACGCTGCCGCCGTGCTCAATCGGCCGCCGCGGCGCAATTGCTCGGTGCGGTTGACCACGATGAACGCCCGTCCGCGACTGGCGGCCGAGACCGCCGCGTCATAGACGATATCGAGCGGCGCACCGGTGCGCGCCCGGCGAGCCGCGGCCAGCACGGGCAGACCCGTGCCCAGCCCGGCGCTGAGCGAATCGACCAGCCGCACCTTGTCGGAGTCCATATCGCGCACGGCCTGCCGCCCGGCCTCCCAGGTACCGGACAGCTGTCGCGAAATATGCACGGCGACAACACCATCCCCGCCACTGAGTTCCAGCGCCTGTTCGTACACCGCTTTCAGATCACCCGGTGACGCCCCCGAGGTGGTCACCGTGGACGAGCTGTAGTCGATATCGCACTCGTCCACACCTTCCCGGATTTCCCGGTCGTCGACGAGGATGTGCAGCGGCACCGCGAGCACGCCGAGTTCGCTGGCGAGTTCGGCGGGCAGGCTGGCCGACGAATCGGTGACCACCACCACGGGCATCGGCTAGCGATCCCCCTCGCGCGCAATGCCTTTCACGCGATCCGAGCCGAGCGGGCTCGTTCTGCCGTACGAGCCCGTCATGCAGTCCGAACCTCGCGGGACGTCGCCTCGGAGAGCACCTTCACCATGGCCTGCGCCACCGCGACATGCCCTTCCCAGCCCCAGTGGATGCCGTCCGGATTGGCATCGCCGTGGAAGACGTTCTCGCGCACTGCTTCCCCGAGGTCCACCAGCGGAATCGAATGGGTGTCAGCCCATTTCGTGACCGCCTTGACCATGGGTTCGCGTCCACTGTGATGCCGGGCGTACGCATCGCACTGATGCACCGAAGGCAGCACGGCCACCATGGGAAGCTCGGGCCGCAACCCCGCCAGCGCGTTTCGCGACTGCTCGAGATAGTCGACGCTCACCGACGGCGGCAACGCCACCGGCCAGCCGAGCGGGGAAAGCTTGGGCTGCACCCAGTTGTACGCGGTGCGCACCTGCCGCCGCGCGAAAGCCGGTCGCACATAACGGATCAGCTCGCGCAACGCGGTCGGCAACGGTGACGGCAGCGAATCCATGCCGCCGGTCGCGAATACCACCGCTCCCGCGCGCGGCACGGTCGCCCACACCCGCGGATCGCCGATCAGCGCCCAGTAGGCGTCCCGGCAGGTCCACCCGATGCGCGCCACCAACTCCACATCCCAGCCCAGTTCGGCCGCAACGAGATTCGGCCAGATGCGCGGATGATCCGCCGCCAGCCCGCCTTTGGGCCCGAAGTAGGACAGCGAGTCGGCGATGACCAGCAGCACCGGCCGTTCGCCGGAGGCTTGCTGTTCGGGGGTGTCAGAGGACATCGGGAGCTACCTTCGCCAGCGCGTTCCATACATCGAGACGCCAGCCGGGCCGGTCGAGACTCGGACCGTGACTGGTCAACTGCACCCAGCTGGTGTTGGCGAGCCCGCCCAGGGCCGGCCAGTTCACCGGCGGGAGATCGAGGATCGCCGCGGTCAGCGCCGCGATCAATCCGCCGTGCGCAACCAGGATGATGGTACGGCCGGGCCAGTCGGGGCGCTCGGTGAACAGTTCCTGCACCACGGGCAGTGCGCGAGCGCCCACTTGGAGTTTGGATTCACCACCGGGCGGGGTGAAGGTGGCGTCCATCCGCCATTCCTTGCGCGCGCCGGGGGCGAGGGCGTCGACCTCGTGATGGGTCAACCCCTCCCACTGTCCGAGATCGGTTTCGCGCAGCCGGATATCGGTGGTCACCGGCAGTCCGGCGTGTTCACCGACGCACAGCGCGGTGTCGTGCGCGCGCCGCAAATCCGAGGAGATGATGGCCAGGACATCGCTGGACGCCATATCCGGTGCGCAGTCCTTGGCCTGGCGACGGCCGACATCACTGAGTTCGGTGTCGATCTGGCCCTGCATGCGATCGGTGGCGTTCCATTCGGTTTGCCCGTGCCGCAACAGGATCAAACGGCGGACGCCGGCAAGCTTGCTCACTACTCGGCTCCGGCCTCGTCGTCTCCGGCCTCGGCGGCCTTCGCGCGCTGATCTTCCAGACCTTCGACCGGCACCTGCGGGCAGTCCTTCCAGAGCCGTTCCAGGCCGTAGAAGTCGCGCTCGTCATTGTGCTGGATGTGGATGACGATCTCGACGTAGTCGAGCAGCGCCCAGCGGCCCTCGCGGGTGCCCTCGCGGCGCACCGGCTTGTATCCGGCCTCGCGCAGCTTGTCCTCGACATTGTCGACGATCGCGTTGACCTGGCGCTCATTGGGCGCGGACGCGATCACGAAGCAGTCGGTGATCACCAGCTGCTCGGACACGTCCAGAATCACGACGTCCGATGCCAGTTTCTCGTCGGCCGCCAATGCGGCCACCGTTGCCATCTTCACCGCTTCGACGGATGCGCTCACCCTGTTGCTACCTTCCCGTTGCTGTCCGGCACGTAAAGGTGCCGCTTAGATATGTATTGCACGACCCCGTCGGGGACGAGGTACCACACCGGCCGGCCTTCACTGGCCCGCCTTCTGCATTCGCTGGACGAGATCGCCAACGCCGGGATCTCGATCATGGTGACGGCGTCGGCGGGGTAGTTGCGGAGATGGTCGGCCAGATGGTCGATGTTCAATTCGTACCCCGGACGACTCACTCCGACGAATTTCGCCAGTTCGAACAGTTCGGCCCAATCCTGCCAGGTGAGGATGCTGGCCAGCGCGTCGGCACCGGTGATGAAGTAGAGATCCGCTTCGGGATACTGTTCGCGCAGCTCACGCAGGGTGTCGACGGTGTACGTCTTTTTCCCGCGGTCGATATCGGTGCGGCTGACCGAGAAGCTGGGATTGCTCGCGGTGGCGATGACGGTCATCAGATAGCGGTCTTCCGCCGAGCTGACGTACTTGTCGGCCTTCTGCCAGGGCTGCCCGGTCGGGACGAAAACCACTTCGTCCAGCGCGAACCGATTAGCGACCTCACTGGCCGCGACCAAGTGCCCGTGGTGGATGGGGTCGAAGGTGCCGCCCATCACCCCTAGCTTGCGGCGCCCGTTCGTATGCACAAAACCCGAGCTTACCGGGGGCTATCCGGAACCGGGCGCAGCGGCGGCTCGCCCGGGGTCGACAGTGGTGTCGATGCGCCGGATCAGGCCGTCGGCCAGCGTCAGCCGCAGTGCCGCGAACAGGCGTTGCTCGCGGAAGGGGAGCAGTACCGGGTTCGCGGCGGGGTACGAGACCAGCGTGGTGTGCGCGCCGTAGCACCGGATCAGGTTGTCGGCCACATCTGCACCTGGACCCTGTCAGCAGATGGCAACACCGACGGCACCCAATTCCAACCAACCACCGGCGAACTCATCCGTTGGCGATCAGCGCCGATCCTGATCAAGCTATCCACTCATCCGGAACGTCAGCCCGCACCGGACATACATAGACGCGGTTCACCGAAAACCGCTCACCTCCCGACATTTTCCAGTTCTCGAAAAGTCGATACTCCTCCACATTCGGAACAGCCGCCTTCACGAACGCAGCGCACTCCGATTCAGCCGCTGCCATCCGGAAATGCCTCATCGGCTCCGACGCCTTATTGCCGATCCAAATATTGGGCGCCAGCAGCGCTTTCGTCCCGTCGTTGCGAGTCCATCCGCGCTCATCCACATCCCACCAGCCCGTTACGGAGACCATCCGCAGATAACGACTACCCTCGTCCGCTTCGCCATCGCCCTCCCCGAGCAGCTTCTCGATCGCAAGTCCGATCAGCAAGCGATTCCGATCGACAATCGGCAGCTGACTCAGATATTCGATCTCGGCCAAGCGATACCAGAGGGGCTCTTCATCGAATGTGGATATGAACATGATTCGAAACTCCGTAAATTACTTCCACACAACGATTTTCGACATACCGCCGACCAGCTCAGCTCCGGCACCGGAGCAGCTGAGTTCGGCGACGTGCGGAGCGTTGAGGGATTCGCAAGGTCTGCCGTAGCGAAGTATCTCGTCGACCACCAAGGCGACAGCGAGATTCGAGCCGTCATGAGACTGCCCGATCATTACCTGATCCCCAACTCGCACTACGTCTTCCAAGCACCGCACAATCAGAACCGCTGCAAGCGAATTCGATCCAACGACCTGTTCTATAGTAAGAACGGACCTATTCTGCATGATCAGACCGGAAATAGGGCAGCTTAACGCCTGCGAGGAGCATCATTTCCTCGTAGGAGCTGAGCATCTGCTCTACCTTCCGGAGTGCTTCTCCGAGTGCGAATTTACCGTCATCGACGTTGCCGCCGTCGAGTTCGGATCGCGCTTCCGAGAGGTCGTCCAGGACGGTGGTCAAGGTATCGCCTTGGATCAGGAGGCCGGGGAATTTCCTTCCTTCCCACTTGACCAGGGAGTAGTCGCCCTGGGTTTCCATAATTTCTGCGCTGTAGCTCATCACGCCCTTCGTGGCGGCTGCTTTCGGTGGCGGCTTGCTCGATGGCGGCCGCGCACCGGGTGTGGGCTCGCGGGCGGTTCGGGTTGTGGCCACCAGATTCCGAGGGTCAGGATAGGGGCGCACATTGCCAGTTGGGCAATCACTGCGGTCACGAAGGTGATCCAGCTCGTCAATGGGATCACCACCCGCCGTCGAAGGCGTTCAAACGAGGCAGAATCAGTTCGGGTGATCCGACGATCAGGTCGCAGGCGCGGCGGATCGGTTCGGGAGGGCCGATGTGGTCGAGGGTTGGGGTGAGGACTGCGCGTGCGTCCAGGCGGCGTACGACAATCAGTAGGCGCTGCACCGGTTCCCGGATTTCGGGGCTGGTGCGGAGGGTCTTGACGAGATCGTAGCCGTGGTGACTCGCGAGCTCCAGAAGTTCCAATTCGTCTCGTTCCCAGGCGATTCCACTCAGGTCGAGACGCAGGTAGCCGACCGCCTTGGGCAGTGAAGATCTGAGAGGCCGTGGGGCCATGTACGGACGAGTCATCCTGAACCTCCCTGAGCCGATGTGAATGAACTCAGCTTGGGCGGCGCGGCCGCGGCGAGCGACAGCAGATTCCGCACCTGGCGAATGTGCAGAATCTGCCGTTGACAAGCAGAAATCAGTCTGATCGACGTCAGTGATTTCAGTTCGCGACCTACCGTTTCTGCCATGGAATCGACTCGGGGTGGGCCGAACGGCGATGAAACAGGCTGTGCGGTATGGGAATTCGCATCCTTCCGACAACTTCTGTCGGAAGAGCGGATCGGACCGGCGCTCGCATTGGTACGCAAGGCCATGGGCTTGTCCCAATGCGATTTCGGTGAGCTGTTGCATTGGGATCGCACGCATACCGGCCGGGTCGAGCGTGGTGATGTCGCAACGGTTTTCGACATCCGTGAGCTGAAGCGCATCACCGATGCACTCGGAATTCCACGTCTGGCGCTGCTGCCACTCTTGCTCGAACCCGACGATGCGCGGACCATCGAAGTCGGGGACCGGGAAGGAGCCGATGACGTGGATCGACGACAGTTCGGACTAGCGGCCGCGTTCGCGAGCACCGGGGCGACCGGGTGGACAACACCGATCCAGGTGAAACCGAGTCATCTCACACACATCAGGACCCTGACCGAACAGTTGTGGGAGCACGACAACCTGCAGGGTGGTGGTGGGATCGCCAAGCGTGCGTTCGGTCAATACCGCTTCGTTCGGCAACTGCTCGACCACGGCAAATACAGTCCGTTGATCGGGCTCGAGCTCGCCAGTGCCATCGGCTGGCTTTCGAATACGGTGGCCTGGCTGGCGCGCGACTGCGGCCAACCCCTGCTCGCACGGCAGCAACTCATGGAATCGGTGCTGTTGGCCGAGCAAAGTCGCGATTCCGTACTCCTCGCCGCTACGCTGGGCGACCTCGCGAATATCGCCGCAGCCGTGCCAACCATGGATCTCGAACCCGTTCGCCTCGCACAGCGATCCACCGAACTCGTCCGCAAGCTGTCATCGGTCCGGCTGAAAGCGCTCAAGGCCGCCGAGGAGTCGATCGCGTACGCGGCGGTCGGCGATAGCCGGGAGTTCGAACGTGCGCTGACCCGTGTCGGAAGGGAACTCGATCTCGGCCTCGACAACAGCGCCGACCCGGCGTGGTTGAGCCATGTCACCGAGGCCGAGTTGCGTGTGCATGAGGCGCGAGGGCGCAAGTTACTCGGGCAGCACACTCGGGCGGCGGATTTGTTCCGCGACAGTATTGATCGGGCGGAGAATCTGCCTCGGGATGAGGCGTCGTATCGAGCCTATTTCGCGGCTTCGCTTGCCGGGCTGGGTGATTCGGCGGCGGCGATCGGGGCGGGGCACGGGGCGCTGGATTTGCTCGAATCGCAGGTTGATTCGCCGCGGCTGGTGGCGGAATTGCGGCCCGTGCGGCGCGCTGCCGCTGGTGTGCGGGGCTCCGAGGCGGAGCATTTCGGGCGGCGGTTCGATGCGCTCATCCGGGCGGCCTAGCGGATCTTGATCGCGGAGGTGCGGTCGTCTCGTAGGGTCGGGTATCGCAACAATCGATCCTGGAGGTGTTCGTGGCTTGGCGTCGATCTCTGTGTGGAGTTGCCGGTGTGATTGTCGGTCTGGTAGGTGCGACGGGAACCTCGTGGGCTGATCCGGTCACCACCGTGAATCCCGCGATGACTCTCGGCGGTGGATTGGTGCCCTGTTTCGGGCAGGTGCGGGGGTTTTATGATCCGGCGCGGGATTTCTATGGGGATCAGGTGATGTGGATCCGGGCGGAATTCACTACGCTCGCATCGGGTTCCGGGGGATGTGCGGTGAATGCGACGGTGAGTTGGCGGAATCTCGATACCGGGGCTAGTGCGGTCAATCCGGTTGTGCCGCTCGGGGATGACGGTAGTCATACCGCGCTCTGGGTTCCGGTGTGGACCGGGAAGGCGCCGGGGCGGATCGAAGTCACCATCGATACCGATCAGCCGCATATCGCCGGGCACGGGAGCTTTGTGATCCCGGGATAGCGTGCGCCACAGGTGAATAACGGCGACCGGGTAATGATGGCGGCGGCGAGACAGCCATCATTACCCGGTCGGCGTTGATTCGGATCGGAGACCGCCCGCATTCTCAAGCTGCGGCGCCCAGGCCCACCGCGACCGCTACGGGAATCAGGTACAGCAGCGGGAAGGCGACGGTCTTGTATGAGCGGGCGCGCAGCACGGTGATGACCGCACCGGCGAAGTAGAGGATCAGGCCGATGGCGGCGGCGATGCCGATGGCCGGAATGAACAGGCCCACGATCAGGCCGATCGCGCCGAGGGCCTTGGCCACTCCCAGCGGAGCCCACCACGACTGCGGCACACCGTATTCGATCAGTGGGTCGACCACGAACGGCGCCTTGCGCAGCAGCGAGAAAGCCGAGAAGCCGACCCAGGCGGCGGCGACGATGGTGACGATGATGTAGGCGGTGTTCATGGCGTCTTCTCGATTTCTGTTGATGGGCCCTCGTTTCGGGCCGGTTCATCAAGAGGACGACGCAGCGTGCCGGGGTGTGACATCGGGGGCGCGGGATCAGGCGACCAGCGCCTTCATCTGCGGGGACAACACCGATGACAGCGCCGACCACGGGACGGTGATGACGATGTTTCCGGCCGCGTGCGAACCGATTTCACCGAAGTAGATCCGCATGCCACCCGAATCAACCGCCCAATTGCGGTAGTTGTCGACGGTGGGCAGGATGCCGTCCCTGTAGTAGGTGTCGCCCGCATTGGTCTTGGGGACAAGGATGGCGGCCTGCTTCGACAGCACGGTCAAGCCCGCGTTCAAGTCCGTGAAGACATCCTGAAGTTGAATGGCCTTACCGCTGTCGAGGCTGGTGGTGTGGGTGGTGAAGTCCTCGTAGGGATGTGCGGCATGTTCGGCGAAGTAGTTGACCCCGAGTTTGGCGCTCAAGAGGTGCGGCCCGACGTAGGTGAAGTTCACCGAGGTGGACAGGTTGAGGGTCGGGGTGACCTTGGCGATGTACCCGTCGGCGGCTCCGCGCAGCGAGCTGTTGAACTCGTCGCGCGCGGCGAGATAGGGCCCATCCACACCGTCGATATCGGTGCGCGGCACGGAGATCTTGTAGTTGCTCCCCGTCAGCGTGTACTCCGACATGCGGAACCCGGTGTCGGCGTGCGCGACCACCGTCGCGGCGGATGCGGTCAGCCCCGCCAGCACGGCGGCGGTGAACAGGTGGGCGAGGGCACGGCGTCGCATATCAGGCTCCGGATCGGCGCGGCCGGACGATTTCCGGCGTTGCCCGGTACATTCCCGGTCCCCGCCAATGAATCACCAATGACCCACCAACGACGCAGATCAGGGCCGCTTGGACTTCGGCAGCTTCGCGACGATGGCTTCGTACGAGGCGTCGATGAGCTCGAGCAACTCGTCCTCGGGCACCTTGCCCCCGACCTTCACCGAAACCCACCCGTACCGCCCGATATACGCCGAGAGCGAGACATCATCCGGATAGATGGCGATCAATTCATCGGCCTCGGGCTTACTACCGCATTTGAGCGTCACGGCCGCCCCGCTCCCGACGAACGCGAAGATCTTGTCCCCCACCTTGGCGACCACATCGCCCTCCCACGGTTCGTCCTGCCAGGCACCGGGTTTCGCGAGGCAGTAGGTCAGGAGATCCATGGGTGGCTCCTCAGACGGGTAGTAGGCGGCCGACTACGGCGGTGAGTTGGCGGGCGGAGCGGCATTCGTGCATCTCGATCACTTCCGCGTATTTCTTGGCGGCGGAATCGCCGGTGCCCCACATCTTTTCGGCTTCGGGGTTGAGCCAGTAGGCGTGTTTGGCGACCGCTACCAGGTCGGCCAGGGTACCCAGGGCCGGATCGCGGTAGTTGTTGCGGGCGTCGCCGAGGATGAGCAGAGAGGTGCGGCTGGTGACGGCGTCGGGAAAGTTCTCGGCGAAACCTTCCAGGGCGGAGCCGTAGTCGGAGTGGCCTTCGATACCCACGACATCGGCTTCGGTGAAAATGCGGCGGGTGCTCTGATCCAGTGGGGTCACCGAGTCGAAGAGCTTGGTCACCTCATCGGAGCGGTCCACGAACGCGAAAATGCGGACGCGGGAGAACTGTTCGCGCAGCGCGTTCACCAGCACCATGGTGAAGCTGGAGAAACCGGCCACCGACCCCGAGATATCGCACAGCAGAACGAGATCGGGACGCCCGGGCCGGGGTTTGCGAGTCACCAGATCGATGGGAACACCGCCGGTGGACATGGATTTGCGCAGCGTCTTGCGCAGATCGATCTCACCGCGACGGGAGCGGCGACGACGAGCGGCCAAGCGGGAGGCCAGGATTCGAGCCAGGCGCTGACTGGAGCGGCGCAGATCGTCGAGTTCGTTCTGTGAGATGCGCAGGAAGTCGGCGTCTTCGGCCTGGCGGGCGACGCCGTACGTGGCGACGCGTTCGCGCCCGATGCGCTCGGCGACGCGACGGCGGGTTTCGGCTTCGACGGTGCCGCGGAACCCCTTGATGCGCTGACGCGCGGTGCGCCGGGCGACCTCGGTGTCGAAATCGGAGTTGTCCATACCCGCGGTGAGCCCGGCGAGCAGTTTGGCCACCAGGATTTCGGGCTGCAGATCCTTCAACGTCTGATACGCGGAGAACGACGGACCGCCCGCCGCCTGATACTGGCCCATCTGTTCGACCATCTGTGCCGCCAGCGCCTGCAGTTGACGCTCCTGCTCACCGGACGGGTCCTGAACCAGCAACTCCGCCAGCATCTTTCGCAGCTCGATAATGTCGACGGCCCCATTGGGCTTCAACGGGATCTCGACCTCTTCGGCCCCGACGCGCTCACCGAGCGCGGCCGGGAACCACAGATCGAACAGTCCGTCGTAGGTGGCGCGCTGGGTGGTGCGGCGCAGCAGCGCGCACGCCAGCCCCTCCCGCAGCGCTTCCCGATCCATCAGATCCAGCACGGTGACAACCTGTGCGGCGTCGACGGTTTCGGACGGCCCGACCGGAATCCCCCTGGCGCGCAACGCCTCCACGAACCCCACCAGATGTCCAGAGAATCCGTACTCGGCGGTGGGCTCGGCCGTCGTTGGCGGTTTGGCGGCGGGCGCACCGCTCACCGCGCGCATGGCCGCGGAGACCAGCCCGCGGGATTTGTTCGACGAGCCGGCCATCTCAGGCCAGCTTCAGCTCGGACTGCGCACGCAGATGGTCGGCCTGATGTTTGAGCACCACACCGAGCGTCGCGCGCACCGTCTTCTCGTCCAGATCCTTTGCGCCCAAGGCGATCAGCGTGCGCGCCCAGTCGATGGACTCGGCGACCGAGGGTAGCTTCTTGAGCTGCATACCGCGCAGTACGTGCACGACCCGCACCAGCTGTGCGGCCACGGCGGGCTTGAGCTCGGGCACCCGGCTGGCCAGGATGCGGCGCTCGAGATCCTCATCCGGGAAGTCGATGTGCAGGTACAGACAGCGCCGCTTCAGAGCCTCGGACAGCTCGCGGGTGGCATTGGAGGTCAGCACCACGAACGGTTTGCGGGTCGCGGTGATGGTGCCCAATTCCGGGACGGTGACCGAGAAGTCGCTCAGGATCTCGAGCAGCAGGCCCTCGATCTCGACATCGGCCTTATCGGTCTCGTCGATGAGCAGCACGGTCGGCTCGGTGCGCCGGATCGCGGTGAGCAGCGGCCGCGAGAGCAGGAATTCCTCGGTGAAGACGTCGGCTTTGGTTTCGGCCCAATCGTTTTCCGAGGTCGCCTGGATGCGCAGGATCTGCTTGGCGTGATTCCACTCGTAGAGCGCACGCGATTCGTCGACGCCCTCATAGCATTGCAGGCGCACCAGTTCCGCGCCCGCGACCTCGGCGACCGCCTTGGACAGCTCGGTCTTGCCGACACCGGCCGGACCTTCGATGAGCAGTGGTTTGCCGAGCCGGTCCGCGAGGAAAACCGAAGTGGCGGTGGCCTTATCGGCCAGGTAGCCGGTTCCGGCCAGGCGTTCGATCACATCGTCGACCGATGCGAAGATCGGCTCCTGGATCGGTGCTGTAGAAGCCACGGGTGCTGCCTTTCCTCGAAGTGCTAGACGGGCCGGATCTGGCCGTCGCCCCACACGATCCATTTGGTGGAGGTCAGTTCCGGCAGGCCCATGGGGCCGCGCGCGTGCAATTTCTGCGTGGAGATGCCGATCTCCGCGCCGAAGCCGAACTGCTCACCGTCGGTGAACGCAGTCGAAGCATTGACCATGACGGCGGCGGCGTCCACCCGGCCGGTGAATTCGCGGGCGGCCTTGAGGTCGCCGGTGACGATGGCCTCGGTGTGGCCGGTGCCCCAGTGGTTGATGTGCTCGACGGCGGCGTCCAGATCGGGGACGACCTTCAGCGCGATATCGAGGGACAGGTACTCATCCGCCCAGTCGGTATCGGTGGCGGGCACCAGACCGGGCAGATCACCGTGAATGGTGACGCCGCTGGTCTCCAGTGCCTTGATCAGACGCGGTACGGCCGTATCGGCGATGGCCGCGTCGATGAGCACCGTCTCGGCGGTATTGCAGACGCTCGGCCGCCGGGTCTTGGCATTGATCAGAATCGATTCGGCCATATCCAGATCGGCATCGCGATGTACGAAGATATGGCAGTTGCCGGTGCCGGTCTCGATGGTCGGCACCAGGGCATCGCGCACCACGGCGTTGATCAGGCCCGCGCCGCCGCGCGGAATGACCACGTCGACCAGTCCGCGCGCCTGGATCAGATGGGTGACACTGGAACGGTCGTCGGCGGGCAGCAACTGCACCGCGTCCTCCGGAAGGCCCTGCGCCGCAAGCGCTTCGCGCAGCACGGTCACCAGCGCCACATTCGAGCGCACCGCCGAGGAGGAACCGCGCAGCAGCGCCGCGTTACCGGACTTCAAGGTCAGCCCGAAGGCGTCGACGGTGACATTGGGGCGCGCCTCGTACACCATGCCGACCACGCCGAGCGGGACGCGCGTCTGCCGGATCTCCAGGCCGTTGGGCAGCGTGGAACCGCGCACCACATCACCCACCGGATCGGGCAGCCCGGCGACCTGCCGCAGTCCGGACGCGATGCCGTCGATGCGGGCCTCGGTCAGGCGCAGCCGGTCGAGTTGCGCTTCCGCGGTGCCCCCGGCCCGGGCGATCTCGATGTCCTCGCCATTGGCGATGAGCAGACGATCCTTGGCGGCGAGCAGCGCGTCGGCCGCGGCGTGCAGTGCGGCGTCCTTCTGCGCGGTGGTGAGCTGGGCGAGCGTGCGCGACGCCACCCGGGCTCGGCGCGCCGCGGCATGCACCACCTCGCGGACGTCGTCCAGTTCAGTGGTGGTCGAGACAGTCATGGCTACAGCGTACTTACCGCCGGGTACTGCCTATATACCCGGCCCGAACGGCTATTCGAGCGACTCACCGGGATAGACGGCGGCCCTCTCGTGCCGCCTGCGCCGAGTGCTGCGCACCGCCGCGCACGACAGGCCCGCGTGCGGCGGACCGGGCCCGTACACACCGGCCGACCCGGCCGGTTTCCCGAGACCGGCGAGTGTCGGCGGTGCGGGCTACCGTGACCACATGACCGCGAGCATTCGTCTCTCGTCCGCCGCCGGACGCTGGGTTCTGCTGGCAACGGTGCTCGGTTCCGGGATGGCGATGCTCGACGCCACCGTCGTGAATGTGGCGCTGCCCAGGATCGGTGACGAATTCGGCGCGTCGATGGCCGGATTGCAGTGGACCGTCAACGCCTATTCGCTCACCCTCGCGGGTTTGATTCTGCTGGGTGGTGCGCTCGGCGACCGGTACGGCCGCCGCCGCGTATTCATCATCGGCGTCATCTGGTTCGCGCTGGCCTCGGCGCTCTGCGGTGCGGCACAGGATATTTCGATGTTGATCGCGGCGCGGGCGCTCCAGGGCGTCGGCGGCGCGCTGTTGACACCGGGATCGCTGGCGATCATCCAGGCGTCCTTCGAACCCCAGGATCGCGCTCGCGCGGTCGGGGCGTGGTCCGGGCTCGGCGGTGTGGCGGGCGCGATCGGACCGTTCCTGGGCGGCTATCTGGTCGAGTACGTCGGCTGGCGCTGGGTGTTCCTGCTGAATGTGCCACTGGCACTGGTGGTTATCGCGGTCGCCGCACGGCATGTGCCCGAGACCTACGATCCGCGAGCGCACGGGAAGTTCGATGTGCTCGGGGCGGTGCTGGCCGCATTATGCCTGGCCGGAATCACCTACGCGCTGACCACCGCACCCGAACATGACACCGATCGCGTGCTGCTGATCGGCAGTGCGGTGGCGGGTGTGGCGGCCGGTATCGCGTTCGTGCTCGTGGAGCGCAGACGATCGGCGCGCGACGACGGCCCATCCCCGATGGTTCCGGTGGATGTGTTCGCCTCCAGACAATTCACCGCGATCAATGTCGTCACCTTCGCCATGTACGGCGGGATGAGCGTGGTGTTCTTCCTGCTGGTGCTCACCCTCCAGGTGGTGTCGGGTTTCAGCCCGATCGCGGCGGGCACCGCACTGCTGCCCGGCACGGTGCTCATGCTGCTGTTCTCCGCGCGCGCCGGTGCGCTGGCGCAGCGGATCGGACCGCGTAAACCGATCACCCTCGGCGTACTGCTGGCCGCGCTGGGCATGCTGCTGATGGTCCGCATCGGCGAGCACTCCTCGTATGTGACCGTGGTGCTGCCCGCCGCGATCGTCTTCGGCATCGGCCTGACCCTGGCCGTCGCTCCGCTCACCGCGACCGTGCTCGCCACCGCCGACGAACGGCACGCGGGCGTGGCCAGCGGGGTCAACAACGCGGTCGCGCGCGCCGCCGGACTCCTTGCGGTGGCTGCCATTCCACCGCTGGCCGGGCTCACCGGCGATGCCTACGGCAACCCGTCGACCTTCCAGCACGGCTTCCGCATCGCGCTGCTGATCTGCGTCGTGATCGTCGTCGCGGCCGCGGTGCTGGCCTTCTTCACCGTCCGGGACGATGCCCTGGCCACCGCGCCCGCCTCGGCCGCACCGCAGTGCAAGGTGAACTGCGCCATCGGTGCGCCGCCGCTGGAGCCGGGCCGGGCGGCGGTACCGGCGGACGGCGGCGACCATCCGGCGTAGCACCCGCCGCGGCGAGACTTGCGGTGACGCGTGTGTGCTCGGTGCGTCGTCGGCGGCGGATCGGCGACTACCGTGACGCTCATGGCGCGGATTGTGGTGGTGGGCAGCATCAATATGGATCTGGTGACGACCGTGGGGCGGCGGCCGGAACCCGGCGAGACGGTGTCCGGGGAGAGCTTCGCACTGGTGCCCGGCGGGAAAGGCTCGAATCAGGCCATCGCGGCGCGGCGGGCCGGCGGCTCGGTGGGGTTCATCGGCGCGGTCGGGGATGACATCTTCGCCGATGAGCTGCGCGGGGTGCTTTCCGATGCGGGAGTGGAGGTTTCGCGACTGCGGCGATTGAGCGGGGCCAGCGGGGTGGCGGCGATCATCGTGGATTCCGGTGGTGAGAACAGCATTATCGTGGTGGGCGGGGCCAATGCCCGGATGACAGCGCTGGATGTCGGGGATCTCGAGGCCATCGCACAGGCCGATGTGCTGCTGTGCCAGTTGGAGATTCCGCTGCCGACCGTGCTGCGGGCGGCTCGGCACGCGCGGGCCAATGACACCGTGGTGATTCTGAATCCTTCACCGGTGCGCGAACTTCCGGATGAGCTGTGGGCCGAGATCGATATCGCGGTGGTGAACGAGGGTGAGGCGGCACAGCTCGGCGCGGTCCTGGATAGTGTTCCGCATGTGATCACCACACTCGGTGCGGACGGGGCGATCTATCGCGGTCCGGACGGAATCACGCTGCCGCAGCCGGGAGTTCGGGTCGAGGTGGTCGACACCACCGGAGCCGGGGACACGTTCACCGGTGCGCTCGCGGCGCATTGGCACGAGGGTCCGGAGATCGCGCTGGCGTGGGCGTGCACGGCGGGCGCGCTGGCCACCACGAAACTCGGTGCGAGCGTATCGATTCCGACGCAGCGCGAGATCGAGCGGCTGCTCTCCCGCTGATCTCGACGCTCGCGCGATCCTGGCCTTCGTGCCGGTTCACGCGGGATGTTCAGGCGGCCGAGATTTTCTTGCCGGTATGCATGCTGACCAGGTCGGCGAGTTGTTTTCCGGCGCGCTCCAGCGGATCGGTGGAGCGGGTGGCCAGAGACATGACGACCGCGCCTTCGACGGCCGCCACGATGGTGGTGGCCAGGGAGCGGGCGGTCTCCGGGGCGACCGATTCGGCTTCGAGGCGTTCGGCCAGGATGCTTTCCCATTCGATGAAGGTCTCCCCCGCCACATCGGCGGCTTCCGGGGATTCCGAGCGGCCCAGGGCCGCGGCCACGATGGGGCAGCCCGCGGTGAAATCGCTGGCGACCACGACCTCGCGCCACATGGCGGGGAAGGCGGCGATGACGGTGGCCAGATCGGTGCCCGCGGTGAGGGTGCGCATGAGCGCGCTGGACGCCTGGCCGGCGGTCCGGGTGGCCTCGGCGATGAGTTCGGATTTGCCGCCGGGGAAGTTCAGGTAGACCGAGCGCCGGGAGATGCCGCTGTGTTCGAGTAATTGGGCGATTCCGGTTCCGGCGATCCCTTTGCAGCGCATGAGGGCGATGGCGCTGTCGATGAGGCGGTCGCGGGCTCCCATGGACTACATCCTTCCTTGCCGTATACCGATCGGTGTACTACCGTCCGAGATATACCGATTGGTCTACCATTTCCAGTGTAGACCGCCGCCACTGACTCGACGACGAATCGGGGTCACCCATGCCTACCAAAACCCTGCACGATCCCCTGCCGCTGGCCAGTGGCCAGGTACTCCCGAACCGCTTGATGAAATCCGCGCTGAGCGAAGGACTGGGCAATTCCGCCCTCGCCCCCGACGAACGGCTGCAACGACTCTACGCGCGCTGGAGCACCGGCGGGTACGGGTTGATCGTCACCGGCAATGTCATGGTCGACGGCCGCCACCTGGGCGAACCCGGCAATGTGGCCATCGAGGACGAACGACACCTCGAAGCACTGACCAGCTGGGCCAAAGCGGGCAAAGACGGCGGCGCGAAGCTCTGGATGCAGTTGAATCATCCGGGCCGCCAGGCCAATCCCTTGGTCACCCGCAATCGCACTGTCGCACCTTCGGCCATCGGCATCAGCATTCCTGGCGTACCCACCCCGCGCGCGCTCACCGAGGACGAGATCCACGACATCATCCGCCGCTTCGGCACCGCGGCGCGGGTCGCGGAGGCCGCCGGATTCGACGGCGTGCAGGTGCACGGCGCGCACGGATACCTGGTGTCGCAGTTCCTGTCTCCGCTGTCCAATCAGCGCACCGACGGGTGGGGCGGGGATGCCGAGCGGCGTCGCCGCTTCGTGCTGGAGGTGGTGCGCGGCATTCGCGCGTCGGTGAGTCCGGGTTTCGGCGTCGGCATCAAACTCAATTCCGCCGACTTCCAGCGCGGCGGTTTCACCGAGGACGAATCGCGCCTGGTGATCGAGCAGCTTTCCGCCGAGGGCCTGGATCTGATCGAAATCAGCGGTGGCAGTTACGAATCCCCCGCCATGCTGAATCGCCCGCGCACGGTCGCGGCGAGCACCAAGGCCCGCGAGGCGTACTTCCTCGAGTACGCCGAATCCGCCCGCCAGGCCGCGGGCGCGGTGCCGATCGCGGTCACCGGCGGCTTCCGCTCGCACGCCGCCATGTCCGAGGCCATCGCCGAGGGCAACTGCGATCTGGTCGGCCTGGGCCGCCCCGCCGCCGTAATCCCCTCCGCCGCAGCCGATCTCCTCAATGGCGCGGACCGCCTGCACGCCCCCGCGATTTCGCTGAAACTGCCGCCGCAGCTCGCCTCGAACAACGGCCTCAAGGCCTTCGACGGTGCGCTGGACCTGCAATGGCATACCGATCAGCTGCATCTGCTCGGCGCGGGCAGCGACCCGGATCCAGAGCGCTCTCCCTGGCGCACCGCGGTAACCATGCTGCGCCGCAACGGTTTCGATGCCCTGCGCAGCAAACGCTCCCCCGGTTCCGCCCCCGACAAGAACGCCACCAAGTTCCGCCGCGAACGCGCCATGGGCCGCTACGTCCTGAACCCCACCGTCCGCGCCCTGAGCCGAGTCGGCGTCCGCACCGCCCTGGCCACCGAAATCGAAACGGTAGGCCGCAAATCCGGCCAACCCCGCCGCGTCCCCGTCTCGGTCCTCTTCGACGACAAGGGCGCCTGGGTCATCTCCCAGCACGGCACCCGCTCCGGCTGGGGCGCCAACCTCACCGCCAACCCCGAAATCCGCGTCCGCCAAGGCAACCAATGGCGCACCGGCACCGCCACCCTCCTCCCCGACGACGACGTAGTAGCCCGCGCCCGCACCTTCGCCCCCCACCCCCTCCTGGCCCCCCTCGTCACCAACACCTTCGCCGCCCTCCAAACCACCCCCATCACCGTCCGAATCACCTTCGCCGACTGAAACGGGCGAATTGCGTTATCGGATATTTATTTTCGTGTGATATGCTGAATGCGAAATCCAATTTTCCTGTCTAGCATCGGTTTTCCCGACGATGGTGCAGGAGAATTCTATGGATGGCGGACCCAGTAGGACCGCGATGATGGCGGCGGGTGGGCGCGCGGCGCATCTTGTGGTGGATAGTGAGCCGTATCTGTTTCGCGACACTCTGGCGGCCGAATTGCTCGGTGGGCGCGCTGAAGAGGTGCTCGGGTATCACCGGCAGTTCGGTGATCATGTGGTGCTGTGTGGGACGCGTGCGCAGGTCAACGCACGCAGCAGCTACACCGAAACACGTGCGGCTGCGGGCTTCCCGCAGTACGTGATCCTCGGCGCGGGCCTGGATACTTTCGCCTACAGATCCCCGCTCGCCCGGGAGATCGCGGTGTTCGAGGTCGATCACCCTGCCACACAACAATGGAAGCGGGAATTACTCGAAGCCGCACGAATCGATGGTGCTGCCGCACGATTCGTCGGCGTGGATTTCGAACGCGATGACCTGGCGGCGGAATTGGCCGCACACGGCTTCGACGCGCAGAAGCCCGCCCTGGTGAGCTGGCTCGGCGTGAGCATGTATTTGACCGAATCGGCGATCGCGGCAACGCTGGCGGTCCTCAGTGGATTCGCTCCCGGCACCGAACTGGTGATGGAGTACGCGCTGCCAGCCGAACTGCGCGACGAATCCGGTACCGCCTACGCCGAATTCGCACTTCCAGCCGCCGCCGAACAGGGCGAGCCATGGTTGAGCTACTACTCCCCCGAGACACTCTCCGAACTGCTGGGCAAACATGGATTCGCCGTGGCGGAACATGTTTCGCAGCGCGACGCGGTCGATCCGGCACTTTGGCGGCGCACCGACTCGCTGCACCCCGCGGATTTGTGCCGACTCGTGCGGGCTGTAGTCGTCGCGGACTGAGTGGTGCTCCCGACAACGCCGACCCGTCTGGCATCGGGTCTGCGCTGTTCGGGGGACTACAGGTTGGGGCGGACGAGGATTTGGATGTGGTCGTCGGGGTGGCGGAGGGATTCTATGGCGTCGGAGACGTCGTCGAAACCTACCTGGGTGGTGATGAGGGATTCGGCGTCTATTACGCCGTCGGCTATGCGGTGCAGGGTTTTGGCGTATTCCTCGTGGGGGTAGACCATGCACATTTGGAGGGAGATGTCTTTGTAGATGCCTACGATCGGGCGGATGACATCGTCGGTCATGATCGAGCCGATTTGCAGGATCTTGGTTTCCCTGGGGACCTTGTACATGAGGTCGTTGAGGAGGCCGGGGACGCCGGCGCAGACCCAGACGTGCAGTTGCTGGCCGGGGGAGGCCAATTCCTGCCATACCTCGACGGGGTCTTCCACGGCCGGATCCACCACGCGGTGTGCGCCCAGGCGCAGTGCGGCTTCGCGGCGGAGTTTGGACGGGTCGGAGGCGACGATGGGGGCGACGCCGCGTTCGACCAGGGCGGCCACCGCACCCAAACCGACTGGGCCGCAACCGATGACGATGCCGGTGCCCTCGGGACCGATACCGGTGCGCGCCACATTGCCGAAACCGACGGCGAGCGGTTCGGTCATCGCCGCCACGTGCGGGGGCACATGTTCGGGAATGGGCTCCAAGGCCATGGCCTGCAACACCATTCGCTCGCCGAAGCCGCCCGGGAAATCGTTGGAGTAGCCGACGCCGTGAATGCCACCGGCGGAGTCCAGCGCCCACGGCAGGGCAACGACGTTCTGGCCCTCCACGAATGGAGTGTCCGGACCCGCGCCGATAACCCGGGCCGACAGTTCATGACCCATCACCATGTCGCGGCACGGATCGAACAGGAAGGTCGGCACACCGCTGTCGCGGGATGCCTGCAGGAATTCATCGGTGTAATCGAGGGCGGCTTTATCCGAGCCGCAGATACCGCAGGCGATCGTCTCGACCAGCACCTGACCGGGACCGGGCACCGGATCGGGCACCTCGTCGACGATGAGCTTGCGATTGCGCATCACTACCGCGCGCATGTCACTTCCCTTCAGCGGGTGTCAGGGCAGCTGCCAGGGCCTGGCCGTGCCGTTCGAACGCGGCTTCCACACCCGCGCGCATACCGGACATGAGGCGTTCGCTGTTCGCGTTGGCCCAATCCAGCGAGGCGATGCGACTGCGATTCGCGCCGGTGAAATGCGGGATCACGTGCTCGGCGAACAGTTTCACCGACCGTCGGGAGGCTTCCGGATCGGCGACGTTGAGCGCCAGCACCAGGAAAGTACCGAATCCGCCGGACTGTTCGGCGAGCGCTTCGATGGCCTCGATGGCGTCATCGGGTGAGCCGATGGTGGCGCGGCCGAAGGCGGGGAAGCCGGGACCGGTCCACTGTTCGATCGCCTCGGCGGCGGTATCGCCCCACGGCACGTCCATCCCGCTGAGCCGCTTGATGTAATCCACCAAATGCCCGACGCCCCATTCGGCTTCGCGGCGCGCCTGTTCCCGGGTCTCGGCGATATGCATGGGCGCGACGAGCCGCCACTTGGACCGATCCACGGTATGCCCGCTCGCCGCCATGGCCTGTTCGTAGACCTTCCAATTCGGCAGCAGCGCTTCATATCCGGAGGGATCCGACGCCGCGAGGGACAGCAGCCCCGCGCCGTGCTTTCCGGCCAGCACCGAACCCGATGGCGAAATGGTCGATGCCACCGCCATTTCCAGTCCGCCCCGCTGATACGGCAGCAATTGCAGCCGAGCCTCATTGAGCTCGAACCAGTCCGTCTTGGCGGTGACGGCCTCCCCGCGCAGCAATCGCACGATGGTGTCCATGGATTCGTGCATCATGTCGCGCTGGCGCGGTTGCGGCACCCCCATCATGGAGGCGTCCGAGGCGAGCTGCCCCGGGCCGATGCCCATCATGACGCGACCCTTGGTGAGGTGATCGAGCAGGCAGAGCCGATCGGCCAGCATCATGGGCTGGTGGTAGGGCAGCGAATTCACGCCCGTGCCCAGCCGGATTCGGCTGGTGCGCTCGGCGGCCGCCGCGAGGAAGACCTCGGGCGCGGCGATGATTTCCATTCCGGCGGAATGATGTTCGCCGACCCAGGCTTCCTGATATCCGAGCTCATCCGCGAGCTCGACCAATTGCAGATCCCGCTGGATCTGCAATGTGGGATTGCCGTTCAACGGGTGGTAGGGCGCGATGAAGAATCCGAACCGCGTGGGTCCGGATGCAGTGGGCAGAGACAACTTTCGACGCTCCTTTGCGATGTATTCAGTTGTGCTCCGAAACGGCCGCGCCCCCGCCGGGGCTCTGGCGGAGGCGCGGCCGGGTCTGTGCGGGCGGGTCAGCCCCTAGCCCATTCGTGGCCCCAGTAGCTGTCCGCGGTCATCTCCTCGGCGACGTAGTCGTCGCCGACCAGCATTCCCTCGCAACCGAATTCGAGGTCCCAGTTGCCGGGGGTGCGGACGTAGAAGGAGATCATCTTGTCGTTGGTGTGCCGCCCCAGCGTGGAGGACAGGTGGTAGCCCGCCTTGGTGACGCGATCCAGCGCGCGGCCCACATCGTCGAGTGAGTCGACCTCGACCATGATGTGCACGATGCCCGGTCCGTCCGGACGGCTGCCCGGAATCAGCGCGAGGCTGTGATGGCGCGGGTTCACTCCCATGAAGCGAATCCAGATGGGATGTCCGGGCGGGCCGACGCGGAAGGAACCGCGCGAGGCGAAACCCAGTACCTCGGTGTAGAACTTGCGCGCGTCCTCGATATCGCGCACCGGCAGCACCACATGCCCCAGGCCCAGATCACCGTTGATGAAACGCGCGCCGTGTTTGGTCAGCACCGGGGTGTGATCGAGCAGCGGGCCGTGGAAGACCTCGATGGTGAAGCCGGACGGATCGACGAAGCTGATGGCCTCCTCGACGTGCCGGTTCGCGGCGTCCTCGACACTCAGTGTGGCGACGGCGATTCCGGCCTTCTCCAGGGTCTCGCGCACCAGGGCGAGCGAGCGGGTGTCCGCGACCTGCCAGCCGACCGCGATGACCTCATCGCGTTCACCGGGCACCAATTCCAGGCGGTAGGTGTGCTCATCGGTGCGCAGGTAGATCGACTCCGGATTGGGTCCGGTGCCTTCGGCGAAACCGATGGTGTCGAACGCGAATTCGCGCCACGCCTGCACATCCGCGATGCGGGCCCGCACGTAGCCGAGAGAGCTGAAAGCAGCCATGTTTGTACTCCTCGATATCTCAGGAATAGGTGACGGAAACGTCGTCGGTCACCGGAACCGCCTGGCAGGCCAGCACATAGCCGTCTTCCAGATCGGCGTCTTCGAGCACTTCATTGCGCCGCATGGTGACTTCGCCGGAGACCACTCGGCACACGCATGCGCTGCACGCGCCTTCCTTACAGGAGAAAGGTGCTTCCAAGCCCTTGGCGAGCAGCACATCCAACAGTGTCTGCTTGCGCGGCCAGGTGAATTCGTGGTTTTCACCGTCGAGTTCGACTTTGACGGTCGCATTGTCACCATCGGCCGCGGCGGCGTCGATATCGACGGCGGTGCCGTCGGTTTCGAAGGGATTGCCGGACAGCGAGACGAACTTCTCCGAGTGCACGCGCTTGCGATCCGCGCCGAGCGAAGCCATGGCGGCGCTCACCGCGTCCATGAACGGCGCGGGTCCGCAGACGAACGCCTCACGCTCGGCCCACGGCTTGGCCAGCGCGGCAAGCTGTTCCACTGTGGGCAGGCCCTGTACCGATTGCAGCCAGTGCAGCACCAGCAGCCGATCCGGGTGTGCGGCAGCCAGTTCCGCCAGTTCAGCGGCGAAGATCACCGAGTTCTCATGCTGGTTGGCGTAGACCAGCGTGACGTGTCCGGTGCCCTGCGCCAGCGCGGATTTCAGGATGGACAGCACCGGGGTGATACCGCTGCCGCCGCCGAACAGCAGCAGATCGGTATCCAGCGAACCGGGCGTGAACAGCCCGGCGGGTGGCAGCACATCGAGGGACATCCCCTCGACCGCGTTGTCACACAACCAGTTCGAGCCGTAGCCCTCGATCGTCCGCTTGACGGTGACCTTGAGCGGCCCATCCTCGTGCGGCGCACTGGACAGCGAATAGCACCGGCTCACCGACCCGGTCAGCTCACTCGGAATGCGCAGCGTCAGGAACTGCCCCGGCTTGTACCCGAACCGCCCGGCATGGGCGTCATCCGGCGCGAGCTCCAGCGATACCGCGTCATCGGTCTCCCGCACCACGCGCACGATCCGCACCGACGCGATGCCATCGGCCTGTTGCGCTGTCTCCAACTCGGCCTCGAGCTCGGTCGCATCCGGTTCGATGTCGGTCACGGTCATCGCCAGTTCCATTCCTGTGCTGTGTATTTCGATCAGGCCAAGGTCCGGCCGCGGGTCAGCACATCCACATCGCGGGTGCTCGAACCCAGCTCGCCCGCCGCCACCGCGGCGTCGATGCTGTCGCGCAGGGCGTGGCAGGTATGCGACCTCAGGCCGGTGGTGGAGAGCTCCGTGCAGGCCGCCACGGCGGCGTTATTCCATTGCACGCTGGTGTGCTGGGGGCTGAATTTCTCCACCAGCACGCAGGTCCCGCAGGACCGGCACGAAACCTTATCCATGGCAGTGCCTTTCAGGCGTTTGCTGCGGCGGCGGCACGCTTGGCCAGGTTGTCCGCGACTTCGGCCTCCCAGGCGGTGACCGCGCGGGTGGTGTCCACCTCGAATTCGAAGCGGGTGGTCATCTCCTCGGTGACGGCCGCGGCATCGGTGTAGAACTGCTCGTACCAGCGACGCAGCTGGTAGACCGGCCCGTCCTCCTCGCACAGCAGCGGATTGTTGATGCGCGACTTGCGCTTCCAGATATTCGCGTCCTGTTCGAAGCCCTTGCCGAGCCCGCCGACGAACTTCTCGGCGATCTCATCGGCCTGCTCGGGCGAGACGCCGGAGGGCTTCTTGGCGATCGCGCCGTACATGAGCACGAACTGGTTCTCGTTGATCGGGTAGTGGCAGTTGATCAGGTAGCCCTCGACGACGAGGCCGTTGGCGCTCTCGCTCTTGAGGTAATCGATCATGTAGGAGGGCCCGTAGTACGCCGCCTCGGATTGCAGAACGTTCTTGCCGCCCAGGGCTTTCGCGGTCGCGCCCATCATGTCCTCGCGCGATACCGAGGTCATGTACTGGCTGGCGGTGTGCCCCTCGAAGACATTCTTGAAGAACGTCGGGAACCCGTAGTGCACGTAGAAGAAGTGCGCCATATCCACCACGTTGTCGATGACCTCGCGGCAGTTGGCGTCCACTATCATCGAATTCCAGGTCCAGTCGGTCCACTGATCGTCGAACGCGGCGTCGATGCGCGGGATGGCGACCTCGGCCGGGGGCTGCTTGCCCTCCGGGTCGTTCCATACGAAGAGCTGCTTGTTCTCGACCATGGTCGGCCACGCCTTGGTGCGGGCCAGCGGCGGAACCCGGCGCGCGTACGGGATGCCGGTGCACTTGCCCTTACCGTTCCAGCGCCAATCGTGGAACGGGCAGGCCAGCGAATCACCCTTGACGGTGCCGTCGGCCAGATTGCCGCCCATATGCGGGCAGTAGGCGTTGAGCACGTTCAGGCTGCCGTCCTCGGCCGCGAACACCACGATCTCGGTGCCGAATGCCTTGATGGCGTGCGGCTTTCCGTCCCGGAAGTCCTCGGCCAGCCCCAGGCAGTGCCAGCCGCGCGCGAATCGGGTGGGCGGTGCGCCCGCGTCGATCACTCGCACTTCCGCGGCACCGTCGGTGGTGGTCATGTGAATTCCTCTCCCTTGCCTTGTATTGATGGTTGCGGCCGATGTGACGCCGGTGACAATGGCTGTCCCACTGGCCGGGAGGTTGCTACTGGTGTGCGAGACGACCGAAGGCCGCGCGGTAGAAGAGCAGCGGGGTGGCCTCGGAATGCTCGTTCAGACCGGTCACGCGGGCAATGACCACGGTGTGGTCACCGCCGTCGACCTCATCGTGGAGTTCGCAATCGATGGTTGCCAGCGCACCGGTCAGCAGCGGCGAACCGTTCTCGGAGGCAGTCCATTCGACGCCCTCGAACTTGTCCGCGCCCGGACGCCCGAGCTGACGGCAGATCTGATCCTGATGGTCGGCCAGGATATTGACGGTGAAGCGCCCGGCGCGGCGAATGCGCGGCCAGGTGCTCGAGGTGCGCGCGGGGAAGAAACTCACCAGCGGCGGATCGATGGACAGCGATGCGAAGGACTGGCAGGCGAACCCCACGGGCTTCCCCTCGTCAATGGCGGTAATCACAGTGACCCCGGAGGCGAAGCGCCCCAGCACTGCTTTGAACGCTGCCTGATCGATCTCCGTAGACACCCGATCCACCTCCAGCACCGGTTCCACGGCGACTCCCTCTTATTTCGGTTCGAAATATGGCTGCCAGTCATAACAGCAGGTCAGCGCGGGGAGGCGTCAATATCGGGGTTCGGTCACCGAGACATGAATCCGTAGAACGGGACAAAAGCTACGTAGTTCTCCCGATTCCCTCCGGTGTGGCCCAGGGCACTGTGATGGGTAGCACAAGGTCCGAACTCGATACATACCTAATCGGCATATCCCTAGACTGGATGTCTGCACCAACGGAGGCTCAAATGTCCGTCGCCATGCTCCCCTCGGCGGAAGCGCGCAACACTCACTCGCCCGTGCGCGCCAAGGAGTCTCGTAACTCCGGCGCCGAGGTTCCGGTCTCGATGATCGAGCGGATGACGCTCATTCTGGACGCATTCGACGCCTCCACCCCCACGCTCACCCTGCTCGGCCTGGTCGAGCGCACCGGTCTGCCGCGTTCGACCGTGCACCGCATCCTCGATCAGATGATCAAGCTGCGCTGGCTCGCGCACACCTCCGGCGGTTACCGCCTGGGCATGCGTGCCCTCGAACTCGGCGGACTCACCGCCGACCACAATGAGATTCGCGATGCCGTCAGCCCGCTGCTGCACGAACTGAGCCAGCGCACCGGCATGGTCGGCCACCTCGCGGTGCTCGACGGTCGCGATGTGGTCTACCTGGACAAGGCCGGCGGCCGCTTCGCCGCCAGTCTGCCCACCCGGCTCGGCGGCCGCATGCCCGCGCACGCCACCGGTGTCGGCAAGGCCATGCTCGCCTGTCTCGAGCCCAATATCGCCGAGGCCGCCCTGCGCAACCGCCTGCCGCGCCTGACCCCGCGCACCATCTGCGAGCCCGAGGCGCTCTCGCGCGAACTCGCGCAGATCCGCATGCGCCAGGGCGTTGCCATCGATCGCGAAGAGGCCGTGGTCGGAATCGCCTGTGTCGCAGCGCCGCTGCGCGGCCGGGGCACCGCACCCGCCGCACTGTCGCTCTCGGGTCGCGCCGACGGTATGAGCTATGACCGGCTGGCCCGCGTCGTGCTCGAGGTCGCGCACGAGGCCGGTCGCACGCTGTTCCCGCGTCGCGCGCACTGGCGCTGATCCAATCGGGTCCTCTTCCTTTCCTTGAACAGAAAAGGCAGTCCTATGCGGGGGCGATTCCCTTCAGCCATGACCGATGGCGCGGCGCACGGTACGAACGGCGAAGAGCCGCAGTCGATTCCGGAGCTGCCGACCACGGCCTGGGCGGTACTCGGCATGCTCTCGCACGCCGATGAACTCTCCGGTTACGACCTGAAGAAGTGGGCGGACTGGTCCCTGCAGTTCTTCTACTGGAGTCCGTCGTTCAGTCAGATCTACGCCGAACTCAAACGATTGGAGAAGCACGGTTACGCCACCTCGCGAACCGTGGTCTCCGAGGACGGCATGCGCGGCAAACGCATGTACGCCATTACCGACAGCGGCCGGGAAGCGGCCTCGCACTGGGTGAATCACTCCCCCGTCGAAGCCCCGGTGCTCAAACACAGTGTGATGCTGCGGGCTTGGCTGGGCCATCTCGCCGAACCCGATCGCATGCGCGAAATCCTCACCCAGCACATCGATTACGCGGAGAAGATGCAGCGGCGCGCGCAGATCGACGCGGACGGCGCGGACGCCAATCCGGAGTGGGCGTACCCGAGCGCGGTACTGCGGTGGTGCGTACGCCATTACGAGGCCGAACGCGAATTCGCGCAGGACCTGCTGACCGATCTGGACAAGCTGGCGAAGCAGCGTAGCCGCAAGAAAGCCACTGGTAGAGAGAATTCGAAGAATTCCCACTGAGCGGATTAGTCCATAGGCGGCGGCCCCGGGCTGTGACACGGTTCACCAATCGTGTTACCTACCCACTGGAGGACGCAATATGTCCACCTCCGTCGCCCCTGAGGTGCCCACCGGCACCATCGACGACACCGGTCGCCTCGACGGTGCGTCAAAGCTTCGGATCTTCTCCGTCCTCGCGGTGATCGTGCTGTTCACCGAGGTCGCGCCCATGCAGTACGTGATGGTCTCGGCCGCGCTGCGCCAAATCGCACCGACGTTCCCGAGCCATGGCGCGAACATCAACTGGGCCATCATCATCTTCGGCGTCGTCGGCGCCGCCACCTCGCCGATCATCGGCAAGCTCTCCGACATCGTCGGCAAGAAGCGGATGTTCCTGGTCTGCGGTGTGCTGTTCATGATCGGCTGCGCCATCTGCGCCGTCACCAGCAACTGGGGCCTGTTCCTGATCGGCCGCGGCCTGCAGGCCACCGCCATTGCGACGGCGGTCATCTCGTACGGCCTCATTCGAGACCTGATGCCGCGCAAGCTGGTTCCGGTCGGCCTCGGTGTCGCCTCCACCGGCCTCGGCGTTTCCGCGCTGGCCGGACCGCTGATCGGCGGCTGGATCGTGGAGAGCCACAGCTGGCGCGCCATCTTCTGGTTCCTGTTCGCCTTCACCGTCGTGATGATTCCGCTGGTGATCGCGATCGTGCCGGAGTCCAAGCTGCGGGTGCCACAGAAGCTCGATCTGGTCGGTGCGACCCTGCTCGGCGCGGGTCTGGTGCTCACCCTGGTCTACCTGGACAACGGGCAGCAGTGGGGCTGGAGTAAGCCGACCTCGCTGGCCTGGCTGATCGGCGGCCTCGCGCTGCTGGCCATCTTCCCGATCGTGGAAAAGCGTGTCTCGCAACCGATCATGGATATGAAGCTGCTGTTCACCCCGCGGGTGAGCGTGCTGCTGTTCATCGCGCTGCTGGCGTCGTTCATGATCGGCTACCAGTCCTACGCGACCGGCTATATGACGCAGTCGCCGCCGTCGGCGGAGGTCGTCGAGCAGGTCAAGACCGCCACCTGGGATCAGGTCAAGGCCGGTGCGCTGGCACAGGCGCAGGCGCAGGCCGAAGCGCAGGCCAAGGCCGCGCTGCCGCCGGGTGTGGAACTGCCGCCGGGTGCGGTGAAGGTGCCGCCGGAGGCCGTCTACGCGCAGCTGCCGCCGAATATGGTGGATGTGCAACTGCAGCCGGGCTATTCGTACGGTGACGGATTCAGCCTGCTGAAGTTCGCCACGCACATCACCCTCGCGCAATCCCTGATCGCCATGCTCTTCGGCTTCCTCGGCGGTCTGTGGATCCGGCGCTCGGGTGGACGGCAGCCGCTGGTGTTCGCACTGGTGATCTTCGTCGGCGCGGCGCTGGCCTACGGCGCGACCTCGCACGGCTGGGGTATGCAGGCCGCGATCAGCGCGGTGTTCGGTATCGCGTTCGGCCTCTACTACGCGGCCACACCGAATCTCATGGTCGAGGCGGTGCCCGCGGAACAGCAGGGCATCAGCGCGGGCATGCTCGGCGTCATGCAGGCCATGGGCGCGGCCCTGGGTCTGGCGGTCGCCACCGCCTTCCTCAACGCCAATCCGGTGAAGGCGGATGTGACGGTGCTGGGCGCGCCCACGGTCACCAAGGAAATCCCGATGTTGTTCGCCGACAAGGGATATGAGATCAGCTTCTACGTGATCGCGGCCACCTCGGCGCTCGCGCTGGTCGGCGCGATCATCATGAAGGCCGGTCGCTCCCCCGCAACGGGCGGTACCGCGCACTGATTCGCGGCCGGTTGTATGGCCCGGAGGCTTATTGCCTCCGGGCCATATTTTTTGTCTTCGGGCGGTATTGCCATCCGGTGACCGGGACCCCACCTCGCTGTTCCGCGCCCCGCATATTTCTATTAGGCATAACAGAGAGGTGGTCGACGATGACCGGTGAACTCGATGCCATTGTGACCGCGGTGGCCACCATCGCCGCCGGGGGCATGGTGCTCGTGGTGGATGACGAGGATCGCGAGAACGAGGGCGATCTCATCCTCGCGGCCGAATTCGCGACGCCGGAGAACATCGGCTTCCTGGTGCGCCACACCAGCGGCGTGGTGTGCGTGCCGATGGCGGGCGAGGATCTCGATCGGTTGCAGCTGCCGCCCATGGCGGCGGTCAACCAGGATCCGAAGGGGACCGCGTACACCGTGTCCGTGGACGCGATTTCCGGTGTGAGCACCGGTATTTCGGCCGCCGACCGCGCGCGCACCATGCGGGTCCTCGCCGATCCGCGCACCTCCCCCGCTGAGCTGTCGCGGCCGGGTCACGTGTTCCCGCTGCGCGCGAATCCCCTTGGCGTGCTGGGCCGCCCGGGTCATACCGAGGCCGCTGTCGACCTGATGCGGCTGGCGGGGTTGCGGCCCGCCGGTGTCATCGCCGAGGTCGTCAATGACGACGGCTCGATGGCGAGACTGCCGGAGCTGCTGATCATGTCGCGCGAGCACGGCATCCCGATCATCTCCATCGCCGACCTCATCACCCACCGCAAGAGCCTGGAGAACGGCGTCTCCCGCGTGGTCGAGACCCGCCTGCCCACCCGGTTCGGCGATTTCCAGGTGGTCGGCTATGCCGACGAGCATTCCGGCACAGAGCATTTGGCGCTCGTGTACGGCGATCCCGCCGGGGACGACACCATGGTCCGGGTGCATTCGGAATGCCTCACCGGCGACGCCTTCGGCTCCCGCCGCTGCGATTGCGGCGAACAACTCGACGCGGCCCTGGAGGCGGTGGCCGCTGCGGGCCGGGGCGTCATCGTCTACCTGCGCGGCCAGGAGGGCCGGGGCATCGGACTGCTGAACAAGTTGCGCGCCTACGAACTTCAGGACCGAGGCGCGGACACCGTGGACGCCAACGTCCAACTCGGCCTGCCCATCGACGCCCGCGAATACGGCGCGGCAGCCCGCATTCTCACCGACCTGAACGTCCGATCGGTCCTGCTCATGAGCAATAACCCCGCCAAACAATCCGGCCTGGAAACCCACGGCATCCCGGTAACGGCCCGCATCCCCCTACAGACCCAGCCCACCGAACACAACGTGCACTACCTGCGCACCAAACGCGACCGCATGAGCCACCACCTCGAGCAAATCGACGCCGCGGGTTAGCATCTCGGCACATCGGCGCAAGCCGCGCAGCAAGTTCCCCGCTGCGACGGATATCGTCGGTGCGGGCGGGATAGCATCTCGGCAGGGTCATGACGAGGAGAACTGCCATGTCGATGCCGGGGTACGGCCCGCAGGCACCGGGGCCGCGGCGGAATCGGGGGCTGCGGTCGCCGGTGGCGGTGTCCTGGATATCGGCCGGGTTGGCGCTGATCTGTGTGGCGGCCGCCATCGGGTTACTGCTGCTGTATTCCGGGGAGCAGCAGTCGGCGCGGCGCGGCGCGGATACCGAAGAGCAACTGCGGCAGGACGTCTCGGATCTGAACGCGGCGGCGGACCGGCGGGAGAAGGCGCGGCGGGCGGCGTGTGAGTTCGCGGTGCAGATGGCGACCTATGACTTCACCGATCTCGACAAATACCGCGCGGCCATGCTGGACGTTTCCACCGGGGACTGGCGGCAGACGTTCATCCAGAACTGGCCGTCGCTGCGATCATTCCTGACCCAGGCGCAAACGCGGAGCAAGCCGGGTGAAACGCGCTGCGGTCTCACCAGCTTGGCGGCGCACCACGCCGAGGTGCTGGTGTTCGTGAACCAGACGGTGGCCAGCATCGCCAATGAGACGCACTCGACTTCCATGTCCGCGCTGGCCCAGCTCGACGAGCAGGCGGACGGCCGTTGGCTGGTGAGTGAAATGAAGGTGCCTCCGGCATAGCCCCGGCGACGGTATGGTCGCCGCATGACGGCGTTCCACGCATCTCGGGCGAGCTTTCTGAGCCGCCGGGTAGTTCCCGCCTACCTGCGCGTTATTCGCGCGAATCGGCCATTCCTCACCGTCGAGCCCGCGCGCAAGCATCTGCGCGAGCGGAGTCTGCGGCCCAAGACCTACGGTCCGCCGCGGCGGCTGCGCTCGGATGTGGTGGTGTCGGTGGATCACAGCCGGGGCTGGCCGATCTACACGATCATTCCGCGCACCGGGCGGCCGCGCGGGAATGTGGTCTATATGCACGGCGGCGCCTGGGTCAATGAGATCGCACCGCAGCATTGGCAGCTGGCCGCCGATATCGCCGCCGAGGCGGGCACCACGGTGACCGTGCCGATCTATCCGCTGGTGCCGTTCGGCACCGCCGGACAGGTGATCGAGGCGGTCGCGAAACTGGTGCTGGACAACAGGTCCCGGTACGGAGAGGTCTGCCTGGCCGGTGACTCCGCGGGCGGGCAGATCGCACTGTCCGCGGCGCAGGTGCTGCGGGACGAACATCAGGTGGTGCTGCCGCGCACGGTATTGATCTCCCCCGCGCTGGAACTGTCGCTGAGCAATCCGGATATCGATGTGGTGCTGCCCGATGATCCGTGGCTGGGCAAGGAGGGCACCCGGGTATTCATCGACCTGTGGCGCGGTGAGCTGCCGCTGACCGATCCGCGGGTCAGTCCCCTGCTCGGTGAGATGCGCGGGCTTGGCCCGCTGACGGTGTTCAGCGGCACCCGCGACATCGTGCTGCCCGATACCCGGCTGCTGGTCGACAAGGCCCGCCTGGCGGGCGTCGAGGTCGAGTATCACGAGGGCGCGGGGCTGGTGCACGTCTACCCGCTCACGCCCACCCGGGAGGGACGCGTCGGCCGCGCCCAGATCTTGGGCGCGCTACGCACCGCCCTGACGCCGGTGAAAACCACTGCGCCGTAAACGAAATGCTAGGAGTGCTCGGCGAGCCACTTGCGCGCGCGAGTGGGAGACGCGCGGGAGAGCCAGGCGTCCTGGATCACCTCGGTGAGCTCGGCCAGGCTCAGCTCACCCAGCCGGGAGGAACGCACCAGTACCGAGAGATGCCCGTTGAAATGCGGCGTGGTGAAGAACGGCGAATCCGGGTCCTGGACCATGGCCTGCTTATCGGATTCGGACGGCACCCAGAAGACGATGACGTCCGGATAGCGCTCACCGGTCTCCGGATCGACGGCATCGGGTCGCGGTGTGCGGAAGAAGATGAAGGACTTCCCGCCCACCTGATAGACCGGGTTGTCCGCGACCGGCCCCCGCACGGTGGTCACGTGCGGCATGCCCTCGGCGAGAGCGTGCACATCGGCGAGCCTGGCGCGACGCGATTTCGGCGGCACCAACGCAGTCTAGCCGGGTCCGCAACAGCGCTTGACAAACGTTTACCAGACGACGCGAACTGCGTTTATGCCCCGGTGGTAGCAGGGAGCGTGACAGATCACATAGGTTGGAGCTCATGGCGCGGCGTGTCAATGGAAACCTCCCTGCCGAGGTGACTTCCTTTGTGGGCCGCCGCGACGAGCTGGCTACCGCCAAACGGCTACTGCCCACCACCCGGGTGCTGACCCTGCTCGGTCCCGGCGGTATGGGCAAGACCCGGTTGTCCCGGCAGATCGGGCAGTTGGTCGCGCGCGCGTTCCCCGATGGCGTGTGGCTGGTCGAGCTCGCCGACCTGCACGATCCGAACCTGGTCACCCTCAGCGTGGCCGAGGCGCTGAACCTGCGCGATGAGTCCACCGCACCGCTGCCCCGGCTCACCGAATTCCTCGCCGATAAGCGGCTGCTGCTGATTCTGGACAATTGCGAGCATCTCATCGAGGCGTGCGCGGCGCTGGTCGGGCGGATCATCGCCACCACACCGGATGTGCGGGTGCTGGCCACCAGCCGCGAAGTGCTGGGCATTCCCGGCGAACAGGTGATGCCGGTGCCGCCGCTCACCATTCCCGAAGCCGATACCGGGGACGAGAGCGACGCGCTGCAACTGTTCATCGAACGCGCCAGTGCCGCGAACCCGGAATTCGAAGCGACACCGGGCAATCGGGAAGTGCTGGCCGAGATCTGCCGCCGGCTCGAAGGTATGCCGCTCGCACTGGAATTGGCGGCGCTGCGCCTGCGCATGTTCACCCCGGAACAGATCCTGCACCGGCTGGACGACACCATGGGACTGCTCAGCGCCGGACCGCGCACCGCGCCCGAACGGCAGCAGACCATCGAGGGCGCGATCCGGTGGAGCTACAACCTGTGCACGCCCGCCGAACAGTCTCTGTGGGAACAGCTTTCGGTCTTCGCGGGCGGGTTCGATATCGAGGCGGCGGAGGCGGTCTGCGATCTCGGCCGGGGTTCGCTGATCGACGCGCTCACCGGACTGGTCGACAAATCCGTTGTGGCGCAACGCTATGACGGTGAGGTGGCGCGCTATTCCATGCTGGAGCCGATCCGCCAATTCGCGGCCGACCGGCTGCTCGAGCGCGGCGATATCCACACCGTGCGCGCCCGCCATCGCGCGCACTACCGGGATCTGGCTCTGCGCGGGCAGACCGCGTACTGGACCGCCGACGATGTGCAGTGGTTCCGCGAACTCACCCGCGAACACGCGAATCTCCGTGCGGCGCTGCGCTCCGGACTCGAGGACGAACCGCTCGAGACCATTGCCACGGTGACCGTGCTGCGGCCGTTCTGGGAGCACAATCGCTTCCTGTCCGAGGGCTACCGCTGGCTCACCGAAGCCCTGGAACGCAATCCGGAGCCCACCGCCGAACGCGCCAAGGCATTGTCCTCGGCCGCATCGCTGGCCGCCCTGCTCGGCGATCAGGTCTCCGCCGCGCGCCTGGTGCAGGAATGCCTGGAATTGGCTGCCACGCTGGAGGGTTCGGAGATCATGGCGGAGGCGGCGCTGGACCGCTCGCTGCTCGCCTTCGCCGAGGGCGACCGCCAGCGCTCGCTGGAATTGGGCCGCACCGCCATCGAATTGGCGGTCGAGACCAATCAGCAGGCCATCGAAATGGACAGTCACGCCTTCGCTTTCATGTGCGCCATGGTGCTGGACGCCCCCGGCCGCACCGAACTGGCGAACCGTTTCCTGGAGCTGACCACCGCCAGCGGTTCACACCTGCTGGGCGGCTTGGCCCTGTGGACCGTCGGCATCGATCACTGGCGGCTCGGCGATCTGACGGCCTCGGCCGAATTCCACGGCCGCGCGATCGAACAGCTGGCCCTGTTCGACCGCTGTGTCTGGCTCTCCTCCGCTTTCGAGGGGCTGGCCTGGACCGTCTCGGCCAATGGTGACTACGCCCGCGCCGCCCGGCTGCTCGGCGCGGCGGAATCCTTGCAGCGCAGCACCATTCGCCTGGCGCACACCATCACGGTCGCCGTCGGCGATAAGGAACGCCTCAAGGTCCGAGACGCTCTCGGCGAGGACGCCTTCCGCGCCGCCTTCGGCTCCGGCGCGAATATGCCGCTGCCCGAGGCCATCGACTACGCGCTCGGCCGCACCGTCGTCTCCGCGCAACCCGAACCCGCCGCACCCAAGCGCGCACCCCGCAAAGCCCCTGTCGCGGTGTCGGAGACGAACGTGCTGACCCGTCGAGAAAAGGATGTGGCGCGCCTGGTGGCCGCCGGGCACAGCAATAAGCGCATAGCCGCCGACCTGGTCATCTCCATCCGCACCGCCGAAACCCACGTCGAGCACATCCTCACCAAACTGGGCTTCACCTCCCGCACCCAGGTGGCAGCCTGGGCGCACGAACACGATCTCTGACCTTGAAACGGGTTACCACGCGGCCGTTTTCGGAGTAGCTTCGCAACACGTTCCAGTTTCGCCGCAGGGGCGCGGCGTGGAGTGTGTTGACAGAAGGGCTGATCGTGGCGACGGCGGACTACATCATCATCGGTTCCGGCAGTGCGGGGGCGATCATCGCGCGCAGGCTGGCCGATACCGGGGCGAGTGTCACGCTGATCGAGGCGGGACGGCGGGATAACACCAGGCTGGTGCGCAAGCCCGGAATGATCGGGCCGATGCACGCCGTGCCGCAGTTGAAGAAGATCATCGACTGGGGGCACTACACCGTCGAGCAGAAGCACGCACTCGGGCGGCGTGTACCGCAGACGCACGGCAAGGTCGTCGGCGGTTCCAGCTCGATCAACGGCATGGTCTTCGTGCGCGGGAATCGGCGCAATTTCGACGACTGGGCCGCCGAGGGCAATACCGGCTGGGCCTATGACGATGTGCTGCCGAGCTTCAAGAAGTTCGAATCGTTCGAGGACGGTGCGAACGAATTCCGCGGGGAATCCGGGCCCATCAAGGTGATTCGGGCGCGCGAGCTGACGGGCGCGTCCGAGGCGTTCATGGGTGCGCTGACCGAAACCACCGGCGCGGCGGTCAATCCCGACTACAACGGCGCGGAGCAGGAAGGCGTTTCGCTCTTCCAGCAGAGCAATAGCAACGGGCTGCGTTCCAGCACCGCTGTCGGATATCTCGACGATCGGCCGAAAAACCTTACGGTGCTGCCGAATACACAGGTCGAGCGCATTCTGATCGAGAACGGGCGGGCCATCGGCGTACAGGTCCGCACCAAGCGCGGCACCGAGACGCTGCGGGCCGAGCGCGAAGTGATCGTCAGCGCGGGCACTTTCGGCTCGGCTCAACTGCTCATGCTCTCGGGCATCGGCCCCGCCGATCACCTGCGCGCCTTCGATATCGATGTCGTCGCCGATCTGCCGGTGGGCGATAACCTGCACGATCACCTGTTCGTGCCGATGACCTTCGCCATGCCCACCGCCGTGCGGCGGTCGTCACCGGGCTACTTCGCCAGCGCACTACTGCGAGAATCGTTGCGCAACAACAGCACCTGGCTCGCGCGCAGTGTGTTCGAAGTGGTCGCGTTCCTGCGCACCCCGTATGCGGCCGAGGTGCCCGATCTCCAATTGCACGTGCTCCCCTGGAGTTACCCCGGCCCGAATCAGGATGCCCCGATCCGGCACACCCCGGACCCGCGCCAGTCGCTGACCATCATGTCGACGCTGATCTACCCGCAGAGTCGGGGCACGCTACGGCTGACCTCGGCCGACCCGGCCGCCGCGCCCGCCATCGACCCCAACTATCTCGCCGAACAGCGCGACCTGGACACGCTGGTGCACGGCATGGAGTTGATCCGCGAAATCATGGCCGCGAAATCACTCGACGGCCTGGTCGACACCGAAATCGAGCCCGGCACAAAGTATCCCGGCCGCGCCGAACTCGCCGCCGAGGTCCCGAATCGGGCGACCACCGTCTACCACCCGGTCGGCACCTGCCGCATGGGCGTGGACGAACGCGCGGTGGTGGATCCGACGCTGCGGGTGCGCGGTGTGGAAGGGCTGCGGGTCGCCGACGCCTCGATCATGCCGAGCATCGTCGGCGGCAATACCAATGCCTCCACCATGATGATCGGCGAGCACGCGGCCGCGCTCATTCTGGGTTGAGCCACACCGTCATTCGGGAACGGCGACCGCGCCGCGCGAGCCGATCAGAAGGTACGCACCGCACAGGATGAGCCACATGAGTACCGGGAACGTGGCGATGCGTTCGCCTCGACCGATTCGGAATGAAAACAGGTCTCGGCCCCGAGATCGCTGATGGCATTGCGAATCCAGCTGTACGGGGTCGTCCAGTGCGCCTGCACCACGAACAGGAATACGAAGTACTGGATGATCGACACCCAGACAGGTCCGCGGCGGGAGGCGCTACCGGCCGGATTCCGCGGCGGGAGGGCGCTTTCCGTCGGCGGCGGTGTCGAGCAGTCCGCCGAGCAGTGCGGCGGCATTGGCATCGCGGTCGAAGCGGTAACCATTGTCGGCGGCATGGCCGGAGAACAGGTGCCATACCGAGGTGGCGAGAAGTTCGGCGATGGCCTCCGGATCGGCGCGGCCGGAATCGCCCGGGGCGACGATGTATTGGTTGATGACACCCTCGACCAGGCCGATGACGCCGTGCGCGAGCGGATGGAAGGGCCGCACATCGATGCCGAGCACCGCGGTCACGGTGGAGAACCGCTGCCACACCAGCTCGGCCAGCCGCTGCCTGCCGACGACGGCGCCGGATTGCGGTGCGCTGTGACCGTGTAACCGTCCGCTCTGTTCGAACCGATAGAGCTTGGGATGGTCGGCGGCCCAGCCCACCACCGTGCGCATGAGATCGAGCAAGGTCTGCCCGACGGTCTTGGCGGGATCGAGGACCATCGCGGATTCGAACTGTTCGATCGCGCGCAGCTGGATGAATTCGCGTATACGGGCGTCCAGATCCTCGCGATTGTCGAACTGGCGGTAGAGCACCGAGCGGGCCAGTCCGGCGCGCTCGGCGATCTGCTGGATGGAGATCTCCGCGCCGGACTCATACTCCTCGATCAGCTCCACGGCGGCCTGCAGGATCAGGGTCTGCCGGGTCGAATTGTGTTCGCTCCAGCGCCGTTTATGCGACTGCTTACGGCGTTTTCGCAGGTCCATCGGCAGGTCCACGACCCGACTATACGGCGCGGCTCGCGGATTCCGGTTCCGCGCGGAACCGCGGGCGCATGGTCAGCGGACCGTCGGGACCGCCGGTGAAGGAGATCTGACGGCGGACCCGCTCGGGCGAGACGGCCTCGAATCGCAGGTGCTGTGCGAAGGTGGCGACCACCAGGGTCGCCTCCATACTCGCGAAACCCGATGCGACGCACATGCGTTTACCCGCACCGAAGGGAATGGAGGCGCGCTTCTGTTCGCGCTCCAGGTTTTCCGGCAGATAGCGGCCGGGATCGAAGTCATCGGGCCGATCCCACACCCGTTCGTGGTGGTGCACACCGTGAATGACGATGGCGACCGTCGTACCGGGCTCGATCGAATACCCGGCGAGGGTGTCCCGCTCCTTCGCAGTGCGGGCGAGGCCGATGACCGGCGGCAGCATCCGCATGGTCTCGGCGATGACCGCCTGGGTCCACGGCAGTCGTTCCAGATCGGCGGCGGTGGCGGGCCGATCGCCGAGCACCGAGTCGACCTCGGCGTAAAGCCGTTCGCGCGCCCGCGGATTCTCCGCGAGCAGCTGCCAGACCCAGGTCAAAGCCGTTGCGGTGGTTTCCATTCCGGCTCCGATGAAGGTCATCAGCTCATCGTGGATCTCCTGATCGCTGTAGCGGTAACCGGTTTCGGGATCGGCGGCGTCCATGAGCAGCGCGAGCAGATTGTCCTTGCGGTCGATGCGCCCGTCGCGATGCGCGGCGATCAACCCGTCCACCACGTTCTCGGCATGGCGCAGATCGCGCATGGCACGCGGTTCGATCACCCAGCCGGCGGCGCGCATGACCTGAATCGACCAGCGCGAGTTGGCGGCATCGCCGTCCCGGCCGGTGCGCCGGTGCAGCCAGACCGCGAAATTGTGCAGTGGATGACTGGCATTGGTCATGAAACCGCGGCCGAAGAATCGGAGCAGACGCGCCAGCACCACCTCCGACATGGGCCCGGTGATATCGGTGCCGAACATGGTGCGGGCGGTGACATCCAGTGTGAGCCGGTTCATTTCGGCATTCACATCCACGGTCCCGGTCCGCGCGGTGAGATCGCGGATACGCGCCACGGCGTCCCGGGCGGCCGCCACCATCACCGGTGCGAAGCCGTCCACATTGCGCTTACCGAAGATCGGACCCACCAGCCGCCGATTGCGCTGCCACAGTTCATCGTTCATATCGGTGACGAGGCCGCGGCCGAAGGCGACGGCCAGCATGTCGTACTCGGGGCTCTTGGCGTAATTGTTCTGGTTGGTCACCAGAATCTGCCGCGCCAGTTCCGGACTGCGGATCACCACGAATCTCTTGAACGGCACCCGCGCCACCATGACATCGTCCGCACCGGGCAGGCTCGCCACGTAGTCGAGCACGGTGTGATCGCGCACCCGGGGCAGGATTCCCAGCGCCAGGCGGGTGGACTGCCGCCAGGTGATCGGGGTGCCGTGCCATCGAATGAAGGCCGGGGTCCACTTCGGTGGGTGCATTCTCGAGGGACGGATCGCGGAATCGACATCGGCGGCCATAACCGGGCTCCCTACCAGTCGGCATGTTCTCCACATGAGACGTGATGTCCCACTCACAGTAGTGAGACACGATGCCTCGGTCAATGGTTCACCCGGTGGCCTGTGCGCGCAGATAGCGCTGTAGCGGCAGATTGGTCGTCAGCGTCGCGGCCCTGCCGAACGCCGCACGCGCGGCCTCGGGATCGCCGAGCATGTTCAACAGGTGAGCGCGGGCGGCGTGCAGGCGATGGTCATCGGCCAGGCGCGGGTCGGCTCGGAGTTTGTCGATCAGGTCCAGACCCTGTTGCGGCCCACGGGACATCGCCACGGCGACAGCGTGATTCAGAGCGATGACCGGGTTATCGGTGCGAGCCAGCAGCTGTTCGTACAGCAGGGTGATCTGCGGCCAATCCGTGGCATCGTAGGTGGGCGCCTCATCGTGCAGGGCCGCGATGGCGGCCTGGAGTTGATAGGGACCCACCGGACCGCGCGGGAGAGCCGCGGTGATCAGTGCGATGCCTTCGGCGATAGCGGCTGCGTCCCAACGGGTTCGGTCCTGCTCCGCCATCGGGACCGGGGTGCCGTCGGACGCGGCGCGAGCGTCGCGACGGGCATCGGTGAGCAGCATCAGGGCGAGCAGCCCGGCCACTTCCCCGTCCTCCGGGAGCAGTTGGAAAACCATGCGCGCCAGGCGAATCGCCTCGGCCGACAACTCCACGCGATGCAGCGCCGGGCCGGTGGTCGCGGCGTACCCCTCGGTGAAGATCAGGTACAGCACATGCAGTACCGAGGTGAGCCGGTCCGGGCGCTCGGCGGCGGCCGGGGCGGCGAACGGCAGTCCGCTCTGTTTGATGGTCGCCTTGGCGCGCGTGATGCGGCGGGTCATGGCCGACTCCTGCACCAGGAACGCCCGGGCGATCTCGGTGGTGGTCAAGCCGCCCACCGCGCGGAGCGTCAACGCCACCTGGGAAACGGGCGGTAGTGCGGGGTGGCAGCACAGGTACAGCAGGATCAGGGTGTCATCGGCCGGGGTGCTATCGGCGACCCGCGGCGGCGGTTCCCAGCGGGCGACCCGGTCCTCGCGGCGGCGGCGCGCCTGTTCCGCGCGCAGCAGGTCGGTGAGCTTGCGCGCGCCGACCGCGATGAGCCAACCGCGCGGATCATCGGGTACACCCTCGCTCGGCCATCTCGCCGCCGCCGCCAGCAGCGCCTCCTGGACCGCGTCCTCGGCGGTGTCGAAATGGCCGTAACGGCGTACCAGTGCGCCCAGGACCTGCGGCGTGAGCCGCCGCAGGTCCGAATCGGGGACGAAGGTCATTCAGAAGACCAGTTCGGTCGCGCCGTCCACAATCGGGCGGACATCGGCGTAGCCGCGACCGGCGAGATGTCCGGGGGCCGGGCACTTACCCAGCTGGACCGCGATTTCCGTTGCGCGGTCGAAGCTTTCGCACTCCACGATCCAGTATCCGGCCAGCACCTCCTGCGTTTCGGCGTAGGGACCGTCGGTGACGAAGGCAGCTCCGTCACCGTTGCCCACCCGCCGGGTGTGCACCGGCGCGGCGAGACCGCGGGTTTCGATCAGTTCGCCGGAGTCGGCCAGCTCCTGATTGGCCGCCGACATGAATTCGGTCATCGCCGCCAATTCCTCCGACGTCCACGCCGGCGTCTCGGTCGTTCCGCCCGCCATTCCGTCGTAGTCCCGCTGTGAGGCGTAAGCCAAGATCATGTACTTCATGACTGTTCCTTTCCGGCTGATCGCACCGGGAAGGCGCGATTCACAGGGGACGTCGAAGCTGTCCTCCAGTTTCGGACACGGCCGGTGAAATCGCGATCAGTACCCGGTCACGCCGTCGATGCGTTCGCGCAGGAAGTCCGCGTGGCCGTCATGACGGCCGTATTCCTCGATGAGGTGCAGGTAGATCCAGCGCAGGGACATGTCCAGGCCGGTGCGGGGATGCGGCACGGTGTAATCGAGCGGCAGGGCGGCGACCGCCTTGTCGCACAGGTCGATCTCCTCCAGGAAGCGGTTGTAGTCGGCTTCGGCGGCATCGGGATCGGTATCGTCGAAATCGCCGTCCCGATTGGTCTCGGAGCTGTAGAGGTAGTCGAGCTGTTCACCGGCGGCGCGAATGCGGAACCAGCCGCGCTCGCATTCGGTCAGATGCCGGAGCAGGCCGAGCAGGGACAGCGTGGAGGGTTCGACGCTGCGCGCGGAGAGCTGGGTTCCATTGAGGCCCTGGCATTTCCACAGCAGAATGGTGCGGCCGCGATCGAGCAGCGATTGCAGTACGGCGCGCTCATCGCCGACGAGCAGTTGGGTGGTGCGTTCGACATCCGGGGCGATCCAGGTCATGAGGGGACGTTACCGGCGGTGACGTCGGCGCGACACCGGGTTTTCGCGAACGACTTCGCGCCCGCCCCGGAATCGGGACGGGCGCGAGAATCGATGGCGGGTGACTACAGGCCGTGGTTCAGGAAATCGATCACGGCGCGTTCGAAGGCGTCCTTGCGCTCCACCTGCACCCAATGACCGCAGCGCGAGAAGATGCGCAGATCGGCATTGGGGAGCTGGCGGGCGGGGAAAAGCGAACCCTCGACGGGGGTGACGCGGTCATCGCGGCCCCACAGCATGAGCACCTCGTGCTGGAGGGACTTCAGCCGCGCCCACAATGGCAGCGGCTCAGCCATTTTCGGGTTGTAGAAGGTGGCGTAGGCATCGCGCAGGGCGGCCTGGCCCTTCGGATCGGCCGCCGCCTGCAGCCGGGTGGCGATCAGTTCCTCGGTGAGCGTGGCCTCGTTGAAGACCATGGCGCGCAGGAAGCCCATGGCGCGCTCATCGGTGGGGTTGGCGTTGAACTCCATCAACCGCCGAATGCCTTCGGACGGTTCGGGTCCGAGCACATTGACCCCGACGCCGCCGGGGGCCATGAGCACCACGCGATCCACTCGGCCCGGATGATCGAGCGCGATCATGGCCGCCACGCCGCCGCCCATGGAATTGCCGAGCAGATGCGCCTTTTCGATACCGAGCTCATCGAGCAGTCCGATGACCGCGTCGGCGGCGATGCGAAGGTAGTTGCGCTCGTACACTTCCGGACGGCCGCTCGCGCCGAAGCCGGGCTGATCCAGGATCAGGCAGCGGAAGTGCTCGGCCAGGATCGGCAGATTGTCGCCGAAATTGGCCCAGCCCGAGACGCCCGCGCCGGAGCCGTGCAGCAGTACCAGGGGCGCGCCGGAGCCCGCCTCGTGGTACCGCAGCTCATGCCCGTCGACGGTGACCCAGCGCTCGGTATTCTCAACGGTCAGAGTCATTTACAGCATCCGATCCGTAACCTCGAGGCCCATCGCTCCCTTGCCGAACATGGCCAGCGCGCGCTCCACGTCATTGATGGCGTGCACGCTGCCCGCGTGCGCGTCGCGCCAGTGCCGCTCGATCGGATTCGGCTTCTTGATGGAGTGGCCGCCGGAGTTCTTGAACAGCAGATCGATTGCCTCCAGGGCGCGTTCGGTGCCGCGCACCTGATCGCGGCGGGCGCGCAGGCGCACCTCGAACGGAATCTCCTCGCCCGCTTCGGCATAGCGCAGCTGTTCGGTGGTGTTGCGCTCCATCTGGAGGATCGCGGCGTCGATCTCGCTGGCGGCACGGGCGATTCGCACATGCGCGAACGGATCGTCGGAGACCTTCTGGCCGCCGTAGGACAGCCGCACGCGCTCACGCTGACGCTCGATATGCGCCTCGTACGCCCCTTCGGCCGCGCCGATGATGGGGGCGGTGATGGTGTTGGAGAACACGCTGCCGAACGAGATCTTGTACAGCGGAGCGGTATTCACCTCTTGGCCGGGCCCGATCAGGTTCGCCTGATCGGTGGCGGAGTACAGGCGGTAGGCCGGGACGAATGCCTTCTCGATGACGATGTCATTGGAGCCGGTGCCGGACAGGCCGGACACCTGCCACACATCGTCGATGACATAGTCGGTGCGCGGCACCAGCACCGTGAAGTAGTCCATGCCCTTGTCGGTGGGCAGCAGCGCGCCCAGGAACACCCACTGCGCGTGATCGCAGCCCGAGGAGAAGCTCCAGCGGCCGGACATCTCGAACCCGCCCTCGACGGCGGTGAGCTTGCCGGTCGGCGCGTAGGAGGACGACACCCGCACATCCGGATCCACGCCCCAGACATCCTGCTGGGCGCGATCATCGAACAGGGCCAGCTGCCACGGGTGCGCGCCGAGCACCGAGGTCACCCACGCGGTGGACGGGCAGGCGGTCGCGACCGCGCGCACCACCTGGTAGAAGTCCACCGGGGAGGCCTCGTCGCCGCCGAAACGCTTGGGCTGCAACATGCGGAACACCCCGGCCTCGGTGAGTTCGGCAATGCTGGCGTCGGGCACCCGCCGCTGCTCTTCGGCCTGCACCGCGCGTTCCCGGATAGCGGGCAGCAGATCGCGAACCCGATCGAGCACCTTGTTAGTCATGCGGGTGTTTCCTCCTCGTGCAGTGGTTCCTGCACCCGACGCTATGGCGCGCGACACTATGCCGAGTCGAAAAGTCCCGGTCAACGGAATCGGCGGCAGGTAAATGCCACACCGCTTCGCACTATTTGTGGGCGTACTCCCAGGTGATGTCTTCGTCGAGGGCTTGGCGGATGCGCTGCACGCGGTCGGGGGTCCAGTCGGCGGGTTGGGTTACCGCGGCCCAGCCGTCCAGGACGGTGGTGCCGTAGCGGTGGCCGTGGCCCGATGGGACCTTCTGGGCGTGGGCCAGGTCGGCGCTGATCTGCCAGAAGGTGACGACGGGCCACCAGCGGATGGATTTGGAGACATCCGAACCGCGGGGTTCCTTCAGCCAATCGGGCTGCGTGAAGAGCAGATCCGGTGACCACCAGACGATGGGGTCCGAGGCGTGCTGAAGATAGACCACGCGGGGCGAGAGCCATTGCCGGTCGGGGCGTTCGAGGTCAGCGGCGGTCGCACCGAAGCGGACCACCAGGCCATCCGCGTAGATGGGCAGGATTTCGGGGGTGCCGGGATCGCGGCGTTCGGTGATCTGCGTCCACAGCCGATTCGAATTCGGCGGTCCGACCCAGAGCACGCCGTCGACCAGGGTGCGAATGTCATCGAGTCCGGTGAACGCGGCCTCGGAGCCCTGCGAGCCCAGGCTCTCGCCGTAGATCAGCAGTTTGGGCCGATGGTCCGGCGGCAGTTGCGCCCAGCGCTCGTGCACCGCGTGCACCACCAGCCGCCCGGCATTGGCGGCCTTCTCCTTATCCGACAGGAATGACAGCACACTCGGCAGATACGAGTACTGCGTCGCGGCGATCGCGCTGTCCCCGCCGTACATGTATTCGATGGAGGCGGCGGTGGTGGAATCCACCCAGCCGGTGCCGGTGGTCGTCACCACCACCAGCGCCTGACGATCCCAGGCATCGGTGCGATCGAGTTCCTTGACCACCAGGTTCGCGATGTCCTCTTCGGTCTCCGCCGATTCCAACCCGGCGTACACCCGAATCGGTTCGCGCGCAGGCTTTCCCGTCACCTCGGCGATGCGCTGCGCGGTCGGAACATAGGACACGAACCAGCGCCCCTCCGAGCCGAGGGTATTCCACGGCGCGAGCGATTGCGGACTCCCCGACCGCTCCGGCAACTGCGGTTGCACCGCCGCGGGAGAGGTATTGCTGTTGCGCACGCTGAACGCCGAATTCGCCACGGAGAAAAAGGCTTTCGCCAGCACGCCCTGGAACAGCAGCACCGAGAGCACCGCGATCACCACCACCGCGCCCGGCACCGCGATACCGCGCGGAATCCGCCAATCGATATTGAGCACCCGGATCAGCAGCCGGAACAGCCATCGCACCGCGCGATACGCACCGATCACCAGCGCCACGGTCGCCGCCGCCACGAGTTCGGTGCGCAGATAGCTCGAGGTGTTGGTCGGAGCCATACCCATCAGCACCTCGAGGTCGCGCTGCCAGCGGGCCGAGCGCGCCAGCACCGCCGCCGCCCCGACGGCCGCGCCCACCACGATGACGAGCTTGGTGATCTGCCGCGCCCGGTCCGAGGGCTGCCATCGCCCGGCCCGCTCGCGCCACGCGGCGGGCAGGCGCGGCCACACCCATTTGCGGAACGCCCAATCCAGTACGCATCCCACCCCGTACCCGATGACCGCGCTGATCCCGCTCACCAGCCCCTGGAAGATCCACTCACGCGGCAGCAGCGAGGGCGATACCGACCATGCGAAGAAGATGGCGGCCACCACCACCCCGGCATAGTTCGGCCGGACCGCGTGTTCGGCCGCCCGCAGCCAGCCCCAGATCCGCGTGGGCACCGACTCGCCCTGCCGTGGCTCGGTAGTCATACCCCGAGTCTTCCCGCCCCCGGCAATTCTCCGGCTACACGACACGCCGGGTCCTCGGACGGCCTCCGTGCGGGCGATCGGACCTCGATCCAAATGTGTTGATACCGAATCGATTTCGATCCGGCCGCCCGGGCCGCGCCGGAAGGCGGACCAGCACCGTTCGTAGTAGCGTGCTCGCGCAGAGGTTGGTTTCGCCCGCAGGCATTCGGCAGATGTCGAGCGGCAGGGAAACCGGGGGTCTTTCTCGCCGAAATCCGATCGTCACCGAACCGGGCTACGATCCGCGCACCACCCGATCGCGCCAAGGTTCGCACCGCTCGGCCGCAGTAGAAGTAGAGAGGAGCGTTGCTATAACGCTTCGGATTTGGCTGAGCAGTGCCGGGGCTGTCAGCGCCCAGGTAATGCGTTTGCTACGAGGAAACCCCGATGGGGTCGATGTCACCATATACGCCGGAAACGTGGATCCGGGAGCGGTCGCGCTCTCGGTCTGCGATGTGCCGGTCGTCGAACCGCGGCATGTCGGGGATGACGAGTACGCCGAGTTCGCGCTGGATTTCTGCCGCGAACACGGAATCGATGTGCTCATCCCGCCGCGCCGGCTCACCGCGCTCGCGGGCCGCAGCGCGGACTTCGCCGCGATCGGCACCAGCCTGATGTGTTCGCCGCCGGCGGCGGTGCAGGTGCTGACCAATAAGGTCTCCACCTACGAATCCGCCGGTGCGGCAGGCATTCCCGTGCCGCCGTGGCGGGCGGTGGACGATGCGGAGGGCTTGCTGGCGGCCGTCGAGGAGCTCTCGCTCACCGATGAGTCGCTCTGCGTCAAGCCCAGCGGCGAGTATTCGGCCTTCGGCTTCCGCATGCTGCAGGATCGGCCGTTGAGCATGGCGGATCTGCTGGCCCCGCCCATGCCGACGGCCTCGGTCGCGGCGGTCGCCGATGCCATGCGACGCGCCGCCGATCTGGGCGAGCGCGTCCCGGAATTGCTCGTCATGCCGTTCCTGGACGGGCCGGAGATCAGCATCGACTGCCTGTCCGCACCGGGAGGTGAACTGCTGGTTGGCATTCCGCGTTCCAAACAGGGGCGGTTCCGCATGCTGCTGGAGGATCCGGAGGCGGTCGCCATCGCGCGCAGGCTGGTCGAACATTTCGAACTGGCCTATCTGACCAATGTGCAATTGCGGTTCCACAAGGGCAAACCCGTTCTGCTGGAGGCCAATCCACGACCATCGGCGGGGCTGTTCCAGACCGCGTTCGCCGATGTCAACATGCCGTGGGCGGCAGTTCGCCTACTGCTGCAAGGTGATTCGGGTCTGCGTAATCCACCGCGACTGAATGTGCGGCTCGCTGTCGCCGAAGCCGTCATGGAGGTCACGCCCGAGCCCGCCGTCCCGGATCCGTCGCCGACCTCGCTGGTCGTCATCAGGTGATCAGCGCGGCGGGCGCAAGATCCGCAGGGCGGCCTGCTTGACCGGCTCCGGAACGCGGTCGCGCATATTCAGCGCGGCCGCGGCGGCCCTGGTGCGCACCGGCGTGCCGCGGCCGAATACGCGGTTCAGCGGTCCGCCCGAGGGTTCCAGGTCAATGTGCAGCGGCGGCCTGCCCTCGGCCGCGCCCAGCGCATGCGAGATCACCATGCGCTGAATCTCGCTGGTGCCCTCGAAGATGGTGTACAGCTTGGCATCTCGATACCATTTCTCGACCGGATGGTCGGTGATGTACCCCCAGCCGCCGAGGGTTTGAATGGCTCGCTCGGTGGCCCGCACCGCGAGTTCACTGGCCGCCAGCTTGGACATCGAGCCCTCACCGCGTTCGAACGGCACCCCCTGGGCGGCCATCCACGACGCCCGCCAGGTCAGCAAACGCGCGGCATCGAGCTGCGTGGCCAGATCCGCGATGGGGAAAGCGATTCCCTGGTTATCGATGATCGGCCCGCCGAAGGCTTCCCGGCGCGTGGCATAGGCGGTCATGTATTCGATTGCGGCCCTGGCGATTCCGATGGCCTGCGCGGCCACCATGGGGCGCGTCTGCTCGAAGGTCCCCAGTGTCACCGAGCCGGAGCCGCCGCCCCGGACCGCCTCGCGCCGTTTGGCGAGCACATGTTCGAGCTTGTCCGCTCCCCCGAGCAGATTCTCCCCGGGTACGCGCACGCCGGTGAAGGTCAACTCCGCCGTATGCGAGGCCCGGCACCCCAGTTTGTCGAGCTTGCGCACCATCTCGAGGCCGGGCGTGCCACCGGGGACGATGAACAGCGCCTGCCCGCGATGTCCCAGTTCCTCATCGACCACCGCGTTCACCACGTGCACATCGGCGATACCGCCGTTGCCGATCCACATCTTGTGCCCGTGGATGATCCAGTCGTCACCGTCGCGAACGGCTCTGGTGCGCAGATTGCGCACATCGCTGCCGCCCTCCGGTTCGGAGATCGCCAGTGCCGCGAGCTTCAAATCCCCCGGTGTGCCGAAACATTCGGGCGCCCACCGCAACATCTGCTCGGGGGTGGCGGCCCGGCCGATGGCGGAGAGAGCCAGCGCGGGCATCACAATCGCCAATCCGATGCCCGCACAGCCCCAGCACAGCTCCTCCATGAAAATCGGCAGCGACAGTCCGGTGGGATCCCCGATGAGATCCCGATAGAACAGCGGACTGTAGAACCCCCGCTCGGCCGCCTCCTGTAAGACCTCCCAGGGGAATTCCTGCTCCCGGTCGTACCGCGCCGCCACCGGCCGCACGACCTCCTCCGCGAATACGTGTGTCCGCTTGGCCAGATCGTGCTGCGCGGCCGTCGGTGTCAGATCGAAGCTCACACACCGGCGATACCCGGGCGCGGGCGATCAACACCCCCGCTCCGCGATTGCGCGGAAGCCGCCCGCGAGTTATTCGGTGCGAGCGGCGGCGGTTCCGGCGCGGCGGCCGAAGAAGGTGCCGTCCCCCAGGGAGGTGCCGGAGATGTACCCGAAGCCGTGCAGGCCGTTGGCGGCCCGGCCCGCCGCGAACAATCCGGGGATGCGGTCGCCGTTCAGGTCCAGGACGTGGCCGTCGAGGTCGGTGTGCAGGCCGCCGAGGGTGAAGACCGAGGCCCCGGTGCCGCGCCGGTCACCAGCCTCGGCGGGCGGGCGGATACCGGCCTTCACATCGATCGCGGCCAGCGGCGCGGTCAACGGCCGCAGCCAGCGTGACGCCTTGTGCAGATCGAGATCCTTTCCGGCCGAAGCGGATTCGTTGTAGCGGGCAATGGTGGCCGTCAGCGAGCCGGTCGGCAGGCCGGTGAGTTGTTCGAGCTCGGCGGGAGTTTCGGCGACATGGGTGGGCTGTACGCCCCAGCGCTGGGGTTCGGGGACGTCCTCGAAGCCCTGTTCGTCGACGATCACCCAGACCGCCGAATCGCCGCCCGCCCACGCGCCGCCCATATTGTTGCGGTAGAGCGCGGCCTGGCCGATGCGGCCCGGATAGGTGTCCTCATTGATGAAGCGCTGACCGCGCGCGTTGACGACCATGCCGCGCGCCGCGAGCCCCGGGATCAGGGACATGCCGACCTGGCCGGAGGACATATGACGCACGGCCGCGCCGAGCGCCTGGGCCATGCGGATGCCGCTGCCGTCATCGGTGCCCGCGCTGACCTTGGTGTGGCCCAGCAGTTCCGGGGCGTGCGCGGTGAGCATGGCGTCGTTATCGACGAACCCACCGGTGGTCAGGACGACACCGCGATGGGCGCGGATGGTGATCTCCCTGCCGTACTGCCGCGCGACCACACCCGCGACCACGCCGTCGTCGCCGACGATCAGCGTGGTGGCCTGGGTGTCGAAAAGCGCCGTGGCACCGGCGGATTCGGCCGCGCCGGACAGGCATTCCATCAGGAGCTTGCCGCCGAAGTTCGCGGCGGTGGGCCGGTGCCCGCGCGGGGCGGGTGCGGCCGATTCGGTGAAGGGCCAACTGTTCTCGCCCAGCCACATGAGCCCGTCATCGGTCGGCGGCACCCAGGTGGGCGCGTCCCACATGGTCGGCTTGAAGGGCACGCCGCGATCCACCAGCCAGTGGAAATGCTCGACGCTGCCCGCGCTGTACTCGTCGATCTTGGCGGTGTCCGCGCCCGCGCCCATGGCGGCTTTCAGGAAGGCCGCCATCGCCTCCGGGGTGTCGTCGAAACCGCAGGCCACCTGGATCGGGGTGCCTCCGCCGAGGTAGATCTCACCGCCGGACATGGCCGAGGCCCCGCCCGCGCCGCCGGAGCGGTCCAGGATGAGCACCCGCGCACCGGTGCGCGCCGCTTCGAACGCGGCGCTCGCACCGGCCGCGCCGTAGCCGATGACCAGTACATCGGTCTCGATGTCGTAGTTGCTCACCTCGCCGGCCGCCCGGGGCGTGACCGAATTGCGCGCTGTCATGCCTGCACGGTGCCCGCTCGGACCGGTCGGACATAGCGCCCCATCTTGCTCACCGACTCGTCTATCCCGTTGACCGGGACTGTGACCGGTCCCGGGGCAGCGCACTGGGGATGGTGTGTGAACGGCGTCACTGTGGTTGGGGTCGCCGCACGAGTTGGAGGAGAGTCAATGCGGATTCTGGTCACCGGAGTCACCGAGCCCAGCGGACGGTCTGTGGCGCGCATGCTGCTGGCCGCCGGGCACGAGGTCGTCGGCCTGGACCGGCAGCGCAACCGCTACGTGGACCCGCGCGTCGAGGTGATCGTCGGCGATCTGTCCGATGCGCAGGTGTGCGCCCGCGCCGCCGCCGGTGCGGACGCCGTGGTGCATCTGGCGGGCCGCGCGGTCGCCGGAATCGTCGCGGCCGCGCAGGCCACCGGTGCGCGCCTGGTGATTCCCGTTGCGGCGGGCTCGGATTCGTCGGTCGAGCGGATCGTGGCCGGTAGCGGCGTGGACGCGGTGATCGTGCGTACCGCCCTGGTCGCCGGTCGCCGCATCGACGGCGGCAGCTGGCGCGCGCTGGAGAATCTGGCCGGTGCGCGCGGCAATGCCGCATTGCAGGTGCTGCACTATGACGATCTGGAGCGCTTCCTGGTGCTGGCCGCGCTCTCCCAGCGCACCGGCACCGTCGGCCTGGCCGCTCCCGGCGAGGTCTCCGGCGATGACGTGCGCAAGGCGCTCGCCGATGAAGGCGTCAAATACTCCGCGTGGCTGCCCCGTTCGGCCGCGAACCGCACCCCGGTCGATACCGTCGCCGCCCGTGAGGAGTGGGGTTTCCGGTACGGCTGGACCGCCCGCGAGACGGTCGCCGATGTGGTGCGCGGTCTGCACGGGCGCAAAGCCTCCGGCTCCGGCATCCGGAACCGGCGCGGCGCGATTCCGCTGCCCGCGCACGTGGTGCCGCAGAACGCACCCACCTCGGACGGCTACCAGCTGAAAACCTCTGCCCCCGAAGGACTTCAGGGCGAGTTCGACGATCTGATGGACGACCGCATCCCGGTCTTCACCGCCACCAACACCTCCGAGGCGCTGCCCGGTCCGCTCACCCCGCTCACCATCGATCTGCAGGCGGGCGCGATCCGCCTGGGCAATGAGGCGATGGGCCATATGATCGCCATCGAGGGTGTGGCACTGGAACATTGGGTGTCCCGGGTGACCGGCGTCATGGGCCACAATATGTACATCAACGCCTCCATCGGCGTGTTCTCCGCGGAGAATATGCCGGGCTGGGATGAGGAGAGCGTGCGCCGCGATGTCTACGGCGCCATCGGCGATGTGGAACTGCACCCCAAGGGCCGCCCGGCCATGGCGAGCGGATTCTCCGCTCGCCTGGGCACCTTCAAGGCACTGGGCCGAGTCGGCGCGACCGCGCTGAGTTTCCGCAAGACCGCGGAGCTGATCAACGCCGCCTCGCACGCGGAAGCCCTTGACCGCGACCGTATTTCCGAGCTCACCGATGAACAGCTGCACGCCCGCGCGCTGCTGTGGCGGGACCGCCTGAACCAGGCGTGGCAGGCCGCCTCCATCGGCGTCATGATGACCGGGGCCGCTACCGCCGCGCACAAGGGCGAGGTGAAGATCAATCTGGAGCGCCTCGAGTCGGCCAAGACCATGTTGGCCGTGGAACGCCTGGCGGCCCTGTGCCGCAAGGATTCCGGACTCCAGAACATCGCCAAGAGCGGTGATGTGGGTGCGGCCCGGGAGAAGTCGCCGGAGTTCGCCAAGGCCCTGGATCAGGAGCTGGCCCGGATCGGACACCGCGGCCCGGGTGAGTGCGAACTCATCAACGCCACCTTCGGCGATCGCCCCGAACTGCTGGTGACCGCCGCCGGTCGCGCCGCGGAAATGCCCGCGCCGCACCGGGAACCGGTCGCAGATCCGACCGGCCGCACCGCCAAGATGGCGGTCGGCGCGACCGTCTACCGCGAGCGCGCCCGCGATGCCGTTGTGCGGGTTACCAATTGCCTGCGCCTGGTCACCCAGGAGCGCGCGGCGCGCCTGATCCAGGCGGGCAAGCTCACCGCAATCGAGGATTCGGCCTTCCTCACCCTCGATGAAATCCTCTGGGCCCCCACCGATCTGAAGGAGCGGGTGGCTCGCCGCCGCGCGGAGCGGATCAAGTTCCAGGGTCTGCGCATGCCCGATGTCATCAATGGCGTCTGGGAGCCCGAGGAGATCTCCGGCGCGCTGCCGGTCGGTGAGACCCTCACCGGTCTCGGGGTGAGCCCCGGCGTGGTGGAGGGCGTGGTCAAGAAGGTGCTGTCGCTGGATGACGATATCGAGCCCGGCGACATCCTGGTCGCCGCCGTCACCGATACCGGCCACACCGCCATGTTCGGCTACGCGGGCGCGGTGGTCACCGATATCGGCGGCGCCGCATCGCATGCCGCGATCGTGGCCCGCGAATTCGGCGTGCCCTGCGTGGTCGACACCAAGACCGCCAGCACCAGCCTGAAGGACGGACAGCGGGTGCGGGTCGACGGGGCGGCGGGCACCATCACCCTGCTCACCGACGCCGAATAGCCGCGCGCGGGCCCATGAACCCGGGCCGGATACCCACTGTCCGGCTCGTGATGGAAAGGAAAATCGATAGTGACGATTTCGCGCGCAGTACGCGGCACCCTGACAGGTGTAGCCGCCGCGCTGATCACCGTCTTCCCGATCGCGATGACCCCCGCGACGGCGGCCCCGATCGCGATCGCGCAGCAGGCCCCGATCGGTGTGGACTTCAAACTCCAGGCCGCACCCAATGCCCGTGACATCGGCGGCGTGACCGCGCAGAACGGCAAGATCAAGGCGGGCCTGGTGTTCCGCGCCGACGCGCTGAACCGGCTCACCGACGCCGATCTGTCGACCCTGACCGCCGCGGGCATCACCAAGGTGATCGACTTCCGCAGCCCGACCGAGAGCGGCGCCAATCCGGATAAGCCGCTACCCGCCGGGATCACCGGCCTGAAGCTGCCCGTCTACGATCCGGCCAACGATTTCTACGTGTTCTTCGGCAAGCTCGTCCAGGGCGGCCCGGACGCGCAGCAGGCCGCGCTCGGCGATGGCAAGGGCGCGCAGTACATGCGTGACTACTACAGGTGGATGATCACCGACGCCACCTCACGCGGTCAGTTCGGTCAGGCGCTGCAGGAGATCGCCACCACCTCCGGCGGCGTGCTGTACCACTGCACCGCCGGTAAGGACCGCACCGGTCTGATGACCGCGTTCCTGATGAATATCCTGGGCACCCCGCAGGCGCAGATCAACAGCAACTTCCTGCTGTCCAACGATCGCCTGGCGGGCAGCAACAAGGCCACCCTGGGCGCGCTGGTCGCCCAGGGTCTGGTCAAGGACCGCACCCTGTTCGAGCCCGTGCTGGGTGTGCAGCAGGACTACCTGGACGCGGCGCTGACCCAGGCCGTGGCGTCCTACGGTTCGATGAACGATTTCATCGCCAAGGGCCTGGGCGTCGATGCCCAGACCGTGAAGCTGCTGCAGGACAAGCTGATCGAGAAGGGTGGCATCTCCACCGGGTCCTTCGGTAGCTAGTCGCCGAACCACCGAATGCCGGCGCCACGTGTGGGATGGCGCCGGCATTCGCGTGTGACGGGGACACTCCGAAGACCGCATGTCCGGGACACGCGCCCCCGGTACGTGCGAAAATTCGCACGGTGCAGGAGATCTGGCAGCTCGACGGGCGGCGCACCCGCTCGATCAGCGCGGAGAACCCCACCGGCGAGCCCGGTGCGGGCGGGCGCGCCATCTCCGGAACCGGGGCGTACGCAGCCGCCGGACTGGGCCGCGGCTGGAAGGTCTCGCCCTCGGTCGATATCGAACCCGGACAAACCGTCACGCTCGCCGATATCACCGGACCCGGTGTGATCCGGCATATCTGGCTCACCACCGACCGCACCCTGCTGCGGGACTTCACCCTTCAGGTGTACTGGGACGGCTCACCCGAGGCCGCGATCGCGGTGCCGCTGGGCGATTTCTTCTGCAACGGCTGGGAGCAACTGGCACTGGTCAATTCGCAGATGATCGTGGTGGCCCCGGCGGGCGGTCTGAACAGCTACTGGCCCATGCCGTTCGGCGCGCACGCGCTCATCACACTGCACAATGGCGCGGAACGCACGGTGCCGGTGTACTACCAGATCACCTATCTGGAAGAAGACGTACCCGATAGCGCCGGATATCTGCACGCGCGCTGGCGCTGTAGTGATCCGCTCGGTTCCCCCGCGGTGCATCCGCTCGTGGAAGTCGCGGGCGCGGCGGGCCGCTATGTGGGCACCTATTTGGCGATCGAACCGCGCGTGCCCGGCTGGTGGGGTGAGGGCGAGCTCAAGTTCTATCTCGATGACGACGACGAATTCCCGACCATCTGCGGCACCGGTACCGAGGATTATTTCGGCGGCGCTTGGAATTTCGATCTCAACGGCGCGCAACTGCCTTACTCGACACCGTATCTGGGTCTGGTGCAGGTGCAGCCGCGCGATCGCATCTACGAGCCGCAGCAGCGATTCGGCATGTACCGCTGGCACATTCCCGATCCGATCTGTTTCGAACACGGTCTGCGGGCCACCGTGCAGGCACTGGGCAGGCGCGAGGACGGGCACTATCTTCCACTCGAACACGCCCATGTTTCGACCACCGCACTGTGGTACCAATCGGTCCGTTGATCCCCCGATCCCCCTAATTCCGCCCGCAATCAGGACGAAATGAGATCGACGATGTGATTGCTATTGGGTAAAACGCGCCGACCGGGCGGTGATCGGGTGCATGGTATTTGTATGCGCGCGTTAGTGGTCGAGAAGCCCGCGAAGTTCTCGGTCGAAACTGTGCCGGATCCCACGCCGGGGGCGGGGGAAGCGGTGGTCCGAGTCGATGCGGTCGGGATTTGTGGTACGGATATCCATATCGTCGAGGGACAATTCCCGCCGACGCCCTATCCGATCATCCCGGGACACGAATTCGCCGGGGAGATCGTAGCTCTCGGGTCCGGCGCCGCCGGAGTGCGCGTGGGTGATCGGGTGGCCGTCGATCCCTCGCTGTTCTGCGGGCGCTGTCACTACTGCGCGATCGGGCGCGGCAATCTCTGCGAGAACTGGGGCGCCATCGGCGATACCGTCGACGGCGCGATGGCCGAGTACGTGAAAGTGCCGACCGCCAACTGTTATCGGCTGCCCGGGCATCTGTCCGCCGCGCATGGCGCACTGGTGGAACCGCTCTCCTGCGCGGTGCACGGATTCGATGTGCTGCCACGGCAACTCGGCTCGCACTATCTGATCTACGGTGCGGGCACCATGGGTCTGCTCATGCTGCAATTGGCGATCGCGGCCGGGGCGGCGTCGGTATCGATGGCCGATACCAATGCCGATCGGCTCGCGGTGGCGCGCACGCTCGGCGCGGACGCGGCCGCCGTCTCCGCCGACGATATGGATCGGCCGGAGGGCTGGGAGATCGTCATCGACTGCAGCGGAACGATTGCCGCGATCGAGGACGGCCTATCGCGGGTGCGGCGCGGCGGCACCTATCAGCAATTCGGGGTCGCGGCGGCCGACGCGCGCGCGGTCATCTCCCCGTTCCGCGTGTACAACGACGAGATCACCATTGTCGGTTCGATGGCGGTCCTGCACAGTTTCGGGCGAGCCGTGGATCTGCTCGGCGAAGGCGTCATCGACGCCGAAACCATGATCACCCACGATTTCGCGCTCGACGAATTCGGTGATGCCCTGCGGACTTTCCGCGCGGGCACCGGCCGCAAAATCCAGCTGCATCCCGGACGGGCGGCACGATAGGAACGGGTAGGGGCCAATGACGGTCGTTGCCGGAGTGGACTCTTCGACGCAATCCTGCACACTTGTGGTGTGCGACGCCGACACCGGAACGGTGTTGCGACAGCGGCAGATACCGCATCCGGAGGGCACGGAGGTAGCGCCAGCGCTGTGGTGGGACGCGCTGCGTTCGGCCTGCGATCGAATGATGCGGGATGTGGAGGCCATCGCGGTCGCGGGGCAGCAGCACGGGCTGGTCGCGGTGGACGTGGCGGGCGTGCCGGTGCGGGACGCGCTGCTGTGGAACGACACTCGCTCGGCCGAGGCGGCATCGCAGTTGGTATCGGAGTTGGGCGGGCCGCAGGCGTGGGCCGATGCGGTGGGCAGTGTGCCGCTGGCCGCGCATACCGTGGCCAAACTGCGCTGGTTCGCCGATCACGAACCCGAACTCGCGGATCGCACGATGCGGGTGCTGCTGCCGCACGACTATCTGACCTGGCAGTTGCGCGGCGGGCATCCGGAAGAGGAGCCGACCACCGATCGCGGTGAGGCGTCCGGGACCGGGTACTGGTCGCCCGCCACCGGGCACTATCGAACCGACCTGCTGGCCATGGCTTTACGCGGTCGCACGCCCGGACTGCCCCGGGTGCTCGATCCGGCCGAGGTGGCCGGGCATACGCCGGGCGGGCGGCTGGTCGCGGCCGGAACCGGCGACAATGCCGCCGCCGCACTGGGATTGGGTATCGCCGACGGTGATGTGGTGGTGTCACTGGGAACCAGCGGCACCATCTTCACCCGGTCCATGCGGCCGAGTGCCGATGCCACCGGAGCCGTGAACGGTTTCGCCGACGCCACCGGAGCGTTCCTGCCGCTGGTGTGCACGCTCAATGCCGCACGCGTCCTGGATGCCACCGCGACCCTGCTGGGCACCGATATCTCCGGGCTGGAAGTGCTTGCCGCACAATCCCCGGCGGGTGCGGACGGGCTGACCCTGCTCCCCTATCTCACCGGTGAGCGCACGCCGAATCTGCCGGACGCCACCGGCAGCCTGCACGGCCTGCGCCCGGCGACCATGCGCCCGCATCATCTGGCGCGGGCCGCGATCGAGGGCATGCTCTGCAATATCGCCGATGCCTTCGACCGGCTGCCCACCACCCCGCGGCGCATTCTGCTCATCGGCGGGGCCGCCCGCTCGCGCCTCATCGCACACGCGGCGGCCACCATTTTCGGCCGCACCGTCGCGGTGCCGCATCCGGGCGAATACGTGGCCATCGGCGCGGCCCGCCAGGCCGCCTGGGCTTTGCGCGGCGGACCCCTCCCGCCGCGCTGGCCCATTCCGCAGGCCACCGAATTCCACACCGCCACACCGGCCACCGGCGCGGCGATCCGCGAACGCTACGCAACCATTCGAGACGCCTACTACAACTGAGGTCTAACCGAACACCACCGGATCGTCGGAGAGGAATTCCTCCCAGGTGCGCTGGCGCTCCAGATAGGTGCGCAGTGCGTCCCGGGTGATCTCCTGCTTGGATCTACCCTCCAGTGCCGCTTGCGCATGTAGCGCAGCCTCTTCTTGCTCATTGAGCCGCAACGTCCATGCCACGGCGCAAGTTGTACCACTTCCGGGCCGCCCTGTCTGCCGATCCGAGCGCGGGCGCAACCGGCGGGTAACCGGGGGTTGAACTATCGGAACCGGGGCGGCGGCGCATCGGGGCGGGCACGCCGAAAGGGTCGAACCTGTCGGTGGTGAAAGCTACTGTCCCCCATACCTGCAACGAGATCGAGGAGTGGTCATGGGTTCTCTCGAACGGATCATCCGGGTGAACGACGTCGACCTGTGCGTGGCGAGCGCCGGGGATCCGGGCGATCCGGCCATCGTGCTGCTGCACGGTGCGGGGGAATCGCTACTGGCGTGGGAACCGGGATTCGTCGAGCGACTGGTGGCGGGCGGACGCTATGTCGTGCGGGTGGACAGCCGCGATGCCGGGCGCTCGACCACCTTCCCGGTGGGCGAACCCGGTTACGGGCTGGACGATCTGGTGGCCGATACCGCCGCGCTCATCCGGGAGCTCGGGATCGGGCGGGCGCATCTGGTCGGTATGTCCCAGGGCTCGGCCGTCGCGCAGCTGCTCACGCTGGATCATCCCGAACTCGTCGCGAGTCTCACCATCGCCTCCGGTACACCGGGCGGTCCGGGCCATACCCAATCGGATCTGCCCGGTATCTCACCGGAGCTGGCAAAGTATTTCGCCGCCGAGGAACCGGCTCCGGACTGGGCCGACCGCGATGCGGTGGTCGACTATCTGGTCGAGGGTATGCGCCCGTTCGCGGCGCGCTCCCGGCCGTTCGACACCGCCGCACAGCGCGCGCAAGCCGAGCTCGTGGTGGACCGCGCGGCGAATATCGCCGCCCAGCTCACCAATCCGTATCTCATCGACGCCGGGCAGCCCTGGCGAGATCGCCTCGGCGACATCGCGATCCCCACCCTGGTGCTGCACGGCGATGAGGATCCGCTCTTCCCGATCGAGCACGGCCGTGCCCTGGCGGCCGAGATTCCCGGCGCGCGCTTCGTACCGCTGGAGCGGACCGGCCACGAAACCCTCCCCTCGCACACCTGGGATGCCGTCGTGCCCGAGATCCTCTCGCACACCGCCTGATTCCCATCGTGCCCGCCGGATCACCCTGTGGCACACCGCCGGACGCGAGCGATTCATCCGGCGGCGCGGTGCTGTTCGGCCGCGAGGAAATGCGTGGTGGCCCGGGTGGATTCGTAAAGGCTGCGGTAGTGGCGGTAATAGGGCGCGTATCGAGCCGTATTACCCGGATCCGGCTCGATGGTGGTGGTGATCGGGTTCCAGCCGGAGGTATCCAGGCCGATGGCCTCCGCCGCCACCAGGGCATCACCGAGCGATGCGCCGATGGTGTCGGCGGGGAGTTGCTGTGGGAGACCAGTGATATCGGAGATGATCCGGGTCCACAGCCCGCCCTTGGTGCCGCCGCCGACCGCGACCAAACGTGTCGGCGTACCGCCCGCGACGGTCATGGCTTCGAGATTGTGGCGAACGCCGTAGCCGATGCCCTCCAGGATCGCGCGGTAGATATCGGCGCGCTGATGGGTCAGGGTCAGGCCCGCGATGATGCCGCGGGCGTCGGGATCGAAGAGCGGGGTGCGCTCGCCCGCGAAGTAGGGCAGCACCAGCAGACCGCGGCTGCCGGGTGGAACGTTCGCCGCCTCGTCGACCAGATCGGTGAATTCGCCGCCGGACAGGGTGCGGAACCAGTCGGTGACCGCGCCCGAGGTCGCCATGCCCGCGGCGGATGTGTATGTGCCGGGCCAGGTTCCGCAGGTGGTCCACAGGCCCGGATGCGGGCTGGGCTCGGTGAGCACCTGGGTGAGGAACAGCGTGGTGCCGTACATGATCATGACATCGCCGGGCGCGCGGACGCCGACCCCCGCGGCTTCGGCCCAGGCGTCGATGGTGCCGGTGGTGACCGGCAGACCGGCCGGAAGTCCGGTCACCGCGGCGGCTTGCGGGGTCACGCGGCCGACTATCTCGGTGGGCCAGGCCAATTCGGGCAACGGCAGGCCCGGGGCGACCGAATCGGCCCAGTCGGTGGCCCAGGTGCGAGCCATCAGGTCGTACATGGGCACGCACTGACTGGCCGATTGATGGTCGAGCACATAGCGCCCGGTTAGTCGATGCACCAGGAATGAACTGGCCATCAACAGCATTCGGGTTTGTTTCCAGACCTGCGGCTCATGCCGGGCCAGCCAGCGCAGTTTCGGTCCGACGGCCTGACTGGTGAGTGGTGAACCGCAGCGCTCCAGCACCGTGTCCGCACCCAATTCCGCTGTCAGTTCCTCGATTTCGATGCCAGCGCGGGTGTCGACGCCGTAGAGGATGGCCGGGCGCAACGGCCGCCCGTCGCGGTCGGCGGGTAGCAGGCAGGGCCCGATACCGCTTACCGCGATACCGTCGATCCGCGCCCCGCCGGACGCCGCCACCAGCTCGCGCGCGATGGCGAGGAAGTCCGCCCACCACACCGTCTCCGCGTCATGTTCCACCCAGCCGGGCCGGGGCGTCGAAACACCGTGCGGCCGTTCGGCTCGCAGCGTCACCATGCCGTCGTGGTCGACGAGTACGCCCTTGGATCCCGAGGTCCCGATATCGATGCCGAGCAGCATGTCAGCCCGCCCTGCGGAATTCGTCCGGGCTGTCGCCGATCAACTGGCACGCCGCCCGCCGATCCCGGGTCGTACGAATGAATCCGACGATTTCCTCGTGCACGCGGTCACGACCATCGCAAATGCTGATAACGCCGATCCGGGCCATTGCCTTGCCTCCCCACGCTGGGTGGACACTCGACTCCCCTTCAGAATCCCAGTTCCCCGGGACTCATACGCCCGAATCCGGAAGATCGACTACGGGATTCAGCGGCGCTTGAAGAGGGATCGGCTCGCGAGATCGCGGTCCACGGCGAGCAGGTAGGCCACCGAGGATTGTTCGCGCAGTGTGCGCCTGGCTTTGAGGCGGCCCGCCACGTACGGGGCGATGGTGAGGGTCAGTCCGGCCGCGGCCACCACCGGTTGTCCGGCCGCTGCGGCGAAGCCGCCGACCACGGTGCCGGACGCGCCCGTGAGATCAACCTTGAGACCGAGCATGCCGGTACCGGATTCGAGCCCGAATCCGTGTAGGGCGCGGCGTAGTTCATCGAGCTGCGGTTTGGTGGTGGTGCGGTAGACGCTGTGCAGATGCGCGTGTGCGGCCACCGGATTCTCGATCGCGCCGATGCGCGCCAGTTCTTCCGCGAGCGAGCCCACGTGTTTTCGGAAGGCCGCCAATTCGGCGGCATGGCGTTCGCGGAAGTCGATCAATCGGCGGACGGGCACCTCGGTGATATTCACCGGCCGCAGTACCGCCTCGACCGCGATGTGCATGTACGCGTGATCGACATCGCCGATGGCGGGGCGGGTCGCGCCCTTCACCAGCAGTAATTCATAGAGCCGGTCCAGGGTGCCGACGGCGCTGTGCGCATCCAGATCGTCGGTGACCGGCGAGAGCAGGGCGTTCTCGGTCACCGCGTCCGCGAGGGCGGTCAGATAGATGCGCGCGAAGGCCGGATGCAGTCCGACGTGGGTCGCACCGTCCTGCTCCCGGACGATCGCCAATTCCGCGTCGACCAGCGAGAGCAACAGGTGATGCGTCATCTTGCGGCCCGCGCCGCCCGCGTAGACCCACGTCAGCCCGGGATATCTGGCGCGCAGGCCCGCCGAGTGCGGTTGCCGGGGCGCTTGCGGGGCGCTCGCCACCGAGAAGCGCTCGCGCAGGCTCGCACCGCCCAGCTCGACGATCTCACCGAACACCCGGCCCACCGTGTCCAGTTCCCGCTCAGTCGGCTCCAGGTCGAACAGGAAGTCCGATTCCGCCGCCAGCTCCCGCACCAGGTCGGAGTCGGCGTCCATGGCCAGTCGAGGCCGTATCCGCCCCACCTGGTCCCAGGTCAGCATGGCCAGCTTGAGCCAGTCCTCGCTTTGAAAACGCATCCGGGGGTAGTACAGCGCAATCGTCGACACCGACCCAGCATGACAGCTCATCGAACTCGCCGGATCAAGATTCTTTGCGACTCTCGTTGCGCGCCAGCACATTCGAACTCGCAGATGCACAGCCGGCATGCGGGCCGCAAACTTCTGTCGAGCTAGGACACAGGCTGACCTAATTAGGTTGGACACTGGATTCATGACGGAGATCTCACCGCGCCGCCTGAACCGGACCCTACTGACGCGCCAGCTGCTGACCGAACGGGTCACCATGCCCGCCGCCGAGCTCATCCGGCATCTGGTGGCGGTACAGGGTCAGGAGGCGAACTGGCCGTTCATCGGCCTGTGGACCCGGCTCACCGATTTCCGCACCGCCGAACTGGATTCACTGCTCCGGGATCGGACCATCGTGCGCGCCACCATGATTCGCCGCACGGTGCACCTGGCCACGGCGGCGGACTACCGCTGGCTCTACCCCACCGTCCGCCCCGCGGTGGAATCCCAATTGCGGCTCGCCTACTACCGCGAGGCGGTCGAACACCTCGACCACACCGAGTTGCGCACCGCCGGAAGGAATCTCCTGACCGGCCGCACCCTGACCCGCACCGAGATCAGCCGCACCCTGGCCGAACGATTCCCCACCCCGTATCCGGAACGCCTGCCCGCGGCGCTCGGCCTGCTCACCCCCGTCGTGCACAACCCGGAGGCGGGCGCGTGGGGTGCGTGGCGCAACCGCCGCGTCTCCATCAGTCTCGCCGAGGAATGGCTGGGCGCGCCCCTGGACGCCCCGGCTCCCGACACCATGATCCTGCGCTATCTGGCCGCCTTCGGCCCGGCCACCGTAGCGGACGTCCAATCCTGGTCCGGCACAACCAAGCTGGCGGAGGTGATGGAGCGGCTACGGCCTCGCCTGCGCGTACTCCGCGATGAGTCCGGCCGCGAACTCTTCGACCTGCCCGATGCCCCGCTGGCCGATGCGGACCTGCCCGTTCCCGTCCGCTTCCTGCCCGCGTTCGACAATGCCCTGCTCGGCCACAAGGACCGCAGCCGGGTGATCTGCGATGCCGACCGCGCCCGCATCGCCAAGATCGCCTCGGGCGGTGTGCCGATGTACCTGGTCGACGGATTCGTGCACGGCCGTTGGGATCTCGACGGCGACACCCTGCGGGTGACGCCGTGGCATCCCCTCACCCCGGCCGAGGAAGCGGCGGTATACGCGGCCGCCGCGGAACTGTTGCCGGTCGTGCTCCCGGGCGGAAACGGCGAAATCCGCATCACCCCCGCATAGGGCGCGTCAGGCGGGTTCGACCATGGCCGCGCGGAAGGATTCCAGCTCCTCCTCCGAAAGCCCGTTCGCGAGCAGCCATTTCGCCGCGCCGCCGTGATCGGCGTACAGGTTCTCCAGGAAACCGAGCATCACCTGCGGGGTGATGGCCAGGATGCCGGTATTCGCCTGCGGCAGACCCGCATACGAGGGCAGGGCGTCCAGGCGGTCGCGGACGCGCTGCATGCGCTCATTGGTGAGGGCGTAGTCGGCGGCGATCACCTCGGCGGGCACACCCGCCGCGTCGAGCAGGATCGCGGCCAGGACGCCGGTGCGGTCTTTGCCCGCGGCGCAATGGAACAGCAGCGAGCGGCGTTCCGGATCGATGATCAGCCGGACGGCGGCGACGATGTGCTCACCGCTGCCCGCCAGCAACTGGCCGTAGAGGTCGGTGAGGTCGACCCGGGTTTTATCCGGGACGAGATCCCGTGCGGCCAGCGAGGACTGGGGCGACTTGCGGATCGGCAGGTTGGCGATGTGCACCGCGGCGTCGGCGAACAGGCCGTAACCCTCCCGCTCCACCTCGTCGGGCAGGCGCAGATCGATGATGGTGCGCAGGCCGAGGGGTTCGAGGAGCTGCCCCAGGTCCGCGGGGGTGGCCTGCTGCAAGGTGCTGGAACGGAATACGACGCCGTAACGGGTGGTGCCGCCGCCGGTGACCGGGAGCCCGCCGAGATCGCGGACATTGTCGATCTCGGCGAAGTCGATCCAGCGCGAAACGGCCATGGCGGCCGCGGGATCAGTGGGCACGACCGGCCGCCGCTTCCTCGGCGCGGGTGAGGCCGCACAGGCCGATCAGATCTTCGTGCAGTTCGAACCACACGGTGTGGTAGCTGTCCATGATGGGGCGGGCCACGTAGGTGTGATCTCCTTCGGCGATGCGCTCGACGGCGCGGTCCAGGCGATCGGCGTAGCGGGACAGGCGCGGGGCGAGGGTGCCCAGGCGCTGTACCAGGGGGCGCAACGCGCGGTGGGTGTCGGCCAGGCGGGCGAGCACCGCCGCGTCGTAATCGGTATCGGCGTGATCGTTGACCGTGGCCGGATCCTTCATCTGCCAGTCGGTGATGATGACCTTGAGATCAGCGTTATAGACACAGAATTCGTCGTAGGCGACGGTGAGTGCGGCGGCGTCGACGGTGCCGCGCTCCTCGGTGAGGAGCTGTTCCAGGCGGGGGCGGCCCTCGGGGGTGAGGCGGAAACCCGCGGGAGTGTTCGCGCACAGGCCCGCGTCCACGAGACCGGCGCAGTGCGTGGCGATTTCGGCCGCGTCGGCGAACAGGCTGAGCGCCAGATTGTCGGCGTTCACGCGGCCCTTGATGCCGACCAGACGCAGCAGCGCCAGTTCGGTGATGGGGGCGTGCGCGGTCGAAACCTGCTCCTGCTCGGTGGGTTCCGATCCGGTGGCACGCTCTTCGAGGCGCTGGGCGAGCTGATCGTCCGGCACGCCGGCCCACTGGGCCAGCTGGGCGACATCGGCGAGAATGACCTGTTCGACCGGCTTGGCGACGATCTCGCCGTCCAGCACGAGTCCGGCCCCGCCATCGACGGTGACCGTGCGGCCGACCAGCGCCGCCACCACGCCCGGACCGCAGCCGACCACACACGGGCGGCCGAGTTCGCGGCTCACCAGCGCGGCATGCGATGTGGTGCCGCCCAATTCGGTGACGATGGCGCGGGCGGCGATCATGCCGTGCAGATCGTCCGGACTGGTGGTCGGGCGCACCAGGATGACGTCCTCACCGGCTTCGGCGCGGGTCTCGGCCTCGTCGGGATCGGTCACGACCACACCGGAAGCCAGACCGGGACAGGCGGATTCGCCGCGGGCGAGGGGTTCGCGACCTGTGGTGTCACCCGAGGCCGGGCGCAGCACCTCGCGCACCTGATCGGCGGTGATGCGATCCAGGGCCTCATCGGCGCTGATCAGACCCTCGGCCACCATGGCGACCGCGGTGCGCACCGCGGCTCGCGCGGACCGCTTGGCGGCGCGGGACTGCAGCATCCAGAGTGTTCCGGATTCCACGGTGAATTCGATGTCCTGCATATCGCGGCCGTCGCGCTCGAGCAATTCGGTGGCGGCGATCAGGCGTGCGTGCACGGCGGGCTGGGTGGCGGCGAGCTCATCGAGCGGGCGCGGGGTGAGGCGGCCGGAGACCACATCCTCGCCCTGGCCGCCGACCAGCCATTCACCGTAGACCGGTCCGTCGCCGGTATTGGGGTTGCGGCTGAACAGCACGCCGGTGCCCGATTCGGCATCGAGATTGCCGAACACCATGGCCTGCACGGTGACCGCGGTGCCGAGGGTGTCCGGCACGCCGCGATTACGGCGATAGGTCTTGGCGCGCGCGGAATCCCACGAACGGAACACCGCCTCGATGGCACCGCGCAACTGCTCCCACGGATCGACCGGCACGGTGCCGTTCGCATCGCCGAGCACGGTTTCGCGGTACTGGTGCACGAAACGCGCACGCGTGTCATCGGCATAGCCGGGGTTGCCGGTCTCCTCGGCGAGGGCGCGCTGCACGGCATCGGTCATACCGAGGTTCAGCACCGTATCCATCATGCCGGGCATTGAGATGGCCGCGCCCGAGCGCACCGACACCAGCAGCGGCCGCTCGGCGGATCCGAACCGCCGGCCGGTGCCGCGCTCGATCCCGGCGATGCCCGCTCGCACCTGCTCCCAGATCTCCGCCGCGATCGCACCGCGCTCGGTGTAATCGGCCCAGCCCGCCGTGGTGATCACGAACGCGGGCGGCACCGGCAGCCCGAGGGCCCGCATGTGATTGATGCTCCACGCCTTGCCGCCGATCCGCTGCCGCGACGGCTCGACCGCGCCGTCGAGTTCGACGACGGTCACGGCGTCGGCCGCCACATCGGGTCGCTGCGCAAGCTCCGCTCCGGCGGTCATGTCACTCCTTCGATGTTCTGAATTCATCAGCACTCCGCGCTCGCCGCTCACCGGCGGCCTGCCGGGCCACACCGCACGCCAACAGCTGCGGCAATCTCTCTTTCACCGAGCCTGCCGCGCGACCCCCCTCACCCCCAACCCGCATCCCGATCACCGGAACCCCCTACGGCGACACGAATCGATGGCACGGCCGGTCAGCGGGATGGCACTGTGAAAACGGGCATCGGGGGCGGGGGCGTGCGGCAGGATGGGCGGATGGATCGGCGGTATGCGGACTCCATCGGCGGCGGCTCCGCGAACGCCCCGGTCTCGACCATCCCCGCCCTGGTCGCGGATCGTGCGCGGCGCTATCCCGATGCGGTGGCGGTGGCGGGGCCCGTGGGGCGGCTCACCTTCGGCGAACTGGCCGCGGAGGTCGATGCGGTGACCCGGGCGGCGATCGCCTCGGGGATCGAGACCGGGGATCGGGTGGGCATGTGGGCACCCAATGGCCTGCGGTGGATCGTGACCGCGCTGGGCATGCTGGGCGCGGGGGCGACGCTGGTGCCGATCAGCACCCGGTTGCGCGGACCCGAGGCCGCCGAGGTGCTGACCCGCAGCGGGGCCAAGGCGGTGTGCACGGTGCAGGAATTCCTGGACCTGGACTATCCGGCGATGCTGGCCGAATCCGGTTATCCGCTACCGGCATTGGAACATCTGATCCTGCTCGACGACGCCCTGGGCGCGGCGGCCGAGCACTGGGATATCAGTTCCTGGGCGGGTTTTCTCGCGCCGGGCACGGTGGTGCCGCCGGACGCGATCACCGAGCGCCGGGCGGAGATCGATCCGGAATCCATCTCCGACATCCTGTTCACCTCCGGCACCACGGGCGCGCCGAAGGGCGTATTGGCCACGCACCGGCAGACTTTGGAGGTTTTCGCGCTCTGGGCCGATGCGGTGACCCTGCGGCCGCGCGATAAATATCTGCTGGTCAATCCGTTCTCGCACACCTTCGGATACAAGGCGGGCATCATCGCCTGCCTGCTGCGCACCGCCACCATGATCCCGATCGAACGCTTCGACGCCGAAGCCGTGCTGCGGCTCATCGAACATGAGCGGATCACCGTATTGGCCGGTCCGCCAACGCTCTTCACCGATCTACTGCGCGCCGACCACGGCGACTTCCTGCTGGGTTCGCTGCGGCTGGCGGGCACCGGCGGCGCGCCCATACCGGCCGAACTGGTGGAACGAATCCGCACCGATCTCGGTGTGCCCTACGTGTTCACCGCGTACGGCCTCACCGAATCGATCGGCGTGGTCACCATCTGCCCGCCCGACGCCCCCGCCGAACTGCTCTCCGATACGGCCGGAAAAGCCCTGCCCGGCACCGAGATCCGCATCGTCGACCAGAGCGGCGCGGATACCGCACCGGGCGAACCCGGTGAGATCATCGTCAAGGGCCCCAATGTCATGCGCGGTTACCTCGACGATCCGCAGGCCACCGCGGCCGTCATCGACCCCGGCGGCTACCTGCACACCGGCGATGTCGGCACCCTCGCCCCGGACGGCTACCTGCGCATCACCGATCGTCTCAAGGACATGTTCATCGTCGGCGGCTTCAATGCCTACCCCGCCGAAATCGAACGAGTCCTGTTGCAGCACCCCGCCGTTCACGACGTAGCGGTGATCGGCGTGCCGGATCCCCGCCTCGGCGAGGTGGGCCGTGCGGTGGTCGTACCGAACGATGACGCCGATCCGGATCCGGCCGACATCATCGAATGGTCGCGCACCCGCCTCGCGGGGTACAAGGTCCCCCGCGAGGTGGTCTTCACCGAACGCCTGCCGCGCAATTCCGGCGGCAAGGTCGTCAAGGGCGAGCTGCGAAATCCCGCCTGACCGAACGCTTTCCGCAATATCGCGACAGAGGATGCCCCGATAGCCCCGCACCCGGGTGGGGTGCGGGGCTGCGGGAGACCGGCCCGGGCTGATGGCCGGTGTCAGATCTCCTTGCGCATCTGCGCGGTCAGGGGCTTCATGTAGGCCGAGCCGAGTAGGCGGCGCATCCAGTTCATGGCCTTGGCGTCGGTGCCGATCAGGATGAGCGGCTTGTTCTTCTTCATGCCGTTGGCGATGATCCGCGCGCACTGTTCGGGCGAGGTCTTGGCCAGGCTGTCGAAGTTCGACGCCAGGGCGTCGCGGTCGCGGTTGGCCGAAGCCCGTGCCTTCCAGGCGATTTCGGTCTTGATCATGCCCGGGTGCACCGACGAGACGCCGACATTGTGACCCGCGATGATCATTTCCTGGCGCAGCGCGTCGGTGAAGGCGTGCATGGCGTACTTCGAGGAGCTGTAACCGCTCTGGCTCGGGCAGGCCACCAGGCCGAACATGGAGGACACATTGGCGATATGCCCGTCACCGGAGGCGATGACGTGTGACAGGAAAGCCTTGGTGCCGTTGGCCGTTCCCCAGAAATTGATATTGAAGATCCACTCGAAGTCGTCCCAGGAGACATCCTCGACATTGGCGGTCAGCGAGACGCCGGCATTGTTGACGACGATATTCACCCTACCGAAATCGGCGATCACATCATCGGCGTGCGCGTACACCGCGGCGCGATCGGTGACGTCCAACTTGTAGGCGCGGGCTTTCGCACCGGCCTGCTCGCACAGTGCCGCGGTCTCGGCGACACTCTCGATATTGCGGCCCGAGAGCGCCAATTGCGCTCCGCCCCGGGCGAGTTCGAGGGCCAGGGCGCGGCCGATACCGGCACCGGCGCCGGTGATGACGGCGACTTTGCCGTGGAAGTCCTTCATAGCGTTTCCTTTTACTGAGTGGTGAAGCCGCCGTCGGCGATGAATTCCGACCCGGTGCTGTAGGAGGACTCGTCGGAAATGAGAAACAGGACCAGATTGGCCAGTTCCTCCGGGGTACCCGGTCGCGCGATCGGCTGCTTGGCCGCAATCGACTGGGAGCGTTCGGAAGTCGCGACCATCTCGGTGGCGACAATGCCCGGGTGCACGGAATTGACGCGGATATTGTCGGCCGCGAATTCCTGGGCGGCGGTCTTGGACATGCCGCGCACCGCCCACTTCGAGGCGACGTAACCCAGGATGTTGGAGTATCCGATCAGCCCGCCGGTCGAGGAGATATTCACGATCGAGCCGACGCCCGCGCGACGCATGGAGCCGACCACGGCCTTCATCCCCAGGAAGACACCGACCTGATTCACGTCGATGACCTTGCGGTAGTCCGCCTCGGACAGCTTCTCGATCGGATCGACGTGCACGATGCCCGCATTGTTGACCAGTCCGGATACCGGCCCGAATCGCTCCTCGGCGGTGGCGGCCACATCGTTCCAGGCCGCCTCGTCGGTCACGTCCAGGGGCAGGAACAGCGCGTTCTCGCCGAGTTCGGCGGCCAGTGCCGCGCCCTCCTCGATGAGCACATCGGTGATGACGACCTTGGACCCCTCGGCGGCGAGCTTGCGCGCGAAGGCCGCGCCCATACCGCGCGCACCGCCGGTGACGATCACATTCTTGGTGCCGACGCGTCCCATATCAGTGCTCTTCCAGATCGGCGAGATGGTTGGCGGCGATGTATCCGAAGACCATCGCGGGTCCGATGGTCGCGCCCGCACCGGCGTAGTCATTGCCCATGACGGCGGCCGAATTATTGCCCGCCGCATAGAGACCGGTGATCACCGCGCCGTTGTCGTCCAGCACGCGGGAATGCTCGTCGGTGACCAGACCGCCCTTGGTGCCGAGATCGCCGGGCACCATTTCCACCGCGTAGAACGGGCCACGGGTCAGCGGTGCGAGGGTCGGGTTCGGCTTGACGGTCGGATCGCCGTAGTAGCGGTCGTAGGCCGAATCACCGCGCAGGAAGTCCTCATCGCGACCGTTCTCGGCGAAACCGTTGAAGCGCTCGACGGTGGCCTGCAATTTATCCGCCGGAATGCCCAGCTTGCCCGCCAGCTCGGCCAGGGTATCGGCCTGCTTGATGATGCCCTTGTCGAAATACGCCTGCGGCAGTGGACGTTTGGGGAAGTTGCCCAGGAACAGGTACCGATCGCGGAAGTTCTGGTCGAAGATGAAGTGCGCGGGAATGCTGCCGACCCCGGCGGCCTCCTGCTCGTACATCTTGTGCACCACGTTCACATACGGCGCGGATTCGTTGACGAAGCGCTCACCATTGTCATTGACCATGATCGCGCCCGGCTGCGAACGCTCGGCCAGGCAGAAGAACGGCGGACGGCCCTCGGGGCTGCGCACCGACGGACCCCACCAGGCGTCATCCATGAGATCGACAGCGCCACCAGCCTTCTGGCCCGCGACAATGCCCTCGCCGACATTCTCGGTCGCGCCCACGGTCCATTCGGTGGACTGCGGTCCGGGAATGTACTGCTTGCGCATTTCCAGGTTGTGCTCGAAACCGCCCGCGGCCAGCACCACACCGCGGCGCGCCTTGATGGTGACCTGTTTGCCCTCATGTTCGGCGACCACGCCGACCACCGCGCCGCCCTCGGAAATCAGTTCCGTCAGCGGGGTATTCAGCCACACCGGCACCCCGGCATCGCGTAGCGACAGCCACAGCCGGGCGGCCAGGGCCTTGCCCAGGCTCAACGGCAGCGCGCCCTTGGCCAGCGCCAGCGCGGTGCGCGCGCCGACCTTGACCGCGGTCTTCTTACCGGCCCAGGTGCGGGCGATCATATTCAGATCGTGGAAATCGCTGACCGTGATGGCGATGCCCTTGGGCGCGGACATGGTCGGCTGGTTGATCTTGTGCAGATCACCGCCGAGCAGCCGCCCATCGATCACCTTGGGCTCGATGCTGCGACCCTGCGCCAGACCGCCCGGAAACTCCGGGTGGTAGTCGGAATAGCCGCGGTCGTAGACGAATTCCCAATGCTGCGAGCGAGCGCCGATGTAGGAGAACATCTCCGGGCCCTTGTCCAGGAACGCCCGCTGCTTGGCCTCGGGAACCCGATCGCCGACAACGGCTTTCAGGTAGGTGCGGGCCATGGTCGGGCTGTCGGGCACACCCGCGGCCCGCAGTACCGGGTTATTGGGTACCCAGATACCACCGCCGGAGCGCGCGGTGGAGCCGCCGAACAACCGGCTCTTCTCGATCAGGGTCACCGACAGCCCGCGATAGGCGGCGGTCAGCGCGGCGGTCATACCGGCCGCGCCGGAGCCGACGACGACGACGTCGAATTCGAATTCCATTGCGTATCAGTCCTTAATAGCCGCAGCTGGTGAGCATGCCGCCGTCGACGACGAATTCGCCGCCGGTGCAGTAGCTCGAGGCGTCGGAGGCCAGGAAGAGCGCCACTTCGGACACCTCGACCGGCTGACCCCAGCGCGGAATGGGCAGATCGGAGAAGAAGGAATTGCCGTCCAGACCGGTCGCACCGGCGACCGAGGCGGTCATGGGGGTGGCAATGCCGCCGGGATGGATGGAGTTCACCCGGATACCCGAATGCCCCAGCTCCCGCGCGGCGGATTTGGTGAGCCCGCGCAGCGCGAACTTGCTCGCGCTGTAGGCGGACAGGCCGGCCGCGCCGACGAACCCCTCGACGGAGGACACGTTGACGATGGAGCCGCCACCGGATTCGATCATGGCGGGCGCGGCGGTTTTGATACCGAGGAAAGACCCGGTCACATTGATGGACTGCATGAGGTTCCACTCATCGAGGGTCATCTCGAGCAGCTTCTTGAAACGCAGGATGCCCGCGTTGTTGACCAGCACATCGAGCCGGCCGAACTGCGCGATGGTCGCGGAAACCGCCGCCTGCCAATCGCTTTCGTCGGTGACGTCCTGGTGCACGAACAGCACGGCGTCGCCGAGCTCGGCTTCGAGGGCCTTACCCTCCTCATCGAGCACATCGCCGAACACCACCCGCGCGCCCTCGGCCACGAAGCGGCGCACATGCTCGGCTCCCATGCCGCGCGCACCGCCGGTGACTAGCGCGACCTTCCCGTCCAGCTGTCCCACCGAATCCCGTCCTTCCTCAGCGTTTGAACCGACGCTAAGACCGGGGCCGGGGTGCGGCACGGTGTGGTCCCGGCCACTGAGACATCCGAATGACCTGAGGGTTTGAGTCCTGAACTATTCCGGTTAGGCATAGCGGCCGGAATGGCGGTAGGGAGCACCCGGATGAAGTTCTCGATGATCTTCGAGGCGCAGATGGCCGACCCGACGGCGGCCCATGAGGCGCGGGTGCTGCACGACTCCGTGGCACAGGCGGTGCTCGCCGATCAGGTCGGCTTCGACACCGTATGGGCGGTCGAACACCACGGGCTCAAGTGGTACGCGCATATGAGCGCGCCGGAGATCTTCCTGACCTGGGTGGCCGCCAAGACCGAGCGGATACGGATCGGGCACGGCGTGGTGTGCATGCCGTTCAACTTCAATCATCCGGTGCGGGCGGCCGAACGCGCGGCCATGCTCGATGTGCTGTCCGGCGGGCGGTTGAACCTGGGCGCGGGGCGCGGATCCACCGCCGTCGAAACCTCCATGTGCGGAGTCGATCCCGATCGCACGCATCAGGAGGTGGAGGAATCGCTGCGGATGATCGCGGCCGCCTGGCAGCATCCGGAGAGCGAATTCTCCTATCACGGTGAGCTTTTGGATATCGAGCCGCATCATCTGCTGCCGCGTCCGGTACAGCGACCGCATCCGCCGCTGTTCATGGCGTGCACTCGCAGGGACACCCTGAAACTCGCCGCCGACTACGGAATCGGTGCGCTGGTACTGGGTTTCGGCGGTATCGAGGAGATCGCCGAACTACGCCGCATCTATGACATCGCCATCGCCGAGCGCACCGGGGAGCGCTTCGTCTCCACGGTGGTGAACGATCACTTCGCGGCGCTGTGCCCGACCATCGTGCTCGATGATCGCGAACGCGCGCGGCAGATCGGCGCGCGCGGACAGCGGTTCTTCGCACAGGCCATCAAGCATTATTACGGTGCGGGTCCGGTACCGGACGCGGCCGTGGACCCCGACGCCGACGAGATCGCGAATATGCGCGCGGCCGCCGAGGAACACGTCGCCTACCTGCACGAAGCCAAGATTCCGGTGAAATCCGGATCCACCGCCATCTTCAATACCGATCACGCCTACGGCACCGCCGACGACGCCATCGCGTACGTCGAACGGCTGCGAGCCGCGGGCGCGGACGAGATCCTGTGCCTCATCCAGATGGGCACGGTGCCGCAGGACGCCTGCATGGAAACCATTCGCCAGTGGGGCGAGAAGGTCATTCCCCACTTTCAGTAGCAAGCAGATCTAGTAGAAGGAAGCTCCACATGGCTGATCTCACCGGCAAAGTCGCCCTGATCACCGGCGCGGCGCGCGGACAGGGCGCGGCCGAGGCACGACTGTTCGTCGAGCGCGGCGCGCAGGTCGTCATCACCGACGTCCTGGAGACCGAGGGTAAGGAACTCGCCGAATCCCTCGGCGCGGCAGCGCGTTTCGTCAAGAACGATGTCTCGGACGTGGAGAGCTGGGATGCGGCCGTGGCCGTGGCGGTCTCGACGTTCGGCAAGCTGGACGTGCTGGTCAACAATGCGGCGATCTACATTATGAAACCGCTCATGGAGACCGATTCCGCTGAGCTGGAACGCATTCTGAAGGTGAACCTGGTCGGCGCGTTCAACGGCATCAAGGCCGCGGTTCCGGCCATGATCGCGGCGGGCGGCGGCTCGATCGTCAATATCTCCTCGCAGTCCGGGCTCGAAGGTCTGATGAACCACGCCGCCTACGGCTCCTCCAAATGGGGGCTGCGCGGACTGAGCAAGGTCGCCGCACTCGAGTTGGGGCTGAACCAGATTCGCGTCAACTCCATCTACCCCGGACCCATCGCCACCCCGATGGTTCCGTACCTGACCACCGGTCCGGGCAGCTTCCCCAATCTGCCGCTGGAGCGCAGCGGGCTGCCCGAGGAGGTCGCCGAACTCGTCGCCTTCCTGGCCTCCGATGCCGCCGGTTACATCACCGGCGCGGAGGTCTCCATCGACGGCGGCCTGGCGGCGGGCAAGTTCATTCCGCGCGGCATGTAGTTCAGACCTCATGGCGGGAGCGCCGCCCGCGCCTGCGAAGCGGGCGGCGCTCCACTTACCCGAAACCCACAGTTCCCCAGCCCATCCCAGGAGTCCGCGATGCCCCTGTCGCCGGAATGGCAAGCCTTCACCGATGCGGCCACCGCCGCTTTCCCCGAGCTCGGCACCAAGGTGGTCGATGCCGCCGAGGCGCGGGCATTCCTGGCCGCGCGACCCGCGCCGCCCGCCGTCGAGCCGATTCCCGTTGGCGGGGTGGAGGATTGGCTGGTGCCGGGACCCGAGGGCGCACCCGAGGTGCCGGTGCGGCTCTATCGGCCCGCGCTCACCGAACGGACGCCGGGAGTCGTGGTGTTCTATCACGGCGGCGGTTTCGTGCTCTGCAATCTCGAGAGTCACGATAGGTTCTGTCGCGTCATGGCGAATGAGGCCGGGGTCATTGTCATTTCGGTCGACTACCGCCGGGCGCCGGATGCCCGCTTCCCCGCCGCCTCGGATGACGCCTACGCGGTGCTGCGGTGGGTCGCGGACCATGCCGAAGCCCTCGGCGGTGATCCGGCACGGCTGGCGGTGGCCGGTGACAGCGCGGGCGGCACCCTCGCCACCGTCGCCGCCATCCAGGCCCGCGATAGCGGCGGTCCGGATATCGCGTTCCAGCTGCTGCTCTATCCCATGCTGGATCCGGCCTGCGATTCGGTTTCGCATACGGAGAACGCCACCGGCTACTTCACCACGGCGGCCCAAATACGCTGGTACTGGCAGCAATACCTGAACTCCGTCGATGACGCGTCGGACCCGTACGCCAATCCGCTGCTCGCTGATCTGACGGGACTGCCACCGGCCTATATCGCCAGCGCCGAGTTCGATCCGCTGCGCGATGAGGATGAGCACTACGGCCGGCTGCTGCGCGATGCCGGGGTGCCGACCGAGATCCACCGCTGGAACGGGACCATCCACGGGTTCATGACGATGGCCTGGCATCTTCCGGAGACCCGGCAGGCCAATGGCTCCGCCTTCACGGCCCTGCGCAAAGCGCTCTCCTGAACGAAGTAGTACGATCACTCTATATAGAGCAAACGATCTATATGGAGTGATGGGAGAACGCGATGTCCGAGGGTCCGCACACCGCCGAACTATTCGAGGTCGCCGCGACATTGCTGCGTTCCAACACCTACGGCTTCCTCATCACCATCGGCGATGAGATCCCCAATGCCCGGCTGGTGCAGCACGTCGGCCTCGACGACGACGGGACCATCTGGATCGGCACCAGCCCGAAATCCCGCAAGGCCGCCGATATCGCCGGGCATCCGAACGTGACCTACGCGGTGCAGGACCGGGACACCCCGGCCTATGTGAGCGTGCACGCCACCGCCGAGATCGTCGATGACCTCGCCACGCGAAAAGAGCGCTGGATCAATGGCTTCGAGAAATTCTTCCCCGCCGGACCGGACGGTGACGACTTCGTACTGCTGCGGCTGCGCCCGCACGCGGTGGAGGTGATGGACTTCGCGCGGCAGATCCATCCGGACCCGTTCGGGCTGCTGCCCGCGCGTGCCGTGCGCGACTGATTCGGTTCACCCAAGCCGACCAGGCGGGCAAGGTCGATCGTCTACTATCGGCCTCGTTCGCCCAGTTTCTGAAACGTCAGGAATTCTCTTGTCGGTTGCTCGAATCACCGCACTCACCGCGGCCGTGACCATGTCCTGCGCCCTGGCTACCGCCACCGCGCACGCCGCACCGCAGTACTACGGCGCGATCGCGGTCTCCAAGCTCAAGAACGGCGGCGTCGTCACCGCCGAGAACACCAAGGTGACCGCGGACGCCGCCGCCATCCGCGAGTGCGCCAACTACGACTGCGAAATCGTCTTCCGCTTCACCGACGGGTGCGGTGCGCTCGCCCAGGGCGCGGACGGCGCATTCGGCTGGGCCGCAGCGGGTTCCCGCGAGGAGGCCGAAGGCGCGGCGGTCGCCGGGCTCGGCGAGAGCAACCCGCCGTTCCCCGACCTCGGCAGCGCCAGCCCGCGCGCGGCCAAGGTCATCGCCTCGGCCTGCACCAAGAACGCACAGTAGCGGCGAATGGCAGCGGCCGAATGGATTCGGCCGCTGCCATTTCCGACTATCGCCCGTAGCGTGCCTCGTACGCCGCGCGCTCGGCCGCACGCTGTGACGCCCGCGTCGGGTTTTCCAAATCGGCTGGGAGACCGTGCTTTTCCAGTCGATGCGCGCGGTTCATCGGCATGTACGCGATGATGTAGAACCCCGCCAGCAGCACGGCGAGCAGAATCATGCTGGCGCGCAACCACAATTCGCCCGGGAACAGCAGGAACGCCGCGAAGATCGGCAGCAGCGGGAACATGCCGCGCACCAAATGCCTTGGCACCGCGAACTTTCCGGTCAGATCATTGCGGACCCACTCCTGGAGCTCATCCGGGAGTCGCATACCGCACGAATAGCCGATCCACTGCGCCGGATTGGGATGCTTCATGACCGGGTTCCCTTCGTGTCCGACAGCACCGATCGGCGCGCCGCCTGATTCACGCGATTGAGCACCTCGCGCAGATCCTCCAGATCGGCCAGGCTGACGCCGAGCCGTTCCACCACCGCCGGTGGAATCTTCTCGGCCTGCTCACGCAGTTCGCGCCCGGCCGCGGTCAGATCGATGACGAGATTGCGCTCATCGTGCGCGTCCCGCCGCCGGGTGATGAGCCCGGCGGCTTCGAGCCGCTTGAGCAGCGGCGACAGCGTCGGCGAATCGAGTTGGATGGCCTCGCCGATATCCTTCACCGACATCGGGGCCTCTCCCCACAGCGCCAGCATCACCAGATACTGCGGGTGCGTGAGGCCCATCGGTTCGAGCAGCGGCCGGTAGACGGCCAGTACCGCGCGATTGGCGACGGCCAGCGCGAAACACACCTGCCGATCCAACCGCAGCGGATCCTCGACATCCAACTCCACAGCTCAGCCCTCCTCGATCCATACCGTTAGGGCAATAATAGTTAATGCACTAACTGTTGGCACGCGATCGAGTGGGTCATCCGGGTCACACCTGTTCGCGCAGCCTTCCGGACAACGCGAGCAGGCGCGCGGTGTCCATGTAGTCACGGAAGAGCACGACCTGACCGTCGCGCACCCGGACCACATTGACCGAGGTGCGCACCCGGACGCGCGGCTCACCCTTGCGAGTGAGCTCGACATCGTTCTCCACGAAAAACAGTCCGGGATCGGTGGTTTCGTAGATGGCCGCGTCGATGGCGTGCACCTGCACCTCGGCGACGCTGCCCGACCACCAGCGGGCCAGATGCTCGCGAATCTCGTCGCGACCCTCGAAGCGGGTCTGCATTCCGGGAATCGTGAAGGGGATTTCGAAGACGGCATCGGGGGCCATCAGTGCGGCGAAGGCGTCCGGATCACGGTCCGGCAGGCCGTTGAAGAGTCGTTCTACCAGTTCACGAGGGGTTTTCACGGCAGTGGACATGAGGTCTCCACGGGATGGGGAAGTATTCGGAATTAAACGGAACGTACGCCCCGATTAGTATTCGGGGCGCTCGCCCCGGTTGTCAATGGGTAGGCTGCCGGTGATGACCGAACGCCCGCTCCGCGCCGACGCCCGCCGCAATCGCGAGCGGGTGCTCGCCGCCGCGCAGGAAGCCTTTGCCGCGGAGGGCATTTCGGTACCCCTGGACGAGATCGCGCGGCGCGCGGGCGTCGGCGCGGGCACCGTGTACCGCCACTTCCCCACCAAGGAAGCACTTTTCGAGGCCGCCATCGTGGATCGCGTCGACCGCATGACCGGGCGCGCCCGCGATGCCCTCACCGCCGACGACGCGGGCGCGGCCTTCTTCGCCTTCCTGCGGCAGATGGATTCCGGCGGCGGCGTCAAACGCGATCTCGCCGATGCGCTCGGACCGCAGGGCGCGCACACCTACGCGGGTCCGACGCGAGAGTTACAGGCCACCATCGGCGAATTGCTGACTCGCGCACAGCGGGCCGAGGCGGTGCGCGGCGATATCGAACTCGGCGACCTCATGTCGGTCCTCAAGGGTTTCTTCATCGCCGTGCATCTGGACGCCATGGATGCCGCGCAGCGCGAACGCGGATTCGCCGTCATCCTCGACGGCCTGCGCCCCCGCTGAATATCCAATCGCGAATCGCCGACCATTCGCATGGTGGTCTCCGTTCCCCAGCAGCCGATTTCGTCGAACCCTGAGCTGTTCCGGGGCGTATGCCCGCGGAAAATGCGGTGCGCCCCGACGGATGGGCACCTACGGTGAAGGGCAATCCGAAGGAAGGAATTCCAATGTTTCCCGTAGAGCTGCGCGGAACTCGAGCGCAGACGCTCATGTGGGCCCACGAGCACGAGGTCGAGCCCGCCGCCCTGCAACAGCTGCGCAATATCGCCGCGCTGGAATGGGTGCACGGGGTACGGGTCATGCCGGATGTGCACCTCGGCAAGGGGGCGACGGTCGGGTCCGTCATCGCGATGCGGGACGCGGTCTCGCCCGCGGCGGTCGGCGTCGATATCGGGTGCGGAATGGAAGCCGTGCGGACCTCGCTGAAGGCGAGTGATCTGCCCGACAGCCTGCACGCGCTGCGCACCCGGATCGAGGCGGCGGTACCGGTCGGCTTTGCGGCACACGATGATTCGGTGAATGTGAATCGGCTGAACGCGGAGGTCTCCGGACACCAGGTCAGCAATTCGCAGCGCGCCGGATGGGATCGGTTCTGGAAGGGCTTCGCGGCACTGGATCCGGCGGTTCAGTCGCGAGAGTCCAAGGCGCACAAGCAGATGGGCACGCTCGGCGGAGGGAATCACTTCTGCGAGGTTTGTCTGGATTCGGAGCAGCAGGTATGGATACTACTGCATTCCGGAAGCCGGAATATCGGTAAGGAACTGGCCGAGCGACATATGGCCGTCGCGCGCGTGCTCCCGCATAACCAGGACCTGCCGGACAAGGACCTCGCTGTATTCGTCTCCGGTACACCGGAAATGGCCGCGTACCGCCGCGATCTGACGTGGGCGCAGGAGTATGCGGCTCGAAATCGAGCGGTAATGCTGGCGCTGGTCTGCAAGGCAGTGCGGGAGGAATTCTCCGAACGTGAGGTGGTGTTCGATACGCCTATCTCCTGCCATCACAACTATGTGGCGGAGGAGATTATCGACGGGGTTCCCATGCTCGTCACCCGTAAGGGTGCGGTGCGGGCGGGGAAGGGGGATTTGGCGTTGATTCCGGGGTCGATGGGGACGCGGTCGTATGTGGTTCGGGGGAAGGGGAATCCGGATTCGTTCTACTCGGCTTCGCATGGGGCGGGGCGGCGCATGAGTAGGAATGCGGCCAAGCGGCAGTTCACTGTCGCGGATCTCATCGCGCAGACCGAGGGGGTGGAGTCTCGGAAGGATGCGGGGGTGGTGGATGAGATTCCGGGTGCGTACAAGGACATCGATCAGGTGATCGCGGCGCAGGGGAACCTGGTGGATGTGGTGCATACGCTGCGACAGGTGCTGTGCGTAAAGGGGTGACGAGCGTTCCGGCGCAATCGGATTCGGTTGCGCCGGAACGAGTTCGGTGAGCGGTCAGCGGCGGCGCAGGGTGGTGGCCACACCCGCGCCGATCAGAAGGATTCCGACTATCAGCGGGAAACCGGATTGCAGCCATTGGTAGAGGGCCACGTGCAGGTCATCGCTGATGCGGGGCAGATCGCCGATGATGCGGAAGGTGTCGTCGGGGAAGATCAGGTGCAGCAGACCGGGGAGTACGCCCCAGATCAGGCCCGCCACAATGGTTCCCGCCGGAGAGTAGGCGGCCAGGGCTGCCACCAGTAGGAACAGGGCCGCGCCGAACAGGATTTGCAAGGTGGAGCCGAGGCGGTCGGCGAAGTCACCGAGGATCCCCCACTGGCGCATATCCGCCGCGCCCCGGGCGGCGAACACAATGCCGATGGGCGTGAGGATCAGGCAGACGAGCGCGCCGGTGAGAGCCCTCGAAACCCCTCCGCTACTGCGAAATTGCGCCCCCGGTGGCGTCCACCCGGCGGGCGACGGAAACTTCTCCGGCATGACCGTCTCCCTGTCACCGGAAGACCGCGCGGTTCCGGCACCTCATTGTCCGCCACCACCGGGGATTGTGCGCGATCTTGACCGAGCCGCAACGAAGCTGGTCACACGGTGAGCGATATGCCCGGATCGAGGATGTGCACCTTGGTATCCGGGGCCAGATCGGCGGCGGCATCGAGGTAGAGATCCGGGCGATTGCGATCGGATTTGGTCATCACGCGATCCCCTATCGGGCCGCTGGTGAAGGCGTAGTGGATGGGTACCGACAGGCGGGGACGCAGGGCGCGGGTGAGGTCGGCGGCCTCGGCGGCGTCCATGACGACCTGGTGATTCAGCAGCGGGCGGATGCGCAGGCCATTGATGGGGAGCAGGGCCAGATCGATATCCGGAAAGCGGCGGGCGACCTCATCCAGTTCGGCGATGCGCAGGGTGTCCGCGCCGAAATAGACGGTGTGGCCATCCGCGCGCAGCACGAAAGTCACTTCGGGGACACCGTGTTTCGCGGGTGCGGCGGTCACCGCCACGGGGCCGAGTCGAGTGGTCTGCCAGGGCGCGAGTTCGGTCACGTTGGCGAAACCGGCGGCGCGCACCTTGGCGGCCAGACCGGGCACCACCGCGAAAGGCACTGTCCTGTCCGGATATTCGATCAGGGCATCCAGATCGCAGTGGTCGTAGTGCTCATGGCTGATGACGATGCCCGCGAGCTCGGGCAGGTCGGCGGCGGTGGCGATACCGCGCGGTTCGCCCTGGTAGTAGAAGCGGCGTTCGGAAAACCACGGATCGGTGAGGATGCGCGCGCCGCCGAAATCGAGCAGGACGCTGGCGTGGACGACGCGGGTGACTGTGAGCATGGGTTCTTCCTTAACAAGACAGCCGTCTGCTTACGGATGTAAGTAGACGGCCGTCTTGGTACGCTGTCAAGGTGTCGGACAAACCCATTCGCAGCCGTAATCGCCGCGGCGAGGGCGCACTGCTGCGCGAAGAACTGGTGACGGCGGCCAGCACGCTGCTGGAAGATCTGGACGGGCAGGAGGCGCTGTCACTGCGCGCGGTGGCCCGCGCCGCCGGGATCGCACCGCAGAGCGTGTACCTGCATTTCGCCGATCGGCGTGAGCTGTTGACCGCGGTGTACCAGGTCAGGTTCGCCGAATTGCGCGAGACACTGGAGGCCGCGCGCGATGCGGTTCCGAAAGACGATGCCGCCGAACGACTTTCATCGGTCTGCCGCGCCTACGTCGACTACGGCACCCGGAATCCCGGTCACTACCGCGTCCTGTTCGGCACCGCGGGCACACCCGGGTGGGAACCCACCGAGGGGCAGCTCCCCGGGCTGCCGACCATGCGACTGCTCATCGACGCGGCCGCCGACTGCGGCAGCACCGACCCGGACGCCACGGCCCTATGCCTCTGGGCCGCCATGCACGGCATGATCACGCTGCGCCAGGATCGCCCCAGCTTCCCCTGGCCGCCGATCGACACCTTGATCCGCACCATGGTCGACGCACACCTCGCGGCGGCGCACGCGTAATTCCACTGCCGACCGGGGCGCATGCCGATCGCGATTCGCCGGACACGCCTGGAACACACAGCGTGTCGGGGTGCGAGGTTGCCGCCGGGCTGGGTCGTGTCGGTGCGGTGAGGCACGATGGAGCGCGTGACCTCGACCGACGCGACCCGAACCGGTACCTCCAGTGAGCTGCGACCCGATGCCGAACGGCTGTTGCGTGAGCTGGCCGGGCCGAACGCGCGGTTGCGCGAGGATCAGTGGGTGGCCATCGAGGCGCTGGTGGTGCAGCGGCGGCGGGCCCTGGTGGTGCAGCGCACCGGCTGGGGTAAGTCGGCGGTGTACTTCATCTCGGCCAAGCTACTGCGCGCGGCGGGGCGCGGGCCGACGGTGATCGTGTCACCGCTGCTGGCGCTCATGCGCAATCAGGTCTCCTCCGCCGAACGCGCGGGAGTCGTTGCCGCGACCATTAATTCGGGCAATGTCACCGAATGGGACGAGATCCACGCCCAGGTCGCGGCGGGCGAGGTGGATGTGCTGCTGGTGAGTCCCGAACGGCTCAACAATCCCGACTTCCGCGATGCGGTACTGCCCAAGCTGGCCGCCGACGCCGGACTCGTCGTGATCGACGAAGCGCACTGCGTCTCGGACTGGGGGCACGATTTCCGGCCCGACTATCGCCGAATCCGCACGCTCATCGCCGATCTCGGCTCCGATGTGCCGGTACTGGCCACCACCGCGACCGCCAATGACCGCGTGGTCACCGATGTGGCGACGCAGATCGGCACCGACACACTGGTTTTGCGCGGCGGCCTGGACCGCGAATCGCTGCACCTGTCCGTGGTGCGCATTCCCGACGCGGTGGAACGCACCGCCTGGCTCAGTCGCAAGCTGCACGAATTGCCCGGCAGCGGCATCGTTTACGCGCTCACCGTGGCGGCGGCGCACGATCTCGCAGACGTGCTGAACTCACACGGTCACCATGTGGCGGCGTACACCGGTCAGACCGACCCCACCGAACGTGAGGCGCTCGAGGCCGCGCTGTTGAACAACGAGGTCAAGGCGCTCATCGCCACCTCCGCGCTGGGTATGGGTTTCGACAAACCCGATCTCGGTTTCGTGGTGCACGTCGGCGCGCCGTCCTCGCCCATCTCCTACTACCAGCAGGTCGGCCGCGCGGGGCGCGGTACCGAACGCGCCGAGGTGGTGCTGCTGCCCGGGCCGGAGGACCGCCAGATCTGGAGCTACTTCGCCTCGGTGGCGTTCCCGCGCGAGCACATCGTGCGCTCGGTGCTGGCCGCGCTGAATCCCGATCGCGCACTGTCCACCGCCGCCCTCGAACCCCTGGTGGAGCTGAACCGCTCCCGCCTGGAAATGGTGCTCAAGGTGCTCGATGTGGACGGCGCGGTGCAGCGGGTGCGCGGCGGCTGGATCGACACCGGGCAGCCCTGGGAGTACGACACCGAACGCTATGAGCGCCTGAGCATCGCCCGAAACGCCGAGCAGCAGGCCATGATCGACTATCAGTCCACCGCCGAATGCCGGATGAACTTCCTGCGCCGCCAACTCGACGATCCGGATCTGCGCGCCGACTCCCCCGGCTGCGGGCGCTGCGACAACTGCACCGGAACCAGTCAGGACACCACGGTCGACGCCGCCGATCTGGCGGCCATCCGCACCCGCCTGGACCGCCCCGGCATCGATCTCGCGCCGCGCAAGCAGTGGCCCACCGGCATGTCGAAACTCGGAATCTCACTGTCCGGCAAGATCACTCACGGCGCGGAGACCGGCCGGGTGCTCGGCCGTCTCAGCGATCTCGGCTGGGGTCAGCGCCTGCGGGCACTGCTGGACGCACCCGACGCGCCCGTCCCGGATGAGGTCTTCAAAGCCTGCACCATCGTGCTGCGCGAATGGGATTGGGCCGAACGCCCCACCGCGGTGCTGGCCCTGGACTCCCCCGGCCACCGCCAGCTCACCACCTCACTCGCCGCGCGCCTGGCGGAGATCGGCCGCCTGCGCGATCTGGGCACCCTCCACCTGCGCCCCGATCTCCCGCCGGTCTCCGCGGTCAACTCCGCGCATCGCGTCGCCGCGCTCGACAATGCCTGGGAGACACCCGATCTCACCGAGGTGGACGGCCCCATCCTGCTGGTCGACGCCCTGACCGATACCGGCTGGACCTTCACCATGGCCACCCGCGCCCTGCGCGCCGCCGGTGCGGACGCCGTCCTACCCTTCGCCCTGGCAACACCCTCCTGAGCCGGGAATCCGCACCCTGCCACAGGCCCCGGTCCCAGCCGCCGACCGCTTCCGGCGTTGGAGCGCCGGGCAGCCTCGGAGTTGGATGCTAGGCGTCTTTGGCGAGCCCTCGATCCTTCAGCGCTTCGAGGGAATCGACGTATCGGAGCATGAGCCGGGCGAAATCCAGGCGGTCCGATTCGGGCCAGTCGGCGGTGATGTAGTCGTAGGCGTCGCGCTGATGCTTGCGGAACCGGGTCATGAGTTCCTCGCCCTGCGGGCTCAACTCCAGTACGGTGCGCCGGCCGTCCTGCTGCGAGGCGGCGCGAATCAGATAGCCCGCCTTGATGTTCTCGCTGACCATGCGACTGGCCACCGACGGATCGGTGCCGAGTAGTTCGGCGACCTTGCCGACGGTCACCTCCGCCCCCGGCTGAGCGTTGTGCTCCTGGATGAGATTCAACACCAGCGTGCGGCTCAAATCCTTTGCGGAGATGGGGTTCTCGACCTCCAGCAGTGAGGTGCGGCGCAGTTTGCCGAAGGCCGGTCCCACGGCATTGAGCAGGTCATCGGGGGTGCGGGTGTCCTTGGCGGTCATATGCACATCGTATATCCATGCCAGATAGAAGACATGTGTTGACTTACAATTGTGTGCATGACAACATGCATATGTACACAAACACAGAACACCAGCCCGATGGAGAATCCCATGACCACCCTCGTCACCGGCGCTCGCGGCAAGATCGGCCAGTCGCTCATCGCCAAACTGCACACCGCCGGACTGCCCGTCCGCGCCGCCAGCGCCGCTCCGAGCGCCTTGACCGTCCCCGCCGGAGTGGACGTCGCCGAACTCCGGCTCAACGCCCCCGAAACCTTCGACGCCGCGCTCGCCGGCATCACCCAGGTGCTGCTCTACGCCGAGCCCGCCGGTATCGACGCCTTCATCACCGCGGCCCGCGCCGCCGGTGTCGAACACATCGTGCTGGTGTCCTCGTCCGCGGTGCTGAGCCCCACCGCCGCCGATGATTCCCTCGGCGCGCATCACCTCGATGTCGAGCGGGCGCTCTCCGCCTCCGATATCACCACCACCGTGCTGCGCCCGGGCGCCTTCGCCAGCAATGCGCTCGGCTGGGCCTGGTTCATCAGCAATGGCCTGCCCATCGAGCACGCCTACGCCGATGCCGCCATCGTGCCCATCCATACCGATGACATCGCCGATATCGCCTTCGCCGCCCTCACCGGGCATGAATTGCGCGGCGGCACATACCATGTCACCGGCGCACAGGCGCTCACCTTCCGCGCTCAGATCGCCGCCATCGCCGAGGTGCTCGGCCGCGATATCCCGATCGTCGAGATCACCCCCGACGCCGCCCGCGCTCAACTCAGCCGGCAGATGCCCGCCGAACTGGTCGATTCCCTGCTGACCTTCTGGGCCTCGGTGACCGAGCGCCCCGAGCCCCTCGGCGACACCACCCAGTCCCTGCTCGGCACCCCCGCCCGCACCTTCCCCCAGTGGGTGCGCGAGCACGCGGCCGCTTTCTCTTCCAACTGATTCCGGTCTCGAGCCATTGAGATCCCGATTCCCCCAAGGCATTTCATGTCCTCCCCGGCACAACCCTCGCCCACCGCGGCACAACCCGCGCCCGCCACCGCCGAGCCCGTGGCACCCGCCGCCGTACCACCGGTCCCCCGCACGGAGATTCGCGCCCGCTGGGCCGTCCTCGCGGTCATCCTCTTCGCCGAGATCCTCGATCTGCTCGATTCCACCATCACCACCATCGCCGCCCCCACCATCGCCGCCGATCTCGGCGGCGGTGACGCGCTGATCCAATGGCTCGGCGCCGCTTACGCACTCGCCATGGGCGTGCTGCTGGTGGTCGGCGGGCGGCTCGGCGATAAATTCGGCCGCCGCCGGCTGTTCCTCATCGGCATAGTCGGCTTCACCGTCGCCTCGGTGGCCTGCGGACTCACCTTCGGCCCGGCCGCCATCATTGTCTTCCGCCTGCTCCAAGGCGCTTTCGGCGCACTGCTCATCCCGCAGGGCTTCGGAATTCTGGGCGCCATCTTCCCCCGCGACGAACTGGGCAAGGCGTTCGGCGTCTTCGCCCCGGCCCTGGGACTGTCCGCCATCTGCGGCCCCATCCTCGCCGGATTCCTCATCGACGCAGACCTTTTCGAACTCGGCTGGCGTTCGATGTTCCTGATCAATATCGGGCTCGGCGGCCTGGCCACCGGCCTCGCGGTCCGGCTGCTGCCCCGGGACACCGGTGATCGCCGGGTCACCGTCGACGGACTCGGCTCCGCACTGCTCGCCGCCGCCATGCTCGGTGTGCTCTACGGCCTCATAGACGGCCCGGCCAATGGCTGGACCGCCCGCCCCATCCTCGCGCTCATCGCCGGACTCACCTTCTTCGCCGGGTTCTGCCTGCGCCAGCGGCATGCCGCCGCACCGCTCATCGAACCCTCGCTACTGCGCAATCGCGGCTTCACCTCGGGGCTGCTGCTCGGCCTGATCTACTTCGCCGCCACCTCCGGCCTGCTGTACGTGCTCTCGCTGTTCCTGCAGGATGTGTTGCGCCGCACACCGACTCAGGCCGCGATCGCCCTGGCCCCGCTCGCCGTCGGCATTATCGTGGCCTCCATCGCCACCCATCAACTACTCGAACGCCTGGGCCGAACCCTCGTGCTCATCGGCCTGCTACTCACGCTGACCGGCAGTCTCACCCTCTACGCGCTCACCCACCACTACGGCGCGGCGCTCTCGGGCTGGGCGCTCATCGCACCCATCCTGCTCACCGGCCTCGGCCTCGGCGCGTGTTTCGGCACCATCTTCCGGGTAACCCTCGGCGATATCGATCCCGTCGAATCCGGCAGTGCCAGCGGCACACTGTCGGCGGTCCAGCAGCTCGCCAACAGCATCGGCGCGGCCGCGGTCACCACCGTCTACTTCCACACCTCGGGCGGCGCGCCGACCAGCCTGCTGGTCATCGCCGCCCTCACCCTGACCTGCTGCCTGGTCTACCGGCTGCTGCCGAAACACGCCGCCGCCGAAATCACCGAAGGACAATGATTCCCATGAAGCCCATCGGCTACTGGCTCAATCGCACCGATCGCGCCATCACCCACTACATGAACGGCACCCTGGCCGAATTCGGCCTCACCCGGCTCGCCTGGCAGGTCCTCAATGTCGTCCGCGACGGCAAGGACGTGGCGGACGACGAGGTGCACACCATCCTGGTCGCCAATGCCGAAGCCGCCGACCTGGACACCGCCATCACCCTGCTGCTCACCGACGGCTGGGTCGCCCGCCCGGCCGCCGAGCGGCTCGCGCTCACCGATGACGGCCGGGAACGACTGGTCAAGGTAGGCGCGAGTATCGACACCTTCCGTGAGGTCTCCCTCGCCGGCGTCACCGACGACGAATATCGCACCGCGGTCTCCGTGCTCGAACGCATGACCGAGAATCTCGAAGCCCGGCGGTAGGCTCGACGCATCCGCTGCCTGAAAACGGTTGGAGTCCACCATGACATCCAGTTCCGCATCAGTTCCGCCGCTCCCCCTGGTACGCGCCCTCGGCTGGTTTCGCGACGGGCTGGCCGCATTGCACCGGCGGCTGGTTCCCGGGCATATCGCACTACTCGAACTGCAGATGACCGGATTCCTCACCCAGGGCATCCACGCGGCCGCCGCGCTCGGGGTCGCCGACGCGCTCGCCGACGGACCGCGGCAACCGGATGAACTGGCCCGCGCACTCGGGGTGTCCGAGGACGGGTTGCGGCGGCTCATGCGGTTGCTGATCAGCTTCGATATCTTCAGCCAGCGGCGCAATGGTTCCTACGCGCTCAATGGGATGTCACAGGCGCTGCGCAGTGACGCCGACGTCACGCTGCGCGATGTGATCCTGTTCTTCGGATCGGATTTCCACCGCAATCACTGGACGCATCTGGCGGACGCGGTGCGCACCGGACAGTCGGTCGGACCGGCGCTGGACGGGATGCCGTTCTTCGAATACGCCGCCGCGCACCGCGATATCGGGGATATGTTCGACCGGGCCATGACCAGCATCAGCACACTGTCCGCCGAACCACTGTTCGCCGCATACGATTTCGGGCGATTCGGAACGCTCGTGGATATCGGCGCGGGACAGGGCAGTCTGCTCACCGATATCCTGCGCCGCACCGACGCCGCGCGCGGCATCATCTTCGATCTGCCCGAGGTAGTCGCGGAATTACCCGCACAGGTGGCGAAACTCGGACTGGCGGAACGACTTTCAGTGAAGCAGGGTTCGTTCTTCGAAGCGGTGCCCAAGGGCGGGGACGCCTACATTCTCAAACACATCATCCACGACTGGTCCGATGACGAGGCCGAACGCATTCTGCGCACCGTGCGCGCCGCCATGGAACCCGACGCCTGCCTGCTCGTCATCGAGATCGTGCTGTCCGAACATCAGCGGCCGCATGCCGGAAAATTCATCGACCTGGAGATGCTGGTCAACGCGACCGGCCGGGAGCGCACCGCAGCCGAATTCCGGAATCTGCTGGCCCGCAGCGGTTTCATCCTCACCCGCACCGTGCACACCGCCGCCCCGGACTGCGTCCTGGAAGCGCGCCCGGCACGCTGATCCTCCCCCGGCGGTGATCGGCCCCCTTGCGCCGATCACCGCTGGCAGGGCTGCGCGTCATAGCACCGGATCGCTCGGACAACCGCCGCACCAGAGCATTCCAACACCGCGACTTCGCATCCCAACCCCGGCGCACCCAATTGCCACCGGGAGTCTTCCACGCACTACCCCGCATCACGCGGCTCAATCAAGCGCGCTACGCCGATCTTCGTTCCTGTGCGCCCAGCACATTCGCCGCCCGGTCCGTCCACCCGGCGGCCATCTCCGCCAGGTCGTACCAGGCCGCGTGCACCTGCTGGTCCGATACCCGGTCCACCGTCTTGAGCAGATGCACCGCACGCACATGCGCGGCCGCCATCGCGTCGATGAGGGATCCGAGGGATTCGCCGCGCGGTTCCCGGCGGCGCGCCCGCCTGGTCACCCACTCATCGATGAAAGTGACCGTCTGCGCACGGCGTTCGTCGATGCCGCTCGGATCCGGCGCACCCGGATCGCCGCGTTCGGCATTGCGTTCCAAATGCAGTTCGGCCAGGCCACGGGCCCAGCGGGTCACCGGATGATCATCGGACTGGTCACCGATATGGCCGCAGAAGGCGGCCAGCAGCTCATGCCAGTCGGGCAGTAGGGGACGATGCGCGAAGCCGTCGTCACGGCGAGCGAGGACATTGTCACGGCCACTCGCCCACGACAACTGCGTGTCGTCCGGTTGCGGTATGTACATACCTACCTCCACGGCGGTGCGGGCGCACCCGGCGCCGCGGGCGGTCGCCGGACCGCGAGCCCGGCGCGGCAAGGGCGGACCGCGCCGGATCCAGGCAACCGCTATCGACGAAGGGCACATCTACGATGCGGCACCGGGTGCAACTTCCAGGATGCGCGGAAAAGCTCGCCCGCCCACTGCCCTTTCCATGGCCTTCCGATGCCCCTCGCTCGCCGCGCCGTGCCGACACGCACGGAAATGCGGTATATGGGACCGACCGGTCGGTGAAAATCGCCGCTACCTGCCCCATTGTCGACGATTCCGGATCTGTGGCACAGTCGCTTTCGCACACGAACATCGGCGGGAGCCGCGGAACCTCCCGCCGCACAGGGGGTAGTGATGACGCGCGTGGTGGGGATCGATCTGGGGACCTCGAAATCGATTGTCTGCGTATTGGAGAACGGGCGGCCCCGCATCCTCGCCAATGCCCAGGGGGCGCAGTACACCCCGTCCGTCGTCGGCTTCAATGACGACGGTTCGGTCATCGTCGGACGGAAGGCCCGCGACCGAGCCATCCAGCATCCCGAACAGACCGCCTCCGAGGTGCGACGGCACCTGGGCACCGACTGGACCTTCACCGACCACGGAAAGACCTACACCGCACCCCAGATCACCGCCTGCGTACTGCGCAAACTCAAACGCGACGCCCAGGCCGCGCTCGGCGAGGAATTCACCGATGTGGTGCTGGCCGTACCCGCCCACCTCGGCGAGACCGAACGCCGCGCCACCCTCGAAGCCTGCGAACTCGCGGGGTTGCGAGCGCTGCGGCTGGTCGGCGAAACCAGCCTGACCGCCCTCGCCTACGCGGCGCACACCCGGCCCGACAGGGAGATCGCACTCGTGGTGGACCTCGGCGCGGGTACGTTCAGCGTCGCGCTGTGCGAGATCGGCGATGGCGTTACCTCGGTGCGGTCGACAGGCGGGGACAACACGCTCGGCGGCAATGACTGGGATCAGCGCCTGGCGGACTCCATCACGCCGCGGTTCCACGCCCGTACCGGCGTCGACCTGAGCGTGAATCCACCTGCGCTACAGCGCCTTCGAGTAGCCGCCGAGCAGGCCAAGATCGAGCTTTCCAGCGCCGCGACCAGCACCGTGAACCTGCCCCATATCGCCACCGACGGCGGCGGAGATCCGATGTTCCTCTCCGAGAACATCACCCGCGCGGACTTCGTCGAACTCACCACGGACCTGCTCGACCGCTGCCGGGCGATAATCGCGAAAGCGCTTGCCGACGCCGGACTCTCGATGCGCGAGGTGAACCGGGTGATACCGGTCGGTGGAGCCAGCCGCATGCCCGCCTTCAGCGCGCTGATGACTGAACTCGGCGGCGAACCCTACCGGGGCATGCATCCGGACGAGTCCGCGGCCATCGGCGCGGCGCTACTGACCGGGGTACTCACCGGTGCCATCGGCGACCAACACCTCCTGGACGTCCCATTGAGCGGTATCGGAAACCCGACCGGCACAAGCACGTTCACCCCGGCCAACGACACACCTACAGCCACCCCGCAGGCCGAGGCACCACGGGCATCCACCCCACGCGACGACCAACGACAGGCGTCCGCCCCGCACGATGACGGGTCACAAACAGCGCACGCGTCGACCGAGGCGCGGCAGCGGTCCGGGGCGGCGGGATCGGGCGGGCGGCAGCGCGACGAACCTTCTCCGCTCATAATCGATGCCGCTGCGAAACATGGCCTCGGGCAACACGTCTCGACTCATCCACACCGCTGGTTCGGGGGTTCGCGCGCGTGGATCTACGGTATTCCGCTCGCCATTCTCGGCGTGATCGTCACCGCCAGCTTCATCACCGACGGCGCGGGCAGTGCGCTCGCGGTCGCGATACTGTTCCTCGGCGTCGCCGGGCTGGTATGGCTGCGGCAGTTCATCAGTTCGCCCAAACACACCGCGGCACGGGTGAAGTACGCGGGCAGTCAGAGCACCGGATCGCAATTCCGGGATGCGCAGCTGAGCCTGTTCGAGCACGGCGCGGTGGTGCAGAGCGGCGGGCGGACGCACGTATTCCGTTGGGAGACAGTATCGGTGATCGAGGACATCACCCGCGTCTCGCACCGCATGTACGGCTCCGAGACCGGCGTGTCCTGGACCTACCGCTATCAGTTGACCGATCCGTCCGGGGCCGACTACCTCATCACGGATCGATTCGCCGGAGCCGAGCACTGGGGACCGGAGATCCGGCGGCGGGTGACGGCCGCGCAATTGCCGCTCGCCCTCGCCGCCGCCGAAACCGGGAAATCCCTGGAGTTCGGCTCGATAACCCTGAGCCACGGCGCGATTCGCGCGCATAACCGCTCGGTGCCCTGGGGTGAGGTGCAGGAGATCCGAGTCGACAAGGGCTACATAGCGATTCGCGTCGCCGGGGAATGGCTCTCGCTCACCAAGGTCGCGGCGAACGCCATCCCGAACGTCTTCGTCTTCCTCGAACTCGCCGAGCGCCTGCGCACCCGGGCACGCTGAACGGTCAGACCTTGACCAGGTCGTCGGCGTGCACGACGGGGCGCTGTGAGTTCTCGGGGAGGTCGCCGGTGGAGCGGCCCTTCATGGATTCGAGTTCATCGCTGTCAAAGGCGGCTACCCCGCGGGCGACGACCGCGCCGTCCGGGGAGATCAGGTCGATCACATCGCCGCCGTGAAAACGCCCGGCCACCTTGGTGATTCCGGCGGCGAGCAGGGAGCGGCGGCGTTCGGCGACGGCCTGTACCGCGCCCGCGTCGATATGCACCGCGCCCCGGCTGTCGGCGGCATGGCGGACCCAGAACTTACGAGCCGAGAGGCGGACCGGGCGGGCGGCGAAAGCGGTGCCCACGGTCGCGCCGGACAGCGCGGCGGCGGCATCGGATGCGGCGGCCAGCAACACCGGCACTCCGGCATCGGCGGCCAGCCGCGCGGCTTCCAGCTTCGAGGCCATGCCACCGGTGCCCAAAGCGCCTCCGCTACCGGCGATTACGCCATCCAGATCGGCACTGCTGCGAACCTCGGGAATGAAATTGGCGGAACCCTTGCGAGGGTCGCCGTCGTAGAGACCGTCCACATCCGATAGCAGGATGAGGGCGTCCGCGCCGACCAGGTGCGCCACCAGCGCGGCGAGCCGGTCGTTATCACCGAAACGGATCTCTTCCGTTGCGACGGTGTCGTTTTCGTTCACGACGGCGATGGCGTGCAGGGAGCGCAGCCGATCCAGGGTGCGCTGGGCATTGCGATGATGTTCGCGGCGGCCGAAATCGCCCGCGCTGAGCAGCACCTGGCCGACCACGCGGTCATAGCGCGCGAACGAGGTGCCCCAGGCGTGCGCCAGGGCCAGCTGGCCCACACTCGCGGCGGCCTGCTTGGTGGCCAGATCCTTGGGCCGCTTGGACAATCCGAGCGGCGCGATACCCGCGCCGATGGCCCCGGACGACACCACGACCACATCGGAACCGGCCCGCATCCGCGCCTCGACGGCATCGGCCAGCCGGTCCAGCCGCTCGGTCTCCAGACCGCCCGCGAGACTGGTCAGCGCCGAGGAACCGATCTTGACGACCACGCTGCGCGCCGTCGCGATCGCCCGCCGCGCTTCGCTCAGCTCGGACTCGGCCCGCGTGATACTCGAACTCACTGCACCACACCTCAATTCGCCCGCGGTACGGTACCGCCGCTTCGAATCCCTATCACCCGCACCGGTATTCGCGCGAATCCCGGTGCGGGCGGTTACTGCTAGCCCTCGTCGTCGATCAGGCCGCGGCGCGCCCGCGAGGCGTGCTTGCGCTCGGCCGCGCCGATGCGCTCGGTCTGATCCAGGCGCGGGTCGGCGCCACGACGGGTCATCATGGTCTCCACGCCGGCGGAGATCTGCGGCTCCCAGTCGAAGTAGAAATCGCCGATGGTCACCGGTGCGCCCGGTTCGGCGCCCAGCTTGACCAGCTCCTCCTCGACACCGAGGCGCGCCAGGCGGTCGGCCAGGTAACCCACGGCCTCCTCGTTGTCGAATTGGGTCTGCGCCACCCAGCGCTCCGGCCGCTCACCGCTGACGATGAAGCCGCCCTCGACCTCGGGATCGCGAATAACCTTGAAACCGCTGTCGCCCTTGACAACCGGGCGAATGATCGCGCGCTTGGCCTCGGCCTTGGGATGCGCGTCGCGGTATTCCTTGATCAGGTCCGCGAGCGCGAAGGTCAACGGCCGCAAGCCTTCCCGGCTCACCGCCGAGATGGTGAACACCGGCCAGCCGCGCTTCTTCAGCTCCGGGGTCACCATCTCCGCCAGCTCGGCGGCATCGGGGACGTCGGCCTTGTTGAGAATGACGACGCGCGGCCGGTCCGCCAGATCGCCCAATCCCTCATCGCCCTTGAGCGCGGGCTGGTACGCGGCGAGCTCGGCCTCGAGCGCGTCGATATCGGAGATCGGATCGCGACCCGGATCCAGGGTCGCGCAATCGACCACATGCGCCAGCACGGCGCAGCGCTCCAGATGCCGCAGGAAGTCCAGGCCCAGACCGCGGCCCTCGCTCGCGCCCGGGATCAGACCCGGCACATCGGCGACCGTGAAACTCGTCTCACCCGCGAGCACCACACCGAGATTCGGCACCAGCGTGGTGAACGGGTAATCGGCGATCTTCGGCTTGGCCGCGGACAGCACCGACACCAGTGAGGACTTACCGGCCGACGGGAAGCCCACCAGGCCCACATCCGCCACCGACTTGAGCTCCAGGATCAGCTCACGCTCCTGGCCCTCCTCGCCGAGCAGCGCGAAACCGGGGGCCTTGCGCGCCTTGGACACCAGCGCGGCATTGCCGAGCCCGCCGCGGCCACCGCGCGCGGCGATGAACTGGGTGCCGACGCCGACCATATCGGCCAGGATCTCACCGTCGGTGCTCATCACGACGGTGCCGTCCGGCACCTTCAGCAGCAGGCCCTCGCCGCGCTTACCGCTGCGGTCATTGCCCTCGCCCGGTTTGCCGTTGCCGCCCTTGGCATGCGGGTGGAAGTGGAAGTCCAGCAGGGTGTGCACATTGCCGTCGACCTCGAGGATCACATCCCCGCCATTGCCGCCGTTACCGCCATCGGGTCCACCCAACGGCATGAACTTCTCCCGGCGCACCGAGGAACAGCCGTGCCCACCCTTGCCCGCACGCACGTGCAGTACGACACGGTCGATGAATTTGGACATATCGGTGATCATCCTCCTTCAGGACAGTCGTCTTGCGATCGCACGGCCGGATCGGCACGTGTCATGAGCGAACTACGTAAAAACAGCAAAACGGGCCAGGGCTATTTCAACCCTGACCCGCGTCGCGAAGTGCGTGTGGATTAGCTCCGTGACGGCGTCAGGCCGACACCGGCTCCGGAACCACGATGTTGATGGTCTTGCGACCACGCTTGGTGCCGAACTGCACCGCGCCCGCCGCCAGGGCGAACAGGGTGTCGTCGCCGCCACGGCCGACATTCACACCGGGGTGGAAGTGCGTGCCGCGCTGGCGAACCAGGATCTCACCGGACTTGACGACCTGGCCGCCGAAACGCTTGACGCCGAGCCGCTGGGCATTCGAATCGCGACCATTGCGCGAGCTGGATGCACCCTTCTTATGTGCCATTTCAAACTCCTCGTGCCGGGGTGACGAACCCCAAGTCGGATTACTTGATGCCGGTGACCTTCAGGACCGTCAGCTTCTGACGGTGGCCCTGACGCTTGTGGTAGCCGGTCTTGTTCTTGAACTTGTGGATGCGGATCTTCGGGCCCTTGGTCTGTTCGACGACCTCGGCGGACACGGAGACCTTCGCCAGCTTGTCAGCATCGGTGGTCAGCTCGGCGCCATCAACCAGCAGCACCGGCGCCAGCGACACGGAAGTGCCCGGCAGACCCTCGATCTTCTCGACCTTCACCAGGTCACCAACCGCGACCTTGTACTGCTTTCCGCCGGTCTTGACGATTGCGTACGTTGCCATCGGTCGGCTGCCCTTCTTCCTGTAGTACTACACGGCTGATCCTCCGGCTTTGCACCGGAAACCGCCGAATGACTGGTCTGGTATTCACCGCCGCCTCGGGCCTGTGGTTCACATTTGAACCGGACCCTCGTACACACAGCGCATTTGCTGAATCATGCTGCACAGCAGAGCACTGTCGCCGGGGGCAGCGACTGTCCAAGAGTACAGGACATGCTCAGCCCCTCCAAACCGGGGTCACCGCGACCGGGGACCTCGGACCAGGACATGCGGGACCTACGGCTCCGGAGATTCCGGCACCGGGCGAATATCGTGGGAACCACAGCTCAGCACGGTATTTCCCATATTGGAGGACATCATGAACTGGCCGATCGCCGCGGTGATCATCGCCCTGATCTTCGCGCTCATGGTCATCGCCAGCACCTATATCGGCGCGCGATCCTCGAAGAAGTAGCCGCCCGGAGTTCAATCGTGGCCCCGCCATCGGAACGGCGGGGCCACGACTATTCGACCTTGTCGAACCGGACGATCAGTTCTCGCCCTCCGGGGCGCCCGCGGGGCGTCCGGCGGCACGACGGCGCGGGCGGGCCCGCGGCGTCACCTCCACCGGCGTCAGATCCGCGAGGGACAGGCTCGGCGTCTGCGACTGATCCGCGCTGGAGAGCACGAATACCGCGCCCTCACTGGCGGAGGCGGGAGCGGTGACCGCACGCGCCACCCGGCGGCGTCCGGCCCGGCGACCGGGCTCTGCCGAAACCTTCTCGGTCACCTCCGGCGCGGCGACCGCCAGCTTCGGCTCGACGGCCGGCTTCGGCTCGGCGACAACCGGATCCGGGGTCGGCGTGGACTCGGCGGCCTGGGCCTGCTCCACCAGTACGGCGGCTTCGGCGGCGGCCTCGATGGCCTCCTCCTCCACCACCGCGTCCGCGGCGGAGGTCAGCACCTCGGATTCGATTGCGTGCGAAGCGGTATCGGCCGAATGCGCGGTGCCGTTCGTCGACGCCTTCGCCGTAGCGGTCTCATCAGCGGTGCTCGCCCCGGCATTGGCGGCGGCGACCGCTTCCGCACCCGCTACCGCGGCATCGGCCAGCGCCTGCTGCGCGTAGGCGACCTCATCGGCGACATCGTGCTGTTCGTCGTCGTGACCCTCGGCGTGATGCAGATCATCGTCGTGGTGCGCGGCCATGGCGAGCGCGACCGGATGAGCCCGCTTGGCGGCGGCCTTCTCCTTGTTCTCGCGCGGCTCCTCGACGACCACCGGGGCGGCCTCGACAACGGCCGGAGCCTCGGGCGCGGCGTTGCCGCGGTCCTTGCGGCGGCGGCGCGAACCCTCGCGACGACCCACGCCCTCCTCGGCCGGAGCCGATTCGACCGGGTAGTTGTGCACGATCAGGCCGCGGCCGTGGCAGTGCTCACAGGTGGTGGAGAACGCCTCGACCAGACCGGTGCCCAGCTTCTTTCGGGTCATCTGGACCAGGCCCAGCGAGGTGACCTCGGAGACCTGATGACGCGTGCGATCGCGGCCGAGCGCCTCGGTCAGCCTGCGCAGCACCAGATCCCGATTCGACTCGAGGACCATATCGATGAAGTCGACGACGATCATGCCGCCGATATCGCGCAACCGCATCTGGCGCACGATCTCCTCGGCCGCCTCCAGGTTGTTGCGGGTGACGGTCTCTTCCAGGTTCGAGCCGCCCGCACCGGTGAACTTGCCGGTGTTGACGTCGACCACGGTCATGGCCTCGGTGCGGTCGATCACCAGGGTGCCGCCCGAGGGCAGCCACACCTTGCGATCCAGGGCCTTGGCCAACTGCTCGTCGATGCGCAGACTGCCGAACACGTCGACATTCTGATGCTCGTACTTCTCCACGCGGACAAGCAGATCCGGGGCGACGGTGCGAACGTAGTTCTCCACCGTGGTCCAGGCGCGCTCACCCTCGATGATCAACTTGGAGAAGTCCTCGTTGAACAGATCGCGAACCACCTTGACCAACAGGTCGGGCTCTTCGTACAGCGTCTTGGGCGTGCCGGAGCCGCCCTTGGACTGCTCTTCGATGGTGCGCCAGGTCTGCTGCAGCCGCTCCACATCGCGCGCCAGCTCGGGCTCGCTGACACCCTCGGACGCGGTGCGAATGATGACACCGGCGTCCTGCGGGACGATATCGCGCAGGATCTCCTTGAGCCGCTTGCGCTCGGTATCGGGCAGCTTGCGCGAGATACCGGTGGAGGTGCCGCCCGGCACGTACACCAGGAAGCGACCGGCCAGACTGATCTGCGTGGTCAGGCGAGCGCCCTTATGGCCCACCGGATCCTTGGAGACCTGCACCAGTACGGTGTCACCGGGTTTGAGCGCCTGCTCGATCTTGCGCTCGCGACCGCCGAGGCCGGCGGCCTCCCAATTCACCTCGCCCGCGTACAGCACGCCATTGCGGCCGCGACCGATATCGACGAACGCGGCCTCCATGGACGGCAGCACGTTCTGCACCTTGCCCAGGTAGACATTGCCCACCATGGACGCGGAACCGGTACTGGTCACGAAGTGCTCGACCAGGACGCCGTCCTCGAGCACCGCCACCTGCGTGGTCGAGGTCGGGTGATCGGGGAAGTGCTTGTCGCGCACCACCATTACCCGGTCCACCGATTCGCGGCGGGCCAGGAATTCGGATTCGGTCAGGATCGGCGGGCGACGGCGACCGGCCTCACGACCGTCCCGGCGACGCTGACGCTTGGCCTCGAGCCGCGTCGAACCGCTGATGCCCTGGACCTCGTCCGGGTTGCTCTCCTTCGCGGCGGCGCGGCGCTTGCTGCGCGGCTCGCGCTCATGCACGACGGTGTTCGGCGGATCGTCCTCCGCCACCTCGGGCTCGTTATCGGTGTCCTCGCCACCCTTGCGGCGACGACGGCGACGGCGACGACGGCTGCTCGAACCCTCGGGCACGGCCGAATCATCGGCGTCGTCCTCGGAATCCTCGGCTTCGGCCTCGGCGTCCGCGCGGATCTGATCCTCGATCTCGGGATCGATCTCACCGTTCTCGTCATCGGGATGCTGTTCGCCGCGACCCCGGCCGCGACCGCGACGACCGCGACGGCGACGCCGGGACGCGCCGTCACCGCGCTCCTGGCGGGTGCCGTCGTCCTCCCAGTCCTGCTCGTCGTCGCCCTCATCGGAGGCGGTGTCCTCGGACGCCTTCTCCTCGGCGACCTTGGTCTCGACCCGGGTCTTGTCCTCGGCGCGGACCTTGTCCTCGCGCGGGGCGTCCTCGCGGGCCTGCTGTGCGCGGGGGGCTTCCTCGCGCGGCTTGTCCTCGGCCTTGGGCTTGCGCTCGGACCGGATCTTGCGGCGGGTTTCCTCGGCGGCGGCGAGATCCGGCGACAGGAAGAGCGGCGCGGCCACGGGTGCGGACGGCTGATACACGATCGGCTCGTCGACCGGCAGTTCCGGCTGCTGGAACGGGCTGGTGAAAAGTTTGGGGGCGCGTTTGCGCGTAGGTGCGGCCGTTTCGGCGATCTCGGGCTGGGAGATCGCGGCCTCGGCGGCTTCCACCTCTTCGGCGGCCAGTTCGTCGGCGGCGAGCTCATCACCGGCGATGATGGCGGCGTCGACGGTGGCGGGCGGTTCGACCGAGCGCGGGCCGAAGGCGTCGCGGACGGTTTCGGCGACCGTGCGGTCCAGACTCGATTGCGGGCTGCGCGCCTGCGCGCCCATCTCGGTCAGGTGGGCCAGGATACGTTTGCTGGTGGTTCCCAGCAGCTTCGCCAGTGCGTGCACTCGGATCCGTTCCGGCAACTGTTCGGTGGCCGGGTGGGTGTCCGCGGCCTCCCCGTCGGCGTTCACCTGTGTTGCTTCGTGCGGCTCTTTTTCGGCCACGAAATCTCCTTGGGCCCCCGGGCGCGTCCCTCCGAAGAGTGACAGAGTGACGCGGCCGACGCGGGGACACTGTCTTCGCCTCGCGTCCTGCGGGCGCGAGATCAATGGTCTGCGCGCCGCGTGCCCGTTATCACCTTGTATCTCGTCGTTCGGGCTAACTGGTCACGTGGCGCCTGGGTGTGGTTTGGCTCAACTCCACGTCACGAGCGTTCATCCAGCGTGCCTAGCCGACAACCGAGTCTTTGAAGCCGTCGGCGGCAGCGATGATCGTCCGTCGTGCCGTGGTGTCAATCAGAGGTGGCCAGCACCCACCGCACATGGCGGGCAGGGACCACTTCCGATGCCAGTATCCCACACTGCGCCGCTGCCCCCGCAGCGGCGCACGAGAGTCCCGGGAGTCGGGACCGGTTCAGAGGGTGAATTCGGGGAACCAGAGCGCGATTTCCCGCTTGGCGGATTCGGGCGCGTCCGAGCCGTGCACCAGGTTGTACTGGGTCTCCAAGGCGTAGTCGCCGCGGATGCTGCCGGTGGCGGCCTTCTCGACCGGATCGGTGCCGCCGGCGAGCTGACGGAAGGCGGTGATGGCACGCGGGCCTTCGAGCACGGCCGCGACGACCGGGCCGGAGGTGATGAATTCGATCAGCGAGCCGAAGAACGGCTTCTCCCGGTGCTCGGCGTAGTGCGCGACGGCGATCTCCTCGGAGACGATCACCTGCTTCAGCGCCGCGATCTTCAGACCCTTGCGCTCGATGCGGGTGATGATCTCCCCGATCAGGCCGCGGGCCACGCCGTCGGGCTTGATGAGTACCAAAGTCTGCTCAGTCACGCCGCAAAGGGTATATGGCTTTTACCAGGGAGAAAATTCATGCGGGAAAAGCGACCGGATTCAGGCTCCGGACACGCGCTGGCTCGGTAGCAACCCCCCGGCGATTCGCTTTCGCACATCGGCGCGCAGGAAGAGGATGAAGAGCCAGACCGCGGCGAAGACCACGCCGATGATCAGGATCGACAGGTGGATGAAACCGCCCGCGAGCAGGGCCGCCTGGGTGGCCAGGTTGAAGGACATGGCCCAGGGGCGGCGCTGTATGCCCGCGCCCAGGAACATGAGCACCGCGAGGCCGACCAGGTAGAGGACGGACCACCATTTCAGGCCGCCGCCGACCACGCCGACCACGGGTAGCGCGAGCAGGACGGTGATGGCCTCGAGGACGAGGGTTCCGGCCATGACGCCCCGGAAGCCCTTCCACGGGTCGGTGCTGGGCTCCGGCACGCCCTCGGGCGCCACGTCGCTCATGCGGGATCCTTTCCGAACAGTGAACGGGCCGATCCGGCGGTGACGACCGACCCGGTGACCACGATGCCCGCTCCGGAGACCAGTTCGCCACTCTCGCCCTCTTCGGCCAGGGCGATGGCGGTTTCGATGGCGTCGGGCAGATCGTGCGCGACGGCCACCCGCTCATCGCCGAAGCGCTGCACGGCGAGGTTGGCCAGATCGTCGACGGGAAGGGCTCGGGGCGAACCGTTCTCGGTGACGACGATTTCGTCGAGGATCGGTTCCAGCGCGTCCAGGATGCCGCCCGCGTCCTTATCGCCGAGCACCGCGACCACGCCGACCAGTTTGCGGAAGTCGAATTCGCTGGTGAGCGTTGCCGCGAGTGCCTGTGCGCCATGCGGATTGTGCGCGGCGTCGATGAAGATGGTCGGCGCGCTGCGCATGCGTTCCATCCGGCCCGGACTGGCGACCGAGGCGAATCCGGCTCGCACGGCATCGATATCGAGCTGGCGGGACGCGCCCGCACCGAAGAACGCCTCGACCGCGGCCAGTGCCAGCGCGGCGTTCTTGGCCTGATGCTCACCGTGCAACGGCAGGAAGATGTCGTCGTAGACGCCGCCGAGGCCCTGGAGCTCCAGCACCTGACCGCCGATGGCCACGCGGCGCGCGAGCAACCGGAATTCCGAACCCTCACGCGCGACGGCAGCGTCCATCTCGACGGCGCGGCGCAGCAGCACCTCCATGACCTCGGGCTGCTGTTCGGCGATGACGGCGACGGTATCGCGCGGCACCAGTTCGTCGGCGGGGGCCTTCTTGATGATTCCGGCCTTCTCCCCCGCGATGGAGGTGAGGTCCGGGCCCAGGAAGTCGGTGTGGTCCAACCCGATCGGGGTGATGACCGCGACCTGTCCGTCGATCACATTGGTGGCATCCCAGGTGCCGCCCATTCCGGTCTCGACGACCGCGACGTCCACCGGCGCTTCGGCGAAGGCCGCATAGGCCATACCGGTGAGCACCTCGAACTTGCTCATGGCCGGACCGCCCGCCGCCGCGGACTGCTTGTCGATCATCTCGAGGTACGGCAGCAGTTCGCGGTACAGCTCGACGTAGCGCCCGGGCGGGATGGGCGCGTTGTCGATGGCGATGCGTTCGGTGGCCAGTTGCAGGTGCGGGCTGGTGATGCGGCCGGTGCGCCGGTGCAGGGCGGTGAGCAGGGCGTCGATCATGCGGGTGACCGAGGTCTTGCCGTTGGTGCCCGCGATATGGATTGCGGGATAACCGTGCTGCGGTGAGCCCAGCAGATCCATCAGCGTGGAGATGCGGGTGAGCGAGGGCTCGATCTTGGTTTCCGGCCAGCGCTTGTCGAGTTCGGCCTCGACCAGCGCCATTTCGGCCAGGTCCACCGGGGAGGTGGTTATCGGGCCTTCGACGTACTGGCGTTCGGGCTCGCTGTTCACTTGCCCTCCCCCGATTTCGCGATCTCGGTGAGCCGTGCGCCGATGCGCTCGACCTCGGACTGGGCGATTTCCTTGCGCGCCTTGATCTTCGCGACCACATCGTCCGGGGCCTTGGCCAGGAAGCCCTCGTTGCCGAGTTTGGCGGTGGTGGTGGCCAGATCCTTCTGTGCTGCGGCGAGATCCTTTTCGAGGCGGCGAGCCTCGGCCACCAGGTCGACGGTCCCGGAGGTGTCGATCTCGACGGTGACGGTGGCACCGCTCAATCGCACCTCGACCGAGGCGGTGGCGGCGAAATCGTCGCCGGGCGCGGTGAGGCGGGCCAGGTTGGTGACCTCGGCCTGCTGTGCCAGCAGATCCGCGCCGTCCAGGCCGATGAGCTTGGCCGCGACCTTCTGGCTGTCGGACAGGCCCTGATCGCTGCGGAAGCGGCGGATCTCGGTGATGAGGCGCTGTGCGTCGGCGACGCGGGTGGCCGAAACCTGGTCCGCGGCAATGCCGCTGGCCTGCGGCCAGCTGGCCACGACCACCGATTCGCCGCCGGTGAGCGCGAGCCACAGCTGTTCGGTCACGAACGGGATGGCCGGATGCAGCAGGCGCAGCACCGCGTCGAGCACATTGCCGAGCACGATGCGGGTGGAGGCGGCGCGCTCCTCGGATTCGGCGAACTGCACCTTGGCCAATTCCAGGTACCAGCTGCAGAATTCGTCCCAGGCGAAGTGGTAGAGCGCTTCGCAGGCCTTGCCGAATTCGTAGCGGTCGAAGCTGGCGTCGACTTCGGCGCGCACCTCGTCGAGGCGGTCCAGGATCCACCGGTCGGTATCGGTGAGGGTGTCGCGGGCGGGCAGTTCGCCCGGCTGCGCGCCGTTCATGAGCGCGAACTTGGTGGCGTTGAACAGTTTGGTGACGAAGCTGCGCGAGGCGGTCACGTGCGAGGTGCCGACGGACAGGTCGCCGCCGGGCTGTGCGCCGCGCGCGAGGGTGAATCGGGTTGCGTCCGCGCCGTATTCGTCGATCCAGTCCAGCGGGTCGATGCCGTTGCCGCGCGACTTGGACATCTTCTTGCCGTGTTCGTCGCGGACCAGGCCGTGCAGGAACACGTCCTGGAAGGGGACCTGCTTCTGGTCGGCGGGCTTGCCGGTGGTGAGCGCCTCGTCCTCGGAGACGTACATGCCGAACATCATCATCCGGGCGACCCAGAAGAACAGGATGTCGTAGCCGGTGACGAGCACGCTGGTGGGATAGAACTTCTCGAGTTCGGCGGTGGAGTCCGGCCAGCCCATGGTGGAGAAGGGCCACAGTCCCGAGGAGAACCAGGTGTCGAGCACGTCCGGGTCCTGCACGTAGCCCTCGGGGGCCTGCTCGTCCGGTCCGACGCAGACGATCTCACCGGCGGGGCCGTACCAGATCGGGATGCGGTGACCCCACCACAGCTGCCGGGAGATGTTCCAGTCGTGCATATTGTCGACCCAGTCGAACCAGCGCGGTTCCTGGCTGGCCGGGTGGATTTTCACATCGCCGTTGCGCACGGCGTCGCCGGCGGCCTTGGCGATGCCCTCGACCTTGACCCACCACTGCATGGACAGGCGCGGTTCGATGGGTTCGCCGGAGCGTTCGGAGTGGCCGACCTGATGCTTGTACGGGTATTTGCGGCCGACCACGCGGCCCTCGGCCTCGAGGCGTTCACGGATCTTGAGCCGGGCCTCGAAGCGGTCCATACCGTCGAATTCGGTTCCGCTGTCGGCGATCTTGCCGGTCTTGTCCATGATGGTCGGCATGGGCAGGTTGTGCCGCAGGCCGAGCTCGAAGTCATTGGGGTCGTGCGCGGGGGTGATCTTGACTGCGCCGGAACCGAATTCGGGGTCGACGTAATCGTCGGCGACGATCGGGATCTGGCGGCCGGTAATGGGGTGGTAGACGGTGGTGCCGATGAGCGCCCTGTACCGCTCGTCATCCGGGTGCACCGCGACCGCGGTATCGCCGAGCATGGTCTCCACGCGGGTGGTGGCGACGATCACATGCGGTTCATCGTCGTTGAGCGAGCCGTAGCGCAGCGACACCAGTTCGCCGTCGACCTCCTTGTGGTCGACCTCGAGGTCGGAGATACCGGTCTCGAGCACCGGCGACCAGTTCACCAGGCGTTCGGCGCGGTAGATCAGACCAGCGTCGTAGAGGCGTTTGAAGATGGTCTGCACGGCGCGGGAGAGCCCGTCGTCCATGGTGAAGCGGTCGCGACTCCAGTCGACGCCGTCACCGAGGCGGCGCATCTGACCCTGGATCGCGCCGCCGGATTCGCGCTTCCAATCCCAGACCTTGTCGATGAAGAGTTCGCGGCCGAAGTCTTCCTTGGTCTTGCCGTCGACGGCGAGCTGCTTCTCCACCACGGACTGGGTGGCGATACCGGCGTGGTCCATGCCCGGCAGCCACAGCACCTCATAGCCCTGCATGCGCTTGCGGCGGGTGAGCAGGTCCATCAGGGTGTGGTCGAGGGCGTGGCCCATGTGCAGGGTGCCGGTCACGTTCGGCGGGGGCAGCACGATCGAGTAGGCGGGCTTGGCGCTGTTCGCGTCGGCGGAGAAGTAACCAGCGGCTACCCAGCGCTCGTACAGGTCGGCCTCTACCTCACTGGGGTTCCAGCTTTTGGGGAGGGCATCGGCACGATTACGCGGGTTCTCAGAGGCTGTGCTGGTCACCGTGCGATTCTAATTGAGGGCCCGGCAGGGCTTGACAGCGCCGCTGTGTGGCGTCCCGACCCGGACGGCGGAGGAGTAAGGCCCCGGACAGCCGAAGGGCGAGACCTTCGGCGGATGAGGGACACCGAAGGCCTCGCCTTCGAGAGCAAGCCTACCGCCGTTTCGGCCGGGACCTCGGATTCCATAAGCAATTCTCAGGTTCTGACCCAAATGGGCCAGGGTAGGCCACAATTCGTTGCAACTGCGTTGCGTGCGCCGCATGGCCTTCGCTACCCGCAGGGATGCTGCGTACGCGGGTGGAGGCATTCGGGGCAAGACCCGAATATCACTGGCGGCCAGCGGTTTTCGCATGTCAGCGACGTGAGTGACTGCATTACATTTCACACTCGGAGTCGGGCTTGTGCGTCGGAGGACTGTCGTAAGGTCCGAAGATGCCGTTCGTAGCTCGCGGGGGAGCGAAGATCCATTACACCGATACGGGAGGGAACGGACCGCCGGTCCTGTTGGGGCACAGCTTCTTCATGGACGAGGAGAGCTTCGCGCCGCAGCGGCGCGCACTCGCCCCGCACTACCGCGTGGTGTGCGTCGATTCGCGCGGGCACGGCCTGTCCGAGGACGACGGAACACCATTCAGCTACTGGGATCTGGCGCGCGATACCTGGGCGGTGGCCGATCAGCTCGGCATCGAGCGCGCGGTGGTCGGCGGGGTCGGGCACGGGGCGTTCACCGCGGTCCGGATGGCGCTGCTGGCCCGGCCGCGATCGCGGGGAGTGATCGCGATCGGCTCCACCGCCGATGCCATGCCCGCGCGCCGCAAACCTGGATACCGCGAGGTCCTGGACGCCTGGGCCGGTAGCGCACCGCTGACCCCGATCATCAAAATGGTGTCCGCGCTCACCGTGGGCGGCACCGATGACGATAAACAGCCGTGGCGCGATAAATGGCTGGCCGGGGATCGCACCCGGCTGCGACTCTCGGCGGACTGCCTGATCAACCGCGATTCGGTGCTCGGGCTGCTCGGCGAGATCACCTGTCCGGCAATCGTTTTGCGCGGCGTCGGGGATCAGACCGCCGATGCGGACGAGGTGCTGCGCATGGCCCGGGCCTTCGGCGCGCCGACGACGGTGCACACCATCGCCGGGGCCGCCATGTCACCGAACCTCACCCACGCCGACGAGGTGAACACCTTGCTGCGTACCTTCCTCGACGGACTGCCGGAGTGATCAGGCAGCGCCGACCAGACCTATGAAGAGCTGGTGGGCGAATTTCGGGGTGGTGCTGCGGTAGCGCTGCACGATGACGTCGAAGACGGTGGCGGTTTCCGGATTGCGCAGGCGGAATTGGGATTCGGGGCGGCCGATGCGCACGTGCGCGTCCTCCCAGAGGCGGCGGAAGTCGGCATGCTCACCGAGTTCGGCCAGCAGTGACTCGATTTCGTCGCGGTCGGCGGCATCGGCGGCGTAGGCGCGGAAGCGGCCGACCATGAGGCGGGCCTCCTGTTCCCATTCCTCTATCACTATGCGGGCGCGCGGATCGGTGAAGAGCCAGCGCAGTACGTGACCGCCCCGGCCGAGGCCCGGGAAGGCCGCGTCGAAGGCGCTGTTGCAGTCGACCACGCGCCAGCCCTCGTCCAGTGCGGCGGCCAGATGCGGGAGCAGGGCGTCCAGGGTGGTGCGGACGGTGCCCGCGGCAATGCTGTTGGGCCGCAGTGATTCCGGGGTCGGCGGGGCGGGCCGCTGCTGCGCCAGATGGTAGAGGTGCACGCGTTCGGCGGAGTCCAGGCAGAGCACATTCGCGAGCGAATCCAGAATGGCCGGACCGGGATTGAGCGCCTCGCCCTGTTCGATCTTGGCGATATAGCCGAGGCTGGCGTGGGTGGCCTCGGCGAGTTGTTTGCGGGTCAGTCCGGCCGGATGCGCGGAGGTGGGCCCGCTGCGCCGCTCCCGAACGAACTCGGCCAGGGTGGGAGCGCGCAGATCCGCGGCCTCGACCGCGATGTCATTGTCGGACAACAGTTCTCCGCTCTCTCCTGCCCCCGGATCGCACCCTACCGGGCCGTGCCGCACTCCCCCAGCCCTGGCGGAGTCCCGCGCTACCCCTGCCAGTGGCACCCGGGCAAGCGGGTGTCCCGGCGAGTGGTACCGAGGCGCGGGGCACATCCTGACTGGGGTATCCCAGCGGTTGCCGAGCCGCGCGCCGCGCGCCGATATTTGCCTGTGGGGCAGGCGAGACCGGGCAGGAGTGAGACCATGGGCATCACATCGCGCGCCATTTCGATCGGCGCGGAATCGTATTCGTATTCCTTCGGCGAGGACTGCCTCGCGGATATAGCCGAGGGGATTGCCGGATTACAGGCGGACACACTCGTTTTCGTCACCGATGATACGGTGCTCGGGTTGTATCGGCCGATTATCGAGCGCCTGTCCGGCAGCACCCCGGCGATTGTGCTCAGTCATCGGGCGGGCGAATCCATGAAGACGCTGGCCTGTCTCACCGATCATCTGGAGCGGGCCCTGCGCGCGGGGGTGACCCGCCGTTCGGTGGTGGTGGCGTTCGGTGGTGGCGTGCCCGGAAATCTGGCCGGGCTCATGGCGAATCTGCTGTTCCGGGGCGTGCGGCTGGTGCATGTGCCGACCACCACCATCGCCGCGATGGATTCGGTGCTGTCGCTGAAACAGGCGATCAACAGTCCGGTGGGCAAGAATCACCTGGGCACCTATTACGCGCCGACGGCCGTGTACGCGGAGGTGCGACTGTTCGCGACGCTGCCGGCGGACGAATTGCGTTCCGGCTATTGCGAAATGGCGAAGAATTGCCTGGCCATTCGCCCCGTGGCGCTGGACCGGCTGCGGGCGATCATCGCGGCCGACGAATTGGCCGCGCCCGCCGCGCTCACCTGGCTGCTGGATGCCAGTATCGAGGCCAAATCCGCTGTCACGCGCAATGATACGCATGAGCGGCGCTCCGGTTTGGTGCTCGAATACGGGCATACCGTCGGGCACGCCATCGAAATCTGCGATCACCGGGTACGCGGATCGGCCGGAATAGCGCACGGCGCGGCGATAGCGGTGGGAATGCTGGTGGCGGCGCACATCTCACACGCGCGCGGCTGGCTCGGCGATGACGAGGTGAGCGCGCACTACGAGATCATCACCGGATTGGGTGTGGAACCGTGCCTGCCGCCGACGGTTTCGGTGGCGGATGTGCTCGCGGTGGCGCAGGACGACAATAAGAAGGGCTATCTGGAAGCGCGGCCGGAATCGCTGCCGTTCGTGCTGCTGCGCGGGCTCGGCTGCCCCGCGATGACCGGCGATCTTCCGCTGGTGCATGTTTCGATCCCGGAGATTCGCGAGGCACTCGAGGTGATCGCCCAGCCCTCCCCCGCCGCGTCGATGGCCGGGAGACGATTGACCGCCGCCGCGATACCGGCGGCGCATGGATCTGCCCGCCGCACCCGGCATCAGGGCGTCTGATCATGCTCGCGATACACGGCGGCGCACCGGTGCGCGGTGCGCGGGACTGGCCGGTATGGCCGCAGTACGACGTCGCCACCGAGACCGAACTGCTTGCCGCACTGCGGTCTTCGCGCTGGTCGGTGAGCTGGTACGCACCCGGGGGCGGGAAGTCCAGGGAGCGACTCTTCGGAGAGGCGTTCGCGCGCTACAACGGCGCGGCGTACGGGGTGAGCGTCGATCACGGCTCCAGCGCGCTGGTCATCGCGCTGGAGGCGCTGGGCGTCGGCCCGGGTGACGAGGTCATCGTGCCCGCGCTGACCTGGGTGGCCCCGGCCACGGCCGTTTTGCGGGTCGGCGCGCTGCCCGTACTGGTGGATGTGGATCCCGAAACCGGTTGCCTGGCCGTCGATCAGGTGCGGGCCGGATGGTCCGCGCGCACCCGGGCGGTGATCGCGGTTCATCTGGCGTGCACGGTCGCACCGATCGTGGAGTTGACCGAACTGACCCGGGCGGCGGGTGTCGGGCTCATCGAGGATTGTTCGCAATCGCACGGTGCGCGCTGGGATGGGCGCGCGGTCGGCACCTTCGGCGATATCGGGGTGTTCAGCCTCGGCGCGGCCAAATCCCTGGCGGCGGGTGAGGCCGGAGCCGCCATCACCGATAGCCCCGAGCTGTATCGGCGCATGCTCATGCTGCGCGCCGATTCCCGGGGCTACACCGAGGACGCGCCCGCACCCGGCGAATACGAACTGGTCGAGCTCGGCGAGATCATGGGCGGCAACTACTGCATGTCCGAGCTCACGGCCGGGGTGCTGCTCGATCAGCTGCCGCGGCTCGATATTCAGCACGCACGGCGAGAGATTCGGGCGACGGAACTCGAGGACGGTCTGACCCGGATACCCGGCCTGTCCTCGATTCCCGTTCCCGCGCAGGTGGATCGGCGCGCGATCTACGAGTACGGCATCCGATTCGCACCGGGGACGTTCGGTGGGACATCCGTCGACCAGATCGCGGCCGCGCTATCCGCCGAGCTGGGCACCAAGGTCTATCCGCCGCGCGTCCCCCTGCCCAGCGGCAATCTGCTACGGGCACATACCAAACCGCGCTTCGCCCGGCTCTGGGACGCGGTGCGCGCCACCGGCCGCGATTTCTCCGGTGCGCACGCCTACCGCGACCACACCCTGCTCATGCATCACAGCGTGCTGCTCGGTGACCGCACCGATATCGACGACATACTCACCGCCCTGGCGAAGGTCCGCGCAGCCTCCGGATCGCTCACGGACGCGGATTCCCCCGCACTGAAAGGCATTTCGGCATGACGCTTTCCGACCCGCCACTCTCCGATATCCCGTCGCCGGGTTGTCCGGTCACCGGAATGAGCGCGACGCGGACGCCGACCGGGGATCCGGCGTGGCTCGCGACCGGATATCACCTGGTGCGGGAGTTGTTCGCGGAGCCGAATCTGGGGCGTTCGCATCCGAATCCCGAAACCGCCTCGCGGATGGGCGAATCCGCGTTCTTCGGCGGTCCGGTGGGGAACTTCGCCAGTGAGCGCGCGGATCATCTGCGGATGAAATCGATTCTGCAGCCGCATTTCTCGGTGCGGCGGATGCGGGAGTTCCAGCCGCGGGTGGAGGCCATCACCGCGCGACTGCTCGATGAGATGCAAGCGCAGGGTTCTCCGGCGGATCTGCATACCGCGCTGGCGCTGCCGCTGCCGTTGCTGGTGATCTGTGAATTGCTCGGGGTGCCCTATGACGACCGGGATCGGTTCCGGGAGTGGGTGACCGCGGTCGGGGATGTGCGGGATCGGGCGAAGGTCGAATGGGGCGTGGCGGAGCTGTTCGAGTACTGCCGGAAGTCGGTGGAGCGCAAGCGTCGTGATCCCGGCGATGACGTCACCTCGCGGTTGTGCGCCGATCCGGAATTGACCGAGGAGGAGATCGCCACCTTCGCCATGATGCTGCTGTTCGCGGGGCATGAGACCTCGGTGGTGCATATCGGTGTCGGAGTGCTCATGCTGCTGGCCGATCCGGAGCTGTGGCGCACGCTGCACGACAATCCGGCGCTATTGCCCTCCGCCACCGAGGAACTGCTGCGCGCCTGCGAGCCGACGAATCTGCCGCGGTATGCCCGTACCGATCTGGACATCGACGGGGTGCGGGTGGCCGCCGGGGATCTGGTGCTGCTCGGACTCACCTCGGCCAATCACGATCCCACGGTCTTCCCCGAGCCGAGCCGGGTGGATTTCACCCGCCAGCAGGGCGCGCACTTCACCTTCGGATACGGTGCGCGCTACTGCATCGGCGCACCGCTGGCCCGGATCGAACTGCACACCGCCTTCGGGCAATTGGTTTCGCGATTCCCGGATATGCGGCTCGCGGTGGACAAGCAGACCTTGATCATGCGCGACGATGTCTTCACCGGCGGCCTGCGCACCCTGCCGGTGCGGTGGTGACCCCGCGATGGCTCTTCGGGAAAAATCAGGGGAAATCCCGGTTGTCCGAATGGTGTCCGTTACCGATGCTTGAAGGGTGAATCCCCCGCTGGAACCCGCCTTACAGGCCGATAACGACCCTCCGTATCCGAGGCCGCGCACGATGACGCCCCATCGGGTGCACGATCTGCGCGGCCATGCCATTCGCGAATTGCGTTATCCCGCAAGCGCCGCCGTGATCTTCACCGGTGTGCCGGGTGCGGGCAAGAGCACCGCCCTGCGAAAACTGTTCGGCGACTACCCCGATGCGGTCGAGCCCGCGCTGAGCCCGATGGGCGCACTGCTGGTGGATTCGCACCAGTCGCGCAAATGGTGGCAGCGCCGGTTGCGCGCGGTACCGTACCCGCTGCTGCTGCCGATCGTGCACCTCACGCACTACCTGCGGATTCGCACCGCCCTGCGGCACGCGGACGGACCGGTGATCATTCACGACTGCGGTACCCGGAACTGGGTGCGGCGCTTGGTCGCGGCGTGGGCGCGCGGTGTGGGCCGCCCCGTGCACCTGGTCATGATCGATGCCTCGGCCGAACTGGCGCGGGCCGGTCAGGTCTCCCGCGGGCGCACCGTGAGCCAGCTCAGCTTCCAATGGCATTGCATGCGCTGGCAGCGGCTGATGGACCGGGCGGGCGCGGGCGTGAAGCCGGATCCCGCGCCCGAATCGGTGGTCATCCTGGATCGTGCGGCCGTCACCGAACTGGCCGAGGTGTCCTTCCCGGCCTGAATTCGGTTCAGGGGACCAGGATTTCCAGCGCACCCGGATGTGCGATGAAGGTGGCGGGGAGCATGCCCGCCGGATCGCCGTCCGCGGTCGCGGGCGCGTCCGGGGCGGTGAGGGTGAAGCGCGCGGCGGTGTACTGGGTGGTGGCCGGATGCTCGATGCGCTTGCCCGCGGACAGCGCGGGCAGCAGGCGCAGCAGATCCCGGCGCGGCATGGCCCCGACGACCGTGAGATTCAGCAGGCCGTCGTCGATGACAGCGTCGGGGGTGATGAGCATGCCGCCGCCGTAGGTGCGGGTATTGCCGACCGCGACCATGATGGCGTCCTGTTCGATCACGGTGCCGTCCGGATGATCCGGTGAGCCGTGCAATTCGATGCGATACGGCACCGCGAGCTTGCCCACCAGCTCCAGCAGGGCGGCCACGGTATAGCGCAGCGGACCCTTGGGCCAGGTCATTCGGTTGGCGCGCAAGGTGACTCGGGCGTCGAGGCCGGTGCCGGTGACGGTCGCGAACCACATCGGGCGCGCGGCGGCCTCGGCCTGCACGGTGCCCAGGTCGATGGTGCGGGTCTTACCGCCCAGCACCACATCGACCGCGGCGGTCGCCTCGTCCGGGATGGCGACCTCGCGGGCCAGATCGTTACCGGTACCGCCCGGCACCAGCCCGAGCGGAACACCGGTGCCGACCAACGCCTGCAACACCACGCAGGTCAGGCCGTCACCGCCCGCCGCCACCACGGCGTCGGGCCGGGCGGCCGGATCGGCGAGCGCGGCGCGCACCCGGTTCTCGGTATCGGTCGCCGAATCACCGCTGATCTCGATGACCTGGATACCGCGTTCGGCGAACAGGTTGGCGGCGGCGATCCCGACCTGCACGCCTTTACCGTGGCCCGACAGCGGATTGGTCACCAGCAGTACGGAGCGAATCTCTCTCACGGAATGAGCTTCCCAGGGTTCATGATTCCGGCGGGGTCCACGGCATTCTTCACCGCGCGCAGCACCTGGACGCCGAGATCGCCGATTTCGGCGGTCATCCACGGGCGGTGATCCGCGCCGACGGCGTGGTGGTGGGTGATGGTGCCCGAGGCGGCGACGATGGCATCGCCGACAGCGTGTTTGGCCTCGGCCCACTGTGCGATCGGATCGTCGGCCTGCTTGGCCACGATGGTGAAGTAGAGCGAGGCACCGGTCGGGTAGGTGTGCGAGATATGGCACATGACCAGGGCAGGCGTGCCCTGTGCGGTGAGCGAATCGGTCAGTGCGGCGGTGACTTTCGCCTTCAGGTTGGCGAGATTGGACCAGGTGGTCGCGGTTTCGAGGGTCTCGCACAGAATTCCGGCGTCCAGCAGGGCATCTCGCAGATAGGGTGCGGCGAAACGGCCGTGCTCCCATTCGCGGGCCGGATTCTCGCCGAGAGCGGTGCCACCGGCGGCGCTGAGCAGATCCGTCGCTTCGGCGCTGCGGGCCGCGACATGCGCCGCGGTGCCCTCGAAGGTGGTGACCGCCAAGCAGCCGCCGACGGGTGCGCCGCCGATATCCCCGGCGCGAGCCAGGTTCAGGCCGGTCTCGGCCTCATCGGACAGGCGCATCACGGTGGGTGCCGCACCCGCCTGGATGACCGTGCGCAGCGCGTTCGCGCCGGTGGCGAAGTCCGGGAAGGACCACGCCTGGTACGCGGTGGTCTCCGGGACGGGATGCACGCGCAGGGTGACGCCGGTGATGATGCCGAGGGTGCCCTCGGAACCGGAGAAGAGTTCACGCAGATCGGGTCCGGCGGCCGAGGCGGGAGCCCGGCCCAGATCGAGACCGCCTGCGGGCGTGGCGATTCGGAGCCGCTGGATCATATCGTCGAAGCGGCCGTATCCGGCCGACGCCTGACCCGAGGAACGTGTGGCCGCGAAGCCGCCGATGGTGGCGTATTCGAAGCTCTGCGGATAGTGGCCGAGCGAAAGTCCGTGCTCGGCAAGGAGTTCCTCGGCGCGCGGACCGGTCAGACCCGCGCCCAGGGTGGCGGTGCCGCTGATCGGATCCACCTCGGTGATGGTGTCCAGGCGGCGCAGGTCCACGGCGATGACCGCGCCGAAAATGCCTCGGGCCGGGTCCAATCCGCCGACGACGCTGGTGCCGCCGCCGAAGGGAACCACGGCGATGCCGCTGCCGGAACAGTATTCGAGCAGGGCGGTGACCTCGTCGTGGTCGGCGGGGAAGACGACGGCGTCGGGGGCGTCCTGCGGGGCGGTATCGCGGCGGCGCAACAGATCGGGGGTGCTCTTGCCGCCCGCGTGCCGCAGGCGATCGCGGTGGTCGAGGGAGAGGTTGTCCGTACCGACCACCGCGCCGAGCCCGGCTTGCTGTTCCGGGGACAGGGCCGATGCGCGCAGCGGCACGTCGCCCTCATCGCGACGGGTCGCCGGCTCACCGGATACCCCGAATACCTGCGCGAGCAGTCCCCGGATTTGTTCGGGCAACGGTTTGTGTCCGGACGGGGAGCCCCAGGCGTCCCACACCATACTCGCGCGGGCTTGCGGCTCGCCCGGGTTTTCCGTGGATGCGGAGGCTGCTCGTGTGTCGACCATGCGTTACAGTCTGACATAGAATGTCAAGCAGTAACGAAACCCTCCCAAGGATGGCGGCAACCGTGGCCTCGACCGAACCATCATCCGCCGTCGACCGGGCCATCATGGACGCGGCGCGCGCCTGCGTGGCCGAATTCGGCGTGCGGCGCACCACGCTCACCGAGGTGGCGCGGCGCGCGGGCGTGAGCAGGCCGACCGTGTACCGGCGCTGGGCCGATACCGGATCGCTGGTGGCGGATCTGCTGGTGCGCGAATTGCGCGAGATCATCGCCGAGGCCATCCCCGACGGCGGCACCGCGCGTGAGCGACTGGTGGGCGCGATCGTCGGCGGCGGTTCGATGATGCGGCGGAATCCGCTGTTCGCCAAGATCTTCCGCACCGATGCCGATGTCATGCTCACCTACGTCTTCGAACGGCTCGGCCGCAATCAGCGCGCGCTGATCGGGCTGTTCGCCGAAACCATTCGAGAAGGCCAGCGGGACGGGTCGATTCGCGAGGGCGAACCCGAACAGCTCGCCGCCATGCTGTTGCTGCTGGCGCAGTCCGCCGTCCAATCCGCGGGCACCGTCACCGATTTCCTCGATTCGGATCAGCTCGATATCGAACTCGGCCGGGCCATCACCGGCTATCTGACTCCGGTCCTCTCCACCGCTCCACGGCGAAAGGTCTTCCCATGAACGACACTTCGGCTCGGCCCAGCTCGGCGCTCAACGCCGCTCGGCGGCAACGGGAATGGGCGGCGCTCGGCGACGAGACCATCGATGTGCTGGTGATCGGCGGCGGAATCACCGGGGCCGGTGTGGCTTTGGACGCGGCCTCGCGCGGGCTGCGCACGGTGCTGGTGGACAAGCATGATCTGGCGTTCGGGACCAGCCGGTGGAGTTCCAAACTGGTGCACGGCGGGCTGCGGTATCTGGCCAGCGGCGGGGTGGGCATCGCGCACGAGAGCGCCGTGGAGCGGGATATCCTGCTCACCCGCACCGCACCGCATCTGACCCGGGCGCTGCCGCAGGTGGTGCCGCTGCTGCCGAATATCGGTGCGGCACAGAAGGCATTGGTGCGGATCGGGTTCCTGGCCGGGGATGTGCTGCGGCGGACCGCGGGCACCTCGGCGGCGGTGCTGCCGCGTTCACGGCGGGTGGCGGCGGCCGAGGCATTGCGCTTCGCGCCGACCGTGCGGCGGGACGGATTGCGCGGCGGATTGCTCGCCTGGGATGGGCAGCTCGTCGACGACGCGCGGCTGGTGGTGGCGATCGCGCGCACCGCGGCGCTGCACGGGGCATCCGTGCTCACCCGGGTGGCGGCGAGCGATGTCACCGGGACCTCGGCCGTGCTGACCGATCGGCTCACCGGCGAAACCCGTACCGTCACAGCGCGTTCGGTGATCAACGCGACCGGCGTCTGGGCCGATCAGGTGGATCCGAGCATCGAATTGCGGCCCTCGCGCGGCACCCACCTGGTGTTCGACGCGGCCGCGTTCGGCGGGCTCACCGCCTCGCTGACGGTGCCGATTCCCGGCAGCACCAGCCGGTTCATCTTCGCGTTTCCGGCCGCGCACAATCGCGTCTACCTGGGGCTCACCGATGAGGAAGCACCCGGTCCGGTCCCGGACGTGCCGCACGCCACCGAGGCCGAGATCGATTTCCTGCTCGACACCGTCAATACGGTGCTGCGGGAACCGTTGACCCGCAACGATATTCGCGGCACCTACGCGGGGCTGCGCCCGCTGCTGCGCACCGGTGACGACAGCACCGCCGATATCTCCCGCGAGCACGCCGTGCTGACCTCCCCCACCGGGTTGATCACCGTGGTCGGCGGCAAACTCACCACCTATCGGAAGATGGCCGAGGACACCGTGGACGCGGCCATCGCGCACGCGCACCTCACCGCGAGCCCGTGCCGCACCCGCGATCTCCCGCTAATCGGCGCGGTGTCCGGTAAGGCGCGCGATGGCATCGAAGCGCCCAATCGACTGGTCGAACGCTACGGCAGCGAGGCGACCGACATTCTCGAACTGATCGACCACGATCCGGCACTGGCCGCCCCGGTCGCCCCCGGAATCGATGTCACCGCCGCCGAATTCGTCTTCGCCACCACCCACGAGGGCGCACTCGATATCGACGATCTGCTGGACCGCCGCACTCGCATCGGACTGGTGGCCACCGACCGCAAGGCCGCCACCCCGGCCGCCGAGGCCGCTTTCATCCGGCCCTGATCCGGCCGCGACTGCGCGGGAGCGGGTACGACCGGTGCCCGATCAGTCCCGCTCGCACCGGATGCGGCCCGCATCGTGCGGATTCGGCCTAGCCGCCGACGACGTAGCAGCCCGAACCGCTGCTGAGCCCGGTCGCGGCGGTGAGGTCCAGCCACGGGACGACATCCTCGCCCGGGGCGCTGTGCTGGACGACGGTGATGCGATGCGGGCCGACCGTGGCCGGAGTCCAGCGGGCCTGGGCCAGCGCACCGGAGGGACGCGCGACCGCGAACTGAATGCCGTTGTCGTAGAAGACGACCGGAGTCGACGGGTCATCCACGTACGCGTTGACCATGTAACCGCAACCGGTGCCGTAGCTGCTCGCGGAGCCGAAACTCAGGCCGGGTTCCGCGCCGACCCGGGTGGCGGTCGCACCGGCGGGTGCGGCCAGCGCGGTGACGCCGAACGCGAGCGCCGCCACGGCGAGCGGCCCGGCGATACGCCCTTGGATGGCAGACCCGGCGGCCCGCCGGTCTCCGCCGACGTGCCCCGCAGCGCGCTGATTCCCGGCGGACGAGCGGGTGACGCGCGTATTCCTGGTGATCGTGCCCATATGGATTCGGTCCTCATCGGGTGTGCCGGAACCGAATGCACCGGCGCGTTCCCCCGATCCTCGCGCCCCGAATGCGCTCGCGCGGAGTATTCCGACAATCCGGCGAGTCCGTGTCGCCCTTCGGTGGACCGGTCGGCTGTTTTCTCGACCGATGCGGTCAGGGCGGGGAGCACCCTATGCTGGGCTGCGATGTTGTGGGCGCCGGACATAAGGAGGCGCGAATGGGGCGGATTCCGACAACCGTAGGGCTGATGCGCGGGGATGGGCTGGTCGCGCGGTTCGGCAATGTCGTCATCTTCCTGGCGGGGACGAGCCCGTCCACCGAACGCATACTCGGCGCGGCCGAGACGGCGGCGACCGCGGCCGATCCCGGGATAGCGATCGCGCAGCGGCTGGCGGCGACCGTATTCAGCAGCGGGTCCGCGCAACCGCCGTCATTCGGGGTGGTCGCGCCCACCTCCGGGGGAATTCTGGTGCTGCTGCGCGGGCCGGTGCGAGCGATCGTCGACGGGCCGGAGGGTTCCCGGCATCTATCCGGGGCGCGGGCCATGACCTGGGTCGATGAAATCCTGCGCGATCCGGTGCGCAAACTGACCGTGAGCGCGGAAAGTGATCCGGGTAACGCGGTCCCGCACACCGATCTACGCTCCGGGATCGCCGCGGCGGGCGGATTCATCATGAACGCCCCGCCCAGCGGGATCACCCCGCCCCTGCGCACCACGACGGCATCCATCCCGAAACCGCCGCCGCCCGAAACCAGTCCGGCCACACCCACCCATGACGCGACCAGACGGACATCCACGCCGACGCCGTCGCACACCCGGTTCCCCGCTCCCGGCTCGGAGGCACCGCGACGCGAGAACGCCGCCGCGGCCGGTGGTTCGGAGCCCATTCGCCCGGTGAACGGCGGAGCCGCCGCCGTGCGGCCGTCGTCCGGTGATTCCGAGCCCGGGCGTGCGATCCCCGGTGACTCCGGGGCGGTGCGCCACCGAGCCGCGACCGCGCCGGGGGCGACACCGGAGGAGACCCAGGCCATCTCCGCCCTCGAGGCCGAGGAATCGCGAGCCGCCGCCGCGAAGGCGAGCCGTGCCGTACCCATCGCCGATCCGGTCTCGGGTGAGCGGGCCGCCGTATCGGATATCGCGACACCGGTGCGGGACAACAGTTCTCCGGATGCCGCCGAAGCCGAGACCCGCCCGGATGCGGAGGATCAGCCTCCCACCGCCGCCTACGACGCGAAAGCCGCTGCCGCCGAAGAAGATTCCGCTCCGCGAGTGAAACCCATTGCGGGACGCGTGGAACCGGAGACCGATAAGATCGGCGGCCGTCCCGGCGCGCTCACCTCCGCCGACGGCGCGAACTATCCGCTGGACCGGCCCTACGTGATCGGCCGCGACCCGATGATCGACGAATCGGTGCGCCGTGCCGCCGCCGCACCGATCGTCATCCCCCGCGACCGCCACGTATCCCGTGTGCACGCCCACGTTTTCATCGATAAGGGCCTGGTCCTGATCCGCGACGCCGCCACCCCCGGCGGCACCTACGTCGCGGCTCCCGGAGCCCAGGAATGGATCCGCGTGGGGCAGCGCCCCATGGAGCTCAAACCCGGCTGGAGCCTGCGGGTCGGCGACCGCATCCTCACCTATCAGCCCAACCCCAGCCGCCGCTGACCAACCGCTCCATCCCGTCGGTGCATGAACCATCTCGCACGCGGCGTCAGGCACGCTCGCGCATGCGGAGGACTCGGACGTAGCGGAAGCGTTTGCCGACGCGACGGCAGCCGGTCGCCAGGGCGGCCCCGGCCGCGGCTCCCACTGCGGCACAGACGATTACGGTCGCGAAGGTGGGTTCGCGACCCAGCAGTATCCAGGCCGCGGCAACCGCCGCGATGCCGAGTACAGCCGTGCTGAGGGTCAAGCCGATGGTGGCGGCGATGCGGGAACTGCCTCTACGCAGGGTGCGCGCGTTGGATTCGGCGTAGGCGGCGGCGAACAGGATCAATAGCAGGGTGCCGATGGCGGTGGCCGTCGTGGTGGCGCGCTGGGTGGAGTGCATGCCGAATTCGTAGGACTGCACCTGGGACCCATTGCGGAACAACGCCAATTCGGCGGTCTGGTTTCCGGCGAGCACATACGGATTCACCGGTGGCGAGACCTCGACCTCGGTTCCCGGGCTCATATCGGTCGCCGTACCTCCAACCGTCGCACCCAGCACCTTCAGCGAGAGCCGCACCGAATCGGCGTCGACACCGTTGAGCGTGACGGGAAGCGGCTTGGACAGGTCCACATCCACCCGGCTCACCGCGGCCGGATCCACCCCCGCGACCCGCACGGCCCCCGCCGGAACATCCCGCGCCGATCCGGCACCGATCCCCAGCACCGCGGCCGCGACCACCGCAACGCCCAGTACCGCGGCCGCCACGAACGGCAGCCGCGGCGACCGCAGCGTCACCACTCGCTGCACCGGCACCAAATCCTTACGATCCACATCGACCAGCCGAACCCCGTTGTGCCGAATGGGTTCCAGCGGCCGCACCCGCACCAGCGGCCCGCTGATCCACCCCGCCGCCGCTGCGGCCCGAGCCCGATCCGGCGGCCGCACCCGGGGAGTGTTCCCCCCGGTCTGCCCGGGCCGTGGTCCATTCCGCGCGCCGCGCTGTCCTCCCGACGATCCGCCGGTACCGTCACCGGACTCACTGCCGAAAAGCAGGGGCGGGACCGAATCGCCCGCACCCCTGCGCGTTCCGTCCTGCGGGTGCCGCGACTGTCCGGCCCGCAGTGTCGGATCGAACGGCCCGCCCACCCGGGTGGGAGACGGCCCGGTCCCCGGGAACGGTTGTCCCGCACGGACAGTGGGATCCTCCCGATTGCCCGAAGGCGGGGTTCGCGGACCGGAGTCGAAACCTGCGGAGGGATTCGGGGTGGGGCGGAAGCCGCGTCCGAAGCCTGTGGAGTTCGGGTTGCCTGCTGCTCCAGCGGGATTCGGGGTGCGACCGGCACTGCCGGAGTAATGGGGGTCCGCGTCGGAGCGGGCGGGGTTCGGTGTGCGATCGCGGCCGCCGGCGCGATACGGGTCGGCAGGCAAGGGTGGGGGTGTGAAGGGGCGCGGGGTGCCGGTGGCGGCGGCGACTATCGTGTCCGCGCCGATCAATGGAATGCCGACGGGGGTGAGCCAATTCGCGCCCCAGCAGTGGGCGGCGGGTTCGGCCAGGGCTATGCCGAAGGATTCGGCGGTGTCGAAACGTTCGATCGGGTCGGGGGCGAGGCCGCGCATGACGACTTCGGCTATGGGCTGCGGGACGGTGGGGGCCACCGAATCGAGCGGGACGGGTTCGCCGTAGGCGTGGGCGAAGAGCATGGCCATGGCGTCCTGGCCGGGCGGGAAGGGCAGCGTGCCGGACAGGAGTTGGTAGAGCATGGTGGCCAGGGCGTACACATCGGTCGAGGGTGAGAGCTGTTGGCCGCGAACCTGTTCGGGGGCGATATAGGAGGGGGTGCCGATGATCTCACCCGCTCTGGTCACCAGGGTGTCCTCACCGCCGACGATCTTGGCGATGCCGAAATCGGTGAGTTTGAGCGTGCCATTGGCGGAGAACATCAGGTTGGACGGCTTCACATCGCGATGCAGAATGCCATTGCGATGCGCCGCGTCCAGTCCGGCGGCACAGGACAAGGCCACCGCGACCGCCGCCGTAGCCTCGAATCCCGCTGTCATGAAACGACTTTCGACGGTGCCGCCGGGCAGGTACTCCAACACCAGCAGGCACATATCCTCATGCTCGATGTAGTCGTACACCGGCACCACATGCGGATGATCCAGCGCCGCCATCACCCGCGCCTCGGCCACGAACCGGCGCCGCACCTGCGCGTCATGGGCGAACTGCGGCGGAATCTGCTTGATCGCCACCCGCCGCCGCAACCCGCGATGCGTCCCCGCCAGCACCACCCCGCACCCGCCCCGCCCCACCTGCCCCTCCACCACATACGCGGGCAACGCGGCCCGCACCCGCTCGATATCCCCCTGATCCAAATCCCGCACGCTCATCGTCCCGCCCCTCCCGGCCGAAACCGCCACTCCCCCGGCCCATTCCGAATGGTCGGCTCATCCTCACCGGCAGGCACGGGCTTCCGCCCGACCTGCTCCCGCCCGATCGTCTCCTCCTCCACCGGCCCCACGGGCCGCACCACCTTCTGCTGCGGCCCCGGGGGCGCGGTGGGCGACACCGACTCGGTAGTTGGGACCGGCTTGCGCCCGATGGTCTCCTCCTCCACCGGGCTCGGGGGCCGCACCACCTTGCGTTGCGACTCTCGCGGTGCCGCAGGTCCTACGCTCTCGCCCGGAGGGCTCTCCGCTGCGGGCGACATGACTGTCTCGGCCGCGCCCGCCGGGTTTTCCGGACCCGGGGACACCATCGTTTCCGCAGGTTCCGACGGGTTCGGCGAGGCTTTCGCGGACTCCGGGGGCGGAGCAATCTCAGTGGCGTGTCGCTCCGGCTTCCGCAGGTCGGGCTTGGATTCGGCCGGGGCATGTGGTCCGTGCGCCGCTCGGGTTGTCGCCTCGATCGGCGCGGCGGGATTGGCGTTGCCTTTGGGAACGGGTGGCGTTTCGGGGCCGGAAACCCGCGAGGCGGGCTGTCTTCCGGTGGTAGGTGCGGTCGACTGTCGGCCGCGCGCGCTGCCCGCCGGATAGCCGAGGGTCTCGAGTTCGTCGGGGCTGAGAATCGGCGTGCCGCCGGGGCCTCGGCCCGTTGTCTGGGGTGCGGGCGCGGCGCGGAAGGCCGGGGAACCGGGCATTGCGGTGGCGGGAAGGTCGGGAGCGCCCGTGGGCCTGGGGATTTCGCCGGAGGGCGGTGGCCGCATGCCGACTATCGGCATCGGGCGGCTGGGTGTTCGGCCGGGCTGATAGGTGTTCGAACGAGGGATGGGCGAACCGCCGGAGTTGAAACCCCGTGCACCGCCCGGGTTGTGGGCGGCTCCCCCGCCCGGAACGGGGCCGACCACACCACCCGGAACGGGGCCGACCACACCGCCCGGGGCATAGCCGACCGCACCGGCGGGTGCGTAGCCACCGCCAGGGTTGGCGGACATACCGGCCATATCGGGGTGGTTACCGCTCGTACCGGGGAGAGCGGTGGCCAGATCGGAGGAGCTTGCCGGGTAGCCGTGGGCGTCGAGTTCTCTTGCGGCGGCGAGGTCTTCGGCGTCGAGTTCGAGATCGCTCGGAGGGCGCGGGGTGGGCGAGAGGTAGCCCGCGAGGAAGAAGACGGTGGCGGTGACGCCCGCGAGGGAGAGCCACAGGGCCGTGCCGGGGACCCACCAGCGGGCTACCGAGGCGGTGAAGCCGATCATGAGGCCGATGCCTATGCCGGGAGCCAGCAGGCGCAGACCGCGCTGCCAGCGGTTGGCCGAGAGGCGGTGTCTGGCAACGGTCAACGCGGCGTCGGCAATGGCGAGGAGGGTGAGGACGGCGAGGATGATGCCGAAGAGGCCGTAGACCGAGACCAGGGAGCCGCGTACATCGACGACGGTGTGGGTGCTGGTCAGGGGTTTACCGTCGGAGCCGATCAGGGTGAGGTCCGCGCCGATGAGACCGGTGGCCTGGCCGTCGAGTCCGGCGGGGTCCAAGCGGTAGGTGAGCTTCCCGGACTTGCCTGCGGCGACGGTCAATTCGACCGAGGTGGAGTAGGAGAAGAAGTTCAGGCCGAGGATATGCCCGGCCAGATCCACGCGGCGCACCGTGACGGGTTGGGCGGTGTCGTTGACCACCTCGACGGTCACCTGACTGACCTTGGCAGGGTCCAGGCGCACCGGATTGCGGGCATCCGCGCCCGCGATGGCTCGCCCCTCGATACTGGCGTTGGCGCGCACACCGTCCGCCGCCGAGGCCGCGGCCGGGCCGAACAATACTGCGGCAGAGAGGAATACAGCCAGCGCCCCGGCCAGGGCACGGCTGCTGCGGCGGACGGTCATCTGGGCCTCCGGGCGGGCAGATGGGATACCAGGCGATGGCCGAGGAACCAGCCGCCGATGAGCAGGAAGAACAGCAGCACCGTGGCGGTACCGGCATCGCCGCCCACCTGGCTGACCAGGACGACGTCCAGGTCCGCCGCGAGTTTGGGACCGCATTCGGCGGTCACCTGATGCTGGCCGATTTCGGTTGCGCCCGTGGGCAAGGTGGCGTCGAAGCCGCCGTCCGCCCGCGCACGGGTATCACCCGCACCGACACCGCCGATGGAGAGCTTCACATTCGCGTTGGCATCGCAGCCGCGCCCGGTCACGGTCACCGACGCGCCAGGCGATACCGCGACCGGGTTCAGCGACAGCCCGGAATTGGCCGGGAACACATCATTCGACCCGGCGGGCTTGGGAGTCTCCGGATTCGGCGGCTGCGTGTCCGGATTCGGTTGCGGCACAACGCTCTGCCCCGGATCCTCGGTGGGCGGCGGCGTGGTGACCGGCGGATTCGGCTTCCCACCACCGGGATTCGGATTCCCTCCCCCCGGATTGGGGTTCCCGCCACCCGTCTCGCATTTACCGCCGGCCGGTTTCACCGACCCGTCGGGGCATTTCTCGGGCGGCTGCGTCGTCGTGCACACCCCGTTCGCAGGCTTGACCGAACCATCCGGACACTTCTCCGGCGGAGCGGTCGTGGGACACACCCCATTCGCGGGCTTCACCGAACCATCCGGACACTTCTCCGGCGGAGCAGTCGTGGGACACACCCCATTCGCGGGCTTCACCGAACCATCCGGACACTTCTCCGGCGGAGCAGTCGTGGGACACACCCCGTTCGAGGGCTTCACCGAGCCATCCGGACACTTCTCCGGCGGCGTCGTCGACGGACACACCCCACTGGCGGGTTTCACCGAACCGTCCGGGCAGTACTCGACCGGCTTCGGGCAGCTGCCGCTGGACGGTTTCACCGACCCGTCGGGGCAGTATTCGATGACGGGTGCGCACTTGCCGCTGGCGGGTTTCACGGACCCATCCGGGCAGTATTCGGGTTGTGTGGCGGGGCATTTGCCGCTGCGCGGTTTGACCGAGCCGTCTCGGCAGTATTCGGGCTGCGGGTTGCCGTCGTGGGTGCCGGTGCAGTCGGAGGTGGTGCAGCCGTTGTAGCCGGGTGGTGCGGGTGTCGTGGTGCCCGGCGAATTCAGCAGGGCGGGAGGACCATTGGCGGGCAGGCGATCGGCGGAGGGTGCGCCGACCGATTGCGCGGGCGCGGGAATCGGTTCGGCAGCACCGATCCCGGCGGCGAGCACCATGGCGACGAGTGCGCAGAACGCCGCGAGAAGTCCTGGGATGCGGCCCGAATTCCGTACGCCGCGTGGAAATTTCGCACGCCGGTGCTGTTCGCCGGCACGCGGACCGAATACTACTGGTGTGTCCATCCGGCGTAACCTCGCTGGTTAGATGGTACGGCCCAGCGCCCCCCGTCGCGCGCGTGTTTCCCGTGCTCCCTATATCGCGGATGAGCCGCCGAATGTTCACCGGCCTAGGATTCATAGGACCACTTCGGTACCCCGGGTCCGTTCGAGAGGAGAATGGCCGTTATGCATCGTGCCGCGCCGAAAAAAGACATCGATGAGGCCGCGCTGACCGTCACCCCTCCGAAAACCGCGGCGGCGGGCGTGAAGGCCGTGACGGTGGCCCTGGAACGCGCCGTCGAGGAAATGGGCGTGATCCGCACCGCCCGCACCCTGACCAGGATCAATCAACGACACGGCTTCGACTGCCCCGGCTGCGCCTGGCCGGAGCCGACCGGCACCCGCCGCCCCGCGGAATTCTGCGAGAACGGAGCCAAGGCGGTCGCCGAAGAGGCCACGCTGCGCACCGTCACCCCCGCGTTCTTCGCCGAGCACTCCATCGCGGATCTGGACGGCAAATCCGGCTACTGGCTCGGCCAGCAGGGCCGCATCACCCATCCGATGGTGCTGCGCCCCGGCGATACGCACTACTCCCCCATCGCCTGGGATGACGCCTACCGCATCATCGCCGATGAGCTGCGCGGCCTGGACTCCCCCCATGAGGCGGTCTTCTACACTTCCGGTCGCACCGCCAATGAGACCGCGTTCCTGTATCAGCTGCTGGTGCGCAGCTTCGGCACCAATAATCTGCCGGACTGTTCGAATATGTGCCACGAATCCTCGGGCGCGGCACTGACCTCCTCGATCGGCATCGGCAAGGGGTCGGTGACGATCGACGATTTCAAGAAGGCCGATCTCATTATCGTGGCCGGGCAGAATCCGGGCACCAACCATCCGCGCATGCTGTCCGCCCTGGGTGAGGCAAAGGCGCACGGCGCCAAGGTGATCGCGGTCAACCCGCTGCCCGAGACCGGGTTGATCGGCTTCCGGGATCCGCAGACCATCAAGGGTTTCACCTCCGGCATCACCATTGCCGACGACTTCCTGCAGATCCGGCTCGGCGGCGATATGGCGCTGTTCCAGGGCCTGGGCAAACTGCTGTTCGAGGCCGAGGACCGCGAGCCCGGCACGGTGGTGGACCACGAATTCGTCAACGCGCACACCGCCGGTTTCGCCGAATACGAGAAGCAGGCGCGGGCGGTCGATCTCGGCATTGTCGAGGAGGCCACCGGGCTGACCCGCGCCGACCTCGATCGCACCGCGGCGCTACTGGCCGAATCCAAGGCCGTGATCATCTGCTGGGCAATGGGTTTGACGCAGCAGGTGCACGGCGTCGCCACCATCGAGGAGGCGACCAATCTACTGCTCATGCGCGGCATGATCGGCAAGCCGGGTGCGGGCGTCTGCCCGGTGCGCGGGCATTCCAATGTGCAGGGCGATCGCACCATGGGCATCTGGGAGAAGATGCCCGATGCCTTCCTGGACGCGTTGGATCGCGAGTTCGGCATCACGAGCCCGCGCGAACACGGCTGGGACACCGTCGATTCCATTCGCGCCATGCGGGACGGGCGCGGCAAGGTGTTCTTCGGCATGGGCGGCAATTTCGTCTCCGCCACCCCCGATACCGCGGTCACCGAGGCCGCACTGCGCAATTGCGCACTGACCGTGCAGGTCTCGACCAAACTCAATCGCAGCCATGTGGTGCACGGCCGCACCGCGCTCATCCTGCCCACCCTGGGCCGCACCGATGAGGATATGCAGGATGGTGTGCGCCAACAGGTTTCGGTGGAGGACTCGATGTCCATGGTGCACCTGTCCACCGGCCGGCTGAAGCCCGTCAGCACCGAACTGCGCAGTGAGGTCGCGATCGTGTGCGAACTCGGCGAGGCGCTGTTCGGCCCCGGGCATTCGGTGCCCTGGGCGCGGCTGCGCGGCGATTACGACCGGATTCGCGACGCCATCGCCGATGTGGTGCCCGGCTGCGCCGATTACAACGCGAAAGTGCGGGGCCGCAACGGTTTCCAGCTCCCGCATCCACCGCGCGACGCCCGCGAATTCCGCACCACCACGGGTAAGGCCAATTTCGCGGTGAACGAACTGCACTGGCTGCCGGTGCCCGAAGGCCGCCTCATCCTGCAGACCCTGCGCAGCCACGACCAGTACAACACCACCATCTACGGCCTGGACGATCGCTATCGCGGTATCCACAATGGCCGCCGCGTGGTGCTGGTCCACCCCGAGGACATCACCGAATTGGGTTTCGCCGAGGACGATCTCGTGGATGTCATCTCCGAATGGACCGATGGCAGCGAACGCCGGGTGGAGGGATTCCGCCTGGTCGGCTACGCCACCCCGCGCGGTAATGCCGCCGCCTACTATCCGGAGACCAATCCGCTCGTCGCGCTCGACCATGTCGCGCGCCGGTCGAACACCCCCGTCTCCAAAGCCGTCACCGTCCGCTTCGAGCGCCATATCCATAGGACCTAGGACGTCGTGAGCCGAGTAACCGCCCGCCGCCGCACCCTGCGCATCTCCCCGACCGGTGTGATCGACCGGCCCGACACCCTCGCGGTGGAGGAGCCGCTCGAAATCCGCACCGGCGGTGAGTCTTTGACCGTCACCATGCGCACCCCCGGCGCGGATATCGATCTGATCCACGGTTTCCTGTTCAGCGAGGGCATCATCGCCACCGCCGAGGACATCGTCACCGCCCGCTACTGCGCCGGCACCGATGAGAACGGCCAGAACACCTATAACGTGCTCGACGTCCAGTTCCGCCGGCCGGTCGAGGTGCGCCCGCGCAATTTCCTCACCAACAGCGCCTGCGGCCTCTGCGGTAAGACCGCGCTGGACGAGGTGCGCACCCTGACCCGGCATCCCATCCCCGCCGACGGCATCGAGGTCAAGCCGAGCGTGCTGGCCACGCTGCCCACCGAACTGCGTTCCCGCCAGGTGCTTTTCGACGCCACCGGCGGCCTGCACGGCGCGGGCCTGTTCACCCTCGACGGTGAAGCGCTGGTGGTGCGCGAGGATGTGGGCCGCCACAATGCCGTGGACAAGGTGATCGGCTGGGCGGTGCGCGAAAACCGCGTTCCCACACACGATCTCATGCTCATGGTCTCGGGCCGCGCCTCCTTCGAACTGGTGCAGAAGGCCGTCATGGCGGGTATTCCGCTGCTCGGCGCGGTCTCGGCCCCGAGCTCGCTCGCCGTGGACCTGGCCGCCGAATCCGACCTCACCCTGGTCGGCTTCCTGCGCGGTGAATCCATGAACGTGTACACCGCCACCCGCCGCATCGCCGTCTGATCCGGAGCGAGTTCCGCAGAGTGGGGCTGACGGGGGCGCGCGAGCCCGGTCGGCTGCTACTCTCCGACCTAGAACACGTTTCAATTCTTATGGGAGATGCCATGGCAGCGCAGGTTCGCGATGTGGTCGAGCAGTATGTGAAATTGGTGGCCAGCGGGCCGACCGACGACATCGTGCAGCTGTACGCCGCCGATGCCGTGGTGGAGGATCCGGTCGGCAGTGAGCCGCGCAAGGGCCACGACTCCATTCGTGAGATGTACGCCGCGCTCGAGCATATGCAGAACAAGACCACCGAACTGCTCGATATCAAGGTCGCGGGCAAGCATGCCGCCGTATCGTTCACGCTGGTGGGCGGTTTCGGCGATCAGCAGATGACGCTCTCGCCCATCGACATCATGGAATTCGACGATGAGGGCAAGATCGTCCTCATGCGCGCCTATTGGGGACCGGACAATATGGCCATGGGTCCCGCCTAGTCACACCGGGCCGCTTGCCCCCTTCCGATTGCCGAATTACGGTGTCAGCACTGAATGATTCGGCAACGGAACGGGAGGGCCGATGCGAATCTCCTTGCACGGCAGCGAGAACGGCATCCGGGTGCGCATGCGCCTGGAAATCAACCGGCGACGCTGGCTGGCATTGCAGATCATGCTCGGAATTTTGGCGCTGCAGGGGCTGATCGTGGGCGCCTGGGCGGTCTTCGCGCCGCACTCCTGGTACACCAGCTTCCCCGGCTTCGGGATGCGCTGGATCGCCGTCGACGGCCCGTACAACCACCACCTGGCCTCCGACGTCGGCGCGTTCTTCCTGGGCGCGGCCGCGGTCACCTGCGCCGCGCTGTGGTTCATGGACAGTCTGCTGGCGCGCGCCGCCGGCCTCGGCTGGCTGGTCTTCGGCGTCCCGCACCTGATCTATCACACCTTCCACCGGCCCGATGCGATGAGCACGGTCAGCTTCACGCTCAGCGTGATCGCCGCCATCGTGCTGCCCGCCCTGGGCCTGGCCTGCATTCTGGTCGCCCCGCGCGAACGCCGCCCGATTCCCGAGCCCGCGCCGTTCACCCTGAAATTCCCGCGTCGCTCCCGGTCGGGATCGCGTCCGCCGCGATGAATTTCGGTGGCCCGCACCGTCGTAACAGGTGAAGAGCGAGCGCCGATTTTCAAGCAAAGGGATAAAGGTTCAACGGCGAACCACGGGGAGTCAACGGCGATTCCCGGGCCGGGCGCGATCGATTCGTCGATCGTCACCGATTCCATACCTATCGACCGGTATTCGGGGTGGAGTGAGCTGGTTCACAGCCCGCTGAGCGTCACGTTCGACGGCGGTCTCTCGTCCAAGGGATAGCACCCGCGGATCGAAGGAGACCACCATGGGCGTCACCCGCATCCCCGTCGTCGGCCCGAAGCAGGCCGGACCACTGACCCGAGTCCTGTACTGGTACATGAAGCGCCGCTTCGGCGAGGTCCCGGAACCATTCACCGTTTCCGCCAATCATCCCCGGCTGTTCCTGGCCGCCTCCATCCACGAGGGATTGGTCGAACGCGCCAGTACGGTGCTCCCGGCGAATATCCGCGAGATCGCGGTCTATCAGGTGGCGCGCACGGTCGGCTGTTCCTGGTGCGTGGATTTCGGCACCATGCTCATGCGCCTGGACGACCTCGATATCGACAAGCTCCGTCATATCGAGGACTTCCGGACCAACCCGGCCTACAGCGAGGACGAACGCGCGGCCATCGCCTACGCCGATGCCGTCACCGCCACCCCGCCCACCGTCACCGACGAACAGGTCGCCGATCTCCGGAATCGCTTCGGCCCCAAGGGCGTCATGGAACTGACCTATCAGATCGCGCTGGAGAACTCCCGCGCCCGCGCCTATCACGCGCTCGGCATCACCGATCAGGGCTTCAGCCGGGATTCCTGCCGAGTCCCCTGGGCCTGACCGCAATTGATAGCTATGCATTAGCCGTTCTGGTCCAGCGCCGGGTCGCGCGCGGCCGCAACAGCAGCACCGCGACTCCGGCCAGCACGATGCCCGCCAGATTGATGGCGAGCTGGGCGATGGAACTCCCCGCCACATGCCATTTGCCCGCGATCGCCGCCACCACCGCCAAACCGGCGGCGGGGACGGTGGTCACCGAGATGAACACGCCCACCAGCACCGCCGAGGTCGAGGTCACCAGCGCCAGCATGCCCGCCGCACCGGCCAGCAATGCCACGACCAGCGAGAACGGGCCGACCTCGTAGATGAAGTCGAAATTGCGGGCGTTCTCCACATCCGCCACCCCGATCCAGCCGAAGCGAACCCACAGCAGCGTCGCCGCACCCGTGACCAGCATGGCCGCCGGGAAGGAGAGCGCCAGCGTGCCGAGCGAGCGCCGGACCAGCTGCCGATCACGGCGCACCATGCCGACCGAAAGCGCTGCGAGAGGCTGGAATTCGGGACCGACGACCATCGCACCGACCAGGGTCAGCGGTGACGCCGTGGTGACGCCCACGGCCGACAGCAGGAACGCGATGGTCAGGAAGGCGAAGAAGGTCGGGGTCAGCTCCGACGCCCGATGCACCTGATTGCGAATCTGCTCCCACACCACCGACTCGTCCGCCCGGCCGGGTGCGGCCCGTTCCGCCCGCGACGCGGCGGCCGAGAGCACCGTCCCCGTCGCATCGAGCGTAATCGCGCCCAGCTCAACCAGATCCAGTGCCCGCAGCGCGACGATCAGCTCATCCGCGATGGCCCGCGAGACATCGGCCTCGATCAGATCGCCCGCCGGTGCCACGGCCGCGCCGCGCAGCACGCTCACATTGGTGGACGCCGGTTCGGCCGCGAGCACTTCCAGCACTCGATCGGTGCGGGCGGCCGGGCAGATCACTCGCAGATGCAGCATCGCATCGCCTCCTTCGCAGCCGAAGTCACCCGCGCGTGGACCGGGGCTGCCGGTCCCTTACCCGCGTAACCGGCAGCACCCAGTGATCGTGGCACAGCGGTCGCGGGAATCGCGGAATCGCCATTCGGTGACGCGGACACAAAACGGCCCCGCGAGAGGTGGTCTCGCGGGGCCGGCTGCGGATTGTGCGGGTTACGCCGACTTCTCGCGGCGCTCCGGGGACTGACGCTTGCGCGGCACGATGGTCGGCAGCACATTGTCGTTCACGGTGTCGGCGTTGACGACGACCTTGGCGACATCGTCGCGGCTGGGGATGTCGTACATGACCGGAAGCAGGACTTCCTCCATGATGGCGCGCAGGCCACGGGCGCCGGTACCGCGCAGGATCGCCTGATCCGCAACGGCTTCCAGTGCGTCCTGGGTGAATTCCAGGTCCACGCCGTCCATTTCGAAGAGGCGCACGTACTGCTTGACCAGTGCGTTCTTCGGCTGGGCCAGAATGCGGACGAGGGATTCCTTGTCCAGGTTGGTGACCGAGGCGACGATCGGCAGACGGCCGATGAACTCGGGGATCAGACCGAACTTGATCAAATCCTCGGGCATCACCTCGGCGAAGTGATCGGCGGTGTCGATCTCGGACTTCGAGCGCACCTCGGCGCCGAAACCGATGCCGCGCTTACCGACTCGATCCTGCACGATCCGCTCCAGACCCGCGAACGCACCGGCGACGATGAAAAGCACGTTGGTGGTGTCGATCTGGATGAATTCCTGATGCGGATGCTTGCGACCGCCCTGCGGCGGCACCGAGGCCTGGGTGCCCTCGAGAATCTTGAGCAGCGCCTGCTGTACGCCCTCACCGGAGACATCGCGGGTGATGGACGGGTTCTCCGACTTGCGGGCGATCTTGTCGACCTCGTCGATGTAGATGATGCCGGTCTCGGCGCGCTTGACGTCGTAATCCGCGGCCTGGATCAGCTTCAGCAGGATGTTCTCGACATCCTCACCGACATAACCGGCCTCGGTGAGCGCGGTGGCGTCGGCGATGGCGAACGGCACGTTCAGCATCTTGGCCAGCGTCTGCGCCAGATAGGTCTTACCGCAGCCGGTCGGGCCGAGCATGAGGATATTCGACTTCATCAACTCGACCGATTCGCCTCGGGAGTCGCGGCCTTTATCACCGGCCTGAATTCGCTTGTAGTGGTTGTACACAGCTACGGCCAGGGTTCTCTTCGCGGCGTCCTGCCCGATCACGTACTGCTCGAGGAAGTCGCGGATTTCCGCGGGCTTCGGCAGCTCATCGAGTTTGACCTCGCTGCTTTCAGCGAGCTCCTCCTCGATGATCTCGTTGCACAGATCGATGCACTCGTCGCAGATGTACACCCCTGGTCCCGCAATGAGCTTCTTGACCTGCTTCTGACTCTTCCCACAGAAAGAGCACTTGAGCAGATCGCCGCCATCACCGATGCGCGCCATCTCCTGGGTCCCTACTTCCTTGTCCGCGTGCAACCATCTATCCCGGCTGCCGGCGAAGTGCCACCTATAAAGCGTATGCCGCCCCCGGCGATTGCGGGTACGGCCGGTGCGGCGGGTGCCGACAACCACGAGCAAAGGTCCCTAGAGTGACCGTACCCGTTATCCGCGACCGAGGTCGACAACTTGGGCACGTTTCTCATCGGACATGTGCGTGGACTCACCCCTGTCCGGGTGGCGGAGACGCACCGGCCCCGCCACCCGCCCACTTCACTTCTGTGCGCTGAGCTTGCGGTACTGGAACACCGTGTCGACGATTCCGTACTCCTTCGCCTCTTCGGCGGTGAGAATCTTGTCGCGATCGGTGTCCTTGCGGATGGTGTCCGCGTCCTTACCGGTGTGCCGTGCCAGCGTGGTCTCCATGAGACGGCGCATGCGCTCGATCTCGGCGGCCTGGATCTCCAGATCCGAGACCTGACCCTGGATACCGCCCGAGGTGGACGGCTGGTGGATCAGCACGCGGGCGTTCGGCAGCGCGGCGCGCTTACCGGGGGCGCCGGCGGCCAGCAGCACGGCGGCGGCGGAGGCGGCCTGACCCAGGCAGACGGTCACGACGTCGGCGCGCACGTACTGCATGGTGTCGTAGATGGCCATCAGCGCGGTGAACGAGCCACCGGGCGAGTTGATGTACATGGTGATGTCGCGGTCCGGATCCTGCGACTCCAGCACCAGCAGCTGCGCCATGATGTCATTCGCGGAGATGTCGTCGACCTGGTTGCCCAGGAAGATGATTCGCTCCTCGAACAGCTTGTTGTACGGGTCCGAGGTCTTGACGCCGTAGGTGGTCTGCTCGGTGAACTGGGGCAGGATGTAGCGCGCCTGCGGCAGCGAGGCACCGGCCGCCGCGAAGGTGATGCCCGCGGACCGCGGGTCGAACGTACTCGACATATGCGTCTCCAAAGTCTGTGTGGTGGGCGGTGATTAAGCGCCGTTGGCCTGGCGCGCGTGCGTGATCACCTGGTCGATGAAGCCGTATTCGAGCGCTTCCGTCGGGGTGAACCAGCGGTCGCGGTCGGCGTCCTCGGTGACCTGCTCCACGGACTTGCCGGTGTGCAGCGCCTGCAGCTGATTCAATTCGCGCTTGGTGTAGGCGAACTGCTCGGCCTGGATGGCGATATCGGAGGCCGAACCACCGATACCGGCGGACGGCTGGTGCATCATGATCCGCGAGTGCGGCAGCGCGAACCGCTTGCCCTTGGCGCCCGCGGCGAGCAGGAACTGACCCATGGACGCGGCCAAACCCATACCGACCGTGCGGATATCGCATTCGGCGAACTGCATGGTGTCGTAAATGGCCATACCCGCGGTGACCGAACCACCCGGCGAGTTGATGTAGAGCGAGATGTCCTTTTCCGGATCCTCGGCCGACAGCAGCAGGATCTGAGCGCACAGCTTATTGGCGATGTCGTCGTCCACCTGGCTGCCCAGGAAGATGATGCGCTCGCGCAGCAGGCGCTCGTACACCGAATCACTGAGGTTCAGACCAGCAGTCGCGGATGTCATATGCACCCCTGCCTGATTGATTGTCACGGATACCTGCCCTCTCTCACCGGCTCGGTCCCACCAAGCCCCTACTGATTCGCTGACACAGACACTAACGAAGCAGGGCGGCACCGAACTCCCGGTACCGCCCTGCTTCGCTCACAGCGCAAACTTACTTGGCCTCGGCCTCGGTGGCATCGGCGACCTCGGCGAGCTCTTCGGCGGAGATCTCCTCGGCCTCTTCGGCCGGGTTGCCGAACATTTCCGCGGTGTCGACCGCATTGCCCGCGGTATCGGTGACGGTGGCCTGGACCACCACACCCGCGAGGGCCTTACCGCGGCGCACATCGGCGAAGACCGCGCCCAGCTGACCGGCCTGCTGGATCTGCTGGATGAACTGATCGGGCGACATGCCGTAGCGCTGCGCCTGGAAGATGATCCGCTCGTACAGCTCGTCCTGGCCGACCTGGGTGTTCTCCGCCTCGGCGACGGCGTCCAGGAGCAGCTGGGTCTTGACCGACTTCTCGGCCGACTCCTTGGTGTCCTTGTCGAACTCCTCACGGGAGGAGCCCTGCGCCTCGAGCGCCTCGGCAAGCTTGGCCTCGTCGTGGTCGAAGCCGTGCACGGCGTCGTGCAGCACGGCGTCGATCTCGGCCTGGACGACCTTCTCCGGCAGCGGGATTTCGACGGTCTCGAGCAGGTTCTCGAGCACCTTGTCGCGGATGGCGCCGGCCTGCTCGACCTTCTTGGAGCGCTCGACGCGGCCCTTGAGGTCTTCCTTCAGCTCGTCGATGGTGTCGAATTCGCTTGCCAGCTGGGCGAATTCGTCATCGGCCTCGGGCAGCTCGCGCTCCTTGACCGACTGCACGGTCACGGTGATGACGGCTTCCTTGCCCGCGTGCTCACCGGCGACCAGCTTGGAGGTGAAGTCCTTGGACTCGCCCGCCTTGAGGCCGATCAGGGTCTCGTCGAGGCCCTCGATGAGCTGGCCGGAGCCGACCTCGTGCGAAAGACCGGTGGTGGAGGCCTCTTCGACCTCGGCGCCGTCGACGGTGGCCGACAGGTCGATGGAGACGAAGTCGCCGTCGGCGATCTCGCGCTCGACCGCGGTCAGGGTGCCGAAGCGCTGACGCAGCGAGGTGAGCTGCTCCTCGATGTCCTTGTCCTCGACCTCGATCGGATCAACCGTGACGGCGATCGCGGAGAAGTCGGGGAGGGTGATCTCCGGGCGGACGTCGACCTCGGCGGTGAACGCCAGCTCCTCGCCGTCCTCGATCTTGGTGATCTCGATCTCCGGCTGGCCGATGACCTTGACCTCGGTGGCGATCACGGCATCGCTGTAGCGCTTGGGGAGGACGTCATTGACGACCTGCTCCAGCACGGCGCCGCGGCCGACGCGGGCCTCGATCAGCTTCGCGGGCGCCTTGCCCGGACGGAAGCCGGGGATGCGGATCTGCCCTGCGAGCGCCTTGTATGCCTTGTCGAAATCCGGCTTCAGCTCCTCGAAGGGCACCTCGACGTTAATCCGGACCCGGGTCGGGCTCAGCTGCTCGACGGTGCTCTTCACGGACATGCTCCTTGTTCGTTCGTGGAATGATGTTCATTCCCCCCACAGGCATCCCGACCAGGTTAGTCGACGGTCGATGCGGCCTGATAACCGGTCATGGCAAAGCTCGCCGTACCGGACGGGTACGGCGTCCCGGCCGTCGCAACCCCCTGGTGGACGGCCTTCGGTCAGCTAACCAACCTTGACGGCGTCGGTCACGAAGACCAGCGTCTCGTACGGCTTCATACCGCGGCCGCCCGCGCCGTAACCCAGGTCCGGCGGCACGATCAGCAGGCGGCGCGCGCCCTGCTGCACACCGACCAGACCCTGATCCCAGCCCTTGATGACCTCGCCCGCGCCGAGGGTCAGCGCGAAGGGCTCACCGCGATCGAAGGAGCTGTCCAGCTTCTTCTTATCGGACCAGGTGAGCAGGGTGTAGTTCATGGTCAGCTTCTGACCGGCCTGCGCGCCCGGGCCGCTGCCCGGGGTGAGGTCCTTGGTGATCAGCGTCTTGGGCGGATCACAGCTGTCCGGGATGGTGATGGTCGGGGCCGTGCCGAAACCGCCGTCGACCTTGATGTCGTCGGCGGTGCACTCGCGGCCCTTCGAACTGGTCTGCGCCGCGGCCGAGGTGCTCGCCTTGGCCGTGGTCGTCGCGGCCGCCTTGGTGTCATCGCCACTGCCGCAGCCCGCCATCAACAGCACCGCCGCCGCCACCGCACTGATCACACCGGCTTTGCCCGCAACGCGCATTCCCGCTCCTCGCACCGAATCACCCGACGCCGCACGGCGTGCGGCACCGGGCCGAAACTACACGGTTGTCCCGAATTCCGGCGTCGAGGCCCAACACGACGCGGGTTCGCGGGAATAGCGGCCGGGTAGGTGACGGGAAATGTGTTTGCCCGGTTTGTCGAGGTACGGAAGCATTCGACGGGTGCTGCTGACGATTACCTGTACCCGACCCGATGACGCCGAATGGGCGGCGAGCGAGCTGGGATATCTGCTGCACAAGAACCCCGGCAAGGTGCAGACGTTCGAACAGTCCTACGGGGTGGCGCATGTGCTCTATCCCGAGGCCGATGCCGATCGCTGCACCGCCGCGCTGCTGCTGGAGATCGATCCGGTCCGGCTGGTGCGCGGAAAGACGAAGGGGGCAACGGAATTCAGTCTCGGCCAGTACGTGAACGATCGGCCGTACGCGGCGTCATCGCTGCTGTCCGTCGCCATCTCGTCGGTATTCGGCTCCGCGCTGCACGGGCGGTGCGCGCAGCGGCCGGAACTGGCGGAGACCGCGCTGCCGCTGCGCATCGAATTGCCCGCGGTGCCGTGCAAGGGCGGGGCCGAGGCCGCCGAACAGGTCTTCGGGCCGCTCGGGTGGACGGTGCGGGCCACTCCCCTGCCGCTGGATCCGGCCTTCCCGGACTGGGGTGACTCGCACTATCTGCGGCTGGAATTGACCGGCACGCTTCGGCTTTCGGACGCGCTGTCGCACCTGTACGTGCTGCTGCCCGTACTCGACGGCAGCAAGCACTACTTCCTGGACACCGCGGAGATCGACAAACTGCTGCGCTTCGGCGCGGGCTGGCTCAATAGCCATCCGGCGCGGGACTGGATCACCCGGCGCTATCTGGCGCGGCGGCACTCGCTGGTGCGCGCGGCGCTGGCGCGGCTGGCCGAACTGGACGATCTCGAACCCGAATCGTTCGGGGCCGTCGACGTCAATATCGACGACCTCGCGCGGGAAGTGGCGGCGGCGACGGCGGAAGCCGCTGCCGCCGTACTGTCCGGGGGAGACGAATCCCGCAGCACCACAGCCGATGTCACCGTGGAGGCGGACGCCTCGAGCGATACGGGTACGACCGGCAGCACCGCCGAATCCGCCGATCCGATCGTGGCCGATGCGCCGGTGCGGTCGCTCGCGGTAATGCGGCGGGCGGCGGTGCTCCAGGCGCTGCGGTCCACGGGGGCGCAGCGGGTGCTGGATCTCGGATGCGGCGAAGGCGCGCTGCTGCGCGAGCTGGTGGCGGACAAATCGTTCAATGAGATTGTCGGCGTTGATGTCTCGGTTCGATCATTGCGGATCGCGGAGCGCCGGATGCGACGGCTACCGGAATGGCAGACGCGCCGGGTGGCGCTGCGGCAGGGGGCGCTGACCTATACCGACGCCGCGCTGCGCGGATACGACGCGGCGGTGCTCATGGAGGTCATCGAGCATGTCGACCTGCCTCGACTGAACGCGTTGGAGCAGTCCGTATTCGGTGCCGCCGCACCCGGTGCGGTGATCGTGACGACGCCCAACGGGGAGTACAACGCGCTCTACGAGGGGATGTCGGACGGCGCTTTCCGGCACAGCGATCACCGATTCGAATGGAGCCGAGCCGAATTCGCCGACTGGGCGGGCCGGGTCGGCGAAACCTATGGCTATCGGGTGCGATTCGAGCCCGTCGGAATACCCGACGAGGAGCTCGGCCCGCCCACGCAGATGGCGGTCTTCACCAGGGCCGCGAATGATGAGAAGGGAGCGGCGTAATGGCTGAGCTCTCCATTCCCGAACTGTGCCTGGTCGTGCTGATCGGCAGTACCGGATCGGGTAAATCCACCTTCGCGCGCAAGCATTTCCGCGAGACGGTGATCGTGTCCTCCGATGCCTGCCGCGGTATCGTCAGCGATGACGAGAACGATCAGGCGGCCACACCCGACGCGTTCGCACTGCTGCATCACATCGCCGGTGTCCGGCTGCGGCGCGGGCTGCGCACCGTCATCGACGCCACCAATGTGCAGCCCAAGGCGCGGCAGGAATTGATCGAGCTGGCGCGGGCGCACGATGTGCTGCCGGTGGCGATCGTGCTGGACGTGCCCGAGCGGGAATGCGCGGAACGCAATGCCTCCCGGCCCGATCGCGATTTCGGGCGGCATGTGGTGGCGCGGCAGCAGCGCGATCTGAAGCGAAGTCTGCGCTTGCTGGAACGCGAGGGCTTCCGGCGCGTGCACGTGCTGCACGGCACCGCCGAGATCGACGCGGCCACCATCGTGAACGAGCGGCTCTGGAACGATCGCCGCGATCTGACCGGGCCGTTCGATGTGATCGGCGATATCCACGGCTGCCGTTCCGAATTGGAGACGCTGCTGGGCGAACTCGGCTACGCGCTGACCCGCGATACCGCCGGGCGGGCGGTGGACGCGCGGCATCCGGACAGGCGCACCGCGGTATTCGTTGGCGATCTGGTCGATCGCGGTCCCGACACCCCGGGTGTGCTGCGGCTGGTCATGGGCATGGTCAAAGCCGGAAACGCGCTGTGCGTCACCGGGAATCACGAGTTCAAACTGGTGCGGGCACTGGACGGGCGCAAGGTCAGGACCACGCACGGGCTGGCCGAATCGCTCGCGCAGCTGGACGGCGAGGATGACGAATTCCGCAAGACCGCACGGGAATTCATGCGCGGCATGATCAGCCACTACGTCCTGGACGAGGGCAATCTGGTGGTGGCGCACGCCGGGCTGAAGGAACAGTTCCACGGCCGCGCCTCCGGAAGGGTGCGCGAATTCGCCATGTACGGCGAATCCACCGGTGAGACAGACGAATACGGCTTGCCGGTGCGCTATCCATGGGCCAATGACTATCGCGGCAAAGCGCTGGTGCTGTACGGGCACACGCCCATGGCCGAACTGGTGTGGGTGAACAACACGTTCTGCCTGGATACCGGTGTGGTGTTCGGCGGGCGGCTCACCGCACTGCGCTACCCCGAGCGCGAACCGGTTTCGGTTCCGGCGGAACAGGTCTGGTACGAGCCGACGCGACCGCTGGAGACGCCGAGCGTGGTACCCGGCATCGGCATGGTGCATCGCGATCCCGCCGTACTGGACCTGGACGATGTGATCGGCCGCCGGGTGGTGCAGACCCGCTATCTGTCCCGGGTGAGCGTGCAGGAGGACGCGGCCAGCGCGGCGCTCGAGGTGATGAGCCGGTTCGCCATCGATCCGCGCTGGCTGGTCTACCTGCCGCCGACCATGTCGCCCTGCGCCACATCGACTCTCGACGGATATCTGGAGTATCCGGCGCAGGCGTTCGAGTACTACCGCTCCGAAGGCGTCGAGACCGTGGTGTGCGAGGAGAAGCACATGGGATCGCGCGCGGTCGCGGTGCTGGCGCGCTCCGCCGACGCCGCCCGCGATCGGTTCGGGGTGACCGACGGCAGTACCGGCGCGGTGTACACCCGTACCGGGCGGCCGTTCTTCGACGATCCGGAACAGGCCGAGACGCTGCTGGCACGGGTGCGCGCCGCGGCCGAGAAGGCCGGGCTCTTCGAGGAATTGGGTACCGACTGGCTGGCCCTGGACACCGAACTGCTGCCGTGGTCGGCCAAGGCGCTGGGGCTGCTGCGCAGTCAGTACGCGGCGGTCGGGGCGGCCGCCCGGGCTTCGCTGGGCGCGGCGGCCCAGGTGCTGGCCGCCGCCGGTGCGAGAGGTTTGGACGTGACCGATCTCGCCGAACGCACCCGGGACCGGGAGGCCGACGCGGCGGCCTTCACGACCGCGTACGGGCGCTACTGCTGGCCCGTGGACGGTCTCGACGGCGTGCGGCTGGCCCCGTTCCAGATCCTGGCCGCCCAGGGCGTGAATTACGCCGTGCGCGAGCACAACTGGCACCTGGAACGCATCGATCGGCTGATCGAGGCCGATCCGGAACTGTTCACCCCGACCCGGCGGGTATCGGTCGACCTGTCCGACCCCGACAGCGAGGCCGCGGCCACCGCGTGGTGGATCGAACTCACCGCGGCGGGCGGCGAGGGCATGGTGGTCAAGCCCACCGGCTCGCTGGTCACCGGATCCGGCACCCGCAGTGGGCGTCCGGTCCAGCCGGGCGTGAAATGCCGTGGCCCGGAATACCTCCGGATCATCTACGGCCCGGAGTATCTGCGCCCCGCCAACCTCACCCGCCTGCGCCAGCGCGGCCTCGGCGGCAAACGCTCACTGGCCCTGCGCGAGTACGCCCTCGGCCTGGAAGCCCTGGACCGCTTCGTCACCGGCGAACCCCTCTGGCGCGTCCACGAGGCCGTCTTCGCCGTCCTGGCCCTGGAGACCGAGCCCATCGATCCGCGGCTCTAGTCGAGACACCGAGGGCGCGTGCCGCCGACCCGCAGGCGATACGCGCCCTCGCCACATTGGCGATGCGCCCCGGCCGAACCGACGTAGCACGGGCACCTCTCGCCACCTCGCTGAAAAGTCCCGTCATCCCGGCGTGCTTATGGCCGGGATCCACACCGGCAGCGGGTTGACCGGTACGGGCCGGTCCACCCGGCCCGTACCGCCCCTCATATCACCCGGCCTTCGGGGTCGCGGTCAGGTCGTAGAGCGTGACCCCGTCCACCTCGGTCGCGGTGTAATGATCTTTTACCCAGGCGGTGATCTTCGAACCTTCCGAGGTGCTCGAGCCGCCGGGTCCGTGGTTCTCACCCGCGATGAAGTAGTGGATCTTGCCCTCGGTGACGTCCCGCTGGAATTGCGCGAGGGTCGGGGCCGGATCGCCGCCGCCGAAACCGCCGATCGCCATGACCGGGTAATCCGCCGCCAGCTGGTAGGACGCCGCGTTGTTGGAGCTGATGGTGGCGGCCACCCAGGTATAGGCGGAACCGTCCTGTTCGAGCAGGGCGAGGACCTCGTCGCCGGGCTTCTCATCGCCCATCGGGCCACCGCCGCCGGCACGTTCGCGATCGGCGTCACCACCCGCGTCGGTCGCACCGCCGGGTGCATCGCCACCCGGGGCCGCTGCACCCGATTCCGGATCGGATTGGGCATCGCGATTGCCACCGGGGAAGCCCGGGAAGCCGGAATCGGTTGCGGGACCGGCCTTCACAATGCCGCCGGTGTGCGGCTGCCGCAGGGTTTCCACGGCATACGCGGTGGGTGCGGCCAGGCCGACGAACACCGCGGCCAAGAGGGTGGCGATGGTGAGGCGGCGTCCACCGCGCAGCACCAGCCCCGCCGCCGCGAGCACCGCGACGCCGACGATCAACCACCGCAGCCACGGCACGAAATCCGGTGTGCGCGATAGCAGTACGAAGGCGGTCAGCGCGGTCAGCGCCACGCTGAGCACCAGTACCGCCCGCACCCAGCGGCGCTCGCGTTCGGCCCACACCACCGCACCGGCCGCGCCGATGGTTCCGGCCAGCGCGGGAGCCAGTGCCACCGTGTAGTACTCGTGGAAGATGCCGCCCATGAAGCTGAACACCAGCCCGGTCACCAGTCCCCAGCCGCCGAGCAGCAGCAGCGCGGCGCGCTTGCCATCGGTGCGAGGAGCCCTGCCGCGCAATATGATTGCCGCCACGAGCAGGATCAGGGCCGCCGGGATGAGCCAGGCGATCTGACCGCCGACGGTCTCGTTGAACAGGCGGGTGATTCCGGCCTGGCCGCCGAACGGGTGGAAGCCGCCGTGCATCTGCGGCATGTCACCGCCAGCGGCGAGATCGACACCGGCGGTCACGCCACCACCCGGGTCGCCACCGGGAGCCCCGCCGCCGCCCGGCTTACCGCTCCCGGAGCCGAGTCCGAGCCGGTCCAGGCCGTTGTATCCGAGGGTCAGCTCGATGATCGAATTGTTCGTGGAGCCACCGAAATACGGCCGATCGGAGGCGGGCCACAGCTGGGCGACGAGCACCCACCAGCCCGCGCCCGCCACCATCGCGGCACCGGCCGCGAACAGCTGCGCGATGCGCTTGCCGAGCTTGGGCGGACCGGCGAACAGATAGGTGAGCGCGAGCGCGGGCAGGACCAGTCCGGCCTGTAATTGCTTTGCCAGGAAACCGAATCCGACGAGCAGCCCGCACAGCACCAGCCAGCGCCAGCGGCCGTCGTCGAGCGCCCGCAGCATGGTCCATACGGCGGCGATCATCAGGAATACCAGCAGCGCGTCCGGGTTGTTGTACCGGAACATCAGCGCCGCAACGGGAGTCACCGCGAGTGCGAGTCCGGCCAGCAGTCCGGCGTTCGCCCCGAAATGCCGTCGCACCACCGCCCACAGCAGCGCCACCGACGCCACCCCGAGCAGCACCTGCGGGAGCAGCATGGTCCAGCTGCCGAAGCCGAATAGCCTGGCGGACAACTCCATCGGCCAGAGTGAGGCCGGGGTCTTGTCGACGGTGATGGCATTGGCCCAGTCCGAGGAGCCGAAGAAGAACGCCTTCCACGACTTCGCTCCGGACTGCACGGCCGCGGCATAGAACGAATTCGCCCAGCCGCTGGCGGTCAGATTCCATAGATACGCGGCTCCGGTGCCCACCAGCAGCAGTGCGAGCCAGATGTATTCGCGCCGCAGTGGTCCGGACGTGGTCGCCGGACGCCGACCCGCTCGCGTCGGCGCCGCGGGCGGCGCACCGCCGGACCCCGGCGCAGTAGCTGTATCGATCATGCGATCCACCCTCGCCACCGTGCCACGGTTTCAGCTGGGATCAGCCTGCGAGGTTGCTGTGAAGGCCGCTTTCGGGCAGGTCAGAGGTTGTTCGCGAGTTCAGCGAGCCGGTCCAGGAAGGGTCGCTGACCTTTACCGAGCTTCTCCTGGGCGATGTCGATGGCGAACCATTCGGCGCGGTCGATCTCCGGGAACTCCTGGAGGCGGCCCGAACGCGGCGGCCATTCCATCTCGAAGGTGCCGGGCACCACCAGCGCCGGATCGAGGTCGCCTTCGACGGCCCAGACGGTGACCTGTTTGCGGCTGCGGCCGCTGCCGTATTCGACCTCGCCGAGGGCGAGCCACTCGCCGTCGGGGACGGGGAGGCCGAGTTCCTCGGTGAATTCGCGTGCGGCCGCGACGCGCTGCTCCTCTTCGCCGGGTTCGTACTCACCCTTGGGGATGGACCAGGCGGACGCGTCCTTCTTGGCCCAGAGCGGTCCGCCCATATGGCCGAGCAGTACTTCGAGGGTGGGGGTGCGGCGGAAGAGCAGCACGCCCGCGCTGTACCTGAGGGTCATGTGCGCAGTGTGCCTCGTTCGGGATGTATGCGCACATTCGGGGCATCCGGTGCGGCGATATGCCAGCAAACCGGTCAGGTGAATAGTTCTTTCGGTAATTTCGGACATTCCTCGCGGAAATCCTTTACGACCGAAACCCGGTCGGCCCCTGCGTATTCCACTAAGCTTCGCTGGTTGGATTTTGCCTGAACCTGATGACGATTGGATACCGCATGGCGTTCCGCAGCTCCACCGCGGCAGCTTCCCTCGTAATCGGCGCACTGACCGCGGCAACCGGCCTGGCGAACGCCGAGCCCGCTGCACCCCAGAATGTTTCGTATTCCGCGAAGCTGGTGGACAAAACGGTCGTCACCACTCTCAAGGGCGGCACTTTCGAGCTCTCCCACACCCCCGGCGCCGACCCCGCCGGAACGGTGAACGTGGTCAATGTGAAGGACGAGCGGGGCGGCGTATTGCTCACGCTGCCACTCGAATTCCATTTGGCCGGGGTCGATGTTCCGGTCAAACCGGAAATTCAGCGCAATAACACCGTATTGGTGCTCACGCCCGAGAAACCGGCGGGCCTCGACGCCAATCAGCAGATCACCGTGAAACCCATCGCGTCGGCGAATGAGGACACGCGCGCGCTCAATTTCTTCAGCACCCAGTTCGGCCTGGCTACCACCATCGGCACCTTCGTCGGCACGGCGCTGGGCGCGACCATCGGCTGCCTGGCCACCATCGCGGCGGGCTGCCTGCCCGGATTCATGGCGGGCGCGACCATCGGCGGCATCCTCGGTTCGATCGCGGTGGGCGGTCCGACGCTGATCGCCGCAGGCATCGATCTGCTCACCACGCTGCAGGCTCCGGCCGGCACCTCCAAGTGGGCCGACAAACCGGTGGCCGCCCCGGAGACCACCGCGCCGCAGGCACAGAACACCGCGCCGCAGGCACAGCCCGCGGCGCAGCCGAACTAGTCAGCGGAAACCCGCCGGGGGCCGAATTGCCCAGCGCGCGTACGTTTCCTCGGGATCGACGGTGATGACATCGGCGACCTGCACCAGGTCATCGGGCACCGTCGCCCCGTCGAAATGCCGCGCGCTGGGAACAATGATCGCTTCGGCGTCCAGGCGAGTGGTGATCGTCTTCAGACCGGCCAATAGGTGCCGCCCGGAGCGGGCGTCCGCGATGACCAGTTTGGCGAAGTCGTAGCCCAGACGCTGGGCGCGCTTGCGGATCTGGTCCTCATCCCAGGCCTGCCGGAGGCCGCTGACATCACTGCGCAGATATCCGACTGCGGTCGGCCGAAACTTCATGACGCCCCCTCGATCTACCCGTGGACCGAATGCGTATATCCAGTTGAGTATATCCACAACTGCACATCCGCAACTGGGTATACGGAATATTGTTGAGAACGGGGACAACGTGATTCGAAGGACCGAGCACATGCCAGAACCCGCCTACGTGGCCATCGCAGGTAAGTACGCACGCCAGATCCGTACCGGCGCACTGCCGCCCGGCACCCAGCTACCGAGCTACGCCGAGATCGCCGAACGCAACGGCGTCTCCCAGATCGTGGTCCGGCACGCGGTGAAACTACTGCTCAGCCAGGGCCTGGTGCGCAGCGTCGAACGCCGCGGCACCTTCGTCGCCGACCGCATCGACCTGGTGCGACTCGCGCCCGAACGCCAAATGGAAAGTCCGGAAACGAGTTTCGGCCAGGAGACGGACCGGGAGGTGAAGGTCGAGCGCACCAGCAAACGCCTGAGCGCCACCGAGACCCTCGCCGAGATCCTGGGCGTCCACCTCGGCGAGGAGATCACCCAGATCACCACCCGCGCCAGCGAGGACGGCCGCCCCATCTCCATCTCCGACGCCTATCAGCCACTCGACACCGAGGGCACCGAAGGCGCGGCCTTCCTGGAAGAGACCATCGCCGACCGACTCCCCGCCCAAACCCATGCGGCATGGCTGAATACACCCGACGGAGCCCTGGTCAAACACGTCCGCCAACGCTTCCTGGCCCGCGACGACCGCGTCCTGATGGCCTGCGACATCTCCTTCCCCCTGGACCGCTACTCCGCCTTCGTCTTCCGCATGAGCCTGGACCCGGAAGCAGAAGCAGAACCGGCCGAACCCGAGCCGACAGCCGAGCCCATCCCCACCGCTTGACCACTCATCGGTAGGGACGCCGGGCCGAATCTCCGTTACCCCCGTGACTCAGCGCCGTACCCAGCCTTGCGCCACATCGGACAGGTTCCACCACGAAACGTAGTGCGCGTCTTCGGATTCCAGCCGCCAGTCGGTGGCGAGCGTCTCGAAGAAGGCGTCGTCACCCGTCTTGCCGCCCTTGGGCTCGCCGACGAAGAGCACCCGCTCGCCACCGGCGCTGACGAAATCCGTCAGCGCCTGCGAGGCCATGGTGCTGCCCCAGCCGGGCGGCCAGCACAGGAACAGCACCTCACCGGACCTATCCGACACGCGCGCCGCGCAGTCGGTGAGATCGCCTACCGGATACCAGGTATCGCGCTGCCCGGACGCTCCGGGAAACGACAGATTCACGGTGCGATCCGGCGGCTCGGAGTCATAGGCGGCGACCTCGAGTCCCACACTCGCGAGCTGCGCGGCCCAATATCCGCGTCCCGCACCGAGTTCCAGCACCGACCGCCCGGCACAGAACTCGGCCGCCCAGCGCAGCGTGCGCGGCGCGGGAATCGCATAGGCGTACACGGCCTGCAGAATGGTCTGCGCGTATCCGAGCCGCGCGCTCCCCGTGGCCCGTCCGCCGTCCACGACCGGCACGCCGTCCCGCTCCGACACCGACGGCCCGACGATGTCCCAGTACGGATTCCGGCTGATCTCCTCCCCACCGGTCATGAAGTGCACGAACCGCAGATCGAACGCCGCATCGGCGGCCGCGTCCCCGGTACCCGGCAATCTGGGCGCGGTATCGAGATAGTCGGCCACCTTCGGGAACTCACCCCGCAGCCGCCCCTCGTCCCCCAGCAGCGCACCCAACTCGTCCCGGCGCGCATCGGTCAGCGAAAGCTCGGTCATACCCACGATTTTCGCCCCACCGGCCCGCCGGCGTGATCGGTATCGCCCCGCCGATGCAACCCGGGTAGACATCACCACCACTGCCGACATGGGCGAATTGCGAGTATCGGTCGTGGACAGTGGAATCGGCCTCGACAACAGCCGGGGGTGCGGTGGAGTCGAGTGTCGGAAATCTCACCCGAACCGGAATCGCAAGGCACCACCCTGTTGTGGCGAGCACCGCTGGTGGAATCGAAAGATGGTCGGGGTGACAGGATTTGAACCTGCGACCCTCCGCTCCCAAAGCGGATGCGCTACCAAGCTGCGCTACACCCCGTGACCAGTTCGGCCTGGGCCGAAGCTCCCAGACGGGAGAAGAGCGGGTGACGGGAATCGAACCCGCGCTATCAGCTTGGAAGGCTGAAGTTCTACCATTGAACTACACCCGCGTGCACCCCGAGACTGCCGGTGCGTGCGTTGAGCACTGTACCTAATCTCACTCATCCAATGCCAATCGGGCTGGATACGGGCATATTCCCGCCGGTCGAGCGGAGCGTCGGCGCGTCGGGAAGACTCGCGGAAATTGGGTGTAACGCCTGGCTCCCAGGAACGATCACACATCCGATCGCCATTCGCGAGGTGTCGGGAACCCGTTCTGAAACAGGGGTTTTCGATGCCGGGTGGCTTGCTAGGATCCTTTTTGTCCGGACGGGGGTATCTGGAAAGGGGGCGGTGAGCGTGCACCACACATGCCAACCGCGAGTTAGTGAGTTCGATCCGAAGGGCAACACCGGCGCGAGCAGCACCATCGCCGGCAGCACCGGTCCCGGCCCCGCCGGGCCAGACGTCACGTTCGCAGGGTGAGCGCGCATGCCCATCCGCATCGACGCCCGCACCACCGCCGTCGTGACGGCCACCATCCGGGAATGGGTCCGGGCGGTGCATCCCGGCGGAACCGGTTCCACCGTGCCCGCACTCGAACCCGAGGATGTGGAACGCATCTTCGGGCGCATCATCGGTGAACTATTGGAACTGGCCGGGTCCGAACCATTTCCGGTGCCCGCGGCCCGCAGCATCGGGCGGCGGCTCGCCGAATCGCCGTTCGAGCGCACCCGCATGCTCGCACCCGCCAGCCGCGCCCTGCTCGGGCTCGCACCGGGTGAACCGGGATCGCTGATCGCCACCCGCTGGCCGTTCATCGCCAGCCAGGCCATCGACAGCTATGCCGAGGCGCTGCAGCAGCGTGCGCTCGCACAGCAGGAACGCAGCCTGTCCGAGGCGGTGTCGGTGCGGGTGCAGGAAATCGCGGCCCTGCAGACCCGGCTGCGACACGAAGCCACCCATGACGCGCTGACCGATCTGGCCAATCGCTCACTGCTCAAGGAGCGGGTACGGGTGATGGCCACCGATCCGGCGCGCGGCATCGGCCTGCTGCTCATCGATCTCGACGATTTCAAGCAGATCAATGACGGCTACGGGCATTCGGTCGGTGATGAGGTGCTGGTCACCATCGCCAAACGACTGCGCGCCGCCTGCCCGGCCGAGACGGTCATCTCGCGCTACGGCGGTGACGAATTCGTGGTCGCGCTGCCCGCCCGCCGCAATGCCCTGGGCGAGCTGGCCATGCGGGTGCTGGCGGCGCTGTGCGAACCCGTGCACACCGCGGCGGGTCCGGTACCGGCCTCGGCCAGTGTCGGCACCGCGTTCTGCCCGCCCGGCCGCGACTGCGATTTCGCCGATCTGCTGCGCAGCGCCGACCGTGCCATGTATTCCGCCAAAACCGCAGGAAAGCGGCAATTCGCCATATCGGAGCTCGACCCAGAGGAGGTCGACTCAGCAACCACCACCGGCAGATTCGCCGCGGTAGCGGGCTGAGCGACCTGAGGACGAGCCTCGGCGCGGGGGAACAGCGCCGAATTCGCCACCGTCCGGATCATCCGGGACGGAGGCAGTCCACGCCGCCGTGCGGCGGGTGATCGACACCCCTCATGCCCGGCGTCGCGAGGCCGAGTTGCCCGCGCGCACCGGACCGAGCTGCGCATACGAACGTGCGGCGAGTTATAGCAACTGGACAGCAATCGCTGCCGCGTAGGGTGGTTCGCGTGGCTACGGTTGTCGTACTACTCGTTCTGCTGATCGTCGTACTGCTGGCGGTGCTCATCGTCAGCCGCGGTCGGCGATCCCGCGCGAATGCCCAACTCGCCGATGCGAAAGCCGACGCACGGCGCGTCATCGAGCGCCTCGGCGGGCAGGTCTACAACCTGACCGGCAATGACGAACCCTCCAAACAGGCGCTCGCCGACGCGGGCGAACGATTCAACGCCGCGGGTTCGCAGATCGAGCAGGCCACCACGCCGGCACAGGCCCGGCTCGCCAAGGAGACCGCGCTGGAGGGCCTCTATTACGTCCGTGCCGCCCGTTCGGCCATGAAAATGGATCCGGGGCCCGATGTCCCCGAACTCGACGGTCAGCGCAGCGCGGGCAAGGTCACCGAGGATCGCGCCGTGGAATTCGACGGCCGCCGCATCGAGGCGTCCGCCGATCCCTCCGCGCGGACGCCGAACTACTACCCGGGCGGACGCGTGGCGGGCCGTCCGGTCCCCGCGGGCTGGTACTCCGAACCCTGGTGGCGCACAGCGCTTGTCGCGGGCGCGTGGGGCGTCGGCTCGGTATTGCTGTTCGACGCGCTGTTCGGCGGGATGTCCGGGGTGGATTACAACGCGGCCGCCTTCGAGAGCGGGTACGGCGACGGCTATCAGGCCGGGCTGGACGCGGGAGACAACGGGGATCAGGGCTACGACTCGGGCGGTGCCGATCAGGGGTACGGCGATCCGGGGTACGGCGACCAGCGCTACGGCACGGGCGATCCGGGCTTCACCGATGCGGGCCTCGCGGACCCGCGATCCGATCTCGGCGGCAGTGATTTCGGAGACTATGGCGATTTCGGTGGTTTCGACGGCTTCGACGGCGGCGGCATCTAGCCCGCTCCCCGAACCACGCTCGAGTGCTGGTCGGTCGCTTGTACGTCTGGCGGTAACCGGAAGTTGTGCCTCCGTTTGGCCTGTGTTATCGATTGACGGTGCTGGTCGACCACGAGGTGAAGATTTCCGGCCCGTCGTCGTCCGGCGCCGGGGCGGGATCCCGGGTGCTGCCTGCCGCCGGGGTGGCCGTTGCGGCGATATTGCTGATCGCCGCGCAGTGGTGGGCCTCCGATCACGGAGTGCTGGGACCGCTGCACAGTCTGATCGACGACTATTTCGCGAATCCGCAGTCGGCGTTCGTTTCGTGGGCGGGTTTGGGACTGGCCTGCGTCGGGGTGACCGCGCGCATCCGGGTCGTCAGCCTGGTTGCGGCAGCGGTGCTGGACCTGTTGACCCTGGGCCTGCAAGCGCTGTGCGGCTGGCATGTGTCGATCGGGACCGGGCCGACGCTGGCACTGACCGGACTGGCGATCGCCGCCTCGCGCTGGGACGGGCAGCGGCGCCGGACGGCCTTGCACGCCATCGCGTTCGGTGTGCTGCTCATCATGGCCTCGAAGGTCGCCGACACCTGGCTGATGGTCAGCGTGATCGCCGGGCCGCGGGTGCTGGATCAGTACGTGCAGCTCGCCGATCACGCGCTGGGTGAGCCCGCGTGGCTGGTCGGGCGGGCGCTGGAGGCGCTCGGTCCGATTCCGTCCGGGATTCTGCATGTCGTCTACATCCAGTTGCCGGTGGCGGCGGTGGCGATCGCGGTGTGGCAACTGCGCAATGTGGCGACGAGTCCGTGGCCGCGACACAATCTGCTGCGGACATTCCTCGTGCTGGGCGTGGTCGGGCCGCTCGGCTATGTGCTTTTTCCCGTGGTCGGACCGGTGTTCGCGTACGGACCCGAGGGCAACGGTCTGCAGATCGGGGATTGGCCGCAGGTGCTGCCCGCGCTGACCTCCATGCCGAAACCGCTGCTGTTCGACACCGTCACCGCGCGCAATTGCATGCCGTCCATGCATACCGCGTGGGCGACGGCGCTGTTCATTCATTCGCGCGGCGGCCCGCGCTGGCTGCGCTGGGCGGGGGCGACCTGGCTGGTGTGCACGCTGCTGGCGACCCTGGGTTTCGGCTATCACTACGGCTGCGATCTGGTGGCGGGCGCGGTGCTGTGCCTGACGGTGGAGTCGGCGCTGCGGGAACCCGATCGCGGCTGGAATCGGTACCGGGTGCGGATCGTCACGCTCGGGGTGACGGTGTTCGCGGGGCTATTGCTGTCCTACCGCTTCCTGCCGGTGACCATGTCCGCGTATCCGGTGGTGGCCGGGTTTGCCGTGCTGGGCTCGCTTGCCGTAGTTTCGCTGGTCTTCTATGCGACCTGGTTCAGTCCCCCTGGCGGTCGCCTGGCGGACTGGGGCGGCCGGATCGCGCGGGAATCCGTGGTCATCAACTAGCTACTCCCGCAATACAATCCGGACAACTTATGCGAAGGCCGAAGGGTTAGTGTCTGCCGAATGATCACCATGCGGACGGGGCAGCGGGGAGTGCTGCGCAAAGCGAAGTCCGATGACCTGAGAAATATCCCGCGCGTTCCGTTCGCGATCGGAATTCTGCTCTCGGTGGGCATCGCCATGCTGTTCTCACGCATGCACGGCTTCCTGGATCTGCAGGTGTATCGGGTCGTCACCCGCGCCTGGCTGCACGGCAGCACCCTGTACGGACCGACCCTGCCGGTGGCGGGGCATACCGATCTGCCGTTCACCTATCCGCCGTCCGCCGCGATCCTGATGATTCCGCTGGCGGTGACGCCGCTGTGGCTGGCGGAAATCCTGGTGACGGCGAGCTCGCTGTCCTGTCTCGGGGTGACGATCTGGCTGGTGCTCTCGCGCATTCGCCCCGATCTGGCGGTGCGCACGAAGTTCACGCTGACCACGACGGCGGTCTTCGCGCTGCTGGCCATCGAACCCGTCCGCACCACACTGTGGTTCGGGCAGATCAATCTCGTGCTGATGGCCGCGGTCGCGCTGGACTGCCTCACCGAGAAACCGCGCTGGCCGCGCGGTGTGCTCATCGGCATCGCCGCGGTCACCAAACTGACCCCGGCGGCCTTCATCCTCTACTTCCTGCTGCGCCGGGATTGGAAGGCCGCGGCCACCTCCGCGGCGACCGCGATCGCGGTCGTACTAGGCGGCTTTCTGCTCTTCCCGCGTGAATCCCGCGACTACTGGTTCCACGCGGTCACCGACACCAACCGCATCGGCTCCCCCGACTACGTCGGCAACCAGTCGATCAAGGGCCTGTTCTTCCGCCTCGGCCTGACGCATTCGGCCGCCACAATCGCGTGGCTCGCCACCGGCCTGGTCGTGGTCGGCGCGGGCGCGATCCTCATGCACTACCTGTTCAAGGCCGAATCCCTCGCCGATCAGCCCGCACTCACCGTCTACTCCGTCGCCGCCCTGCTGGTGAATGCCGCGGTCCTGCTGCTGATTTCACCGGTCTCCTGGACCCACCACTGGATCTGGGCGGGCCCCGCGATAGTGGCCGCCATCGCCTGGGCCACCACCCAACCCGGCCGCGCCCCGGCCGCCCTCACCGCCGCCTTCACCATCCCCTTCCTGATCGGCCCGGGCATCGTGCCCAACGGCCGACATCAGGAACTGAAATGGTCCTGGTGGCAAAGCATCTTCGGCGATATCTACATCATCACCACCATCGCGCTGCTCGCACTCGGACTGTGGTGGCTGGTCGCGCTGCGCACCCGGACCGTCTCGACAGCGGATATCGGCTAGTTCACCATCGCACTTCGGGGGGATTTCCATGACCGAGCTATCCGGCGCGAAGAACTCATGCGGGAGCGGAAGTTCTTCGTCGACGAACACAACGAGGAGATCTACGAGCGGGAATTCTCGCTCTGCGAGCACTGATTCCGGCCCGGCCACGGGATGTACACCGGGATGTAGCGGCCCATCGCCACCGCGCCCAGGGCCGACACTCCCCCCAGGGTCACCACCGCGACGGCGAGCGGTGCGAGTGCGGCCAGGCCGCTGACCAGCAGTGGACCGATGAAGAAGCCGCAGTCGTGGGTCAATCGCCAGGCGGCCAGGAATTCGGCGCGGGTGGCGGCCGGGGCGACATCGGCGCCGATGGTCATGATGACGCCGTTGCCGATGCCATTGCCGATGCCCATGACAATCGCGGCCACGGTGAGAATGGCGATCGAATCGGCAAGCGGCACAATCAGATACCCGATCGCCAGAATGGCCAGCGAGGGCACCGCGATGAATCGCCTGCCGAAGCGATCCATCAAATGCCCTGCGGGATAGGCGCATAGGACGTCCAACCCCGCCCCGATCCCGTAGACGAGCGCGGCCGTCGCGGCGCTCGCGCCGAGATGGTCTGCCCACAAAGGCAATATGGCATCGCGCGCCGAGCGCGCCGCACCCATCAGCAGCGATCCGCCCCCCAGGGTGAACAGCAGGGTGCGATGGGCACGGCCGATGCTCAGCAGTGAAAGCGGCGGCACCCTATCTATCCCGGAGTTCGCGGTCTGCGGATCAGGCAGCCTCGTCATGAGATATCCGGCCACCGCGATGGCGATCAACTGAACGACGAACCCACCGCGCGTACCGAATCCGATGATCGCCGCCGCCCCGAGAAACGGCCCGAGGAAACTCCCCAGCCGCATGGCCCCGCCGAACAACGCCATGGCCCGAGCCCGCCGCTCGAACGGAATCACCTCCGACAGATAGCTCATCCGCGCCAATCCCCATACGGCATTGGACAGTCCGACGACCACCAGTCCCATACACAGCACCGGCACGCTCGGTGCGAGCAGACACGCCAGCACCCCGAGCACCCCCGCGGAACTCGCGAGAACAATCGAAAGCCGCTCCCCCAGCCGCGAAACCACCTGCCCCGCCGGAATATCCCCCAGCACCTGCCCCAACCCCACCAGCGCCACCGTCAGTCCCGCCACGGCGGGCGAGGCCCCCAGACTCAACGCCGTCAACGCCATCACCGGCGCCGCCGCCCCCATCCCGATCCCATAGGCCGTAGCGGGCAGATAGACGGTGAACAACAACGGCCGCAGCGAGGACACCTCCCCCGCCCCCTCAACCTGCCGAATGACAGTCAACTTCCAGCCTCCGTGAGTGCCCGATAACGCCCACTCACTCTCCGAACCCACCCCACCCCTGACAACGCCCTTTCCACCCCGTGGAAATCACGCTGATTCCAACTCCAAATGTGAAACAGATTCAGTTCACAACTGCTAGATTTGCGCCGCCGGATCTACACGGGGAGAGATCAATGAAGTCCACGCTCACAACAGCTTTCGCCATCGCCGCCGCGGGCGTGACCATCGCCGCACCAGCCGCACATGCTGGCACAACCACAATCCACACCGACGCCCTGACCGGTTCATGCCATGTCGGCCAGACCTACGAACTATGGCTCTCGCACTACTCGCCCGGTGGTAGCCGGCTGGTTTTCACCGATAACGGAGTTCCGATTCCGGTCGACTGGCATGACTGGAACATGAGTTCGGTGAACTGGACGCCCACCGCGACAGGTCGGCACACATTGAAGCTGTCCGGCGACGGCACGCCCGGCGGGGAGTTGCTGATCACCTTCGGCAGCTCGAAGATCGTGGACCTCGGGACGGGCAGTGGCCTGTTCCAGGCGGCGCCGGTATCGCTGCAGACAACGGTCGTCCCCGCCTCCGACACCACCACCCCCTGCCTGCAATAGCGACGAACGCGCTCAGCTGGGCTGGCAGGTGGGGCACCAGAACAGGTTTCGGCCTTCCATGACCGAGTGCAGGACCGTGGTGGTGCACAACCGGCAGGGTTCGCCCGCCCGGCGGTAGACATACGTGCGGGGGCGGTCCGGGGAGTACGACGGTGCGCCGTGGTCGTCTTCGGGGCGGACTACGACCATTACGCCGCGTTTGACGCCCACCTTCATGAGGGCCACCAGGTCGGTCCAGATCGCTTGCCACTCTTCGTGAGTCAGCTGTTTGCCGGGGCGCCTCGGTGAGATGCCGTGGCGGAAGAGGACTTCGGCGCGGTAGACGTTGCCTACGCCCGCGATGACCTTCTGGTCCATGAGAAGTGAGCCGATGGGGCGCTGGGAGCGGGAGATGCGGTGCCAGGCTCGGTCCGGGTCGGCGTCACCGCGGAGCGGGTCGGGGCCGAGACGGGCTGTGAGGGTGTCGATTTCGGGGGCGAGGAGGATTTCGCAGGTGTTGGGGCCGCGCAGGTCTATGCCGTAGGGGGTGTCTTTGCGGCCGGGGCCGTACATGCGCAGGCGGACTTCGCCGACGGGTTCGCCCATGGGGACCGGGGATTCGTAGAATTTGCCGTAGAGGCCCAGGTGGATGTGGACGGTGAGGCCCGAATCGTAGTGGTGCAGTAGGTGTTTGCCCCAGGCTTCGGCGCCGGTGAGGACGTGGCCGTCGAGGCGGGCGGCCTCGGCGGCGAAGCGGCCCTGCGGGCTGGAGACGCGCACGGGCGCACCGGCCAGGCGCTGTTGATGCAGCTTTGCCAGGCGATGCAGTGTGTGGCCTTCGGGCACGAACTCACCGATCTCTCTGCGGGAAAACAGGAATGCCGCCGCGAACGAGAGTTCGCGGCGGCGTGGCCTATTCCGGGGTGGCGGAACTCAGTACGCGGGAACGGCGGGGGCGACGCCGGTCTTCTCGTATTCGGCGAGGATGTCGATGCGGCGCTGGTGCCGGGCCTCATCGGACCATTCGGCGGCCAGGAAGGCGTCGACGATGGCGAGGGCTTCCTCGGTGCTGTGCATGCGGCCGCCGACGCCGATCAGCTGGGCATTGTTGTGCTGGCGGGCGAGCTGAGCGGTTTCCACGCTCCAGGCCAGAGCGCAGCGGGCGCCGGGGACCTTGTTGGCGGCGATCTGCTCGCCATTGCCGGAGCCGCCGAAGACCAGGCCGAGGCTGCCGGGATCGGCGACGGTGCGGCGGGCGGCCTCGATGCAGAAGGCCGGGTAGTCGTCGAGGGCGTCGTACTCGAGAGCGCCGCAGTCGACGACCTCGTGGCCCTGGCCCTCCAGGTGGGACTTGACGTGGTTCTTCAGTTCGAAGCCGGCGTGATCGGCACCCAGGTATACGCGCATGGCAGGGATTCTCTCAGGAGCGCCGATCCGCCATTAACGGTGGGTGAGCGGGAGCGCGAATAACAGGTGCCAACTTTCCGGCCTCCGATGCGAAGGTGCGCCATGCCGTCCGATGACCGCCAAGAACGAATGCCCGCTTTGACCGCCCGGACCACGGTCAACGGCCCGGCCTGGAATCCCGTATCGGGGATGACCGGCTGGGATCCGGCCACCGGCCCGCCCGGCTGGGGTCCGGTCGCGCCGGATGAGACGCGCCCGCAACAGCTGCCGCCGCGCATGCCGATGGATCCGCGGACGCGCGGGCTGTCCCCGTTCGGGCTGCCCGCCCGGCACAGCTGGGAGATCCCGCTGCTGGTGCTGGTCGTGGTGCTGACCGTATTCGCCTATCCCTACGCGGTTTTCGCGGTGAGCCGCGGTACCGACAATCTGTACCTGTCGATTCTGGCGTTCGCGCCGATTCTGGTGTGGTTCCTGCGCGGTTCGCAGTGGGGTGCGGCGCGGGTATCGGGGGTGAAGATGTCGCCGACGCAATTCCCGGACGCCTATCGCATGGTGCAGGAGGCGGCGACGCGATTCGGTATGAAGAAGGTCCCGGATGCCTATGTGGTGCTGGGCAATGGGCAACTCAATGCTTTCGCGGCCGGTCACGGTTTCCGGCGTTTCGTGGTGGTCAACAGCGATCTGTTCGAAATCGGCGGTGCGGCACGGCAACCCGAGGCGCTGGCCTTCGTGATCGGTCACGAGGTCGGTCATATCGCGGCGGGACACGCCTCGTATTGGCGGCAATTCGGCACGATACTCATGCAATTCGTGCCCGTGCTCGGACCGGCGCTGAGCCGCGCGCAGGAGTACACGGCCGATAATCACGGCTACAGCTATTGCTTCCTGGGCGCGTCCGGCGCGATGACCACGCTGTCCGCGGGCAAATACCTCGGTGTGATGGTCGGATTCGACGAAATGGCGGACCGCGCCTTCACCGAAACCGGATTCTTCGTCTGGCTCACCAACTTGCAGGCCAGTCATCCGGTGAACACCTGGCGGATGTGGGCGCTGCGCGATCGCAGCCGTCACGGGAAGCTGTTCCTGCGCCCGGCTCCCCCGTCCGCATAGAGTTTGCTCATGACGTCCGACGATCAGTCGCAGCCGCCGAACGCCGAGCAGGGGAATCCGGTCACGGGGAGCCATCCGGGGTGGAATCCGGTCACGGGGATGACCGGCTGGAATCCGCAGGTCGGCCCGCCGGGATGGGTTGCCCAGCCCGGCTATTCACCGCCGCAGGTCCCCCCGCATCAGCCGACTCGCGGGCTGTCCCCATTCGGTATGCCCGCCCGGCACAGCTGGGAGATCCCGCTGCTGGCGGTCGTGGTCGTGCTGACCGTGCTCGCGTATATGTTCGCGCTGCTGCTGTTGCTGACCGGCAGCCTGAATCAATATGTGCTGCTGTTCACTTTCGCGCCGCCGCTGCTGTGGTTCGGCCGCGGTGTGAATTACGCGACGCAGCGGGTGAACGGCGTGAAAATGTCGCCGACGCAGTTCCCCGAGGGTTATCGGATGGTGCAGGAGGCCGCCGCGCGCTTCGGAATGCAGACGGTTCCGGACGCATACGTGGTGCTCGGCAATGGTCAGATCAACGCTTTCGCCTCCGGTCACGGTTTCCGCCGCTACGTGGTGGTGTACAGCGATCTGTTCGAAATCGGCGGTGCGGCACGGCAACCCGATGCGTTGGCGTTCATCATCGGCCACGAGGTCGGGCATATCGCGGCGGGGCATGTCTCCTATTGGCGGCAGCTGGGCATGTTCCTGGGACCGTTCCTGCCGATCCTGGGCAATTCGCTGATTCGCGCGCAGGAGTACACGGCCGATAATCACGGCTACTGCAATCGGCATCTGGGCGCGCCCACCGCGATGCAGACGCTCGCCGGCGGCAAATACCTCAATGCCATTGTCGGATTCGACGAGATGGCCGATCGCGCACCGCAGGAGAAGGGTTTCTTCGTCTGGGTGGTGAACGCGCTGTCCAGCCATCCGGTGCTGACCTGGCGCATGTGGGCGCTGCGCGATCGCAGCAGACACGGCAGGTTGTTCCTGCGCCCCGCCCCGCCCGCGCTGGCACAACCGCCCGCGCCGTACGGCGGCTATCCGCAGCAGCAGCCGCCACCGGCCGGATATGGTTCCGCCACAACCTATTTCGAGCAGTAGCAACGTCAAGGGCCCGCCGTTTCCGGCGGGCCCTTAGCATACCGGCCCGATGCGACAATCAGTCGAACTGCGGATCCTCGTCGCGGGTGCGCTTGAGCTCGAAGAAGTGCGGGTAGGACGCCAGCGCGACCGCGCCGTCCCACACCTTGCCCGCGACCTCACCGCGCGGAATCCGCGACAGCACCGGCCCGAAGAAGGCGACCCCGTTGATGTGGATGGTCGGCGTGCCGACATCCGGCCCGACCTTGTCCATACCGGCATGGTGCGAGACGCGCAGCGCCTCGTCGTATTCGGTGCTGGTGGCGGCCTCGGCCAGCTCGGCGGGCAGGCCCACCTCGGCCAGCGATTCCGCGATCACCTTGGTGAGCAGGTCCTCGCGCGGGCCGTCCGTCTCGTATTCGGCGCGGCGATTGTGCAGGCGGGTGCCCATCGCGGTGTAGAGCGCGGGCAGCACCTCGTCACCGTTCTTCGCGGCGGCGGCGATGGCCACGCGCACCGGACCCCACCCGGTCGCGAGCAATTCCTTGTACTGCTCCGGCAGGCCCTCGCGGCCCTCGTTGAGCACCGACAGGCTCATCACGTGGAAGTTCACATCGATATCGCGGACCTGCTCGACCTCGAGGATCCAGCGGGAGGTGATCCAGCACCACGGGCACAGCGGATCGAACCAGAAGTCGACCCGGTCCTTGTTGGTGTCACTCACGAGTAATCCCTTTCGCATTCGTCGGCCGGGCATGGCCGCCCCTATGGGCAACAATGCACCTTCTTACCGATATTTCCGCCGAGGGGCGCGTTCTGCGGGTTAGGGTCGGAATATCAGCCTTCGTCGTCGGCAGCCGCGGATGGGCGGCGCAGGAAGGTCACACATGACCACGGCATCCAGGTTTGTCATCGCAGGTGGTGGGCTGGCAGCGGCCAAGCTCGCGGCGGCCTTGCGCGCCAATGATTTCGACGGGACGATCACCCTCGTCTGCGCGGAGGAGCGATTACCGTACGAGCGGCCGCCGCTGTCCAAGGACTGCCTGCTGGGTAAGAAGACGCCCGCGGACACGATCGTGGAGCAGTCGCAGTGGTATCGCGATCATCACGTCGAGGTGCTGCTCGGCACCACCGTGACCGGGGTGGATCGGGCCACGAAAACCATTACGCTGCCGGATCATACGACGATCACCTACGACAAATTGGCGCTGGCCACCGGATCTCGGCCGCGCAAGCTGCCGATACCGGGAGCCGATGCGGCCGGGGTGTACACGCTGCGCACCGCCGAGGACTCCGAGGCGATCCTCGAAATGTTCGGCAGCGCCGGCCGACTCGTGGTGATCGGGGCGGGCTGGATCGGCCTGGAAGTCACCGCCGCCGCCCGCAATGCCGGGCTGGAGGTGACGGTTCTGGAATCGCTGGACGTGCCATTGCAGACCGCGCTCGGGCCGGAGATGGGACAGGTTTTCGCGGATCTGCATCGCGAGCACGGCGTCGATCTGCGCGTCGCGACCAAGGTCGCCGAGATCACCGTCGCCGACGGGCGCGCGAGCGGGGTCCGGCTCGCCGATGACACCGTCATCCCCGCCGACGCGGTGCTGATCGCGGTGGGCGCGCGACCCAATATCGAACTCGCCGTCGATGCCGGACTGGCCACCGGTGAGGGCGTACTGGTGGATGAGAGCCTGGCCACCAGCGATCCCGATATCGTCGCCGTCGGGGATATCGCCGATCAACAGCATCCGGTGCTGGAACGCCGAATTCGAGTGGAGCACTGGGCCAACGCACTCAATCAGCCCGCGGTGGCGGCGGCGACCATGCTCGGCAAGGACGCCGTCTACGACCGGCTGCCGTACTTCTTCACCGATCAATACGACCTCGGCATGGAGTACACCGGCTACGCGTCCGCCAAGCAGACCGCGCGCGTGGTGGTACGCGGCGATCTCGGCAAACGCGAATTCATCGCCTTCTGGCTGGACTCCGGGAATCGGGTGCTCGCCGGGATGAACGTGAATATCTGGGATGCGGGCGACCGGATCAAGGAATTGATCCTGGGCGGTGAGGCGGTCGATCCGGACCGGCTGGCCGACACCTCGATTTCGCTGTGACGACCGTCACCCATCGCGTTCGAACAACCGTGTCGAATTCGCGGCCCGGGCTCCGACCTGTCCGTGAACGCGCCCGCCCGGCGCACCGAACATAGGAGTCGACCATGAAGTACATGTTGCTCAAGACCTACGGGGCCAATGCGCACTGCGATACGCCGATCAACGAATGGACGCCGGAGGAAATCAAGGCGCACATCGATTTTCAGCGTGCGCTGGGCGAGGAACTCGCCAAGTCCGGCGAGCTGGTGGACGCGCAGGGGCTGGCCGGACCCGATGACGCGGTGCTGGTCAGCTCGGACGGACGGTCCGCCGCCGTGATCACCGACGGGCCGTTCCCGGAGACCAAGGAATTCCTCGCCGGGTACTACCTCATCGACGTCGACAGCCGGGAACGAGCACTGGAGATCGCGGCCCGGGCCTCGGCCGGACCCGGCCCGGGCGGAAAGCCGATCGGCGAATACATCGAGGTGCGCGCGGTGATGAGCGCACCCACCAGCGATCTGTGACCCGGTTCGATGGGCTCCACCACCTATGAGGTCGAGGACCTGCTGCGCACACTCGCCCCGCAGGTCCTCGGGGTGCTGACCCGGCGCTACGGGGATTTCGACACCGCCGAGGACGCCTTGCAGGAGGCCATGCTCGCGGCCGCCACCCAGTGGCCCGACGAGGGCACGCCGGACAATCCGCGGGGCTGGCTGATCCAGGTCGCGGCCCGCAGGCTCGTCGACACCGTGCGCGCCGAGGTGGCGCGGCGCAATCGCGAAACCGCGACCATGCTGCGCGAAGTGCCCGCCGCGGCCGAACTCTCCGACGCCATGGATGAGCGGGATGACACGCTGACACTGTTCTTCCTGTGCTGCCATCCCGTGCTGTCCCCGGCCAGCGCCATCGCTTTGACGCTGCGCGCCGTCGGCGGACTCTCCACCGAAGAGATCGCCCGCGCCTTCCTGCTGCCGGAATCGACCATGGCACAGCGCATCTCGCGCGCCAAGAAGCGGCTGGCAGCGGTGGATCGGCCCTTCGAGTCCGGCGAAAGCAGCTCGGAGACAGGGGAATCCGGCTACCCACAGCAATGGCGGGCACGGGTGGGCACGGTGTTGCAGGTGCTCTATCTGATCTTCACCGAGGGGCACACCAGTACCGGGACCGAGCTGCGGCGCAATGACCTTTCCGCGGAAGCGATTCGGCTCGCCCGCGCGCTGCATCGGTTACTACCGGATGATTCCGAGGTCACCGGACTCTTGGCGCTACTGCTGCTGACCGATTCGCGACGGGCCGCCAGGTCCGGGGCGCACGGTGAGCTGATTCCGCTGGCCGAACAGGATCGCGGGCGGTGGGAGCGCGCGACCATCACCGAAGGCGTCCGGCTCATCACCGCCACACTGGCGGGCGGGCTGACCGGGCCGTACCAGATCCAGGCCGCCATCGCCGCGCTGCACGCCCAGGCGCGACGGGCCGAGGACACCGAATGGGATCGAATCCTGGCGCTGTACAACAGACTCGAACGCATCGCACCTAACCCCATGGTCACACTGAATCGCGCGGTGGCATTGGCCATGGTCGACGGTCCGCAGGCCGGGCTGGACCTCGCCGCGACTCTCGAAGCGCCACTGCAGGGTTCGCACCGGCTCGACGCCGTACGCGGCCACTTCCATGAAATGGCAGGCGATTACACGGCGGCGATCACCGCGTACACGGCCGCCGCCGGTCGCACCACCAGCACCCCCGAACGCAACTACCTGACACTCAGAGCGGCACTGCTACGCGAGCAGCACTGATCGCGCCGGTCAGGCCGCTGCGCGGAAGCCGGTGGGGCTCAGGCCGCGGTGGCGTTTGAAGGCGGCGCTGAAGCCGAAAGCGTCGGCGTAGCCGAGGGATCTGGCTATCTGGGCGACGGTGAGATCGGTTGCGGTGAGCAGTTCTTCGGCCTCCTCCATACGGAGTTCGGTGAGGTAGGCCAGGGGTGGGGTGCCCATGATCGCGGTGAAACGTTTGGCGAACAGGGCGCGCGAGACGCCCGCCTGGGCGGCCAGCGTGGCCACCGTCCAGGGCAGGCCGGGACGGGCGTGGATGGCTTCCAGAGCGGGGGCGACCAGGGGATCCTCGACGCCGCGGTACCAGCCGGGCGCATCGGCACCGGCCTGTTCGAACCAGCTGCGCAGGGTGCACACCAGGCCCCAGTCCAGCAGGCGGTCCATCATCGCCTGCGAACCCGCGCTGTGACTGACCGCCTCGGTGGCGGCCGCTTCCATCCACGGGCAGATCTCGGCGTCCTCGTGGATGACCAGTGCGGGCGGCAGGGCGCGCACCAGGCGTTCGTGGCGGCGCGAGGAGGCGCGGTACGCGCCGACCAGCAGGGCGGTCGCCTCCCCGGCATCCTCACCCCAGTTGATTCCGCTCAAATCCGCTGCGGTGCAGTCGACTTCGGTGAAGCAGGCGATCTCGTACTCGGTATGCGGCACGCCGAGTGATTCGGGGCGATCGGTGAAGTGGAACGGTTCGGGACCCCGCACGATGACCGTGTCATCGGCGGCGAGGCACTGCCGGGTGCCGTCCGCCAGCACCAGGGTGCCGCCGCCGCGCAGCACGGTGATCATGGTCATGGGCGCGCCGTCGGTGAAGCGAATGGTCCAGGGCGCGGTGAGCACCGCATGCGTGACGACCGACCCTTCGGCGCGAATTCCGCTCAACAGCTGACTCAAGGGGTCCACGATTCGAGCGTAGACGAATTCCTATCGATCGGAGTGGATCACCCATGGATCGTCCACGCCGCAACCGGTGTACTGGATACAGCACCGCACGACCACCGCTCGATCAGGAGGAATTCCCTTGTCGCACAACGATAGTCGTACCGCCCTCATCGTCGTCTCACATCATCGCGCCGATTCGCTGACCGCGCATATCGCCCGTCGCACCGCGACCCAGCTCGAGGAGGCCGGATACGCGGTCGACCTGCTCGACCTGACCGCCGAGGGCTTCGACCCGCGCATGAACACCGCGGATCAGCCCGACTGGAACGATCGCGACAAGACCTACTCCCCCGAGGTCGAAGACCATATGCGCCGAATCCTGGCCGCCGACTTGATAATCCCCGTCTTTCCCATCTACTGGGGTTATGCGCCCGCCCTGCTCAAAGGCTGGGTCGACCGCGTCTGGAACTACGGCTTCGCCTACGGCCGCAGTAAGCCGAAACTCGCGGGCAAGCGCATGCTGTGGCTCGGCCTGGCGGGCGCGACCGCCGACGACTTGATCATCCCGGCCATCCAGACCATGCTAGACACCCAGCTCAGCGGCGCGATCGCCTACTACTGTGGTGTCTCGGACTCCCGCACCGTCGTGCTGCCCGACGCCGAGGAACGCCCCCAGCGCCTGGACGCCGAGGGCAAACTCGAAATCGGCGACGCGGTCCAGGGCGCGGCCCGCGACGCCCACTTCGCCGACTTCGAACGCAAAGCCGCGGAACACGTTTCGGACTTCCTGGCAGCCGACCGCGTCCCGGCCTGACCTACTCGGCGCTGCTCACCCAGGGTGTCCCGGTGATGAGTTCGTAAGCCTGCATGTACTTCTGGCGGGTGACCTCGACGACCTCGGCGGGGAGCTCGGGGCCGGGGTACTCCTTGTTCCAGCCGGTGCCGGTGGACCAGTCGCGCACGTACTGCTTGTCGAACGACGCCTGCGGACGGCCGGGTGCGTACTCATCGGCGGGCCAGAAGCGGGAGGAATCGGAGGTGAGCACTTCGTCGCCGAGGGTGAGAACCTCTCCGTCCCAGCCGAATTCGACCTTGGTGTCGGCGATGATCACACCGCGCTCGGCGGCGTGCGCCGCACCGCGCGAATAGATCTCCAGGGTCAGGTCGCGGAGCTTGTTCGCGACCTCCTCGCCCTCCTGGTTGATCACATCGGCGAACGAGATGGGCTCATCGTGCCCCTCATCGGCCTTCGACGACGGGGTGAAGAGCGGTTCGGGCAGCTTGTCACCATCCACCAGTCCGGGCGGCAGCGCGATACCGGATACGGTGCCGCTGCGCTTGTATTCGGCCAGCCCGCCGCCGGTCAGATACCCGCGCGCGACGCATTCGACCTTCAGCATCTTCAGCGGCTTGACCCGCACCCCGCGCCCGGCGAACTCCGCGGGCACATCGGAGGTGGAGACGATGTGATTGGGAATGCTGTCGAAGAACCCGAACCACCAGTTCGACAGCTGGGTAAGCATCGCGCCCTTGTCCGGAATCGGGGTGGGCAGCACCACGTCGTACACCGACACCCGGTCGGATGCGACCAGGATCAGCGAATCGCCGTCCTCGTACAGGTCGCGCACCTTACCGGCGTGAATGTGCTTCAACTTTGTCCTCCTCAGACTGGATCGCTGCCGCCGCACAGCCTACCGAGGGGCTGCTGCCCGCTCGCACCCGCCGGGACGAGGCATGCGCCTGCCATGCGCTGCGCCGACATGGCATTGTGGGCACCGTTGGCTTTACGGCGGGCAGCGCCGCCCGCAGCACTTGCGAGAGCGAAGGAGCACCCTTGTCCGCACCGAATCTCACCCGCGAGCAGGCGATCGAGCGCGCCGCGACGGTCCAGGTGGATAACTACCGCGTCGAACTGGACCTGACCGGGCAGCCCACCAGCGCCGAAGCGGCGACCAGTGACCTGTTCTTCTCGCGATCCACGGTGACATTCACGGCGACGCCGGGCGCGAGCACCTTCATCGACTTCGTCGGCGCGGGCGTGCGCTCGGCCGTGCTGAACGGCGTCGCGGTCGATGTGAGCGATTACGACGAATCCAAGGGCCTGACCCTGACGGGGCTGGCCGCGCGCAATGAACTGGTCGTCGAGGCCGATGCCGAGTACTCGCACACCGGCGAGGGCCTGCACCGCTTCGTCGACCCCACCGATAACAAGGTGTACCTGTACTCGCAGTTCGAAACCGCCGATGCCAAGCGCATGTTCGCGTGCTTCGACCAGCCGGACCTCAAGGCCACCTACGATGTCATCGTCACCGCGCCCGCGGACTGGGAGGTCATCTCCAACGGTGCAACCACCTCGACCAAGAGCATCGGTGCGGTCGTCGAGCACACTTTCGACACCACCCCGCGCATGAGCACCTATCTGGTGGCGCTCATCGCCGGACCGTACGCCAAGTGGACCGACACCTATGTCGACGAGCACGGCGATATCCCGCTGGGCATCTACTGCCGTGCCTCGCTCGCCGAATTCATGGACCATGAACGGCTTTTCACCGAAACCAAGCAGGGTTTCGGCTTCTATCACACCAATTTCGGTGTGCCCTATGCCTTCGGCAAGTACGACCAGCTGTTCGTGCCCGAATTCAACGCGGGCGCAATGGAGAACGCGGGCGCGGTCACCTTCCTGGAAGATTATGTGTTCCGCTCCAAGGTGACTCGCGCCTCGTACGAGCGCCGCTGCGAGACGGTGCTGCACGAGATGGCGCACATGTGGTTCGGCGATCTGGTCACCATGAAGTGGTGGGACGACCTGTGGTTGAACGAATCGTTCGCCACCTTCGCCTCGGTGCTGTGCCAGGTGAACGCCACCGAATACACCAATGCCTGGACCACTTTCGCGAATGTGGAGAAGTCCTGGGCGTACCGGCAGGATCAGCTGCCGTCCACGCACCCCATCGCCGCGGATATCCCGGATCTGCACGCGGTCGAGGTGAACTTCGACGGAATCACCTACGCCAAGGGCGCTTCGGTGCTCAAGCAGCTGGTGGCGTACGTCGGGCAGGAGCCGTTCCTGGCGGGTCTGCGCGACTACTTCACCGAACACGCCTACGGCAACGCCACTTTCGACGATCTGGTGGGCGCGCTGGAGAAGGCGTCCGGACGCGATCTGTCGGATTGGGGCGCGCAGTGGCTCAAGACCACCGGCCTGAATATCCTGCGGCCCGAGTTCACCGTCGACGCGGACGGTAGGTACAGCTCGTTCACCGTTATCCAGGACGGCGCGGAGCCGGGCGCGGGTGAGCGGCGTACGCATCGCCTGGCCATCGGCGTCTACGACGATCAGGACGGAAAGCTGGTGCGCACCAAGCGCGTCGAGCTCGATATCGATCCGGCCGAGCGCACCGAGGTGCCCGAGCTGATCGGTGTCGCGCAGGGCAAGCTGGTGCTGGTCAATGACGACGACCTCACCTACTGCTCGGTGCGGCTGGACTCCGGCTCGCTCGAGACCGTTGTCGATCGCATCGCCGATATCGCCGAACCGCTGCCGCGCACGCTGGCCTGGTCGGCCGCCTGGGAAATGACCCGGCAGGCCGAGATGCGGGCCCGCGACTTCGTGGCGCTGGTGCAGCGCGGCGTCGGCTCGGAGACCGAAATCGGTGTGGTGCAACGCCTGCTCATGCAGGCGCACACCGCGATCTCCTCCTACGCCGATCCGAACTGGGCCACCGACACCGGCTGGCCGGAGTTCGCCGACCGCCTGCTGGCGCTGGCGCGGGCCGCCGAGCCGGGTTCGGATTACCAGCTGGCCTTCGTGAACGCCCTCACCGGCGCGCACCTGTCGGTCCGCCACGTCGAGGCGCTGCGTCAGGTCCTCGAAGGCGATGCGGCCGCCGGCCTGCCCGGCCTGGTGGTCGACACCGACCTGCGCTGGCGACTCATCCAGGCCCTCGCCGCCGCCGGTGACATCGACAACGACGGCACCGAAACCCCGGTCATCGACGGCGAACTCGCCCGCGACGACACCGCCGCGGGCCGCCGCCAAGCCGCCGCGGCAGCCACCGCCCGCCCCCAGATCCCGGTCAAGGCACAAGCCTGGGCCACGGTCATGGACGACGACTCGGTCCCGAACATCACCGCCCGAGCCATCGTCGCCGGCTTCGCCCCGGTAGGCCAAGCCCACCTCCTGACCCCCTACGTCGAACGCTACTTCGCCGAAATCCCATCGGTCTGGGACCGCCGCTCCAGCGAAGTAGCCCAAACCGTAGTGGTCGGCCTCTACCCCCACTGGGCCATCTCCGACGAGGCCGTAGCGGTAGCCGACAAGTTCCTCTCCGGCGACCTCCCACCCGCCCTCCGCCGCCTCGTGGTGGAAGGCAAAGCAGGCATCGAGCGCTCCCTCCGCGCCCGCGCCTTCGACCGCGCCTAACCCGAAACCAGAAGTACCGCAGCCTCTTTCGCCCCCGCGCGAAAGGGGCTGCGGGCGTTACTCACCCATGTGATGACGTTGCTCCCACAGCTTGGCCTTTGCAAATGCTTCGTGGACGTCGTATGCCGAAACATGCACTCGCATGGACTGATCCGCTGTTCCGCCCGGTGATCTCGACGGGGCACGGACCTTGGTCAGGGCGGTGGCCACCATCGTCTCCATCTGGTGCGCATATTTCGCCATATAGGTCGGATCATCGTTGATTGCCTTCAGCAATGGCCGGTTCGCGCTCGCGGACGCGGCATTGACGACGAATTCACCGTCGGACAGGAAGGCGGGAATCTTGTCACCGATCGATGACCCCGGGCCTCGGACATCACCGCCCTGCGCGAACCAGACCTTCAAATAGTCTGATAACCAAGGCTTTTGGCGCCACGGCTGGATAGTCAGCGGACCGCCTTCCTGCCACGCCTGCAGTGATTTGTAGCCGTCGTCCACATTCCCGATCGGCCGCCCGTCGGCGCCGACGACCGCGGACCTGGAACGCAGCCCCGAAGTGCCATAATCCTGGAACTGCCTGCCCAGCCCCAGTTCATGCGCCCTGCCGATATTGTTGTTGATTACGATCTTTTCTTTCGAACCGTATCCGGCATCGTCGGTGGGAGTCTGATTGAATTTCTCGAAATCCCAGACGTGGATACCGTAGTCCATGGTGTATTTCACCGGGCCATCCGGATTCGCCGGATCCACCGGGGTGACCACGATTCTGCCGGTGGCGCCCGTGTGGAACTTGCCCAGCGAATCGTGAATATCGTGTCCGGTGCCCGAAAGATCGTTCCTGTTCTGATCGTCCTGCTCCACGGTCGTGTTCATCCACGGCACCACGACATTCTGCTGCTGTCCGTACAGCGAATGATCGGTGCGTGCACGCGTGATCGCATCGGCGACTTCATCATTCAGACCACGCTGGTAGACGGTCCCGGGCGCTCCGGGCGTATCGCTGCTATGCCACTTTCCGTCGACCAGTTCTATCCACTGACCGTGGTTGATGGTGTTCTGCACCGAGGGCGCGTGGATAATCCGGTCCATTTGACGATCGCTGAAGACATAGTCCGTACCGAGCGTTCCGCCCTCATCCTTACCGAGGTATCGCCTGAGCAGTGACGCGGCGAGCGGTTCCTTCATCGAATCGAAGTATCCGAGTGCCACGGCGGCGCCGTCATTGATGCGGTCGCGCCAATCCTGGGTCTGCGGCACGCTGTTGAAGGCCGGTTGCTGGTCCACCCCGGTTTCGCCGCCGGATGCGTCATCGGGAACCGCCATTGCCGGCATCCCGGGCAGCGGGTTCGGCAGCGGAGTGCCGGGTATCGGATGGTCGGTCACTGACGTATCTCCATGTTCTTCGGTATCGCGGTGCGGATATGGTTGCGGCACAGACGGTTCGGTTGCAGAATCGCGGCGTGGGATCAGCGGGCTCGGTGCGAAGAGCACAGTGGGGGTTGGCGGCCTTCGCCTGCGCCGTTTTGGTCGTGTGGGTCGGCCTGCTGGTGCAGGATCGATGGTTCAATCCGCAGCGGCCGCTCGCGGACGTTCGGGAGGCACTGACTTTCACCGGGGAGGTCAGCGGAGAGCTGAATCTCGGCGTGAACGTGCACCGTTCGGAGATTTCGCTTCCGCCCCTGATGGCGACGCAATGCGCCGGTGCGAGCAATAGTTGGGTCAGCATCGTGGGGAGTGTGGGGACTCGGAAGGTGGTGCTCGAGATCGTGATTCCCACCGATGCGCAAGGGCCGCCGCCGGGGTCACGGCAACTCGCAGCGACCAACGCCCGGCTGTACATCCCCGGCGGCATGGAATCCATGGGCCGAGTCATGCGATATCTGCCCGGACAGCGCACCGATCCACCGGGAACCATCACCGTCGACGCGGACCGGCAGAGCGGATCAATGGATGTCTGGTTCTCCCAAAACCCTACGGCTGCAAGCGAACAGGATACTGCGACACACGTCGTAGGGCACTGGCGCTGCCGCTGACGGACATAGCGCCGAAGCGCAAGCGTAGTCGCCAGGACGTGACGGGCCGGGCTCGGTGACCAACACCAGCCGACGCCAGAAGGCGGTTCGACGCGGGCTGCTGTGAGCGGATCCGCTGTGGGCAGCACCGGCGGAAATCGCGGTGCCGGTGCGGCACGGTGGAGTCATGGCACAGGATGAGAAGACGCCGATGTTCAACTGGCGCACACGGGAACAGCTCTTCGCCAAGCGGATTCTGGTGCTGGACGGTGGGCTCGACGATGACAACGGGTCGCTGTTGATGACGCAGTTGTTGCAGCTGGCGGCAGAGGATCCCGAGACGGGGATCTCGCTGTGGATTCATTCGCCGGGCGGGTCGGTGCCCGCGATGCTCGCCATACGGGATGTGATGCGGTTGGTGCCGTGCGATGTTTCCACGCTTGCGCTCGGATTGGCTTGCAGTGCAGGGCAATTCCTGCTCTCCTCGGGGACTCCGGGGAAGCGGTTCGCACTGCCGCACGCGCGGATCCTCATGCATCAGGGGTCGGCCGGTATCGGCGGCAGCGCGGTCGAGGTGGAGGTGCAGGCCGATGATCTGCGCTACACCGTGCAGACCGTGCTCGGGCTGATCGCACAGGACACCGGTCAGCCGTTCGACCAGATCTACGAGGACTCGCTGCACGATCGGTGGTTCACCGCGACCCAGGCCAAGGAATACGGGTTCATCGACGAGATCGTCGAATCCTTCTGGCAGATCATCCCGCAGAAGCAGAAGATGGGAATCTCGGCATGAGCAGCTACACCATCCCCAATGTGATCGCCCAGCATCCGCGCGGCGAGCGCATCATGGACGTCTACTCGCATCTGCTGGCCGAGCGCATCGTATACCTGGGCACCCCAATAGATTCCGGCGTCGCCAACGCGCTGATCGCCCAACTCCTGCATCTCGAGGCCGACAGCCCGGGCCAGGAGATCAACCTGTACGTCAACTGCGAGGGCGGCGACCTGACCGCCATGCTCGCGGTCTACGACACCATGCAGCACATCTCGGCTCCCGTGGCGACAACCTGTGTGGGACAGGCGATCGCGGTCGGCGCGGTACTGCTGTCGGGCGGCGCGAAGGGGATGCGCACCATGCTCCCGCACGCCCGCGTTGTCCTGCACCAGCCTGCCATCAGCGGCCGCGGCACCATCCCCGACCTGATCATCCAGGCCGACGAAGTGGTGCGCCTGCGCGGCCAGGTCGAGGACATCCTCTCCCTGCACACCGGCCAACCCCTGGAAACCCTCCGCCGCGATACCGACCGCGACCGCGTCTTCACCCCCGAAGCCGCCCTCGCCTACGGCCTCGTAGACCGAATCCTGGACCCCCGAGCCTGATTTCACCGCCCATCGGGCGCGACGAGGAAGCGGCGCAGCCCCGCGCTCCGCGCACCACCAGCGGAGCACGGGGTATACCGCGCACCCGAGGGCGGCGAAGCAGACTGCCACGACGTCACCGACGATCCAAGCACGAAGGCCGGAGTAGCGAGCGAGGGCAGAAACGGCGATGGCCGATCGAATGAACCGGCCGCCGCGTTGCGAAAGCGCTTTGACCGCTCCCTGTCGAATACCCCTGCCTCCTACCGAAGTCGAGGTTGCCGACGGCGGGTCAGGCGGCCAGGAGCAAGGCGTTGTATGCCTGGGCGGTCGGACGCTGGACCGGCGCGGGGCGCGGGGTGGCGGGGATGGCGGCCAGGCGCTGGCGGCGCAGGGCGTTGGCTACCTGTTCGGTGAGGCCGATCAGATCGGTGCCGAGGGCACCGGCCAGGGCGGCGATCATTTCGCTGGAGGGTTCCTTGCGGCCGCGCTCCACCTCGGAGAGGTACTGCGGTGAGATGCCCGCGCGCCCAGCCGTTTCGACGAGTTTCTCGCCGTTCGCCTGACGCATGGCCCGCAGTTCCGCGCCGAGCACTTCGCGCCAGAGCGGTTCGCGGACCGCGCGCAGGGTGCGAGGCTGCTCGTTCGGGCGGCGGGATTCGGGACGTTTCCCGGGGTCACCGGCGACCGGTTGCAGCGCCGGGCGGGTCAGTTCACCGCGCGCCTCGCCTCCGGCTTGCGGGCGTTCGGTTTCGGACCGCTCGGCAAGTCCGCCGGGGATGGAATGGAGACGCGGCAGCTCGGACATGGTCCGAGCGTAAGTCCGCGACGCGCGGCGGCGCGCTTCGTTCTGCTCTGAGCAGAACGAAGCAGCGCACCCCTTCCCTCTACGGGCACCGGACATGCCGGGGCGCGGAGACGGAAGGGGTGCGAAAGGGTCCGGCGTCGCGCGTATTCGCGACGCCGGTGCGAATGTCAGACGCGGCCGATGGCGGCGGCCATGACGCGCACCGCGGAGACCAGGCCGTCGATGAGATCGCCCTGGCGGAAGGAACTCTGGGCGGCGGTGGAACCGAGCTGGCAGACGCGATCGTTGGCGCGCTCGGCGACATCGCGGCCGGAGCGGACCTCGACGGCGCGGGCGTTCGGGTCGACGGCGATCAGCACCGAGCGAGCCGCCTCGGGGGTACCGGGGAAGACCGCGTCCGCGCCGGCGCCGGAATCCGCGCCGAGATCACCGATGAAGATGTTGAACCGCACCTTGGTGGCACGGGTGGCATCGGTGAGCGCGTTATCCATGAGCAGGCGCTCGTGATCGGTGAACGGCACCTCGCTGAACACATCACCGGCCTCGTGCACGCCGGAGACGCGCCCGCTGACGGTGACGGCGTAGCCGTGCGGTAGCTCGGCCTCGTTCACAGCGGGCCAATTAGAACTTGCCACTTGCCCGGCCTCCGATCAGGTCCGCCGCGGCGGATTCGATAGCAGCATGGTTGCCATGCGATGACTCAGCATTGTCGTGATGACCGGAACCGGTCACCTCGTCCGTCGCGCTCCACAGCACGGGAGGCTGGGTCCACTTGGCGCCCAGCGCGAAGTGGTCCGGCTTCTTGCCGGGCAGCGGCTTACCGAGGAACGACAATCCGGCGATCACCAAATAGATCGCAAGCGGGATGCCGACGTAGATCAGCACTGTCTGGAGAATGCTCACAGCCCAACGGTAATCGATGCCCGGATCGTCGCGACCGACCGGTGAGCGTGTGCGCGCACGTGTCGTCGTGATTCAGCTCAAACAAGCCAGGCAGTCGAGTTTGCCGGAAGTTTTCCAGCGCTAATCGGAGCGCTCGTCAGCAACACCTCACCCGCGGGCAGACTAATCGCCGCATCTGTGGCATTGAGCACACACAGCAGCCCGCCTTCGCGCCGAAATGCCAAGCAACCGGGCGGACTTCCGTACCACTCCAGTCCGGGCCCGATGAATTCCTTTCGCTCGGCCCGCAATTCGATCGCCATCCGATACAGCGACAGCATGGAGTCCAAACGCTCCAACTGTTTTTCCACCGTCACCCCCGCCCACTGCGGCGGCATCGGCAACCACGGCGTCCCCGAGGTGAATCCGAACGGCGGCCGCTCCCCCTCCCAGGGCAGCGGCACCCGGCAGCCGTCCCGCCCGCGCTGGGTATGCCCGGAACGCTCCCAGGTCGGATCCTGCAGCGCCTCCTCGGGCAGATCGTCGACATTGGGCAGACCCAATTCCGCACCGTTGTAGATGAATACGCTGCCCGGCAGCGCCAACTCCAGCATGATCATGGCCCGCGCCCGAGCCTGCCCCAGCGCCCCGCCGCCGTACCGGCTGACCTCGCGCTCGACATCGTGATTGGACAGCGTCCAGGTCGGACTCGCACCGACCGCCGCGACCGCGCGCAGCGAATTGTCCACAGCGTCACGGATTCTGTCGGGATGGAACGGCGTCTCCGCTAATCGGAAATTGAATGCCAGATGTAGCTCATCGGGACGGACGTATTCGCCGAATCTGATGTTGTCGTCGACCCACACCTCACCGATGGACACCGCGTTCGGATATTCGTCCATAACCCGGCGCAGGCGGCGGTGAATCTCATGCACGCCCGGATTGTTGAAGCGCGGATCATCATCGTCGTGCACCACCAAATGGTCATCGCCGATGGGCCGGGTGGGCAGTTCCATATCGGGTAGACCAGCGGGTTTGGCCATTCCGTGCGCGACGTCGATACGGAATCCGTCGACGCCGCGATTCAGCCAGAACCGGATGGTCTGCTCGAAATCCGCTGCCACCTCCGGATTCTCCCAATTCAGATCCGGCTGTTCCGGCGCGAACAGATGCAGATACCACTGCCCGGGTCTGCCATCGGCCTCGATGACGCGGGTCCAGGCCGGGCCGCCGAAGATACCGGGCCAATTGTTCGGCGGCACACTGCCATCCGGCCCGCGCCCGTCCCGGAACCAGTAGCGGGCGCGCTCGGGGCTCCCCGGTGCGGACGCCAGCGCCGCGCGGAACCAGTGATGCTGATCGCTGGTGTGATTGGGCACCAGATCCATGGTGACCCGGATATGCCGGTGGTGCGCCTCATCGATCAGATCGTCCAGCGCGGCCACCCCGCCGAACAGCGGATCGATATCGCGCGGATCGGAGACGTCGTAGCCGCCATCGGCCATGGGCGAGCGCATGACCGGGCAGATCCACAGCGCGTCCACCCCCAGCAACTCCAGATAGCCGAGTTTGTCGCGCAATCCGCGCAGGTCACCGACGCCGTCACCACCGGAGTCCGCGAACGAGCGCGGATACACCTGATAGAACACCGCGGATCGCCACCACGGCGGCTGCGGAAACAGCGCATCCGGCACGGCGGAAGGAACAGCGCCGGGCACGGCGGCGAAGTTGTCGGTCACAGCCGTAATGGTGCCTCAGCCCGCCGACACTCGAGGGGGTGACGACGACACTTGTCCAGATTCAGCAAATGATCAGCGGGCGAGCCGTGGAACCGGAAAGGCTCTGGGGGCCTACAACTTCTGCGGCATGAATTCAGATGGGCGAGTTCATGAGCGAATTGGCGGCCATCTCGAAGTAGTCGAGCAGCTGTTTGCGGTGGGCGTCGTCGAGCAGTGCGGGCTCGATCTCGGCGACCGCGATATGCATGGCGCGCAGCCAGGCGTCACGCTCGATCGGCCCGACCTTGAAGGGGTGGTGCCGCATCCGCAAGCGTGGGTGTCCGCGCTCTTCACCGTAGGTGCGCGGGCCACCCCAATACTGCTCCAGGAACATCCGCAGGCGGCGCTCGGCGGGCCCGAGATCCGCTTCGGGGTAGAGCGGGCGCAGCACCTCATCGGCGGCCACCTCACGGTAGAAAGCGGCAACGATCCGCTCGAAGGTCGCTGCCCCGCCGACCGCCTCATAGAAGGAGGTCGCTGTCTGCTCGCCGGAAGTCACGCACCCATTGTGCCCGTCGCATCGATATCGCACGGCCCGGGGCGGGGTCTGGACGGGATGATCTTGCGGGAACGGGCTGGTCGCGGGCGGTGTTTCATACCGTCACGCGTCGTTCATCCGTTTGTGCCCGACAATGTGCGAAATCACCGTGCAATGTGCGCCGTTCCATGGTCAACTGGGTGGCAGTCTGCCGATTACCACACCATCGGACGAATACGAATTCGGGGTATAGCCCATGAAGCAGCGGCACGGCGCCCGGCACGAGGCGCGCACGCACCGACAACTCCAGCCCGCCGATGTCCACAATCGTGGGTCGGGGGCTACTCCGCTGCACATCTTGTCCGAACATTCCTATCCGGATGCGCATCATGATCATTCCGCGCATCGCCCGGCCGATGTCACTCCCGGCCTGAGCTGGAGCAAGAGTCGCGTTCTGCTCCTGAACGCCACCTATGAGCCGCTCACCGCGCTGTCCGCGCGCCGCGCCGTCGTACTGCTCATCTGCGATAAGGCGCATACCGTTCACGACAATCCCGAAGGTCCGGTCGTACATTCCGCCGGCACCTCGGTGGCGCTCCCCTCGGTGATTCGACTACGCACCTACGTGCACGTCCCCTATCGCGCCCGGGTGCCCATGACCCGCGCCGCGCTCATGCACCGAGATCGCTACCGCTGCGCGTACTGCGGCGGTAAGGCCGAGACCATCGACCACGTGATTCCGCGCAGCCGCGGCGGCGCGCACTCGTGGGAGAACTGCGTGGCCTCCTGCGCCCCCTGCAATCACCGCAAGGCCGACAAACTGCTCAGCGAATTGGGCTGGACGCTGCACCATCAACTGGTGTCCCCCAAGGGTCCGCATTGGCGACTACTCACCGCCAGTTCGGAATTGGACCCGACCTGGCTGCAGTACCTCGGCGAAGGCGCCGCCTGACACAGACGCCCACCCGATTCAGCTGTATTCGCTGACCAGCAGTGCCCAGGTGCCGGGCTCGAGCGCCTCGAACACATGCGGTGAGTCACCGGGGTAGCAGATGTAATCCCCCGGATTCAGCTCCACCGGAGCATCGGCCGGACCGACTTTCGCGCGACCACCACCGAGCACGATGTGCTCGACAACACCGTGACTGTGCGGATCCGAGTCACGCGAGTGCCCCGGCTCGGCCTTGATGCGGTAGATATCGCGCCGCGCATTGGGCGGAGAAGCCGCCAGCAGCGTCGTTCGATATTCCGACTGCGATGAGGCGAGCATCGCCCCCTCCCCCGCGCGGATCACCTGAACCATCGGCCGCGGCGGATCCAGCAGGCGCGAAAACGGGATATCCAGCGCCACGCACAGCGCCCACAAGGTCTCGATACTCGGATTTCCGGACCCCGACTCCAATTGCGAGAGAGTCGATTTCGCGATCCCCGCCTTCTTCGCCACCTCGGTCAGCGAGAGCCCGGCGCGGGCGCGCTCGCGGCGTAGGGCAGCGGCGATCGCCTCTTGCGGAGACGCGGCGGAAGGGCTGTCGGACACGGTCATATCGGCTTCACACAGTACCGGCGCGGGACCGGGAACACGACTCCGGCCACGCGGGTCCGGCGTACAGGTGCGACGGGGTTTCCAACGCCGGATCGAACTACACCCCGAATAAATCGCCTGGTCATGGACATGACGACATGGCCGAACGTCGGCAACGGGAATCCTTTGACTTAGCGAACGAGATGCGTTCACTATAGACGGCATGCGTTCGATATGGCGAACACTCGATCGGGGTGTACTGACGGGAATAGCGGCGATCTGCCTGGCGGTCGCCATGATCGGCGTGTCATACGGCGCGACGGCCGTGACCGCCGGATTCCCCACCTGGCTACCCATGCTGCTGAGCGTGGCCGTGGTCGCGGGCGGATCCGAATTCGTCTTCCTGGGCATTCTGACCGCAGGCGGCAGCCTGATCGCGGCCGTGCTGGCCGGACTGCTCGTCAACGCCCGGCACGTACCGTACGGGCTGTCCGTACCCGACGTCGTCGGCACCGGCTGGCGGCGGCTCATCGGCACCCATGTCATGAACGACGAATCGGTCGCCATGGCCCTGGCTCAGCCCGACCGCACCCGCCGCCGCGCCGCCTACTGGCTCTGCGGCCTGGCGGTACTGGCCGCCTGGCCACTGGGGGCCGCGATCGGCGCGATGCTCGGCTCAGTCGTCCCCAACCCCAACGCCTTCGGCCTGGACGCGGTCTTCCCCGCGGTGCTCATCACCCTGGTGCTGCCCGCGCTGCGCGATCCGCTCACGCGCACCGCCGCGCTCGCCGGAGCGGCCGTCGCCGCGATCTCCGCTCCCTTCCTGGGCGCGGGCCTGCCGGTCCTGCTCGCACTGACCGCCGTACTTCTGGTCGCGAGGCGCGCGGGAGCGGTCGATCCCGCCGATACGGCCGAGCTCCCCGGAACGAACCTGCCCGCCGATCCGGCCGACACCACAGATGCGACCGGTGCCGACGCGTCCGCGTCATTGGCTTCGAGCAGCACACACACGTAAACCCCTGCGGGGCGGCACTTTTCCGGCGCGCCGGAGAGTCCGTCCCCGAACACGACGTCGACCACCACCGGAACGAATCCCGCGAGAGGGGCCGAGATGACCACCACACTGCTCACCGGAGTCATCGCACTCGCCGTGGGCACCTACGCTTTCCGCTTCGCCGGTCCGGCGTTGCGGAGTCGGGTGCAGGTGTCGCCGCGGACGGTGAAGCTGCTGGAGATCGCTTCGGTGGTGTTGCTCGCGGCATTGGCGGTCACCACGCTGGTGCCATCCGGGAGCGGCGATTTCGGGCTGGCACTACCTGCGGGTGTGCTCGCCGCCGCCGTGCTGGCGTGGCGGCGAGCACCGCTGTTGGTGGTGATTCTGGCGGCGGCAGTGATCACGTCGGGGCTGCGGATGCTCGGCGTGCACTGACGAAAGCCTCAGGCGCGCAGCAGGTTTACCAGTCGGGCCCAGGCGTCTTCGGCGTATTCGGGGCGGTACCAGTCGCGGCCGGGGTAGACGAAGCCGTGCGGGGCGTCCTCGTAGAGGATGAGTTCGTGGTCGATGTTGTTGTCGGAGAGGGCTTTTTCGAGTTCCTCGCGGGCTTCGGCGTCGATGAGCGGGTCGAGGCCGCCGAAGAACAGCAGGACCCGGCCGGTGATTCCGGCGGTGGACTCGATGGTGGGTTCCGGTGTGGAGAGCGGGATTTCGGTGTTGGTGAGCCAGCCAGGGTAGAAGGCGGCGACGACATTCAGCGGGAGCTGGGTGGCGGCGTAGTAGGCGACGTGGCCGCCCGCGCTGAAGCCGACCATGCCCACCGAGGTGGCATCGCAGCGGTTCAGTTCTTCGAGGCAGGCGGAGATGTCGGCTGTCACGCCCGCGCGATCGAGGGTGCGGAGCAGTTCCAGTCCGCGGTCGCGTCCTTCGGGAGTCCATTCCAGGGTGGCACGGGGTTCGGTGCGGTAGAACAGGTCCGGGACCAGGACCGTCACGCCCAGGGCGGCGAGGCGCTCGGCGGCCGCGAGCACCGATTCGTGCTGACCGTAGATCTCATGTCCGACAACGACTCCCGGATAGTCACCGGGGGTTTCGGGGCGGGCAAGATAGGTGGTCATCACCGCGCCGTCGATCTCGATATCGATCCATTCGGTCACGATGCCGGTATCACTCATGAGCCCAAGGTAGTTATGGCGGACACCGTCGGCCAATCGAGAAATCGATCGCTGCCATCGGCTCACCGATGGCAGCGATCATCACACGAAAGTCAGTGCGAGAGCAGCGGAATCGCGGGACCGCGACGGCGGGCCACCGAACCGTAGCGCGCGTCCAGGCGCAGCCAGGTGCGGGCGGCCCGCACCCGCACGATCTCATCGACCGAAATGCGGCGCGAATCGGTCTTCTCGCCACCGTGCGGGATGAAATCCATTGCGGCCAAAGCGAAAACGACACGCATGGGCACCTCGACCTCTTCCCCCGCGCCGGAGACGGTGAGCACCGTCTGATCCAGCAGCGAAGCGGGCGGGCCGTGGCTGGACCCGTGCTCCTGCGCCAATTCCGCACCGCGCTCGGCCAATTCGACGAGCATGCGGGCGGGTATGTCATCGATGTGCACGAAACCCGATTCGGGCGGCAGCGCACTGCGCCAGGCCGAATCCATGGCGTAGCCGAGCGGGAACGGCTGCGCCGAGCCCGGCCCGTGCAGTCCGGCCAGCACGGCGTCACCGAGTACGGTCACATCGTCGGTGCCGAGTTCGGCAACCACGGTGCGCACCGCCAGCGCCTCGAAACCGGTTCCGGCCCAGGCGGAGACATAGCGATCCCCGCGCCGGCGCAGCCGAATGACCGCGCCCGGATCCAATCGCACCGCATGGGTGATGAAGGCGGCCAGATTCTCGCGTTCCGCGGGATCTGGAATATGCAGGGTCTGTTCGCCGAACGTCACTGTGGTCGGGCTCAGTCGGCCAGCCACAGCGACAGATAATCCCGTTCCGCGGTGTCCAGGCGGCGTAGTCGCTGGGTGTCGATATCGAAGGCGGCGAGCTGGGTGGAGGCGATCACCGCGGGCGGGGAGGCCGGATCCGCACCAGCGGCCCGCACCTCGTAGCCGACGGTGAAGTCGACCGCGCGCATGCGATCGATCCACATGGACACATCCAGTGGCGAATCCTCATGCCGCAGCTGACCCTTGTACTGCACGCGCAGATCCGCGAGCACGCAGCCGGAGCGCAACCGCACGGTGGGCCGGTCATCGGTGAACAACCAGGGGATGCGAGCCTCCTCCAGCAGGGTCACCATGCGCGCATGGTTGATGTGCTGGAAGGCGTCCATATCGGACCAGCGCACCTCGACCCTGGTGTGGAAGCGGGCGGGTTGCGCCTGCGTCTTGCCCTGGTCACTCAATGAACCGACACTCGTCAACGCGGTACCTCCGATTGGGCGCCCACCCCGCTCACCATGCTGCGTACCTGTCGCGCCGCAACGGACAGCGTGGCCAGGTCGTGGGTTCCGGATTCGAACAGTTCCGACAGGGCGGCGCGGGCGCGACCCAGACGGGACTGATTTTTCGACTCCCAGTATGCAATTTTCTCCTCGGCCGTCTCCTCCGGGTCACCGGCGGAGAGCACATCGAGGGTCAGCGAGCGCAGTGAACCGTACATATCGTCGCGCAGAGCGAGCCGGGCGAGCGCATGCCAGCGATCACCGCGCTCCAGGTGGCTGACCGCCTGCAACAGCCAATCGATCTTGAGGTGATCGTTGAGCGCGTAGTACAGCGCACCCACCTCCTCACCCGAGCGATCGGTGATATCGGCGATATCGATCACATCGAGCAGCGGGAAGAGATTCAGCAGCCCGAACACCTCGGCCGCCAACTCCGACGGCGCGCCCTGGGCCATGATCGCCCGAGACTGCTCGTTGAGCGTGTCGATGTGATGGCCGCGCAGCCAGCCCGACACCTTGGGCGAGAGCTGGCGCACCTCCTGCGCGTACCGGTGGATCTCCGCGCCGACCGCGATGGGCTGCGGCCGGTTGTTGAGCAGCCAGCGCGAGGCGCGATCCAGGGTGCGCTTGGTCTCGAGTTCGAGCGCGTCCTTCATCCCGGTCGAGATATCGGCGGCGCGAATGCGATCCCAGGTGGTGTGCAGTCCGAAGATCTGGGTTGCGGCGGTGAAGGCGCGCACCGCGTCCGAGGCCGTCGCGCCGATCTCTTCATTGAGCCGATGCGCGTAGGTGATGCCGCCCAGATCCACCATCTCGTTGATCAGCATGGTGGTGGTGATCTCGCGGCGCAGCCGGTGCTTCTTGATGGCCGCGCCGAAGCGGGTGCGCAGCGGTGTCGGGAAGTACTGCGGCAGCCGCGCGGAGAAGTGCGCGCTGTCCGGCAGATCGCTGGCCAGCAGATCGGTCTTGAGCGAAAGCTTCACGTGCGCCATGAGATTGGACAGTTCCGGCGAGGTGAGACCCGTGCCCTGCTCCTGCCGCGACTTCATCTCGGCATCGCTGGGCAGCGCCTCGAGTTCGCGGTCCAGGCCGCGGCGAGTCTCCAGTTCCTCGATCACGCGCTGGTGCACGTTCAGCATGCGCGGAGCCTCGGCCCGGGACATGCCCATGAGGTAGTTCTGGGAGACGTTGTCGCGCAGGACGAGTGCGGCGACCTCATCGGTCATCGAGGCCAGCAGCGGATTGCGCTCGGCGGGCAGCAACTGACCCGCCGACACCACACCGTCGAGCAGCACCTTGATATTGACCTCGTGGTCCGAGCAGTCCACGCCCGCGGAATTGTCCAGCGCGTCGGTGTTCATCTTGCCGCCGAGACGGCAGAACTCGATGCGGCCCAGGGCCGTCGCACCCAGGTTGCCGCCCTCGCCGATCACCTTGACGCGCAATTCATTCGCGCTCACCCGGATCGCGTCATTGGACTTATCGCCCACTTCGGCATTGGTCTCGGTGCTGGCCTTGATGTAGGTGCCGATACCGCCGTTCCAGAGCAGACCCACCGGTGAGGTGAGAATGGCGCGCATCAATTCCGGCGGGGACAGCGCGGTGATATCGGCGGCCAGGCCGAGCACCTCGCGAACCTGCGCGCTGATCGGAATGGATTTCACGGTGCGGTCGAAAACGCCGCCGCCCTCGCTGATCAGCGAGCGATCGTAATCCGCCCAGGACGAACGGGGCAGTGCGAACATGCGCTCGCGTTCGACGAACGCGCGTTCGGCGTCGGGATTGGGATCCAGGAAGATATTGCGGTGGTCGAACGCGGCCACCAGGCGGATATGCCGGGACAGCAGCATGCCGTTGCCGAACACATCGCCACTCATATCGCCGACACCGACGACGGTGAAATCCGTTGTCTGAGTGTCGATATCCATCTCGGCGAAATGCCGCTTCACCGATTCCCACGCGCCGCGGGCGGTAATGCCCATGGCCTTGTGGTCATAACCCACCGAACCACCGGAGGCGAACGCATCGCCCAGCCAGAAGCCGTACTGGTTCGCCACATCATTGGCGATATCGGAGAAGGTGGCGGTGCCCTTGTCCGCGGCGACCACCAGGTAGGTGTCATCGTCATCGAGGCGGCGCACCCGCGCGGGCGGAATCACCTGTCCGGTAGCGCGATCCACATTGTCGGTGACATCGAGCAGACCGGAGATGAAGGTGCGATAGCAGGCCACGCCCTCGTTCTGCAGGGCCTGTCGATCGTTCACCGGATCGGTGGTGGCCAGCGGTGGCTGCTTCACCACGAAACCGCCCTTGGCACCGACCGGGACGATGACCGCGTTCTTCACCGCCTGTGCCTTGACCAGGCCCAGGATCTCGGTGCGGAAATCCTCCAGGCGGTCGGACCAGCGCAACCCGCCGCGCGCCACCGGACCGAAGCGCAGATGCACGCCCTCGACCCGGGGCGAGTACACGAAGATCTCGAATTGCGGTCGCGGCTTGGGCAATTCGGCGATCTCGCGCGGCTCCACCTTGAAGGAGAGGTAGTCGCGGGAGCGGCCCTCGGCATCGGTGACGTAGTAGTTGGTGCGCAGGGTGGCCTTGATGAGCCCGAGGATGGCGCGCAGGATGCGGTCGGCGTCCAGGCTCACCACCTCGTCGATGCGGTGGCGCACGGCGCCTTCCAGATCGCGGGCATGGCTCTCGTCGGCGGAATCGGGATCGAAGAGCGCGGCGAAGAGGTCGACGAACATGCGTGCGGCGTCCGGATAGGCGAGCAGCACGCGGGTGATATTGGCCTGGCTGTACGGGAATCCGGCCTGCTGCAGGTATTTCGCGTAGGCACGCAGGATGGAGACGGTGCGCCAGTGCAGATCGGCGCGCAGCACCAGTTCGTTCAGCCCGTCGGCCTCGGCGCGGCCGTACCAGAGCGCTTCGAACGCGGCGGTGAAACGCTCACGCAGACCACGAACCTGATCGTCGAGGGCGCTCAACCGCGTGGATGACTCCACCAACTCGGCGTCCATATTGCGATCGAGGGCGGCGCGCAGCAGTTCCGGGCGGGCCAGCAGGCCGAAATCGTAGACCCACTGCTCGGGACCGGAATCGAATTCCAGCTGGTGCGGGCGTTCGTCGATGACCTCGACGCCCAGGCTCTGCAGTACCGGCAGCACCTGGCTCAGCGAGATGCCGTTACCGCCGATGTAGAGGGTGAAGCGCCAGGAGCCGGGGTCGGAATCGCGGTTCCGGTACAGGTACTGGTCGATGCCGCCGTCCTGAAGACGTTGCAGCCGAACGATATCGGCGACCGCGCGGGCGGCGCCGAAATCCTCCTTGTAGCTCTCGGGCAGGGCGTCGACATAGCGCTGTACCACCGACGGATCCAGCACGGTGGAAGTCGCCACCTCATCGCGCAGATGGTCCTCCCAGGTGCGGGTGGCCTCGGCGAGCAGATGCTGGATGCGCAGCCGGTTGGGCTCATCGGTATCGGCGATCGCGCCCTCATCGGGCAGCCGCACCGTGAAATACACACTGGCGAGGTCGCTTTCGGAAACGCGCGCCGAATAGTCGATGGAGTCGCCGCCGAGCTCGTGCACCAGGATGTCCTGCATTTCCAGCCGGACCCGGGTGGTGTAGCGGTCGCGCGGCAGATACACCATGCAGGCCACGAAGCGGCCGTAGCCGTCCATCCGCATGAAGAGCCGAACCTGGCGGCGCATACCGACATTCAGCACGGCGCTGGCGGTGCGGCGCAGGGCGGCACCGTCCGAGGAGAACAGTTCGGTGCGCGGGAAGGACTGGATGACCTCGAGCATCTGCTGACCGGAGAACGAATCCAGATCGAAACCGCTGGCCTCGATGAGGGTGCGCACCCGCCGTTCGATGACGGGGATGTCCAGCACGTTCTCATGCAGGGCGGTCACGGTGAAGACGCCGATGAAGAGGTGTTCGCCTGTGACACTGCCGGATTCGTCTATTTCGGCGACGCCGACGAAGTACGGGTAGACCGCGCGATGCACGGTGGCCGGGACCAGGCCCTGGGTGAGCATGAGCAGCGGTGCGGCGCCACTGTTGTCCGGGACGCGGAAATCGGTGCCGTCCGGCGAACCCAGTACGCCCAGACCGGTTCCCGGCGCCATGACCGACTTGGCCCGGCCGTCCACCGTGCTGCGCTCATAGCGCGCGTAGCCGAGCAGGGTGAAATGACCGTCGGCGAGCCAGCGCAGCAGATTGGCGCAATCGGTGAGATCTGTTGCGGTGAACGGAGATGCGCCCGCTTTGGCGGCATTGTCGAGTTCATCGGCGACCCGGCTCTGCGCCTCGCGCATGGCCCCGGTCGCTCCGATGACCTGGCGCACATCGGTGAGTACATCGGGCAGGCCCAGCGCGACCTGCTCCAGCTGTTCACGACTGGTGGAGGGGTGCAGTTGCACGTGCATCCAGGATTCGCGCAGACCGGTGCCGCCATTGCCGTCCACCCCGTGCGGGACAGCGGTTTCCAGCCGCCCCGACGCATCGCGGGTGACCTCGAAGATGGGGTGTACGACCTCGCTGACGCTGACGCCCATGCGGCTCAGGTACGCGGTGACCGATTCGACCAGCAGCGGCATATCCTCGGTGACCAATTGGACCGCCGCGCCGAGGTCGGCGTCGTCCTCCGGGTGGTAGACACGCAGATTCGCGGTGCCGAGGGTGCGCTCGGCCGCCAGATCGATCTGGCAGCGGAAGATTTGAGTCGAAGTCACGGGGATAGCGCAGTCGGCGTCGCCCGCGTCGACGTGGCGGAAATACGCCTCCTCGAGGGATACGAGGTTGCCTCGCAACGACGCGGGCAAACTCGCAGCCCAGGCCGCGCTGGACAATTCGGACGAGACCGTCATTTCGCCAACTCCTGGGATTCGGTTCCGTAACCAAGTGACGCCGGTCCGAGAGTAGCTGGGCGGCGCATGCGCCGGGCTGAATTCCTGTCAATGCCACGACGCGTCGCACGGTTCGGGCAAACCGGGCGGTACGGCACTCGCCATACCTGACCGGAACTACCAGGTCGCGCACGACAAACCTTGCACCAAAAGACATTTCACGCAATAGGGCGTACGCGAAACTGTCGAGTTCGCTCTTCGATAGCCGTTCATCGATGGGCATGTTCATGCTCATCCGGGTGAACGGCGAGCCGTCAGTTAACGGCTGGCGGCTTACGCGCGGTGATCCCCGAACGACCCCACGCGTTTGCCGTAACTCGTCCCGCGACCGCGATCGGCCGCGGGACAAACTTGGAGACCGTGCCCCCGATCACTCGGGGCACGGCACAGTGACCGAGTCGGTCTAACCGCGAGTGAGCTTGCGGTGCGTGACCCGGTGCGGGCGAGCCGCTTCCGGACCCATGCGCTCGATCTTGTTCGCCTCGTACGCCTCGAAGTTACCCTCGAACCAGAACCACGCGGCCTCGTTGTCGTCGTTGCCCTCCCACGCCAGGATGTGCGTGCAGGTGCGGTCCAGGAACCAGCGATCGTGGGAGATGACCACCGAGCAGCCCGCGAAGTTCTCCAGCGCGTTCTCCAGCGAACCCAGGGTTTCGACGTCGAGGTCGTTGGTGGGCTCATCGAGCAGGATCAGATTGCCGCCCTGCTTGAGGGTCAGCGCCAGATTCAGGCGGTTGCGCTCACCACCGGAGAGCACACCGGCCGGCTTCTGCTGATCCGGGCCCTTGAACCCGAACGCGGAAACGTAAGCGCGCGAAGGCATTTCCTGATTGCCGACCTGAATGAAGTCCAGCCCGTCGGAAACGACCTGCCAGACATTCTTGTTCGGGTCGATACCGGAGCGGTTCTGGTCGACATAGCTCAGCTTGACCGTCTCGCCGACCTTCACGATGCCGCTGTCCGGGCTCTCCAGCCCGACAATGGTCTTGAAGAGCGTCGACTTACCGACACCGTTGGGGCCGATGACGCCGACAATGCCGTTGCGCGGCAAGGTGAACGAGAGATCCTTGATCAGAATGCGATCGCCGAAGCCCTTGTCCAGATTCTCGACCTCGACGACGACCGAGCCCAGACGCGGACCCGCGGGGATCTGAATCTCCTCGAAGTCCAACTTGCGCATCTTGTCGGCCTCGGCGGCCATTTCCTCGTAGCGGCCCAGGCGTGCCTTGTTCTTGGCCTGGCGGGCCTTGGCGCCGGAGCGGACCCAGGCCAACTCCTCCTTGAGGCGCTTCTGCAGCTTCTGATCCTTCTTGCCCTGCACCTCGAGGCGCTCGGCCTTCTTCTCCAGGTAGGTGGAGTAGTTGCCCTCGTAGGGGAAGGTGCGGCCGCGGTCGAGCTCGAGGATCCACTCCGCGACATTGTCGAGGAAGTACCGGTCGTGGGTGACGGCCAGGACGGCGCCCGGGTAGTTCGCCAGGAACTGCTCCAGCCACAGCACCGATTCGGCGTCGAGGTGGTTGGTGGGCTCATCGAGCAGCAGCAGATCGGGCTTGCTCAGCAGCAGCTTGCACAGCGCGACACGACGGCGCTCACCACCGGAGAGGTTGGTGACCGGCTCGTCCGGCGGCGGGCAGCGCAGCGCGTCCATGGCCTGCTCGAGCTGGGAGTCGACATCCCACGCATCGGCGTGGTCGAGGTACTCCTGCAGCTGGCCCATCTCTTCCATGAGCTCATCGGTGTACTCGACGCCCATGAGCTCGGCGACCTCGTTGTACCGGTCGAGCTTGACCTTGACCTCGCCGAGGCCCTCCTCGACGTTGCCGCGAACGGTCTTTTCCTCGTTGAGCTCCGGCTCCTGCATGAGGATGCCGACGGTCGCGCCCGGCGCCAGCCAGGCCTCACCGTTGTTCGGCTGGTCCAGTCCCGCCATGATCTTCAGGACACTCGACTTACCGGCGCCGTTCGGGCCGACCACACCGATCTTCGCGCCCGGAAGGAAGTTCAAGGTCACATTGTCGAGCACGACCTTGTCGCCATGCGCCTTTCGAACCTTAATCATCTGGTAAATGAACTCAGCCATATGGGCAAGCCTAACTGTGTTGGGTTGCCGGTTCTCCGGCGCGGTCGGCATCTGTGGGCGGCGCCGGCGACGCCTCGGGGCGGTCGCCGTGGCCGAAGTGTTTGCGCTGCACCGGGGCGGTGCAACGGCCCAGGTCGGGACCGAGGGCAGTGGCGCGCATCTCGAGATCGTTGCGCTCCATACCGTCTCGGGTGGTGTACTCGTTCGAGCGGAGTTGACCGTAGGCGATGACCGGGTCACCGCGCTGCAGGGACGCCTCGACACCCTCCACGAGTTTGCGCCAGCAGGTTACCGTCAAATACAGGGTGCCACCATCGACCCACTCCCCGCTAGCGGCATCGAACCGCCGGGTCGTACTGGCCAGCCGGAAACTGAGCACCTGTTCCCCATTGGGCAGTGCCCGCCGGCTCGGATGCGTGACCACCCGGCCTATCACCGCGGTATTCGCCTCGTACATCGCTGTCCCCCTTGCCGATTCAGCTCGTCTGCTGTCGTGACTCCAGCGTGAACCGGCGAGAACTCGCGCGACAGACCCACTTCCGCGATTGTGGATAACTCGGCGCTGTGGATAACCCGAGTTCAGCGGACTACAGCGTCGCCAGATCGGTATTCGCCCCGCACAGCACCACCACCGGCCGCTCCCCCGCCGCCGGAACGTACGCCCCGCTCTGGATCGCCGCCAGCGCCGTGGCTCCGGCGGGCTCCACCACGATCCGGAACTCGCGCCACAGGTACTCCCGCGCCATCACGATGGCATCATCGCTGACCAGCAACGATCGCACCGCATAGCGCTGCGCCACCTCCATGGCGATATCGCCGATCCGATTGGCGCCCAGGGCATCCGAGGCCACGCTGGACACATCGACATCCACCGGCCGCCCCGCCGCGAGCGCCTTGTGCAGGGTCGGCGCGCCCTGCGGCTCCACCCCGATCACCCGGCCGCGCAGCCCGATCGCCACCGAGATCCCGGCGACCAGGCCGCCGCCCCCGACCGCCACCAGCACCGGCGGCCGCCCGCGCACCTGCTCCTCGATCTCCAACCCGACCACGCCCGCACCGGCCACGATGGCGGGCAGGTCATAGGCGTGCAACTGCATCGCCTTGCGCTCGCGGGCCAGCTGGCTGGCATAGCGGTGCGCCTCGGCGTAAGTCGTTCCGTGCCACAGCACTTCGGCCCCGTGCGACCACATGGCCGCCACCTTGGTGTGCGGGGCGGATTCGGGGACCACCACCGTGCAGGACAGTCCGCGCAGCGAGCTGGCCAGCGCCGCGGCGATGCCCGCGTTACCGCCGGAGGCGATCACCACGTGCGTGATTCCGGGGTCCGCCTGCAACAGCGCGTTCAGGCAGCCGCGCACCTTGAAGGTGCCGCCGTGCTGGAGGTGTTCGAGCTTCAGGGTCACCGGCACCGGGCCGCGCGGACCCTGGATATCGGTGTGGAACACGGGGGTCTTGCGGGTCTGGCCGTGCAGCAGGCGGCGCGCGCGCCGCACGTCGGATCGATAGAGCCGCTTGATCTTCCGGGTCGCCTGGGCGACGTCGTTCACTTACGTACCTCTCGATCACGCCGGGCCAGCTCGGCGTACATGGCGTTGTACGAGGCCAGTTCCGCGTCGTCGTCCCGATCGGCGGCGCGGTCCAGCCTGGTGGCCAGTTTCTTATCGCTGCGCGACCACTGGATGAGCAGCGCCAGCATCACCACCACCAATGGGATTTCACCGCTGGCCCAGGCGAGGCTACCGCCGGTGTGCTGATCGTCGAGCAGATTGTTGTTCCAGCCCAGGCCGAGCGCGCGATAGAACCAGCCGCCCAGCACGGTGTTCATGCTCATCAGCGCGATACCGAAGAACGCGTGGAACGGCAGCGAACCGAACACCATGCCCAGCTTGGTCAGCGGCTCCACCTGCCGCGGCTTGGGATCGATACCGATGACGACCCAGTAGAAGAGGTAGCCGCTCAGCAGGAAGTGCACATTCATCAACAGGTGCGCACCGTGCGAGCCGACGAACTGGTCGAAAAGGCCGCCCAGGTACAGGACGTAGAACCCGGCCACGAAGAACACCGCCGCGACCACGGGCTGAGTCATGAAGCGCGACACCGGATTGTGCACGGCCGCCAGAATCCACTCGCGCGGTCCGGGCGGGGCGTCGCGACCGGCGGGCGGCAGCGCGCGCAGGGCCAGCAGCACCGGGCCGCCCAGTGCGAACAGGATCGGGGCGAGCATGGACAGCATCATGTGCTGGGCCATATGCACGCTGAACATGGCCGGGGCGTAGCGGCCGACACCGGAACTGGTCGCGATCAGCAGCACCGCGCACGCCGCGATCCAGGAGATGGTGCGTCCGACGGGCCAGGCATCACCACGCTTCTTCAGCCGTGCCACACCGCGCAGGTAGAGCACCGCCAGCACGATCGCGAGGGTGCCGAAGATCAGATCGAAGCGCCAGTCGAAGGCCAGACGCGCGAGGTTCGGCGGACCGGCCAGGTTGTAGCCGATCTCGACCTCGGCGGGGGTCGGGACACTGCGCAATTCCGGCGGCGGGGTGCGACCGAGGCCGACCGCCAGGCCGATGGTGGCGGCGAAGATCAGCGATTCGACTCCGGCGAATCGGATGAGCGCACCACGATCGCTCGGATCTTTCTCCAGCGCGGGAATGGCACGCTGCCGCTGCAAATAGCCGATGATGCCGAGCACGATCAGCGCCGTCGTCTTGGCCAGTACGAGGCGGCCATAGGTAGTAGTGAACAGATCCGCCCACGGCACCCGAATCCAGGCATTGATCACACCGCTGATCGCGATCACCACATAGGAAATCGTCGTGATCTTCGAGAATCGGCGGGTGGCCAGCGCGGTGTATTTGCCGTCGCGCAGCGCGTACGCCAGCACCGCGAACAATCCGCCCACCCAGAAACACGCCGAAAGCAGATGCAGAATAAGGCTATTGGTGGCGATGTCATGCGCCCCGCCCGCCGAGGAATGCCCGGTCAGCGCGACCGGCAGCAGTGAGATCACCGACAGCAACAGCAGCACCGGCGTCCAGCCCCAGCGCAGCGCGAGGCGACAGCCCACCGCCAGCGCCAGGACGAAGAACACCGTGGACCGCCACGACCCGGCCACATCGACCTGATTCGCGGCGCGCCACACCGACTCCGGACGCAGCGAGTCCAGAAATGGTTGCCCGGTGGTGTCCGAAAGTGTCAACGGCACCAGCAGCGCCGACGCACCCGCCCACACCAGCGCCGCGTTCCCGGCGCGTCGCAGCGCCCGATAACCGCCAACATCGAGCAGTCCATCGGCCTGCGGCGGTACGAAGAACGCCGCGAACAGCAGCGATCCGACGGTCAGCGCGGCAGCAAGATCGGCGACCGCACGCAAGGCCGGCAGCCCGTAGGTGGTCAGCGGCCCCGGATCCGGAATTCCCAGCAGACTCAGCGCCTGCGCCGAGGAAAGCCCGACGACCAGCGCCGCGACCACCGCCGCAACCGCGCCGCCCATGGCCGCGAGCACCGAAACCTTCCCGCCCGACCCCGCCCGAGTCACCTGAACACCAGTAGCTGCGGGCGAGTCCTGCGGTGACGACATACGCCCAGGGTAGTTCGGAGTAAGGGTCCGAACTTCCCGGGGGTTTCCCGACCTCCGGTCCGCGCACCCCCACGCGACGCGCCGAACGGTTGCCAGCCGACCCCCCAAACCCCACCTGGACGCTCGCTATACTCAAGTCGCTGGACACCGAGATCAATATGGTTCAAGGTGTTTGGTGGCCGCATCGCCCAGATGCCCCGCACTGCCTCCGTAGCTCAGTTGGATAGAGCAAGGGCCTTCTAATCCCTAGGTCGCAGGTTCGATTCCTGCCGGGGGCGCTTCGGTGCTCTGAACTTCGACAGTGTTGTCGGGTTCAGGGTTACCCGTCCCGAACGGGGCTCAAACACCTAGGGACTGTCACCGGAGACGGACAGTCGGGGCACCGAGCGGTACGACCTACTCCGGCTTGAGCCGTGAGCCGTAGTACCTCAACACCGTTTCCTTGGTCAGCACCACGCCTCGCAGGAGAATAATCGGGTTCTCGCTGGGACGGACCTGGATGAACTGCACCGGGCGGTTGTTGCGGACGAACAGATAGTAGGTATCCGACGGCCGATCGGACATCGGCGAGGTCGGTGGGAGATTCTTCCAGCAGTATCCGGTCGTCTGAGCACGAGAATTCAGTTCATCTCGCTCTGTATGCTCACCGACCTCGACCATCCGATCCCATTCGTCGGACCAACCAGCGGAGTGCGCGAGATCCTGCATCGCGATCGTCTGCTTGTTCGCACGGGCTTCGAGCATCTTCTGAAGCATCAGGTCACTGGAACCCAAGGGCTGGGCACCGCCCGAAGTACCGAAATCGAAGGTTCCGCCACTACAGTCCTGCGGCTGGGTTGTCCGCACCGGCCCGTCAGGTGGAGCAGCAATTCCACAAGAAGTAATCAGGCACGCGAGAAACACCGTCAGCCCAGCGCGCATCAGCATCTTCGTCACACCGCCCTCATTTCGTTACCGGCAGCGGAATGCCAACGCCCGGGCCAACGATTGTTTGATCAGTCGGAGTGTCTTTACTCCATGCAAGTTGCGGAAACTTTCCATCAGCGCCGGTACCTACGATTACGACCGCCTTACCGTTGTCGATCTCATTGAGCACCCGCGCGCGAATCGTAGCGTCATCCGCGCCGGTATCCTGCCCGATGGCACGGCCGAGGCTGTTGTTGTAGAGGTCCATTGCTTCACGCGCAGCCACGTTTCCGCCGGTCTTCTCATGTGAGGTCGTGTATCTCGTCGTCCAGTCCGTACCGAATTCCTGCGTCATCCGGGCGTTCCAGTAGATGTGACGAGCAGCGTCGCCCTTTCCGTCCTGCTCGGCGTTGGGGTATAAATCTGTGTACTTGTTGTTCTTGCCGAAGTTCGCGGCATCCACTTGGATATTCAAAAACTTCACCTGCTCGGCGAGGCTCAACTCATTGAGCACAGCGGCCTCATCGGCGGTAACGAATCTGGGTTGGAAAGTCGGATCATAGTATTTCCGAACATATTCGAGCTGGGTGGCGTTCGGCCACATTATCCCGTCCTTGGTCGAGTCGGGAGTCTGATACTTCGTGAGGATGTCCAGCAATCCTTGATCGGTGTAGTTGCCGGCCATCTCCTTCTTGACCGAATCGGCAAGCTTCTCAATGCATTCGGATACCCGCTCCGCGACCCGCTCGTCCTCCTGCGCGACCTCCCAGAGCGCCTTCTTCAACCTGAGGTCCAGCCGATTGATTTCGCCTTGCTTCAGGTAGAGGGAAACGATCCCCCAGGGCGGAGCAGCAGTCTCCCAGTTCGATTCGCGTGACTTCACCGATCCGTCGTCCTCATAGAAGAGGCCGTAATCGGAATTCTCGACGTCGGAGATCAAGCTACGCACGTCGTCGATCTTCTTTCCGATCGTGCCGACGCCATCCTGCATCGCCTTGGCCATGGCCACATACACACCGGCGGTCGTCTCCCCGTCGGTCCGGTATCCCTTGGACATGGTTCGTGCGCTCAGACCGGCCTGCGCCCCGAACCACTGCTCCGCCTTCTGAACCTGGTCATCGGCGTCGTCGAGTTGCTGTTTCAGCTTCTTGGCGGACATGTCGACAAGTTCGGCAATCTTGATCGGCTCTCCGAGGTCCCACGCCAAGACCATCGAGATGGTGAGGTTCTTCTCGTCTCCCGCCACGTCATCCTCCGAATGTCACAGCATTGTCGTCATCCATTTGATCCGCGACCGCCGCGGCCGCATCGGTCAGGTCGGCAAACGAGCGCATTCGTTTGGCGTGCAGATCGGTGACGTTGTCCATCGCCTTCAGGCATTCCTCGATGCGGGTCGCGAACACCGACTTCTCCATCTTGGGCCGCACGAGTTTGACCTCGTCCTTGGCGAACGGAGTGAGGGCCTCGATGGCGTCGGCATGGGTTCGGTGATCGTTGGCCATGCCGCGCATACGCCCGGTATCGAACTCGACCACGGCTCAGAAGCTCGACGTATAGCGAACGGGCACAACTTCTTCCCACTCATCGCTGGGTCGTTCAGCTACCCGCCGCGCCTGACCGTTGTCCTTGATCGCCTGGAAGACCTTGGCACCACTGGCTTTGGCGTCCTCGTATGCACGGCGGTGTAACTCGACGATCACCGCGGCAAGCCGACTGGGCTCCACGCTGGTCACGTGCGACGAGAAGTGCAGACCGGTGATGGAGCCGTAGGGATTGGTCTCGACGACCACCGAACCGTCGGTGGTTTGCGCCCGCCCACGCACCTGCGAGATCTCCGCGTCGATTCGCTCGGCGCGGGCCGCCAACTCGGCATTGCTGCTCACTATTACCCCCGTGTACACCCCGCCTGTAGTTCTTTACAGGTCGCGCAAACCGTATCGACCGCCGCAGCTACCTCGCAACCATCGCGGCGGCGATTCGGCCAGCGCAGCGCTGTCGAAGACAGCGGGTAGTTCCAGTCGAGTCGATCGCGCTGTCCCCGTCGGGATCGAAACCGGTACTGGCTGAGCGGGTTCTGGTTAGTGTCGACGGGAATGTAATGCCGAGGGGCTAGGAGCGTGCCGCGATGGAACCGATTGTCGAGGTGACCGGGGGGAAGGTCAGTGGGCGGGCGGTGGAGGGGGTGGCGGCGTTTCTCGGGATTCCTTATGCGGCACCGCTTGTGGGGGCGGCGCGGTTCGCGGCTCCCGGGGCGGTGACGCCTTGGGAGGGGGTGCGGGCGGCGGTTGAATACAGTGCGACGTGCGCGCAGACTCCGTATCCACCTGCTATTGCGGCTTTGCTCGGGACGCATATCCGGCCCGGGGTTGAATCGCTGACGGTGAATGTGTGGACGCCGGATCCTTCGGGGACCGATCTGCCCGTCATGGTGTGGATTCACGGGGGTGCGTTCAGTCGAGGGGCGAACAGCATTCCGATATATGACGGGGCGTCGCTGGCTCGCGGTGGGGTTGTGGTGGTGGGGATCAATTATCGGGTGGGGATTCCCGGGTTCGCGGTGCTCGAGGGGGCTCCGGACAATCGGGGGCTGCTCGATCAATTGAGTGCGCTGCGGTGGGTGCGGGAGAATATTCGCGGGTTCGGGGGTGATCCGGGCAATGTGACGGTGTTCGGGGAATCCGCCGGGGCCATGAGTATCGCGGCGCTGCTGGCTTCGCCCGCCGCCGTGGGGCTGTTCGGCAAGGCCGTCATGCAGAGCGGGAATGGCAGCACCGCGGCGACCGCCGACGACGCGCGGAAGGTCTCCGCCGCATTGGCGGCGATGCTCGAAATCGAGCCGACCGCAGCGGCTTTCGCTGCCGTCGATTCGGAAAAGCTGCTCGCGGCACAGAATCAGCTCGGGCTCGAAATGGTGCAGGATCCGAATCCGGATCGCTGGGGCGCGTCGATAATCCGGCACGGGATGGGTTTGATGACCCTGTTCCCCGTCATCGATGACGAGGTGGTCCCGGCCGCGCCCATCGACGGCATCGCCGCCGGACGCGGCCACGATATACCGCTGCTCATCGGAACGACCTCCGACGAATTCCGTTTCTTCACCGTCGGCGCGGGCATCGACGCCGCCATCACCGCGGACATCCTGCCATTCCTGTTGCGCCGCAACGGACTCGACGAATCCCTCGCCGACGCCTACGCCGCCGACCGCCCCGACGCCTCATCCGCCGACCTGTACGCCGCCATCATCACCGACTTCGCCTTCCGCGACAGCTCCCTGCGCATAGCGGAGTTGCGCGCCCAGGCCCCCGCCCCCACCTTCGTCTACGAATTCGCCTGGCGCACACCGATACAGCACCTCGACGCCTGCCACGCCCTCGAACTCCCCTTCGTCTTCGACACCCTCGCCGCGGCCTCGAGCCTCACCGGCCCGAACCCGCCGCAACAACTCGCGGACACCATGCGCGCGGCCTGGCTCGCGTTCGCCACCACCGGCGACCCCGGCTGGTCCGCGCTCACCCCGGATTCCCAGCGGGTCATGGTCTTCGACGCCCCGGACTCGGCAGTCGCACCGATCCCCCGCGCGGCCGAACTCACCGCATTACGCGCCTCGCTCGGACGGTGAGGCCCGCGTAGCCGGCCGGATCGACGCGCGAGCCCCGGTGTGGCGGGACGAACATGGTGGGCCCGCGCATCGATCGCGGAATTGCGGGTATGCGCTGAGCAGAGCGCCGGTTCCTCGGCGCCGACCTCTGATAAGGAGACGCATCATGCTCGGCCTCGGCATTCTCGGGTGGATCATCATCGGCGGTTTGGCCGGATGGATCGCCAGCAAGATCATGAAAACTGATGCGCAGCAGGGCATCCTGCTCAATATCGTCGTCGGCATCGTCGGCGGTCTGATCGGCGGCTTCCTGTTGAAGCTGTTCGGGGTGGACGTCGAGGGCGGTGGGCTGTGGTTCAGCTTCTTCACCTGCCTGGGTGGTGCGGTGGTGCTGCTGTTCCTGGTCAACCTCGTCACGGGTCGTCGCGCCCTGCGCTGACGCCCGGATGGGTGAGTGATCCGCCCGGTGGCCGACTACGGTCACCGGGCGAATCCATATCGTTTGCGTTCCGTGGATACGTCAATAGGCTGCAGGTTGTGTCGAATCTGCGGATCAGCGAGGTTGCCGCTCTGATGGGTGTCAGTGATGACACCGTGCGCCGGTATATCGATCAGGGGCGGCTCAGCGCCATCCAGCTGGACAACGGGCGGATGGGTGTCAGCGGGCGCGAGCTCGCGGAGTTCCTGCAGGCCAATGCCGAGAAACCGGAGGCCGGGATCACGGTGGCGGTGTCGGCGCGCAATCGGATGCGCGGGATCGTGACGCGGATCGTCAAGGACACGGTGATGGCGCAGGTGGAATTGCAGGCCGGGCCGTTCCGGCTGGTATCGCTGGTGAGCCGGGAATCGGTGGATGAGCTGGGGCTCGAGGTCGGCAGTGTCGCGGTCGCCTCGGTGAAGTCGACGCATGTGGTGGTCGAGGTCCCGGAGAGCTGATCCTACAAATCCACCGGTCGATCCTGTCCGATTCTCTGGCGAAAACGCGCCTTGCGTACCGCGCCTACGGCAATATGCTCTACTGCGTGACGAATTTGCGGATCAGCTTCATCGCGGCCACGGCCGCGCTCGCCCTCACCGCCGGTCTGGCGGGTTGCAGCTCGAACGACTCCGAGGATTCGAGCGCGCCCGCCGACTCCGACAGGCTCTCCGGCACGGTGACGGTGCTGGCCGCGGCGTCACTGACGGAAACCTTCACCACGCTCGGCAAGCAGTTCGAGACCGATCATCCCGGCGTGAAGGTGGTGTTCAGCTTCGGCGGCAGTTCGGCGCTGGCACAGCAGATCACGCAGGGCGCGCCCGCCGATGTGTTCGCTTCGGCGGCCCCGGCGAATATGCAGCAGGTCGTCGACGCCGGCGATGTGAAGGGCACCCCGGCGACCTTCGTCAGCAATCGGCTGGAAATCGCCGTGCCCAAGGGCAATCCGGGTCATATCACCGGAATCGCGGATTTCGGCAAGACCGAGCCGCGGCTGGCGCTGTGCGCCGAGCAGGTGCCCTGTGGCGCGGCGGCGAAGAAGGTGTTCGAGATCGCCGCGATCACCCCGCAGCCCGATACCCGTGAGCAGGATGTGAAGGCCGCGCTCACCAAGGTGACGCTCGGCGAGGTGGATGCCGCGCTGGTGTACCGGACCGATGTGAAGGCCGCCGGTGACAAGGTCGAGGGCATCGATTTCCCGGAGTCGAGCAAGGCGATCAACACCTATCCGATCGCCGCGCTGAACAAGGCGCCCAATGCCGCGGCGGCCGCCTCGTTCGTCACGTTCATTTCCTCGGACAAGGCCAAGAAGGTGTTCGCCGACGCCGGATTCGACACCCCGTGACGGCTTTTCGAGCGTGCCGGTGACCGGAACCTCGGCGCGGCGGCGGGCAGTGCGGGGGCGGCGGCCGATCGCCCTCATGCTGCCCGCCGTCTGCGCATTGGCATTTCTGCTGATCCCGCTGATCGGCCTGCTGGTGCGCGCCCCGTGGCGCACGCTGCCCGAACGGCTGTTCAGCGCCGAAGTCGGTCAGGCGCTGCGGCTTTCACTGATCAGCGCGACGCTGGCGACGTGCATCTGCCTGGTGCTGGGGATTCCGCTGGCCTGGCTGCTGGCGCGCGCGCAATTGCCGGGGCGCGGCCTGATTCGCGCACTGGTGACGGTGCCGCTGGTGCTGCCGCCGGTGGTCGGCGGTGTGGCGCTGCTGCTGGTGCTCGGCCGCCGCGGCTTGGTCGGACGCTATATCTACGACTGGTTCGGATACTCACTGCCGTTCACCACGGCCGGTGTGGTGGTAGCGGAGGCGTTCGTCGCCATGCCGTTCCTGGTGATCTCGGTGGAGGGTGCGCTGCGCGCGGCCGATACCCGATTCGAGGAAGCCGCAGCGACTTTGGGCGCGTCCGCGTGGTACACCTTCCGCCGGGTGACGCTGCCATCGGTGCTGCCCGGGGTGGTGGCGGGCACGGTGCTGTGCTGGGCGCGTGCGCTGGGTGAGTTCGGCGCGACCATCACCTTTGCCGGTAACTTCCCCGGTAAGACGACGACCATGCCGCTGGCGGTGTACCTCGCGCTGGAAACCGATCCCGATGCCGCGATCGTGCTGAGCATAGTGCTGCTGGTGGTCTCGGTCGGCGTGCTGATCTCGTTGCGAGAGCGCTGGATTCGAGGCGCGGTATGAGGCCCGAGGAGCCGGTATGACATTGCACGCCGCACTGTGTGTCGAGCGCGCGCCGTTCCGCCTCGATATCGAATTCACCGCCGCGCCCGGTGAGGTGATCGCGCTGCTCGGCCCGAATGGGGCAGGCAAGACCACGGCGCTGCGGGCGCTGGCCGGGCTCACCCCGCTCACCGGCGGCACGATTCGCCTGGGCGAGAACACCTGGGATGCACCGCCGTCGGTGTTCATTCCGGCCGAGCACCGCCAGGTCGGCGTGGTCTTCCAGGATTATCTGCTCTTCCAGCATCTTTCGGCGCTGGACAATGTGGCGTTCGGCTTGCGGGCGCGCGGTGTGCGCCGCGCCGCCGCCCGGGAACGCGCCGCCGCCTGGCTCGATCGGGTCGGTTTGAGCGAGTTCGCGCAATCCGGACCGCGCGAACTATCGGGCGGGCAGGCACAGCGGGTGGCGCTGGCGCGCGCACTGGCCACCGAACCGCATTTACTGCTGCTGGATGAGCCGCTGGCCGCGCTGGATGCCAGCACCCGGTTGCAGGTGCGCGCCGATCTGGCTCATCACCTGCGCGGATACACCGGACATACGGTGCTGGTCACGCATGACCCGCTCGATGCGATGGTGCTGGCCGACCGGCTCATCATTCTGGAGGACGGCGCGATAGTGCAGGAGGGCGCGCCGACCGAGATCGCCCGGCGGCCCAGATCCGACTACGTCGCGAATCTGGTGGGACTCAACCTGTTTCGGGGCACCGCCATGGGCACCGAGATCGCGGTCGACGCGGGCGGCACGCTCACCGGATCCGAACCCGCGTCGGGACGGGTGTTCGCGGCCTTCTCCCCCACGGCGGTCGGATTGCACCTCACCCAGCCCACCGGCAGCCCGCGCAATGCCTGGCCGGTCACCGTCGCGGGCTTCGAACAGCATGCCAACACCACCCGGGTCCGACTGGACGGCGCACCGCCGGTGCTGGCCGATATCACCCCGGCGGCGGTCGCGGAACTGCGACTCGAACCCGGTATGCGCCTGTGGGCCTCACTGAAGGCCACCGAGATTCACGTCTATCCGGCGTGATCAGGCGGATATGCCGCCGCCCGAGTCGATTCGGATCGGGCACGAAGGACGTGCCGCAGCCTACGGCCACCGATCAGATCCCAGCCGGGCGGTCGAGGACAGCCCCGTCAGCGGGTCGCCGTTTTCTCGAGCACGCCGTCGATGACCTCGAGCACCGCGCCCGCACCATCTTCGTCCGCGAGACGCTCGGCCACCGTGCCAACTCTGCCACGCAAGCCGGAATCGGTTGTCGCGGTGGTGATCGCGCTCGCCAGCCAGTCCGCGGTCAGCTTGGGCTGGCGGGTGATTCCGGCGGTGACGCCGAGCAGGTCCAGGCGGTGCGCCCAGAATTGCTGCTCCGGAATCTCCGGTACGGCGACGGTGGGCACGCCCGCGCGCAGGGCGGCGGCGCAGGTGCCCGCACCGCAGTGGTGCACGGCGGCCGCGAGGTGCGGAAACAGCCAGTCATAAGGGATTTCGCCGATGGTGATGACATCGTCGTCCGAGACCGCGAGCCCGGTCCAGCCGGATTCGACGATGGCGCGCACCCCGGCGCGGCGCAGTGCGGTCCCGACGATCTCGCCCAATTCGGCGGTGCGCTCCGGATTGTTGATATTGCTGCCGAAGCTGACGAAGACCGGTGCCGGGCCCGCCTCCAGAAACGCCACAAGATCGGCGGGCGGCTCCCACCCGGTGGGCCGGGCGGGCCACCAGAAGCCCGAAACCTCCAGGCCCGTACGCCAATCGGCGGGTCGCGGCGCGACGGTCGGCGAATAGCCGTGCAGGATAGGCCATTCCGCCGCGGTGCGCCGACGCCGCAGTTCTCGTACCGAGACCTCGGGCAGACCCAGTTCGCGGCGGAATTCGCGAACCACCCCGCCGTAGCGGCGATCCACCAGCCAGGCTCCGATATCGGACGCCCATCGGTTCCCGACCGGTCCGAGCGACCAGACACCCGCCACCGCGGGCGGGTAATCGGCTGTGGCACAGGTGGGTTGCAAACGCAGCGCGATGGTGGGAATCCCAGCGGCCTCGGCGAACGGCAGTCCCGCGAATTCGGCGTACGGGGTGAGCAGCAGCAGATCCGCGGGCTCGTCCCGCAGGGCCGCGATCAAGCCCGCGCCGATGGTCCGGAACCCGTCGGGCGTATTGAACGCCGCGACGGTCTTGCGCTGAATCTCCGCGTAGTCGCCCTCGAAGCCGAAGTTCAACTCCAGCAAGCGAAATCGCAGCCCGCAGCCGGTGATCATATCCGCGAAGGTCTCGTGCGCGGCCATGACGACCTCGTGCCCGGCCGCCGCCAACCGCACGCCGAGCCCGGTCAGCGGGGCGACATCGCCCCGGCTGCCGATTCCGACGATCACTGTTCTGGCCATCACACCTCATCCGATCATCAAGAGCCGCAACGGATCTTATCGATATCGATCATGATCGGCACGGTTTCCGATGAGCGCCAAGGTATTTCGAACGAGATCAGGCGGGCTGGTACCGCACGGTGTCGCTGCTCATGACTACTCCATTACCGGTCGGAGTGGGTACGAGAATTCTCGCGGTAGAAGAGGCCAGGATATGTCCGCTTCTTCTGGCAGCATGGACAGCATGCCGAAGACTTCCGCGCGACTGCTGGCGCTGCTCTCGCTGCTCCAGGCCCGCCGGGACTGGCCGGGTTCGCTGCTGGCCGAGCGCCTGGATATCAGTGCCCGCACGGTGCGCCGCGATGTCGATCGATTGCGCGAGCTCGGCTATCCGATCGCCGCGATCAAGGGTCCCGACGGCGGCTACCGGCTGGAGGCCGGATCGGAATTGCCGCCGCTGCTCTTCGACGATGAGCAGGCGGTGGCGCTGGCCGTCGCCCTGCGCATCGCCGCGACCGCGGGCGCGGGTATCGAGGAGGCCGCGCTGCGCGCACTGCACACGGTGCGCCAGGTCATGCCCGCGCGGTTGCGCGGGCGTATCGACGCCTTTCAGGTGACCACCGTCGCCGCTCCGATCACTCCGGCGGACAGCGCGACCCTGTTGACGCTGAGCGCCGCGGTACACGCGGGTGAAGTGCTCCGCTTCGACTACGCTTCTCCCGCAACGGATCTCGAGTCTCCCCCGCGCCGGGCCGAACCGCATCACCTGGTAACCAGGTACGGCCGCTGGTATCTGGTGGCCTGGGATCTGGATCGCGAGGACTGGCGCATCTTCCGCGCCGACCGCATCACCCCGCGCATTCCGAACGGTCCCCGGTTCGTCCCACGCGATCTTCCCGGCGGTTCGGTCGCGGCCTTCGTCACCAGCAGATTCCAAGGCTCGGACGGCACCGGCGGCTGGCCATGCCTGGGCGAGGTGATGCTCGACGCCCCCGCCGCGACCGTCGCCGAGTTCGCCCGCGACGGCGTTGTCGAGGAGCTCGGCCCGAATCGCTGCCGGGTCATTCTGGGTTCCTGGTCCTGGAACGCATTGGCGTGCGCCCTCGGCGTATTCGACGCCGATATCGAAATCGTCGGGCCGCCCGAACTCACGGCGGCGTTCACCCGCCTGGCGCACCGCTACGCCTCCGCGACCGCCCGAACTCTGCCATAGCCGCAATCTATGAACGGCGCGGCCGCTCGAATTCACCGACCCGAAACACGATGAGCCGCACCGGCGAAACAGTAACTCTCGATGCTTCACGCGAATCCCGTGGAAATAAGAGGTAATAGCGTGAATTCGGGAGATACCGCGTGGGTGCTGGCGAGTGCGGCACTGGTCATGTTGATGACGCCGGGCTTGGCTTTCTTCTACGGCGGCATGGTCGGCGGCAAGAGCGTGCTGAACATGCTCATGATGAATTTCGTCGCCCTGGGTGTGGTGACGACCCTGTGGCTGCTGTACGGATACAGCGAATCATTCGGCTCCGACGCCTATCAGGGCCTGATCGGCGGTATGTCGCAGGTGATGCTGCGTGATACGCACGGCACGCTGTCCGGTCCGGCCGGCCATCAGATTCCGACCATGGCGTTCGTGATGTTCCAGCTCATGTTCGCGATTATCACCACCGCGCTCATATCGGGTGCGATCGCGGGCCGCGCGAAGTTCTGGGCCTGGGTGGTGTTCATCGTGGGCTGGACGAGCGTGGTGTATTTCCCGGTGGCGCATTGGGTTTTCAGCGCGAACGGGTTCACCGGCACCGATTCCGCGGGCGATTCCGCCGCGGTCGGCGGCTGGATTGCCAACCGGCTCAAGGCATTCGACTTCGCGGGCGGTACCGCGGTGCATATCAACGCGGGTGCGGCGGCGCTGGCGCTGGTATTGGTGATCGGTGATCGGCACGGCTGGCCGCGCAGTATTCCGCGCCCGCACAATGTGCCGTTCACCCTGCTCGGCGCGGCGCTGCTGTGGTTCGGCTGGTACGGCTTCAATGCCGGATCCGCTTTGACCGCAGGGGATCTCGCGGCGCTGGCCTTCACCAATACGACCATCGCGACGGGGGTGGCGTCGCTGGCGTGGATCATCGTCGAGCAATTGCGCGATGGTAAGCCGACCACCCTGGGTGCGGCCTCGGGCGCGGTGGCCGGATTGGTCGCGATCACCCCGGCCTGCGGATTCGTCGGCCCGACGGGCGCTTTGGCGATCGGGGTGGCGGCGGGCGTGATCTGCGCGCTGGCGGTCGGGCTGAAATTCACCTTCGGCTACGACGATTCGCTCGATGTGGTCGGCGTGCACCTGGTGGGCGGCCTGGTCGGCACCCTGCTGGTGGGTGTGTTCGCCGATGCCACGGTGAATCCGGCGGGTGGTAACGGGCTGCTGTACGGCGGCGGCTGGACCCAGTTGCAACGACAGCTGATCGCGGCGGGCGCGGTCCTGCTCTATTCGTTCGTGGCCACGTATATCGTCGGCTGGCTCATCCACAAGACCATCGGTTTCCGGGTCGATCACGAGGCCGAGATCACCGGCATCGATGAGGCCGAGCACGCCGAATCCGCTTACGATCTCGGCGTTTCCGCGGTGTCCCCGGCCGGATCGGCTATCCGATCGGCTGTTCCGCCACCGATCCGCGCAGACTGGCGCCATTGATATCCAGGTACAGCACCCGTTCGGTGATCGACAGGGACGCGGTGTTGCGCCGATCCAGCACCGCCACCACGGCATCGATGAATTCGCGGTCGAAACTGTAGAGCGGAATGTCCTCGACCCGGTGAATTCGCTTGCCCGCCAACAGCGCCTGCACCTTCACCGGATCACGATGGGTGTAGATGGCCGCGCGTCCGGCCAGCTTGCTGCCGCGATGCACCCGCTCGGCGTCGGGTGCGCCGATCTCGATCCAGGCGGTGATCTGCCCGGTGAGATCGCGCACCAGCACCGCGGGTTCATCGGTGGCGGACACCCCGCCCTCGCTGAACGCGATCCCCTCCTGGTATTCGAGCAGGTACGCCAGCAAGCGCGTCACCATGAACTCGGCCGATTCCGAGGGATGCCGGGCCACCCGCAATTCCAGGTCCTCGTACACCCCGCGATCGATATCGGCGAGCTGAATCGTGAAGGTGTGCATCGTTGCGCTCAGGGCCATAGTTCCAGCAGCTTATCGGCTATCGAACGGCGCTTTCCCGGCCGCGTCCCGGCTGGGAAGCGCGGCACCCGAGACCGTCCCGGCATCGCTACAGTCGAGTAATGCGTTTGGGGGGATCGGGAAATAAGACATCGATCGGAATCAGGGTGGTCGGCGCCGCCATTGCCGCCGCGCTGGTGTCGATCAGTCTGTATTTCTTCGTGGCCAGGTGGGACAGCGACTCCGACCGCACGTCGAGCTATTTCGCGCAGTCGGCCGTCGCCGTTTGCCTGGTCACGGTGCTATTGAGCGCGTGGGTCGCCCGGCGCAAGCGATAGCGCTCAGGAGGGGATGGCCGGGAGGGTGATCACCTGACCGGCGTAGGCCAGGCCCGCACCGAAACCGAGCAGCAGTGCGGTGTCACCGGGCTTGGCCGCGCCGGTGCGCAGCAGCTGTTCCATCGCCATCGGAATGGACGCGGCGCTGGTGTTGCCGGTTTCGGCGATATCGCGGGCGATGGCCACCGAGTCGGGCATATGCAGCGCGCGGGTAAGGGCGTCGGTGATGCGGCTGTTGGCCTGGTGCGGGATGAATGCGTCGAGATCGTCGACGGTGACCCCGGAGCGGTCCAGGGCGTCGCGGCAAGCCTTCTCCAAAAACGTGACGGCCCAGCGGAATACGGCGGTGCCGTTCATCCGGATGTACGGGCGTTCGGTGGTCCCGCCGCTGGCCTCGGCAGCCGCGACCTCGGCGAAGTATTGCGCGAAGTCCTTGTCCTGCTTGATGGCCGCGGTCTGGCTGCCGTCCGAACCCCAGGCCACCGGCCCGATGCCCTCGACATCGGACGGTCCCACCACGACCGCGCCCGCGCCGTCGGCGAAGATGAAGGCGCAGGTGCGGTCGGTCGGATCGAGCAGGTCCGACAGCCGTTCGACGCCGATCACCAGTACGTGCCGGGCCTGGCCCGCGCGCACCAGATTGGCGGCATTGGCCAGCGCGTAGCAGAAGCCCGCGCAGCCCGCCGAGACGTCGAAGGCCGCGGTGTCGTGCATACCGAGTTCGGTGGCGACGACCGCGCCGGCGGATGGGCCGAGCACCATCTGCGAGGAGGTCGCCAGGATGACGGCGTCGATCTGCTCGGCCGGAATGTTCGCGGCGGCGAGCGCGTCGCGGGCGGCGGCGGTGCTCATGGACACGATGGTCTCGTCGGCTTCGGCCCAGTGGCGGGCCTCGATCCCGGAACGGGTGCGAATCCATTCGTCCGAGGAATCGATGCGGTCGACGATCTCCGCGTTCGGGACGATGCGGCGGGGACGGTATACGCCGAGGCCCAGGGTGGTGGCGTGGGTTACCGGCGTTGCGGTGGCGATGTGCGCGGGCATGTCATCCTCTCGAAGTGAACCGATCGGTTCACAGGGATAGGTTTAACATGGACCGATCGGTTCAAGCAAGGTTTGGAGGACTTTCCATGACGGCGGGACCGCGCGCACGGTTGATCGCGAGCACCATCGCCACGGTGCAGGAGCACGGAGTGCACGCGGCGGGGCTGAGTGAGCTGCTCAAGCGCAGTAACGCCTCCCGCAATTCGCTGTATCAGCACTTCCCCTCCGGTAAGGGCGAACTGGTGGAGGCGGCGGCGCGAATCGTGTCCAGGGTGGTGTACCAGCATGTGAGCCGGATGGCCGACGCGCTGCCCGGCGCACCCTCCGCCGAACGCTGGCTGGACGATCTGCTCGCCTTCTGGCGAACGGGGCTGGAGAACAGCGACTATCGCGCGGGCTCGTTCATGATGGCCGCCGCCCTGGACGAACTCGACCTCTCGGTGCAGGCCACCGCCGGACAGGCGTTCACCGAATGGACCGCGCGGCTCGCTGACGGCCTGGTCGCCGCGGGCCTGAACCGCGGCACCGCGAATTCGCTATCGGGACTGCTGCTCTCGGTCATCGAGGGCGCGATCGTGCAGAGCCGGGCGCTCAAATCCAGCCACCCGTTCGACGACGCCCGCGATCAGCTCGCGGTACTACTGCGCCACCACCTACCGGAGCGCTAGCGAATCCCGTTGCCCAGCACGGTGAGCCAGCGCAGCACCGGCGGACGCAGATCCGCCAGGCTCGCGGGTGTCCCGGCCTCCAGCCCGAGCAGCGAGCGGGTGCCGTGCAAACGATCGAGGAGTAGACCCTCGAGCAGGCTGACCAGATCCCGCGCGGCTTGCTCCGGGCCGAGCAGCTGCCCCGACTCCGGCACGGCCCGTTTCCGGCTCGGCGTGACCTGCTTCGAATCCGCCGCGGCGAGCGCCTCGAACAGCCCGGTGGCCGCGGGCACCGAGAAGAGGCAGCCCGCCAGCGCCTCGCGCAGCTCCGCATCCCCCGCCGCATCGGCGGCCAGGGCATAGCGCGCGAGCGCGTCCGGCCGTCGCGGCCCCAGCAGCAGATCGAGCTGTCCCGCCATGAGATCCGCGGCCGATTCCACCGTGGGCACGCTCGCATCCCCGTCGCCCAGCGCGGCCTGGAACGCCCGCCGTGACGTCGTGGCGAGGTGAATCACCGCCGCCCGCAACAATTCCTGCCGCGTCCGGTAGTAATACGAGGTCGACCCGCGCGCGATCCCGAGCCGATCGTCGATGGCGTGATGGGTGACGGCCCGATTCCCGCCCTGGGCCGCGAGTTCGAGGGCGGCACCGCAGATCGCCCCACGCCGGGCCGATCGATCGGCAGACCCTCCCGCAGTGCCGACGTTTCGCCCCATTCGCGTTCCTTCCGCCGTCCACCCGCCTCCATATTTATAGAGGATTCAGCGCGCCGGGCGACCCGGGGTGGTGCGCCAGCGTTGCGGATCGAGCATGCCCAGGCCGCCCGCCGCGGGGAGCCATTCGCCGGGGACCCAGGCATTGCCCGCCCACTGCATGCGATTGACCCAGCTGGCCTGCGGGACCGCGACGATCCTGCCGAGGAACTGGTCGAGTTCCAGTGCGCAGGAGGAGGCGACGAGGTAGTGCGTTCCGGCGATCGGGCCGGGGGCCGGGACGCGTTCGCAGACCTGCCCGGCGGCGAGGGCGAGGTCCGCGGCCACCACCACGCCGATGGGCAGCAGACCGACCCGGCCGGCGTCGACGTGCACCGCGACCACGGTCCACTGCCGGAAGGCAGCGCCCGGATCGTCCTCGACGGGAGCCGGGAACAAGCCGAATCTCTCACGGCCACCGCTATTTTCGGTGCTGTTCATCGCGCCCCCCGGGCGGATTCGCGCGTTGGTACCGAACCTTTCCGACCTTAGCGCGGCCCGGTGTCCGAAAAGATAAAACGCGTTGCCACACAAGTAAACTCACCGCGAGCCGGAATCCCGGCCAGCCGATATCCGGTGCATCCGCATCCGCATCGATATCGGCCGCCGGACCACGACGCGCGTGTGCCATCGATCTTGCCGTCGCGGCGATTACGGCCTGCTCAGCCCCGATGCCCACCATGTCCTCACCCCCTCTTCCCCGGCAGAGTGGTGCAACCCTGTACGAGGTCCGCGGCGCGGCGCCGGACGGGCGTAGCATTGAAGGCATTCTCGCGCCGAGTTCCGCAGCGTCGCTCGGGATTTCGTGCGATCGACCCAGGAGAACGAAATGTCGGACCCTGGATTGTCAGCATCGGGCGCACCGCAGGCGCCCACAGGTACACGGTCGACGTCGCAATCACCGTTGATCACCGCCATTTTCGCCGATTCCAGCGAGCGACTGGTGCGGCAACTGTTCGACGTCGAGGTCGAGTTGCACGAACTGCGGGATGTCCTGCACCGCAGAGAATCGAGTCCGGCCCAGGTCCGCGCCGCCGGGATCGCCGTTTCGGAGGTCATCGAGGAACTGGATCTGCTGATTCGCGATACCAGCCGGGCCATGGTCGCGGTCGCCGGGGATCGGTTCGTCATGACCGAATTGCGCATCGATCACGGGAGATCGCGTAGACGCCTGCGCTGAAACGGGATTCGACCCCGCCGCGCTGTTCGTGCAGGGGAACATACGACTGTACTTACGGAAATGCATTGTGGTGCTCCATATTCGCGTCGGCGGACAACCACTGTCCCTGCCGTGCGCAAATCGACCACCGGGGTCCGGAGCACTCGACGTGCGGTATGGATTCTACCGCAGGCCGCACCGCGAGATAACCGCAATGAATCCTCGGCACGAATCCGCGTGCCGCGGAATCACTTGCGAATACGGTGCGCGAGAACGGTTTCGAGATCGATGGTGCGATCCACCAGCCCGCGCGCCACATCGGCCAGGCGCAGATTGTGGTCGCGGGCGTATTTGCGCATCGATCCGAACGCGGTATCCATATCGAGGGCGGCGCGTTCGGCGAGCATGCCCTTGGCCTGTTCGATGACCACCCGGCTGTTCAGCGCGATGCTGAGTTGATCGTTCACCGTCAGCGAGTCGGCGAGAATACGCGCGTGCACGATGCCGATGGTGGCGAAATCGGCCAGCGCCTGCCCGATGCGCACATCGTCGCGGCCGAGCGAGCCCGGGCGGGTGGTGAAGAGGTTCAGCGCCCCGATCCGATCGTTGCGCAGCCGCAGCGGCAGGGCACAGACGCCGCGGAAGCCCTCCAGGGCCGCGCGTTCGGCGAAGGCGGGCCAGCGCTGAGTGCCGCGTTCGAGATCCTCGACCAGCACCTGTTCGCCGGTGCGATACGCCTGCAAACACGGTCCCGCCGCCGATTCGACCTGGAGCAACTCCAGCAGCCTGGTTTCCTCGGAAGTGGAGGCGAACACCTGGAGCTCGCCGTGCCCGTCGGCCAGCAGTAGTCCGGCGGCGTCGGCGGGCAGCAGATCGACGCTGGTGTCGACCAGTTCCTGGGTCAGCTCCACCGGGTCATAGTCGACGACCAGGGTATCCACCATCCGCACCAATGCGGCGGTCAGCGCACCATCTCGAACTGCCATCCTCCACTCACCTCTTCTCTCGTCAATCCTATGGCGGGTTCCCGCGGGCGGGTTCAGCGCTCGGGAACAGGTTCGGGGTCGGGGTTGTGATCGGGGCGAAAGCGCAGTCTGCGGGCAACTACCTCGGCGGCGGTATCGCCGAGGGTGACGCCGGTGGTGAAGGCATGTCCGACCAATCTCGCATAGGCGACGGCAGCGGTCGAATCCAATTGCACCGCAACCATTCCGGTGGCCTGATGAATCTCACGCGCCGAGACCGACTGCTCCCACCAAGGCCCCAGGGCGAGTCCATTGAGATCGCGGCCACCATTGTGCTCCGGCGGCGCGACCGCGGCCAGCAGCACGGTGGTGATGACATCGGCGATCTGCAAGGCATCGCTATACGCCTGGACATCGCCGAGCACCGCGTCCGCGCCGACCAGGTCGAGATAACCGACCCGGATCGCGCCCAGGCGCAGCGGCACCGAGCAGATCGATTCGAGGGTAAGCGGCAGCCGATTCCACTGGGCCAGCAGCGGCCAGCGCCCCCTGGCCACGGCGCTGCCGAAATCGGGCACCCGGCTGGCCGCGCCGGACCGGTTCGATTCCGGCCCGGGACCTTCGCCGACAGCGGCCTGGGCATCAGCCAGCCGGGCCGCGGCGGGGCCGGACGAGCCGAGCACCTCCCAGCGGTTCTCCGGCATGGCCAGGGTGATCGCCGACTCTCGCACCGGCAGCACCCGAACGCAGGCCGAGCACAGGCGATCTCCGTGTACCGGGGCCAGGTCGGCGTCCGCGCCGAGCTCACGCAGGACCGACAGGAACCGGGCGACCGCGGCGCGATCGGGGCTCACCGCGCGCCACCGGGACCGCGCGGCAGGTCGAACACCATGGTTCGCTCCCGTCCAAGCTCGGTGTGCCGGATCACGGCTGGCTGTTGAACCGTGGTGTATTCGCGCCACTTTATGCGATTTGACGGAAACCATCGGTAACCCGAGGGTCCGAGATTCATTCACAACCCCGCGCTGCGGCGTAGCGCCGGTCGCCAGCGTTCCGGGTCGAGCATGCGCAGACCGCCCTCGGCGGGCACCCATTCGGTGCCCGCCCAGGCATTCGCACCCCAGCTCATACGGTTCACCCAGGTGAGTTGCGGCACGGTGACCACGCGTCCGGCGCGCATATCCACTTCCAGGGTGCACGGCGATGCGACCAGGTAACGCGCGCCGGGTATCGCGCCGGGCGCGGGCAGGCGATCGCATACCTGTCCCGCCGCCAGTTCCAGGTCCGCGGCCATGACCATGCCGATGGGCAGCAGTCCGACCCGGTCGGCTTCGACTATTACCGCGACCACCGTCCATTGCCGAAAATCGTCGTCACCGGCGATGGCGTCGGAATTCGGGCGCGGTATGACAGTGGGGTGGGTCACCCGGGCGCTCGGGGAAACATGATCGAATTCCGCGCCACTGTCGAATCCCACACCGGCGCTGGTGTTCTCGGTGCCGTCCATCACGCCCCCTTCGGGCAGGTTCGAACGAGCTGTCGAAACCGCCGGGGTCTGGAGCGGGATAGTCCGGAGCCATCGAAGCCGCTGGATAGCCGCGGGTCGGACCGAACCAAATCCATTCTATCGTTGTAGTATGTGCGGCGAAGTAAAACTCGTTGCCGCGCAAGTAAACTCACCCCACACCGGTCGGTATGCATCGGGAATGGCGCAGACCGATCTCTCGGCCCCTTCGAATCGCGTGCCGAAATTCGCACCGACCGATCGGGCCGCGAAGCGGGAGGCCATTGACTTGTTCGGCAACCGACGCGATAACTTGGACAGGTGATGAAGGATTCCGTAGCCACCACGGCAGGAGCATGGCGGGCAGGTGACGGCACCGCGGTGCCGTTCCGTGAGGCAACAGTGGCTTGGGCGCTGGCAGCGCACGCCGAATTGGCCGAAACCGCAACCGGGTACGGACATTTCGTCACAGTGAACGAACTCGCCGAGCGGGTACAGGAAGTCTCCGGCGTGCACACCAAGGCCCCGACGCGCACCTGGATGGACGCCATCCTGCGCAAGGTGGCCCGGCGCTGCCACAGCGCGGGGGAACCGCCGCTGCCCGCGCTGTGCGTACGGCAGAACCACACCGTGGGCGATGCCTACAAATACGTACTCGAATTGGCGGGGCTGCCGATTCCGGTCGATCTGGAATTGCACGCGGCCTACGCCCGCTGGCAGTGCTACCAGTTCTACGGCGCCGCGATTCCCGCCGACGGCGGTGTGCCCCCGCTCACCCCGAAGGTGGCTGCCAAGCGCAGCATGACCATCAGCACACCCCAGGCCGAGGTCAAGCCGGAGCCGGTGCGCGAGGCGCTGTGCCAGGAGTGTTTCATCCAGTTGCCCGCGAACGGCGTCTGTTACTTCTGCGCGTAACGCGCTATCGATTACCGCGTATGCGGCGAAATCACTGTGCGGGTTCGGGATTCGGATCGCTGTCGGGCAGCGGATCCGGCATCTCCTCCAGCGCGGCGATCTGCAAATGAATGAAGGCGGCGATCCGATGCCGGGCCGCCGCCGGTAGTCGGGCGATATCGGCCGCGGCCAGCGGATTGGCGCCCAGCGGCGGTTGCGGTGGCGGCTCCCCCTCCGGATCGGTGGGAACCACCTCGAGATGAGGACGCTGCGCGGACCCCGGAGTGTCTGGCTCGTCCGGGTCGGCGGCGACGGCTGATCGCACCATGTCGTGACCATAACCCCTTGGCGACCGGCGCGTGAGGCGTTGGCGCACTTGAGCCTTCGCTATGCAAACCGTACGGGCGCGGTAAGTGATCGGCGTTACGCCGGGCGACCAGCGATGCTGTAGAGGTCTCGGGCCGGGCCGGTGAGGCGCTGCCCCCGGGGCCACACCGCGCGCAGCTCCCGATTCAGATCCAGACCGGTCACCTCGGGCGACACCAGTAATCCCTCGGCTAGTTCGCCGGCCACGGCCAGCGAACTCAGCACCGCCGGGCCGATACCGTCGGCGACCGCGGTTTTGATGGCGGTGGTGGAGGACAGTTCCAGCGCGACCTCGGGCCGCCAGTCCGGGATAACGCGAGTCATGGCTCGCTCGAAGGAGATTCGAGTGCCGGATCCGGATTCCCGGTAGATGAGCGCGGTATCGGCGAGCTCCCGAGCGGTGATGACCCGCCCGCGCGCCCAGCGATGACCGGGCGCGACCACCACCACCAGCCGATCCCGGGCCACCAGATGCGTCTCCAGCTCCCCCGGCACCGCCGGACTCTCCACGAAGCCGATGCCCGCGCGACCGTCCAGCACCGCCCGCGCCACCTCCGCCGAATTCCCGGACTCCAGTGCGAGTGACATATCCGGCATGCGAGTTCGCAAGGCGGTCAACCATTTCGGGAACAGGTACTCGGCGATGGTCTGGCTCGCCGCCACCCGCAATCGCGAATCCCGCTGCTCCCGCAGTGAATCGATGCCGGCGTCGAGCCGCTGCGCCGCCTCCACCACATCGCGCGCCCACTCCGCGATCAACGCCCCCGCCGCCGTGGCCCGCGATCCCAGCGTCGTCCGCTCCAGCACCGGCACCCCGACCAGCTGCTCCAGATACCGAATCCGCGAACTCGCCGACGGCTGACTGATCCCGTGCGCCTTCGCCGCCCTACCCAGACTCCCCAGTTCGATCACCGACAGCAGCAGATCCAGCGCGGCGAGATCAGGCACCCGAGGTGACAGCGTCATAGGACAACCCTATGCCCAACCGCAACCCCGCAGCGACCCGCCACCATCTTCGCCGTCGCGCCGAACAGGGCCGATACGACGGCTTCACCCGTCGTTCACGATGCTGGGCCAGAGTGACCAGGGTGACGAATATCGCGACGGTGGATGACCTGATGACGCTGCTGGCCGACTGCGAGGACGCCTGGGATATGCCCGATCGCAGCGGTGATCCGGTGGACATTCTCGATCATGACCGGCAGTGCGCGGAGATCCTGCGGCAGCAGCACCCCGATGACGAGGAACTCCAGGTGGCCGGGCTCGTGCACGATATCGGCCACGTACTGTTCCCCGGCGACGACGCGGGTCACGGTGTGCACGGCGCGAACGCGGTGCGCGAACTGCTCGGCGACCGGGTGGCCCGGCTGGTCGAATTGCACGTCACCGCCAAGCGCTACCTCGCCGCAACCGATGCCGCGCACACCTCGGCGCTCTCGCCGTCGAGTCAGCGCACCCTGATCGCGCAGGGCGGCCCGATGACTCCGGCCGAGATCACCGCCTTCGAAGCCGACCCGGATTTCGAAGCCGCGCTCACCCTGCGCCGTGCCGATGACGCGGGCAAGGTCATCGGCCTCACCGTGCACCCGCTGGGGTGGTGGCGGCCCGTCATCGCCCGCGTCGCCGCCGCATAATCGGCGAGGCAACCCGTCCGGTCTGCCGCACACCCGCCTGACCTAGGGCGGTCCGGCTGACCTGCGCGAGCGGTCGACACAGCCGATCCGGTCGCGAATCAGGTTGCGGCGGTTAGCCAATCGCCGAGCATGGTGGCGGTTTCCTCGATGATGCGGTCCGGGTCGAGGCCGGGTGGGGGTTGCAGGGCCATGCGGAGGCTGGCGGCAAGGCCCGCGTTGACCATGACGAAGGCTCGGGTGTCGAGTTCGGCGTCGGGGCGGGGGCCCAATTGCTGGAGTAGGTAGGCGCGGGTGAGGAGCAGCAGGCGGCGTTCGAGGCCGCCGAAGCCGATGCCCGCGACGGTGGCGTCGGCGGCCAAGGCGCGCACCAGATCTCGGCGGTCGGCGACGGCGTGCATGATGACGCGCAGGCTGGAACCCACCGATTCGCGCAGCGGCAGGCCGATGCTGCCGAGGACCGCCTCGGTGAAACGCTCCTCCAAATCGGTGAGCAGGCGGGTGCGGAGCACATCGATGATGGCGGCTTTATCGTCGAAATACCGGTAGAGCGAGCCGATGCTGATGTGCGCGTGCGCGGCGATCCGGTTGGTGGAGATCTCGGCCATGCCGTGCTCGGCGAAAAGTTGAGCTGCCGAGTCCAGAATCCGCTCGCGGGTCTCCCGTGCACGGTCCTGACTCGGCTTCCGGCGCTGTACAGCGGGGTTGTCAGGCATCCGCCGACCCGGTGCGCAAAAGTGAGTAGAAGGTGAGCATCTACTCACTTTATCCTCGAATTATGACTCGCGAGAAGGTTCCGGCCGCCATGGAAGTAGCGGCGGCGGGCCGCATTCCGACGGAATTCCGGTACTGGGAGCGGCGCGACGATCCCAGTGTCCAACGCGCACGGCGGATCTGGCGCGCTTTCTTCCGATTCGATCCACAGCCCTCCGATGCGCTGGTGCGCGAGTTCGGCGAGGCGTATTACCACGCCGATCCGGTGGCGGAGGCTTTCGTGGACGAGGTGTACCTGGGCGAACTCGGTCCGGCGGCGGGCCGGGCCATGCTGGATCGGGCGCTGGCGCACGGTATCGAATCGGTTCCGGACGCGCCCGCCACGCTGGTCCGGCTGTTCGAGGAGTTCGAGACGCCGCCGGAATGGTTCGATCCGGAGTTGGTCGCGGCGGGTGCGAAGGTGTTCCGGCGCTGGGGCACATCGGTTTTCAGCTTCGCCACCACCAGCACGCTGGAAATGTATTCGGAGAGTTCGATCGCCAAACCGCTGTCGTACGCGGGCGGCTACGCCGGGGACAAGGCGCATAAGCGGCAGTTGGAGACCGTGCGCTTCTGGATCGACGTCTCCGATCCGGGCGGCCTGGATCCGGGTGCGCGCGGCAGGCAGACCGCCATGCGGGTGCGCATCATGCACGTCTTCATTCGCCGCAAGCTCATGCAACGGCCCGAATGGGATTACGCCGCTTGGGGAGTGCCGATCAGCGTGGGCGATGCGACGCTCACCCTGATGGGCGGCAGTGTGGTGCCGGGTCTGGCACTGTGGAGCGTCGGGCATCAGACCACGATCACCGAAATCGAAGCGACGCTGCACTTCTGGCGGTACGTCGGTCATCTGCTCGGCGTGCAGCCCGCCTGGTATCCGCGTGATTTCCGGGAATCGGTGCAGCTCATGTTCGCCGCCTTCGTCAAGCGCGCGTTCACCGCGGGCGCGGATGGCGAGGAACTGGTGGAGTCGTACCTGCCCGCCTTCGAACCGAAGCCGGACAGCCCGTGGCCCAGGCGAATTCGGGACGAGTTCAACTATCGCGTGCAGATCGGCTACACCGGATTCTGGCTCCCACCGGGCACCTACGCCCGGCACCGCATGCCGCACCGCTTCCCCTGGATCCTGCACCCGATCGCCCAGGCCCCCATACTCTTCGGCGCGGAAACCCTGCGCCGAATCATCCCCGGCCTGGACACGATCGCCGACCGCGTGCAGCGCCACCGCCGAGAACGGTGGTACCGCAACGAAGTCGGCGACCGGGCCGCGGAGTTCCACCCCGTGGAGGAGTTCCGCCGCTAGCTGCTGGACGCGCCTGCGAAGGGGATGGCGGCCGGGGGTGCGGGGCGGTGGTTCGGGTGCTGCCACACGCCTTTTCGTTCCAGGATGGGCAGGACGCCCTCGCCGAACCAGTACGCCTCTTCCAGGTGCGGGTAGCCGGACAGCACGAATTGGCTGATGCCGGCCTTCGCGTATTCCAGCAGTCGTTCGGCGACCTCGGCGTGCGAGCCGACCAGGGCGGTGCCCGCGCCGCCGCGGACCAGGCCGACGCCCGCCCACAGGTTGGGTGCGATCTCCAGGCGGTCGACGCTGCCGTTGTGCAGTTCGCTCATCCGGCGCTGACCTTCGGATTCGCTCTTGCCGAGGGCGGCCTGCACGCGTTCGATATCGGCCGGGTCGATGCCCGCGAGCAGTTTGTCCGCGACCGCCCACGCTTCCTCCGAGGTATCGCGGGTGATCACGTGAATGCGCAAGCCGTAGTCCAGCTTTCGCCCGTGATCGACCGCGAGCCCGCGAATCCACTCCAGTTTGCGGCTCACCGCGAGCACCGGTTCACCCCAGGTGAGGTAGGTGTCGGCGTATTTGGCCGCGACCGGCCCGGCGGGTGCGGAGGATCCGCCGAAGAACACCGGCGGCACCGGGTCCGGATGGTTGGACAGCAGCGCGTTCTCCACCCGAATGTGTTCGCCCGCAAAGGAGAACGGCTCATGCGAATTCCACAGTGACTTCACCACGTGCAGGAATTCCCCGGTGCGCGCGTACCGGGTCTCCTTATCGGCGAAGTCGCCGAACGCCGCCTGTTCGGCCGGTTCACCTCCGGTCACCACATTGAGCAGCAGCCGCCCGTTGGAATGCCGCTGGAAGGTGCCCGCCATCTGCGCGGCGAGGGTGGGGCTGACCAGTCCGGGGCGCAGTGCGACAAGGAATTTCAGCGATTCGGTGGTCCCGGCCAGCATGGCGGTGGTCAGCCAGGCGTCCTCGCACCAGGAGCCGGTCGGGGTGAGCACCGCTTCGAAGCCGTTGGTCTCCGAGGCCGCCGCGATCTGATTCAGATAGTGCAGCGACGCCGGGCGATCACCGGACATCGGGGTGCCGTGCCCGCCGACCACGAGGCCGCGCGAGTCACCGGAGGTGGGCAGAAACCAGTGGAATGACAGGCTCATTCGATCTCCTCAGGAGGTGAAGCGGTCATTGAAGCGGGTGTCGACGAAGTCGGTGATGTTCACCTTGCTCGGAATGAGCTTGGCGTCGGTGAACGCGTCGGCCACCGCCTGCTCCTCGGCGATGGTCGCCTGATCGAGCGGATGATGCTGGTACGAGGCGCGTTTCACCGCGACCAGGGTGACGTCGTAGGGCACGCCGGTGATATCGGCGGACTGCTTGGCCCAAGTCTCCGGATTGGACTTGATCCAGGCGTGCGCCCGCTGGATGCGGATCAGCAGATCCTTCAGCGCCGCCGAACTGGCTTTATTGGCAAGGGCTTTGGTGCCCGCCACGAAGAAGGCGTCACCGCGCACATAGCCTTCACCGGTCACCAGCGCCCGATTGCCGTCGTGCTCGGCCTGTGCCACATAGGGATCCCACACCGCCCAGGCGTCGACCCGTCCGGTGGACAGCGCCGCCAGCGCATCGGCGGGCTGCAGGTACTGCGGTTCGATATCGGCGAAGGTGAGCCCGTTCTTGGCGAGCACGGCCAGCAGGTGCTGATGCGCCGAACTGCCCTTGGTGACGGCGATCTTCTTGCCGCGCAGGTCCTTCGGATCCTTCAGCGTGGAGTCCTTGGGCACCAGGATGGCCTGGCCCTGCAATCCACTGGAGTAGCTGGCGACAATCTTGATCTGCGATTTGGCGGCCGCCGCGAAGACCGGCGGGGCATTGCCGACGCCGCCCAGATCCACCGATCCGGCATTGATGGCCTCGAGGATGGGCGGACCGGCGGTGAAGGTGGACCATTCCAGCTTGTAGGGCAGGTTCTTGCTCTCCCCGGACACCTCGAGCAGGGCCTGCAACGCCTGCCCCTTCTGGTCACCGATATGCAGGGTCACCTGCGAAAGATCCACCGAGCCATCGGCATTCACGCCCTTGGTGTTGTCGTCACCACTGCCGCAGGCCGCGGTGACCAGGGCGGTGGTGACCGCCAGTGCGGCGAACAGGCGTCTGGTGACGGGTTTCATGCGGTTCCTTCCGGGGTCACGCCGAGTTCCGCGAGCAGGTTCGCTCGCAGGGCGAGAAATTCGGGGTGGTCACGGCGGCGCGGGCGCGGCAGCTCGATGCGCAGTTCCCGGGCGATGCGGCCGTCGGCCAGCACCAGGGCGCGATCGGCGAGCAGCAGCGCCTCGTCCACATCGTGGGTGACCAGCAGTACGCCGGGCTGATGTTTGGCCCACAGCTCCAGCACCAGATTGTGAATCGTGATGCGGGTCAGGGCATCCAGCGCACTGAAGGGTTCGTCCAGCAGCAGCAGATCCGGTTCCCGCACCAGGGCGCGGGCCAGCGAGGCTCGCTGCGCCTCACCGCCGGACAGGGTCAGCGGCCAGGCGTCGGCGCGCTCGGTCAGGCCGACCTCGGCCAGGGCATCGGCCGCGGCCTGCTTCGGATTCGGTTGCCGCAGACCGAGAGTGATATTGGCGGCGACCCGCTTCCACGGCACCAGGCGTGGTTCCTGAAAAGCGACGGCCACCTCACCGGGGACGGTGAGCTCACCCTCGGTGGCCTTGTCGAGTCCCGCGAGCGCGCGCAGCAGCGTGGACTTGCCCGAACCGCTGCGACCGAGCAACGCCACGAACTCGCCGGGCCGGATATCCAGATCGATGCCGTGCAGCACCCGTCGTTCGCCGAAGTCCTTGACCAGACCGCGAACTCGGGCGGCGGTATCGGTCGCTACGTTGCCAGGAAGCCGCGTCGCCATGACAGCGCCCTTCTCTCGATGAGCCGAACGAAGGCGTCGGTGAGCAGTCCGAGCACGCTGTAGACCAGCAGCCCGACCACGATCACATCGGTGCGCAGGAATTCGCGCGCGTTATTGATCATGTAGCCCAGTCCCGCATCGGCATTGACCTGCTCGGCGACGATCAGCGCCAGCCACGCCACCCCGAGCGATTGCCGCAGTCCGACCAGCGCCTGCGGCAGCGCGCCCGGCAGCACGATGTGCCGGATGAGCGCGGCCCGCCCGAGCTGCTGCACCTGCGCGAGCTCGGCGAGTTTGCCGTCCACACTGCGGATTCCGGCAAAGGTATTGAGGTACAGCGGAATCGCCACGCCGAACGCCACCAGCACGATCTTGGGCAGTTCGCCGATTCCGAACCACAGGATGAACAGCGGGATCAGCCCGTAGAACGGCAGCGTGCGCAGCATCTGCAGGATCGGGTCGACCAGATTCTCGCCGACCCGGCTCAGCCCGGCGGCGAGCGCCAGCGCGATACCGGCGATGGCGCCGATGGCGAATCCGACCGCGGCCCGCTGTAGCGACACCGTCAGCGCGTCGACCAGGGTGCCGTCGGACAGCAGGTCACCGGCGGTGTGCACCACGGTGACCGGCGAGGCCAGCAGCCGCTCGGACAGCACCCCGGTGGCGCTGGCGAGCTGCCACAGCGCCACCAGCAGGATCGGACTGATCAACCGGACCCACGAGGCGGGCGGGCGCGGCAGGCGCGCCAAACGGGGCCGGACGGCGAAGGGCCGGGCCTGTACGGCAACTGAGGACACGAAAGCACCTCGGGCGAATGGGGGACGGGGACCGGGCGACCGCAACCCACGGCCGCCTCGTTCGAGGTTGCCGCCCCGCGCCCGGCTCGTCACCGGTTGTAATCCATGTGATTCTTGATCAGCCGGATTCACGGACTGCCACAATGGATCCGCGACGAGGAGCCGAAACGCCATGACGAGTCCGCATCACCCGCTCACCGTCGGATCCAGGTTCGGCCTCGATCGGCTGGACCGGTTGATCGGGCGCGGGGGCATGGGCGAGGTGTATCAGGCCTACGACACGGTCAAGGACCGGACGGTGGCCATCAAGGTGCTGCCGGAGCGGCCGGCCCAGGATCCGATGTATCGGCAGCGCTTCCAACGCGAATCGCACGCGGCGGCCCGGCTGCGCGAGGCGCATGTGATTCCCATTCACGACTACGGCGAGATCGACGGCCGCCTGTTCATCGATATGCGCTTGCTGGCCCCCGAACGCTTCGCCGCCACCGAGCTGACGCCCGCCGCCGATGTGTACGCGCTGGCCTGCGTGCTCTACGAATGCCTCACCGGCGTGCGGCCGTTCACCGGTGCGAACGACGCCCAGATCATGCGGGCGCACCTGTTCGAGACACCGCCACGCCCCAGCCGGGTGCGCGCCTCGGTGCCCGCGACCTTCGATCCGGTCATCGCGCGCGGGCTCGCCAAGACTCCCCAGGAGCGCTACCCCAGCGCCGGCGCACTGGCCGCCGCCGCACTGGGTTTCGCGGGGTGGGCGGTGACGTCCAAACACCTCCTCCGATCCGGCGCAAACCTGTCTGGTGGCGGTGCACAGCACCCTCAGCCTGTTCGTCATCACCTGTACGCTGCCGCAGGATCATCCGGAGAACGGCCCGAAAGACGAAGCGGCACTGCAGTCCTGGTTCCAGCAGAATTTCGGATGAGGCGGATATGACGAATCCGGAGCGCGCGCCGGTCGTCGGGGCTCGTTTCGGGCCCTACCGGCTGGATCGGTTGATCGGCCGCGGCGGTATGGGCGAGGTGTATCAGGCCTACGACACGGTCAAGGATCGCACCGTCGCGATCAAGGTGCTGCCCGCGCGGCTGGCCGAGGATCCGGTGTACCGCAGGCGTTTTCAGCGTGAATCGCACGCGGCGGCCCGGCTGCGCGAGGCGCATGTGATTCCGATCCACGATTACGGCGAGATCGACGGCCACCTCTACATCGATATGCGCCTGGTCGACGGGGAGAGCCTGCGTGATCGACTGCGCCGCATCGGATATGACACGCCCGAGCGCGCCGTCGCGGTCATCGATCAGGTGGCGGCGGCGCTGGACGCCGCGCACGCGGACGGCCTGCTGCACCGGGATATCAAGCCGGACAACATCCTGCTCACCACCGAGGGCTTCGCCTACCTGGTGGATTTCGGCATCGCCCAGTCCGCCACCGATGCCGCGCTCACCGCCGACGGTTCCGCGGTCGGCTCCTTCGGCTATATGGCCCCCGAACGCTTCTCCTCCCGGGACCTGACCCCCGCCGCCGACGTCTACGCCCTGGCCTGTGTCCTGTTCGAATGCCTGACCGGTACACGACCTTTCATCGGCGATACGGACGCACAGATCATGCGCGCCCACCTCTTCGACCCGGTCCCCCGCCCCAGCCTGGTCCGCCCCACGGTATCCGCGGCCTTCGATCCCGTGGTCGCGCGCGGTATGGCCAAGAACCCGGCCGGGCGCTACCGCACCGCGGGCGATCTGGCCGAAGCCGCACGCGCCGCCCTCACCGCACCTCCCGAAGCCGGCGAGCCGACCCTCACAAGCGCGGACATCGACCATGGCGACGAAACGAAATCCGCTGCCGGGATGCGGGATACGCCAACAGATTCGACCCCCGCCACACCCGAGCGCGATTCCACCCGCGAGCCGGTGCCGAACCCCGAAAACGGTTCGCGCACGGCGCGGAATCCCCCGAACCACGCCACCGCGCGGGGCGCGCCCGGAGCGGAGCCGGACGCGGTGGACAACGCACAATCCGTGCGCGCCGGAACAGGTGCGGCGGCACGGCTGGCGGGCCGGGTGCACCGACCGTCTCGCCCCTTGGCGCTGGGGGTGGTCACCGCGCTGATCGTGGCGGCGCTCGGGTTCGCGGGATGGGCCGCGGCACAGCCGCTTCGGACCGGGCATGCGGTGCCGAACGCCGGCGCGCTCACGCAGGCCGATATCGATCTGCTGGCGTTCACCGAACGTCCGGCGTTCAATCGCGCGAACTGCGTGCACGAGGAGCCCGACGAGTACAGTCTGGCGATCCTGTCCTGCGCCGTGAACTATCACGCGGGCAATCCCGGCGTCCGGTTCTGGCGTTTTCGCGATGCCGACAAGCTGCACGAGTACTACACCTCGGTGCTGGACGTCACCAAACTCAGCGCGTGCCCGGGTGATCCGCCCGGCGTGGACGCGCCGTCCACACGCGATGGCAAGGAGGTGGGGCGGCGCGGCTGCTACACCAATACCAAGATCGGCCCGGCGCCCAAGCCCGCGTTCATCGTGACGAACGAGGAGATTCCGGCCATGGCCATGTACCTCTGGGACGATGTGTCCGATCAGCCGCTGCGCGATTGGGAAGCGCGGCAGGACTATTGGCAGTTCCGCTCCGCCGACCGCGCCCGCGATCCGGATGTCTTCTCCCCCGCCGATCGCAAACTGCTGACCGATCTCGGCAAGGATTGGCGCACCGGCAATTGCCGCCACGGTGAGGTGCCGCAGGGTTCGGCCGCGAACGCCACGGTGGATTGTGTGAACGCCAACGGCTTTCCGGTGACCGGCTTCCTCGGTTTCGCCGATCGGGCCTCGGCGACCCAGCTGTATCAACAGGATCTGGATCTGCTGAAAGGCCATGCCTGCGGTGGCGGGCCGGAGCGCGGCGATACGGTCTGGCGGCAGGAAGGCAAATTGGTCGGGCGGTACTACTGCTATCCGGATCCGGACCAGACGCAGAACGGCCGTGCATGCCTGCTCGCGCTGCCGGACGAATTCGATACCGCCGCCATCTTCTGCGCACTGCCGCAGGCGGATCCGCATCTGGGGCCCAAGTCCGAACAGCAACTGCTGGAATGGTTTCTGCGCAAACTCGGCTAGCGCGCAGCGGTCGCGAGGGCATCCGGAAATAGGAGATGCCGGGCTCCCTCCGCAGCTGGGAGCCCGGCATCAGGGTCGGCACCGGTGTGGGCGGTGACGACGTTCGGGGGGCGCGCCGCTCGAACGGCATGGCGCACCGGGTTATTCAGTGCGCGTCGCGCACTATCTCGACCGCCCGGGTCAGCAGTCCGAGCCCGTGGGTGAGTTCGTCCTCGGTGGCGACCAGCGGCGGCAGCAGTTTCACCACTTCGTCATTGGAACCGGAGGTCTCCACCAGCAGCCCGAGTTCGAAGGCGATGCTGCTGACCTTGGCGGCCTGCGAGGCATCGTCGAACACCAGGCCGTGCACCATGCCGCGGCCCCGGGTGGAGGTGCCACTGAACGCCTCGGTCATGGCGGTGAGGTGTTTGCGAATGTGCTCACCCTTGGCGAGGGTGGCGGCTTCCATGCCCGCACCGGTCCAGTACTCGCGCAGCGCGACCTCACCGGTGATGAAGGCGGCATTGTTCCCACGGAACGTACCGTTGTGCTCGCCCGGTGTCCACTGGTCGAGTTCGGGCTTCATCAGCACCAGCGCCATCGGCAGGCCATAGCCGCCAATGGATTTCGATAGCGTGATGATATCGGGCTGGATACCGGCGACCTCGAAGGAGAAGAACGGTCCGGTGCGCCCGCAACCCATCTGCACATCGTCGACGATGAGCAGAATGCCGCGCGCGGCGCACATATCGGCGAGGGCGCGCAGCCATTCGGCGCGGGCGACGTTCACCCCGCCCTCGCCCTGCACGGTTTCCACGATCACCGCGGCGGGCTTGTCGATGCCCGAGGAGCTGTCGTCCAGGGTGCGGCGCATCCACGAGAAGTCGTCGACGCCTTCGAGATACCCGTCGTAGGGCATCGGGGTGGCGTGGATGAGCGGTACGCCCGCGCCCGCGCGCTTGGCGGCATTGCCGGTGACCGACAGCGCGCCGAGGGTCATACCGTGGAAGGCGTTGGTGAAGTTCAGCACCGCGGTGCGCCCGGTGATCTTGCGCGCCAGCTTGAGTGCGGCCTCCACGGCGTTCGCGCCGGTGGGGCCGGGGAACTGCACCTTGTACTCCATCCCGCGCGGGATGAGCAGCACATCGCGGATGGTCTCCAGCAGACGGCGTTTGGCGACGGTGGACATATCCAGTCCGTGCGTGATGCCGTCCCCGACCAGATAGTCGATCAGGGCCTTCTTGAGCACGGGGTTGTTATGCCCGTAGTTGAGCGAGCCCGCACCGGCGAAGAAGTCCAGGTACTCCTTACCGTTCTCATCGGTGAGCCAGCAGCCGCGCGCGGTGTCGAACACCGTCGGCCAGGCACGACAGTAACCGCGCACGTTGGATTCGAGCGTCTCGAAAACAGTCGTCTCGGCCACGGTCATCGATCGTCCTAGCGTCGGAGCAAAGTGAAACAGTGATGTTTCTACCATCGATCGCTCGCGCCGCGGAGGGTTTTCGGTGAAATCGGGCAATCTCGCGCAATCCATCGCGCGGGCCACACACCGAACCGGACAGAAGTGACGATCGTCTCGCCCGGGACAGCATGAGCATAACCCCCGGCGAACCGGACGAAGCAAACCCCTCAGGATGAAGACCTCGCGAACACCCGGTGCGCCTCGGCCCGGATTCGCGGTTCGCTGGAAAACCGCTGCGGGGCAGCGGCATTGCCGGTTTCGCCGGGTCCGGTAAGGTGAACTTCTTGTGCGTGCCGACGTGGGGGTTTACTGGCAACTGGTCAAGGCCGGATTTCGCAGGCAATCGCACTATCGCCTGGCAATGCTGGCCGGACTCATCACGAACGTGGTGTTCGGCTTCGTCCGCGCGGCCGTGCTGATGGCGGCCGTGCACGCCAATAACGGCTTCGGCGGCTACGACCGAGGCACCATCGGCGCGTTCATCTGGCTGTCCCAGGGGCTGCTCGGAGCCATCGCGTTCTGGACCCTGCCCGATATCGTGGAACGCATTCGCACCGGCGATGTGGCCATCGACTTCCTGCGGCCCATCGATATCCAAGGCGCGCACCTGGCCGAATACATCGGCCGGGCAACCTATTCGCTGCTGCCGCGCGGACTCCCCAGCATGCTGGTCGGCGCGCTCACCTTCGGATTGGCGCTGCCCACCACCGCCGGACCCTACATTCTGGGCTTCTTCAGCCTCGCGATGGCCATCGCGCTGTCGTTCCTGTCCATGTTCGCGGTGAGCCTGGCCGGATTCTGGCTGGTGGAAACGCGCGGGCTGCGGGCCCTGCACATGATCTGCGGGACATTCCTGGCCGGATTGTTCGCGCCCGTGCACCTGTTCCCGGACTGGCTGCGCACCATCGCCTACTGCACCCCGTTCCCCTCCATGCTGCAATGGCCCATCGATGTGCTGTCCGGCCGCACCACCGGTATGGCGGCGATGGGAATCGTGCTGGCGCAGGCTTTCTGGCTCGCCACCCTGACGGCACTGGGTCAACTGCTGTTGCGCGCGGGCCGCCGGAAACTGGAGGTGCAGGGTGGTTGACGGCGTGCGCCCCTCCCGATTCGCGCCCTATCGCGCCGTACTCGCATCCCGACTACGCGCGCAGCGGGCCTATCCGCTGTCCTTCGCCACCGATGTGTTCAGCGCCTTCCTGATCGGGCTCGTCGAATTCGGCGAAATGTGGGTGATCTTCCACAATGTGCCGCAACTGGGCGGACTGCACCTGAATTCGATGCTGCTGCTGTTCGGAATGAGCAATACCTGCTTCGCCATCGCCGACATGCTGGTCGGGCACGCGGACACGCTGCCCACCTATATCCGCATGGGCAAACTGGACGCCTTCTACCTGCGCCCGCAACCGCTGCTGTTACAACTCATGACCAGCGATATCGCACTGCGCCGGGTGGCGCGCATCGCGGTGGCGGCCACCGTGCTCGGATTCGGCATCGCCCGCAATGACATCGACTGGACCGCAGCGCATCTCGCGCTCTTCACGGTGACCCTGATATCCGGCATCACGATCTTCGCCGGACTCTTCATCACCGCCGCCGGGGTGCAGTTCTTCCTCATCGACGGGGCGGAGCTGACCAATGCCTTCACCTACGGCGGCTCGTACGCGTCCATGCAACCGGCCTCGGTATTCCCCACACCGATGAAACTCATCTTCGGATTTCTCATTCCGGTCGCGTTCAGCTCCTATCTGCCCACCATCGCCCTGCTGGATCTGCCCGGATCGCCACCGCTGACCACTTGGCTGGCCTGGGCGTCCCCACTGGCGGCGGCGTGGGTGTGGGTGATCGCGCTGACATCGTGGCGGCTGGGCACCAGGCACTATCAGGGAGGCGGCGGATGAGCGAACCCATCATCGACATTGCCGGACTGACACGGACTTTCGTCCTGAGCCGGAAACAGGGACGCTGGCGACGCCGGCGCGAGGTGCTGACCGCGGTCGACGATATGAGCTTCCGGATCGAACCCGGTGCGGCCGTCGGATACATCGGCGCGAACGGCGCGGGCAAATCCACCACCATCAAGATGATCACCGGCATTCTGGTGCCGAGCGCCGGACGACTGCGCACCTGCGGGCTCGATCCGGTGCGGCAGCGCCGCGAACTGGCGGCGCGCATCGGGGTGGTGTTCGGGCAGCGCTCGCAACTGTGGTGGGATCTGCCACTGCGCGAATCGTTTTCGATCCTGGCGGCCATTCACCGGCTGGAGCCGGGCACGGCGCGACGGCGCACGGACGAGCTGGTGGAACAGCTGGAGATGGGCAGCACCCTCGACACCCCCGTACGGCAGCTCTCACTAGGCCAGCGCATGCGCGCGGAAGTGGCTGCGGCGCTGCTGCATTCACCGGAACTGGTGATCCTGGACGAGCCGACGATCGGCCTGGATGTGCTGTCCAAACAGCGATTACGCGAATTCCTGCGGCATGAGCGCACCAGTCGCGGCACCACCCTGCTGCTCACCACGCACGATATGGGCGATATCGAGCGGCTGTGCGAACGGGTGCTGGTGGTCGATCACGGCAGTCTGGTCTACGACGGTTCACTGACCGGACTGGCCGCCACCGTCGGCGCGCATCGGGTGCTGACCGTCGATTTGGCCGAACCCACAACCGATCTCACCGATCTGCCCGGCGCGAAACTGCTCGCCAGCGAGGGCGACGGTATGCGCCAGCGACTCGCCTTCGATACCGAGATCACCACGGCGGCGCAATTGCTCGCGGCGGTGTCGGCGCGGGCCGAGGTGCGCGATCTGTCCATCGAGGAACCCGATATCGAGGATGTGGTGCGGCGCATCTACGAGGCCGCGGCGCATCCGCTTTCGTGATCCGACAAAAGCGCGAATAATGCCGACAGCTGTTCACCTCATTGTCTTCCCCCGGTCGCGGAAATCACATCTGCTCCTCACCGATTGTGAGCAGATTTGTCATAGCTCGAACCCGGCGAGGTTCCCGACGCCACACCGCACCGGTTCGAATTGCGGTGTCCGTCCGGGTATGCCATCTTGCTGGTAATTCTCCGCGCACACGATTCGGGATTGCGTGGTGGTCCGATTCTCAGGAGTGCGTGTGAAAATGCGTCCGGCGCAATTGTTGCCGCACCGTAACGTAAAACTCACGCCCGCATTGGAATTCATTCGGCCGCGCACTATTCGCGCACGTCTGCGGCGTATTCTGCTGCTCGCGGTGGCGCTGGTGCTGGCGCTGCTCACCGTCATCATCGCCGGTGAGGTGACCAAGTATCGCGATACCGGATCCACCGCGCACGCGGTGGATCTCGCGCTGGCGGTACAGGATCTGGTGCACGAGGTGCAGCGTGAACGCGGACTCACCAATGGCCTGCTCGGCGGTGACGATTCCGCGCGCGGCGCGGTCACCGCACAGCGCGGCGCGGTGGATGCCGCACTGCGGCAGTTGAATCGGGTGTTGAGCACGGACGCGCCCGGATCGGCACAGGTGCGCGACGCCCTCGGACGACTGTCCGGATTGAGCGCCAATCGCGGTGATGTGGATACCCGGCATATCGACCGGTCGGCCTCGTTCACGTTTTACACCGGCGCGATTCTCGCACTGAATCAGGCACGCCCCGGATTGGACAGCGCGCGCGATACCGCGCTGTGGCATGGGTTGCAGACCCTCTACGCACTCGGTGATGTCAAGGAATCCACCGCACAGCAGCGCGGATTTCTCAACGGTGTCTTCGCCGCGGGCGGATTCGGCCCCGGCGAGTATGTGCAGTTCCTCGATATCCGCGCCGGAAAGCAGTCCGCCGTCGCCGCTTTCGAGCGCGATGCCACACCGGATCAGCGTGCCCGGCTCTATGCCGCCATGCGCACCGACGAATCGGTGCGGGCCGCGGAATCCGAGGCCATCGCCATCGGCTCGGTGCGCGGCCCGCTCACCGAACCGGTGAATCCGGCCGACTGGTGGCGGCAGATGACCTCGGTCATCGATGCCGAACGCGTCGTGCAGCGCGGCATCGGCGATGAGATTCACGCCCGCGCCACCGAATTGCGCCGCGACGCGGCAGTGGTGCTCGGGGTGTACACGCTGGTCGCACTGCTCGCCATCACGGCCATGGTGGCGCTGGTGGTCACCACCGTGCGCGCCATCGTGCGCCCCCTGGCCGAATTGGCGCGCGAGGCGGACGCGGTGGCCGATGAGCGCCTACCGCGACTGGTCGCGCAATGGCACGACAGCGCCGTCGAGGACCCCGCGCCGCCCGAACCGGTACGAGCCGACGCGGCGGCGGGCGCGGAAATCGCCTCGGTCGCAACGGCCCTGGACCGCGTCCAGGCCACCGCCTTCGAACTCGCCTCCGCCCAGGCCCGGCTGCGCCGCAACACCACCGAATCACTGGCCAACCTGGCGCGCCGCAATCAGAATCTGGTGCGCCGCCAGCTCGGCCTGATCAGCGATTTCGAACGCGAGGAACTCGATCCCAGCGCGCTGTCCAATCTCTTCGAGCTCGACCATCTGGCCACCCGGATGCGCCGCAATGCCGAAAGCCTGCTGGTGCTGGTCGGCGAATCCAGTCCGCGCCGCTGGTCGCAGTCCATTCCACTCACCGATGTCATTCGCGCGGGCCTGTCCGAGGTGGACGACTATCGCCGCGTCATCATGCGGCGCGTCGACGATGCCGCCATTGCCGGTTCCGCGGTCAGCGAGCTCGCGCATATGCTCGCCGAACTCATCGAGAACGGATTGGCCTTCAGCCCACCGGATCTCGAAGTGGAGATCTACGGCCGCCGCATCGGCCCGCGCTATCTGCTCGCCGTGGTGGATCACGGCGTGGGCATGCCCGCCGATCAACTCGCGGTGGCCAATGCCCGCCTGCGCGGCGAAGCCGACTTCCTGGTGGCCCCCACCCGCTATCTCGGCCACTTCGTCGTCGGCCGCCTGGCCAAACGCCTCGGCATCGAGGTGGAACTCACCGTCTCCCCCGTCAGCGGTGTGGTGGCGCGTCTGCTGATCCCCGAATCCCTGCTGGGCGATCAGGCCCCGCCCCCGATCGCCGAAACCCCGGGCCTGGACTCGAAACACGCTGCTGTCGCGGCACTTCCCGCCGACGATATGCCCGAGCCCAGCTACGGCCGCCACAGTCCCGCCAGAGCACTGGCCGCGGCGACCGCCCCGGAATCCGCTGAACCGCACCCGACTACAGCAACCGGCGACTTCCCTTTCAGCACAACGGTATTCGCCTCCGCCGGTGATACCGGCCGCAACGCGCACATCGCGTTCACCGCCGGCGGTCTGACCACCGGCGGCATCATCGAACCCTCCGACCCGCGCGACAGATACGCCAACGGCGCGCGCTCGGTCCCCACCGGCGGCAGCGGCGTCAAACTCATTCCTCTCGCGGATCCAGCCGATCCCCCTGCGGGACAGGCTGGTTCGACCGTCGGCAGGAACGAGACCGGCGCGCCCTTCGCCAACGTTCCACCAGCAGCGGCTCTTTCGACGGGTATGGACGAGGGGATGTACTCCACCGCGGGACAACCGGTATCGAACCACCGCAGCGGATCCGAAGTGATCGGCGAGGTGCCCGCCACCGGATTCCCGGACGGTACGGCCGGACGTCGCGCGACGGTCGACCCCGCGCGGGCCGTCATCGCGGGTGCGGCGGCCGCGCCGGGATCGACGCCGCCCGCACCGGCGGAGGCGGCTGATGTTCCGGGATCCGTCCCGCAGGTGCAACGCACACGAAACGGTCTCGTCAAGCGCAGCCGGAAGACTCGGGAGAATTCGGGTGTCACGCCGGGTGGCGCCCAACCCGCACCGCCGTCCCCGCCCGCAGTTCCGCAGGCCGATCGCACCCCGGAAGCGGTGCGCGGCATGCTCGCCGGGTTCCGGGCCGGGCATCAGCGCGGTGAACGCGTTGTGCCGCAGCAGGATACGGGCGCATCGGCTCGACCCGGCTCGAAGAATCAGGAGGACCGCAGGTGACGACCCACTACCCCGACACCGATCCGCACGCGTTCAATTGGCTGCTGGCCGATTTCGTGCGCGGCACCGACGGTGTGCGCGATGCGGTGGCGGTCTCCTCGGACGGGCTGCTCATGGCCATGTCCCAGGGACTGGACCGCAATGGGGCCGACCGGCTCGCGGCCATGGTGTCGGGGCTCACCAGCCTCGGTCGAAGCGCTTCGCGCAGTTACGATTTCGACGGACTGCGGCTCATCATGATCGAGATGGGGCGGGGATTCCTGCTGGTCTCGGCGATGACCAATGGCAGCTGCATCGGCGTCATCGCCGAACACCAGGCCGATGTGGGCCTGGTCGGATATCAGATGGCCGTGCTCGCCGAGCGCGCCGGCGCGCTGCTCACCCCGGCGCTCATCACCGAACTGCGAGAATCGCTGGCCCGATGAATGATTCGCACCGGTTGCCGGACGCCCGGATGATGACCGGATTCCCGATGCGGCAGGGCGCCGCGGCCGATGAGATCGACACCTCGCCCGGCGCCGCGGAAGCCGACCTACAGGTGGTGCGGCCGTTCATGATGACCGCCGGACGCACCACGCCGCTGGTCGACGGACTGCGCATCGAAACCCTGGTGCGCGCCTCGCCCGCCGCGCTGTCCGCCCCACTGCGTTTCGAATTGGAACGGGTGGTGCGGCTGTGCCAGCGCCCGCACTCCATCGCCGAGATCGGCGCCGCGCTGCGGGTGCCGGTCGGGGTGGCGCGCGTCCTGGTCAGCGATCTGGTCGCCGCCGGCCATGTCGCGGTGAGCCAGGGTAGTGAACTGTCCACCTCCGCGATCGAAAGGATCCGGGATCTTGTACGGGCACTCTGACATTCCCGCCCCCGCCCCGCTCGCCTCCTCGGTGAAAATCGTGGTCAGCGGCGGTTTCGGCGTCGGCAAGACCACGCTCATCGGCGCCATCTCCGAAATCGAGCCGCTCGCCACCGAAGCCGCCATGACCGAGGTCTCGGTCGGGGTCGACACCCCCGGCCGCGCGACCGGAAAGACCACCACCACGGTGGCATTGGACTTCGGCCGCATCACCCTGGATCACTCGCTGGTGCTCTATCTCTTCGGCACCCCCGGCCAGGAACGCTTCGAATTCCTCTGGGACGATCTGCTGGACGGCGCGCTCGGCGGCGTTATCCTGGTCGACACCGATCGGGTCCAGGACTGCTATCCGGTACTGGACTACTTCGAACAGCGCCGCACCCCATTCGTGGTGGCGGTCAACCGATTCGAGGCCGCACCGGCCTTCGAACTCGACGAGGTGCGCGAGGCCCTCGATATCGACCCGTCCATCCAATTGCTGGATTGCGATGCGCGCGACCGGGAATCGGTGAAAACCATCCTCGTTGCCCTACTGGAACAAATCCTGCAGGCCCGCCGCTCCCCCGCCCTGGCGCTCTGAATTCACCCGGGCCGCCCCACCGCGACCGCAAACCGCCCCGAGTGCGTGCGCACTCGGGGCGGTGTCCCGAAAACCCTTCCGGGAGATGAGGTTTAACGGCCGCCGAAGGAGCCGGTGAACAGGGTGTTGAGGATACCGCTGAGTGCAGCGCTACCGGTGTTGAAGAGCCCGTTCAGGGCGGCGCTACCAGTATCGATGATAACCGGGATCATTATTTTCAACCTCTCTGTTGGTTCGCCTCCGTCCGGGATTTCCGACCGGCGACGTGACCCACCTTGCAGGGGCTCCCTTACAGCGCCCTTGCCTGTTGCTGAGAGGTAACTAAGTTGGCGTGTGTCGCCCGACACACTAGTTCGGGGCGTGCCCGTCCGCCGCGTACAGGCTCACTTCACCGTCTTCCCCCAGGAACGCGTTGACCAGCATCGTTCCCGAGGAACGCAGCTCATCCGGGGTCGGCGCGGCGGTGGTGACCGAGATCTGCGGTACCGCAGCCCAGTTCACGACATAGCGTTCGGGCGGTCCGTCGTCATTGGATAGGTGCGCGAGCCGGAATACCGACACCCGCCGGCGAACAATCAGGGTGCGCACGACTTCGGCGATTCGCTCCGGGTCTTCCAGCGCGAACATGAATCCGAAGCGCAGCTCGGGTGAGGACGCATAGGCTGGCACGAATACCCAGGCTAATCGAGCGCGGCGCGCAGCGCTCCCGGCGCGCCGCGCCGATAGCTATTCATAAGCCCGAGTAACGGACTCGATCGAGGCGAACGCGGCACCGGCCAGGAACCGACCGACCAGGCCGTGCAGATGCACGCCCGAAGAGGTGTCGATCAGCCACCTTTCACAACCCCCACGTGACTCAGTTGTAATGCTGTATAACGATTCTCCGCCAGGTTCGCCGATCGAGCGCCGTTTGGTTGCGCCCGTCCGACTATCGCGCTTTCCTGAAATAGTCCCGTATTTCGGACAGTCTCCCCATCGCACCGTCGCGAATTTCCCGGTTTCTTCACCGTGCCGTTTGTGGTGGGCTGTGCGTCCCGGCATGCGGGCCTGCGCCGGAGCCGAGGGGAGCCCCTCCCCGAAACCTCCTCGGCTCTGGCGCATCCAAACTGCACTGGCTAAGGGTGGGAAATATGGCAACGGACTACACCGGTACGGGGTACGGAGCCGAGCTACCATCGCCCAGAATGCTGTTGCGCGCCTTCCAGGAACCGGTCTCCACACTCGGCACCGACCCTTCCGACGCCGCCCACCCCGATCGCGAGGTGCTGGCCGCGGCCCACGACCTGGTGCAATGCCATGAGGGCAGGCATCGGGCACAGGAGGCGGCACACGCCGCCGGAGCCACACCGCAGCGCGTGGCCGACCATATCGGGCTGGTGGAAGATATCGACGCCCGGCGGACCGAGCTGGTGGCGCGCATCGACGAATGGGTGGCGATCCATATCCCGCATCGCGGCGGGGCCTCACTGCACACCGAGACGCTCGGCGCGGTGATAGACCGCATGGCGGCGAAATGGGTTGCGGCGCAACAGGCTTTGAACACTGCTCGGTCGGAGGGCGCAGTGCGCAAACAGAATCCGGACGGCCGCCCGCGGCGGCGCAGCAGCCCGCATCTGGGCGAGCCGCCGCGGCACGCGGACAGCGAGGCGCACCTACAGTGGTATCGCCTCGCCGAACTCGCCGATGGCTATAAGGATCTGATTACCGAAGTGGCACAGCACCGTAGGCGGTTGCCCGTCTACTGACGCGGTTCCACGATCTCGGCGTCGATGAACTCCGGCTCCGGCTCCACCTTTACCGCACCAGGCTGGGCCTTGGGCGAATCAGTCTGGGCCGCAACGGGTTCCACGTCGCCGTCGAAATCATCGTCGAAGTCTTCGAGATCCGCGGCGGACGCGCGCTGACTGGCGGCGTCCTGAGCGGCCGCGGCGGCCGCCTCGCGCATTTCGATGGCGTCGGTGATCCAGTCGCCGATCTCCTTGGTCACCTCGGCGACCGTTCCGGTGATGATCGAGGCGATATTGCCGACGTGCCGGGCTCCGGACGACGTCAGTTCCTGGATCAGATCCTTATTGCTTTCGAATTTTCCGATCATTCACACGCCCACTTCGCTAGCCTGCCCCCGGCGCATCACGATAACACCGTTGGGTTGCGGTTTCCCCGCGAGCACCGGCGGCAGCGCGAGCTTGAACAGCTTGGCCCAGACCGAGCCGATCTGCTGGCTGAAGCTACCGGTGTTGTAGGGCAGACCGTGCTTCTCGCACAGCGCCTTCACCTCGGGCGCGATCTCCGGATACCGGTTCGCGGGCAGGTCGGGGAACAGGTGGTGTTCGATCTGATGCGAGAGGTTGCCGCTCATGATGTGGAACAGGCGGCTGCCGTCGATATTGGCCGAGCCCAGCATCTGGCGCACATACCACTCGCCCTGGGTCTCCTCGGTGCACTCTTCCTCGGTGAACGTCTGTACGCCCGACGGGAAGTGCCCGCAGAAGATGATCGAGAACGTCCACAGGTTGCGCACGATATTGGCGGTGAAGTTACCGGCCAGCGTGGACAGGAACAGCGGTCCGGTCAGCGCCGGGAACACCACGTAATCCTTGAGCACCTGCCGTCCGGCCTTGCGCACCTGACCCTTGACCAGCGCCTTGATATCGGACCACTTGCGCTTGCCCTGGACGATGTTCTCCACCTCCAGGTCATGCCCCATCACGCCCCATTCGAACGCGACCATGAGGAAGAACGCGTACAGCGGGTTGCCCAGCCGCAGCGGATTCCAGGGCTGCTGCTCGTCCACGCGCAGGATGCCGTAGCCGATATCGCGGTCCATGCCGTGGATATTGGTGTACGTGTGGTGCATGTAGTTGTGCGAGTGCCGCCACTGATCGGCCGGGCAGACGGTGTCCCATTCGAAGACCCGTGAGTTCAGGCCCGGCTCACGCATCCAGTCGTACTGGCCGTGCATGACATTGTGGCCGATCTCCATATTGTCGAGAATCTTCGACACCGACAGCGCGGCCACGCCCGCCAGCCAGAACGGCGGCAGGAAGCCGAGGTACATCAGACCGCGGCCGGCGATCTCGAAACCGCGCTGCGCCTTGATGATCGAGTAGATGTATTCGCGATCCCGCTCGCCCAGATCGTCGGTGACGCGGGCGCGGATCTCGTCCAGCGCGCGGCCGATCTCCTCGACCTGCTCCTGGCTCAGTACGACGGGACCCGCGGGTGTTTCGGTGAGAATCGCCATGACGATTCCTCCTTCAGATAGCGATGTCGACGTCCCCGACGGGGGCGTTGATGCAGAGTTGAATGGGCTGGTCCGGGTCCGCGTCGACCTCGCCAGTGCGGAGATTGCGAGTGCAGCCGCTGCGCTTGACCGCGGTGCAGGTGAAGCAGATACCCATGCGGCAGCCGTATTCCGGGGTGAGACCGGCGGATTCGGCCTGCTCGAGCAGGCTCGCGCCATTGTTCTCGACGGTCTTGCCGGTGCCGGAGAAGGTGATCTCGCCTTCGGCCGTGGCCGGATCCGACGGCGCGACGGTGAGCGTGAACTCCTCCGAGTGCAGCCGCTCTTCCAGCTGTTCGGCCTCATACACGGTGCGCACGGCCTTCATGAGTCCGGGCGGGCCGCACAGGTAGGTCTGCGCGAACGGGAACCACGGCGCGAGCCGCTCCAGCTCGTCGTAGCTGAAGTTCGCGTCGCCGCCGAGCTCGGGGTAAAGCAGTTCGACCCGGAAGTTGTTGTGCTGCAACGCGAGAGCTTCCAGCTCGGTGCGATGCGGCACCCATTCCGGTGAACGGTTGTAGTGCAGGAACAGCACCCGGCCCTGATACCGCTCGCTGGCGAGCGTGCGCAGCATGGACAGCGCCGGGGTGATACCGCTGCCGCCGGTGATCAGCACGATGCGATCGGGCCGCTCGGCGGGCAGGTGGAAGACGCCGGACGCCGGGGCCAGGTCGACCACCATGCCGGGAATCGCGTTCTCGTGCAGATAATTCGACACCAGGCCGTGCGGATGCGCCTTGATGGTGAGTTCGATGTGCTTGTCGCGGCGACGGTCATTGTTCACCGGCGAATAGCAGCGGGTGTGCTTCACACCGTCGATGACCACGCCGATCTGCACATACTGACCGGCGAGGTGGCCGCGCCACTGCCGGGTCGGGCGCAGCGTGAGCGTCACCGAGCCGACGGCGCTGCGGCGCACGTGCGTGATCTCGGCGCGCATATCGCGCAGGGTGAAGTTGGGGCGGACCAGCTCGAGATAGCGGTCCAGCTGATGCGGAGTGGTCAGTTTCTCCACGAGGTCGATGAGTCCAACCATTCTGGCCTCCTGTCGCGCCGCCGGGCTGGGCGACGCTGTCACGTTTCGATGTGCACGATCTCAGCGGGCGCTGATTTCGGTGCACATCTGTACACTCAACTAGTGTGCCGCTTGGAGGCCATCGAGTTCAACCGGCAGATCGTGTGACCCACACGACATCTCACGAATGGAACGAATGTGAACGAATGTATGCTCATCGATGTGAGCGAGCAGGCAGCAACCAGGGGTGAGCGCAAGGAACGGACCCGCGCGGCACTACTGGACGGCACCCTCGCCCTGGCCGCCGAACGCGGCTTCGCCGCCCTGAGCCTGCGTGAGATCGCCCGGTCCGCGGGCATCGTGCCGACCGCGTTCTACCGGCACTTCACCTCACTCGACGAACTCGGCACCACCCTCGTCGAGGAGGGCGTGCGCCAACTCCGGCTGGCACTGCGACAGATGCGCCGCACCCCCGACGCGCGCCTGGCCGCGACCGTCCGCTTCGTCTTCGAGCAGGTCGACAGCAAAACCGATCTGTGGGGCTTCCTGATTCGCGAACGCCACGGCGGATCGGCGGCGCTGCGCGGCGCCATCGCGGTCGAAATGCAGCTCATCGTGCGCGAACTCGTGGTCGATTTGTCCCGGGTGCGCAATCTCGACCACTGGTCCCCCGAGGATCTGGAGCTGGCCGCCGACCTGATCGTCGCCACCGTCGCCGACCGCATCGCCGACTACGTGGTCGCCACCCCGCGCGATCGCAACCGCATCATCGACCGCACCGTGCTGCACGTGCGCCTGATCGCCCTGGGTATGGGTGCGTGGGATCCGGACGCCGTCTCCCATCCGTGATCAGAGCGCGGGCTGCCGGACCGGGAGCAGTGCGGCCAGACCCAGCGCGAGCACCAGCAGCAGACCGATGATGCCGAACCGCTCCGAACCCGTCGCCCAGACGAAGAACCCGAAAAGCACCGGGGCCAGGAAGGATACGGCGCGGCCGGTGGTGGCGTAGAGACCGAACATCTGCCCCTCCCGGCCCGGCGGCGTCACCCGGATCAGGAAGGTGCGCGCGGAAGACTGTGCGGGACCGACGAATACGGTCAGCAGCAGGCCGAAGATCCAGAACATGAGCGGGCCGGAAACCACCAGCAACACCAGTCCGCACCCGATCATGGCGGCCAATGAGACCACGATCACCGGTTTCGGGCCGATGCGGTCGTCGACTCGGCCGGCGGTGATCGCGCCAAGGGCGGCAACGACATTCGCGGCGATACCGAACAGCAGCACATCGGAGTCGGCGATATCGTAGACGCGCACCGCCAGCACCGCGCCGAAGGTGAACACGCCCGCCAGGCCGTCGCGGAAGATGGCGCTGGCGAACAGGAATCCGACGGCGCGGCGGTCGGCGCGCCAGAGTTCGCGCACATCACGCCACAGAATGCGATACGCGTCCCGGAGCTTGCGCGTATCCGCGCCGGGATCGGCTGTGGTGCGCGGCAATTCGGGAACGAACAGGAACAGCGGCAGCGCGAAGGCGGCGAACCAGACCGCCGCCACCAGCGCCACCAGCCGGATATTCAGGCCGTCATCGGTGGGCACGCCGAGCAGACCCCGATAGTCGCCCTTACCGGAGATGAAGCCGAAATACACGATCAGCAGCAGGATGATGCCGCCGAAATAGCCCATGGCCCAGCCGAATCCGGACACCCGCCCCACATTGGCGGGCGTCGACACCTGCCGCAGCATCGAGTTGTACGGCACATGCGACAGCTCGAACGTCGCCGAGCCGATACCCAGCAGCACCAGCCCCACCCACAGGTAGTGGTAGTTCTGATGCACGAAAAACATTGCCGCCATCAGCATTACCGTGAACGAGGTCAGCACGCCCAGCGACAGTTTGCGTTTCGCCGTGGCATCGAAGAACTGCCCGCTCACCGGCGCGGTCACCGCCACCACCAACCCGGCCAGCCCCAGCGCCCACCCCAGCCAGGCACTCGACGACACACCCCCGGGCAGATCCTTACCCACCTTATCGGTGAGATACACCGAGAACACGAACGTGAGGATCACCGCATTGAACGCGGCCCCACCCCAATCCCACAGGCCCCACGACACCACCGGCCCCCGCCCGGCAGCCGACCCGACCGTCTCCTGCCCGGAAACCTCAGCCATGCGCGCAGCATAGACGACCAAGTACCGAAGAACCGGCCGAACACATCCAGCCAAGCACACGCACTGTTGGTCGCGATCCCGGTGATCACCACCTATCCGCTGCTAAGGTCGACCCGCAGGCGGATACACGTTCAAAGACGTTGCCGCACAGTCCATTCACCACGCAATCAACTAGATGAACTGGGCGGGCCAGCTGTTTCGACTCCGAGCCGCACCCCGGTTCCGCGGCGCGTCGCGCCGGTCCCACGCCGGTTTGTTCGGCGTCCTACCCGTTGTTATCCCCGGAAAGTACTGCCATGTTCGGAAATAGCCCGCGCGGTCTGGTACCGCACCTCGCTCATGTGCCCATCGGGTTGGTGCCACAGCTGGGCCACGCGCCCCTGGGTATGGCTTCACTACCCCGACCTGTGCGGCTCGACGACCCGAATATTTCCCATGTTCCCATGGACCCGATACCGACGACGCCGCCCCATGTCGCCGCTACATGGACCGCACCGCCGACACCGACTACGGCCGTTGACACCGGTGCGCTCGACAAATACGGTCCGCAGCTAACCAGTTGGGCCAAGGAGGCGGTCAAGTACGGAAACGAGGCGGGTGTCGATCCAGATTTGGTGCTTGCCATGGCTCTTCAAGAGGGTGCGCCGCTGCGCCTCGGCCTGGAGGGTAGCGCCGGCGAGAAGAGCAACCTCTACACAGCCCTGGATGATCCGTCGACATTCAAGTCTCGCATCAATCCGAACGGAGCCGAGGCCGGGGTTTTATGGGATCAGGCCCGCTACAACGCATCTCAGGTAGGTGCGGACAAGTCCACCTGGGAGAAGCTGAAACATGGCCATATATTGACCATGTTTCAGGACGACCCGGGTAACTCGCTCGGTCTGACCAATATGAAGAAGGATCAGTTCAACGAAGTGCGGAACAGATATCCCCAGTTGCAGGGGTACGAATACAAAGACCTGATCGGCAATGATGATCTGGCGATGAAGATGACCGCTTACAACTTGAAGATGCTCTATGACGGCGCGGCATCCCAAGCACCGCAGCAGCTGCGCACGACGCCATTGGATCAGTTCCTGGGTTCCGGCTACAACGCGGGCGGGACGTTGGGACGGTCACAGGGGGTAGCCACGGGTGGTAGCAACTTCCTGCCGAACGAAGTGGAGCACGGACAGAGCACGGTGAATGTCGTCCGATACGCAGACCAGATCCTCTATGGCAGTGGAGCCTATAAGTGAGATTTCGAGGCAGCGGGTGGTTCCGGTGGGGTCTTGGTTTACCGATTGTGCTGGGAATACTGGCTTTTGGGCACTACCGACTGCAGCACGAGAGTCAACCTCCGAACGAGGCACGACGGATCGTCGAACAGGCGACCGTCGCCGGTTTCACTCGGACCGGAATCGTCAACATCGATGACGGCGACAATCCGCCTCTCGCGGAAGCATATTTCATCGGGCCCGCACCCGCCCCCGACATCGTGGCAGTCGTGTCTATCCCCACGATTCAATTGAAGAGGGTGGAGGTTGCCGACGCCGGATGGGCGGCGCAACATCCCGATGTCGATTACGCGGTGGCACGTGGAGAACGACTGGACGGCTGTGGGGCAGGTGTGTCGTTCTTCTCGAATCCGACGCCTACGGTGAAGGACCGAGGAACCCGGGATGTCACCGTACTGACCGACGAGCAGATCGCGGCGGTGCGGAACCACACCGCGGTCGTCATCAAAGTGAGCGTAGGGCCCTGCGGCTGGTAAACCGCGAGATCGACCGATCATCCCGGCGTGCTGTCGGCCGGGATTCTCACGCGGCCAACCGCTTCGGGATGAAACTGCTCGAAGTGGCGCACCCAGGGTTGCCGCCGCTGCTCCTGCGTCATTTCCAGCAGTGCGCGCAGCCGTATCCAGCCGTCCTCGTCGACCGGGGTCAGGATTTGCACCCACGCGCCCGCGATCGACGGCAATGACAGGCTGGTCATAGTCATCTCGATATCGCCGGTGACCACATTGCGAATCACCCGGATGCGCCCGACCGGGAACGCGACGTCATTGCGCGCCCACATCTCCGCGAACAGCGGACTGGCGGCGACCAGATCATCGATGAAAACCGTCCACACCGGATCGTGCAGGTTCTTCACATAGGCGGCGCGCAGATAGCCGACCATGCGAGCCAGGTACTCATGTTGCGCCGCATAGGGATTGCAGCATTCGGGAGCCAGGAACACCTTGCGCAGAATGTTCCGCTCCCCCAGCACGAAACCCGGGCACAGCGCGGCATACGCGGAGTTGTACGCCAGCACGTCGTACTTGCCCGAAAGCAACACCGCGGGCAACGGTGTCAGATGATCGAGAATGACCTGTATTTCCTCCGGCACCGGCTCATCGAACTGCGGCGCAGGAATCGTCGGCACATCCGCCAGCCGATACAGGTGCGCCCGCTCCGCACCATCCAGGCACAACGTCCGCGAAATCGCCTCCAACACCTGAATACTCACATGGATATCGCGCCCCTGCTCCAGCCAGGTGTACCAGGTGATCCCCACCCCCGCGAGCTGCGCCACCTCCTCCCGCCGCAAACCCGGCGTACGTCGCCGCGATCCGGTGGGCAACCCCACCTCCCCCGGTGTGATCCGCGCTCGCCGCGACTTCAGAAACGCCGACAACTCATCCCGCCGCGTCTTGCGCACCGCCCGGGTATCCGGTGGTACCGCTGCGACCTCGGCCTGATCCCGGGGAACCAGCTCCATCCGCAACACCCTCCCGTCCCCATCGAAGGGGCCAACCCCGTGCTCACGCCGGTCGGCTGCGGTATTTCCGGTTACGGGATTCACTTCTCCATACTGGTCGTAATCCGCACCCGTATCCAGGTGGTGGTAGTACCAGCATAAGCAGGCTCCTGGTACCCGGTTCCGGGGCGGCGGATGGTCATTCCCATGACTCAGAGCCTGACCCAATCACCGCCGGTGGTGGCGGCTCCGGCTGTCGCCGGAACCGGTCGCCGCGCGCTCGCCGTTCTCACCGTGATCCTGCTCGGGCAGTTCATGGCGGTGCTGGACGCCTCCATTGTCAATGTCGCCATTCCCGCCATGCGAACCTCGTTGCACGCCAGTGGTTCCGGGCTGCAATTGATCGTCTCCGGATATGTGATCGCCTATGCGGTGCTGCTCGTCACCGGGGCGCGGCTGGGTGATCGGTTCGGGCAGCGGACCATGTTCGTGGCCGGGCTGGCGATCTTCACCGTCGCGTCGCTGGCGTGCGGATTGGCCTGGAGTGTGGGGCCGCTCATCGTATTCCGGTTCCTGCAGGGCATCGGGTCGGCGGCGATGGTGCCGCAGGTGATGACGCTGATCCAGCGGACGTTCACGGGAACCACTCGGGCGCGGGCGCTTTCGGCGTACGCGGCCGTCATCTCCGGCGGCATGGTGGTCGGGCAGATCCTCGGCGGGCTCATCGTGAGTTCCGATCTGGCCGGAACCACCTGGCGCGGAGTATTTCTGGTGAACGTGCCGATCGGGCTGGCGCTGCTGGGCGTCGCACCGCGCATCCTGCCGAGCACCGCGCGCACCGATCGCAAACTGGATCTCGCGGGTCTGGCGGTGCTCACTCCGGCGGTCCTGCTGCTGGTGCTGCCGCTGGTGCTCGGACACGAGCAGGATTGGCCGGTGTGGACCTGGATCGCATTGGCCGCCGCCGCAGCGGGATTCGCGGGCTTCTGGCTGGTGGAGCGCTGGGTGCACCACCGCGGCGGTGAACCCCTGTTCGCCGATCGGGTATTGCGCGCCCCCGGGCTGGTGCTCACCGCCGCAACACTTTTCGTGGTGATGTGCACCTTCGGCGGCTGGCTGTTCGTGATGGCCATCCACCTGCAGAGCACACTCGGCTACTCCGCCCTGCACGCCGGACTGCTGTTCCTGCCCATGGGCATCACCTTCGCCCTGGCCAGCCTGAACTGGCAGCGCATCCCGGAACGGTTGCACGCCACCATGATTCCGGCGGGACTGGTGCTGGCCGCCGCCACCATGGTGATCATGGGCCTGCTCATGCGCGACGGCGCCGACCTGGGCCCGCTCGAGCTGACGATCTTCGGCCTGATGGGCATCGGCTTCGGCCTGTCCTTCAGTCCGCTCATGGCCCGCACCACCGCCAGGATCCCGCTCGCCCTGGCCGCCGACGCCAGCGGCATCCTGGTCACCAATGTGCAGTTGGGCATCGTGGTCGGCATCGCCAGTTTCGGTTCAGTCTTCCTGAGCCTGGCCGGAAGCACCGCGCTATCCGCCTCGCACGCGGTCGGCACCACCGCCATCGTGGAGGGGGTGACGGTGCTGGTCGCCGCCGCGCTCGCGGCCCGCGCCGCACGCTGAGTCAGGCCCGCTACGGGTCAGCGGGGCACCCCATCGCGGGTGCCCCGCTTCGGTATTTTCCGGGCGAATCTCCGGCACGACATTCCCTATGCACTGAATTGCATAGTACGTCCCGTCTCAGTTACCCTGGCCGCATGGCCCTCGAACACGCGCTACTGGTATCGCTGACCGAACGCGCCAGTTCCGGGTACGACCTGGCCGGCCGCTTCGACAAATCCATCGGCTTCTTCTGGAACGCCACCCACCAGCAGATCTACCGTGTGCTCAAGCGCATGGAGGAACAGGGCTGGGTCACCGCCGAGGCCGTCGCCCAGGCGGGCCGCCCCGATAAGAAGGTCTACACCGTCAGCGACGCGGGCCGCGCGGAACTGACCCGCTGGATCGCCGAACCCATGGACACCACGCCGATGCGCAATGAGCTCGGCGTGAAATTGCGCGCCGCCTCGCTCGGCGACGTCCCCGCCCTGGCCGCAGAGATCAAGCGCCACCGCGACGAGCACGCGCACCGGCTCGACCTGTACCGCACCTTCGAGAAGAAGGACTACCCCGCGCCGGATCAGCTCACCGGCCGCACCCTGCACCAGTACCTCGTCCTCCGCGGTGGCATCCGCGTCGAGGAGGGGTTCATCGACTGGTGCGACGAGATTCTTGCCGCTCTGCACAAAGACAACCCGCCGCGCGACACAGCCCCGTCGCAGGCGTCCGACCCGAAAGGCACTCGGCAATGAGCGCTTATCCGCATCTGTTCGAACCCCTGGACCTGGGATTCACCACCCTGCGCAATCGCGTGGTGATGGGTTCCATGCACACCGGTCTCGAAGATCGGGCCTGGCATACCAACCGGCTCGCGGCGTACTTCGCCGAACGCGCCAAAGGCGGTGTGGGCCTTATCATCACCGGTGGTTACGCACCCAACCGCACCGGCTGGCTGATGCCGCTGGGCGCGAAGCTGACCAATAAGACCGAGGCATACCGGCACCGCGTCATCACCAAGGCGGTGCACGCCGAGGGCGGCAAGATCGCGCTGCAGATCCTGCACGCGGGCCGCTATTCCTATATGCCCGGCAGTGTTTCGGCCTCCTCCATCAAGGCCCCGATCAATCCGCTGCGCCCGCGCGCTCTTTCGAGCAAGGGCGTCGAGCAGACCATCGACGATTACGCGCGCTGCGCCGCCCTGGCCAAGTTCGCCGGGTACGACGGCGTCGAGATCATGGGTGGTGAAGGCTATTTCATCAACCAGTTCCTGGCGCCGCGCACCAATAAGCGCAAGGACAAGTGGGGCGGCTCGGCGGAGAACCGCCGCCGCATCGCCTCGGAGATCGTGCGCAAGGTGCGCAAGGCCGTCGGGCCCGACTTCATCATCGTATTCCGTTTGTCCATGGCCGATTTCGTGGAGAACGGCCAGACCTGGGACGAGATCGCGGATGTCGCACGGGATGTGGAGGCCGCCGGCGCCACCATCATCAATACCGATATCGGCTGGCATGAGGCCCGCGTCCCCACCATCGTGACCTCGGTCCCGCGCGCGGCGTTCGTGGAGTGGACCGCCAAGGTCAAAGACATTGTCAGCATTCCGGTCTGCGCGTCGAACCGCATCAATATGCCCGAGACCGCCGAGGAGATCCTCACCCGCGGCGATTCGCATCTGGTGTCGCTGGCCCGGCCACTGCTGGCCGATCCGGAGTGGGCGCGCAAGGCGCAGCAGGCGCGAACGGATGAGATCAACACCTGCATCGCCTGCAATCAAGCCTGCCTGGATCACGCCTTCCAGATGAAAACCGTGTCCTGCCTGCTGAATCCGCGCGCCGGACACGAAACCGAACTGAAGCTGCTGCCCACCCGCCGCACCCGCCGGTTCGCGGTCGTCGGCGCGGGACCGGCCGGACTCTCGGCCGCGGTGAGCCTGGCCCAGCGCGGCCACCACGTGGATCTGTTCGAGGCCGATGACAAGATCGGCGGCCAGTTCGATATCGCCCGCCGCATCCCGGGCAAGGAGGAGTTCAGCGAAACCGTTCGCTACTTCACCCGCCAGCTCGAAATCACCGGCGTCAACGTCCATCTCAATACCCGCGCCACCGCGCAGCAGCTCATCGAGGGCCGCTACGACGAGGTCATCCTGGCCACCGGCGTGAAGCCGCGCATCCCGAATATCCCGGGCATCGACCATCCGAAGGTGCTCACCTACGCCGAACTGGTGCGCGAGGGCAAGCCGGTCGGCAAGAAGGTCGCCGTCATCGGCGCGGGCGGCATCGGCTTCGATGTCAGCGAATTCCTCACCGTGGAAGGGCATCCCAGCCTCAAGCTGGACGAGTGGAAGGAAGAGTGGGGCGTCTCCGACGATCCGAACGCCCGCGGCTTCCTCACCGCGCCCAAGCCCTCCCCCGCCGCCCGCGAGGTGGTGCTGTTGCAGCGCAAGGCTTCTTCGTTCGGCAAGGATCTGGGCAAGACTTCGGGCTGGGTGCACCGCGCGGCCGTCAAGGCCAAGGGCGTGGAGCAGATCGGCGGCGTCAACTACGAGCGCATCGACGACAAGGGCCTGCACATCAGCTTCGGTGAGAAGCGTCAGCGCCCCACCGTCATCGAATGTGACAACGTAATCCTCTGCGCCGGACAGGAATCCGTCCGCGATCTGGAGGAGCCGCTGAAGGCGGCGGGCGTGCAAATCCACCTCATCGGCGGTGCGGACCTCGCCTCCGAACTCGACGCCAAGCGCGCCATCAACCAGGGCACGCGGCTGGCGGCAGCCCTCTGATGCCCACCCTCACCCGCCTGGGCCTGCCCGGAACCGAGCAGGCCTGGGCGGCCCTGGGTTTCACCGTCGCCGACGGCGAATTCCGGATCGGCCACGTCGCCTGCACCATCGGTGAACCCGCCTGGGGCTTCGACGAAACATACGCCGCCCCAGAACTTCTCGGCGTTCCGTACCTGGCGGCCGATGCCGGTGCGCAACGCCCGGCCACGGCACGGCCGGACCGGGCCTCGAACGGCTCCGCATCGGACACCGTGCACCCGAACGGCGTGACGATCGTCGATCACGTCGTCTACTGGATGCCGAACCTGGACGAAGGCGCGGCCAATCTCACCGCGGTACTGGGCATTCCGCCGCGCCGCCGCTTCTTCCCGCGCGGTCCCGAAGGCCCGGAAATGGCCTTCTACCGCGTCGGCGAACCCTTCATCGAAGCCGTCGGCTCCGGCCTGCCCGCCGATCTCGCGGGCGTAGCCTTCCTCACCCCCGACCTGGACGCCGCCGTGGCGGCCATCCGCGCCGCGGGCGGACCCATCGGCGACCCCCGCCCCGCCGTTCAGGGCGGCCGCATCGCCCCGGTGTGGCGCGGCCACCTCGACTGGGGCATCGCCTTCATGGAGCCCAAGCCCCGCACCTGAGGGTGCGGGCGGGGTGGGAGTGGGTAGGGTTTCGGTCGTGAGCTTGCCTGCGCCTACCGCTGATAATCGTGCCGTTGTGACCGGATCCTCTTCGGGGATCGGGGTCGCGCTCGCTGAGGAGCTCGCTTCTCGCGGGTATTCGCTGATCCTGGTCGCGCGCCGGGAGGACCTGCTGCAGGAGCTGGCGACCCGGCTGAGCACGCGGTACGGCATCACCGCCGAGGTGCGCGCGGTGGACCTGTCCAACCGCGAACAGCGCGCACCGCTGGCCAAGGAGCTGGCCGAACGCGATATCGCGATCCTGTGCAATAACGCGGGCGTCGCCACCTTCGGGTCGCTGGCCAAGCTGGATCTGGATTATGAGCGGGACATCATGGAGCTCAACGCGGTCGCCGTGCACGACCTCTCGCTCGCGGTGCTGCCGAATATGGTCAAGCGCGGCAGCGGCGGCATCCTGGTCACCGGATCCGCGGCGGGCAATATGCCGATCCCGAACAATGCCACTTACGCCGCGTCCAAGGCGTTCACCAATACCTGGGCCGAATCGCTGCGCGGGGAGATGAAGGAGCACGGCGTACACGTCACGCTGCTCGCCCCCGGCCCGGTGCGCACCGACAATCCGGATCAGGAAGAGGTCGGCAACAAGATCCCGGAGTTCATCTGGGTCACCGCCGCGCACACCGCCAAGATCACCATCGACGCCCTGGCCCGCAATAAGATGCGCGTGGTTCCGGGCCTGATCAGCAAGGGTATGAGCCTGGCCGGGCAGTTCGGCCCGCGCTCGATCACCTCGCTGGTCGCGGGCGCGGCCTACAAGAAGCTCGGCAGCTGAGCGCAAACCGTCAAGATCACGCGACCGGTCGTCAAGGACGCGTAGCCGATATGCCCCGGCTGCCCGATCCGGCGTAGTCCTGGATTCGGCCCCGCCTACGGAATAGCGGGGACGCATCCAGGAGACATCGTGACGCTGCTCGACATTTTCCCGTCGCTGCGGTCGGGGGGCATGCTTCCTCGCCTCGACCCCTCGGTCTGGCCGCGGGAAACGCACTACGACGCCGACGGTCGCATCACCGTCGGCGGGGTCGCGCTCGCCGATATCGCCGACCAGTACGGCACCCCCACGTACATCCTGGACGAGACCGAAGTCCGCTCCCGCTGCCAGGCGTATCGGCGGCAATTCCCGGACGCCGAGGTGCTCTACGCGGGCAAGGCGCTGCTCACCCGGGCGGTCGCGGAATGGGTGACCGAAGAGGGCCTCTCGCTCGATGTGTGCTCGGCCGGGGAACTGGCCGTCGCACTGTCCTCATGGGTGAATCCGCAGCGAATCATGTTGCACGGCAACGGCAAACCCTTCGCCGAACTGGAGACCGCGATCAACTGCGGAATCGGCCGCGTGGTCATCGACTCGCTGACCGAGATCACCCTGCTGTCGGCGCTGGCGAGCACACCGCAGCGAGTGCTGCTGCGCGTATGCCCCGATGTCGACGTGCACGGGCATCCGGCCGTGCGCACCGGGGTCGCCGATCAGAAATTCGGCTTCACCATCGGCAGCCACGCGCTCAGCGAAGCCGTGGAACGCATTGTGCGCCAACCCAATCTGGAATTCGCCGGGCTGCACTGTCATATCGGCTCGCAGATCTACGATACCTTCCCCTACGGGGAGGCCATCCGTCGCATGATCGGCGAAATGGCAAGGATCCGTGACGATTACGGCGTCACCCTCGGCACCCTCGATATCGGTGGCGGCCACGCGGTGGCCTACCGCCCCGGCGACGCCGAGATGAATCTGGCCGAACTCGCGGACATCATCGAGGATTCACTGGACGCGGCCTGCGCGCGCTATGCCTTCCCGCGTCCCACGATCGCCATGGAACCCGGCCGCGCCATCGTGGCCCGCGCGGGCATCACGCTCTACCGCGTGCTGTCCATCAAACACGTCGAAGGCGGCCACACCTTCGTCACCGTCGACGGCGGGATGAGCGACAATCCTCGCGTCACCCTCTACGGCGCACGCTACGAGGCCGTAGTCGCCAATCGGCACCCCACCGGCCCGCATATGACCGCCAATATCGCGGGCCGCTACTGCGAGGCCGGTGACATCCTGGCCACCGACGTCCGCCTGCCCGCCGATCTGCGCCCCGGCGAAGTGCTCGCCATGCCCTGCACCGGGGCCTACCACCACAGCCTGTCCTCGTCGTACAACGGCGTCGGCCGCCCGCCCATCATCGCGGTCCGCGACGGCAGCACCCGGGAGCTGGTCCGCCGCGAAACCATCGAGGATCTGATGCGCCGCGATATCGGCCACTGAGCGCCGAAACCGGCAGTGCCGCTATCGCTTCCGGGTGCCGAAGATGCTGCGGCCGATCTCGCGCCCGGCCACGGTGGCGGCCGACCGCAGGAAATTCTTGAAAGCGGTGTTGTTGACGATCTTCTCGGCCATGGATTCATCGACCGGCTGCGCCTTGGCCCGCCCGCGCGACGGCGCGGGTTCGGGAGTCTCCTCGGCCGCCTTGGCCAGCTTCTCGGCCAGGATCTCGTAGGCCGATTGCCGGTCGATGGTCTGCCCGTACTTGCTGTACAGCGTGGATTGCTGTGCCTTGGAACGGATTCCATCGTCGCCGATGGTGTCCATGAGCGAGCGCGGTGGCTGCATGCGCGCCCACGCCACCGGGGTGGGCGCACCCTTCTCCGAGAGCACGGTGACCACGGCCTCACCGATTCCCAATGAGGTCAACGCCTTTTCGAGATCGTAGGTGGCGGTCTTGGGATAGGTGCGCACCGTCTTCGACAGCGCCGCTTGATCTTCCGGGGTGAAGGCACGCAGCGCGTGCTGTACGCGCGCACCCAGCTGGGAGAGCACGGCATTGGGGATATCGGTGGGCAGCTGCGTGCAGAAGAACACGCCCACGCCCTTGGATCGGATGAGCTTCACGGTCTGCTCGACCTGCTGCAGGAACGCCTTCGAGGCACCCGTGAAGAGCAGATGCGCCTCATCGAAGATGAAGACCAACTTGGGTTTATCCATATCGCCGATTTCCGGCAGCGTCTGGAACAGATCCGCCAGCACCCACATCAGGAAGGTGGAGAACATCTGCGGGCGGGACGCCTGCGCACCCAATTCGAACAGCGTGATCACACCCTGTCCACCCGCCACCCGCAGCAGATCGGCCGGATCCAGTTCCGGCTCACCGAAGAAGGTGTCACCGCCGTCGGCCTCGAGATTCACCAGCGCGCGCAGGATCACGCCCGCCGTGGTCGCGGACACACCGCCGATCCCCTTCAATTCCTCCTTGCCCTCCGGGCTGGTGAGGAATTGGATGACCGCGCGCAGATCCTTCAGATCCAGCAGCGGGAAACCGTTCTGATCCGACCAGTGGAAGATCAGCCCGAGCGTGGATTCCTGAGTCTCGTTGAGCCCCAGCACCTTCGACAGCAGAATCGGCCCGAACGAGGTGATGGTGGCGCGAATCGGCACCCCGATCCCCTCGGTGCCCAGTGAGACGAATTCGCACGGGAACCCGGACGGCTTCCAGTCCGGATCACCGGTTTCCTGTGCGCGCGTGAGGATCTTGTCATTGGACTGCCCGGGCTGCGCCAGCCCCGACAGATCGCCCTTGATATCGGCGACCACGACGGGCACCCCCGCCGCCGACAACTGCTCGGCGATGCCCTGCACCGTCTTGGTCTTACCGGTACCGGTCGCACCGGCGATGAGCCCGTGCCGATTCATGGTCTTCATCGGAATCCGCACCCGCGCATCGGGATGCACCTTTCCGTCCACCATGACGGTGCCCAATTCCAGCGCGAGCCCCTCGAACGCGTATCCGGCCGCGATCCCCTGCGCCGCGACCTCATCCGGTGCGCCCGCGTCCGCCGAGCCCGAATCCGCCTTGCCGTCGGCGGCTTTCGCGGGGGCGTCGGCCTTCGCCTCGGCGGCGGCCTTATCGGCGGCTTCCTGTTCGGCAGCTTCCTTTTCAGCGGCATCGGCCGCCGCCACCGCCTCCGCCGCGATCCGCGCGGCCTCCTCCGCGGCCTTACGGGCCGCCGCTGCCTTCTCCTGCGGGGTGGTCATCGCGCTGTCCTCCGTCTGCTCTAGCCAAACCGACAAACGATCGCGGAACTTGCCGAAAGGATACTGCCCGGTCGGGTGGCAAACCGGACCCGACGCGGCCGGGCGCGGGGGCCGCCGACCGGGAAACGACTAACGTGTCCCGAGTGTCAGACAAAGTGGTGTGGATTGATTGCGAGATGACGGGCCTACGCCTGGACAGCGACAAGCTGATCGAGGTGGCCGCACTCGTGACGGACAGTGATCTCAATATTCTCGGCGAGGGCGTGGACATCGTCATTCACGCCGATGACGCGGCCTTGGCGGCCATGCCGCCGGTGGTCACCGAGATGCACGCGCGCTCCGGACTCACCGAAGAGGTCCGCCGCTCCACCGTGACCCTGGCCGAGGCCGAGCAGCAGATCATGGACTACATCAAGCAGTACGTGCCCGCACCGCGCACGGTACCGCTGGCCGGTAACTCCATCGCCACCGATCGCGGCTTCCTGGCCCGCGATATGCCCATCCTCGACGCCCACCTGCACTACCGCATGATCGATGTCAGCTCCATCAAGGAATTGGCGCGCCGCTGGTACCCGCGCATCTACTTCGGCCAGCCGGAGAAGGGCCTGGCCCACCGCGCCCTGGCCGATATCCAGGAATCCATCCGCGAACTGCAGTACTACCGCCGCACCGCCTTCGTCGCCCCGCCCGGACCCTCGACCGCCGAGATCGCCGTCGTAGCGGCCGAACTCAGCCGGAAACCGACCGGAAATACCGCTTAACCAGCCGATTAGGTACTCAGCGGCGGATCGCGATACGATCTACCGCGCCGGAAACAACCGGCAATGGTGACCGTAGTTCAGTTGGTAGAGCACCAGGTTGTGATCCTGGCTGTCGCGGGTTCGAGTCCCGTCGGTCACCCGAGAAGGCCCAGGTCGGAGAAATTTCTCCGACCTGGGCCTTTTGCTTACTCGAACTCTTTCCAACTTCTCACCAACTTCTGAAGCCATTTCTTCCAACCTCCTCATGCGACGTAGGCGTTGAGCACCGTTCGAGCATGCGGATGATCTCCGGCCGAGTAGCTAGCAAGATGAAACCTAGGGGCAGTAGTATGCATTTTATTGGGTTATAGCCAAAGAAATGCATACTGTTTGAAGGATGGTGTTAGCGGTGATCGAACGACACAGCACCTTGCTACCGAGCCGACTCTGGCGGGCACCGCTGAGAACAGTGCGACCGCAGGACTTGACCGAAATCTATGCACAGCCGGGGCCCGAGGTCGCGCGACTGGTGGATCGGGGCGTGCTGCACCGTGTCGCTCACGGTTACTACATCATCATCCCGCCGGACTACATCGGCCGTACTTGGCTGCCCGGCTTAGAGGCAGCGGCCGCAGGTATCGCGTCCTCGATTTACGGGGCGGATCATGCTGTCGTCATGGGCATCAGCGCGGCGCGCGTGCTTGGAGCGATACCCCGCGCGCTGGCGACAGCAGTAATCGCGGTTCCGACTCAACACCGACCGATCGCGCTGACCGACCGACCCGCACACGTTCGGTTCGTTCGCCGCGATACCGAGGTTCTCGACGCCGAGCGCGTCGAGTCGCCGCTGGGCCCGATGCTGGTCACCACGCCGGAACAGACCGTCCTCGATCTCGCCCGGCGCCCGGAACTGGGCAATGCCGGAACAGAGGTTCATGCGGCCATCACCGCGCTTTACCGCCGAAGCGATTCGACGAGACTTACACAGCTCGCGGCCGATCAGCGCCTGCGCTCGGCGCTTCGTCGCGCAGAAGACTGGGTGGGGAATGAACGATGAACATGACAGTGTCGCAGCTCAATTCGGCGTATCTCCAGAGCAGGTCGAGCGCGACCATCTAATCTCCCACCTACTCGCCGCAATCGGCCGCCGCTTCGGTGACCGACTGCATTTCATCGGCGGAACCGCGCTCGCCCGTACACATTTGGCCAGCGGCAGGCTCAGCGAGGACATCGATCTGGTCGCGTTGGAGAATCGAACAGTCCTAGCGACCGAGCTCGATGTCGAGCTGCCGCGTGCGGTCGCACGTAGCTATGGTCGGCTGGAATGGGTGCCGCCACTCAGCGACGTCCCGGATACCGGTGCCGCCAGTCTTCGCACTGCATCTGGCATATCGGTAAAAGTTCAGTTTGTTGTCCGCACGCGGCCGGGCCCTGTGGCCCACCGAACTTCGCAGTCTCGAACAGCGCTATGGCGACGTGCCAGCGGCCGAACTGTTTGTGCCCACGCTGCCGGCCTTCGTCGCCGGAAAGACCGCGACGTGGCACGACCGCCGTGCGTCCCGCGATCTCTGGGATCTGTGGGCGCTGAACAACATCGGCGCGATCGACGATGACGCGGGCGCACTGTATCGCCGGTACGGCCCTACCAACCGGCTCCCCAGCCCCGAACTGTTCGATCGCGCACCAGCCGAAGTCGACTGGAACTCGCAACTAGCCGGGCAAACCCGGCTGAACATCACCGCAGAGGAAGCGCTTGCCGCGGTTCGGAGCGCCTGGGCACGTATCGCCGAGTAGGCACGCCGGCATTGCGATGGCCCGAACAACCTTTCCAACTCATTTCCAATTTCTGAGCACGGACACCGCAGGACGATCGAGGACCGACCGGGACGCGGACCATCACAGATATTCGCCATGGAACTGCGGTTTTCTCGCTATCCGGGGCTGCCCGAGGATGCGTCAGGACCCCCAGAAATCCTGCGATCTTGTGCCTGGCTGTCGCGGGTTCGAATCCCGTCGGTCACCCAACAGCTCAGGCCCGAGGTATACCTCGGGCCTGAGCTGTTTTTCATGGCACGGCGATACCGAGCGTGGCCGCGACGCGGGCCAGCACCGTGCCCGGCATGGGCAGCCCGGATTCGATGGCGTCGATCTCGGCGCGCGACAGCGCGGCCCGCCGGGCCAGGGACGGCACCGACCAGCCTCGGGATGCGCGGGCCGTGCGCACGGCGACCCCGAAATCGTGAGCGAATTGAATGCGGTCGAGCTCGATCCGGTGCCGCGCGGGTAGGTGGACTGCGGCGGAGCGCCGGTCGGATCCGTCTCGGGTGACCATCGATTGCGACTTTAAGGGACGTTTCAGGCGGAGTGACCGAACTGCGCCGCAATCGATTGCGCGCTAGTCCGGAGCCTGCACCAAAGTCAGCTGTCCGCGCTTGCGCAGGGTGAAGCCGAGGGTTTCGTACAGGCTGATCGCGGTGGTGTTGTGCGCGACCGCGTGCAGGAACGGGATTTCACCGCGCTCGCGGATACCCGCGCCGACCGCGCGCACCAGACGCGAAGCCAGACCGCGGCCGCGGAATTCGGCATCGGTGCAGACGGCGCTGATCTCGGTCCAGCCCGGCGGATGCATGCGCTCGCCCGCCATGGCTACCAGGCGGCCGTCCACCCGCAGGCCGAGATAGGTGCCCATCTCGATGGTCCGGGGTGCGAACGGCCCGGGTTCGGTGCGGGCGATCAGCGCCAGCATCTCGGGTACGTCGGCGGGCGTGAGGATGTCGAGTTCGGGATCGTGCGCGACGCGCAGGCCCGAACCGTCCATCTGCACCGAATCCAGCACCTGATGCACGATCCAGCCGGGCGGCAGTTCATGGCCGAGGCCGCGCAGGGCGGTGCCGCCGCCGGGGCCGAGCACGGTGGCCAGATCGGCCCAGTCCTGCTCGTCCAGCTCGGGCGGATGGCCGATGAAGCGCGCGACCTCCGGGTCGTAGCGGCCGATTCGCCCCACCCAGGTGGCGAATCGGGCGTGTACGCCGCGCAGCGACGCCCGCACCGGATCGTCGAGTGGATGCAGCGAGGTGTCTACATCGATGGCTGTCCCGTTGCTGATCTGCACAACGCCATTCAATCCGGTTCGCCCGCAACGTATTTCCAACCGCTCGAGCTGATTGCAATCCTTGACGCTCACAAGATCGGAAAACCATCGACAGCTAACCCTCCGCAAGCGCATAATCGACAGACATCCGGTGCCGTTCGTCGGGGGAACAGCAAAGGAAAACCCGGACGGATGGAAAGACAATGTTCATCAAGAAATTGGTGGCCACAGCGGTTCTCGCGATCGCAGCCACCGTAACCACCATGGCGACGGCACACGGGGAAGCCGGTCTCGCCGATATCACCCTCAGCGGCGTGGACGGCCAGGTCGGCTACACCACAACCCTCGCCGCCGATCATTCGAACGCCCTCGTCACCCTCGCCTCCGGCCACTTCGTGCTGACCCCGGACGCGGTACAGGTGGTCGCGGACGACGGCACGATCGTCGGCGCCATACCGACGACCCTGCAGACGGATGTGGGTCAATCCCTCTCCGTCACACCGACTCTGGCCAGTGCCACGGAATTGACCCTCACCCCGGTGGGCGGTCCGACAGCCGCGGCGACCAGTAGCCAGGGTCTGCCCTTCGTGCACACCGTCGATGCCAATGGCGGCGCGATACTGGCCGGGGCAGCGGTCGGCTGTCTGGTCGGCATTGTGATCGGCATCTGGTTCTTCCTGGTCGGAGCCATTGTCGGCTGTGCCATCGGTGCCGCTATCGGCGGCTTCATCGGAGCGGTGTCGTAACCGGCCCGCCCGGAACAGCACGGGGGCCGCGTATCCGTTCCCCTACGCGGCCGCATTCCCGGCACACCCGAGTTGGCCGCCTCCGCCATGCGAAAATGCGGCATGACCATCAAGATCGACGCACTCGATGCCGCACTGCTGGCGGAGCTGGCGGCCGATCCGCGAGCGCCGATCCTGGAATTGGCGCAGCGGTTGCAGATCGCGCGAAATACGGTGCAGGCGCGGATGAAACGGCTGGAGGCATCGGGGGCGGTGCGCGGCTATCCGCCATCGGTGGATCTGCAGGCGATCGGCTTCGCGGTGCACGCGTTCCTCGGGGTGGAACTGGATCAGAACAAGATCGACGGGATTGTCGAGGCGCTGCGCGAATTCCCCAATGTGCTCGAGGTGCACGCCACCACGGGGCGTTCGGATCTGCTGGTGCGGATCGCGGCGCAGTCGCAGCAGGATCTGCTGGGGATCATTCAGCGCGTGCACGCCATTCACGGGGTGCGGCATACCGAGACCATGCTGGCGCTCGCCACCCCGATCGAGTACCGGTCACTGCCGCTCGTCGAGCATCTGACAAAACCGACTAACCCGACATGATGTGACCCGGGTCTCCCCTCGCTCGAGCAGAATGTTGTACGCGCAGAAGTGCCGCAGATCACTTTTGAGCAGTCTGATCAACTTTTTGCCCTTCTGTTGACACAGATCACCCCTTAACGGCAGATTTCGCAGCACCGATTGCTTAGTCCCTGTCGTTTGCAGCTCACGATCTGGGCTGTGGAAAGAGTGGTGACCGTTCATGACCAGCGTTGCCTGCCCCTCATCGCAGCAGGCCGAACCGGCCGCCCCGTACGACCTCGCCGACCGCTATCGCTCCGGCGCCGGACCGGTCCTGTTGACCGGCGTGCAGGCCATCGCACGGTTACTGGTGGAACAGCATGTGCGCGATATCCGCGCCGGCCGCCGAGTCGCCACCTTCGTCTCCGGATATCAGGGCAGCCCGCTGGGCGGGGTCGACAAAATGCTGCTCGGCATGCCGAATGTGCTGTCCGAGCACGACATCACCTTCGTACCCGGACTCAATGAGGAACTCGCCGCCACCTCGGTGTGGGGCAGTCAAGCCGATCTGCCCGCCGGGCGCGCCACCCACGACGGGGTCATCGGAGTCTGGTACGGCAAGGGCCCCGGCGTGGATCGCGCCACCGATGCCATCCGGCACGCGAATATGTACGGGGTCAACGCCCGCGGCGGCGTACTGCTGCTGGTCGGCGATGATCCGGCCTCGAAATCCTCCACCGTGCCCGCCGTGAGCGAGCGCTCGCTGGCCGCCATGGGTGTGCCGGTGCTGTTCCCGCGCAATGCGGAAGAGATCATCACCATGGGTATGGCCGGGGTCGCGCTGTCGCGGGCTTCGGGCTGCGTGGTGGCCATGAAGATCGTCGCCGATGTCGCGGACGGGGCCTGGACGGTAGATGCCACGGTCGCGGATCTACCCCTCACGATTCCCGAAGTGCAGTGGGAGGGGAAGCCTTTCGTCTATCGGCAGCGGCCGATGGCGGCTCCGGCGGACAGCGTGCTGGCCGAGGCGGATCTGTACGGGCCGCGCTGGGCCACGGTGCGGGAGTTCGGGGCGCTCAATGATCTCGATGTCATCGAGGTGAATCCGGCGGACGCCAAGATCGGCATCGCCGCCACCGGCACCACCTTCGACGCGGTGCGGCAGGCGCTGCTGGATCTGGGCGTCGACGAGGCGGTCCTGCATCGCGCCGGGATTCGACTACTGCGCATCGGTATGCCGTATCCCGTTGGGGCACAGCAGGTCACCGCGTTCGCCAGGGGGCTCGAGCAGGTGATCGTGGTGGAGGACAAGACCGCGTTCATCGAGACGCAGATTCGCGAGATCCTGTACGGCACGGCCGATGCGCCGCGCATTCTGGGCAAGCTGGATGAGCGCGGTACGCCGCTCATGCCCGCCGACGGCGAACTGACCCCGGGGCGACTCCTCGCTCCGCTGCGCCGGGTGCTGCGCGCACACGTCGAGCTGAAAAGGGCTGCCCCGCCCGCACTTTCGCTGGAGGTGCTGTCCACCAAGCGCACCGCGTACTTCTGCTCCGGCTGCCCGCACAATCGCTCCACCGCGATTCCGGAGGGTTCGATCGGTGGCGGCGGTATCGGCTGCCACACCCTGGTGACCATGTCCGGCCGCGGCGACAGCGCCGTCACCGGACTCACCCAGATGGGTGGTGAGGGCAGTCAGTGGATCGGCCAGGCGCCGTTCACCGATGTGCCGCATCTGTTCCAGAACATCGGGGACGGCACGTTCTTCCACTCCGGGCAGCTGGCCGTGCAGGCGTGCGTGGCGGCGGGGGTGAACATCACCTACAAACTGCTCTACAACGAGGTCGTGGCCATGACCGGCGCGCAGGACGCCATCGGCATCCTGTCGGTGGCGCAGCTGACGCATAAGCTCACCACCGAGGGCGTCAAGCAGATCATCATCTGCGCCGATGAACCCAAGCGGCACAATCGGCGCGCACTGGCCAAGGGCACGCTGCTGTGGCATCGCGACCGGCTGGACGAGGCGCAGCGGGCGCTGCGCGAGATCGAAGGCGTCACCGTGCTGATCTACGACCAGCACTGCGCCGCCGACGCGCGACGGCAGCGCAAGCGCGGCACGCTGCCGGTGCGCAATACCCGCGTGGTGATCAACGAGGCGGTCTGCGAGGGCTGCGGTGATTGCGGTGTGAAGTCCAATTGCCTTTCGGTGCAACCGGTCGAGACGGAATTCGGGCGCAAGACGCGGATCGATCAGACCTCCTGCAATACCGATTACAGCTGCCTGGACGGGGACTGCCCGTCGTTCGTGACGGTCGAGGTGGTTCCGGATGCCAAGGGGCGCAAGAAGTCCCGTAAGCGCGCCGAGCCGCCGGTGGTGGCCGATCCCGGACTGGACGCGCCGGTGGGCACGCAGAATGTGCTGCTCGCCGGGATCGGCGGTACCGGCATCGTCACGGTCAACCAGGTACTGGCCACGGCCGCACTGCGAGCCGGGTACGAGGTCGAGAGCCTGGATCAGATCGGATTGAGCCAGAAGGCCGGACCGGTCGTATCGCATCTGCGGTTCTCGACCACGACGCTGGAGCCGTCGAACCGGCTCACCCCGGGCAGCGCGGACTGCGTCATCGCCATCGATCTGCTGACGGCCGCCGATCCGAAGAACCTCCAGTACGGAAATCCCTCCGGCACAGTGGCGATCGCCTCCACCAGCCGTACGCCCACCGGTGACATGGTGTACGACAAGTCGGTCAGCTATCCGGAAACGCCGCAACTGCTGGATCGACTTGCCGCGGTGTCGGATTCGCTGAGCCATTTCGACGCGTTGGCAGCGGCCGAGAAGCTCTTCGGCAATACCGCCGCCGCGAATTTCCTGATGGTCGGCGCGGCCTTCCAGACCGGCGGACTCCGGTTGCCCGCCGCGGCGATCGAGGAGGCCATCGGCATCAACGGTGTCGCGGTGGGGGCCAATATCGCCGCCTTCCGCTGGGGCCGGGTCGCGATCGCGGATCCCGCCGCCTTCGCCGCCGCGGTCGAACCGATTGCGCCGCAGCGCGCCCCGGCCGCGCTCCCGCCGGAACTGCTGGCCGGAACCGGCTTCGAGGGTGAGGTGCGCCGACTGGTGGAACTGCGCGCCGCCGAATTGGTGCGCTACCAGAACATCAAGGTCGCCCGCCGCTATGTGGACACGGTCCAATCCGTGTGGGCGGCAGAACGATCCGTCACCGAGCGCACCGAGTTCAGCGCGGCCGTGGCCCGCGGCCTGCACAAGTTCACCGCCTACAAGGACGAGTACGAGGTGGCCCGCCTGCTGGTGGATCCCGCCTTCCTGGCGCAGGTGAGCGAACAGGTGCCCGACGGCGAGAACCTCACCTACAAACTGCATCCGCCGATCCTGCGCGCGATGGGCCGCAAGAAGAAGATCGGCCTCGGCCCCAAATCCCATGTGGCGCTGAAGCTTCTCGCCAAGGGGAAGTCGCTGCGCGGGACCCGCCTGGACCCCTTCGGATACGCTCACGTCCGAAAGGTGGAGCGCGAGTTGCTCGCCCACTACACCGCCCTCGTGCAGCGCCTCGCCACCACCCTGACCCCCGACACCTACGACACCGCCACCGCGGCCGCCACCCTCCCCGACCTGGTCCGCGGCTACGAGGACGTCAAACTCGCCAACGTCGACCTGTACTGGTCCGGCCTGCGCGACCTGGGCCTCGACTGACATCCGCCGCGTGAGGTTTCCGCACCGCGAGTGTGGATCCCGGCCAAGACCATGCCGGGATGACGGTGCGGAATGCCACTGACATGGCGAGCCGCCCCCACCAACCTCCGCACAGACTCTGTCTCGTCATCCCGGCGTGCTTTCGGCCGGGATCCACACCGGTACCGCCACACCCGGCGTGAACCGGTATGCCGCCACAAGCGGCACCACCCCCGCCGCCACCATGCGGCATGCAGAGAGGAATCGATTGTGACCGCAATGCACACCGAGACAGGCGTTTTCGGCCGTTCGCAGGAACTGAGCTCGCGACGCCATGAACAGGTCGTGTTCTGCGAGGACGATAAGAGCGGGTTGAAGGCGATCATCGCGATCCATTCGACCGCGCTGGGGCCCGCGCTCGGCGGCACCCGTTTCTACCCGTACGCGAGCGAATCGGCGGCGCTGGAGGATGTGCTGCGGCTGTCCTGGGGCATGACGTACAAGGCCGCGGCGGCCGGGGTGAATCTGGGCGGCGGCAAGGCCGTCATCATCGGCGATCCGGCGACCATGAAGACCGAGGAACTGCTGGCCGCGTACGCGCGGTTCGTCAATACCCTTGGCGGCCGATACATCACGGCGGGCGATGTCGGCACCAATACCGATGATTTGGATGTCATCGGTAAGCACACCGCGTTCGTGACCGGCCGCAGCACCGCAGCGGGCGGCTCCGGTGACAGTGCCCGGCTGACCGCGCTCGGCGTCTTCCACGCCATGCGCGCCGGAGCCGAATCCGTCTGGGGCGCACCGTCGATGGCCGGTCGCACGGTCGGCGTCGAAGGCGTCGGCAAGGTGGGCGGCGAGCTCATCGCCATGCTGCTCGCCGACGGCGCGGAGGTATGCGCCACCGATGTGAATGACGCGGCCCTACAGCGTATTTCGCGGCAGCACCCGTCGGTTCGCCTGCTGAGCACCGTCGCCACCGCACCCGTGGACATCTACGCCCCGTGCGCCCTCGGCGGCATTCTCACCGCGACCACCGCCGAAACCATCGAAGCGAAACTGGTGTGCGGCGCGGCCAACAACCAGCTCGCGACCCCCGAGGTGGAGCGGTCGCTGAACGAGCGCGGTATCACCTGGGTCCCCGATTTCGTCGCCAACGCCGGCGGCCTCATGCAGGTGGCGGGCGAATTGCGCGCCGCCGATCCCGTCGCCATCGAATCCGATGTGACGGCCATCTACGACCGCTGCCGCGACATCATCACGGCGGCACAGGCTTCCGGCATCGGCACCGGGGCGGCGGCGAATCGTTTCGCCGAGCGCCGGCTCGACGCCATCCCGCGGACCATCTGACCGCGACGCCGGAGTTTCAAGGAGGAGACCAGAAGTGGCGATCACCAGCGGGTTATTCCGCACCAAATCAGTGGAACAGTCGATCCGGGACACCGATGACCCGGATGCCAAGCTACGCAAGGATCTAACGGCCAAGGACCTCACCGTCTTCGGCGTCGCGGTCGTCATCGGCGCGGGCATCTTCACCCTCACCGCTCGCACGGCGGGCACGGTGGCCGGGCCATCGGTATCGCTGGCGTTCGTCTTCGCGGCGATCGCGTGCGGGCTGACCGCGCTCTGCTACGCCGAATTCGCCTCGACCGTACCGGTGGCGGGCAGTGCGTACACCTTCGCGTACGCGACCTTCGGCGAGATCATCGCGTGGATCATCGGCTGGGATCTGATTCTGGAATTCGCGCTCGCGGTCTCCGTGGTGGCCAAGGGCTGGTCCCAGTATCTCGGTGAGGTACTGGGTTCCCGCCCGCCCATCCTCGAACTCGGTTCGATCCATTTCGATTGGGGCGCTGTGCTTATCATCGCCGTGGTCGGGGTGCTGCTGGCGACCGGCACCAAACTCTCCTCGCGGGTGTCGGCCATCGCGGTCGGGATCAAACTGGCGGTGATCGCGCTGGTGCTGGTGGTCGGCGCGACCTATTTCAAGGCGTCCAATCTCACCCCGTACATTCCGCCGTCGCAGCCCTCGGAGAAGGCGGGCGGGGTGCATCAGTCGCTGTTCAGCTTCCTGACCGGTTCCGGCGGAACGAGTTTCGGCTGGTACGGCCTGCTGGCCGCGGCCAGCCTGGTGTTCTTCGCCTTCATCGGATTCGATGTGGTGGCCACCACCGCCGAGGAGGTGCGCGATCCGCAGCGCAATGTGCCGCGCGGCATCTTCGGTTCGCTCGCGATCGTCACCGTGCTCTACGTCGCGGTCTCGCTGGTGCTGACCGGTATGGTCCCGTACACCGCGCTGGCCAATGGAAATGCCACCCTGGCAACGGCTTTCGCCTTGCACGGGGATATGTGGGTGAAGAACATCATCTCCATCGGCGCGCTCGCGGGCCTGTCCACGGTGGTGATGGTGATGTTCCTGGGTCAGACCCGGGTGCTGTTCGCCATGGCCCGGGACGGCCTGCTGCCGCGCGGTCTGGCGCGCACCGGTAAGCACGGCACGCCCGTGCGCCTGACGGTCATCGTCGGCATCGTCTGCGCCCTGCTCGCGGGTTTCGTGGATTTCGGCACGCTCGAGGAGATGGTGAATATCGGCACGCTGGTCGCCTTCGTGCTGGTGTCGATCGGCGTCCCGATCCTGCGCCGCACCCGCCCGGATCTGCCGCGCGGCTTCCGCGTCCCCTTCGTTCCGGTCGTCCCGATCCTGGCGGCGCTGGCATGCCTGTGGCTCATGCTCAACCTCTCCATCGAGACCTGGCTGCGTTTCGTGGTCTGGATGGCGCTGGGCGTGATCGTCTACTTCGCCTACAGCCGCAAGCATTCGGTGCTGCGGCGGCAGAGCGCGCAGGACGAGCCGGAAGCCTCGCCCGTCAGCTGACCAAGGGTGCGAATCATCCTGATGAGGGGGGTGATTCGCACTTTCGCGCTACTCGGGGATGACCCGATTCGGGACCTGAGACCGATCGGCTCGGGACCTGCGGGCGATGTCGAGCGCACCCCCGATTACCGAGGATCGAGGGGTACGCATCGACGAGAGGAAACGCCATGAGCGTCAACGAGGATCACACCACCGGCCGCATCGGCACGGACCACGTCATCGTCAGCACCATGAATGATCTGCCCGGCTACCAGGTGACCGAGGTGCTCGGCGATGTCTTCGGCCTCACCGTGCGCAGCCGCCACCTCGGCTCACAGCTGGGCGCGGGCCTGAAGTCCATGTTCGGCGGTGAACTCAAGGGTATGACCAAGATGCTGTCCGACAGCCGCGAGGAGGCCCGGCAGCGTCTCGTCGAGCACGCGCTGGAGCTCGGCGCGGACGCCGTACTGGCAATGCGTTTCGACGCCAACGATTTCGCCGATATCGGCCAGGAGATCTGCGCCTACGGCACGGCGGTCCGCATACGCGCCGACAAGCTGTAATCGAATTCCACAGTCCCGCAAACGGTCAGCCGCGATCCCGTCGGATCGCGGCTGAATCCCGTCTCCGGAACAGTCGTTTTCACGGTCGGGCGCGCCCGCTACTCCGGCGCGGCCTCGATTCCGGCGAGTATGACGCGGAGTCCGGTGAGATATTCCACATCGGGGTCGACGGCCGCGAAACCCGCGATCATGCGAGCGGTGCGCGGATAGCGGCCGGAATCGACGGCCTGCTCCAGCTGTCCCGCCGCATAAGGGTTTTCGGCGTATTCCACCCCCGTCCGCGCCTGCTCCTCGATGACGAATCCGGTGGTGTAGTGCAGCAGGATGGGGAAGACGCGTTCGGCCGAATCCCGGGCCAGTCCGGCGTCCTCCAGCGTGCGCAGGGTCAATTCCACCGTGCGCCACATGGCTTCGTCATCGATGAAGGTGCCCGCGGAGACGCGCGCGCCGTCCGGGTAGCGCAGCATGGACTGCCGCAGCCGCTGCGCGAGTTCGATGAGCCAGTCCCGCCAGTCCACCCCCTGGCGCGGCGCTTCCAGCCCCTCCACGGCGGCCACGAAGATGTGCTGGGCCATGGCGTCCAGCAGTTCGCGTTTGTTCTTGACATGCCAATACAGCGCGGGCGCTTGCACATTCAGCGCGGCGGCGACCTTGCGCATGGTCAGTCCGTCGAGCCCGGCCTCGTCCAGCAGCTCGAGGGCGGCCCGGGCGATGGCCTTGGTATCGAGCTTCACAGCCGGTTTCTCGCTCACCCTTGACACCTTAACAGCGTTCTGGTCTCCTTAACGACGTTAAGGGTTTAACGTTGTTAAGGAGATTGTCATGGAGACCACGGACGTCGTCATCGCCGGTAGCGGACCGACCGGGCTCATGCTCGCGAGCGAACTGCGCCTGGCCGGAGTCCGGGTGGCCCTGGTCGACGGACTCCCCGCCCGCACCGGCGAATCGCGGGCCGGTGGCATCCACGCCCGCAGCATGGAGATCCTGGATCAGCGCGGCCTGCTCGACCGGCTGCTCCCGCAGGGCCGCCGCATGCAGGCCGGTCACTTCGGCGGACTGCCGCTGGACTTCAGTGACTTCGATACCGAGCACCCGTACATGCTGGCCATCCTGCAATCGGTGATGGAACGCGAACTTCAAGGCCGCGCAACCGAATTGGGCGTCGATACGGCGTGGAATTCACCCGTCACCGGCTTCTCGCAGGATGATTCGGGCGTGCGGGTCGAGCTCGGTGGCGCACATCCGCGCACCGTGCGCGCCGCCTATCTGGTCGGCTGCGACGGTGGCCGCAGTTCGGTCCGAAAGCTCGCCGGTATCGGCTTTCCAGGCACCGATGCCACCGCCACCGGCATGCTCGCGGATGTCGAACTCGCCGATCCGCCCGCGGCGCCGTTCTTCGGCCGCCGCGGCGCCGCGGGCGACTACTCCGCCATCCAGTTCGAGCCCGGCTGGTACCGGCTCATCGTGCAGCGCCACGATCTGGTGCTGCCGCGCGGCACCGAATTGACCTTCGAGGATTTCCGCGCCCACTTCACCGAACTCGCGGGCACCGACTTCGGTATGCACAGCCCGCGCTGGGTCACCCACTACGGCGACTCCGCCCGCCAGGCCGAGCGCTACCGGACCGGCCGGGTCTTCCTCGCGGGCGATGCCGCGCATATTCACTATCCGGCGGGCGGGCAGGGCCAGAACCTCGGGATCCAGGACGCGGTCAACCTCGGCTGGAAACTCGCGGCCGCCGTGCACGGCACCGCTCCCGAATCCCTGCTGGACACCTATGAATCCGAGCGCCACCCCATCGCCGCCCGCGTCCTGCACAACACCCGCGCGCAAACCGCGCTCATGCGCCCGGGCACACATTCCGACGCGCTGCGCGATGTCATGAGCGAACTCATCGCCACCGATCCAATCCGGCATCGCCTCGGTCTGGAGATCACCGCCTTGGATATCCGGTACGACACCAAATGTGAGCACCCGCTGGCGGGCCGCCGCGTCCCCGACGCGATCCTGCGCACCGCCACCGGCACCTCCCGCGTCTACGAACTGCTACGCCGGGCTCACCCAATCCTGCTGCTGCTCAACGAGACCGAGGCTCCCGCGGGCCCCGAATGGAGTGCTCGAGTGGACATCGTCACCGCCCACACCCCGGGGACGCCGTGGCGTGTTCCCGGGGTCGGCCCGATCCCGGTCCCCGCCGCGATCCTGATCCGCCCGGACGGCTACGCGGCCTGGGCAACCGATGAACCCGGGCTGCCGGGACTCGGCGAGGCCCTCGACGACTGGTCCGGCGCTGCCGCGTGAGCCTGGAGTTCCAAGTCCGGCGAGTAGCCGGTTCCAAACCTGGTGAGTCTCCGGTTTCAAGGCCCCGAAGCCTCAGGTTCTAGGCTGCCCGCGCCTCGGGTTCTAGGCTGAGCGCGTGCGCATCATCGACCTGTCGGTCCCGTTGCGGACCGCAATGCCCGTGTATCCCGGCGATCCCGAGGTGAGCATTCGCCCGGCGCTGACCGTCGCCGTCGACGGGGTGAATGTGCTGCACGTGGATATGGGCTCGCAGACCGGGACGCATGTGGACGCGCCGATGCATATCGACGACACCCTGCCCGCGCTGGACGCGCTGCCGCTGGAGCAGTTCCTCGGACCGGCGGTGGTGGTGGACGCGCGGGGCCTGGGGCCGCGCACGGCGATCGGCCGCGAGTACTTCGAGGGCAAGATCGGCGCGGGACAGATCGTGCTGGTCGCCACCGGCTGGTCCGAGCACTGGGGAACACCCGATTACCTGGCCCATCCGTATCTGGATTCGGCGGCCGCGGCCTATCTGGTCGAGTCCGGGATTCGGACCGTCGGGATCGATACGCTGAGTGTGGATCCGACTCCGGCGCAAGACATTCCGTCACATAGGATCCTGTGCGGCGCGCACGCTGTGATCGCCGAGAATCTCACCGCGCTGGACCGGGTGCTGAGCGAACAGCAGCTGGGTCATCGCGTGGAGGTATCCCTACTCCCCCTGAACCTGCCCGGCGCGGACGGAGCGCCCGTGCGAGCGATCGCTCGCATCGGGTGAGATACCCATTCCGATTGTGACTGAAACAGCACTGGACCTGATTTTGTGGCGCATACCACTTGATCTTCGTAGACTGCTTCTCACATGGGGGAGGTCGGGGCCCCCGACCCAGGCTCGATCAAGGAAGACCATTACGTGAAGCGTTGTACCGTAACAACTCTGCTGGCCACGGCGGCGATTCTGAGCGCCGCTCCCGCGGTCGCCTCTGCGGAGATCACTCTCACCGACGCCTCGAGCAAGACTCAGAGCGACGATCCCATGCAGGCAGAGGTCACCGGCTCCGCCTCCGGATCGGCCAAGACCGGCAGCTCGGGCGGGCTCGCGACGACCGGCTCCACCGGCACCGGATCGTTCGGCCTGCCGAATCTGGACAAGATGCTGCTGGGCGATTACAAGACGCTGTGCGCGGTCACCGGTAGCGCGTCCACCGTGCTGGGACAGGCCGGTTTCGGCTGCGACAGCTTGAACGGCAAGGGCAGTCTCGGACTGCCGACCCTGTAGGAGACTTTCGGGGGCGGGCACGATCGAGCAATGCGAAGGGGCTCCGGCTTATCCAGCCGGAGCCCCTTCGCATGTCTGCGGATCAGCGGTTGTCGTCGGCGTTGCCGGCCTTCCACTGCGTCCACGGGATATTCCAGTCGCCCAGACCGTCCACACCGGACAGCGTGCCACCGACGGTGTTCTTCACGATGGTGATGTCACCGCGCTTGGAGTTCTCGTACACCCAGCGGGCGTCGGCGGGGCTCAGGTTCAGGCAGCCGTGGCTGGTGTTGCTGTAGCCCTGCTGGCCGACCGACCACGGTGCGGAGTGGAAGAAGATGCCGGAGTAGGAGATTCGGGTCGCCCAGTCCACCGGAGTCTTGTAGCCCGCGGGTGAGTTGACCGCCACACCGTAGGTGGAGGAATCCATGATGATCTTGTCGAAGCGGTCGCCGACGATGTAGATGCCGTTATCGGTAGGGGTGGAGTCCTTGCCCATCGAGGTCGGCATGGTCTTGACCACCTGGCCGTTCTTCTCGACGGTCACCATCTTGGTGTTGTCGTCGGCGGAGAAGATCGTCGCCTCGCCGATGGTGAAGCTCGAGGTGATGTCGGTATCACCGACCAGGCCGTTGCCCAGATCCTTGCCGTAGACGTTCACGGCGATATCGACCTTGGTGCCGGGTGCCCAGTAATGCTCGGGCCGCCACCGCACTTCGCGGTTGTTCACCCAGTAGAAGGCGCCCTCCACCGCGGGGGTCGTGGTGATTTTGATCGCATTCTGGGCGGCCTTGCGGTCCGGGATGTTCTCGTCGAACTGCACGGCGACCGGCTGGCCGATGCCGACCACTTCGTTCTCGGCGGGCAGCAGGTACGGGTGGGTGCGGTTATTCGGCGAGATGGTGCTGAAACTCATGGTCGAGGTGCTCGCACCGCCCAGGCCGATGGCCTCCACGGCCAGCTTGTAGGTGCGCGCGAAGCCCAACTGCTCGGTCAGCTTCCAGGACAGGCCGTCCTTGGCGAGTTCACCGCCGACCGCCTTGCCCTCGGGATTGGTGAGCGTCACATTGGTGAGCTTGCCGTCCTGCACCTGCAGCACCAGCGGATCGCCGGGCGAGACGCCCTTCTGCCCATCCTTGATGGGCGAGACCAGCTTCGGCTTCACCAATTCGCTGACCGGATTGGAATCGATTGCGACAGAGGAGGAATCCTTCGACGAACTCCCCGAAGAGCACCCCACCAGCGCAAGCGCCAGCACGGACAGCACGGCTACGGATCCCCGCCACCGCGTCGAACGGCCCTGACCATTGCTCATTACAACCCCACTCCATGTCTCGGTGCGTGTGTCGGCCCGGAGATTTCGCCCCGACCACGCCTGCTCGACCACCACGCCCACGGGGTTCGGCCGAGACCACGCCCCGACCATTCTGCCAGGCCGTACGCCCTCACCACACGCCGATACCGCACCCCCGCTAGGGCTCGACCGGTTCATCCGTACCAACCCCCAATTCGTTAACACCCACCCGCAAGATCGCCCCCTCTCCCAAAAACCCAGCTCAACGTACCGATTTCACTTTCTGCCACACCTCCTGTTAATGTTTCTTCCGCACCGCAGAGAGGCCAACCGGACAGGAAAGCTTCAAAGCAGAGCAAACACGCGCCATTAGCTCAATTGGCAGAGCAGCTGACTCTTAATCAGCGGGTTCGGGGTTCGAGTCCCTGATGGCGCACCACAAGATGGCCCCGACGGGTAACGGTCGGGGCCATCTTTCGTTGGTGCCGAACCTGTTCCCCGCCAATCACTTTCGGTGTCGAGGTGATTGGCGGGGGCCGGGTCAGAGCAGGGGGCGGACGTCCCAGAGCCAGACGCCGTCGACCTGTTGGGCGGGGAAGCCCAGGAGTTGGTCGATGGCGCTGCGGAGGGCGTCGGTGTTGGTGGTGGGTGGGAGGACCACCACGTCGGCGTGCCAGAAGCGCAGGTCCGCCAGGGCTTGGTCGCGGGCGGGCTGGTCGATTGCCGGGATGGTGCCGAACATGCGGATCAGGGTGAGCATGTTGCCGGTGGGGCGGGTGACGGGGCCGTAGTGGGCCGACTTGTCCGTGCCGGGGCCGACGTAGTAGCCGCCGACCAGGGGGAAGGTGAAGTCGGAGTCGAGTTGCCAGCGCAGGGCGACGGCGTCGACGGGGGTGGGCGGGGGCACGATCACCACGGAACCGTCCGAGATGTACCGGCGCACAGAGCCATCGGTGAAGAAAGCGGGGGTGGCTGTGCGTTCCACCACCGGCAGCATGGTCGGGGTGATGGGTAGCAGGGCGCAGGCCAGGGCGGTGAACCAGGCTAGGGGCTGCCACCGGGTGGTGGCGGTGCGCCGGTGATCGATCGCACGCTGGGTGCCCAGGGTCAGGATGATCGCGATCGGCGGGATGGCGGCCATGGCGAAGCGGGATTCGATCATTCCGTTGAACGGTGGAATCCAGCCGAAGACGAACCACGGCATGGGCACCCCGGTGAAGAAGCCGCCGATGAACAGCACGATGCCCAGGGATAGGGCGATGAACACGACGATGACGGTCAGGGCCGCTCGCACGATGCGCTCGTGCCGCAGGAAGTACGCGGTGATCGCACCGAGCAGCAGCAGCGGCCAGCCGAAGTAGGTGTTGTGCTCGGTCGGGTTGATGCTCACATCGGGTCCGAAGGAGAAGGTCCCGCCCGCCGAGAACGAGGAGAACTGGAACAGCGTCAGCAGGTCGTTGCCGACGCGGCCGTGGCCGACGAAACCATAGGATTGCGTGCCGAGGAACTGCCACCACAGCGGAATCGTGGTGAGCGTCAAGGTGATCAGCGCCGCGAGCAGCACCGGCCGGGCGATGGTGCGCAACGTGGCCACGATGGCGCGGCGGGTGCGCAGGTAGGCCAGTCCGAAGACCGCGAAGCTCAACGCGAACAGCAGCAGCGGTTCCTCACCCAGCGCGATCTGCATGGCGACCAGCAGACCCAGCGCGATGGAATCACGCGGTCGCGGTGCCGTGCCGTGCTCCGGGGCGTCGTTCACCCGCCGCGCCATCCGGATGACCCGCATGGCGATGAACGGAAGCAGGACCAGCACAACGTAATTCGGGTGGCCGTTGGTGTGCGAGATCATGGCGGGCGCGAACCCGCAGAACGCACCGCCGACGGCCGCGGCGAACTTCGATGTCACCAGCTCACGCGAGAACACCAGATACCAGGCGAACGCGGTACCGGACAGCCCCAGGGTGAGCGCCAGCGCGAAAGTGACGGTCGGCCCGAACAGCAGCGTGACGGGCGTGAGCGGTATGCCGAACCCGTACATGAGGGTGTTGGCCATCAGGTTCACGCCGTCGGGGAAATTCTGCATCGACGTGCTGAACGGATTCTCGAAGTTGGTGATCTTGTGCGCCGTCAGCGCGAAGAACCATTCGTACAGGGTTTGGTCCTGATCGCTCTTGATCAGATACCCGCTGCGCGGATGCGCCCACAGCCGAGACAATACGAGCACCGCCAGCGACAGATAGCCGCCGGCGACGATGAGATCGATTCGCACCGAGCGGATTCGCCGCCCGAGCGAGGTGAAGCGACCACCCCCGGGGTGATTTCCGTCCGGTGTCGACCGGTCCGGAACCACCCCCTCCGATCGGTCCCCCACGGTCCGTTCGGTTACCCACCCCAGTGCCACGCGTCAACTCCTCTGAACATCACGATGAACAGGCGTTGACGGTACCCGGGCTCGACCGAGCTCGTGCTGTCGAGCGGTGTGCGCCCGGGTTCCGTTCCCCGTCAGCCGAGTTCGCGCGCGGAGGGTCCGCGGCCGTGTAGTACCGCGGTCTCGGACCAGATCAGCATGGCGATCGGGCCGCAGACGAAAAGGGTTGCGATCGTGGGGTATTCGGTGTGCGACATCACGCGGCCCGCAGTGGGGTGGCGAAGGACTTGCGTAGCGAGGACGGGCCGATCAGGGGTAGGAGTGCCGCCAGCAGCTTGCCTTTCAATGCCTTTGGGGTCCGGGTCAATTCGACGTCGACGCGGCTGCCGGAGAGCTCGGGGGTGATGTGGAAGATCCAGCCGCCGCCCGCGCCGAAGAGTTTGGAATCCAGGGTGGTGATGGTGACGGTGTCGCCCGCCGGATCCCACTGATAGCGGGCGCGCTCCCAGGCGGCGGCGGTGCCCTCGGTGACCTCGGCCCAATCATCGCCGCGGGCGTGGACGACGAAATGCTCGGCGTCGATGGTCGGCCATGCCTCGGGACGGGTGGGCCCGAAGTCGGTCAGCACGTGCAGGACTTCGGCGGGAGACAGCGTGGACATGAGGTGAAAACGAACGGTAGCCATGGAATGACCTTGGCCTCCGACGGTGGTGCGCCGAATCTGTCGGATGACGCTGTCTTGACGTAATCCAGTTTCGGTAGGGTCTGCCTCCGGACTCGTACCCGCGGGACCGGGAGGAGAGTCACCATGCGGTTGTTCGGACGCGACAGCGAACTGAAAGAGCTGGCCGCGCTCGTGGACGGCCCAGGCGAGCACGCCGGCATCCTGCTCGAGGGCGAACCCGGCATCGGGAAGTCGACCCTGGTGGAGCGGACCGTCACCGCCGCGAACGCCGCGGGGCTGCGGGTGCTGCGCACCGCCGGGGCGGAAGCCGAGCGCACCCTGGTGTTCGCCGGACTGCATCAGCTCCTGTACCCGCTGCGGCGCGAGTTCGACGCGCTGCCGCCGCGTCAGTTCGACGCGCTGACAACCGCTTTGGGTATGTCGGACAGCACCGCTGAGCCGAGTGTGCACCTGGTCGGCATGGCGGCCCTGACCCTGCTCGCGGACTCGGGAGCCGAGCGCGCGGTGCTGGTCGTCGCCGAGGACGCGCACTGGCTCGATCCGGCCAGCGCCGAGGTGCTGGCCTTCGTGGCGCGGCGCATCGATTCCGAATCCGTCGCGATGCTGGCCACCCTGCGCGCCGCCACCGAGTCGCCGCTGCGCACCGCCGGACTCTCGGTACTGCGGCTCGGCCCGCTACCCGATGACGCCGCGACGGCGCTGCTCGACGACATCGCACCGGACCTGCCCGCGCAACTGCGACGGCGAGTCCTCGCCGAGTCGCACGGCAACCCGCTGGCGCTGACCGAATTGCCCACGGCGGCTGTGGATCTCGGCGATGCCGCCCCGGTCCTGCCCTTGACCGAGCGGCTCGAACAGGCCTTCTCCGCACGCGGCGCGGCACTGCCCGGGCCGACGCGATCGGCTTTGCTGGTCGCGGCACTCGACGACGGCGACTCGGCCGCCGAAACACTCACCGCCACGGGGATTCTGCTGGCATCCGCGGTAACCACCGAGGTATTCGCTCCGGCCGTGACCGCCCGTTTGATCAGCATCGGCTCGGGCACGGTGACCTTCCGCCATCCGCTGGTTCGGTCCGCCCTGGTGGCGGCGGCGACCGATGCGGAACGCCGCCGCGCACACCTGGCACTGGCCGAAGCACTCGAGGAATCACCGGATCGCCAACTGTGGCATCGCGCGGCCGGTACGGCGGGCGCGGACGAAGCCGTGGCCGCGGCTCTGGAGCAGGCCGCCGAACAGTCCCGGCACCGCGGCGGCGCGGTCGTCGCACTGGAACGCGCCGCGGCCCTGAGCGTTTCGCCCGGCCGCCGCGCGGATCGGCTGTTGCGCGCGGCGGAATTGGCCGTCGACTCCGGGCACCGGGATACGGTCGAACGACTGGTCGCCGCTGCCCGCGCGCTCCCCCTCACGGCCGCCCAGGAGGCCACCGCGAAATGGGTGCTCAGCGGATTCGAGGACGGTATGCGCGAAAGCCCTTCGCATATCGGTGAACTGGCCGCGCTGGCCGCCTCGGTGGCCGCCGACGGTTTCCGTGATGCCGCGCTGCGCATGCTGTGGGGTGCGGCCGCGCGATGCTTCTGGTCCGAACCCGGACCCGATATCCGGCACGCGGTGCTCACGGTCGCCGATTCCTTCGATATCCCCGGCGATGATCATCGCAAGCTCGCCATCGATTCGATCGTGGCCCCGTTCGAGCGCGGCGACCAGGTCCTGGACCAGCTGCGGGTGCTGGCCGCGACGACCGGGCGTGATACCGAGGCCGATCATTCTCTCAGCAGCGCCGCCTACCAGGTCGGCGCGTTCGATCTGGCAGCGCATTTCGCCGCGGCCGCCGCGCTGGGATTCCGTTCCGCCGGGCGGCTGGGGCTGCTCACCCGAGCGCTCGCCATCCAGGCGTCGAGCCTGACCCGGCTCGGTGACCTCACCGCCGCCACCCCCATCGCGGCCGAGTCCGCGGCCTTCGCGCTGGAGACCGGCCAGCCCTTCATGTATGCGACGGTCAGCGCGACCCAGGCCGAAATCGCCGCGCTGCGTGGCGATTACCCGCAGGCCGCGACTCTCGCCACGGACGCCGAACGGATCGCGCTCGCGGCGGGCGCACGCCCCGTCCTGGCGAACGTGCAACTGTCCCGGGGGCTCATCGCACTCGGCGAGGGCCGATTCGATGACGCCTTCACCGATCTGGCCCGCATCCACGACCCCCTCGACCCGTCGTATTCGCTATCGCTGCGCGCGTGTTTCCTCACCGAACTCGCCGAGGCCGCGGTCCGCGCCGGGCAGACCGAGGCCGCGACCGCCCTGCTGCGCGATCTGGAACCGGTGGCGGCGGCCACCTCCTCGCCCGCCCTGCATATCGGAATGCGCTATGCCCGTGCGGTTCTCGCCGGGGAGTCGGCCGCTGAACTGTTCACCGCGGCCTTGGCCGCCGATCTCACCGGCTGGCCCGCCGAACGCGGCCGCCTGCATCTGGCGTACGGCGAATGGCTGCGGCGACAGCGCCGGGTCGTGGAGTCCCGCACGCATTTGCGCACCGCCCGTGAGATTTTCGACGCCCTGGGCTTCACCGCGTGGAGTGAGCGGGCCCGCCTGGAACTGCGCAGCGCGGGCGAATCCAGCCCGAACCGCGATCCGGACGCACGGGAGCGGCTCACCCCGCATGAGCTGAGCATCGCGCAATTGGCGGCGCAGGGGCTGACGAATCGGGAGATCGGGCAGCGGCTGTACCTGTCGCATCGGACCGTCAGCACCCATCTGCACCGCATCTTCCCCAAGCTCGGCATCAGTTCACGCGGGGATCTGGCGGCGCTGCTGCCCACCCTGGCCGAAACCGCCGGTTGATCGTCCGGACCGACACCGATTACGTCAACCGACGCACGCGGCGGGGCCGGTGCGCTCCCTAGCGTTGCCGTCATGAACATCAACCGACGCGGACTTTTCACCGGAGCGCTGGCGGCGGGCCTGGCCGCGGCCTCGCTCACCGCCTGCTCCACCGACCCCGCACCCGCGACCACCGTCCCGGGTGCGGCCCTGCGGGCCGGATCGGGAGCGAATACCAGCCTCGGTCCGATCAAGAAGATCGATGCCGGTGCGCTGAATGTGGCGTACGCCGAATTCGGGCCCGCCACCGGACAGCCGGTGATCCTGTTGCACGGCTGGCCCTATGACGCGTACAGCTACGCCGATGTGGCACCGCTGCTGGCCGCGTCCGGCTACCGGGTGCTGGTGCCGTACCTGCGCGGTTACGGCGAGACCACCTTCCGCTCCGCGCAGAGCGTGCGCAACGGGCAGCAGTCGGCCATCGCGCGCGACATCGTCGACTTCATGGACGCGCTGCATATCGACCGGGCCGTGCTCGGCGGATTCGATTGGGGCGCAAGGACGGTCGATATCATCGCGGCGCTGTGGCCGGAGCGGGTCAAGGCCATGGTCGCGGTCAGCGGATACCTCATCACCCAGCAGGCGGCCCAGCAGCAGCCGTTGCCGCCCGAGGCCGAATTGGGCTGGTGGTACCAGTATTACTTCTCGACCGAGCGCGGCCGCCTGGGCTATGAACGCAATCGCCGCGATTTCAACCGGCTGATCTGGCAACGTGCCTCTCCGGCATGGAATTTCGACGATGCCACCTACAACCGCAGCGCCGCCGCCTTCGACAACCCCGATCAGGTGGACGTCGTCATCTCCAACTACCGGTGGCGTTTGAGCCTGGCCCCGGGCGAACCGCAGTACGACGCCTACGAACAGCGGCTCGCCACCGGACCGGCGATATCGGTGCCCGCCATCACGATCGCGAGCGACTTCGACGGTGCGGCCAAGGACGGAAAGGCGTACCGCGCCAAGTTCACCGGGAAGTACGAACACCGCGTCCTCGACGGCATCGGGCACAACGTGCCGCAGGAAGCGCCGCAGCCGTTCGCCCAGGCGATCATCGACGCCGACCACCTCTGACGGTGAGCGCCGGGCCCGGCGATACAACCGGGCCCGGCGCTGTCGCCTACAGCGAATCGCGACGCCGCATACCGCCGCCGGAATCGAGCTCGACCACCGTCGCTATGCCGATCCGGCGCAGGAACGGAAAGTCATGGCTGACAACGAGTATCGCGCCGCGGTAGTCGGCCAGGGCCTCGACCAGCTGATCCACACTGGCGATGTCGAGGTTGTTGGTCGGTTCGTCGAGAATCAGCAGTTGCGGCGGCGGATCGGCGAACAGCAAGCGCGCCAGCGATACCCGGAAACGCTCACCTCCCGACAGCGTCGACACCGGCCGATCCACGCTGCTGCCGCGAAGTAGCAGGCGGGCCAGCTGATTTCGGATCGTGCCCGGCGCGACCGTGGTGGCCACCGCGCGCACATTGTCGAGGGCACCGGCCCGCTCGTCCAGATTGTCCAGGCGTTGCGGCAGATATCCGACCCGATCGGTGAGCAGCACACCGCGTTCCGGATGACTCCCCGCGCGCAACTGCTCGAGCAGCGTCGACTTGCCCGCCCCGTTGGGGCCGATCAGGGCGACGCGTTCCGGTCCCTGAATGACGATGCGATGGTCGCCGTCCGCCAGTTCCGCGACGCGGCGGCTGCGCGGCACCTCCGGATCGGGCAGTTCGAGGCGGATATGCTCGTCCTGGCGCACCCGCGCCGCCGCGGTATCCAGAATGCTCTGGGCCGCTTGCACTTTGGCATCGAGGGTGCCGCGCAGCGCGCCCGCCGACCCCTGCGCCCGGCTGGCCCGGTTGCCCGCGAGAATCCGCGGGATTCCGCCGTCCCGCTGTGTCGCGCGGGCGGTGCGCTCACGTCTGGCGAGTTTGGTCTCGGCCTCGATGCGCTGCCGCTTCTCGACCTTCAACGCCTGTTCAGCGGTTCGCGCCGCCTGAACGGCGGCCGCCTGCTCCTGGTCGACGTACGCCTTCCAGGCGCTGTACGGGCCGCCGAATACCTCCAGGGCAGCGCCGTGCAGTTCCGCGGTGGCGTCCATGCGTTCGAGCAGTTCGAGATCGTGGCTCACCACGATGAGGGCGCCGGGCCAGGAATCCACGAATCCCGCCAGCTTGGCACGGGTGTCGCGATCGAGGTTATTGGTCGGCTCATCGAGCAGTGTGATGGGCGTGCGCTGGATGCGCAGCCCGGTGATCGCCACCAGCACGGCCTCACCGCCGGACAGCTCCCCGACGCGGCGGTCCAGATCCGCCGCGCTGAAACCGATTTCGTGCAATGACTCATCGGCGCGGGCTTCGATGTCCCAATCGTCGCCGATCGTCTCGAAGTGTTCGTCCGCGGTGTCACCGGATTCGATCGCGCGCAATGCCGCGAGCTTGTCCGCGATCCCGAGGAGGCCCGCGACGGTGGTGTCGCGGCCGAGGGTGAGCGTCTGCGGGAGATAGCCCACCGCGCCGGTGGTTTCGACGCTGCCGGAGGTCGGGGTCAGCAGTCCGGCGATCAAGCGCAACAGCGTTGATTTCCCGGCGCCGTTGCGACCGACCAGACCGGTGCGCCCGGTGCCCAGTGTGCCGTTGAGCCCCGCCAGGGCGACGGTGCCGTCGGGCCATTCGAAGGACAGTTTCCGCAGGGTGACCGCAGCGGATGTGGATAGGGATGTGGACATGATCGTCGACTCGTTCCTGCTCGTGAGAGCGGCCGCACGTGATTTCGGACGTGGCGGAGCCAGACGAAGGCGAGGATCCCGGTGCGTACTACCGGGCGAATGCGTGAGAGAAGCGCCGCCTTCGACTGGGCGGCTGGATTCTGTCGACTTCCTCGATCAGCACCCAGCCACTCTACCCGCGGTCCGGGACGGTGATCGTCTGGTATTCGGTGTACTGCCCCAGACCGACCGCGCCGTACTCGCGGCCGATCCCACTGGCCTTGAATCCGCCGAAGGGACCGTCGAATCCGACCGGTGCGCCGTTGACCGTGACCGTCCCGGCCCGAATCCGGCGCGCGACGGCGATGGCCGCGTCCCGGTCCGCCGACCACACGCCACCGGAGAGCCCGTAGTCGGAATCGTTGGCGATGCGGATGGCATCGTCGATATCGTCGTAGCCGATGACGACCAGCACCGGGCCGAAGATCTCCTCCCGGGCGATCCGCATATCCGGGGTCACATCGGCGAAAACCGTTGGCGTGACATAGAAGCCGTCGTGCAGGCCGGGCGGCAGGTGCGGGCCGCCGCAGACCGCGCGAGCGCCTTCAGCGATCCCGATCTCGATGTAGTCGCGAACCCGCTGCTGTTGATCGCCGCGCACCATCGGCCCGATGAAGGTGCCCGGATCGCGTGGATCACCGACCGGCAGCGAGCCGACCAGTGCGGCCAGCGCCGCGACCACCTCCGCATAGCGGGAATTCGGCGCGAGGATCCTGGTCTGCGCGATACAGGATTCGCCATTGTTCAACAGCGAACCGAACTTCAGGCCGTTCATCACCGCGCTCAGCTCGGCATCGGGCAGGATCACCGCCGCCGATTTGCCGCCGAGTTCGAGACTGACCCGTTTGAGCTGCGCGCCCGCGATGGACGCGATCCGCCGGCCGGCGGCGGTCGAGCCGGTGAACGCGATCTTGTCCACCAGCGGATGCGAGATCAGATATTCGCTCGTTTCCCGTTCCGCGGGAAACACACTGAGCACGCCCGCGGGCAGTTCGACGCGATCGATCAACTCGGCCAGCAGGCCCATGCTCAGGGAATTCTCCGGCGATACCTTCAGCACCACCGAATTTCCGGCGAGCAGGGCGGGCAGGATCTTCGAGGTCGCGGAGGAGAACGGCGAATTCCACGGAATCACCGCGGCCACCACGCCCACCGGCTCGCGCCGAACCACGCTGCGCACCAGCGCGTCCGGGTCCGACGGGGTGAGGGTGCGCTCCCAGTCGAAATGCTCGGCCGCCGCGAAGTAGGCGTTCGCCTGCCGGGTCAACGCTGCCTGTCCCGCCCCGGTGAACCATGCGGCGGAACCGTTTTCGGCGGTGATGAGCTCGGCGATCCGATCGGCTTGCTCTTCACGCAGCTCATTGAACCTGCGCAGCACCGCGATTCGCTCGGCGGGGGCGGTATCGCGCCACGCCCGGCTCTCGAAGCTGGTGTGCGCCGCCGCCACCGCGCGATCCACATCGGCCGGATGCGCCTGCGCCGCCTGGCCGATGCGCGACCGATCGTGCGGCGAGAGAATCTCCAGCAGCGCCGGTTCGCTGGGTTCGGTCCACGAACCGCCGATATAGAGCCGGTCGTAGGTGATCATTCATCCGCTCCGAGCGGGAATGGGGTCGTCATGACTCCGACGCTAGGGACGGCCGAGCGCCGGCCGCGAGCGTCGAATGACGTATTCTCCGACGCTGTTCGACACCGCGACGTCGGTGAACGTCACATGAACGGTCTGTCAACGATGTAGGTCTACGATGCATAGGTACAGTGGCCAACTTCCGAAGCAGGAGGCATCCGATATGGCTGACAAGCCAACCAACCGCGGCCGATCCGGCTCCACCGGGGACGGGCCGGTGGAGGGACCGATCACCCGGGCGGCGGTATTGGACGCGGCGCTGCGGATCGTCGATCGGGACGGGGTGGACGGACTGTCGATGCGGCGGCTCGCGGAGGCGGTGCGACGGGATCCGATGGTGATCTACCGGCATGTGCCGAATAAGGCCGCGGTGCTGGACGGGGTGGCCGAGGTGGTCTTCGCGGAGTTGTCGGTGGATGCGACGGATCCGGACTGGATGTCGCAATTGCGTTCGGTGGCAAGGGATTTCCGTAAGCTCGCACTGGAGCATCCGCGCGTGGTGCCGCTGCTGGTGACCCGGCCGCTGGCGACGCCGCTGGGCTTGCGGCCGCAGGCGGTGCTGCGACCGCTGGAGGACATCCTGGCGCTGCTGACGCATGCCGGATTCTCCGGTCCGGACGCCCTGCACATCTATCGGGCCGTATTCGGCTTCCTGTACGGGCATGTGCTCAACGAGCTCCAGGAAATCGTGGAGAACCCCGATGAGACCGATGATCTGCTGCGCCTGGGCCTGTACCGGCTGCCGATCGCGGAGTTCCCGCTGCTGCGCGGGCTCGCACCGGCGCTGGCGTCCTATGACGGCGGGGCCGAACTCGAACGCGGGCTCGATATCCTGCTGACCGGTCTCGCCGCGACCCTGCCGCGTGATAACGGTGCCGGTCAGCACTGATTCTACGTTGTAACTCTACGATGTAGACAGACGCTGTCTTACGGCATAGGCTGAAGAATGGCCATCACCAATGTCGCCGTGTACGCGCATCTGAGTCCCTCCGATATCGAATCGCTCGGACGGGAGCTCGATGAGATCCGCGGCGATATCGAGGAGCAGCGCGGCACCCGCGATGCGCGCTATATCCGCCGCACCATCGCATTGCAGCGCACCCTCGACGCCGCCTCCCGGCTGACCATCGCGGTCAGCCGGGGCAGGCTCGGCTGGCTCCTCGGGACGGCGGGTCTGGCGACCGCCAAGAGCATCGAGAACATGGAGATCGGCCACAATGTCGGCCACGGCCAATGGGATTGGATGAACGATCCCGAAATCCGTTCCAGCACTTGGGAATGGGATATGGCCGGACTGTCCTCGCAGTGGCGATACTCGCACAACTTCCGGCATCACTTCTACACCAATGTGCTCGGCATGGACGATGACATCGGCTTCGGCGTCATCCGGGTCACCACCGACCAGCCGTGGCGGCCGCGCTTCCTACTGCAACCGCTGCAAAACCTTTTCCTGGCAGCCACTTTCGAATGGGGCATCGCCCTGCACGATCTCTACTCCGAACAGGACCGCGCCGAAACCCCCGCCGCGCGCACCGCCGAGACCAGGGCGCTGATCCGCAAGGTGGTCCGGCAGACCGGTAAGGACTACGTACTGCTGCCGATCCTGAGCGGACGCCGCTGGCGGCGCACCCTGACGGCGAACGTGACCGCCAATCTCGCCCGCAATCTATGGGCCTACCTGGTGATCTTCTGCGGCCACTTCCCCGACGGCGCGGAGAAGTTCACCCCCGAGGCGCTGGAGCACGAGACCAAGGCGGACTGGTATCTGCGGCAGATGCTGGGGAGCGCGAACTTCGACGCGGGGCCGACGCTGGCATTCCTCAGCGGCAATCTCTGCTACCAGATCGAGCATCACCTGTTCCCGGATCTGCCCAGCAATCGTTATGCCGAAATCGCGGTGCGGGTGCGGGCACTGTGCGACAAGTACGACATCCCGTACACCACGGGTTCCCTACCGCGCCAATACTTTCAGACCTGGCGGCTGATCAACGAGCTCGCGCTGCCGGATCGCGATCCGGCCGCCGTTGTCCCCGAGTCCGAAACACCGGCCCCGGGGACAGCCGATCAGCGAATCTTCTCGGGGATCGTGTCGAGTTCATGCAATACCCGCACCGCGAGTGCGGTCGCGGATTCTTCATCGAGCCCCGAGTTGGCCCGCACCACATCCCGAACCCGAATCACTCGACGCTCGTAAGGCGTTTGCACTGCCATGGTCATGCTTCCTATCGACGGTAGTAGGTGTCCTGGTGATCGGCCGGGCGGGCACAGGCGCATGCGCGTTCCAGTCCGCTCGCCAGGGTCGCGGAGCAGTACCGAAGTCCGATCCGGCCGTGGGCTTCCCGATCGTGCGGACATACCGCACACGAGAACTCGGTCGAATCGGCGGCCACGGAAGTGGTCGGCTCGTTCGAGGACATGTCGCTCCCTCCCGTAGACCTACACTGTAGATATACGTCGCTGACATCCAGGCTACACGGTCCGGATACGCGATTCGCATGAGCCGGTCCGAGCACCCGGACGGTCAGCGCAAAGGGTCAGTCGCGATAAATCGCCACGTGAGCACCCGTGGCGGTACCCACACTGAAGGGCCCGAGGCAGGAAGCCGTGCCCTGACCCGACGGGCTGAAGGAGCCGCTCCATGACCCGCTGTACGGGCCGATGGCCATCAACGGGAAGGCATTGGGCACACCGTGCAGGCCGAAACAGTCCACGATCAAGGCGTATTCACGCCCGGCGGGCGCGTCATCGTCATGGCAGACCGCCGTGGCCCCGGTCAGATCCCGGGTGATCTGGCAATCCTGCGGCGCGGCCTGCGCCGTGCCCGAGCCGATTACGGCGGCGAAACCCAGACCCACCGTCGCGGCGGCTAGGACCCGGGTGCTGACGACTATCGATTTCCTCATTCGAATCCCTCTCGGTCGAGATGCTTCAAACGCGGTCTTGGGAATGTCGCGCCCACGGAACGGGACGTTACCGGCGGGGCCGGTCACTCCCAGGCGAATCGGGGCTGATCCATCTGGTCTACGCGGGTGGGCCGGCGATGCAGCGCCACCTCGCGGAACTGGTGCAGGATCGCGGCGGTGGGGGCGTGCAGGTGGCCGCCGAGAAGAGGGAGCTGGATCGCGGGGCGATCGGAGCCGGGAACGGGGACGAAGCGAGGTTCGACATCCAATTCCGACAGCGGAATCCAATGCACCGCAGCCACTTCGGCGGGATTCGGGGTCGGCGCGGGTGCGTCGCCGAGCCAGGCCACGACGGGGGTCATCACATAGCCCGAGCGGGTGGGATAGTCGTCGAGCAGCCCGAGCACGGCATCGCGCGGCACGGCGATGCCCAGTTCTTCGTGCAATTCACGCAGGGCCGCGGTTTCCGCGTCCTCGCCGGGATCCACTTTGCCGCCGGGCAGGGCCAGCTGTCCGGCGTGGGCGCGCAGGCCCGGGGATCGTTCGGTCAGCCAGATGCCCTGTCCCCCGGCGTATTCGGCGACCGCGATCAGGACCGCGGCGGCTTTGCGGCCGTCGAGTTCGGCGGCCCGGCGCGCGAAACCGTCCAGCGCGCCGGATATCGCCGCGCGCAGCTGGCCGGCGGGCACATCACTCCAGCGATATTCGCCACCGTCCGCATAGACCCGCATATGCCGAACCTAATTCGCCGCGACGATCGGCGTCAACGCGGCGGCCTGGCCTCCGGTACCGGCGCTCGCCGGGGAATCGGGTTGCTTTACCTGAGCGTTTGCGGTTGCCTGGGGTCCCGTGGCCCACGTGAACGTTTCCGAGATCGAGTATTTCCTCGCCGATGGACGACAGCTGCTCAGCGGAGTGAGCTTCCGTATCGGTGACGGGGTGAAGGCCGCGCTCATCGGGCCCAACGGCACCGGTAAGACGACCCTGATGAAGATCATCGCCGGGGACCTCACCGCCGATGAGGGCGCGGTGACGCGTTCCGGATCAATGGGCATTATGCGGCAGTTCATCGGTCAGATCGATGACGAGTCGACGGTGCGCGATCTGCTGCTGTCGGTGGCGGATCCCGCGGTCGGGGCGGCCGCGCGGGCGCTGGACGCGGCCGAGGACGCCATGATCGAAACCGATGACGAGACAACCCAATTGGCGTACGCGCACGCCCTCACCGGGTGGGGCGACGTCGGCGGATACGAGATCGAGGGGTTCTGGGACAAAGTCACCATGGCCGCCCTCGGCGTCGACTTCGACCGCGCCAAATGGCGTTCGGTGCGCAGCCTGAGCGGCGGTGAGCAGAAGCGGGTCGTACTCGAGGCCCTGTTCGCCGGTCCCGACGAGGTGCTGCTGCTCGATGAGCCCGACAACTATCTGGACGTCCCGGGCAAGCAGTGGCTGGAACGCACGATCGCCGAATCGAGTAAGTCGGTCCTGTTCATCAGCCACGACCGCGAGCTGATCGCGAACGCGGCCACGCGCATCGTCACCCTCGAACCCGGTGTGAACGGCGCGACCGCCTGGATCCACGGCGGCGGCTTCGCCGGGTACCAGCAGGCCCGCGAGGACCGCACCGCGCGGTTGGCGGAACTGCGCCGCCGCTGGGAGGAGGACAACGCCAAACTGCGCGCACTGGTCCTGCGCCTGCGGGAGAAGGCGAAGTTCAATGACGGCATCGCGGCGCGGTATCACGCCGCTCAGACCCGGCTGGCCAAATTCGAGGCCGCCGGGCCGCCCGAGGCCACCCCGATCCGGCAGCGCATTTCGGTGCGCCTGCGCGGCGGGCAGACCGGTAAGCGCGCGCTGGTGTGCGAGCAGCTGGAGCTGACCGGTCTGATGCGGCCGTTCGATACCGAAATCTGGTTCGGCGATCGCGTTGCGGTATTGGGCGCCAATGGATCCGGGAAATCGCACTTCCTGCGGCTGCTGGCCGCCGGTGGCTCCGATCCCGATATCGAGCATCGCCCGGTGAGTGATCGTGAGATCGCACCGGTGCCGCACACCGGTACCGCCGCGCTGGGCGCCCGGGTGCGTCCCGGGTATTTCGCGCAAACCCATTCCCGCCCGGACCTTTCCGGGCGCACCCTGCTAGAGATCCTGCACAGCGGCGATGAACATCGCGACGGGATGGGACGCGAGGCCGCCAGCCGGGTGCTGGATCGGTACGGGCTGGCGCGGGCCGCCGAGAACCTCTTCGACGATCTGTCCGGCGGACAGCAGGCCCGCGTGCAGATCCTGCTGCTCGAATTGTCCGGCGTCACCATGCTTTTGCTCGATGAGCCGACCGATAACCTGGACCTGGCCTCCGCCGACGCGCTGGAACAGGCCATCGCCGAATTCGCGGGGACGGTCGTCACCGTCACCCACGACCGCTGGTTCGCGCGCGAATTCGATCGCTTCCTCGTATTCGGTTCCGACGGAGTCGTTTACGAGTCCAGTACGCCGGTCTGGAACGAGACCCGGGTACAGCGCGCACGCTAGGGTTCGCGCGAATATGGGGTAGCTCACAGCGATCCGGGTTGACCCTCACATACGTGTGAGGGTTCGAGCATTCGGTTCATGACAACACCGAATACGGCCCCGCGCACCGCATCCGCTGCGCCGCAACGGGTCACGAAACTCAATACGTTCGCCCTGCTGGCATTGGCGCAGGCGGTGTTCATCACCAGCCTCACCGAAACTCTCCCAGCGGGCGTACTGCCCGCGCTGAGCGCGGATCTCGGGGTCGGCGAATCCGCGGCGGGACAGTCGGTGACCGTCTACGCGCTGGGGACGGCGCTCACCGCGATTCCGCTGACCGCCGCGACCGCGAGCTGGAGCCGTAAACGGCTGCTGCTCACCGCGATGGCGGGCTTCGCGGCCGCCAATACCGTCACCGCGCTGTCCTCGAACTACAGCGTGACCATGACCGCCCGCTTCCTGGCCGGGGTGGCGGCCGGACTGGCCTGGGCGCTGCTGGCCGGGTACGCCCGGCGGCTGGCCCCGGATCACCTGCAGGGCAAGGCGGTTGCGATCGCGATGGCGGGAATTCCGGTCGCGCTCTCCCTGGGCGTACCCGCGGGCACGTTCATCGGGCAGGCGGTCGGCTGGCGAGTGGCGTTCCTGATCATGACCGGCCTGACCGTCATCCTGCTCGGCTGGATCGGCCTCGGCGTTCCCGAACAGCCGGGCCAACCGTCCGGCGAACGCCCGCCGATGACCCGCGCCCTGACCGTCCCCGGCGTGGCCGCGGTGCTCTTCGTAACCCTGACTTTCGTACTGGCGCACACGATTCTGTACACCTACATCGCCGCATTCCTGGACCACGCGGGCATGACCGACGCCACCGGCGCGATACTGCTCGTCTTCGGCGCGGCCTCACTGGCCGGCATCTGGCTCGTCGGCGCACACATCGACCGCCGCCTCCGCACCCTCACCATCGCAAGCGTGCTCCTGGTCGCCCTCGCGACGACAACCCTCGCCACCCTCGCCCACCACCCCGTCCTCGTCTACGCCGCAGCCGCCCTATGGGGCCTGGGCTGGGGCGGCCTCCCTACCCTTCTGCAAACCGCTGCGGCCAATGCCGGTGGCCCCGCAGCGGATTCGGCCCAGGCCATGCTCGTCACCCTCTGGAATGTCGCCATGGCCCTCGGCGGCGTCATCGGCGGCCTACTACTGGGCCAATTCTCCGCCGCCACCCTCCCCTGGGCCGTCCTGATTCTGCTGGCACCCGTTGCCGCCGTTGTCCTCTCGGCACGAACCCACGGCTTCCCCGCCCCTGCGGTCGCGAATCCGAGTGCGAATCACTAGTTCGGAACAGTAACGGCGGTCAGTTGACCCAGGGTGGGTTGACGATGGTGCCGTCGGGGAGTTCGCCGGTGAAACCGACTGGGGCGGTGACCATTACGGTGGCGGGGAGGTCGGTGGTGGTGAGGCTGATGGTGGAGCCGGCGGGGGCCACGGCGGCCTCGCCGGGGGTGAGGGTGTGGGATTCGCCCTCGATGGTGAGGGAGATGGAGCCGGAGAGCAGGACGAAGGCTTCCTCGCGGTGAATGCGGTGGCTGACGCCGGTGGTGGCGGGGCCCACTTCCAGCCGCCAGACGCAGAGTTCGGCGCTGCCGGTGGCAGGGCGGATCAACGGGGTGAAGGTGGAGCCGTGCAGCCGGTGGGACTGGAGGTCGGCGGTGCGGACGACTGGCATTTCGATGACTCCTTTTAGTCAAGTAACTTGTCTATATAGTCAAGCTTGTTGTCTTTCTTGTCAAGTGCCAAGATGCATTCATGCCCGCTCAGGATTTGCCGATGCTCTTGCTCGCGGCGGCGGCCGAGGTCACCGATGCCATTCACGACGGCACCGTCGCGGCCGGGTTCACCGATATCCGGCCCACGCACGGGTTCGCGTTCGTGCGCATGGCGCCGAACGGGGCCACGGTCGGGGAACTGGCCGAACATCTCGGGGTGACCAAGCAGGCGGCCAGCCAGCTGGTCGAGGAGCTCGTGAAAAAGGGCTACGCCGAACGCAATCCGCATCCTTCGGACGCCCGCGCGAAGGTGATCACGCTGACCGAGCGCGGGTGGGCCTGCACCCGCGCCGCCGATGCCGCCGCCGCCCGGTTCACCGAGCGGTGGGCACGGGCGCTCGGGCCGGGCGCGACCGTCGAACTGCGCAATATGCTCGCCCACGTGGTGACGCCCGGCCGGGTGCGACCCTCGGCCTGGTGACCCGGGTGGCCCGATCGTGATAAACCCGTCCGGCGCGCCGCGTCACCCGCCACAATGCCCCTGACCAGCAGCGTTGTTAGCGTCGCGGGGTGGAACCGAACCAGATCGACGCCGAGCGGCCGGTGTCCGCGCGCACCGCGCGCTGGGTGATCGCGCTGTGCGTACTGGGATTGGTGGCATCGCTGGCCGGGATCGGATACTCGATCGTCGATCAGGTGCACCGCAGGCACGATGAGGCCGATCGGATCCGCAGCAGCGCGGCGGGCATGAGTTTCGTCGCGCCGGACGGCTGGCAGCAGATGCCCGAGCAGGGCGACGACCACCTGATCTTCGGACAGGCCGCGCTGGAGAAGCAGGGCGGCGGGGACGGCATGATCCTGCTCGGCAAACTCGACGAATCACTGTTCGCCGCAGCCGAACCCGATGACACCCGCGCCGCCTGCTCATTGGGCTCGGGCATGGGGGAATTCTTCTTCCCGGACAGCGGCACCCGCGTCGACCAGGAAGTCCTGGATGTGAAAGGCGGTGAGGTGACCGGCAAGTCGTGCTTCTACCGGGTCGACTTCAATGATCCCGGCACCCCCGCCGCCGAGGTCTACGCCGCGGTGGTGCAGTCCGATACCCGGCGCTGGTGGGTCTGCTGGCTCGGCAGCGCGAAAGCACCCGTCGATCGCGCCGCCGCGCAGCGGCTGGCCGCCTCACTGCGACCCATCTGATCAGCCGAGTTCGAGCGTGGTGGTGCCGAAAACCTTGTCGCCGGAATGGGTTCGGGGCGCACCGGTGTACATGCGGGCGGTCTCGAAGCTCGGCTTCAGACCCGCCTCCTCCGCCAGCAGCACCGCGGCGGCATTGCGCAGCGGGACGTCGATCGCCACCGGCCCGCCCTGCGCCTCGACGGCCAATGCGGCCAGCAGGTGCCGCGCGTCGGTCTCGGTATCGGCGAACAGCGGCCCGATGCGATGCGAATCCCGCGCGGGACGGATGGTTCCGTAGCCGGTGAGGACACCGTCGACGATCCGCACCACCGTGCGATGGCCGGGATTGCTCAGCCAGGCGGTGAGGAAATCCGGGCGATCGGCTGGGAGACAGGCGGAATCGTAGCCGTGCAGTTCCGGCACATCACGCTCGGCAAGCACCCGCACACTCGAATCCGGTGCGGGCAATGCCGGACTCCCGGTGAAACGCGCAGTGCGATAGGCGAGTTCGAACCCGCTGCGCCGGTAGTTGTCCTGCTGATCGGGCACCCCGTCCAGTCCGACCACCCGCTCCCCCGCGTGCGCCAGCCCCGCCTTCCAGGTGGCCAGGCCCAATCCTGCGCCGCGCATATCCGGCCGGACGAGGTAGAACCCCAGAAACGCGAATTCACTGCCGTAGTTGACAACCGAGACCGCGCTGACGAGTTCGCCGTCCAGCCGCCCGAGGAAGAATCCGTCGCGATCCTGCGCGAAGAACGGCACGCCGTCGCGTAGCCCCGGATTCCAGCCCTCGGCATCGGCCCAGGCGGTGACGGTCGCCCAATCGGCGAGGGTGGCGCGGTCGATGACGAGATCGGCGGCATCCGGCATGCGATCCACGGTAACCGCACACCGTCCGCGGCTCACCGGTGTTGCGCCGGATCACCCGGCGAGACTGTCGGCGCTGCGGTAGGGTCGGGCTCGACATAGTGGACTACCTGCGGAGTTGCGATATGGCCGACTACGCGCACTCTGATCATGCGAGCCGCAGCCGGGAGGACAAGGCCCGGCGATTGGCGGCGTACATCTGGGCTCGCGCCATCACCGGACCGGAATTACTGGATCTCCCCCAGGCGCAGCAGCGCAAGCTCGCCCGGGCGGCCGACACCAATCCCCCGAGCACCGATGAGACCTGGCAGGTGGTGGCGCAACTGCTGGCCGAGAAGGACGCCTGGGCCGCACGCCATCCCGATCATCCCGCCGCCGCCCGCGCCCACGCGGACGAGAAGATCCTGTGGGTGAAACCCCCGGTCCGCCCTTGGACCGACTGAACATCCGAACACCGCGCGCCGCCAGTCACCCCTTGACAGCAAGAAATGAACGGGGGTTCACTGCTTGCGTGTCCCCCGATCACGAGCAGCATCCCGGCCCCGCGGCGCAGCGCCCCGGACCGACCGCCGAGCACGCCGGAACCCGTCCCGCCGCCTGGCGCGACGATCTGACCGGCGGCGACGATTCCCTGTTCACCGGCCGCCCCCAGCCCGAGGGCGAAATCGCCGGTCGCACACTGACTTACGAGGTGACCGGGCGGATCGCGCGGATCACCTTCAATCGCCCCGAGCACGGCAATGCCATCACCGCGGACACCCCGATCGAATTGGCGGCCGCCGTCGAGCGCGCCGATCTGGATCCGCGCGTGCACGTCATGGTGGTGAGCGGGCGCGGTAAGGGCTTCTGCGGCGGCTACGACCTGTCGATCTTCGCCGAGAACAGCTTCGCCCCCGCCGAGGGCGCGCAGCCGGTCGAGGGCACCGTGCTCGATCCGGTCGTGCAGGCAAGTAACCACAATCCCTGGGGCACTTGGGATCCCATGGTCGACTACGCCATGATGTCGCGGTTCAACCGCGGTTTCGCCAGCCTGCTGTACGCCAATAAGCCGACGGTCGCCAAGGTGCACGGCTTCGCCATCGCGGGCGGCACCGATATCGCGCTGTACGCCGATCAGATCATCTGCGCCGATGACGCCCGCATCGGTTATCCGCCCACCCGCACCTGGGGTATTCCGGCGGCGGGCATGTGGGCGCATCGCATCGGCGATCAGCGCGCCAAACGCCTGCTCTTCACCGGTGACAGCCTCACCGGCACGCAGGCGCGGGAGTGGGGGCTGGCCGTGGAATCCGCGCCCGCCGACGAACTCGACGCGCGCACCGAGGAACTGCTGCACCGTATTTCGCTGGTGCCGATCAATCAGCTCATCATGGCCAAGCTGGCGCTCAACAGCGCACTGCTCAATCAGGGCGTGGCGAATTCCGGCATGGTCAGCACCGTATTCGACGGTGTTTCCCGGCATACCCGCGAGGGTTATGCCTTCCAATTGCGCGCCGCCACCGCCGGTTTCCGTGAGGCGGTCCGGGAACGCGACGAGCCGTTCGGCGATTGGAAGGGCCGAGCCGAATAGCGCCGGATCAGCCGATTCCGGGTACGTCCGTGCGCTCGGCGCGCAAAACCACTCGCTCGGACAGTGAGCGCAGCGCGGCGGCTTCGGCCGGACCCATATCGTCGATGAACAACTGCCGCACCAATTCCACGTGATTGGGTGCGGCGGTTTCCAGCGCCCGCCGCCCCTGCTCGGTCAATCGGACCTCGCGGCCGCGGGCGTCGTCGACGGCCTGGCACCGATCGACCAGTCCGCGCGCGGCCATCCGCGATAAATGCTTGGACAGCCTGCTCTTGTCCCAGCAGATCTCCGCGCCCAATTCCTTGGCGCGCAGTTGTCCGCCCGCCCCGGACAGCGCGACCAGTACTTCATAGTCCGAGGTGGACAAGCCGTCCTTGGAAAGTCCGGCGGCGATGGCTGCTTCGAGCCGCTGCCGCATACGGATATAGGACTGCCAGGTCGCCTGTTCCTCTTCGCTCAACCAGCGGGTCATGAATACATAGTATCCCCTCTTGGTTGACATGGACACCAACAGCCGTCACGCATTATGGAAATGCTATTGCCGAACGCGCCGCGCGATTCGGGAACCGGAGTGCGGTACCGTCCGTTCGTCGTAATGCGAGGGCGGAGATCAACGAGCGCGTAGTTGATTTCCGAGTAGGACGAATGGGACATGTTCTGGCAGAACATCTCCCGGCAGACACTCGGCGCATAGTCATTTACCTGGATGAATAGCTCATCCGGTTGACAATGCAACGTTGCGCCGGAACTGTAGACGCCGGACCCGAACCGGCCACCGAGTCGCACCCCACGCGACGGCGGTGGCATCCGCGCCGAATCGGGCCGCTGCCAACCCTATTGCGCCGACATTGAGGAATACATGAACGTTCGCCGGCTTCTCGTCACCGCCAGCGTCGCGGGACTGACGATTCTTGCAGCCCCCTCCGCCCTTGCCCTCGCCGATGTGCCGACCGGCTCCTCCGGTACCGGCTCCTCCGCCATCGACACCGGTTCCGGCGCGACCGGCTCGGCCAATCTCGCGCAGACCGGTTCCGCCGGTGGCGCTTACAAGAACTGCGATGAGGCCCGCGCCGCCGGGCACGCTCCGCTCTTCCGCGGCGAGCCCGGTTACGGCCCGCACCTGGACCCCGACGGCGACGGAATGGCCTGCCCCACGGTCTGATTCGCCCCGATAACGAGAAACACCCGGTGCCAGCGCACCGGGTGTTTTTTCATTCGAACTCAACTCGCTGGATTCAGCGGAACACCTTGATCAGGATCAGGCCGACCACGACCACGCCCGCGCCGATCAGGCTGTACTTGATCTTCGGCTCGTTCACCTTGGCGACCAGCGCCTGCTTGGTGTTGTCCGCCAACCGCTGCGGATCGGCCCGCACCGCGAGTTCGTCGAGGGTGTTCGCGAGCCTACTCCGGGCGGCCTCGATCTCACGCTCGATGGCCTCGGTATCTCTCGCCACGTCACACTCCTGTCTGAAAGCCGCGCACCGGCGGCACCGTTGTCTCGAGGCGGCAAGCCACGCCGGGCTGCCGACCTGCTCTGGAGTGTATCGCCCGCATGCCGTCCGACCCGTCTACTACGGTGGCGGCTTGGTGTCCCCCTTTTGGGCAAGGGGTTCCGAACCTCGCGATTCGAATTTCTGCTTCTGCGACGATTGCCCGCCCGGAGTGCTCCGTTGAGGTCTTACACCCTCTCCACAGACTGTCACCGCTCACCCAGCGGCCAGCAAATTCTTCGCGGCGTTGACATCCCGGTCATGAGAGACGCCGCACTCGTCGCAAATCCACACTCGAACGTGGAGTGGCATCGAGGATGCAAGTGCTCCACATGATGAGCAGAGCTTCGACGAGGGGAACCAGCGGTCGATCACAATCAACTCGCGTCCATACCAGTTCGCCTTGTACTCCAACATGGTCCGAAACTCACGCCATCCCGCGTCCGAGATGACCCTGGCCAACGCACGACCCTTGATCAGATTCCGTACCGCGAGATCCTCGAGCACGAGCGTTTGGTTCTCACGCACGAGCCGAGTGGTCAGTTCATGCAGATGATTGCGACGTCGGTCGGCGATGCGCGCATGGATTCGCGCCACCTGCCGGCGAGCCTTGTTTCGATTGGACGATCCCGGGATCTTGCGCGCGTGGTCACGTTGCGCCCGGGCAAGTTTGATCCGATCCGCCCGTTCATATCGAGGGTTCGGAATCTTTTCGCCTGTCGACAGCGTCACGAGCGAGTCGAGACCCATGTCGATCCCGACAACCTTCTCGATACATGGAAGTGGCTGCACACTGCGGTCTTCGCACAGTAGCGATACGAACCACCGACCCGCCTGATCGCAACTGACGGTGACCGTTGAGGGCTCTGCGCCGTCAGGTAACGATCGGGACCAGATCACGTTCAGCGGTTCAGCCATCTTGGCCAGGATGAGGCGACCTTCGCGGTAGCGAAATGCGCTTTTCGTGTATTCCGCGCTCGCACGAGACTTCTTGCGAGACTTGAAACGCGGACGCCGGGTGCGTTTGTCCCAGAACGCGGCATAGCCCGTCTGCAAATGCCGAAGCGCCTGCTGCAGCGGGACGCAGGACACATCGTTGAGGTAGGCGAGTTCTTCGGACTTCTTCCATGTGGTCAACAGCGCCGAAGTCGCGTTGTAGCCAAGCCTTTCACCACGCACATCCCATGCCTCGATGCGTGCGGCCAAAGCCAGGTTGTATACCTTGCGTACACAGCCGAAGGTGCGCGTCAGCTCTGCGGCTTGCGCATCGGTTGGATAGAAGCGGAATCGGAATGCCCGCTTCACTACAGCGGAGACCATAGCCAGAAAACTAGCACATTTGTTCGAACGGATCCTGGATTTCGGAGATCCGCATCGCTCTCCCGCCCTGCGGGGCAGGGACCTCACGCAGGAGTACGCATGACCGAGAACCGTCGACTCAGTCCCGGCGACGCCGCGCCCGCCTTCACACTTCCCGATGCCGATGGCAAGGATGTGTCGCTGAGCGATTACCGCGGACGCAAGGTGATCATCTACTTCTATCCGGCCGCGAGTACGCCCGGCTGCACCAAGCAGGCCTGCGATTTCCGGGACAGCCTGGCCGAATTGAACGAAGCCGGACTGGAAGTCATCGGCATCTCCCCCGATAAGCCCGCGAAGCTGGCCAAGTTCCGTGATGCGGAGGCGCTCACCTTCCCGCTGCTGTCCGATCCGGACAAGGCCACATTGCAGGCGTACGGCGCATTCGGCGAGAAGACCATGTACGGAAAGACCGTCACCGGCGTCATTCGGTCCACCTTCCTGGTGGACGAGAGCGGCAAGATCGAGGTCGCGCAATACAACGTGCGCGCCACCGGGCACGTGGCGAAGTTGCGCCGCGACCTGTCGGTATAAAACCCGGAAAATAGGAAGAGTCCCGGCCCCCAACGGGCCGGGACTCGAACCTGGACCTGTCCCCCGCGCAGGCGGCGGCGGGGGACGGCGGCCAGCTCTAGACCCCGCGCGGCACCAATTGCGCTGCCGCCCACTGCATCATCATGCGGAAGTGGTTATCCCACCATTTCCCGAATTCCGGCGAATCCAGCGCGGGCGGTGCCTGCTCCCCCGCGAACAGACCGGTATCGGTGAGCGCGGCCGAATGCGCCGGCGCCGGGATGATGGAATCCGCTTGCAGCGCCGCGGGTTCGGTCTCCGGTTGCGCCATCAGCAGGGGCTTGGACGGCCGCATCTGCTTCGCTTCGGGATTCTTCGGACCCCAGTTGAGGGTGGCCGGATCGATGGTCACCACATCCGGCGCGGGCGGCTCCGGCGCGGGCTCGGCCGACAGCGGCGCGGCGGCCTCGGTCGTCATGGGCGCATCGCCCGGAACGCCTTCCACCGGCGACGCGGAACCGGTATCGATACCCGGCTCGCCGATCGGATGTTCGACGCCCTGGGTGCGCGCGTCGGCGGACACCCGGGCATCGGTGAGCATGGGCTCGGGCACGGACTTGGAGTTATTGCTCGCCGCGTACACGCCACCCGCGACCAGACCACCCGCGAGCACACTGGCCGCCGCGAACAGCGCGGCGGTACCGCGCGCCCGGCGAATCCGCTCGGCGGCCTCGCCCGCGTATTCGGCCTCCGGGATGGCGGACAGCGCCGCACCGATGGCGGGTGCGTTCGCGGCCACCGAGCACGGGATCACCGGTGCGCCGAAGCCCGCTTCGAGCGCGGCGACGACGGCGGGTTCGGTTGCGGCGGAACCGATCAGCACCACCGCGTCCGGCTTCACCCCGGCCGCGTCGAACTGATCCCAGGCGGCGGTGACGGCAGCGCTCATGGCCTCGTCATTGGTCGCGCCGCCGGTCAGGCTGACCGCGGCCAGCACCCGGTTGCGCTCGGAATCGATGAGCGAGAAAGCCTGCGAACCCGGCACCACCTCGCAGATGGCCAGATCCTCGAATTCGTCGACCCAGGTCATGGCGCGGGCCACGGACAGGTGCGCGGCCTTGGCGGATACCAGCGAGGCCTCATGCCACGCGCCCGATGCCAGGCGGGTCACGATGGCCCGCCGCTCGGCGGCGTCCCGGTAGGCGACGGCAGCGCCGACGATATCGCGATCGGGGCTGAGCTTGCCCGCGATCTCCTCCAGCACCAGCTCGACCGCCGCGGCCAGATCGGCCTTCGTATCGCCGGTGATCCGCTCGACGCGTTCCATCACCACGCGTTCCGGCAGCCTGTCGCCGTCGTCGGCGAGGGCCACCGCACGCACGATGCCGCGCTCGGTGGCGACACCGATGGTCACCGTGGATCGGACAACAGCAGAAGCAACCACAGATCAGCCTTCCAACGTCGTCGTGTCCCCTTTGCCGGGACACGGTTCTCGAGACGAAAACAGCGTTCGGATAAAGCCCCCGAGGAGTGTGCGAGCACGCGGCCGGGAGGCAGCTGCGATGAATGTTCGTCGCCGTTCCCGGTTGCGGATTGGTGAGTTTCCGGACCGACAGAGGGACACACGAACTACCGCAGCGTGTCATCGGAGTGTCGCTACCTCTAGGCTGTTGAACGTGGAAGCACGCACGGGAACCAGGTCGACTCGACGACCGGACCCTGCGTTGGAGTTGCAGGACGACCCGCAAGAGCTGATGCCCCGTCGCCGCCCGACGCAGGAACGGAGCAAACGCAAGTTCGACGCGCTGTTGCAGTCCTCACGCGAATTGCTCGTCGAGGTCGGCTTCGAGTCGTTCACCTGTGAGGAAGTCGCGGCCCGCGCGGAAGTCCCCATCGGCACCCTCTACCAGTTCTTCGCCAACAAGTACGTGATCGTCTGCGAGCTGAATCGCCAGGATCTGGTCGCGGTTTCGCAGGAGCTCAAGGACTTCCACGGCGAGATCCCGTCCATGGACTGGCTACGCCATATGAATTCGCTGGTCGATCATCTGGCGGATCTGTGGATGACCGATCCGTCCCGCCGCGAGGTGTGGCTGGCCATGCAGTCGACGCCGTCGACGCGGGCCACCGGGGCGATCCACGAGAAGGAATTCGCCGAGGCGGTGGCGCAGATGCTGCGCTCGCTGATGCCGCGCACCCCCCGCATCCGCCGTTCGATGATGGCGCAGGTGCTGGTGCACGTGGTCTATTCGATGCTGAATTTCTCGGTGCAGGACGGACTCAGCCATGAGGACGCCGTCGCCGAGCTCAAGCGCCTCATGGTCGCGTATCTGCTGATCGCCGAGAAGGAATCCCGCAGCGGCGGTCAGCGCACACCCTCACCCCTGGATGAGGTCGGCTAGTTCGCCCGGATCCTCCAGCACCACCATGGCGGCGGCGGTATCGCCATCGTGGGTGAGCGAGAGGTGAACTCGCACCCGGGGCAGGAATTCCGCTGCGAGGCCGTGCAATTTGATACTGGGGCGGCCCCAGGCGTCATTCACCACCTCGATCAACGGGTAGGGATTGTCGCCGATCTGCGGGCTGCGGGCGAAGCGAGATGACGCCCACGCCTTGATGACCGCTTCCTTCGCGGCCCAGCGGGCGGCGTAGCTGCGGGCCGGATCGGTGCCTTTGCTCTGGCAATAGCGCCGCTCGCCGGCGGTGAAACTCTCCCGGATCATGGTGGTGCCGGTGCGTTCCAGCTGTTCGGCGAATTCGGAGATGCAAACCAAATCCAGGCCGATGCCAAGGATTGTCACAGCGCGGGACTCCTCGATTCCTGATGAGTGCAGATTCCTGCAACATACATAACAGCGGAGCCTACGGTTCCGTAGGCTCCGCTGGTTGGGATGTTCAGCTATGCGGGCTGAGTATTACCGGATTACCGGCAGGCCGGTCCCGGCGGCACCGCGACATAGGTTGCGTCCGAACCCAATCGGGCCTGCGGCGAGAGCAGCAGATCCGCTTCGAGCTGACGCGACTTCTTGGCCGGGGTGCCGTCACCGCCGAGGCGGCGATCCGCCGGGCGCTCGTACAGCGGCGCGCCGCCGCACATGGCCTCGGTGAGGCGCTGACGTCCGGCGAGCTGACGCTCTTGCGCCTGACGCTGGTACGCCTCGCGCTTGTCCGGATCCAGCGCCGCGATGAACGCCTGCGGATGCACGATGGCCACCAGTCCCGATACGTGGCCGAAGCCGAGCGAGGTGACCAGACCGGCCTTGAGCGGGAAACGATCTCCCATCTCCATGGCCTCGCGGACCCACACCAGGTGCGGGTACGCCCGCATCTTCTCGTCCACGCAGTCCAGGCTGCGGTTGGGCGGGATGACGCCCTGTTCCAGCACCTGGCACAGGCCGATCATCTGGAAGGAGGCCGCGCCGCCCTTCGCGTGACCGGTGAGGGTCTTCTGCGAAATCACGAACAGCGGAGCGCCTTCCGAGCGGCCGATGGCATCGGCGAGGCGCTCGTGCAGCTCGGACTCGTTGGGATCGTTTGCCGCGGTGGAGGTGTCATGCTTGGAGATCACCGCGATCTCGTCCGGGGTGACGCCGAGCTTGCGAAGTTCCTTGGCCAGCTTGGATTCCGCGCCGCCGCGACCCGCGCCCAGCGCACCCAGTCCGGGGGCCGGGATGGAGGTGTGCACGCCGTCCGCGAAGGACTGGGCGTACGCGACCACACCGAGCACCGGCAGGCCCATCTCCAGCGCGACGGTTCCGCGAGCGAGCAATACCGTTCCGCCGCCCATGGATTCGACGAAGCCGCCGCGACGGCGATCGTTGGCCCGGGAGAAGTAGCGGTCGCTGATGCCCTTGGCGGACATGACGGCCGAATCGGCGGTGGCGGACATATCACCGAAGCCGACGATGCCCTCGATGCCGAGATCGTCATAACCACCGGCCACGACCAGATCGGCCTTGCCCAGCTTGATCTTGTCCACACCCTCCTCGACGGAGACCGCCGCGGTGGCACAGGCGGCGACCGGGTGGATCATGCCGCCGTAGGAGCCCACGTAGCTCTGAACCACGTGCGCCAGCGCGACGTTCGGCAGCGCCTCCTGCAGGATGTCGTTGGCGTGCGGCTCACCGAGCAGGTTGTCGATGTACAGCGAGCGCATGGAGGACATGCCGCCCATACCGGTGCCCTGGGTGTTGGCCACCAGCGACGGGTGCACCCACTGCATCAGCTCGGCGGGGCTGAAGCCCGAGCCCAGGAACGCGTCCACGGTGCAGACGATGTTCCACAGCGCCACGCGGTCAACCGAATTCGCCATATCGGCGGAGATGCCGAAGCGGGTCGGATCCCAGCCGGTCGGGATCTGGCCGCCGACAACGCGGGACAGCTTGGCCTTGCGCGGCACCCGAATCTCGGTGCCCGCCTTGCGCGTCACCTGCCAGTCGCCGGTGCCCTCGACGGGTGTGACGACCGTCTGCTCCGGGTTGGCGGCGTAGAAGGAACGCGCCTCGGACTCGCTGTTCACCACGAAGGACAGGTCCTTGTCCAGGAACACCGAGGTGAGCAGCGGAGCGGTGTTGTCCAGCATCTGACCGTCGTCGGCGTACCGGCGCACACCACAGCGCTCGACCACGGTGTCGTGGTAGCGCTCGGCGAGCTCGGATTCGTCTACGTAGTCACCGGATTCGACGTCGTACCAACCCGGCTTGGGATCGTTCTCCCAGGTGACCAGGCCGGTGGTCCAGGCCAGCTCCAGCACGCCCGCGGCGGAGAGCTGATCGGAGACCTCCATCTCGAAGCGGGTGCGCGCCGAACCGTAGGGGCCCAGCTCGCCCGCGCCGACGATGACGACCATATCGTCGAGATCGGCTGTGACCGAACCCCATTCGGGGACGGGCAGCTTGGAAGACAGCGTCGGCGGTGCGGGCAGCGCCGAAATCGTCTTGGCGGCAACGGCTTCGGCATCCTCGGCCGCCTCGGCCTGTTCGCGCGCCTGCTTGGCGAGCGCGGGCAGGTCCAGCTTGGCGCGCGCCAGGCCGCCGGTCAGATCGATCTGCTGCGGTCCGGACGCGGTGACGATACGAGCCCGCGAGGTGCACCACTTGAGCAGCTCATCGGCCATCTCCAGGGTGGACCAGGTGTGCACGCCCGCCGCTTCCACGGCCTCGACCAGCGGATCGTTACCGCCCATGAGGCCGGTGCCGCGCACCCAGCCGATGAGCGCGTGCACCAGGGTGACCCGCTCGGACCAGGTCTTCTCCGCGCGCCACTTGGCGACCACGGCATCGAGCGCGGCCTTGGATTCGCCGTACGCGCCGTCGCCGCCGAACATGCCGCGGTTGGGCGAACCCGGCAGCACCACATGCAGTTTGGCTTCGACATTGTGATCCGCGCCGAGCTTGGACAGACCGCCGATGAGACGCTCCACCGACCAGAGCAGAACGCGCATCTCCATTTCGGCGCGGGCCCCGGCGTCGGCCAGATCACCGGCGACGCGAGGTGCGGCGAACGGCAGCAGCAGCGTCGGGATCATGGCCTCCTTGACCAGAACCTTCGCGCCACCGGCATTGTCGACCTGCTCATTGCCGATCCAGTCCATGAGGGCGTCGATATCGGCATAGGAGGCCATATTCGCGGGCACCACCCAGAGGGCCGCGCCGTTGCGGGCGTTCTCGCGGTACAGCTTCTTGTAGAAGGCGATGCGATCATCGTTCAGCGAGGAGGTGGTGACGACGACGGTCGCGCCGCCGGCGAGCAGGCGTCCGGTCGCGGCGGCCGCGATGGAACCCTTGCTCGCGCCGGTGATCACGGCGATGTCATCGGACCAGACGCCCGGATCGGCCTTGGTCAGCGCGGCCTCGGCGATCTTGCCGTAGAGCCCGGCCAGCACCGAGCGGGCCTCGCCCATGGCGCGGGTGCGCCACCAAGTGGCCTGTGCCGCAACGGCTTCCCCGGCGCCGATGTAACCGTCGATGTCGTGCTCGCCATCGCTGCCGAACCACAGGCGCGCGAGATCCTCACGCGCACTGGCCCAGCGGTCGTCGATGAGCAGCGCCTTGCGGGCGTCGAACGCGGGGGCGACCAGGCGCGGCCAGTCGGTGCCGAGTTCGGCGGAGACCAGATCGACGAGCGAATCGTCGGAGGCTTCCGGCGCGGACACCTGCTCGCTCAGGCCCAGCTGCTCCAGCACCACGCGGGCGGCGGTGGCCAGCACACCGTTCGAACCGGTGATCTGCTCGGTGAATTCGCCCAGCGCGGCGGCGTCGACGGTCGCACCGCCACCGCCACCGGCGGACGGCATGGATACCGCGACACCCCGGCGCGCGGCCACGGCCTGCACGGCGGCATCGATCGCGGCGTCAACGGCCGCACCGTCATTGAGGCCACCGGACACCAGTCCGCCCAGATCGCCGCCGCGTACGGACGCGCCTTCGCGGGTGCCGAGCGACACCTCGGCGGTGACATGGCTGGCCCAGCCGTCGCCCAGTTCCCAGACCTTCTTGACGCGTTCGGCGATGGCGGCGGGCCGCTTACCGGACGGGCCGAAGACCTTGCGCAGGTGATCGCCGATGGAATCGGAGAGCACCGAACCGAACGGCTTGTAGGTGCGGGCCAGGCGGTCGACCGTATTGGCCAGCGCGCCCATATCCGCATCGGCCGCACCGTCGATCGCGCCCAGCGAAAGTTCCGCGCCGAGGTCGACGAGCAGCTGATTGCGGCGCGAGGAGACGCCGTCGCACAGTCCCTCGATGGTGTCGACCGGGCCGATCTGATCCATCCGCAGCTTGGTCCACAGCGCGATGAGCACGCGGGTGGCGTCGGCGGCGGCGAAGCCGATGTCGTCCGGACGCGGGCCGCCGGTGGCGGCCGGGGCGGCCGCGGGGGCGGCGGCAGCGGCGGGAGCCGTTGCGGCGGAAGCGGTCTCGGCCGGGGTGTCCTCCGGCTCGTCCACAGGTGCGGGATCGGTATCGGTCGAGTACACGATGGCGGCTTCGCGCTCGATATTGAGCACCTCCACCGTGGTGTCCGAGAACGCGGGCAGCTTGAGGGTGTTCGAGGCCAGGTTCGCGACGGTGGGCGTTGCGGCCAAACCGACTTCGACGAACCGCTCGACGCCCAGGCCACCGTGCTCGGCATCGGTGAACAGCAGATCCTGGGTCTCGATCCAACGCACCGGGCTGGCGAACTGCCAGGCCAGCAGCTCGACCAGCACCACGCGGCACAGCTCGGTCGGCCGGGCGGCCCAATCGTCCCAATTCGCAAGCACTTCGGCGAGCGGTTCGGACGGCACCAGGTCGGCGATCTCCTGGATGAAATCGCGCTCCAGGTTGAACAGTCGCGGCACCAGGTTCGGAATGTAGCGTCCGACAAGGAGTTCCGGGTGCAGGTCGGCGGGCAGCAGGCCCTCCAGCTTGATCCGGAATTCCGGCACACCGGCGCGCAGCACGGTGGAGTGGAACGGCACATCGATGCCCGGGATCACCACGAAGGCGCGCTTACCGCCGGTTTCGGCACGCAGCCGCTCGATTTCGGTTTCGAGGGCCTCGAGTCCGGCGACGGTGCCCGCGATGGCGTACTGCGAACCGCGCAGGTTGAGGTTCACCACCTCGAGGAACTCACCGGCCTCCTCGCCGATGCGGTTCACGAACGGGATGACCTCGTGATCGGCGATGCCGATCTGCGACGGGCGGATGGCGGCCATCCGATAGTCGCTCAAGCCCTGGGCATTACGCGGCACCAGCTCGTGCATGGCGGAGCCGCGCTGGAACACCACCTCGAGCACGGCGTGCAGCGGCAGCACCCCGGCCACGGCCGAGAGCGCGTTGTACTCACCGACGGAATGCCCCGCGAGCATTGCCCCTTCGATGAAGGCACCGGCCTCGCGCAGTTCGGCGACCTGGGCCACGCCGAGGGTCGCCATGGCGACCTGGGTGAACTGGGTCAGGTGCAGGACGCCCTGCGGGTGGCGGTATTCCACGCCCCGCGCCTTGAGATAGGTCGGGTTATCGCGCACCACGGCGAGAATGGAGAAGCCCAGGGCCTCGCGGGTGTGCTTGTCCGCCTCGTCCCAGACCTCCTTGGCGGCCTTCGAGCGGGTGCGCGCGTCCAGACCCATCCCCTTGGTCTGAATGCCCTGGCCCGGGAAGGCGTAGACGGTCTTGGGCGGTGCGACGCGGCCGGTGCCGGTCATGACGAGATCGCCCTCGATGCGGCAGGAGACCTCGATGATCTCGGTGCCCTGATCCACCGCGACGCGCTCCACGCGCACATCGATCTGCGCACCGGGGCGCACCATGCCGAGGAAGCGGGTGGTCCAGGCGGTGAGGGTGCGCGGGGGCACCTTGTCCCCGGAGTCGATCGCCGAAACAGCATGCTGCGCGGCGGCGGACAGCCACATGCCGTGCACGATCGGGCTGCCGAGACCGGCCAGCTTGGCGGCGGCGTCGGAGGTGTGGATCGGGTTGTGGTCGCCGGAGACCTGAGCGAACGCGGCCATGGCGCGCGGTGCGGTCAGGGTGACATCGCGGCGGCGGCGACGCGGGGTGTCGGTCGCCTTGTCCGACAGCGAGCCACCGGCGCGCGGCGGATCGGAGAGTTCGCCCGCACCGGTGCGGCCGCGAATGGCGAAGCGCTCGGTGAGGGTGGCGACGGTCGGCATGGACATGCCGGTTTCCGGCTTGTCGAGCATGCCGGAGATGCGCACGCGCACCTCGACGACGCGGCCCATATCGGTGTCGATGGTCTCGCCCGCTTCCGCGCGGACGGCGAGAACGCTTGCGGCGGAGGGCAGTTCGCCGATGAGCTGGATCTGGTGATCCAGGTGCACCAGGTCCAGCATGCCCTCGATGACGCTGCGGTCATCGGCGGTGCGGGTCGCGCCGAGCACCGCGAAAACCGCCGGCCAGCAAGCGCCGACGAGCACATCGGGCACGGTGCGGCCGAGGGTGCTGAGGCTGTCCGGCAGGCCGGATCCGGTGACACCGGCGTGATCGGCGATCAGGTCCGGGCTCCACGCGACGTTGAAGTGCGCGACCTTCGCGCCGTCGACATTCTTGACCTCGGGCAGCGACTGTCCGGCGGCCACGGCCAGCAGCGCCGACATGGCGGTGGTGGCGTCGTCCTCGGTGATGACCGGTGCGCCACCGTTGTACACGCTCACGGGCACGGTGACGCGGATGCGCACGGCGTCGCGGCCGAGCAGCGGGACGGCCAGTTCGACGTAGGCGTGATCATCCTCGGGACCGGCGATCGGGGTCAGGGTGGCGCCCGTCGGCGGGTGAATCGCGCCCTGTCCGTTCAGGGTCCACTCGCCGAGATCACCGAGGCGGTGCACCGGGTTGACGGTGGTGCGACCCGACCACTGCACATCCGGTGCGGCCAGCACGATATCGATGGCTCCGGCGGTGACGGCGGCGCGGCGGCGGCCGTCCACGGCGGCCGGGACGACACCCGCGCGCACCAGCGAGTAGGCGGTGTCCTGTTCGAAGCGGTCCAGCAGTTCACCGACCGGCTCGTCCACGCGGGTGATGCCCGCGACGGCGACGGTGCCGGGGATGACGCACACCTGATCGGCGCTGTAGCGCGGATCATGGGCCTGCCACAGCGAATCCGAGCGCCACCAGCGGCGCACATCGCCGTCGACGACGGGTACGAAGTTGACCGGCTTGCCGGGGGTCTTGCACAGGCTGGTGAAGAACGGGACGTCCGCGGGGTGCAGCACGGCCTCGGCGATGGCCGGGTACTGCTCCTTCAGGGTGCAGATGGCCTTGACCGGGGTCTCGAAGTCCGCGTCATCCGCGAAGAGGGTGTCGATCTGCCCGCGGTCGGCCGGGTTGAGGCGGGATTCGGTGCGGCGCACCATTTCCGCGAATCGGTCGCGCCAGGTGATGTCCAGCCAGACCGAGGCGGTGGCGTCGGCGATGGCGGAGGCGAAATCGCCGCCGCAGTCGAAATCCCGGCGCCGGTCCAGGCCGACGGCGAGCTCGACGTAGCGCTCCAGCCATTCCAGATAGGTCATGGTGGCGACATCGCCGAAGTACGGCTTGGCGGTGCCGTTCAGGGCGGTGATGATCTCGTCGCGGCGCGCGGCCACGGCGTCGGCGTCACCGGCGACCTCGTCCAGCAGGCGGCCGGTGCGCGAGGCGGAGTTGTCGATCTCGTGGATGTCCGCGCCCAATTGGCTGCGGCCGGAAGCCATTCCGCCGATGGCGGTGCCCGCGCCGACCCAGTCGGGGGTGCCGGGCGTATCGACCAGCAGCTGCTTGACCTCGGGCGTGGTGGTGGCCTCCAGGGTGGCCATGGCGGCGGTGCCGACCAGCACGCCGTCCAGCGGCATGACCGGGTAGCCGTAGCCCTGCGACCAGGAGCCGGTGAGGTACTGGGTGGCGCGCTCGGGGGTGCCGATGCCGCCGCCGACGCAGACGATCACATTGGCGCGGCCGCGCAGTTCGCCGTAGGTCTCGAGCAGGAGGTCGTCGAGGTCCTCCCAGGAGTGGTGGCCACCGGCGCGGCCGCCCTCGATATGCATGATGACCGCGTAATCCGGTGCGGCGTCGGCGATTCGGAGCACGGCGCGGATCTGCGCCACGGTGCCCGGCTTGAACGCGACATGCGTGATGCCGACCTCGGTCAGCTCCTCGATGAGGGCAACGGCCTCGTCCAGCTCCGGAATACCGGCGGTGACGATGACGCCGTCGAACGGCGCGCCCGCGCTACGAGCCTTCTGTACCAGGCGCTTTCCGCCCAGCTGCAGCTTCCACAGGTACGGGTCCAGGAACAGCGAGTTGAACTGCACCGAGCGGCCCGGATGCAGCAGCGTCTTCAGCTCGGCCACACGGTCGGCGAAGATCTGCTCGGTGACCTGACCGCCACCGGCCAGCTCGGCCCAGTGGCCCGCATTGGCCGCCGCCGCAACGATTTTCGCGTCGACGGTGGTGGGGGTCATGCCCGCGAGCAGGATCGGCGAGCGACCGGTGAGCTTGGTGAACGCGGTCTCCACGACCACGCGGCCATTGGGCAGGCGCACCGGCTTGGGCGCGAATTCGGCCCAGGCGGGGGCGATTTCGGGGGCCGCGCCGGGGGTGAACAGGCTGCGCTGGCCCGGGCGGGTGGAGGCGGCGAGCACGCCGACGCCGGTGCCCTTGAGCGATCCGGCGGTCAGGCGGGTGAGCAGATCGCCCGGGCCGAGGTCCAGGATCCACTGCGCGCCCTGGGCGACGGTGTCATCGACGATGGCGACCCAGTCGATCGGATCGACGAGCACTTCCTGCGCGAGGGCACCGGCCAGTTCGGCGTCCAGGCCGCACTGCCCGGCCCAGCCGGTGACCAGATCGACGGTCTCGGCGAGCGCGGGGTGATGGAAGGCGACCTCGACCGGAATGTCCTCGAAGACCGGTGCGAAGACCGAACCGCCGCGCTTCTTTGCATCGCGCTCGGCGGATTGTTCATCGTGAATCTCGGCGGCGCGGCGGCGAACTCGATCCAGCTGCGCGACCGGGCCGCTCAGCACGGCGCGGCGGCGGCCGTTGCGGATGGAGAGCACGGCGGCCTTCTCGGCGTCCACTCCGCGCGAGACCTCGTCCACGACGGCCTGCAAACGCTCGGGATCGACATTGGAGACCGCGACCATGGGCGAGCGGTCGCCGATCGGCATGAGGCCGCGGCGGCGGGCAACCAGTCCGGCTGCGGCGCCGATCAATTGGGCGATGGCCAGCAGTTCGGCATCGCGCTGTCCGTGCGCCTGCGCGGCGGTCGCGGCGATCCGGCCCTGTGAGTGCCCGATGACGGCGGCCGGAGCCTGGGTGGCGATATCGAGGCCCTGCAGGCGCAGCGCCCGCAGTGCGGCGATCTGGGTGAGGAACACACCGGGCATGGAGACCGCGGCGGAACGCAACACCTGCGCGGAGGGCGCCGCCGACACCTCCCCCTGATCCGGGTCGGCGAGCTCTTCCTCGAGCATCCAGCCGACGGGGTCGAAACCGACCGGGCGCACCACGAGCAGTTGCGCGGCAACCGGTTCCAGTTTGGCGGCGGCCTCGTTGACCAGTGCGGTCAATTCGGGCTCGAGCGCACTGTCCCGCCCGATTTCCTCGAGCTCGGTGAGCCAGGCGGCGCCCTGTCCACCGAAGGCCAGCGCGTAGGGCGCACCCCCCAGCAACCGATCGAGCAGCGACGACCTGACTCCACTATCCCGGTTCTGTCGGGCCCGTTCGGCCTTCGATCCGGTTCCGGTGCTCTCGTTGATCGTCAAGACTTCGACTTCCTTCTCCTGGCGTCCCCGTCCCCACAGGACTGGGCCGCGCTCACGGTGCGCAGGTGTTCCTCCGGCCAACTGGCCCTGGTAGACGCCGAGGATTCCACAAAATCATGAGGTTCTCCTCATGTTTGGTTACCGCCCCAAGACCTACCCTCGAGTATTTCGGCACGGTCGTACCAGAATGCCCGCAAACATGACCCTCCCTCATGTTTGAACCCGCTGGTGAGGCCGGTTACACCCGTGTAGGAAATATGAGGGCCCCTCATATTGCCGTTTATCAAATCGTTATAATCCCTGGTAGGGTTACCGACCAGTACGCCACACCGACCCGATGCTTCGCGATCCTCGTTTCGCCCGGTAAAGTTTGGACGGTCGTACCGTTAGCGCGAGTGGCGAAATTGGCATACGCGCCAGATTTAGGTTCTGGTGTCCACGGACGTGCGGGTTCAAGTCCCGCCTCGCGCACAAGAAATCCCGGCATACCGCCCATCGGGCAGTAGCCGGGATTTCCCATTTCAGCGCGGTTGCCAGACGCCTCCGGCGCCCTCCCGCAATCATCGGGCAAATGCGACTTCGCTTCGGGTCTCGGACGATTCGGTCATCCCAGACCGCGGATGAACAGCGCCAGCTGCCAGGCGCTGTGGTCGGGTTGGCCGTCGTTCTGGGTGAGGGCAGCGCCGATGGTGTCGACGTGGTTGTAACCGGGGAGGGTGACGACGGTGGCCAGGGCGGGGGTGGGGAACAAGGTGCCGGTCGCGGGCGGGACGGGGCTGTCGCCCGCCCAGGCCACGAAATTCGGCTTGAGACGGCTCATGCCGTGGTAGCGAAGCACTGCCCGGTCGCCGCCGCGCGCGCCGCCGTAACCTGCGGCGATATCGGTGATCACGCGTAGGGGGAAGTAGGTTTCCCAGTAGCCGCCCGGGGAGCCGGAGGCCAATTGCCTTGCCACATCACCGATGTCGGCGACTTCGTGACCGGGCGCGGTGTAAGGGACGCCGGTGACGTCGTTGTAGTTGCGCCAGGTGTAGAGGGCGGTGCGGTCGGTCGGGGCGACACGGCGCTGGGGTCCGGCGGTGATGCGGAGGAAGTTGCCCAGGAGTGGGAGCTGGGTCAGCTCACCGGGATTCGGGAAGGTCTTGTCCTGGACGGGACCACCGGAGAGTGCGCCCACCCCCTGCTGAAAGAGGGAGAAGTTGGAGGAGTTGTTGTCGATCAGGACGCCGAGCAGTGCGGTATTGGTGAAACGGTAGTCGCGCAGGGTGCCGGAGCCGTCCGCGCCGCCGGTGGCGAACGCCGACCAGGTGGGAGCGCCGAGCAGATTCAAGGTGCCGTCGATGTCCGCATCGCGCGGAAGATGCGACAGCAGTTGGCTTTCGCCGTCGGGGTCCAGGTGCGCGGCGAGTCCGGCCAGGCGGAGCAGGAAGAAGGCGCGGGTGCCCAGGCCGGGGGCGGGGCCGAAGATACGAGGCAGGACATTGACCTTGAATCCGCCCTGCAGGATCGAATCCAGCGGGCCGACAAGGGCATTGGTGATGTCGTGCAGGATCGGGGTGTTCTGCAGCGCGACCGGGTCCGAGGAGACCATGGAGTCCTGCGCGGCGAAGGCGGCGCATTGATCAGCGCCGGGACGGCCGTCGAAGTCCCAATCGGAGAAGAAGCCGGTGACCAAGCCACCCAAGGAGATTCCGGTGCACACGAATTTGCGCTGCCGGTCGGCCAGGGCGGGGATCTCGTGCAGCATCACCTCGTACTGGTCACGCAGGACGCGGTCCAGGCCCATGTAGTCGAGCACGGGCAGATCCGCGGAGGTGCGGAAACCAGCGAAGCGTTCACCGTCGATGGGCAGGCCGTTGAAGTAGTAGTCGACGGCGTCGAGGTAGTTGCCGGTGCGCAGCGCGTAATCGAAACCGCGGGTTTCGTCGAGGCAGGCGCTGCGCCGGGCCAGCGCCCAGTATTCGATGCGCTGCCCCTGTGCGATCGCCGAATGCACGGTGTTGAAGGCCACGCTGTCGGAATTGACCGCACCGCCGTGCAACCCCTGCTGCTGGATCACCACGTGCGCGGCGTCGTCCGGGTCCGCGGAACCGTCCGCCGGGCGATAGCGCAGGAATCCGACCCGGTCACAGCTCGCCGGATGCGCGGGCGCGGCGGCGGGCAGCGGGAGTGCGAAGCTGACGTAGGAGGTGACGATGCCGTCCCGCGTGGACAGCTCCTGTTCCTGCCGATCGGTCGCCGCGCTCACCGGTTCCGGATCGGCGGCGGCCACACCGGTGACCCCGCCCGCCGCCAGCAGCACCGCCATCAGCACGCCCGCCGAAATACGCACGCGCCGAACAACTTTGTTCATGTGTTGCACGCTGCCAACGAATTCGGGCGGCCGCCATGGGGAATCCCCCGAGAAACACCCCGCGGCACCCGGCACAGTGCCCAACTCGCGCCGGGATACGGTTTTCGGCATGTTCGTGAAGCTGTGTGGTCTGCGCACCGAGGCCGATGTGGCCACCGCCGTGACGGCCGGAGCCGATGCGGTGGGGTTCGTCTTCACCGCGAGCCCGCGCCAGGTCGAGGTGGAGCGGGTGCGCACGCTGCTGACCGGGGTGCCCGCGCATGTGCTGTCCGTCGGTGTCGTGCACGGTATCTCGGCGGCGCAGGCGGGTGAGCTGGCGCGTTCGGCGGGTGTGGACGCCCTGCAACTGCACGGGTCGTACGATGCGGCCGCCTTCGCCGAACTCTCCGATTTCCGGCTCTTGCGCGCGACCGCGCTGACGGCCGATACCGATGTGCGCACCGGCGCGTACGGCGAGGAGTGGCTGCTGTTGGACTCCCCGCAGGCGGGTTCCGGCGAGCGCTGGGATCTCGGCGCGCTGGAGCGGACCCGGCCCACCGGGCAATGGCTGCTCGCGGGCGGGCTGTCCCCGTCGAATGTGGCCGAGGCCATCGCCGCCGCGCAACCGTGGGGTGTGGATGTGTCGAGCGGTGTCGAGTCCAGTCGCGGTGTGAAGGATCACGGCCGCATGCGCGAATTCGTCGCGGCGGCCCGCGCCGGTTCCTGAGGTATCGTTGACGCACCGATTGTTCTCGACGATGGCCCCGATGCGCCGCCAAGCATCGTTCCTATGAAACTTGTTTTCTCCCAGGGGAAGAGCGTTCCCTCCCGCCGATGACCGCCGCGCGACTGCGGTCGCGAGGTGAGTTGCGCAGACAGCGGCGGCCGGGTGCGCACGGTTGCTGGAATCATCTGATCGCCGCCCCGCTCTGGCCCAAACACGGGGTGAACCTGGGCACGCTGTTGCGCACCTGCGATGCGGTGGGAGCCTGTTTGGCGGTGCCCCGATTGCCCTGGGTGCCCGAGGCTTTGAGCCGCGGCAACACCCTGCGGCATCACCAGTGCGTGCACTGGGTCGACGGCCGGGTGGATCGCTGGCTGGAACGGCAGCGGGCCGGGTCCGCGGTGGTCGGAGTGGAGCTCACCGATGAATCGATTCGGCTGGCGGATCTGCCGGTGGCGCGGCGGCGCACCGTGATGGTGCTGGGCAATGAGGGAGACGGGATTCCGCCGGAGGGTTTGGAGCTACTGCACGTGGCGGTGGAGATTCCGATGGTGGGCACCGGATCGAGTCTCAATGTGGCGGTGGCGGGTTCACTGGTGCTCTACAAACTCGCCGGACTGTGTTGAGGCGCAGCATTTTTCGTACAACACTCACTTCGCGGCGGAACGGGTGCGGGCCGGGCGGGCGGCAAGTGGTTTCGGATGCGCCAGCTTGCCGCCGGTGGTGCGGGCCCCGGCCTGCTTCAGGCGGTGCAGGACCGGGGAGAGCTCGAAACCGTGAATGCCCTCCAGCGCTGACATCTCGGTGGTCACGTACCGGTAGAGCGCGGTGGTGCTGTCCGTCTGGAGCACGGCGAAGATATTGAACGATCCGGATATGGCCGCGGCATAGGTGATTTCGTCATGTTCGGCGACGGCGCGGCCGACCGCTTCGAGGTGCGCGGGCGCGACCCGCAGCCACAGGAATGCCGCGGTGCCCGAACCGGCCACGGCGGGCGCGATATCGAGATCGAAGTACAGCACGCCACCCGCCCGCAGCGCGGCTATGCGGCGGGTGACGCGGCCGATGCTCATCCCGGTGGCCCGGGCCAGCACGGTGTAGCTGGTGCGACCGTCGCGGGCCAGCAGTTCGAGCAGGACGCGATCCGACTCTCCGATACGGAGTTCGGCCTCGGCATATTCCGCTGCGCGGGAACTGGATTCGCGGTCGGTCCCTGGAATCGACTCGCCGCCCACACCAGCGTTCGCGGCGAATTGGCGCCCGCGCCAGTCGATTACATCACCGCGCACGAAGCGGTGCAGGATCATCGCGGCGGTGATGTCATGCACGGGGGCGCTGCGCTGCAACCTCTGCACCAGGAGATCGTCCCGGTCCCGCTGACTGCGCGGGTGCAGTGAGAAGACGATCTCCGCACCCGCGTCGGCGATGCTGATCCAGGCCGCGTCATCGCGTTGGGCTAGCGCCTCGGCCACCGCGAGCGCGCCGTCCGGGCGGCAGTGCAGGCGAATGATCCAGTCGCTCTCGCCGAGCGCACGGGCGTCGACCGCACCGATCACCCGGACGATGCCGTCCCGGCGCAGCCTCCGGTAGCGCCGGGCGACGGTCTGTTCGGCGACTCCCAGCCCGGCGGCGATATGCGCGAACGGGATACGGGGTTCCAGCTGGAGGGCATGCACGATTCGCGCATCCAGCGTGTCCAGCATGGCGGTTTCAGGCGTCGGAGCGGCTGTCACAGCACGAAATGTACGCCGAATCCACTGCCGGGCGACCGAATGCGTGGTCGATTCCGATACTCGACGCCTCATCAATGCTTCGAGAGGACAACGACATTGCGTAAATGGTTACCGCTGCTGACGGTGTGCCTGGGCACCTTCATGCTGCTGATCGACGTCACCATCGTGAACGTCGCACTGCCCGATATGCGGACCGACCTGGACGCCTCCTTCGGTGCGCTGCAATGGGTGGTGGACGGTTACGCCCTCGCCATGGCCGCGCTCATGCTCGGCGCGGGTGCGATCGCCGATCTGGCCGGACATCGCCGCACCTATCTGGCCGGGCTGGCCCTGTTCGCCACGGCGTCCCTGATCTGCGGGTTGGCCCCGAATCCCACGGTGCTCATCGCCGCGCGGATCGTGCAGGGCATCGGCGCGGCCACCATGTCCTGCACCACGTTCGCGCTGTTGAACGCGGCTTACGCGGGCCGGGATCGCGGTGCGGCATATGGCATGTGGGGTGCGGTGGCGGGCGCGTCCTCGGCCATCGGCCCGATCATCGGCGGTCTGCTCACCGAGATCGCGTCCTGGCGCTGGATCTTCTTCGTGAATCTGCCGTTCAGCGTGCTCGCCATCGCGCTCTGCCTGCTCGTGCTCACCGAAGGTGAACGCGCACAGCGTAACCGGATCGATCTGGCCGGTATGGCGATCTTCACCGCGAGCGCCGCCACCGCGACCTACGCCCTCATCCGCGCCAATGAGCACGGCTGGACCAACGCGCTCACCTGGTGGCTGCTGCTCGGCTCGGCCATCGCCCTCGCGGCCTTCGTAGTGATCGAAATCCGCACGGAGCAACCGATATTGGATCTCACCCTGCTCCGCGACCGCTTCTTCACCGGTGTGCTCATCGCGGGCGCGACCCTGTATTTCGCGGCCTTCGCCGCCCTGATGTACACCCAGATCTGGATGCAATCCAGCCTCGGCCTGACCCCGATCGCCGCGGGCGCGGTGGGACTCCCCCTGTCCCTCATGGCATTCCTGGTCTCGGGCTCCCTCGGCAAATACCTGCACGGCGACAATCCCGGCCGCATCATCGGCGCGGGCCTGGCCCTGATCGCCCTGGGCGGCGCGATCGGAGCCCTACTCGTGCACGGCGATGCGAGCTGGCCCGCCCTCATCCCCGGCTCCCTGCTGGTAGGTGCGGGCGTCGGCCTCGCCACCGCCACCCTCAGCTCCGCCGCCATGTCCGCGGTCCCCTGGCATCGCGCCGGAATGGCAACGGGCGCACTCAATACCGCACAGCAACTCAGCTTCGCCCTCGGCATAGCGGCTCTCGGCGGCCTCTTCACCCACCGCACCCACCACATCCTCGACAACCCCGCCACCACCGCCGCCGGCGTCCAACTCACCCTCGCCGTCAGCGGCACGATCGCCCTACTCGGCGCACTCCTGACCGCCTTCCTGATGCGCCGCCCGAAACATTATGCAGTACAAAATGATTCGGCTGGCCAGATGGCGACTGCCGCGGGGACGCGGTCGCGCTAGAGGCCGAGGCCGTGGGCTAGCACGGGCCAGGATGCCTTCAACTCGTCGTCCCAGTAGCCCCAGGAGTGGGTGCCGTAGGGGCGGAGGTTGACGGTGGCGGGGATGTTCAGGGAGGTAAGGCGGTCGGCGAGGATTCGGGTGCACTGGTCGGTCGCGGCTTCGATGATGCCGCCGACCAGGACCTGGTTCACCAGGGCGCCCGGGCCCGCGCCGACCAGGCCGCGGCCGCCGGATTTGTCGTAGGGGCCGGGCAGGCCGTTGCCGCTGGAGAGGTAGAGGTCGAGGCCGCGCAGGGATTCGGCGTTGAGGTAGGGGTCGTTGGCGGCCCACATGGGGTCGCCGGGCGGGCCGTACATATTGGCGGCGTCACCGGCGCTGTAGGCGACGGTGAGGCGAACGTAGGCCTGGCCGAGGGGGTCCGAGATCTGGGCGCAGCCGCTGTAGGCGGCGACGGCCCGATACAGACCGGGGCGGGCGATGGGGAGTTGCAGCACCGAGGTGCCCGACATCGATACGCCCGCAATGGCATTGCGGCCGTTCGCGCCCAGGGCGGTATCGAGCAGGGGCGGGAGTTCATCGGTGAGGAAGGTTTTCCATTTGACGATGCCCAGCCGAGGATCCGGATTCCGCCAATCCGCGTAATAGGATGCCGCGCCGCCGATGGGCTGCACGACATTGACCTGCTTATCGGCCAGGAAATCCGTCGCGTGCGTTTGCCGATCCCAGGAGCCGGGCCCGACGCCGCCGCTGCCGCCACTGAGCAGATACAGCACCGGGCGCGGTACGGAGGTGTCGGAGGGGCGCTGCACCTCGACGGTGAATTCGCTGTCCATCGCGGCGGAGAAGACGGTGATGACCCAGTGCCGGACATCGTCGACGTGAATGCTCACCACGTGCGAATCACCGGGCGCGTTCGTCTCCGGATCGGCGGCGGCCACGGGCAGCGGTGCGAACGACTGCGGCGTCATCGCGGCGACGGCTACGGCCAGAAGTACGGCCGCGCCCCGAATTGTCCAGCGAATACGCACGTTCGAGCCCTATTTCTACTGCGCCGCCGCACCCGGAAGCGCCGCGGTGAAACCACCGATTGCCGCCGCCGCCCGCACCGCGATGGGAGCGGTGCGGGCGGTGGCGCGGCGAGTCTGGCACCCCGTGGCCAACGGCAGGTTTCGGAGGGCTGTCGGGCAGGGGACACGCGGAGGTCTCAGGGCTGACAGTTCACCGGGATGGCGGCGAGGTCGATGCGTGGACCGCCCGCGGCGAGGCAGGGCTGTGCGATACCGTCGAGTGTGCCCGGCCCGAATCGCACCGCCGGACGGGTGTTTCCGCCGCTGTTGCGGGCGTGAATGAGCGAGCCGCCCGCTCCGGCGATGGCGGTGCGGGTGACGCTGCCGCGCATATCGGTGTCACCGATATTGATGATGGCGAGGCCATTGGCCGCCGTACCGCCGATGGAACTGTCCCGAATATCGAAGACCAGTTCGGCGGTGGCCGGGCCGGGACCGGTCGGGGTGTAGCCGATCAGGCCGATCCCGTCGGCGCTGCACTGGCCGAATTCGGAATTGGTGACGGTGAGATCGGTGTGCGCGGTGCGGCCGAAGTTGGTGGTCACCAGGCAGGTGCCGAGATTGGCGGGAATCAGCGGATTGAGCGCCGCCCCCGGGAATGACGAGTGCCGGGCGCGCACACCGTCGAGGGTCAACGATTGGCGAGCACCGCCCGGGCTGAGGTTGTAGTTCTCGATCACGTCACCGCTGACATTGTCGAAAGTGCTGTCGGTGACGGTCACCCGGCTCTCGGGCGCACCGCTCGTGGTGACGTATTCGAGTCCGTTGGCGGAGAAATTGCCGTCGCCGTCGCGGAACTCATTGCGGTCGACGGTGACATCCAGCCGCGCGCGACCGAGCGGATTGATGAACACCCCTTCGCTGTCGGCGAGGTGGTTGAGCGGTGAACTCGGCGGCGCGATATCGAGCTGTCTGTTCCCCGACAGTTCGGCCGTGAGCCGCGCGTCATCATCGGCCTGCAACCCCAGCGCGAGGACGGACAGTTTCGCCAACCCGAGGTTGATATCGCGGGTGGTATTGCCGATGATCTGTGCGATCACCCGGCTGACGCCACGGGCGCGAATATCGATGCCGTCTCCGCAGGCGGTGTCGTGCACGGTATTTCCCTCGATGCGCACGGTGCCCGCCGCCGTGGCGAAATCGGTCATGATGCCCGCCCAGCCGTTGTTCAGCGTGATGAAGTCCGGCAGCGGATCGATGGCGACCCCGAGCGGAATGGTCGGCGGCAGACTGAACGGGCCGATCATGAACCCGTCCGCGCACTGCTGATTGGTGGCGGAAACGCTGTTGCCGCTGATCACCACATCGGCGGCATCGCTGCCGTAGATGCCGCCCCGCCGCGCCCCGTCGATGACGAGGTTGCGCACCTGTGCACCGGGAGCCAGGCGCACCGCGTCACCGTCATGTGCGCCGGTGCTGTTCGTAATGCGCGGCAGCGGAGCGTCATTCGCCGCGCCGATGACCGCGTCGCCGCCGCCGATGAGCCGCTGAGCGGGTTTCAGCGCGATACCGCCGTCCAACGGACGCACGCCGGTTGCGACCGGCTGTACGACAATGGTGTCGCCGGGCCCCGCCGCGGCCTCGACGCCCGCCAGCGAATCGAACGGCGCGTCCACCGTGCCGGTGCCGCCCGGCGCGGCCGCCGCGCTGACGTACCACGTCGCCGAATCCGGTTGCGCCTGAGCGATTCCCGCCACGTGCGGCGCACAGGCGAGTAGGGCGAGCGCGCAGATGCGGGCGGGGGTGCGATGCTTCATTGTGCTCCGGGGGGTGTGGCGCGGTATTGCACTGCACACTTCCAGGCCCCGGGCGCACGGTCATCGGGCAGATCACCAGGAGAACAACCGCGCTGTCGTGCCCGTGCACAAATGCGGGCACAGCGCCGCAACCGGCTCGCAGCCCGGCTACGAGAACCCGGCGCCAGCGGTCGAATATTCGGAACACACTGCGGGTCAAAACATTTGGACGGGCGTGATGTTCGAGAAGGGGATACCGAACATCACGCCCGCACCGGAAAGGATAGCGGTAACAGGCGATTTCGTCAGGTGCGAGTTGCGTCGCCTGCGGCCGCCGCGGCGACAGGATATTTGCGGTACGCCTCCGAAACCGCCCCCAACCAGGTGATTTCCCCCAGGAAGGTGGGCTTGGCGGGGCGGCGAAAGATCTCACCGCGATCGATCGGGGTATCCCCACGCCCGAACGCATCGAGCGCGAGGGCGATGCGCGCCGCCTCGACGGCCGCCTCCCGATCCGCGCTTCGCACGTGCATACCGTCCACGATTTCGATTGCGCGCGCGGTAATTTCGGGACTCAGGTGCGGTTGCAACAGCAGCAGGCCGTCCCGGATCTCGATGACCCGGCGGTACAGCCGGTCCCGCGCCGCGCGCCGGGTCACCGGTGCGGCCGCCGCCACCTCGGGAGCCGCCGCCCGCAACGCCAGCCACAGCGGACGCAGCCGGGGCAGCGCCCGCGCCCGCTGGACCGCCGCCATCGCCTGCGGCAGCAGCGAGGGGCATAGATAGCCGAGCAGCATGATCGCCGCGCCGGCACTGGCGAAGGCGGGCGCGATCTCGATATTCAACCGGCGGGCGTCGACGCCGGCCCAGGCCGCGATCAGCGCGGCGATCTTGCCGACGCTGTAACCGATGGCGATCGCGGATCCGGTCACCAGCAGCACCAAACCGCGTCGCAGCCAAGGCTGTTCGCGCACCAGCGGCAGCCAGGTGCGGCACAGCAGCACGATGCGCAGCAGCGACAGGGTGTAGGCGCACAGGTAGATGCCCAGGAAGACGTCGACCAGCGGAACGGTCGCGTAGTGATAGTCGAAGTCGGTCGCGTGCGGCTCATCGTGCACCGGGGCGGCGCAGAACAGCGCGACCATCGCGAGCACGACCACCACATTGACCAGAATCACCCTGCGCGCATTGATATTTCGCCCCGCGATCGGGCCGGCCACCGCCGTGTCCGGTGCGGATTCGGCCTCCGATCCCGCGACGGCGTCCGGTGCGACCAAATATGTCGTCCAGACTAACTGCGCCAGTGTCGCGGTGGCGATGGCCGAATAGACGATCAGCGTCGCCAGATTCGGGATACCGCTGATCCGGCTGATCCATTCGTAGGTCTGCGGTACCGCCGCCTCGAAACCCAGTGCCGCGCAAGCGATGGCGACGGCGACCGCCCATCGCGACGCGAAGCGGGTACCGCGCAGCGCCAGCATCAATCGCCAGCCGAAGACCAGTACCGCCAATACGCCGACGCTGCCGTACACCAGGGCGAAATGCATTGCGATCAGTCGATTCCCGGTCCGAGCGTATCGAGCAGGCCGCGGATATCGGCGGGCGCGTTCTCGGGCAGCACCCATTCCGCGCGCGGCGTCCAGCGGGTGATGTGGTGTGCCATCAGCAGATCCGCGATGTGCTCGGCCTCGCGCTCCTCATGTTCGGCCGAACAGCTGCGCCCGAGCATGCGCCGTACCACGGCGGGATCGATATTGGGCGCGAGCAGGCGCAGCGCATCCTGTCCGGTCACCGTCACCGGTTCGTGCCCGGCGAGCAGATGCCCGAACTCATGGCAGACGATGTGATCCTGATGCAGTTCGCTGGTATTGCTCTGATAGGCGAGGAAGTCGATATCCCGGGTCACCAGCAGTCCGCCCGAAAGTCCGGCCACCGGAAAGGGTTCCGGCCGCAACCGCAGTGGCCGTCCGCGTCGCCGCGCGAGCGCCTCGGCCAGTTCCGCCACCGTGAAGCGGCTGGGCAGTCCCAGCCCGCGCAGTTCACGCCGCAGCCGCCGGTGCTCCATCATCGGATGCTCAGCGCCCTCCCAGACCGCGATCCGCATGGCTCACAAGTCTTCCCCATAGTTTTCGGCCTCGATCCGCCGCAGCATATCGAGCATGGCCGCGACCGTCTCGGCTCGGACGGTACCGTGCGCCAGCCCGTCCCGCAGCACCAGTTCCAGGGCCGCCGCATCGGCGGTTCCCTTGAGCGCGTTGATCAATGCGAGTTCGCGGGCGCGTGCGACGGCCAGTTCGGGATTGGTCAGCGGATCGAGGCTGTCCAGGCCGAAGTACCCGCGCAGCGCCTCGAGCGTTTCGAAGGACGGATTGACCGTCTGACCGGTGCGCAGTTTCCACAGATAGTTCGCCGACAGACTGACGCCGGTGGTGTGCTGGATATTCTCCGCCAATGCCCGATGGGTGATCTCCCCGTCCCGCCCCTGGCCGGTCACGGGCGGATGCATACCGGCGATCAGCGCATTGAGCGCGCGGGTGAACGGATGCTGTTGCGCGGCAACCATTCTGATCTTGTCTCCTGCAGTTGACAGTCGCGGTGACCCTGATCATATACTCATGCCTACTTCGTGATCGCGCACGAGCCGCTGCCCCCGAAGGGGAGGGCATCGACTCCCGTGCGGTTCGTACGCGAAGTCGAATGGGGCGACCAGAGTCGCTCGCCCCATTCATCGCCGATCACCTCATCGGGCCAGCACCGGCAATGCGAGCGGGCCGCGATGCCGGAACCCGCTGCGCCACGGCACATTCTGTTCGGTATCGGCCACTCGGAGCCGCGGCAGGTGCAGATACAACTCACCGAGTATCGAGGCCAGCACCGGGCGCAGCAACGCCGCACCGACGCAGGCGTGCGCGCCATGCCCAAGCGCCACATGTGGATTGGGAGCGCGGCGCACGTCCAGGGCCACCGCACCGTTCGATTCCACTGTGCCGGTGAATCGTTCGGGATCGTGATTCGCCGAGGCCAGGCAGAGCAGCACCGTCTCCCCCGCCACGATCGACCGCCCCGCGATCACCAGATCGGTTGTCGCGAAACGAGGACTCGCCAGCACCTGCGGGGACAGGAAGCGCAGCAGCTCATCCACCGCGACCGATCGATCGGCCGACAGCAGTTCGGCGAGCTGTTCGGGCCGGGTGGACAGGGTGAGCACCGCACCGGCGAGCACATCCATCAGCACCTCGTACCAGACGAACAGCAGGTAGAAGAGCAATCCGGGCAGTTCACCGGAATCGCCCGCCGTACCGCCGATTCCGGAGCACACCAGGCGGCCGAGCATGGTGTCGTCCGCACCGTCGCGACCGCGTGCGATGACCGCCGAGATAATCCGCTGCATGGCGGCCAGGGTGTCTCGCGCACGCGGCCGGGCGTCCGGGGCCATGGTGGCTTCGGCCCATGCCGCGAGCGAATCCCGTTCGGACTCGGGCAATCCCAGCAGTTCACCCAGAATCACGGCGGGCAGCGGCAGCGCCACCCGCTCCACGAAGTCGAATTCGGCCGCCCCGTTCACCTCCGCCACGCATTTGCCGACCAACTCCGCGGCCCGCTCGGACCAGTCCCCGGCCAGCCGCAGTTCGCCGACGACCAGGCTGCGCAGCCGCGCCAAATCGCTTGGCTCACTGGATTGGAAGACATCCAGCGGTTCCGGGACCGCGAAACCCCGATAGTCGTCACCGCGGCTGTACCGCAGATTCGTCGAGAGCCGATCGTCGAGCAATCCCGCGCGGACATCGGCGTAGCGGGTGATCAGCCAGGCGGGCGGACCGTCCGGCGTCGCGACCCGGTGCACGCCCCCGTCGTCCCGCAGCGAACGCAGCACCGGCCAGGGTTCGCGCGCGAATTCCGCATCGAAGATAGTCTGCACCGATCCATCATCGCCCAAGCGGTGCACAGCCATCATCCACCAAGCGGCTCAATGGGTCTCGCGCCAATCGGGCAGCACGTCCGGGTTGGAGCGCAGATATCTGAGCCCCTGTTTCATGTACACCCGCGGATTGGTGTCCAGATGCCGGGCCCAGACGGGTTTCGGATCGCCGCGCATCAGCGTCCAGCAGGCCAGTGCGTAGCCGAACATCGGCTGCGACAGATAGCCGAGCCGCTGCGACCGCCAGCCGCGCTGATTCTGGGAGAATTGCAGGGCCGCATTGGCATTGAAGACACCCAGGCCGAGGTAGACGGTCACCAAATCGGTGAGCTGTTCACCGTCGCGGCGGTCGCGATCGATGCGCCGCTCACCCAGCAGTCGTTCATGGGCGAGTTCGTGCGCGATCGCCGCCACCAGACTGAGCTGGGAGCGCAACCGCCCCATATCGAGGGAGACCACCGCGCGCCCGTGCTCCAGCCGATAGTGGCCCGCCTCGCCGTTCGCGGTGCCCTCCAGGAAGCTCATCCCCTCGGGCAGCGGGTCGCGGCCCGAATTGACCTCCACCACAAGGCGATCGCCGTGGACGCCCATGAATTCGCCGACGCTGTCCACCAGGGCGCGGACCTGCGGTTCGGTCCCGGAGTACGGGTCCGGGAACCATTCCGAGGTCGGCAGTACGACGGGCGTGCGCAGGGTGCGCGGGCCGAATTGCGCCGCGCACCAGCTCAGCATTTCCTCGACCCAGAGCCGTTCCAGCTCCCCCACCGGGCAGGTCGGCCTGAAAATACCCATTGCCGCATTATGTCCGGACTGGCTGGGAGCGCACGCCGAGCCGAATCACGGCCGAACAATCGCAGGTCAGCGAGTCACCATGCGGAATGCCATATCGCGGCCCAGGTTTCGGCCCATGGCCAGGGTGAGCCACAGCCGCATGACACCGTCGACCAATTCATGGTTCTCGCCGACGTAGACCGGATGCAGACCGACCGCGGTGATCAACGTTTCGACCTCCGGCCGATCCGATTCCGCGCAGGAGAAGAACAGATCCGCCGGAGCGCCGTCGATGATCGGGTTCTCGAAGAGCTCCGCACCGAGGCTGTTGAACGCGCGGACGTATCGGCAGTCCGGCGCGTATTCGGCGAATATCGCGGCGGCATTGGCGGGTGTTCCCATGACGTCATTGGTGGCGTCGAGCACCAGTTTGCCCGCCAGCGCCGATGCGTGCTCGCGGGCGAAATCGGCGACGGCCCGCGGTGGAATCGCCACCAGCACCGCGTCACCGCCCGCCACCGCATCGGCGACGCTGAAACTGTCCCGCCCCGGCGTGCGTGAGCCGTAGCCGACGCAATGCCCGGCGGATGCGAGCGCGTAACCCACCGCGCGACCCACCCGCCCCGTTCCGATGACCGCGACGCTCGCCCGTCGCACCCCATCGGCCCGCAGGCCCGGGCCCTGTAAATAGATGCTGCACATGTGAATAACGCTAGGTCGGAGGCGGGTTCCGGCGCTTCTCGATTCCTGACCGGTCCGGACCCGGCTACGGTGGGGAGCGAACCCGTTCACCGATCGACTGTTTCCCGGAGGCGACGTGCGCACCCTCACCCGCATACTGTTCGTCCTTCTGGTGCTCGCCGGTGGCGCCGGACTGCTGAGTCCCGCCGCCCTGGCCACGCCCGCCGCGACCATCGACGACGCGTCCGCGAGCAAGCTGGACGAGCTGCTGGCGCTGCGCAATTCCGCCGCGTCGGGAGCCACCAAGGGTGATCTGATCAATCTGCTGTCGGCGCGCTTGCTGGGCACCCCGTACGGCGCGAACATGCTGGTCGGGTCGGCCACCCAGCCCGAGGAACTGATCGTCGACCTGCGTCGCGTGGACTGCTTCACCTTCCTCGACTACGTCGAAGCCCTCACTCGCTCCAGCAACCGGGCCGACTTCCTCACCACTCTGACCGAGACCCGCTACACCAATGGCACGGTCGCCTTCGCGAATCGCAAGCACTTCTTCACCGACTGGGCGAACACCCCGCGCACGGCGGCCACGGATATCACCGCGGGGCTCACACCCGCGGCGGTGACGGTTCCCAAGCACCTCAATCTGAAGTCGGACGGCAGCGTGTATCTGCCCGGGCTGCCCACGGTCGATCGCAATATCACCTACATTCCGGCCGGGGCCGTCACCGATTCGGTGATCTCACAGCTGCGCACCGGCGATTATCTGGCCGCCTACGCCGATCAGCCCGGCCTGGATGTGACGCACGTCGGCATCTTCGTATCGACGCCCAATGGTCCGGTCTTCCGCAATGCCACCTCGCTCGCCGCGTATCAGGTGGTCGACACCCCGCTGCGCGAATACCTGGGCACCACACCCGGTCTCGTGGTGCTGCGGCCCAACTGATCGGCCGCTCGAGGCGCGATTCCACCGGCTCCGTTAGCCACGTGACGCGCTGCTGAAACGTTTTCCCGAATCCGCTCCGGCGGCGTCCGATTCGCTGCATACTCCTCAATCAACACGAGTTGATCGGGGTCATATGGTCACGCGGCGGGATGTGGCGCGGCTGGCGGGAACGTCGGAAGCCATGGTCAGTTACGTCCTGAACGATGGTCCGCGCGGGGTCGCCCCGGCGACGCGGGAGCGAATCCTGGCCGCGGTCAAGGAACTCGGATACCGGCCCAATGCGGTCGCCCGCTCGCTCAAGACCTCGCGCACCATGACGCTGGGGCTGGTGGTGCCGGACAACTCGAATCCGTTCTTCGCCGAATTGGCCAGGGCCATCGAGGATGTCGCGTTCGAGGCCGGATACACGCTACTGCTCGGCAATGCCATGGACCGGGACGAGCGCGAGGCCGCCTACATTCGAATATTCATCGACCGGCAGGTGGACGGGCTGATCGTCGCACCCGCGCACGGAATCGGCAGCTGGGTCACCGAACTCGCCGGAACCGCCGTGCCGCGACTGGTGCTCGATCGGGAATTGGAACTGCCCGGTGCGGCGCATGTACTGGTCGACAATGCGGGTGGCGCGTACGCGGCAACCGAACATCTACTGGGGCACGGGCTTTCGCGGATCGGCTGTATCGCGGGGGTGCCCGGTATCCATCCGACCGTCGATCGGGTCGCGGGGTGGCGACGCGCGCTCGCCGATGCCGGACAGCGCCCCGCCGACGAACTGCTGGTGCACACCGCGTTCGGGCGAGCCGAGGGCTATCGCGCGGGCCGGGCGCTGCTGGCCCGGCCGGATCGGCCCGAGGCGCTGTTCGTGGCCAGTGACGAGCAGGCGCTCGGAGTACTGCGCGCGGCGGCCGAATTGGGCCTGCGGGTGCCGCGGGACCTGGCGTTGTGCGCCTTCGACGGTATCGAGGGCAGCGCGTACACGGTGCCCGCGCTCACCACCATGCGGCAGCCCTTCGAACAACTCGGACGGGCGGCGGTCGAATGGCTGCTCGCCAAGATCGCGGATCCGGGATTGGCGCCCAGCCGGATCAGTCACGCCACCACGCTGGTCGCGCGCGGCTCCTGCGGCTGCCCGGACCCGCTCGGCGGTGATTCCGCGATCAGCGCCGGGCGCTAGCTCCACAAAGAGAGGTAAATCCGAAATGCAAAGAAGCACAGGGACGGTACTCGCCGTCGTGACGGCCGCGGCCGCGCTGGTATTGAGCGGCTGCGGCACCGAACAGACCGCCTCCGGTCCGTCCGGGGACTCCGGCGGGAAGCCCAAGGTCTGCCTGATCATGAAATCGCTGGCGAACGAGTATTTCCAGCAGATGCAGAAGGGCGCGAAAGAGCACGTCGACAAGCTCGGCACGCTCGATCTGCAGACCGCGGGCATTCAGAACGAGACCGATGTGGACGGGCAGATCGCACTGGTCGACAAATGCATCACCCAGCAGGTGCGGGCGATCGTGATCGCACCGGCCGATTCCAAGGCGCTGGTGCAGTCGGTGGTCAAGGCGAGCAAGGCCGGAATCAAGGTCGTCAATATCGATGTGGCGCTGGATCCGGACGCGCTGAAGGCCGCCGGTGTGGATATCCCGCTGGTGGGACCGGATAACCGCGCCGGGGCCAAACAGGTCGGCGATGTGCTGGCCAAGGCCGTACCGGGCGGGAAAGTCGTTATCCTGGAAGGCAATCCGGGCGCCGACAACGCACTACAGCGCAAGAACGGCTTCAACGACACCGTCGCCGAGGCGAAGCTGACGCTGCTGGATTCCAAGACCGCGCATTGGGAAACCGATGAGGCGTACACGGTATTCGGCAATATGCTCACCGCGCACCCGGATATCCAGGGTGTACTCGCCTCCAACGATTCCATGGCGCTGGGCGTGATCAAGGTGATCCAGGAACGCTCCGCGAATGTGAAAGTCGTGTCCATCGACAATATTCCGGCGGTCACGCCGTTCCTGAAGAACGGGCCCATGCTGGCCACCCTCGACCAGTACGGCTCCGAACAGGCGGGCGACGGTATCGACGTGGCCATGCAGCTGATCAATGGGCAGGCCGTCACCGGCTGGCAGAAGACCCGCATGAACGTGGTCACCGCCGGGGCGTGAGGGGCCCGGTGTGGACACGGCCGGGGTGGAGTCGATCCAAGCGACTCCACCCCGGTCCATCGGCGAGAGTAGTGGAAACGGTATGAACCCCGAATCAACGGCCGGCGTCCTGCTCGAGGTCACCGGTCTTACCAAACGCTATCCGGGCGTCACGGCGCTGGACGGCGTCGATCTGAGCGTCACCGCCGGAGAGATTCACGTGCTGATCGGTGAGAACGGCGCCGGAAAATCGACGCTGGTGAAATGCCTTGCGGGACTGGAACAGCCGGACTCCGGGCGGATGCGGCTGGGCGGTGCGGAGCATCGGCCCGGATCCGCCGCGGCGGCGCTGCACGCCGGAATCCAGGTCGTGCATCAGGAATTGGCGCTGCTGCCCGCGCTGACCGTAGCCGAGAATCTGTTCCTGCAGCGCATGCCGCGCCGGTTCGGGATCGTCGATCGTCGTGAAATGCGCAGGCGGGCAGCCGGTTTGCTGGAGCAGGTCGGGCTCGACGTATCACCGGACACCCCCGTCGGGCGGCTCGGCATCGCGCAGATGCAGCTGGTGGAGATCGCCAAGGCGCTGTCCACCGAATGCCGTCTGCTGATCATGGACGAGCCCACCGCCACCCTCACCCCGCGCGAGACGGCCACACTGTTCAAGGTGATGCGGCGGCTGCGGGAGGAGGGCGTCGCGATCATCTTCATCTCGCATCATCTCGACGAGATCTTCGAGATCGGCGATCGAGTCACCGTGCTGCGCAATGGAACCGGGGTCGCGGCGCGGGATATCGCCGGGCTGGACATTCCCGGGCTGGTGCGCATGATGGTCGGGCGCGAGCTGGCCGCCGAATATCCCCCGGTCACTCCCCGCGAGCTGGGCCCGGAGCTACTGCGGGTGCGGGAGTTGACGGTGACCCCGCGAACCCCGCCGATCTCGTTCACGGTGCGCGCCGGTGAGGTGGTGGGGGTGGCCGGATTGGTCGGCTCCGGACGTACCGAGGCCATGCGCGCGATCTTCGGCGCGGATCGGGCCGCCGGTGGCGCGGTCACGGTGCGCGGCAACGCGACTCGGATTCCGAATCCGCGCGCGGCGGTGCGGCGCGGTATCAGCCTGCTCACCGAGGATCGCAAGGCACAGGGGCTGGTGCTGGATCTGTCCATCGCCGCGAATCTGAGCCTGGCCAGCCTGGACCAGGTCAGCGGGTTGGGGCTGCTCCGGCGCGGAGCCGAAAACTCTTCGGCGCGTGCGCTTTCGGACAAGCTCCGGATCAAATCGAGCGGGGTGGAGCAAACCGTGCGCGCGCTGTCCGGCGGCAACCAGCAGAAAGTGGTGCTTGGCCGCTGGCTGGCGGCCGACACCGATCTGCTGATCGTCGACGAGCCGACGCGCGGCATCGACGTCGGCGCGCGTTACGAAATCCACCAGCTGCTACTGAATCTCGCCGATACCGGCAAGGGCGTGCTGATGGTCTCCTCCGACCTGTCCGAACTCATCGGCGTCTGCGATCGCATTCTGGTCTTCTCCGCGGGCCGGATCACCGGCGAAATCGCCCGCCCCGACTTCGATCCCGAACACATCCTCAACCTCGCCTACTCGGGCTACTTGAAAAACGGTGGTGCAGCATGACATCCCTGAGCACGGTACGAGCCGACACCCGCACCAACCGCATCCTGACCCAGGTGCTCGGCGAAGCCGGAATCGGCGTGGCCCTGGTGGCCCTGGCCGCGTTCTTCCTAGCCGCCGCACCGCATTTCGCGACCACCGGCAATATCCGCGACATCATGACCCAGATCACCCTGAATACGATTCTGGCCGTGGGGATGACCTTCGTCATCCTCGTCGGCGGCATCGACCTCTCGGTGGGTTCGGTCATCGCGCTCTGCGCGGTGGTGGCGGGCAAGGCGATGGAGAACAGCGGGGCGGGTTCCATCCCCGCGGGGATCGCATTGAGCCTTGTCATCGGCGCACTCTGCGGTCTGATCAGTGGTTTCGTCACCGAACGCTGGCGTGTCCCGTCCTTCATCGTCACCCTCGGCATGCTCTATTTCGCACGCGGTGCGGCCGAGCAGTACACCGATGCCCGCACCATCTACAGCCTCCCCAAGGAACTGACCGCCTTCGGAACCCGCACCATCGCGGGCATACCCGCCGTCTTCGCGGTGGCGCTGCTGATCGTCGCCGCGGCCTGGTTCATCCTGTCCCGCACCGTCTTCGGCCGCCTGGTCTATGCCACCGGGAACAATGAGGAGGCGGTGCGACTCTCGGGCCATCGCACGAATCTGATCAAAATCGTCTGCTTCGTCATCGGCGGACTGTGCGTGGGCATCGCCGCCGTCATCTACATGGCCCGCCTCGGGGTCGCCAGCCCCATTCTCGGCCAGGGCTATGAACTCAACGCCATCGCCGCCGTGGTGATCGGCGGAGCCAGCCTGTCGGGTGGCCGCGGCTCGGTCATCGGCACCCTGCTGGGCGCCTGTCTGCTCGGCGTCCTCACCAACGGCCTACTCCTGATGGGAGTTTCGGACTTCCAGCGCATCATGGTCACCGGTGCGGTGATCATCATCGCCGTCATCCTCGACGCCTACCGCAAACGCCTCATGACCCATCTCTCCGGCGCGGCCTGACCACCTCAGTTGACGGTGGGGACCATGCCGCCGTCCATTCGCAGGTTCGCGCCGTTGACGGAGGCGGCGAGCGGGCTGGCGAGAAAGGTTACGAGGGCGGCGATTTCGGCGGGTTCGGTGAGCCGGTCGGACGGGTTGGCGAGCGGGCCGTCCAACAGGACGCGGGTGGCGGCCGGGATATCGTCGGGGAGGTGGTGCGCGCGGGCGAACTCGCGCGCGAAATCGTCGAAGGCGGGCAGGTGAACCGGGCCGGGGCTGACCGTATTGACGGTGATGCCGGTGGCGGACAGCTCTTTCGAGAGGCTGACGGTGAGATTGGCCAGGGCCGCCTTGGCGGCGCTGTAGGCGGCGCGCGGCGGTAGCGGGTTGGGGTTCGCGGCACTGCCGATCTGAATTACGCGTCCCCACTCGGCATTTCGCATAGCCGGAGTGAGCGCCCGGATGAGCCGGACAGCGGCGGCGACATTGGTGTTGTAGAGCGCCAGCCAGTCCGCCGAGGTGGCGGTGGTCCAGCCGTCCGCACCGAGCCCGCCCGCATTGTTGACGAGGATGTCGATACCGCCGAAGGCCGCCGTGGCGGTATCGGCCACCTCGCGGGCCGGATCATCGGAGGACAGATCGCCAAGGGCCACCGCGGCTTTGCCGCCCGCCGCCGCGATGGCGTCGGCGGTCGCCCCGGTGCGCTCGGGGTCCCGCCCGTGCACCACGACCGCCGCTCCTTCGGCGGCCAGGGCGAGCGCGATGGCCCGTCCGATTCCATTCGAACTGCCCGTGACAAGGGCGCGCTTCCCGTCGAGTTGCAGGTCCATGCGTGATTCGCTTTCGCTTGATTCAATAGCTTGAGTCCAAACTATTGATCCGAAGCGTAGGGTGAGCGAATGCCTTCGTCAACCGGAAATGAATCGAACCCGGCCGGGCCACAGCAGGCCGGACCACCGGATTCGGTGGATCGACTGCTGGCGGGCTGGGCGCGCGTACAACCCGAACTGGACTTCTCACCGGTCGCGATCGTGCAGCGACTCGGTAAGGTGCGCCGCTTCCTGGATGCCGAGATCGAAGCCGGATTCGTCGAATTCGGCCTCAACGGACCGGATTACATCGCGCTGGCCACCCTCCGACTGCACGAGAACACCGGCGGCGTCTCCCAGCGCTACCTCATGCGCGAACTGGGGCTGACCTCCGGAACGATCAGCGTCCGCGTCGACCGGCTCGTCGAGCAGGGCTTGGCGACCCGGACCGCCGACCCCGCCGACCGCCGCAATACCCTGGTGGCACTGACGGATTCGGGCCGCGAACGCCTCGACCGGGTAACTCCCGCCCACCTGGACCTGGAAAACCGCATGCTGTCCGCCCTCGGCCCCGACGAGCGCGATACGCTCCGCACCCTGCTGCACCGCCTACTCGTCTCCTTCGAGGGCTCGACCCCCGACGTCGAATCCCCCGGACTGGGAATGACTTTGGCCCCCGCCCACCTCGCCGTCACCATGCGCCGGGCCGTCGGCCTGCCCCCGATCACCGGTCTGCTGGTCCGCGAAGTCACCCCCGGCTCCCCCGCCGACAAAGCCGGAATCCGAACCGGCGATGTGCTCACCGCGGTCGACGGCCGGAGCCTGCGCGCCATCGACACCCTGCACACCGCACTGTCCACGGGCGCGACGCTGCACATCGAACTCACCCGCGGCGTAGCCGACCACCACACGGTCACCGTCGACCCGGGTTCCCCGGATCCGGGTGCGACCGCATCTGGTGACCCCCGGCCCGGCAGCCACCTGATCTGATCCTCAACCCACCTGCGGGGTGATGTTCTCCAGGATGATTCCCGCTCTGGCGCCGCGCTTTTCGCCCCATTCGTACAGCGCGGTCAGGACCGGGACCAGGGTCCAGCCCTCGTCGGTGAGGTCGTAGTCGACCTGGGGTGGGACGGTGGCGGTGGCGGTGCGGCGGACCAGGCCATCGGCCTCGAGTTCACGGAGTTGCTGGATGAGCATCTTCTCGCTGGTGTTCGGCATGCGGCGGCGGAGTTCGCCGTAGCGGTGCGCGCCCTCCTTGAGGTGGGCGAGGATTACGGGTTTCCATTTGCCGCCGATGAGGTCGACGGTGACCTCGACGGGGCAGTAGTAGCGCTTCGCGGGCATGGTTACCTCGGGGTGCTTACCGGAAAGTGCGTTCTTGTAAGACTGTAATCATCGGGCTTCCATGGACTCCGTACGCAAGCGTCGAAACTGCCGATACGGAGTCGAAAGCTCATGAAGGTCATTACATTTGATCGTTTCAAGCCGGGGGTTACGTTGGAGACCATCACTCCCTTCCTACCCGAAGAAGTCGCCAATGTGTGGCGGCTGTGGAAGGCGGGGATCGTGCGGGAGAACTACGCCCGGGCCGACGAACCAGGGGTGGTGATCGTGTTCGAGGTGGATAGTGTGGAGGAGGCGAAGCGGTATATCGACGATTTTCCGCTGACCAAGAAGGGGTTGCTGGAGTGGACGTATGTGCCGGTGACCGCACCACTGCCATTGGAGGCGCTGATGAATACCTCGGTCGACGTCGGTGAGCCCTATGACCGGACCAAGTGAGGGCGGCGTGCGGTACGCGTACGGATTGAGCATTCCGCAGACGGTCGAGGATGTGGTCGATCCGGGGCGGCTGGCGGTGATCATCTATGACATGCAGGTCGGGATCGTGCGGCAGATTCCCGATGCCGCCCGCATCGTCGAGAACTGCGTGCGAATCCGGGATATGGCCCGGGAGAAGGGTTTCCGCGTCTTGTACACCCGGCATATGTCGATGCCGGTAGCGGCGGCGGGCGTCTCGCAACTGCGGACCGCGATGGAATGGCAGCGCAAGGACGATCCCAACGAAGTACAGGCGGCGTTCCCGCAGGGGTCGGCCCAGTACCAGTTGGTGCCCGAGTTGGAGCCGGGTGCGAACGAGGTGGTGTTCGACAAGATCGCCATGTCGGCCTTCGTCGGCACCCCGCTCGATATCGTATTGCGGGACTTGGGAATCGACTCGTTCGCCATCGCGGGCATTGCGCTCGAGGTGGGCATCGAACCCACCGTGCGGCACGCCACCGATCTCGGCTATCTCCCGGTCATGGTGACCGACGCCTGCGGCGCGGGACATCCCGAAGCGGCCGAACGCGCCTATGCCACACTGGCTTTCGCGGGCGGATCGCGCACGACCGACACGGCCGCCCTGCTCGATCTGATGAAACGCACGTCATAGCCGGCGCTGGGCGCGGATCACCTTCGCGAAGTAGATAGGGAAACCGCCGAGTGCGATGAGCACCATGGCGATCACCACCACGCCGTGCACCGCCAGCACCGCGCCCGCTCCGAAGCAGAGCAGTCCGAGCACCAGCAGCAGTATCTCGCCGCCGGGCTCCGTGTAATCCGTGCGCGGAGCCTGCGCGGGCCGAATCGGCACCAGGTAGTACGGTGCGGTCCGCGGTGGATAGCCACCGGGCAGCGGCATCAACTGCCGCCGCGACCGCGCCGAACCTAACCGCTTGACCTTCCGAACCATCGCGCCACCTCGCAGCCCGAGACCAATTCGTAATAAACCGGCTCAAGTACAGCACCGATTTCCGCCGAATTCAGCCTTCGCGCCAATTCTCACCTATGTCCGGTTAGCGGCGGCGGCGCGACCGGGCGGTGAGCAGGCCCGCGATCCAGCCGATCACGAACATCACCAGCAGGATCAGCCACAGCGGCGAAGTGACCGAGACGAGCAGGAATTCGATGGAGACCTTGTTCCGGTTCGCGGCCACGAAGATGACCGCCAGCACCGTGATGACCAGGGCGATCCACTGGTTCGGCGTGATGCGGGAGAGCAAGGACCGCTTTTCCGGGCTACTCATGCGCACTCCTGGCGGGATAGTTCCGACCGGTCGGTGTAGCTATACGGTCAACTATCCCCCGCACCCCGGTCGAAACCAGATCACCGGCCCAGGCGAGTCGAGCATGCGCCCGGGTCCACCGTTGTCATCACGCCGGGTCGAGCGCCCCCGCGTGATAGCTCACCGACGCGTTCCACAGGAAGAAACTCGGAATCCCCACCGCCGCCGCGGCATCGATCTGCGCGCGCACCTGGGCATCGCCGTAACTCACCCCGAGACTGAAATCCTGCAGCCACGGAATCACCTTCGCCCCGGTGCCCTCCACCTGGCGCTGGAAATCCTGGAGTGACCGGAAGATGATGTCGTACGGCTGCGAATTCGGGCTCGCCACATCGTATTCACCCGCATTCCAATGCGAGGGGTAGAGCATGGGCGCGACGTAGTCGAGATGCCGAGCCATCTGCGGAATGTCCTGGGCGATCTCATCGGGCCGGGTGGCGGCGATGCCGAAGACGGCCGCGCTCTGGAACGCGCCCGCCGCCCGCACCGGATCCCGGCTCTCGCGCAGGAACTCCGCGATCGACACCGTCGGCGTATCGACCAGTCCCGGGAACACCATGCTGGAAAGCGGCCCATCGGGACGGCGGATGTAGTCGTACATGATCTCGTCGAACCCGAGACCGGCCGCCTCGGTGGCGAGATCGATGTTGTAGCGGCGCATTTCGGGGCTCGCGAAGTTCGTGAACGCGATCGCGCCGTAGTGGCTGGCGTAGGGCCCGCCGCCCGGATTCTGGATCACCCAGTCCTGATGCCCGGCATGCCACGCCCATTCGGCCATGGTCTTGTCCCGGAAGGCCACGATCCGCCCGACCACCCGAATACCCATATCGTGCAGTGTCTTCAGGGCCGACCCGGCATCGTAGATGGCCGCGGACGCACCGGATTCGCGGGCCAGCGGCACCTGCGAGTCGTAGCCGACGACGCCGTCCTCATCCTTGATATCGAGCTGAACGGTGTCGATCCGCCCCTCGCGCGCCATATTCAGCACATCTTCGCGCATGGGTTCATAGGCCCAGGCGTACGCGGTGACATGCACCGCGCGAATGCGCGGCACCTCGGCCCGGGTGGTGATGGGCTGGGTGACGGTTTTGCCATCACCGTCGGTGGCGACCACGGTGGCCCCGGCGGCCGGACCCGGCACCGTGAGCGCGAACGTACCGTCCGCCCCGGGACTGACCGGTTTACCCGCGACGGTGACGCTCTTGGCCCCGGTCGCCTTCCCGCGCACCGTGATCGGCGCATGCAGCGAGGTGACCGGATCGGGCTGGGTCACCTCCAACGCCAGCGGTACCGCCGCCGAGGCGGTTCGCGCCGCGGGATCGGTACGCAGGAAGCCGATGATCACACCGGCCACGACAATCACCACCACCGTGCCGACGATCAACAGTCGTCGACGCCCGGTGGCCGGGACCCGCTTCAGCAACGCCCACACCAACTCTCACTCGAGGTCCCTCAACTATCCGCTGTCGGCGAGCCGGGCGGTTGGGATTTCCGACTCTCGCCCGAGACGGATTGTCGGACAGTAGAGTTCGACAATGGCCAAGATCACGGCCCTGCGGGTCGCCGCCGCCGCACTGCTGCTGTTCGCCGCCGCCTGCGGCGGTAGCGAAAGCCCCCCGGCCCCGGCCACCACTCCGCCCTCGGCCACCACCGAGCCGCCACCCGATCCGGCCGCCGTCGGCGCGAACGAACTCGGGCTGATCCCGATTCTCATGTATCACCAGCTCTCCCCCGCCCCCGCCGGGGACTACGACCAGACGCCGGACAAGTTCCGCGCCGAACTGGATCGGCTGCTGCGCGAGAATTACCGGCCGATCACGGTGTCCCGCTATGTCTCCGGCGCGATCGATCTGCCCGCAGGCACCCATCCGGTGGTGCTCACCTTCGACGATTCCACCATCAGCCAGCTCGCCTTCACCGCCGAGGGCACTCCGACGCCGGACAGCGCCATCGGCATACTCGAGGATTTCCACGCCAAACATCCCGAATTCGGCTCCACCGCAACATTCTTCGTCAACAACGAACCGTTCGCGAACGATCCGCGCGCCCTGCCCTGGCTGGCCACGCACGGGTATGAGATCGGTGCGCACACCGCCACGCATGCCAACCTGGGCCGGTTGGACAGCACCGGCGTGCAGCGCGAACTGGTGGAGAATCTGCGCGCCATCACCGCCGCGGTTCCGAACTCACCGATCCGGACAATGGCACTGCCCCTTGGCATCTCACCATCGGATCGCGGGCTGGCGAGCGCGGGCACTTGGGACGGCACACCGTATTCCTTCGACGCCGTCATGCTGGTCGGCGCGGAACCCGCGCCCTCCCCGTTCGGAGCGCTCGACGCCACCGCCATTCCGCGCATTCGCTCGGGTCGCGCGCCCGTGCCGTTCGACTCCGCCTATTGGCTCGATCACCTCACCGACCATCCGGAGCAGCGCTACACCTGCGATGGCAATCCCGGTCGAATCTCGTTCCCCCGCAACCTCTCCGGCGAACTCACCGCGCGCTGGTCGCCGCAATCGGCACCGTACTGACCGGCGGCACGGGCTCACCTTCCGCGTGCTTGCGCGCGAACCGCGGGGCCAGGAAGGCGCAGACGATCAGCTGAATCTGGTGAAAGATCATGAGCGGCAGCACGATCAGCGCCGTCTGCTGACCGGCGAACAGCACCGCGGCCATCGGCAGGCCGGAGGCCAGACTCTTCTTCGAGCCCGCGAAGGTGATCACAATGCGATCGGCGAGCGCGAAGTGCAACAGCCTGCCCACACCGCCGGAAATGGCCAGCACCGCGGCCAGCAGCACCGCACAGATCACCGCGACCTCGGCAATCCGAATCGGCGGCACCGCCCGCCAGATGCCCTGCACCGTGCCCGCACTGAACGCGGTGTACACCACCAGCAGCACCGAACCGCGGTCGACGTATTTGACCAGCGGCTGATGCCGGGTCAGCCAGCCGCCGATCACCGGGCGCAGTAGCTGGCCGATCAGGAACGGCAGCAGCAATTGCGTCATGATCGCCAGAATCGCGCCCGCACCGATGCGCACCCCGCCGCCGGTGGTCATGAGCAGCACCACCAGCAGCGGGGTCAGCAGCACACCGAGCACATTCGAGGCCGAGGCGCTGACCATGGCCGCGGCCACATTGCCGCGCGCGATGGAGGTGAAGGCGATGGAGCTCTGCACCGTGGACGGCACCAGGCACAGGAACAGCACACCGGTGCGCAGATCGGCGGGTAGCAGATCACGTCCCAGGAACCAGATCCCGAGCCCGAGCACCGGGAAGATCAGGAAGGTCACCGACAGCACGGTCAGGTGCAGCCGCCAATGCTTCAGACCCGCCCACGCCTCGGCGGGTGAGAGCCGGGTGCCGTACAGCAGGAACAGCAGAGCGATGGCCGCCTTGGTGATCCAGCCGAAGATATCGGCGGCCGACCCCGAGACGGGTACCAACGCGCCCAGCAAGACCATGGTCAGCAGACCGAGGATGAAACCGTCGAGATGGAACTTGCTCAGCACCTTCACACTTGGCGACGCTACGGTCCGGCAGTACATAGCAGAATGCGATATCCGCTATATTCGTTATCACGAATCGCGATAGGAGCGCCGATGCTCGATCCGGTCATGCTGCGCAGTTTCCTGGCGGTGGAGCAGTACCGCAGTTTCAGTCAGGCCGCCCGGCAGCTCGGGCTGCGCCAGCCAACGGTCTCCGGGCACGTCAAGAAGCTCGAATCCGCGCTGGGCCGGGAGCTCTTCACCCGCGATACGCATGCGGTCACGCTCACCACCGAGGGTGCGGCCCTGATTCGCCTGGCGCGCACCATCGTCGACGCCCAGGACGAGGCCATGCGGCTGTTCGGCGGTGAGCCGATCACCGGCCGGATCCGCTTCGGCGTCTCGGAAGACCTTGTCTCCCAGGCACTTCCCGCGATCCTATTGGAATTCCGGCGGGCCTATCCACAGGTGGATCTGGAGCTGTTCATCGGACTCAGCGATGAGATACACGCCGATCTGCGCGCCGATCGCATCGATCTGGCCTTCGTGAAACGCCGACCGGGCCAGCGCCACGGACAGCTGATCTTCGAGGACCGGTTCATCTGGGCCGGACCGGACGGGGCCGTCCCCGATCTCACCCGGCCCATCCCGGTGGTGGCCTACCCGCCGCCCGGACTGTCCGGCGAATCCGCGCTGGCGGCGCTGAAACACGCCGGTCTGGAATACCGGATCACCTGTACCACCAAGGGGCAGTTGGGACTTCGCGCCGCGGTGCTCGCCGGACTCGGCTTCGTGGTGCACAGCGAGGCACTGCTGCCGCCGGATCTGTACCCGGTCGCGGGCCTGCCGGTGCCCCGTCCCGAACGCATCGAATTCGTGCTGATCTCCGCCTCCCGCCGCGCGCAGTCCGCACCCGAACAGGCATTGACCCGGGCCATCGTGGAGAACACCAACCGGCTCAAACACGGCGATCGCGCACGACCCGGCTGGTGACCGATTACTTTCCGGAGCGGGCCCCGTCTGTACTGCTGACACCAACTTCGGCAAGGAGCTCACAATGCGGAAAATCACTGCGGGACTGTTCATTTCGCTCGACGGCGTGATCGGCGACCCCCAGGACTGGCACTTCCCCTACTTCAACGACGAGATGGGCGCGGCCGTCGGCTCCCAGCTCGCCACCGCCGACACCCTGCTGCTCGGCCGCGCCACCTACGAGGGTTTCGCCGCCGCCTGGCCGGATCGCGAGAACGGTGGCGGTGAGGACGCCGGTATGGCGAAAGCGCTCGGCGACGCGCGCAAGATCGTCGTCTCGCATCAGGATCTGGACCTGCCGTGGCGCAATTCCGAACTGCTGAAGGGCGATCTGATCGAGGCGGTCACCGCGCTCAAGCAGGAGCCGGGCGAGACCGATATCGCCATGAGCGGTTCCCCGTCCATCGTGCGGCAGCTGCTGGCCGCGGGCCTGCTCGACGAACTGCACCTGCTGGTCCATCCGATCGCGCTGCGGAGCGGTCTGCGCCTGTTCGACGAGGGCGACCCGATCCCGCTGCGGCTGCTCTCGGCCACCCCGTTCAGCACCGGCGTGCTGCACCTGATCTACACCTCGGACCATGAGTCGCGCACCGGCGGCTACACCGAGGCCACCCGCCATCTGTCGCAGGACTGATGGCCGAGACGGACTGGGCCGCACCGTAAGACAGATCGGGCGGCACTGTCGCCCGGCCCGGTTAAGATCATCTTCCCCCGCGACCGCGGGGACTCGAATACCGCGTAACAGCTGGTGGGGGAAGAAAAGTGCACGACCAGTCGGACAATTCTGTCGACGAACCCGTCCATACCGGCCCGGCCCCGGCGCCGGAACCGAATCATCCGGCCGAGGTCCAATGGGCGGCCGCCGGACCGAACCCGGTTGCCCATTCACGCTGGGCGCCGCCGCCCACCGGGGAGTCGCCCGCGGTGCAGGCCCCCGCGACGTGGCCCGCGCCCGCCGAACCGGAACCGTGGACGGGCGCGCCGCCGACCGCCACTGCCGGGTGGGGTGCCGGAACGATACCGCCCGGCCCCGTTCCACCCGGCTCCGTCCCGCCCGGTCCGTGGCCGACCGATCATCCGGTAGAGCCGCCGCAAAAGTCCTGGACGCGAAGGCCGTTGGTATGGGCGGCGGTGGCGGTGGCGTTCGTGGTGGCGGTGGCCGGATCGGTGGCCGGGTACCTGGTGACCCGGCCGGATCCGTTGCAGCGCTTCGCTTTCAACGCGTGCGTATCGATCACATCGAATCCGCCGGTCGAATTCGATTGCGCGGACCCGAACGCGCTCTATCGGATCGCCGCCCGGGAGGATGTGAAGTATCCGCTCGAATCGGTGTGCACCAAATATCCCGATGTCACCAGGGCGGTCGCCGAACCGGTGGATGCGGGCGAGAAGGTGGAGACCGTGCTGTGTCTCGCGCCGACCCGAATCAATATGAACGATCCGGGCGCGGTGCAGGCCGGTGACTGCGTCGATGTGAAGGGTGCTGGCGATACGATTCTACGGGTGCCCTGCGGCACAGGAGTTTTCGGCGCGAAGGTGCTGGCCGTCGAAATGCATCTGGCGGTGCCGGTCACCGATCAGGCGTGCAAGAACGAGACCACCGCGCGACAGGCGTACGCACAGGCGTCACTGGGCGGCCGGGCGATCGTATTGTGCGTGACCGCAACGGATCCCACCTATCTGGGCAGCGCCGTGGTCGGCGACTGCCTCGACAGGAATGTGCAGAAGATCGTGGCCTGCACCGCGCCCGAGGCGTCCAAGAAGGTGCTGAAGGTGAGCACCGGCTACCAGCAGCCGGTGCGCCCGCAATGCCCGGATATCGTTGCCGCCTCGGCGTTCTCGATGACGAGCAATGACAAGACCGATCTGGTGCTGTCGATCTGCCTGGGCCCGGCCGATCAGAGCGATAGCGGTTACGCCACATTCGGCGACTGCATCGCCGTCGACGGCACCGGCACCTCGGCCCGCACCCGGCGGCTGGACTGCGGCGATCCGGCTGCCCGTTTCCAGGTGACCGATGTGCATCAGCCCAATGACGCGAATTGCCCGCCGGGTTCGCCCTACATCACCATCGATCCGGGCATCAGCCTAGGTGCGACGGTGTGCGTCACCCGGAGGTGACCTGCGCTCGGGCCGCGCCGATGCGCAGTCCGAGCGTGCCCAGCCCGGTCGGCCGCAGGAATGGCAGTTCGGGCCGGGCCGCCGCCGCGACCGGCTCCGGCCGGAATCGTCGCACCAGTTGGGATTCGGTGTAGCGACGGCAGTGCAGATGCCAGTTCAGGATGCCCGCCATCCAATCCTGGAGTTCGGCGGCGCGCTGATTCAGCACCCGGCGCACCGATTCGTCGAGGTCGTATTCCTCGTACAGCGTCGGCAGCTCCCGGCTCACCACCCGCTCGAACTGTTCCAGCCGGGCCGTCATCAGATCATTGATCAGGGTGACGGCCCGATCGCGGTCGCAGTCCAGGAAATTGCGGATCACGCTGACGCCATTGTGGAAGTCGCCCTCGAACTCGGTCTCCTTCTGATAGGAGAACAGATCGTTGAGCAGGATGGCGTAATCGGCGGCGGTGTTCTCCAGATTCGACAGCGTCTGGGTCCGATACACATGCGGCGGAACGAGATTGCCGTGCGAGAGCCGGGACAGCGCCTTGGTCAGATCGGAGCCGAAGGTGTCCCGGCGCATCTCCACATAGTCGATGGGATCGGGGATGCGATGCAGCGTCTGGTTGAGCACCTCCCATTCGCAGGCGGTGAGGAAACTCTGTACGGCCCTGCGGAATTCGCCGCGCTGCTCGGCGTCCATGGGGGCGGTCGTCCGGGTCCACAGTTCGAGCAGGCCGCGTTCGAGCGGATTCGCGGGCACGGCGGCGACCGGCTGGTCGATCGGCATGAACTGCTGTAACCGGTGCCCCTGCGCCTTCGCGCCGATCACGTTCCGGGTCGGGAAGAACGCGGCCGGATAGAAATCGTCCACATAGGTGCCCCAGGTGAGCCAGGCGGTGGCCAGATCGAGTTCGTCGGCGGTGGCGTCCGGGTCCAATCCCGAAGAGCAGAGCGCGAAGTCGAAATCGCGCAGATCAGCCTCGCTCCAGATGTTCACCTCGAGGCCGGGCACGGGTTCGAGCATGCCCATCGCGCGCGCCCATTCGACGACGTTCTCGCGGGCGCTGTCCAGCAGCGGATTGAGCCGTAGTTCGAAGGGCATGTAGATCTCGGGCAGCGGCGTCGGGCCGACCGGCTCGAACGGCTGATGCGCGAATCGCGCGAATCGCTTGAGCCCCAGGCTGCTCGGGGTAATTCGCAGCGCCGACATGCCCAGACCCGCCGGAGCTAGAGCGGCGGGCAGCGCATGGGTGGCGCTCTTGCGGCTGCCCTTGTTCATATACCGGCTGGACCGCATATGCCATTCGTGCCCGCCGGACTGCCAGTCCTGTAATCCCTTGGCGTACAACGCCACATCGGCCTGCTCGGCCGGGGTGACGCCGTATTCGGCGAACAGCAGCGGTAATTCGGTGAGCGCGGTGTACTCGAACTGCTGCACCCGCGAGGTGAGCAGATCGTTCACGATCTCGGCGGCCGATTGCGTCTCCTCCCCCAGGAAACGCTCCATGACCAGGATGCAGTTGGCGTTCTCACCCTCCTGCCGCACCTCGCGCTCATAGGAGAAGATGTCATTGCGCAGGTGCACGGCATCGGCGAAGGTATCGCACAGCACCCGCAGCGGCCGGGTGGGCGCGAGCTGGGCGGGCACTTCCGCGCCCACCGCGTGTTCCACCAGATTCGCCGACCACGGCGCACCGCCGACCTTGCGCCGCATCTCGATGTATTCGATGGGATTGGCGACGCGACCCTCGGCGATATTGTTCAGCTCCCAGCGCGATTCCTCGAGCAGCGCCTGGGTGGTGGTGGCGAAGCGTTTGCGCCAGTCCAGGGACATGGCGGGCACCGTGCGCGGCCACAGATCCGCCAGGCCGCGCTCCACCGGATTGGTCGGCTCTGGCATATCGATTCCGGTGAGCGGCATGAATTCCCGCAGCCGCTCCAGGTAGTCGCGCGCACCGGTGATATCCCGGGTGCGCTTGTAGAGCTCCAGGAAGTGGTCGTCGAAGTAGAACACCCAGACGTACCAGTCGGTAATCAGATCCAGTTCCGCGCCATCACAATCCGGGTGCGTGTATGCACACAGCAACCCGTAGTCGTGGCGCTCCAGATCCGACTCGTCCCAAATATGATGCCCCGCTTGCGGTTCGAAGAACCCCATGTCAGCGGCCCACTCACGGGTATGGGCACGGGCCTGCTCCAGATGCGGGTTCAGCCGCGCGGGATAGGGCATATAGAAATCGGGAAGTTCGAACGGCTGCACAGCAACCCCCTAGTCATCGACTAAAACGCCCCCAACAACGGTACGACCAGCGCCGCCAACTTTCACGGGAATCGGAACATGCTCAGCGGTCCGTTGCGCGGATGTCCGGAGATCGAGTTACGGCTGTGGACCGTTCTCCTGGGTCGCGCCCGCGGGGCTCAGGGTTACGCGCTCCATTCGAGGGCAGCGTTTGCGGGTGTCGATTCCGGTGTAGTGGCCGTTGCCCGCGCTCGTGGCGGGGATGCCGAACAGGAGTTTGGAGTATTTGGCCTGGGCGCAGGTGGTGGCCGGGTCGTTCCAGTCGAAATACTCTGTCCAGGAGACGAAGTCGGCGCCGGAGAGTTTGGCGTCGGTCTCGGTGTAGATGGTGCCGAGCACGGTGGTGGTGTTGGCGGTGGAGTTGACCACGGTGAAGGTCCAGCCGTGACTGCCCGCCTTGCTCACGGTGAGCAGATACTGATCACCCGGGCGGGGGCGCTCGTTCCAACGGCAGGACATGCCGCCGCCCGCACCGCCGAATTCGGCGCAGTAGGTGTTGTCCGAACCGGGTTTCGCCGATTTGGCGTTCCGCAACGAACCCAGGAACATGCCGCCGCCGGTGTCATGGGTTTGGAAGCCGAGGTATCCGCCGGTGTGCGCGGCGTCGTTCAGGCTGAACTGATTCGACCAGTAGGCGTTGTAATTGCCGGGATCGGCCACCAGGATCATCGGCATGCTGAACGAGGTCGGATCCGCGGGCGGCACCCAGTACGAGTAGGTGCCCGGGGTGGCCCCGGTATCTACGTCCGCGGTCGGATCATCGGCGGCGGAAGTGGCGCAGGCGGATCCGGTCAGGAGAAGGGCGATGAAAGCCAGGCACAGGCCGGCGCCCGGTCGAGCTGAATGCTTCATCGAATTCCCCTCGCGAAGAGATCGGAACACGGCAACCAGCGGAAGAACCTGTGTTCCGAACTCTACAAGGGGAAGGGTCAGCCGCGGTGGTGCGGGCGCGGACGATTCGCCCAGCGCGGATTGGATTCGTCGCGGCGATAGGCCGTCACCTGCCCGGCGATCGAGAAGTGCACGCGCACGGCCGCACCGAGCACCTCGCCGTCGGCCGCGACCGACTCCGGCTCATTCAAATGCACGGTCAACTCCGGCACCTGGCGTTCGCCGTACACCTTGCTGCGGCCGATCGCGGCCAGCGACAACGCCAGCACCGCACGCGAACGAGAGAACCGGACATCGGCGCGCACCCAGCGCACATCGAGCAGTCCGGCGTCCAGCCGCGAGCGGAAGGCCGGGACCGCACCGTGCGGATGGTAGGGACCATTGCCGATGAAGACGAACCAGACATCGTGCCAGCGATCCTCGAAGCGAATCCGGATCGGCTCCGCGCGGCGCAGCATGATGATGAGCGCGACCGCGAAGGCGGGCCACTTACCCCAGCGCCCCTGCCATTTCTCGCGCAGCCGCACCAGATCCGGATACGCGCCCAGGCTCGCGGTATTGATCAGATGGTGGGTGCGCGAACCGGTGGCGGTCTCGAGTTCCACGCTCGCGATATCGACCGCGACGGCCTCGCCCGCACCGGTGGAATCCACCACCTCGAGCAGATCGTAGACGCCGAGATCGCGGGCGAAATGATTGAGCGTGCCGGCGGGGATGACCGCCAGCGGCAGATCGTGCCGGAGCGCGACCGTGGCGGCCGCGGCGATGGTGCCGTCACCACCGGCCGCCCCGACCCCGCGGACCTCACCGGTGTACTCCGCGAGCAGCGTCTCCAGATGCTCCACGACATCGCGGCCCGGCTCGGTGCGGTAGACGGTCGCGGCGGGCAGCGCCGCGACCACATCGTCGTACGGGTCGTAACCGGCCGCGCCGGAAACCGGATTCACCAGCAGTACAAGACCTTTGCCGTCGACCAGGGCCGGAGCCTCGCGCACCAGCCGCGCCTGCGCCTCATCCGAGACGCGCACCGGCCACCAGCGCCGGGTGGCCAGCGCGACACCGGAACCCACTGCCGCGCCGACGAATACATCCGAGGGCCAGTGCACACCGGTGTGCACCCGCGAATACGCGACCGAGGCCGCCAGCGGGGCGACCACCAGCGCGGCACGCGGACTCTCCAGCGCGACCGCCGTCGCGAAGGCCGCCGCCGAGGCGCTGTGCCCGGAGGGGAAGGACGATGAGGTCGGGAAGCGCAGCAGCCGCCGCGCCGCGGGCAGCGCCTCGGCAGCTGGGCGACGGCGCGCGAACAGGGATTTGAGCACCACATTGACCGTGAAACTCGCACCCGCGACCGAGATGACGCCGCGCAACGCCGCGCGCCGGGTCGAACCCTGGCGGGCGGCCAGCAGCACCGCGATGCCCGCCCACAGCACGCCGCGATCGGCGGTATGGGTCAGTCGCAGCATGCCGCGATCGACCGCCGTCACCGGAATCCGCCCCACCGCACCGTTCACGGCCCGGTCGAAATTGCCTACCTGTCGAAACTTTCGCCCAAACCAAGCACTCACCCCATCGAACCTACCGGGTGGCAGGATGCGGCGAAGTGCTTGCGCCACCGGCGCACTCATCGATCACGGTAGTAGCGGTCGAGGAAGCGGCGCAGTATCTCCGCGGGTACGGGCACCGATTCGCGATGGCCGAGGGCGGTCAGCAGGTCGGCCTCCTCGGGATCGAAATAGCCTGCGTTGCGGTAGATCTCGATGCGCAGCGCGAGCCCGTCACCGTCGAGTTCGGGATGGAACTGGGTGGCGTACACGTGCTCGCCGACCCGCACCATCTGCACCGGGCAGCCCGCGGAATCGGCCAGCAGCACCGCGCCCGGCGGGGTCTCCTGACAGGCTTCCTTATGGCCGACGAAGGCCCGGAAGGAATGCGGCAGGCCCGCGAGCAGGCTGTCCCGCTCGGCTTCGGCCGTGAGCTCGATCGTGGTCGCCCCGGCGGTTTCGCCGTAGCGTTCATCGCTTACCCGTCCACCGAGCACATCGGCCAGAATACTCAGTCCGTAGCACGCGCCCAGGTAGGGAAAGTCCCGCGCCACGATCTCGGAGACCAGTTCGCGCAGCTTGGGCTCGAATTTCCGTTGATAGTCGTACTTGCGCGCGTCGGGATTGCTGACATTGCTGGGACCGCCGCCGACGATCACCGCGCAGTAGTCGTCCAGCGCCAGATCCGGGAATTCGCGATCCATCTGCACCCGCACCAGATCGCCGGGCGACAGCTCGCCCATGCGCAGGATGGCGGCGTATTCGTCATCCGCCGCGGCGGTTTCCGGACGCAACTGCAGCAGTACGCAGGGCTTGGGCATGGATTCGATTATGGAATACCGAGCGCCCGGAAAACTGGGAAGTCCATTTAGCGATGATTACCCGGTCCGAGTTCCGGATCGCGCCCGCGCGGACCGGGTTTGCTGACAGGATGTGACCATGAAAATGAAACAGGTTGCAGTCGTCTCGGCAGCGGCGGCAGCGGCGCTCACCTTCGGCTCGGGAAGCTCCGGGGCGGCAACGGATCCGGCGCTCAGTCCCAACGCCGCCATGGCCAAGGCGTACATCGACGCACTGGTCTCGCATGACGCGAGCGCGGTGCGCTTCACCCCCGACGCGACCCGCGTGGAGGCGGGATTGAAGACCGGGACCTCCGGACCGCAGCTGTCCAATGACCTCGAACACGGTGTGCAGTATCAGGTGATCCAGGGGGTGCGCGATATCAAGTTCTCCGAAGCCGGTGATGTGGTCACCGCGCGCTATCTGCTCGACTCCGGGGTCGCCGGAATCCGGCTCATGACGGTGGACATCGTGGAGACCTTCGCCATGACCGAGGGCGCGATCCACACCATCGTGGCCACCATCACCCCGGTGTAGCGCTCGGGCTCAAACCCCGAATATGGCCAGGTGCAGCAGACCGCCGAGCACACCGAGTGCGGCGCCGTGCACGAACAGCAGCCACTCGTCCTGACGAGTCGCCGAACGCAGCAGGTCCACGAAATCGCGGCGATCCAGGGCCCGCATCTGGGTCGCCACGAAATCGCGAATGCGCGCGGTCTGGGAGGACAGGAACGACGGATCGTCGAACGCGGTGTGCGCCAATTGCAGGATCTCCGGGGTGGCATCGGATTTGAGGCGGTCATAACCGGTGCGGCCCAAGGAGAATCGCAGCGCGGGTTTGGCCTGCCCCACCGCCTGATCGATGGACGCGCTCAGAATCGAGTCGAGCATGGCGGTGGTGCGGTCCGCGCGCGGACCGGCCAGCAATTCCCGCGCCAGATTCTGCGGCGTCATCACCTCACCCGCGATGATCTCCGCATAGCCGTCGGCGATCTCATTGCGGCGCTTGAGCATCAGACCCTGCCGCCACGGCACCCACCACTTCGGATGCAGCGGTTCGTAGATCATGGTGATGCCGACCCAGTTCACGATGTAGCCGATCACCACGCCGCCCAGCGGCAGCACCCACCAGTACGGGAAGAAATGCAGGATGGCGACCAGCACGAAACCCATGGGGAAGCCGAAGTAGAAGCCGAAATTCTGCATGAAGCGCAGTTCCGATGCGGCGATCTCGCGGAATATGCGATTGATCAGGCGCGGATTGGCGGTGAGATGCCGGATGGTCATCCACTTGGGGTCGATCAATTCCTCGATATGGTCGCCGATGCCATCGGTAATGGCGCGGGCGCTCGCCGGTAATTGTTCGGCGACCCGGCGGAACACCAGTTCACGCGCGGATTCGGGCAGGTTGAACCACAATTGCGGATTCCGCCGCTCCAGAATGCGCGCCACCATGGTCGGAACCTGCGGCCGGGTGAGCGTGACCAGTTGTTCGGCGATACTGTCCGGATCCAGCTCGCGATAGAAGTCGGACATGCCGCCGAGTTTGGAGAGCCCTTTGTCGACGGCGATGCTGGCCATTTTCTCCGCGCGCGAGGGCACGATGCCCTGCCACCCGACCTGACCGTCGGCGGACAGCAGCGGCAGCACTTGAACGCGGCGCGGCAGATAGGGGAAGACCCAGCGCAAGCCGGGTAAGCGGAAACCGTGGAAGCGGATCGGCTCGAACAGCATCAGGATGCCGGTCCAGTTGGTGACATAGCCGATGACCCCGGTGAACAATGGAATGGAGATCAGATCGAGCCACACCCTCCCGAGAGTACGGCCTGGACGCCGTGCGTACGGGCGGTTTTCACGGTATCGGGCACGGTCGGCGGGCGCGACCCGGCGGCTTGACTGGGAGGTTGCTGACAGCGTCGGCGCACCTCGGAACAGATCCGCGCGGCCCGCCCGTGGGCGGCGTCCGGGCTCCGCCCGCGGTAGGAGGCGGGACCTCGCACCGCCGGATATCGTGGCCGCATGGCTGAATTCGGCAGTGCCGCCGCATCCCTACCACCCGAGATCGACGGGGTACGGCGTTCATTCGTCACCGCGCGCGGCGTGAAATTCCACGTCACCGAGGCCGGACCGGCGGACGGCCGCCCGGTACTGCTGCTGCACGGCTGGCCCCAGCATCATTACGCGTACCGCGAGCTGCTCGCGAATCCGCCTGCGGGACTGCGCATCATCGTTCCCGATCTGCCCGGGTACGGCTGGTCCGGACCCGCACCGCATCGCTGGGCCAAGGACGATGTGGCCTCGGATCTGTTCGCGCTGCTCGACGAAATGGGCATCGAGCAGGTCTTACTGGGTGGCCACGACTGGGGCGCTTTCATCGGTTACCGAATGATCCTGAGCAACCCGGACCGCTTCTCCGGCTACCTGGCGATGAATATGGCGCACCCCTGGGTGCCCACTTCCGTTGTGGCACGCAATATCTGGCGATTCCTGGCCTACCAGCCACTGATCGCCGTCGCGGGCAAGCCGATCCAACAGCGCACCGGCTTCCTGAATCGGCTCATCACCGCCGCCATCAGCGACCGCTCATCGGTCAGCCGCGAGGACATCCGCATCTTCTCCGACCGCTTCCGAGATCCGGTCTGTGCCAAGGCCGCCACCGACACCTACCGCACCTTCTGGCTGAAGGAGATCCCCCAGGCCGCCCGTAATCCGGAGCGCCGCCGCGGCACCATCCCCATTCGTGCGCTCTTCGGCGTGGACGACGTAGCCGTCCATCACTCGATGGCCGATCCGGCCACCGCCAAGGCCGATGACTACACCTTCGAAGCCGTCACCGGCTGCGGCCATTTCGTCATCGACGAACGCCCGGAATTGGTTCGCGCCCGCCTGATCGAATTGGCCGACAGCACCAAATAGCGTTCGGCTCAGCGCTCTTCGCCGGTGTCTCAGCGCTCTTTCGCCGGTACCGGTCCGCTGCCGGTGTGTCCGGCGAGCAGGCGACTGAAGGGGGTCACCGCGCCGAGCGAGTTGCCGGAATGGCGCTTACGGGGCTCGGGCTCCTGCAGGAAGCCGCCGACGGCCGCGGGCTCGGCTACCACCAGGGTCGCGAATTCGGTTGCGGCGCGGTGGATTCGATCGGCCAGGCCGGTCGATCCGAAATCCTCCGTCGCGGCGAAGACGCCGGTCGGGACGATCACCGCGCGCAGGTAGGTGAACAGCGGCCGCATGGCGTAGTCCAGGACCAGGGAGTGCCGCGGGGTGCCCGCGGTAGCCGCGATCAGGACCGGCATGGCGTTCAGGGCGTCCGGGTCGAGGATGTCGAAGAACATCTTGAACAGGCCGCTATAGCTCGCCGCGAAGACGGGGGTCACCGCGATCAGGCCGTCCGCCTGGGAGATTCGTTCGCGGGCGGCCGCCACGGCGGGGGTGGGGATGCCGCTGGTGGCCATGGTGGCGGCCAGTTCGGTGGCGAGTTCACGCAGTTCGATCACGTCGAGTTCGACGCTCTCGCCGCGCCCGCCGACCGCCGCCGAGACGGCGGCGGCGAGCTGATCGGCGAGCAGGCGGGTCGAGGAGGGCTGGGACAGTCCGGCGGTGAGGACCACGACCTTGCGGCTCATCTGTTGTGCCTCAATTCGATTCGGCCGCGATGCGGTCACGGGCGGGTTCGACCAGGTGGTGCGGGGCGTCGGGACCGGCGGCGACCAGACTGGCGTGGGTGGGCGGATCGCTGGGCACATGCTCGGGGCGGCGCAGCTCGAACTCCTTGCGCAGCACCGGAACCACCTCGCGGCCCAGGATCTCGATCTGTTCGAGCACCACGTCCAGGGGCAGACCGGCATGGTCCATCAGGAACAGCTGGCGCTGGTAATCGCCCGCGTAATCGGCGAAGCCGAGGGTGCGTTCGATGACCTGCTCCGGGGTGCCGACGGTCAGCGGGGTGAGCTCGGTGAAATCCTCCAGCGACGGTCCGTGCCCGTAGACGGGCGCGTTGTCGAAGTAGGGGCGGAACCGCTTCTTGGCCTCGGCCTCGGTCTCGGCCATGAACACCTGACCGCCGAGTCCCACGATGGCCTGATCCGCACTGCCGTGTCCGTAATGCTCGAAGCGCTGCCGGTACAGGCGCACGATCTGCTCGGTGTGCTCCTTGTTCCAGAAGATGTTGTTGTGGAAGAACCCGTCACCGTAGTACGCGGCCTGTTCGGCGATCTCGGGCGAGCGGATCGAACCGTGCCATACGAACGGCGGGGTGCCGTCCAGCGGAGCCGGGGTCGAGGTGAAACCCTGAAGCGGCCCGCGGAATCGGCCTTCCCAGTCGATGCGCTGTTCGCGCCACAGGCGCCGCAGCAGGTGGTAGTTCTCCACCGCCAGCGGGATGCCGTCGCGAATGTCCTTGCCGAACCACGGGTATACGGGTCCGGTATTGCCGCGTCCCATCATCAGGTCGACACGCCCGCCCGCGAGGTGCTGCAGCATGGCGAAATCCTCCGCGATCTTGACCGGGTCATTGGTCGTGATCAGCGTGGTCGCGGTCGACAGGATCAGGCGCTCGGTGCGGGCGGCGAGATAGCCCAGCATGGTGGTCGGTGAGGACGGCACGAACGGCGGATTGTGGTGCTCACCGGTGGCGAAGACGTCGAGTCCGACCTCTTCGGCCTTCTCGCCGATGGCGACCATCGCCTGAATCCGCTCCGCCTCGGTCGGGGTGCGGCCGTTGGTGGGGTCGGTGGTGACGTCCCCGACGGTGAAGATTCCGAACTGCACGAGTCCTCCTCGGATCGAAAGCCACTTTGTGGATATGGCAACCAAATGAACCGGCGGGTCTCACAGGTTATTCCGCTACCCTGATCGATCGTGCGGAGGACCCGATGAGCAGCACGAATAAGGACGGCACTGCCGTACCCGAGGCTACCGAACCGATCGGCGGTCCGATCGATTCCGATATCGACGTGCACTCCCCCGCCCAGCGCCGCGAACTCACCGACCATCCGGCGACCGTACTCACGGTGATCGCGGTCGGCGGCGCACTCGGCGCGCTGAGCCGCTACGGCCTCGCGCGGATGTGGCCGACCCCCGCGGGCGGGTTCCCCTGGGCCACCTTCGCCACCAATGTGCTCGGCTGTTTCCTGATCGGCGTGCTCATGGCGACCATCACCGAGATCCGCCCGGTACATCCGCTCACCCGGCCGTTCCTGGGCGTCGGCATTCTCGGCGGCTTCACCACCTTCTCCACCTATGCCAATGAGACGCGCGGACTGCTGCGGCCGGGCACGGTCCCGCTCGCCTTCGCGTATCTGGCCGGGACACTGGTGTGCGCATTGCTCGCCACCCTCGCCGCGATCGCACTCACCCGCACCCTGCACGGCGCGCTGCGCGAGAAAGAGACCGCGCGATGACCGCCCTGCTCGTCGTACTCGGCGCGATGATCGGCGCACCGCTGCGCTATCTGACCGATCGCACGATTCAGTCCAAGCACGACAGCGTCTTCCCGTGGGGCACCTTCACGGTGAACCTGATCGGTTGCGCGGTGCTGGGCGGCCTGGCCGGAGCCGCGGTCTCGAGTCCGGTCTACGCGTTGGCGGGCACCGGATTCTGCGGTGCGCTCACCACGTACAGCACGTTCAGCTACGAAACCGTGCGACTGACCGAACAGCGGGCATACCTGTACGCCGCGATGAATATCGTCGTGAGCGTCATCGCGGGATTGGGCGCAACTCTGTTGAGCTACACCGCATTTCAAGCCGCATTGTGAGCCATTCCCAGCACTGGCGATACACGGCTGTCTGAGTCGATAGTGTTGCGCCCCAACGGATTTGATCGGCGGCACCTTAGATTATGAACCTCCCACAGGCAATGGCCGGGTGAATTGTTTTATGCCACAACGCGAACGGGTGGCGAGTTAATCCCGGCCATGTAACCTACTGGTCAGTAGCCTTGTTCGGCTACCGCCCAGGCATGGGGCAAGCCGGGAACTATCGAGGGAAAAATCTTGGATCAGTCGGGTACACCGGTCATTCGCCGGGCTACCTCGCAGGACATCGAGGACATTGCGCGGATCATCTCCAGGGCCTTCGCGACCGATGATCCGATCGAGGAATACGTCTTCCCCGATGCGGCGGACCGGCATCGCAGATCACCGCGCATGCTGCGCATCATGATCAGGTACCGCTTCCTGCCCGCCGGCGGCGCGGCCGTGTCGACGGTCGACGGCAAGGTGGTGGGCGCACTGCTGTGGTACCCGGCCGGATACCGGAAATCACTGTGGCGCGAAGCGATTTCGGGGCCGCTGCTGCTGGCCGCCATGGGCGCGGGGACCACCCGGGGCGTACACGTTGACAATGCCATCGCCGAGGTCAGGCCGGTCGAGGGACACCACTTCATGGTGTACCTGGGCGCGGATCCGACGGTGCAGCGCGCGGGCGTGGGCCGCTCGCTGGTCAATTGGCTGGACGCGCTCGCCGATGAGCGCAACGAGACCGTCGGCGGTATCTGCAAGGACGGCAATATGCCGTACTACGCCACTTTCGGCTATGGGTTGATTCGCCGGGTCCGGATCGGGAGTACCGGTCCCGAGATGAATTTCGTTCTGCGACAGCCGGTTCCGGTGCCGTAGCGAGTTCCGCAGCCTTCTCGGGGGGGATCAAGAGTTCGAGCTGATTTGCCGAGGAGTCGTAGTGTCTGACATTGCCATTGTCGGAATCGGGTGCCGATACGCGGGTGGTATCGATTCACCGGAATCCTTCTGGGACTTCATCATCAACAAACGCGACGGGGTCGCGGAAATACCGCCCGAGCGCTGGGACTACCGCCGCTATTACGATCCGGACCGGCGCACGCCGGGCCGCATGTACACCAAACGCGCCGCGTTCATGACCGGCGATCCCTGGGCCTTCGATCCGGATTTCTTCGGCATCTCACCGCGCGAGGCGGCCGCCATGGATCCGCAGCAGCGCCTGGTGCTCGAGGTCGCGTGGGAGGCGCTCGACGACGCGGGCATCGCCGGGCATATCTCCGGCGCCCCGATCGGGGTCTACATCGGCGCGTTCACCCTGGATCAGCTGGCCATCTCCGGCACCAGCACCGCGCTGCCGTACGTCGATATGCACACCGCCGCGGGCGCGTCGTACACCATGCTGTCGAACCGAATCGCGTTCGCGCTCAATATGGTCGGCCCCGCGCTCACCGTGGACACCGCCTGTTCGTCCTCCCTGGTCGCGCTGCATCTGGCCTGTCAGGCGCTGGCGAACGACGATTGCGCGGTCGCCATCGCGGGCGGCGTCACCATGCTGTTGCAGCCCGAGGCGTTCGTCTCCATGTGCAAGGGCGGCTTCCTGGCCGCCGACGGGCGCAGCAAGCCCTTCGACGCCGCCGCCGACGGCTACGGGCGCGGTGAGGGCTCGGGCATGGTGGTGCTCAAGAAGCTGGCAGACGCCGAACGCGATGGCGATCGGGTGTACGCGGTCATCAAGGCCACCGGCTCCAATCAGGACGGGCGCACCTCGGCCATCACGGTGCCGAACGCGGATCTACAAGAGGCGCTGGCCAAATCGGTAGCGCGGCGCGCGGGCATCGCACCGCACGAAGTCACCTACGTGGAAGCGCACGGCACCGGGACCCCGGTCGGCGATCCACTCGAATTGCGTGCCATCGGAAGGGCTTACGGTCAGGTCGAGGGCCGCACCGCACCGGTCGGCGTCGGCTCGGTCAAGGGCCAGCTCGGGCATACCGAGGCCGCGTCGGGCATTGCCAGCATCATCAAATCGGCGCTGGCCATCTCCAAGCGCACCATCGCACCGCAGGGCTGGCTGGACACCCCCAATCCGGATATCCCCTTCGATGAGCTGGGCATCAAACTCCAGTTGGAGGCGGAGCCGGTCGGGCCGGAGGTCGAGCGAATGACCGTGGCCGTCAACGGCTTCGGCTACGGCGGCACCAATGCCCATGCCATTCTCCAGGAATACCGGCAGACCAGCGGAATAGACCGCGAACCACGGCATTACGGCGTGCTGCCGGTGTCCGCGCGCACCGATCAGGCAGCGCGGGAACTGGCGCGCGGCTATGCCGAACTCATCGCCGACGGCGCGGATCCGGGCCTGCTCGCCGAGGCGGCCTGGACCCGCCGCCAGCATCACCAGTTCCGCACCGGCCTGACCTTCGGCGATGACGCCGAATTGGTCACGGCCCTGGTGGAATACGCCAATGGCGGCGGTCGTGCCGCCACCAAGGTGGTGCCGCGCAAGGTCGCCGATCCGGTCTTCGTCTTCACCGGTATGGGACCGCAGTGGTGGGCCATGGGTCGCGAACTGCTTACCGCGGGCGGCACTTTCGCCGCCGAGGCGGAGCGCATCGACGCGGTGTTCCAGGAGATCTCCGGCTGGTCCATCATCGAGGAACTGCTGCGCCCGGAGGAGGAATCCCGGGTCACCGGCACCGCCATCGCGCAGCCCGCCAATTTCCTGGTGCAGGTCGCGCTGTTCGCCCTGCTCGATGAGCTGGGCATCCATCCGGCCGCGGTGGTCGGGCACAGTGTCGGCGAGGTGTCGGCGGCGTACGTCACCGGCATGCTCTCGCTGCGTGACGCGCTGCGGGTCAGCTACCACCGCGCTCGATTGCAGGCCACCACCGCCGGTTCGGGCGGCATGCTGGCGATCGGGCTGCCGCTCGCGGCCGCACTGGAATTGATCGACGGTGATGATCTGGTCGATATCGCCGCGGTGAACAGCCCGAGCGCGGTCACCCTGGCCGGGGCCGAGACGCGGTTGGACGAGATCGCCGAAAGCCTCACCGCGGAGGGTGTTTTCGCGCGCCGCCTGCAGGTCGAGGTGCCGTACCACAGCTATCTCATGGAGCCGATTCTCGGCGAATTGCGCACGGCGCTCGCCGATCTCACGCTCACCGACCCGACCATCCCGCTGCTGTCCACCGTCACCGGCCGCGAGGTCGTCGCCGGTGACTGGGATGCCGAATACTGGTGCGCCAATGTGCGGCAGCCGGTGCGATTCGCCGATGCCGTGAGCGCGTTCGTGGACGCGGGGCATCGGGTGTTCCTGGAGGTCGGCCCGCATCCGGTGCTGGGCGCGAATATTCGCGAAATCCTCATCGGCGCGGGCGAGACCGGCACCTCGGTGGCGACCCTCAATCGCAAACAGGCCGATGCCGAGAGCATCCGGCAGACCATCGCCGGACTGTACGGCGCGGGCGTGCTGGAGCTGGAACCACTCTTCGGCGATCTGATCACCCCGCATATCGATCTGCCGCGCTATCCGTGGCAGCGCACCCACCTGCGGCATGAGCTGCCGGTGTTCACCCAGCTCCAGCACGGGACGCCCGGGGTGTACGCCATGCTGGGCGATGCCGATCTGGACAATGCCTCGACCTCGTGGCGGCTTCAGCTCAGCGTCGGCGCGATGCCGTGGCTGGCCGACCATGTGGTCGGCGGCGCTCGAATCCTGCCCGGCGCGGCCTATTTGGACGCCGCGCTGAGTGCGGCCGCGCTGCGCACCGAGACCCGCCGGGTGGCGGTCGAGGAGGTGCGCTTCATCGCACCGCTGATCATCGATGACGGGGCCGCGCCGACCGTCGAACTGCACGTGGAGGATTCGACCCGGCGCTTCACCATTCGCTCCCGCGCGACCGTGGACGCGCTGTGGACGGTGCACGCGACCGGTCGCCTGGTGGAGGGCGTCTTCGAATCCAGCAAGGTGGACCTGCCCGCTATCGATGAGATGCACGCCATCGATCCGGCCGCGTTCTACGCCGGATTGGCCGCGCGCGGATTGCGGTACGGTCCGGCTTTCCAGCGCGCCACCTCGGTGCGCGTCTCCGGGTCCACGGTGCTGGCCACCCTGGACGGCACCGTGCCCGAGGCGCTCAATGGCGCGGGCGCGGCGGCCCCCGGACATCTGGTGCACCCGTGCGTGGTGGATGCCGCGCTCCAGAGCGTGGCGGCGCTGCTGGCGGGCGTCGGCGGTCCCGAGGACGGGGCCATGGTGCCCATCGGGGTCGCCGAGGTCCGTGCCTTCGATGCCATTCCGGACCGGGTCACGGTGGTAGCGCGCCTGGATACCAGCGCCGATCCGATCGCCGATATCGATCTGCTCGATGCCGAACAGCGGGTGGTATTGCAGCTCATCGGTATGCGCTTCGGCTCCATCGCGCCGGGACGCGGTGCGCTGCAACGCATGACGGACTTCTTCTACGAGGACCGCTGGGAGCTGCGCGATCCGATCGATCGAAGTGCGCTGCCGGACAGTGCGAATACCGCCGCGCTGGTACTCGAGCTGGGCGTGCACGCGGGCGCCCGGGCCGCCGATATCGCGGCGGCGGTCGGCACGGACCGACTGGTCACACTCGGCGATCCGCAGCGAGAGGATCTGGAAGCCCTTGTCGCCGAACAGCTCCTGACGGCCACGGCCGAGGACATCGAGCGATTGCACGTCATCGTGGTGGCCGGGGCCGAGTACGAAGACCTCGACAATCTGTGGACCCTGCGCCGCCTCGCCCTCACCCTCGACGAGTTCTTCGACGGCTGGCTGGAACGGCGCGGCGTCGAAACCCCGATGATCGGTGACGGCTCGCTGCACGTGAGCGTGGTGACCGAACGCGCCTTCGCACATCCGGAGGAGGAGGCGACGCCGAATCCGGCGCATGCCGCCCTCGCCGGTGCGCGCCGGGTGCTGCTGAACGAACAGCCGCGGTTGCGCTGGCGACTGGTCGATATCGAATCCGGCACCGCCGCGGCCGATATCGCCGCGGAGCTGGCCATCACCGGTGCGTTCAGCTACGACAACGCCGATGAGATCTTCCTGCGCAATGGCCTGCGCTGGATTCCGGTGGTGGACGCATCCCTGCCCGATCGCATCGAAGCCATCGATCAGGCGGTGCCGCTGACCGATCCGGAAGCCAACTTCACCCTGGAGCTCCCGAAGTCGAAGCTGCTGTCCCGGCTGGGCTGGCGGCGCTGCGACCGCCGCGAACCCGGTCCCGGTGAGCTGGAGGTCCGCATGCGGGCCGTCGGCCTCGGCTACAAGGATCCGCTCAAGGTGCTCGGCGTCCTGGACGAGGAGGAGCTGGCCGGAACCTACTTCGGCGCGGTCCCCGGTATGGAGGGCGATGCGATCGTCGTCCGAATCGGTTCGGACATCACCGATCTCGCGGTAGGCGATAAGGTCATGCTCTCCTCCAAGGGCATGATCAGCCGCTTCCACACCACCGACCGCACCCTGGTCAGCCCGGTATCCCCCGATGCCGAACCCGGCTACTGCACCAGTGAGGTCGCCTTCGCCACCGCCGAGCATTCGCTGCTGGAACTGGCGCGGGTGCGCACCGGTGATGTGGTGCTGGTGCACGGTGCGGCGGGCGGCGTCGGCACGGCGGCGGTGCAGATCGCGAAACTGCACGGCGCCACCGTGATCGGCACCGCGAGCACCGGTGACCGGCGCGCCTACGCGCTGGGTCAGGGTGCGGATCACGTCCTGGATTCGCGTTCGCTGAATTTCGCCGATGACGTGCTCGCGCTCACCGACGGCCGCGGCGCGGACGTGGTGATCAGCACCGCGCCCGGGGAGATCCTGCGCCGGAACTTCAAGGCGGTGGCCGAATTCGGGCGCATCGTGGAGATCGGCAAGGCCGATATCTACGGCGGCGGCGTGCTCGACCTGAAGTACTTCGACAAGAACATCTCCTACCACTCCTTCGATCTCGATCGCATGCTGGCGCTGCGCCGGACGCAGACCATCGAGCTGATGGAGCGGGTGGAGGCCGCGCTGGCGTCCGGCCGGTACCGGCGACTGCCGTTCGAGCTGTACGAGACCGACGATGTGGCAAAGGCTTTCGAGGAGGTGGCGCGCTCCACGCAGCTGGGCCGCATCGCCGTGAGCATGGAGGCCGTCGCACCGCTGGTGCGGCCGCAGATTCCGCGCCTGGCCATCGATCCGGCGGCGCGGTACTTGATCACCGGTGGCTTCGGCGCGTTCGGCCTGGCGGTCGGGCGCTGGCTGGTGCGGTCGGGCGCACGGCATCTCACCCTGCTGGGCCGCAATGGCGCGACCACCGCGGCCAGCCGCGATCAGCTGGCCGCATGGGAGCACGAGGGCGTCGAGGTGATCACCGAACGCGTCGACGTCACCGATGTCGAGGGCATGGCCGCGGTCATCGCCCGGGCGAATACGGCGGAAACGCCGCTGCGCGGTGTCATCCACACCGCGGGAGTCGTTGACGACAAGCGCATTTCGGTGATGGACCGGGACAGCCTGGCCGCGGTGTACCGGCCCAAGATCGAAGGCGTGCGCGCGCTGCGCTACGGCCTCGATCTCGCGAATGCCGAACTGGATCTGTTCGTGCTGTTCTCCTCCGGCAGTTCGATCTTCGCCGGAATCGGCCAATACTCGTACACCGCCGCGAATCTCGCCCTGCAGTCGGTCGCCGATGTGGTGGTCCGCGAAGGCGGTACGGCGCTGGCCGTCGGCTGGGGCCATATGTCCGGCGGCGGTATGGCCGATGACGAGAGCGTGGCGCGCTATCTGCGCACCACCGGTTTCGACGATATCGATATGGACGAGGGCACCGAATTCCTGGAGAAGGCACTGGAACTCGGCATCCACCATCAGGTGGCGATCATTCCGGTGGACTGGGGCAAGGTGGCCTCGACCGTCCCGTTCTTCAGCATGGTCGGGCGGGTGCGGGAGCAGATCGCGGCGGCGGCCGAAGATGATTCCGCCGCATCACATCTGGTGGCCGCCCTGCGTGCCCTGGACGCCCAGAAGCGCGGGGACGTGGTGGCGCATATGCTCGCCGAGCAGCTCGCGGTGGTCATGGGCGTGGACCCGGATTCCATCGATCTCACCGTCCCCGTCCCGGATCTCGGCCTGGATTCGCTCATGGCGGTGGAATTCGGTGCGCTGGTGGGCAAATCGCTCGGCATCGATCTCACCGCGCTCAAGATGGGCCGCACCTTCACCCTGGAACAGGCGGGTGCTCGCGCCGCCGAATTCCTCATCGGCACCACCGATTCGACAGATCCAACCGGCCTCACCGATGCGGCTCCGACACCCACGGAGGTGACAGCATGACCGAATCCGCACGGGATATCGCCCGGAAACTATTGGCGGGCACCGGTAACGGCGGCGGTGTGGCGACCGCACCGCGCTCGAACGGCGGTGCCATCCGACCCGCTGCCGCTCGTCCGGCCGCCGCGAGTCCCGCGGCGGCCGCCCGGCCGGTGCGCGGTCCAGGCCGCCAGTTCGCGGATCATCCGGAGGTCGCGGCAACGGTGGCCAAACAGGCCGCCATCGCCGCCATCACGGCGCAGTCCGGGCTGGTCAATCCGCTGTTCCTGCCGCGAAACAGCCCGAATGACACGGTGATTCGGGCCAATGACACCGATCTGGTGAACTTCAGCGCCTACAACTACCTGGGCCTGTCGAACCATCCGCACGTGATCGAAGCCGCCAAGGACGCACTCGATCACTACGGGGCGTCGGCCTCGGCCAGTCGCATCGTCTCCGGGGAGATTCCGCTCTACGGCGAACTCGAGCGGCGGCTGGCCGATATCTACGATGCGGGCGATGCCATGGTGACCACCAGCGGCTACCTCACCAACGCGGGCGTGATCGGCTTCCTGCTCGGCGAGGGCGATGTCGCCATCTGCGATGCGCTCATCCACGGCAGCGTGGTGTCGGGGACACAGTGGGCGGGCTGCCGCCGCGTCAATTTCCGGCATAACGATCCCGAATCGCTGCGCGCGGTGCTGCGCATGTCGCGCGGCGGTTTCAATCGCGCACTGGTGGTGCTCGAGGGCCACTACAGCATGGACGGCACCGTCGGCCGGGTGGCCGAACTCGCCGCCATCGCAAGGGAATTCGACTGCGCGGTCATGGTCGACGAGGCGCATTCGTTCGGTGTCTTCGGCGAACGCGGGCACGGTATACGCGAGCACTACGGAATGGCGGGCGCGGAGGTCGACATCTGGATGGGCACGCTGTCCAAGGCCCTGGGCAGCTGCGGCGGTTTCATCGCCGCGGACGCCGATCTGATCGGGGCGATGAAGGCCAGCGCACCCGGGGTGGCCATGCTGACCGGCGGTCCCGCGCCGTCGACCATCGCGGCCGCCATGGCCGGACTCGAGGTGCTCGAGGCCGAACCGCAGCGGGTGTCGCGGCTGTGGGAGAACTCCGAGATCTTCCATGCCGCGCTGCGCGAGCGCGGTCTGAACCTCGGCGAATCACAGGGCACCCCGATCTGCCCGGTCATCGTGCCCGGCGAGATGCGGGCCGGATTCGTCTCGGCCGCGCTGCTCCAGCGCGGGGTGTACGCCGGGGCCATCTCGGCCCCGGCGGTGCCGGTGGGCAAGGAGCGGCTGCGCTTCTTCATCACCTCCGAACACACTGCACAGCAGCTGATTTCGACCGCGGGCCTACTGGCCGAGACCATTGCCTTGGCTGCGGGGCTGCCCGAAACGGCGGCCGTCTGAGTGATCCGTGTCTCTCGGATCACACCCCATTTCCAGTGACGAGAAGGTGGTGCTAGGTTAACCGGAGGATATCACTCCGGTTAACTTCCCGGAGGGCGGTCAGCCGAGCGAGGAGGAGGCCGCGCCAATGGTGGCACTGGATCTCGATGCACCCGTACGCGTTTCACCATCGGGAACCGGCGTCATCGATCGAACGCGGGCGGCCGTGCACGGCCGCGGCCGCGAGGCCGTGGTCCAACTCGTGGTTATCACCGTGCTCTATCTGACCTACCGCGTCGGCCGCATGCTCGCGGCCGATGAGCAGACGCACGCCCTCGCCAACGCGCGCATGCTGCTGACCTGGGAAGACCGCCTGCAGATGCCGAATGAGCAAGCGCTGCAATCGATCTTCGTCAAACATGAGTTCCTGGCCGTGCCCGCGAACTTCTATTACGCCACCGCGCATTTCGCGGTGGCCATCACGGCGCTGCTGTGGCTGTGGACCTTCCGGCCCATGTACTACCGGGTCACCCGCAATCTGATGGTCGCGCTCACCGCCGCGGCGCTGGCGCTGCACATGCTCATTCCGCTCGCCCCGCCGCGCATGTTGCCCGAGTACGGATTCGTGGATCTGGCGGCGAAATACGGTCAATCGGTTTACGGGCCGCCCGATACCGACACCCTCTCCAATCAATTCGCGGCCATGCCGTCGCTGCATGTGGGCTGGGCGCTGCTGCTGTCGCTGGGCCTGATCGCCGCCACCCGCACCCAATGGCGCTGGCTACTACTGCTGCATCCGGCCGTCACCACGCTGGTGGTGGTCGGCACCGGCAATCACTACTGGTTCGACGCCATCATCGCCACCGCGCTGCTGGCGGTGGCGACGCTGCTGCATCCGCCGGTATTCGAGCGGCCCGGGTCAATGCCGGAAATGCACGGAAATGAGAGGATCTGAGTCGACCGTTCGACTGCAGAAAGCCGGTGCCGAGGACAATGACGTCTACCGAAACCAAGTCTCGCGCGCGGATCGGTGACCTCATCACCGTGCAGGGCCGCCGCGTCCACGTGCGCCAGGACGGACCGGCCGACGGCAAACCCGTACTGCTGCTGCACGGTTTCGAGGGTTCACTGCACTGGTGGGACGCGGTGACGCCGCTGCTGTCCGATACCTATCGGGTGATTCGCGTCGATCTGCTCGGATTCGGCTGCACCGGTGGTGAAGCCGGATTCGGCCAGGACGGACAGGGCAGCATGCTGGCCGCGGTGCTCGATGAACTCGGCGTCGCCCAGGTGGCGGTGTGCGGACACTCCTGGGGTGCGGACGCCGCGCTGGCCGTGGCCGCGCGCTCACCCCGCATCACCGAGATCATCATCCTGGATCAGGCCCCGGACCTGAGCTATCTGCACGTCCCGGCCGGGGCCGCCCTGCTCGCCCTCGGCCCGGTCGCCCGGTTCATCCAGCGGTTCGCCCCGGAACCGATTGTGCGCCAAGCCCTGCGCGAGGGTTTCGCCCCCGGCTTCGAACTATCCGGCGCGGTCCCCAGCCCGCATCAGATGTTCCTGGACCACCGCGCCATGTCCTGGCGCGCCTATCGCGAAGTCACCACGGTCCGCCGCCAGGCCCTGGCCACCGACCCCCTGGACCGCCAACTCCGCCGCCTGGCCCTGCCCGCCCTGGTCATCCACGGCCGCCTGGACGGTATGTACGACTGGGCCACCACCCGCGACCGCTACATCGCCGCGGGCGCCCGCTTCGAACTCATCGACAACGCCGGCCACAGCCCCAATGTCGAAACCCCGCACCGCTTCACCGAAATCCTCCGCGATTTCCTCGCCGCCCCCGCGGCCCCCAACCCCATCCAGGACTGACACCCGGATCGAAGCGCCCGCCGATGCCATCGCGGCCACGGTCTCGATCGAAGTGCGCTGATCTCGGCTAGGCGTAGGCTGGCGAAAACCTGCATGAGGATCGACCAACCAACCTCTACCGAAGGACGGCCGATGTTCAATCAGTCCGACCTGACGACGCTCATCTCCGCCGCGCCCGGGCGCGGCGTCTCCATCTATCTGCCCACGCACAGCAGTGGTCCGCAAACGCGCCAGGACCCGATCCGGCTCCGGAATCTGCTCACCGAGGCGCATGCCGCACTGGTCGCCGACGGGGTCGGCAAACGCGAGGCCGATGCCCTGCTCGCCCCCGGCGAGGCGCTGCTGGACGACTATCCGTTCTGGCAGCATCTGGATGAGGGGCTGGCGCTCTTCCTCTGCGCGGACGGTTCGCAGTACCGATTCACGGTGCCGCTCACCTTCACCGAACAGGTGCATATCGAACCCGGCTTCTATGTGAAGCCGCTGCTACCGCTGCTGTCCGCCGACGGCAAGTTCGCGGTGCTCACCCTGACCGCCGACGGCGCGGCGCTGTACGCGGGCTCCAAATTCGCGCTCACCCCGGACCCGGAGGCCGGATTGCCGGGTGGCCCCACCGATAACCTCGACGAGGACAATCAGAGCCGGATCCTGGCCAGTCCGACCGCGCGCCCGCACACCGGCGGCAAGGCCACCACCTCCACCCAGGCATACGGCGAAACACCAACGGACTGGCGCAAATCCGTGCTGGACGACTGGGTCGGCAAGGTCGCCTCGGCGGTCGAGCGCCGGCTGGCCGATCAGGCCATCCCGCTGGTGCTCATCGCCGATCCCGAACTCGGCGGCCAGTTCAAGAAACGCAGCACCCTGGGCCCGCTGCTGGTCGGCACCGTGGAGAAGAATCCGGCCGCCCTGCTGAACGGCAAACTGCACGACACCGCCTATCAGGTGGTGCGCCCGCACTTCGAGGCCGGTGAACGCGCCGCCCTGGAACGCGCCGCGCTACTGCTGGCCGACGGTCCCACCAAGGTCGCGGTCACCATCGGCGAGGTGGTGCGTGCGGCCTTCCAGGGCCGGGTGGACACGCTGCTGCTCACCGACGGCGCGGTGGAGTTGGGCCGTTTCGACGAAATGGCCGACGCTGTCGAAACCCATTCCGAGCCGGGCACTTCGGTGATAGACCTGACCGAATACGCCACGGTGAAAACCCTGGAGAACAAGGGCGCGGTGTACATGCTGCCGCCAGAGGCGCTGGCCGGACTCTTCAAGAGCGCCATCGCCCCGGCCGCCATCGCGGTGCTGCGCTACTGAGCGATCCGCACTACTGACCGTCGGTAACCGAATCGCCCTGCGCCCGAACCGCTTCCGCGTACACGGTGGACGGCCGGGTGGCAGGGCGGATCTTGTGCAGCCACATCAGTCCGAGCGCGCAGCCGAGCGCGATACCCAGCGCCATCCAGCCGGCCTTGGGCTCGTGCGCGGTCGACGGCGATCGGTACCACAGGTGTGAATAACCGGCCGTGGTGTCCTGTGCACCACGCACCGCGAGCACCACGGACGGCACGAACAGCACCGCGATGCCCAGGACCCGGTTCTGGAGTAGCTCGGGCCGGGTGGCCCCGTAGCCGTATCCGGTGATCGCGGCCAGTGCGAGCGCTCCGATCGAGGGAATCACCCGGTTCTGATCGGAGACCGGGGCCAGGGCCGCGAAGAGCGCGAGTCCCGCGATCACTGCGATGGCGACCAGTGGATAGCGCCGCCTATCCCCCAGCCACAGTCCCGCCGCCACCGCGACGAACAGCAGCGGATGCACCCAACTCGGCCGTGGCACAGCCACAATGGCACTGCCCACCGCCGCCAGTCCGACGCCGATCAGAATGATGCCGCCGTCACGACCGGTGAGAATGAAGGCGGTGAGCACGGCGACGATGACGGTCGCCGCGGCCGCCACCACGGCGGCGGTGGTATCCACCTGCTGCCGGGTGAACCATTCGACCGCGAGCAGCGTCGAGCCCGCGCCGATGGCTCCGGCCACCACCGTCCCGAACGGCGCGTCCAACTCGTGCACCATCTCCACCCGGCGACGGCGATGCCAGCAGGTCGAGAGCATGATGAGCAGGACCACCACGAAGATCGCCCACAGCGGTGGTGAATCGGTGCCGATTCCAGTGTAAGTAGCCGCGGCACTGGGCAATTCAGTCAGATCGCCGAGCACGACGCTGGCGACCGCACCCAGCATGAAGGCCGCGCCGGTGCGCCGCGAGCGCAGCACGGCCGCGCCGATGAGCCCGAGCAGGACACCACCGAAGATGGAATCGATGTAGTTCGATGTGGTGAGCGAGACATCCGAATCCAGCCGCCGGCTCAATACGGCGTTGGCGAGCAACGCGATTCCGGTGACGCCGGCGCAGATCCAGGTGAGGCGGGTGTCGCCGAGCGAGACCGCGAGCACCACCGCCACCACCGCCGAGATCGCACCCGCCGTATCGGCGCGCGGCACATTCACCACCAGCAGGTATTGATGCAGCGCCGAACTGCCGGCGACCCGGGCGAAGTCCACGGGCATCATCACCGAAAGGCAGGCGACCGCCGCTGCCAGGAACGCGGTCACCACTTCCACGAGGTCGCGCAGACGACGCACCCTCACAACATACTGCTCAGTCTTTAATTTGCGCCGGAGGGTTGCGGATTCAGTAGCCACGAGTACGCTCGAAAATGAGTCCGCTCATTATTCAAGGGCGATCCGGAGGTGTGCAATGCCCGTTCCGCAAGAATCGACCCAGGTCGGAAGGCGTGTACGCGGTATGCGAGATAAGCAGGGCCGCATCTTCGACGCTGCCGCATCACTATTTGCGGAAAACGGCTTCGCGCGCGTCACCACCCAGCAGATCTCCGATCGCGCGGATATCGCCGCGGGAACGCTGTTCCGCTACGCGGCTTCCAAGGGCGAGTTGCTGCTCATGGTCTACAACGCCGATTTCCGGTCCGCGCTGGACCTGGCCGAGCAGCGCGCCCGCGCCCATGACGATCCGGTGGAGACGGTGCTCGAACTCATCCGGCCCACCGTGCGATCCGCCGCGCGCAGCACCGAGAACACCGTGGCCTATCAGCGCGAGCTGCTCTTCGGCCCACCTGACGACAGATATCGCGCCGAGGGATTGGCACTGGTCGCGCGACTGGAGGCCATGATCGCCGACCGGCTCGCGGTCGACGCCCGCGCACGCGGACTGGAATCGCCTCGGCTGGAAGAGCTTTCCCGGCTCGCCGGGCGCAGCGTCTTCGCGGTGCTGCATCTGGCACTGGCTCGCCCGGCCACCGGGGCGCACCCCGGGTCCGACCCGCTCACCGATCTGCGCGGGCAGATCGCCCAGATCGTGGCCGGATTCTTCGCGGCCCTGCATACATCCGTCAGCCAAACCCGAACAGAGGAGAGGTAATTGACCATCGACATCCGCAAGGTGACCGTACTCGGGACCGGCGTACTGGGATCGCAGATCGCCTTCCAGACCGCGTTCAGCGGCTTCGACGTCACCGCGTACGACATCAATGACGATGCGCTGAAGGCGGCGAGCGAGCGTTTCGACAAGCTCGCGGCCATCTACCGAGACGAGGTGAGCGGGGCCGGGGACGGCAAAGCCGAGCAGACCGCATCCGGCATCACGCTGACTTCCGATCTGGCACAGGCGGTTCGGGACGCCGACCTGGTCATCGAGGCGGTGCCCGAGGTGCTCTCGATCAAACAGGACACCTATCACAAGCTCGGTGAACTCGCTCCGGAGCGCACCATTTTCGCCACCAACTCCTCCACACTGCTGCCCAGCGCCATGGTGGAATTCACCGGCCGGCCGGATCGATTCCTGGCGCTGCACTTCGCGAATCAGGTGTGGAAGTTCAATACCGCCGAGGTGATGGGCACCCCGGAGACCGATCCGAAGGTGTATCAGGCCGTGGTGGACTTCGCGTCCAACATCGGCATGGTGCCGATCGAATTGCATAAGGAGAAGGCGGGTTACGTCCTCAACTCGCTGCTGGTCCCGCTACTCAATGCCGCCATGGATTTGAGCGCGAACGGCTACGCCGATCCCGAAGCGGTCGACAAGACCTGGCGCATCGCCACCGGCGCGCCCATGGGGCCGTTCCAGATTCTCGACATCATCGGCCTGACCACCCCGTACAACATCCTGGTCAATTCCGACGAGAACGGTAAGCAGCTGGCGAAGTGGTTGCAGGACAACTACATCGGCAAGGGCAAGCTCGGCATCGCCAGCGGAGAGGGCTTCTACAAGTACGGCAACTGATCCGCCCGACGTTCGAAACAACCAGGGATGGGAGTCATATGTACTACAGCAGCGGCAATTACGAAGCCTTCGCGCGCCCGCGTAAGCCCGAGGGCGTCGACGGCAAAACGGCGTGGTTCGTCGGGTCCGGTCTCGCCTCGCTGTCCGGCGCCGCCTTCCTGATCCGCGACGGGCAGTTGCCGGGTGACAAGATCACCATTCTGGAGGAGTTGAAACTGCCCGGCGGTGCGCTGGACGGTATCCGTAAACCCAAGAAGGGCTTCGTCATTCGCGGCGGCCGCGAGATGGAGAACCATTTCGAATGCCTGTGGGACCTGTATCGCACCATCCCGTCCATGGAGATCGACGGGGCCAGCGTGCTGGACGAGTTCTACTGGCTGAACAAGGACGATCCGAACTTCTCGCTACAGCGCGCCACCGTGGAACGCGGTCAGGACGCGCACACCGATGGTCTGTTCACGCTGAATGACAAGGCGCAGAAGGAGATCGTCAAGGTCTTCCTCGCCACGCGTGAGGAGATGGAGGACAAGCGCATCGACGAGGTCTTCTCGAAAGACTTCCTGCAGAGCAACTTCTGGCTGTACTGGCGGACCATGTTCGCCTTCGAGGAATGGCACAGCGCGCTGGAGATGAAGCTGTACCTGCACCGCTTCATCCACCATATCGGCGGTCTGCCGGACTTCTCGGCGCTCAAGTTCACCAAGTACAACCAGTACGAATCGCTGGTCCTGCCGCTGTACCAGTGGCTGCTCGATCAGGGCGTGAACTTCAAGTTCGATACCACGGTCACCGATGTGGATTTCGATCTGAGCGGGAAACGCAAGCAGGCCACGCGGATTCACTGGGTGTCCGAGGGCGTGGAGGGCGGGGTGGATCTGAGCGAGAACGATCTGCTGCTCATGACCATCGGCTCGCTGACCGAGAATTCCGATGAGGGCGATCAGGACACCCCCGCGAAACTGAACACGGGCCCCGCGCCCGCCTGGGATCTGTGGCGCACCCTCGCGGCGAAAGATCCGGCGTTCGGCCGCCCGGAGGTGTTCGCGGGCGATATCGAGAAGACCAAATGGGAATCGGCCACCGTCACCACGCTGGATCAGCGTATCCCCGAATACATTCAGAAGATCTGTAAGCGAGATCCGTTCAGCGGCAAGGTCGTCACCGGCGGCATTGTCACGGCGAAGGATTCGAGCTGGCTGTTGAGCTGGACGGTGAACCGGCAGCCGCACTTCAAACAGCAGCCCAAGGATCAGATCGTGGTGTGGGTGTATTCGCTGTTCGCCGATGTGCCCGGCGACTACGTGAAGAAGACCATGCAGGAGTGCACGGGCGAGGAGATCACCCAGGAATGGCTGTACCACATGGGTGTTCCGGTTGCCGATATTCCGGACCTGGCCGCGAACGCCGCCACCTGCGTACCGTGCATGATGCCGTACGTGACCGCGTTCTTCATGCCGCGCAAGGCCGGTGACCGGCCGAACGTGGTGCCGGACGGATCAGTCAACTTCGCGTTCATCGGGCAGTTCTCCGAAACCAGCCGCGATTGCATCTTCACCACCGAGTATTCGGTGCGCACCGGTATGGAGGCGGCGTATCAGCTGCTGAATATCGAACGCGGGGTGCCGGAGGTCTTCAACTCCACCTACGACATTCGCTCACTGTTGGCGGCGACCAGCCGACTACGGGACGGTAAGGCCATCGATCTGCCCGGACCGCAGATCCTGCGCAAACAGCTGTTCAAACGCCTCGATTCGACCGAGGTGGGCGAACTGCTCAGCGAATTCGGGTTGATCTCGGATAAGTAGCGCCGCAGCGTATTTCGGTACCGTGGCGGGTCGGTGTGCTCAGTGCACGCAGGCCCGCCACACTTCCGCGGCCTCCACCAGGCGGGTACGAACCAGATCGATATGCGGGCGAGCCGGACCGCCGACGCGGCGGGCGAGATAAACCGTATTGATCGGCGAATCCTCCGGATCCAGCAGTGTCACAATCGACCCCGTGTCGAGTTCACGCGCGCACAGATAGCGCGGCAGCACCGACAGGCCCGCACCCGCGACGACCGCGGACAGCACCGCGCGCAGATCCGGAATCACCAGGGCCGCTTCGGCTTCCAGCCGGGTGTCGAAGACGTGCCGCCAATAGCGGCGCAGGATGGGCAGATCCGCCGCATAACTGATGAGCGGCACCCCCGCGAGATCATTGACGCGCAATCGCTCGATATCGATATGCGCGGCCACCTGCGGTGCGGCGACGAGCACGAACTCCTCATCGGCCAGCGGTTCGGCCAGAACGGTGCGCCCGCGCGGGCGAATGGTGGACAGCACCAGATCGAGTTTGCCCAGGCGCAGATCGGTGAGCAGATCATCGGCCAGTCCGGTGGTGACGGTGAACCGGATACCCCGGGAGATGAGCGGGGCCAGTGCGGGCAGGGTCAGCGCGGCGAGCAGTTCCGCGGGACCGCCGAGCAACACCGGGGGTTCGGGGGTGTCCGCCTCGGGCGAATCGGCGACCACGGTCTCCAGCGCGTCGAGCGGCTCCGCCACCCGGGTGGCCAGATCGTGCGCGGCCGCGGTGGGGCTGACCCCGCGCGGCAGGCGTTCGAAGAGCGGGCGGCCCAGGTGTCGTTCCAGGGCTTGCAACTGCGTCGTCACCGTAGGCTGGGAGAGGCCGACCTGGCTCGCGCCCGCGGTGAGCGATCCGGCCCGGTAGACGGCGAGAAACGTCCGGAGCTGCGCCAAATCCACGGATCCATCGGTCTGCCTATGTCTCATATAGGCGAGTCTATTGGTCGATCTATGTTCGCGTACCTACGGTGGAACCAGACAACCTGACATTCCACGTACGGAGTGTCAGTTCATCGGTAAGAGACCATTCCGAGCGAGGAGCATCATGGCCAAGATCCTGTTCGTCATGACCGGCGTCGATCATTGGACGCTGGCCGACGGCACCCAGCACCCCACCGGGTACTGGGCCGAGGAGTTCGCCGCGCCCTATGAGGCGTTCAAGGCGGCCGGGCACGACATCGTCGTCGCCACCCCCGGCGCGGTGGTACCGCCGATCGATCGCGGCAGCCTCGCCCCCGAGGCCAACGGCGGTCCCGAGGGCGCGGAGAAGGTCGCCGAAATCCTGCGCAAGGCAACCGAATTGAGTTCGCCCATTGATCTGAGCACGGTCGACCTCGCCGATTACGACGCGGTCTACTACCCGGGCGGGCACGGGCCGATGGAAGATCTGGCCGTCAATCCGGTATCCGGTGAATTGCTCACCGCCGCACTGGCTTCGGGCAAGCCCCTGGGTGTGGTGTGCCATGCCCCGGCCGCACTGCTGGCCACCGCCGACACCGACGGCAAGTCGCCGTTCGCGGGCTACCGGCTCACCGGCTTCACCAATGCCGAGGAGACCCAGGCCGGATTGGCGGACAAGGCCAAATGGCTGCTCCAGGATCGGCTCGTCGAACTGGGCACCGACTTCCGCGAGGGCGAGCCGTGGGCCCCGCATATCGAGGTCGACCGGAATCTCTACACCGGGCAGAACCCGGCCTCCTCCGCCCCGCTGGCGGCGGAGTTGCTGAAGGCGCTCTGACCCGCCATGCCCGATCGGACCGCCGATGTCCTGGACGCCACCCTGCGCTGCCTGCTGCGGTACGGGGCGCGGCGCACCACCATGGACGATATCGCAGCTGAGACAGGCGTTTCCAGGTCGGCGGTCTACCAGTACGTACGCAATAAGGACGATGCCGTGCGGCGCATCGCCGAACGGCTGCACCAGCAGGCGCTGACCGCCGCGCGGGAATCGGCCGTCGCGCCGATTCCCCTGGCGGACAGGGTCTTCGGCATCGTCACCGCCAAGGCCGAACTGATGGCGGGACCGTTCGCCGCCTCACCGCACGCCGCCGAACTGCTCGACGAACAGGCCCGGCTGTGCGGGGATATCTGCCGCGGCTTCACCGATGAACTGCACGAGCTGCTCACCGGGGTGCTCACCGAGGCCGAGCTGAAGCGACCGGGTGACGCCGCCCGGATCGTGCTGGCCGCCACCATCGGGCTGCTCTCGGCGGGCCGCCCCGATCTACTGCGCACCGCGTCCGACGCCGTCCTGGCCGGGCTCGGCGCGTCATCGAAAACCTTTGAAGGAGAACAGTAATGACCGTGAACAGTCGTGAATGGCGTCTGATCGCCCGCCCCTTCGGCGAGCCCAAGCCCGGCGATTTCGAACTCGCCACCGTCACGCTGCCCGAGCCCGGGCCGGGACAGGTGCTGGTGCGCAATGACTGGCTGTCGGTGGATCCGTACATGCGCGGGCGCATGAACGATGTCGAATCCTATATCCCGCCTTTCGTACTCGGTGAGGCCATGACCGGCGGGACCGTCGGCACCGTGGTCGCCTCGGCCGCGGACGATGTGCCGGTCGGCACGGTCGTCAGCCATTTCTACGGCTGGCGGGAATACGCGCTGCTCGACGGCGCCGCCGTACAGGTGGTGAATGCCGAAATCGCGCCCGCGCAAGCGTATTTGGGCGTGCTCGGCACCACCGGCATCACCGCGTACGCGGGCCTGACCGAGGTCGCCCCGGTCAAGGAGGGCGATGTGGTGTTCATCTCCGGCGCGGCCGGTGCGGTGGGCTCGATCGCGGGTCAGGTCGCCAAGCGGCTCGGCGCGTCCAAGGTGATCGGTTCGGCCGGCGGTCCGGCCAAGACCGCGCGGCTGCTGAACGAATTCGGCTTCGATGCCGCCATCGACTATCGCGAGGGTGAGCTGGTGGGGCAGTTGGCCGCCGCCGCGCCCGAGGGCATCGATGTGTACTTCGACAATGTGGGCGGCGATCACCTCGACGCCGCGCTGGTGGCCATGAACCGGTACGGGCGGATCGCGCTGTGCGGGGCCATCTCGGTGTACAACGACACCGAACTCGCCCCCGGACCCGCGCATCTGCCGCTGGCCATCGGTAAGCGAATCAACCTGCGCGGCATGAATGTCAGCGATCATCTGCATCAGGCCCCGGAGTGGATCGGACAGGCGGCCGGCTGGCTGGCCGACGGTTCGCTGCGCGCCGAGGAGACCGTGGTGGACGGGATCGAGCAGACGCTGGACGCGTTCACGGCCATGATGAGCGGTGCCAATACCGGCAAGATGCTGGTGCGCCTGCCGCACAACGGGTAGAGATCCGGCTGCGCTCGAAGCGGTCGCGAATATCTCGCCGCGAGACAGAAGATATCTTCTGTCTCGCGGCGAATTCATGCTTTCACCAGAGTATTTCGCGAACTACGAGGCCGGTTCATCGCGTCCGGCGGGTCCGCTGGCGTCTCACCCGGAGACACTTGTTGACACCCGGATCAGCAGCGGAGACGGTGAGCCCACCAGAGGTTCCCGACACCGGAGTGGGCAATGACGCAGACCGCACCGGACGCGATCGATATCTTCGATCCCGTCCACCTGGACAATCCGTACCCGCTGTATCACCGGCTGCGGGAGCGGTCTCCGGTGTATCGGATTCCGGGGACGGACTTCCACCTGGTCACCTCCTGGGATCTGGTCGCCGAGGCGATCGGGCGGCCGGATGCCTTCTCCTCCAACCTGACCGGGGTGCTGCTGCGGCAGAGCGACGGTCCGCCCGCCACTTTCGATATGGATGGCGGCGGTCAAGCCGTGCATGTGCTCGCCACCGCCGACGATCCCACGCACCTGGCGCATCGCAAGCTCGTACAACCACTGCTGGCCAAGCGAATTCGCGGTCTCGGACCGACCGTCCGCGAGCTCGTGGACAGTCTGTGGTCCGCGCACGCGCGTGACGGCCGCATCGACTGGGCGACCGCCGTCGCCGACCGGCTCCCGCTCGCCCTGGTCGCCGATATCATCGGACTGCCGAACGCGGATGTCCCGCGGCTGCTCGACTGGGCCTACGACAGCACCGAAATGCTCGGCGGCGTAGTCGATTCCGATGGGTTCGGCCGTTCGGTCACCGCCGCGGCGGAACTCACCGGCTACCTCTACACCACCTTCAAAACCGCCGAGGCGAACCCGGGCGATGACCTACTGGGCGTGCTCGCGAGAGCCTGCGCCGCGGGCACACTGACCGATACCGTGGCCGTACTGGTGCTGGTGCAGTTGGTGGGCGCGGGCGGTGAATCCTCGGCCGGGCTGATCGCCAATGCCGTTCGCATACTGGCCGAAAACCCCGAGCTGCAAGCCGAACTCCGTCGCGAGCCCGCCCTGCTGCCCGCGTTCCTGGATGAGGCGCTGCGCCTGGAATCGCCCTTCCGAGGACATCATCGGCACGTCACCGCGGACACCACGCTGGGCGGCGTCGAGCTTGCGGCGGGCAGTCACCTGCTGCTCTCCTGGGGCGCGGCCAACCGCGATCCGGCCCGCTTCGACGATCCGGACACCCTGGATCTGGATCGCCGCGGTGGCGCGAACAATCTCGCCTTCGGCCGCGGCGTGCACTTCTGCGTCGGATCGGCGCTGGCGAAACTCGAGGCCACCACCGCGCTGACCGCGCTACTGGACCGCACCTCGACCTTCACCCTGGTGGATGACGCACCGCCGCAATGGTTTCCGAGCATCTTCGTGCGCCGACACCACCGGCTCCCGCTGCGCATCGCCTGACGGGCGGCGCTCGTGCCGCGATATCCGGCCGCCGCGCCGCGGCCCGGTATCGGCGTGCGCTACCGGGCCCGGCCGCCTACTTGCGGTGGGCGCGCAGCTGGTAGACACCCTCGGTCTCGGCGACGACGACGCCATTGGCATCTGTGACGGTCGCCTTCAGGGTGAAGTCGGACTTGCCCTTCAACTCCGCTTCCTCGGCGATCCGGGCGATCTCGGACTCCGATAGCTCGGCCACTGCGGTCACATCGGTGGCGGCGGGCTTGCGGAAGTAGATGTGCAGGTCCTTGACCAGCGGGTAGTACAGCGCGCCGTCGAAACTGGCGACCGCGAGCGCACCGCCCAGGATTTCCGCGACGGTGAACAGCACGCCCGCGTACATGACGCCGAAGTGATTGCCATTGCCCTCGATGGGAACCCGGGTGGCGGCATAGCCCGGCCGGACCTCGGTAGCCTTGATCCCCATCTTGTGCGCGATCGGAATCGTGAATTCGAGTGCGCCGTTCACGACTTCGTTCAGCGGCGGGGTGGCGTCATTCGCCATGCGGGACCTCCCTGTCAGACTTACTGGCAGCATGCCAACAGCACAGATCATCGTGCCAAAGGTTCGGCGCGCGCAAGTCCCCGGGTCGGCGTGGCCGTCGGGCCGGGACGGCGGGCCGGTGAGACCGGCCACATCCCAGCAAATCCGACCGGTCGGATACCTAGGATGCAACTTGTGTCTATGACGTATTCATCCGCCGAGCGGGCCTACCGCGAGGTCAAGGAACGCATCCTGAGCGGGGAACTCCCCGGCGGCGAGCTGATCAGCGAGGGCGAGATCGCCACCGCGCTCGGCACCTCGCGCACGCCGGTGCGCGAGGCGTTCCTGCGGCTCGAGACCGAGGGCTGGATGAAGCTGTACCCCAAGCGCGGTGCGCTGGTGGTGCCGGTGCCCTCGCACGAGGCGGAGGACGTGACACAGGCGCGCTATGTCGTCGAGACGGGTGCCGTGCGCGCTCTCGCCGAGACCGACCGGTCGGCCCTCATCGCCCGCCTGCACGCTTCCCTGGATCGCCAGCGCGCCCTCGCCGCGAGCGGTGATCTCGACGAATTCGCCGTCGTGGACGCCGACTTCCACCGCGAATACGTGGTCGCCGCGGGCAATCCCCTGCTCGCCGGTTTCTACGACTCCCTCCGTGAACGCCAGCGCCGCATGAACAGCGTCGCCCTGCGCCACGGCGAGATCCACACCGATCGCATCATCGCCCAGCACGCCCGCCTCGCCGACCTCATCGAATCCGGTGACACCGCGGGCTTCGCCACCGCCCTCGCCCAGCACCTCATGGACGTGCACGGCGTGACCCTGAGAGGGCTGTGATGGCGACCGAAATCAACGACTTCGAAAATATGGGCCACGCAGGCAATCTCACCGATGCGGCGAATGCGACGACCACCGTCGCAGTCCTGGACCGGCCCATCGCGGCGCGGGCGACACATAGCCGGGCGTGGCTCAGCGTCAGCGCGGCTATCTTCGCGATCGCCTGGGGCGGAAACGAATTCACGCCGTTGCTGGTGATGTACAAGCGGGACGGGTTGCCGGTCACCACGGTTGATCTGCTGCTGTTCGAGTATGTGCTGGGGATCGTGCCCGCGTTGCTGATCGGCGGGCCGCTGTCGGATCGGTACGGGCGGGGGCGGCTCATGCGGCCCGCGCCGCTGATCGCGGCGGCCGGATCGCTGCTGCTCGCCTTCGGGTCTTCGTCCGTGCCAATGCTTTCCGCCGGTCGCGTGCTCAGTGGTGTCGCCATCGGTTTGGCCATGGCGGTGGGCAGCAGTTGGCTCAAGGAGCTCTCACAGCCGCCGTTCGCGGGCGAGAACGCTTCCGGGCTCGGGGCGCGGCGTTCGGCCATGAGTCTCACCGGCGGGTTCGGCGTGGGTGCGGGTGTGGCGGGAGTGCTGGCGCAGTGGGGTCCGCTACCTGATGTGCTGCCCTATCTGATCAATGTGGGGTTGTGCCTGGCCGCTGCCGCCGCGCTGACTCGGACGCCGGAAACCCTTGTGCCCATGCCGACTACCGCTCGACTGCTGGATGATCTCAAGGTTCCGGCCGCGGCGCATCGGCGGTTCCGGCTGGTCGCGTTGCCGGTCTCGCTGTGGCTGTTCACCTCATCGGCCACCGCCTACGCGATCATGCCGACCTTGATGATGCCGCGTGTGCACGGTGCGCCCATCGCGTTCTCGGCGCTCATCACCGTGATCACCCTGGGTTGCGGTTTCGCCATCCAATCCGTCGCGCGCAAGCTGGATCGGCCGGGCACCATCCGGCTGCCGGTGCTGGCGCTGCTGCTGGTGATCGCCGGAATGGCATTGGCCGCCGCGGCGTCCGGCGCGCTCACACTGTGGCTCACCATCGCCACCGCCGCTGTGCTCGGCATGGGATTCGGTATCGGCCTGGTGGCCGGACTGCTGGAGATAGAGCGCATGGCTGGGCCGGAGGATCTCGCGGGTCTCACCGCCGTCTTCTACGCGGTCAGCTATCTGGGCTTCGGCGTGCCCGCCGTGATGGCAATGCTGCACGACGGCACCGGCATCGGGTATCCGGCCATGTTCACCGTCGTCGCGGTGCTGGCGGCGGTCTGCCTGGGACTGGTCATGCGCTGTCGCCGAGACTGAACTCGGTGCGCGCCCGTTTCCGGAAACGCGGGCTTCCGGAGATCGCATGGTGAGCCTTACAGTCAAGGCAGATGTAGTGACCGCGCGCACATCGGCGCGGGAGTGGAGTAGCCGCCGTGAATCTGTGGGACCAGATCAATCAACCCGTGACGTATGCGATCCCGTTCTTCGTGCTCGCCATGGTGGTGGAGATCCTCTCGCTGCGGGCGCACGGTGACGAGCGCACCGGATACGAGAAGTCCGATGCGCGCAACAGCCTGATCATGGGATTGGTATCGATCTTCGTCAGCGGTGCGGCCAAATTCGTGGCGCTGCTCGGGTACGCGGTGCTGTACGTGCACGCGCCCTGGCAGGTCGATCCGCGCAATCCGCTGAGCTGGGTCGCGGTGATCCTGGCGGTCGATGTGCTCTGGTACGTCTATCACCGCACCTCGCATCGGGTGCGGGTGGTGTGGGCGGCGCATCAGGTGCACCACAACAGCCGGTACTTCAACTACGCGACGGCGCTGCGGCAGAAGTGGAATCCGTGGTTCGAACTGCTGGCGTGGATTCCGCTGCCGCTGCTGGGCGTACCGCCGTGGATGGTGTTCACCGCCTGGTCGTTCAATCTGATCTATCAGTTCTGGGTGCACACCGAGACCATCGGTCGGCTGCCGCGCTGGTTCGAGTTCGTGTTCAACACGCCCTCGCACCATCGCGTGCACCATGCCAGCGATCCGGAGTATCTGGACCGGAACTACGGCGGCATATTCATCCTGTGGGATCGGCTGTTCGGCACCTTCCGGGCCGAAACCTTCCGTCCCACTTACGGTTTGACCAAGAATATCGACAGCGGCAATGTACTCACTTTGCAGTACTACGAGTTCGGCGCGCTGTGGCGGGATCTGCGCTCCAGCAGGCGAATTCGGGACTGGCTGGGTTATTCCTTCGGCCCGCCGGGCTGGTCGCCGGGCGATAAGTGGGTGTCGAAGAAGGCGAAGACGCGCCGCCAGGCGTCGGACGTGGCATCGGCGTTGTAGCCCAGGCCCATCACCTTCAGCAGCGGCTGCCCCGGATGGTCATCGGCGAACGAATGCCCCGATGCCGCATAGGTTTTCACATCGTTCGGCACCCCGGCCGCGGTGAGGACGCGCTCGAGTTTCGGTCCGCGCCCGATGTTCTGGGGATCGCGCCGGCCGTAACTGGCCACCACCGGGCAGGTTCCGCGCAGCATCTCCTCGTAATTGCCGCGTCCGGCGGGATAGAACGGCGCGGCCGCGTCGAATCCCTCGGTGGCCACGAGCAGCGCGAACGCGCCGCCGAGACAGAAGCCCGCCACCGCGACCTTGCCGGTGCAGCGCGGATCACTTATCAACTGGGCGCGGGCGGCCAGAATATCGCGGACCGCGACGCCATCGCGGTTATTGCCCATGAGGTCGCGGATCATGCCCGGCACGCACCGAACCTTGCCGCGCGCGAACAGGTCCGGTGCGATGGCGAGATAGCCGTGATCGGCGAGCATTCGGGTGGATTTCTGTACGGCGCTGCCGATACCGAGCATGTCGTGCAGCACCACCACCCCGGGCCACGGGCCGTCGCCCGACGGTGTGGCGAGATAGGCCTCGATGGGCCCGTCGGGCGCGTCCAATTGCATTGAGCTCATCGACGAGCCCCCTCCGCGGTCTGCGAACACCGAATGATGACTGCTGCGGATTCTAGAGCGTCTGGGACGATTTCTCCGGGCTTAACTCTCGATTGGCAGGCCCGCCTCGGCCCAATCCTGAATGCCGTCACGGTATTTGCGCACGTTGGTGTAGCCGAGCCGCTCCAGCTTGCCCGCGACATTCTGACTGTTGGGGCAGGCGGCATTGGAGCAGTACGTGACGATGGCGGCGGTCTTATCGGGCAGCAGTCGCGGCGCGAGAGTCTCGACGTCCGCCTCCACCAGGGCGATCGCACCCGGCAGATGCGCCTTGGCGTAGTACTCGCCGCCGAGGGCGTCCAGCACCGTCACCGCTCCGGCCTCGATCTCGTGCGCCAGTTCTTCGCGAGTGATCAACGTGGTCATGGTCTTTCCCTAAGGTTGAAGTGTCTGGGGTTGGTGCCCCGGATGCCCGGGGTGGTGGGGTGTAGCTGATGGTCGTTTGCCTGCTGTTGAGGCTCGAAAGGACTGGCTGCCCTGCCGCGCCGGACGCTCCGTTCGCTGATTGAGAGCTGTTGCGGGTCGTCGCTGTTTAGGGATCTGTCGGCGGGGTTGTCCATGGGCCTGACGTGCGGTGACAGGAGTGGATGGGTGACGGTTCGCCCTCAGATCTGGGTGGGTATCGACGTCGGAAAGGCCGCGCATCATGCGTGCGCGATCGACAGCGACGGCAAGGTGGTGTTCAGCCAGAAAATCGGCAATGACCAGCACGCGGTCGAGGCGTTGATCGCCCGCGCGGCCAAGTCGGCGCAGCAGGTGCAGTGGGCGGTCGATCCGACCAGCCCGATGGCGTTGCTGCTGATCACCGTGCTGTTGACCGCTGGCCAGGACGTCATCTATGTGCCCGGCCAGGTCACCAACAGCATGGCTCGCGGGTTCCGGGGTGAAGGCAAGACCGACGCCAAGGACGCCCGGGTGATCGCCCAAACCGCGCGCCTGCGAAACGATCTGAGCCAGATCGCCATGCCCGACGAGTTGGTCGTCGCGGTGACCCAGCTGACCAGTTACCGCACCGACTTGATGTCGGAATGGGTGGCCGGGGTCAACCGGCTGCGGTCGCTGCTCGGATCGATCTTTCCCGCGCTCGAGGCCGCGTTCGACTACACGGTGCGGACGCCGCTGATCCTGGTCGCCGGGATGTGCACCCCGGCCGAGATTCGTGCGGCCGGAATCGACGGCCTCACAACCTATCTCGCTCAGAACAAGGCATGGCCCGCCGGAATCGGCAAGACCGCGGCCGCGGCCCACGCGGCAGCGGTGGCCCAGGACCTGGCACTTCCCGGCGAGGCCGACACCGCGATGTTGATCAAGCGCCAGGCCACCAAACTGCTCGATCTCGACCATGAGATCAAAGAGCTCGACAAGCTCATCGCGACCCGGTTCCGGCAGCATCCCTGGGCGAAGATCATCGAATCCCTGCCCGGGATGGGTCCGGGACTCGGTGCGGAATTCCTCGTTGTCACCGGCGGCGAACTCGCATCTTTCGCGACCGCCGGCCGGTTGGCGTCCTACGCCGGATTGGTGCCTGTCCCACGCGATTCCGGCCGCGTCAGCGGCAACTTGAGACGCCCGAAACGCTACAGCCGGCGACTTCGCAGGGTGTTCTACATGGCAGCCCTGTCCAGCATCGGGCCCGCATACCGCGACGGCCCATCGAGGAGGTTCTACGACCGAAAGCGCAGCGAACGACTCATCCATACCCAAGCCCTCCTAGCCTTGGCCCGGCGGCTGGTCGACCTGCTGTGGGCACTGCTGCGCGACGGCCGCGAATTCACCCTCGACACACCGAATCCCGTCGCTACCGCGGCTTGACTTGGTCATTGAGAGTCCTTTCCCGAACACAAAAGTATGTGCGTGTGCACGCTACTACTTAGGTGCGCGCGCACGCAACCGGTTATGCTGAACCGGTGCCGCCGAAATCTCACCCCGCCGTCGCCGCCTGGGCCGCACTGCTCCAGGTGCACGCCACACTGGTGCCCGAACTCGACGCCGAATTACGCCGCGCCACCGGACTACCGCTGAGCTGGTACGACGTCCTGCTGGAACTCGATGGGCCGCACCAACTGCGGATGAGCGATCTGGGCGAACGGGTGGTGCTGAGCCGAACCCGGGTGAGCCGGTTGGTCACCGAGATGGAGTCCCACGGGCTGGTGCGACGCGAATCCAATCCCGATGACGGCCGCTCGGCCTTCGTCGGCATCACCGAAAAGGGGCGGGAGCGATTCCGGGAGGCGGCACCGCACTATCTCGCGGGCATCGAACGCCGTTTCGGCGGGCAACTGGATCACGCGGAACTGGAGACGGTGGCGAACGCCCTGCGCAAGGTGCTCAGCCCCGCCGAACTACCCGATCCGGCACCGCGGCGCACCCGCTGATCGCATCGGCCTGAGAGTTCGGCGCGCTCGGAGTCGAATAGTTGCCCTCGCGCTGACGAGGGGGAAGGGTGGATCGCCGGAACCATCCATCCATACGGAGGAGACAACTCGTGCGTTTCGGCATCTTCATCCCACAGGGCTGGCGGCTGGACCTGGTCGATATCGACCCCGCCGCACAGTGGGACGTAATGCGCGATCTCGCCCAGCGCGCGGACGCGAACGCGGACTGGGAATCGCTGTGGGTGTACGACCACTTCCACACCGTGCCGGTCCCCACCGAAGAGGCGACCCACGAGGCCTGGACCCTGATGTCCGCCTTCGCCGCCACCACCTCCCGCATCCGCCTCGGCCAGATGTGCACCGCCATCAGCTACCGCAATCCGGCCTACCTGGCCAAGGTGGCCGCCACCGTCGACCTGATCTCCGGCGGCCGCGTGGAAATGGGCATCGGCGGCGGCTGGTACGAACACGAATGGCGCGCCTACGGCTACGGATTCCCTTCCGCCGGTGAACGTCTCGGCCGCCTCGACGAGGGCGTGCAGATCTTCAAGCAGGCGTGGACGACCGGTGCGGCCACCCTGGACGGTAAGCATTACCAGGTGGACAACGCCATCGTCCGCCCGCTTCCGTTGCAGGAGGGCGGAATTCCGATCTGGGTGGCGGGCGGCGGCGAGAAGGTGACGCTGCGGATTGCCGCGAAGTACGCGCAGTACACCAATTTCTCGGGCGATCCGACGGAGTTCGCCCACAAGTCGGAGCTGCTGCGCGGCCACTGCGACAAGGTCGGCACCGACTTCGATGCCATCACCCGCAGCTCCAACTTCAACACCCTGGTGGGCGCGACCGAATCCGAGGTCCAGCAGCGCCTCACCGATCTGGAAGTCCGCTTCGCCAAAACCCTCGGCGAGGAAGCCGCCAAGTCCCATGTGGACAGCCTCTTCCGCAACAGCCCCGCCGTGGGCACCCCCGAGCAGGTCATCGAGAACATCACCCGCACAAAGGATCTCGGCCTGTCGTACAGCATCCACTACTTCCCGGAAGCCGCCTACGACACCACGGGCATCGAAATCTTCGAGAACGAGGTAATCCCCGCCCTGCGCTGACGGATCACCTACGCCCCGGCCCATTGCGGCCGGGGGCGTTTGCGTCCGATCAGCGCGGGACGGTGACCGGATCGGCGCAGCTGGCCAGGGCGTCCACCAGGGAGCATGCCTTGGGGTCGCGGGTGGGGCGATAATCGGCCGGGACACCGCTGTTGGCGGTGATGGCCGTATAGGCCGGAACCGCGTCGGTGGGTTTGCGAGTAAGGGTGGGATCGGTCAGCACATCCACCGTGTAGAGACCGAAACGGGGTGTGTAGGAACCCCATTCGTAATTGTCGGTGAGGCTCCAGTAGTTGTAGCCGATGACGTTCATACCGTCGGCCTTGGCGCGCTGGATCCAGTAGACGGTATCGCGGAGGTCGTCGGCACGGGTGTAGCCGTCGGCGCGCGGGAGGCCGTTCTCGGTGGGCATGCCGTTCTCGACGATATAGAGCGGTTTATCCGGGAATGCCCGTGAATAGTGTTGCAGCGCATAGTAGATGCCCTCGGGCTGCAATGAGTTCTTCCAGAGTTCGGTGGAGATCGCGCGCATATCGTCCGGGGACATGCCGTAGTAGTAGTCGATGCCGATGTAGTCCAGCTTGGCGGCGATCGCGTTCATGAGCGGGCCGTTGATCGCGTCCTCGGCCGTAGGGATGTAGGCGACATTGCTCGTCACCATGGCTCCCGGCTGCACCCGATGGATGTAGTCGTAGATGCCGTTGTGCGCCTGGGCGATTCGATCGGTCATGGCGGGAATGGCCGCGGCCGAGATACCGCCGTGGCGGGTCTCGTTGAGCATGTACATGACCGGCTCGTTGAAGGTGACCCAGAGCGGGTTGAAATGGGCGTAGCGGTCCACGACGGTGCGCGCGTTGGCCAGCCAGTCCGGCACGATGGCGGGGTTGTTCCAGCCGCCGCGATCGACCTCCCAGCCGGGGTAGACCCAGTGGTCGAGGGTGAGCATGGGTTGCATGCCCGCGGCGGTGATGGTGGAGATGACGTCATCGTAGAACTTCAGGCCGTTCTCGTCCCATACGCCGGGTTGCGGTTGTACGCGAGCCCATTCGATGCCCATGCGGTACACCTTCACGCCGAGGTTCTTGGCGAGCTGGATATCCGACCGGAAGCGGGAGTGGAAGTCGATCGAGTCCCGGTACGGGTCATCGGTTTTGCCCTGCGCCACGTAGCGCGACCAATTGCTGTCGGGGGCATCGCCCTCGGATTGGAAGCCGGAGGCCGCCACACCCCAGAGGAAATCGCTGCCCAGCGGCGCGACCTGGGTCGGCGGGGCGGGACGGGCGGCGGCCGGGGTGATGCCAAGTACGAGGGTGGCGGCGACCAGGGCGGCGGGGGCGAAATATCGAGGACGGACACGCATCGGAACCGGATTCTCCTTCGCTCGGGCGCGGCAGCGGCCGCATTGAAAACCGTACAGCGCTCGGTTTTGAGTGGCAAGAACACCCCGGACCTGGCTTTAGACTCTGTGCGTGGCGAAACGGGGACCCTATGGCAAGGGCATCGAGCGGCGAGAGCAGATTCTCGACGCCGCGCTGCGCACCATTGCCGAGCGCGGCTATCTGGCCACCTCGGTCGCCGAACTGGCCGAGGCGGTCGGCCTGAGCCAGGGCGGTCTGCTGCACTACTTCGGTTCCAAGGAGGAACTGTTCGTCGCGGTGCTGCGCCGCCGCGATGAGACCGATGTGGCGGCCGCGGCCGAATACACTCCGGAAGCCTTCATCGACGTGGTGCGGCGCAATGCCCGGGTGCCGGGGCTCATCGAACTGTTCACCCATATGCAGGCGGCCGCCGCCGACCCCCGCCACCCCGCGCACGACTATATGCGCGAACGGTATCGCCTTGGCATCGAAGGCTTTTCGCATTCCCTGCGCACCCTGCGCGATGCCGGGCGACTGCCCGCGCACCTGGATCCCGACGACGCCGCCACCACCCTGTTCGCCCTCGCCGACGGCCTGCAATCGCGCTGGCTCATCGATCCGAGCTTCGATATGGCCGCGCATCTGGAACGGTGCTGGCGCAACCTGATTCGCTGAGTCAGCCGATCCAGGCCGCGACGGCCAGGAATACGCAGATCAGCACGAACAGAATGCCCATCAGCGGCGCGATGAACTTGACGTACCGGTCGTAGCGCACCTTGGCCAGTGCGATACCACCGGTCACCACGGCGGTGGTCGGCGTGACCAGATTCGCCCAGCCCGAGGCCGACTGCCATGCCGTGACCACCAGCGAGCGCGGCACATTCGCGAAATCCGCGAGCGGGGCCATGATCGGCATGGCCAGCGTGGCATGCCCCGACGTGGACGGAATCAGGAAGGCGAGCGGCACATTCACCAGGAATACCGCGACCGCGAACACCGCCGACGACGTCCCGGTCACCACGCCCTCCAGCGCGTGCAGCACGGTACTGGTGATCTGGGTGTTGTTCATGATCACCGTGACCCCGCGCGCCAGCACGATCACGATGCCCGCGCCGACGAAATCGCCGAATCCCTTGCCGATAGCCTCGGACATCTTGCCCTCGCCGAGCCCGCCCACCAGGCCGATCACCACCGCACCGACCAGGAACAGCGCGGTCAGCTCCGGGAAATACCAATCCAGTTCCCAAGGAAAGGATTTCGCGTCCGGGCCATTGATCACCGTGCCCCACGGGATGATCGAGAAGATCATGAACGCGAAGGTGAGCCCGACCAGCCACAGCACCGCGACCTGCCGCGCGGTCAGCGGATCCGGTTCGTGCTCTTCGGCTTTCACATCCCGGTCCCCGGGCTGCCAGCCGGACCAGGACTTGTCCGGATCGTTCTTGACCCGCCGGGCATACCAGAGCACATACGCGACGGTGACGATGGTGAGCACCACCAGCATGGCCAGTCGCAGCACGATGCCGTCGCCGATGGCCACATTCGCCGCCGAGGAGGCGGTGCCGGTGGCGAACGGGTTGACCGTGGAACACAGCACGCCGATGCCCGCACCCGCGATGATCGCCCCGACCGCCGTCATACGGTCATAACCGAGCGCGAGCATCAGCGGGACCAGCAGCGCGTAGAAGCCCAGCGTTTCCTCCGCGAAGCCCTCCACCGTGCCCGCGATGGCGAACACCACCATGATGCCGACGATGAGCAGGAAGGACCGGCTGCGCAGTTTGTAGGCCAGCCGACCGATACCGCTGTCCAGCGCTCCGGTGGCGAAGGCGACGGTGATGAACGCGCCCACCGCGAGCACGAACAGGAAGACCGCCGCCGCACCGTAGAGCGCGCCGGAACTGTCGGGCGCGACCTGACCGTCCTGCCCCTGAATCCCGTAGAGCCCGTTCACCGGCGCGAGGAACAGATCCCGCAGGCGCTCACCGAAACCCTTCGCACCCTCGATGCGGTGGTACGACCCGGCGATGGTGTGGCCCTTATCGTCCACCTGGTACGCACCCGGCGGAATCACGAAGGCCGCCAGCCACACCGCGACCGTGACGCCCGCCAGAATCGTGTAGGTGGAGGGGAAGCCGCGTTTCTTCTTGTGCTGCGCGGGTTTCGGAGCGGGAGCCGGATCGGCCACCGTGGTGTCGCTCATTTGCGCATCCTGTTCGCGAACAGCTGGAAGAACTCGGCCTCGGCGAGCGCGGTATTGCTCAACTCGCTCAACAGGACTCGCTCATTGAAGCCGTGCATATTGCATTTGGAGTCCTCCGCGCCGATCATGATCACCTCGGCGTTCGGATTGGCCGCGGCCATGGAATTGGTGAGCGGAATGGAGCCGCCCATGGCCGAATCGACGACCTCGGTATTCCATGCCTTGCCCATGGCTTCCCGCATGGCGGCGTACGCGGGACCGGTTGTCCCGGCGGCGAATCCGGCGCCGACATCACCACCCGTGACGGTCAGTTCGATGCCGTACGGCTTGACCTTCTTCAGATGTTCGATGACCGCGCGCTGCCCCTCGGCCGGATCCTGCTCCGGGTGCACGCGCACGTTCAGATATGCCTTGGCGTACGGAACCACTGCCGACGCAGCGGTTTTCACCGGTGGCGCGTCCAGGCCGATCACCGTGATGGCCGGGCCGTACCAGATGCGCTCACCGATCGGCCCGGTGCCGAGTAGCGGCATTCCCGGTGCCATACCGGTGATTTCGGCGAATTCCTGATCGGTGTAGTTCGCACCGGTCCAGTCGTCCCGGCGCAGACCTTTCACGGCCACATTGCCATCCGCGTCGTGCAGGGTGGCGAGCCCGGCCACCAGTGCGAGCAGCGCGTCCGGGGCGGCACCGCCGAACTGCCCCGAGTGCACGGGGGCGGCGAGCGTGCGCACCTCGACGAAAACGTCCGCGACACCGCGCAATGCGGTGACCAGGGTGGGCGTGCCCGCGCGGATATTCCCGGCATCGCAGATGAGCAGGGCATCGGCCTGGAACAGGTCCGGCTTCTCCCCCGGATAGTCGTCGAAGCCGGAGCCGTACTCCTCCTGGCCCTCGATGACGATGGTGACCCCGACCGGCGGTTTGCCGCCGTAGGCCCGCAGCGCCCCGATATGGGCGACGACATTGGCCTTGCAGTCCGCCGCGCCGCGCCCGTAGATCGCGCCGTCCTTTTCGGTCGGCGTGAACGGCGGTGTATTCCACAGACTTTCATCGCCCGAGGGCTGAACGTCGTAGTGGCCGTAGAGCAGTACGGTCGGCGCGCCGGGCGGCGGTGGAATCCGGCCGTAGATGACCGGGGAGGTATCCGGCAGATTCAGTACCGAGATATCCGCGACTCCGGACTTTCGCAACTCATCCGCTACCAGATCGTGCGCGCGCTGCACATTCTCTTTCGGATAGTCCGGGAAGGCGATGGAGGGGATTGCGACCAGCCGCTCGAGCAGATCCTTCAGCTCGGGCATGAGGTCGCCGACAGTGCCACGCAGGTCCGGCCGCAGATCCATTCCGCTATGAAACCACCACTCGCGGTCAGATCAGCGAATCTGTGGCGATCTTTGCCGAACCACCAGGTCACGCCGATGCTGGCGTGTTTCAGACCCCGGGCGCGTCCATCCGCACCGGCACCGCGGCCGGATCGGAAAGCACTGTGCGCCTGGCGAATTCGATTGCCCCGAGCAGCATGGCGTCCTCCCCCAGCACCGCCGGTCCGATTCCGAGTTCCACCCCGCGCGCCAGTGCCCGCCGCCCGGCCAGCCGAGCCGTGATGGTCGGCTCCAGCCAGGGAAACCATTGCGCCAGCAGCCCGCCGAGCACGACCTCATCCACATCCAGCAGTGCGGTGATGCTCATGATCACCGCGCCGAGCGCATGCCCCGCGGTCTCCAGCGCGGCCGCCGCGCGGGCCTCACCCGCCGCCAGCGCGTCGATCAACAGCGCCGAGGCGGCCTCGAGCCCGTCGCGGGCGAACTCCTCCCCCAGTCCAGCCGCGGTGAGCACCGCCTCCGGCCCGGCATAGAGCACCAGACATCCGCGCGCCCCGCACAGGCATACCGGCCCGTCCAGCGCGACCGGCATATGCCCCGGCTCCCCCGCCACCCCGTGACTGCCGATTTCAATGCGCCCGTTCAGCACAACGCCACCGCCGATACCGGTGCCCGCCTCGATCAGCACCAGCCTGCCCCGCCGACCGCGCGCGTGATACTCGGCCAGCGCCGCAGAATTCCCGTCATTGACCACATCGATCGGACACCCGATCCCGGGCAGTCGCTCCGCCACCAGCTCCCCCAGCCGCACCGGCTCCAACCACCCGAAATCCGCCGCAGCCATGACCGTTTGCGCGGCGTCATCGCGCACCGGCCCCGCCATCGCGATCACGATCCGCACCGGTATCGAATCTGCCGAATCCGGCTCGCCCGCTCGCCCGCCCGCGCCGATCGCGCCGGAAGCAGCTGCGGCGGAATCGCTTTCGACGGCGGTCCGCCCGACAGCACCGCGTTCCGATCGCACCGTCGCGACGGCGGCTCGCTCGGCGCGCAGCACGGCCGCCGCGACCGCGTCGGCCATGGATTCCGGTCGGCCGGGCGCACTGCGATGCGGTGCGGACTCGCGCCAGACGATCTCACCCCCGAGATCGGCGACGACCACGCGCAATTGCTCGGCGGTGATCTGCACGGCCACCGACAGCGCGCGGCGCGCGGCGAGCCGCAGCGGACGACCCGGGCGACCCCGCCCGCCACTGCGCAACGCATCGTCCTCGTACACGAGTCCGCGCTCGATCAGATCGCCGACGAGCGCGGTGACCGAACCGTGCGCCAATCCGGTGGCGGTCGCGATTTCGGTCCGCGCGCACGGCCCGTGCTCGGCGATATGCCGCAGCACCGCACCCAGATTGCGGCGGCGCACCGCGGCGGAATCGGCCGGGCGCCGCGCGATGTCCCCCTGCGGATGTGCGTGCTTCACAGGTCGACATTATGCTGGCCCATAATTATTTCAACCGTTGACTTAAATATGGACCAGAGGTTCGCCATGCCAGTACCGCACTTCGGACGCCGCTCACTACTGCTCGGAACGGGCGTATTGGCCTTGGCCACCGCATGTTCGACCAGCAAGTCCGATGACAAGACCGGCCCGGCGGATACGGTCATCACCACGTACGGACCGGTCACAGGGGTGCGGCGCGAGACCGGCACCGCGTATCTGGGTATCCCCTACGCGCAGCCCCCGGTGGGTGAGCTGCGATTCGCGGCCCCCGTACCGCCGACCCCGTGGCATGAACCGCTCGATTGCACGAAGTACGGGCCCACCGCGCAGCGCAAGGGGCTCTCCGAGGTGACCGCGATTCCGGAGCCGAGCATCCCGGGCGACGGGGTGCTCAACCTGAACGTCTTCACACCCGATACCGGCGCGAAACTGCCCGTGCTGGTGTGGATTCACGGCGGCGGCTTCGTGGCGGGCAGTGCGGCCAGTCCCTGGTACGACGGGGCGGCCTTCAATCGGGACGGCGTGATCGTGGTGTCCGTCGGCTATCGGCTCGGCATCGAGGGGTTCCTGCGGGTCCAGGGCGCACCGGACAATCGCGGGGTGCTGGACTGGATCGCGGCGCTGACCTGGGTGCGCGACAATATCGCGGCCTTCGGCGGTGATCCGGGCCGGGTGACGATCGCCGGACAGTCCGCGGGCGGCGGCGCGGTGTGGGCGCTCATGGCCGCACCGTCCGCGAAAGGTCTTTTCCACGCGGGCATTTCGGCCTCCGGTGCGGTGTCCCAGCCCAATGATCTGGCGACCGCGGTGGCCGAGGCCGAACTGTTCACCAGGCGCACCGGCCTGCCCGCCACGACGGCTGCGCTGAATGGGTTGTCCGGCAGCCGGATTCAGGATCTCGAGGATAAGCTGCGCGCCATCGGCCCCGACAGCGGGACCGTGTCCGCCCTGGGACTGGCCCCGTTCGCCGACGGCGGCACCATTCCGCGGTCCACCCCGGAGCTGCTGAAATCCGGTGGGGCGACCAATGTTCCGCTGCTGCTCGGCTTCACCCGCGACGAATTCAACGGTATGGCGAGCGAGCAGCCGGTCACCGATGCCACCCTGCCCGTCGCCTTCGCCGCCATGGGCCTGCCGCCCGGCGATATCGACGCCTTCCGCACCGCGTACCCCGGTGACAATGCCGCACAGCTGCTCGGCCAGGCGCAGAGTGATCTCTTGCTGCGCGCACCCACCTACCGGCTGGCCGAGGACCGCGCGACCCGCAATCAGCCCACCTGGCTGTACGAGTTCACCTGGGCGTCGAGCGCACCGAAATTCCAGGGCAGCTCCTTCCACTGCCTGGATGTGCCGTTCGCCTTCGACTGCCTGAAGGCGCAGGGCGCCACCGCGGTGGCCGGTGACAATCCGCCGCAGTCCCTCGCGGACGCGGTGCACAAATCCTGGGTGTCCTTCATCACCTCCGGCGATCCGGGTGCGGCCTGGCCGCGATACACCCCGGAGCAGCGTCAGACCATGATCTGGTCGGATTCACCCCGGGTGCAGGCCGATCCCTTCGCCGGTCAGAGGGCGCTCTGGTCGCGCTGACCCGGAAACCGGCCGCGCCCGCCGCCACGCCGAATATCGACCGGCGAGCGTGACGGCGGGCGCACCGGGTATGCCCCGTCCATGCACCGCAATGGCAAACTGAGGGCAACTCCGAGGTCGGAGGGTGTCGAGACGGATGGGTGGTTCCAGATGCTCGGATTTCGCCGGTGGGCCGTGCCCGCCGTCATGATGGCCATGCTCGGGCTGCCGGTCACGCAGGCGCAGGCCGCGCCGGGCGAGACCGAGGCCGCGCTGGGCGGCGGATCCGGAATCGTGCTCGGCCGGTCCACCAAATGCACGCTCACCACCATCGGCAATGACGCCGCCGGCCGCCTGGTCGGCTTCACCGCCGGACACTGCGCCGAAGCGGGGACACCGGTGCGCGGCGAGCAGTTCCCGGACGCGGGCGTGGTCGGGGTGATGCGGGACTCCGACAATGATCTCGATTACGGCGTCATCGAATTCGATCCCGCCAAGGTGACCCCGCTGCGCACGGTGGGCGCGACCACCATCACCGAGATCGGCTCCGCGCCCACCGCTTTGGATGTGGCCTGCCAGAACGGGCGCACCATCGGATTCGCCTGCGGCGTCGTATGGTCCGCGGGGCCGGGCGGTTTCATCGATCAGGCGTGTTCGAGCTACGGCGATTCGGGTGGTCCGCTGACCGTCGGTAATCGGCTGGTGGGGCTGGTGTCGCGGGCGCTGATCAGTGACACCGCCGGAATGCGTTTCAGCTGCACCAATTCCGCCAATCCACTGCATTCGCCGGTGGTCGCGGTGTCCTTCGACGCGATTCGGGCGGACGCGGACGCGCACGGCGGCCTGGGCGCGGGCTTCCAGCCGATCTGACCGGTCAGTGATCGGTGAGCACGTTCAAGGCCCGGTCGATATCGGCCTCGGTGTTGTAGAGGTGGCAGCCCAGCCGCAGCCGCCCGGCTCGCACGGCACCGATCACCCGCGCGGAGCGCAATCGCTCCAGCGTCTCCGGTGCCACCGGTACCGACAGAATGGCCGAATTACCCACGGGCAGAGCGAGACCCGCGCGCAGGCGGTTCGCGAGCGCGAGATTGTGCCGCCGGATGTTCTCGATGCCCACCTCGAGCAGTAGTTCCAGCGCCGGGCGCTGGCCGAGCCAGGCGGGCCAGACCGGCGAGACATCGAATCTGCGGGCATCGCGCGCCAGTCGCAGGGGCGCGTCGTAGCAGGTCTGCCACGGCTCGTCCCCGGCGTACCAGCCCGCGGCGATCGGTCGCAGCGCATCGAGCGCGGCATCGGTTCCGGCCAGGAAGGCGGTGCCCTTGGGACCCAGCAGCCATTTGAACCCGACGCTGACAATCCAATCCGCGCCGGTGTCGTGCACCGGAAGCCAGCCCGCGGCCTGACTCACATCGAGCAGTACGCGCGCGCCGTTGGCGTGTGCGGCGGCGGTCAGCGCCGCGGCGTCCACCACGTAGCCATCGGCCGATTGGACCGCGGCGACGGCCACCACATCATCCTCCGGCAGCACCGACGCGGCCAGTTCCGCCATGGGAACGATCCGCACCCGCAGATCATCGCGCGCCAGGAAAGGCCATGTCACCGAGGTGAATTCATGTTCGCCCACCAGCACCTGGGCACCGGCGGGCAGGCTCTGCGCGATCAGCCCGACGAGCTGGGACACCTGCGCCCCGACCGCCACCTGATCCGGGCGCACCCCGACCAGTGCGCCGAAGGCGGCACGGCAGGCGCGCATGGTGGCGTCGACGTCCGCTATCTCGAATTCACCGCTCGCCCTGCCGCGTTCGGCCGCCTCGACGGCATGCAGCACCGCGCTGGGCATGAGTCCGTACCCGGCCGCGTTCAGATAGGTGACCGTCGGGGCGAACGCCTCCCGGACGGTATCGGACAGCAGGGCCGGATTCGACGCGATCGTCATCTACCAAGTCTGCCCATCCCGGCATTCGGTGCGAAATATCCACCGGTACCGGAACTGGCATGATTCACGCTCCGCTGCGGTGGGGTTCGATACGGCCGCTTCCAGCGGCGCGTAGCGACAGCACGCGATCAGCTCGCCCGCATCGGTTCGCACCATGAGGTGATAGGCGCGCAGGTCGTGCGGGTCCGGATCGACGAAAGTGCCGTCGGTTTGCCGGAAATCGGGGCGGCGGCCGCTGTTCCACGCTATGCGCGCCCGGCATTCACGCAGCTCGACCAGCCATGGCGGTAGCTCGATATCGGATTGTGGTGCACCTACCGTGGATTCGAGGCACAGCAGCAGTTTGCCGGGGTCTTCCGGTGCGACGGTCATTTCCATTGCCCTCCGAATTCCGGTTCGGCGGCCGATATGTCGTCCAGCAGATCGGCCGCGCGCCGCACATCCGCATCGAGCGGCCGGTCCGGATCGACGGGAGCGACTGCGGCGCAAAGCTGTTCGAAGAAGGCCGCACCGGCCGCCGACAGCGGCGGGTTGTCCGCCAGGTGCAGCGCCTGCCGCAACCCCACCGCGAGAGAACCGTGTATCCAGCGCAGCTTGCGCGCCTGCTCGTACGCGGTGAGCGCGGCCTGCGTACCGAACGGGACGATGTCCTGGTTGTGCTGGTTGGTGGAAATACTCTGCATCGCAGCGGGAATGGCCGCGCGCCGCATGGCCACCACGATGGCGGTGGCCGCGATCTGCACACCGGTCAACCCGTGCCTGCGGCCCGGCGCGGCGGACAGCGACGGCGGCAAGCCGGTATTGTGGTGCGGATCCATGAGCAGATCCAGTTGCCGCTCAGCGAGATTGGCGAGCTGGGTGAGCGCGCTGGAGACCAGATCCGCGGCGAAGGCGACCGGCTGACCGAAGAAATTGCCGCCGTGTACCACCTCCCCCACCCGCAGGAAGAACAGCGGATTGTCGCTGACCCCATTGAGATCTGCGGTCACGACGCTGGTCGCGTGCCGGACCGAGGTGAGCGCCGCACCGACCAGCTGCGGTACACAGCGCAGGCTGTACGGCTCCTGTAGCGGACGCGTACCGGAGGGCACCGAACCCGCCAGCAGAGCGCGCAATAGCCGGGCCGCCATTCCCGCGTCGCCGTGCCCGGAGGCTTCGGCCAGTGCCGCGTCGGCGAATTCGGTATCCACACCGAGGATTTCGGCGAGCGCCGCGGTGAGCAGCAGGCTGGTGCGCACCGCGCGCGACGCCTGCGCACAGGCCAGCCCGCCCGCCGCACAGGCCAGCCCGCCCGCCGCGCCGGTCAGCGCGGTGCCGTTGACCAGGGCCAGTCCATCGCGGCCCGCCAGCGGCAGCGGCGCCAGGCCCGCACGGGTGAGCGCGACCCCGGCGGGCAGCCGTTCCACGCCCTCGAACATGTCCCCGCGTCCCATCAGAGCGGCGGTCGCGTGCGCGAGCGGCACCAGATCCCCGCTCGCGCCGACGGATCCGTACTCCGGTACCACCGGGGCCAGGCCGGTGCCGAGCACCTCGACCAGGCGGTGCAGTATCGCGGGCGAGGCGCCGGAATTACCGTGCGCCAGGCTCCACACCCGCGCGAGCAGCATGGCGCGCACCAACTCCGAGCACCAGTTCGCAGCATTCGATGACGCAGTAGAGCAATGGAAACAGGCGATATTCAGCCAGTGATCAGCTATTCCAATCATAGCCATGATCGAGTGTTCCGGGTGTAGACCTGAATAATGCGGACCCGGATCGACGCGAGCAATTCTGAATGGCGGCCAGTTCAATTCAATGCGGCCTCGGAAAGGGATCGGCTCGCGCTCGCCGAACTCCGCGCCTCGGCCGACCCGCGAATACATGACACGATTACCGGACAATTGCGGCAACTCGGAACGTCACGCGGTACCGCGACGCCGGGCGATCTCGCCGAGTACGGCGTGTGGGTCTGGTACCCGTGGACGGGCGATCTCGTACATCTGCTGCCCGAGAAGGAGTTCCGCGCGGTGCGCGCCGACCGCAATCGGTACAAGATCACCCGCGCAGAACAGCAGCGGCTGGCCGGTATGCGCATCGGCATCGTCGGACTCTCGGTCGGCAACGCCGCGGCGGTCACCCTCGCGATGGAGGGCATCGGCGGGGAGTTCAAACTCGCCGACTTCGACCGGCTCGGCCTCACCAACCTGAACCGGCTGCGCGCGCGGGTGGCCGACCTCGGCGTCGACAAGACGGTGCTGGCCGCCCGGCAATTGCTGGAGATCGATCCGTTCCTGCGAATCGAACTGCACAGCAACGGTATTCGCGACTCGTTCGTCGACGACTTCCTGCTCGGCGGCGGGCGGCTGGACCTGCTCATCGAGGAATGCGATGACCTGCACACCAAGGTGCTGATCCGGGAACGCGCACGCGCGCACGGCATTCCGGTGCTGATGGAGACCAGCGACCGCGGCATGCTGGACGTCGAACGCTTCGATCTGGAGCCGGGCCGGCCGCTGCTGCACGGTCTGCTGGGATCGCTGCGCGCCGAAGAACTCCGGGGCCTGTCCACCCGGGACAAGATCCCGCACATCATGGCCATCCTCGGCGCGCCCAGCACCCGCGCCGCCGCGTCACTACCCGAGGTCGGCCACTCCATCGGCAGCTGGCCGCAACTGGCCTCGGGCGTGGCACTCGGCGGCGCGATACTCGCCGACACCGCCCGCCGCCTGCTCTTGGGCGAGGACATCCCCTCCGGCCGCTATCACGTCGACCCGGGCGAACTCGTCACCGAACGCCATGCGCTCTACCGCGAACCGGTCACTCCCGCACCGCAATTCGCCATCGCCCCCGAAGCTCGTACCACCCCGTCGCTACCGCCGAAACCCACCGGCCGAGACGTATCGAACAACGGCGAGGTGCTCGCCGATGACGCCGTGCGCTGGATCGCCGCCCTGGGCACCCTCGCCCCGTCCGCGCACAATGCCCAGCCCTGGACGCTGCATTGGCGGCGCGATCACGCCCGGTTGGAATGCCGCCACGATCCGGCGCGCGATCTGCCCGCCCTGGATTTCGAGAACTGCGCCACCTGGGTGGGTTTCGGCGCGCTGCTGGAGAATATCGAGCTGGCCGCCGCCCAGCTCGGGCTGTGCGCGCACCCCGAGACCTGGCCCGATCCCACCGCACCCGATCTGGTGGCGACCGTCGAATTCACCCCCGCACCAGCGATATTCACCGTCGACCGGCTCGGCTCGCACCTGGTCACCCGGATCACCAATCGCGTCCGCCAGGAACACCGCGAACTCGAACCACGGATATCCGACCTGCTCGCCACCACCGCCGAATCGCATGGCGCGAATCTGCAATTCCTCTGCACACCAAAAGATCTCGACGAGGCAGGCGCACTCATAGGCGCGGCGGACCGCCTCACCCTGCTGAACGAGTCGATGCATCACCAAGCCATGCGCGGTTATCGCTGGACCCCGGAGGAAGCCCGCACCCAGCGGCACGGCCTCGATCTGGCCACCGCCGAACTGACCGCCGCCGAACGCACCGCCCTGCACCTGGTCCGCGACTGGAATGTCATGCGCTGTCTGCGCGATATCGGCGGCGGGCGGGCATTGGAGGACCTCGCGCGCAGTGCCGTCGCCTCGGCCTCCGCCGTCTGCCTGCTCACCGTTCCCGGCATCGGCCGCGAGAGCTATCTGCGCGGCGGCCGAATCATGCAGCGCCTCTGGCTCACCGCCACCCGCGAGTCCATCGCACTGCAACCCATGACGGCCCTGCCCTACCTCTTCGCCCGACTGGAACGCGGTGGCGGCGCGGGCCTGGACCCCCGGGAACGCACCCAGCTGACCACCCTGCGCCAGCGCTATCGCCGTCTCTTCGACACCCCCGCCGACCACGCCGAAGTCCTGCTCTTCCGCCTGGCGCACGCCGCACCGCCCACCGCCCGCTCACTGCGCCTGCCCCTGGAATCGGTGCTGACCCTGAGCTGATCCGAGCCATCCTGGTGGCGAGCTTCATCCTTACCCAGTTCGTGCCGGGAGCATGACGTCGCGCGGATCACCTCTCGGGATCCGCGGACGGCCGGTTCCTAGCTCAGGACGCGATGGCGGGAATGTGCCGCTCCGACAAGGCATCCCCGTACGTCATGCCGCCGCGCAGGCGTTCGATGAGGCATTCGAGGCGATCGAAGAGCTGGTGCAGCAGCTCCAGTGCCCGGTCCTCCTGGCCCGCGCCGTAGCGCGGGGCGGCCGCGTTGAGGCGGACGCCGAGGCGGTGGGAACCGGTGCGGCCCAGGGCGACACTGTCGATTCCCGCCATGGTGAGCAGCAGGTCCTCCAGTTCGGGGCTGGTGTGCACACCGGCGGCGGTGAGCAGTTCGGCGTCGAATTCGACCGTGACGAACATGCCCTGTCTGCTGCCGAGCGGATGCAGTAGCTCCGCGCCGAGGCGCAGATTGACCGCCGCCAGCAGTTCCCAGGCCGTATCTACTTGCGCGCGCAGACGGCTTCGGTTGTGCGCCAGCTGATCCGGGGAAATATGTTCGATGGTGGCGCGCGCCAGGTGGGTGGTCTCACGCTGGAACGATACGGCCAGTCGCGCGCGGATCTGGTCGAGCCAGGCACTATCGCCCGAACACGCCGCACCGATCTTGTTCGGGCCGAATGCGTTGTACGCCTTGGAGTTTCCCGTGATGCTGAGCACGCGATCATAGAGCCGCACGGGACCGTCCGCGGTCGGAACGGTGATCGCGGCGATCGGTAGATGATCATCGACCAGCAGATCGAAGGACATATCGCAGATGATCGGCACCCCGGCCGCGACCAGTACCCGGCCGATCTCGGTCAGTTCCGCGACGGTGTAGTCCGCGACCACCGGATTACCGGGCAGCGTGAGCATGACCCCGCACAGATTCCCCTGTGCGGCATGGAGTTCCAGCGTCCGCGCCAATTCGACGGGATCGATCTTGAACGCGCGATCGGCCGTCGCCGCACTGGACACCATGCGCAATCCGTACTTGGCGATATGCACGCTGGCGCTCTTGTAATACCCCTCGGGACACACCAGCACGCCATCGGGCCGCGCGATGGTGGCGATGGCCTCCTCCAGCAACACCGTGCTCGAGTACGGGCACACCAGCACCTCGGCGGGATCGACCCGTACGCCCGCCACCTCCGGCACGGGCGCGTGCAGCCGCTGGAAGAGACTGTCCGCGGCCAGCTTTCGCAGTACCAGGGGCTGCTTCTTGTCGTACAGCCGTCCGTCCCGGTACTCGTCGGGCTGGGTGCGGGTCATCAGCTCATGCCAGGCGGTGTTCAGGGCCGCGACCGTGAGCTCGTCCATCTCCAAGCCGGTCTCGCCGTGGTAGGCATCGATGATGCCCGGATAGGTCCGCCCCCGGGTCCCCGGGAACAGCGGATCGGGGCCGAGGAAGGCGCGTGCGGCCTGTTTGCGCTCATCGGAGCGATTGGTCAACCGCACCGGGTCCGGGCACAGCACTGCCGTGCGTTCGGTCACCGGTACCCGCCTTCACCGCTCGACGCGCCCGCGCCCTCGGCCCAGGATTGGGCCAGTGCGTCGCGGAACAGCGCACGACTGTCTTCGGGTCCGAGCCTCGAAAACCGCGCCAGCGTGGGCTGCGCCATGATTTCGTTGACCACGAGGGCCATTCCGGCACTCCTGAGTTCGTATAGTTTGTCGAACCTGCTCTGCGCGAACTGCACATCGTGTTTGAGCGCGGAGAAGCGGGTAGCGACGCGTTCGCGCCGCGCGTAATCGTATTCGCCGGTGGTCACATAGCTCTCGTCGACGATCAACATGCTCTGCGCGTTGCTGGCGTGTGCACGATCCACCAGCACCGTTTCCACCCCGGCGCGCACCTGCTGCCAGATCTTGTCCTCATAGGGCACCACATCGGCGATGGCGTCGATGACGTAGAGCCGGCGCACCGACACCCCGGCGCGCGCGATGCGCATGATCTCCAGGTGGTATTCATCGCCGAGGTCACCGCCGATGGCGCCGAGATCCGCGGTGTGAATGGCGCAGATCGCCCGGGACGCGCGGCCCAGCACGGTCAGCCAGTCATTGATGGTGTTCCACTCCCATACCGTGGCACTACCCGAAGGGATCTGGGTCAAAAGCTCTTCCGCGCGTTCGAGTTGCCGTTTGGCGATGAAGCCGAGCGGGGCGACCTCGCTGCGCGCCGCGCCGACATCGATCAGGCTCTGGGCGATGGCGAGCACCCGGGCGACCGATTCCGGATCCTTGCCGAGCAGGATATTGAACTGCATGCGCAGATCACTGCTGACCAGGTCGGCTTGCGTTTCGGTGCCGACGACCGGCATGCGTTCGCCCAGAACCGAACTCAGTCGCTCCCGCAGCGCGAGCGGCGGTATGCGAGTGCCGTTCTCGATCTGCTGGATCAGACTGCGCGAGCAGCCGACCTGTTCGGCCAGGTGCAACTGCGTGAGATCGCGTTCCTTGCGGAGTCGGCGGACCAGCTCACCGACCTGCTCGCCGTCCGCGGCTGAGCGAGACATGCTGCCTCTCCCATCAGAGTTCCGAAAATTAGCCGTGCCACCACGTGCCATGCGGCACCCATAGTAAGCACGATGTGTCATGTGTGCCAGGCAAGTCCGGCGAGTTTTCGATTTGCAAGATTGCAGCAGAAAAAACAGGCCCGAACTGCGGCTACTCGAAGCGTGCGGTGCAGTCATCCGTGCTCTGCGGCAAGCATTTTCGCCTCGGATTTCAAGCGATCCCGCCTATTTGTGAGCAGATTCCAGATACTCAGTCATCAGAAAGCATATTTCATATCCCAACTTGATCTCGAATAGCGCTCTGCACCACAAGAACTCGCTTTTTGCCATGTGTGATATCGCATACCCTTGATGGCACAGGCGGTTTCAGCCGCGGAATCGCCTGCACTTCCCGAGGAGGTGTTCACATGGCCCTCGCATTCACCACGTGGTTGATAACCAGTGACGTGACTCCCGAAATCGCCCTGCGCTCAACTACTTCCGAACACGAGTGGGAATTGAGTTGGCTTCCGGACCGGCCGCTGAGCTTCGAACAGGCCGTCAGCGGCATGGTGCTGGACGAGATCCTGAGCGATCCCGCCCTCGCCGACGGTGAACTCGCCCTGGAACTGGCCGCCATCCGGGCCGCTGAACTCGGCACCACCCTGCGGGAAGTCGTACTGCGCCTGTCGATTCGGATGGCACAGCGCGATCAGCTCCGCAGTCAGGAGAACCTGTGTATTCCGACGCCACACTCCGATGTCAACGCTGCGGCTGGACCGGTCACATCGCGGCCGGGCACCGCCCCGGCTGCGCACAGCCGCTGCCTCGGATCGCGGCAGTGCCGCTGCCGACCGCAGGCTACCGCCGGTCGAGCCTGACCGGGACCGTCACCGTGGATCCGAGACCGATGGAAATGCCGGTGCTGCAACCGTTCTGGTTCCTGCTCGCCACCGCCGCGCTCTTCCTGGAGGGCCTGCCGCCGTTCTCACGCGCGATCATGACCGCCACGGTCGGCGCGGTGGCGGCGGCAGCGCTGCTCGTACATGTGGTGGCGGGCGCGCGCATCGGGCTCATCTCGCGCCTGGCCCGGCCGTTCGCGCCGATTCGCTGGCGCACCGGTATGCGCCTGCGCATCACCGATGACGCGGGCGTGCGCTGGACACTGCATTTCCTGCCCTGGTTCGGCACCGATCTGCACAGCGGTGATCCGGCCTTCGCCGAGGGACATCGGAGCCGGACCGGGGAGTTCCGGGCCTCCACCGTCACCAATATCCGCACCGGCAGCAGGCATATCAGCCGCTGGGCCATGTCCTCCATGACCGCGGCCACCTGCCTGGTGCTGATGGCATTGCTGATCGGCACCACCAGAGCCTGACCGGGTGCCGGGCGGTGGTGGCGCGGAGGGGACATCGCCACCGCCCGGTGGTCACGCGATCATGGTCAGGCGGAACGCGATTCGGCCGCCACCGGCTCGGCCTTGCGAACCCGGCGGCGGAACCGCAGGATGCCGTCCTCGATCGCGCCCTTGCGCAGCATGGCGCGGTCCCGGAAGTAATTGTTGATCACCAGCCACGGACCGCGGGTGCCCTGGCGGGGCATGACACCGTCGCCGCGCTGGATGTATCCGGAGGTGAGCGCGCCGCCCATGAGCGAGGCCTCGGAGCGATCGCCCTCCTCGGGCACGGCCACGACCTCGGTGTAGCCCTCGGCCTTCATATGGTTGAGCAGGCGGCAGAAGTACTCCGCGGCCAGATCGGCCTTGAGGGTCCAGGAGGCGTTGGTGTAGCCCAGGATCACCATGAGGTTCGGGACATTGCCGAGCAGAGCGCCCTTGTACGCCACCAGATCTCGCGTCGCCAACTGCTCACCGTCCACCTCGAGGGTGGCCCCGCCCAGCATCTGCACGGTCAAACCCGTTGCGCTGACCACGATATCGGCGGCCAACTCCTCGCCCGAGCGCAGCTTGATGCCGTTCGGGGTGAAGGTCTCGATCTGATCGGTGGCGATGGACGCCTTACCGCTGCGCAGCGTCTTGAACAGATCACCGTTGGGCACCACGCACAGGCGCTGATCCCACGGGTTGTAGGACGGGGTGAAGTGCCGCATATCGATTCCGGAACCGATCTGGGCGCGCACCGCGGCCAGCATGAGCTTGGCGGACAGCTTCGGATTGGTCCGGGACAGTTGGTAACTCGCGCGCTGCAGGGCGATATTGCGCGCCCGGCCCGCCCGATAGGCAATGGCGGCAGGCACTTTCGCGAGTTTGAGGCCGACCGCGACCGGATCGTTGGCGGGCAGCGCGGCGATATAGGTGGGCGAGCGCTGCAGCATGGTGACGTGCGCGGCCTTATCGCTCATGGCCGGGATCAGCGTGATGGCGGTCGCGCCGCTGCCGATGACCACCACGCGCTTACCGGTGTAGTCGAGGTCCTCGGGCCAGTGCTGCGGGTGGATGATCCGGCCGGTGAAGTCCTGCTCACCCGGGAACTCGGGACGGTAGCCCTTGTCGTAGTCGTAGTAGCCGGTGCAGCCGACCACGAAGTTCGCGGTGTAGGTCTCGGTCTCGCCGGTGGTCTCGTTCAGGGCCTGCACGGTCCAGAGGCCGGCGGCGCTGTCCCAGCTCGCGGTGGTCATCTTGCGGCCGAAGCGAATGTGCTCGGTGACGCCGTATTCGGCGGCGGTGTCCTCGACGTACTGGCGGATATGCGGCCCGTCGGCGAGCACCTTGGTGCCGATCCACGGGCGGAAGCCGTAGCCGAAGGTGTACATATCGGAGTCGGAGCGAATGCCCGGGTACTTGAACAGGTCCCAGGTGCCGCCGATGGCGGTGCGGCGTTCCAGGATCAGATAGCTGCGACCCGTGTTCTCCCGGGTCAGATGGCAGGCCATGCCGATACCGGACAGGCCCGCGCCGATGATCAGTACGTCGACATGCCGCGTCATTGAGGTACTCGCTTCGTCTGTTCATGCCCGGGCTCCGTCGTCCGGGTTTCCCGCATGTTATCTGTTATCCATAGTAACGTCTACTCTGACGCTGGTTCAGGACCAGAAAACCGGGTGCAGACCCCAGGCGGCGAATTCCTTGGCCACGCATTCACGCAGGGCTTCCCTGTTCGGGAATCGATCGGGATCCGCGCCGGTCACCGCCAGGGTGACGGTTTCGCCATCACTGGACCAGGAGAGATTGAGACCCACCTCGACGCGGCGGAAGAGTTCGGTGTCATTGGTGCACACCACCGGGCGCATGAGCACCGAGCGGGCGCGCACACCGGCGAAGTTCGCCACCGTCTGACCGGTTTCGCCGAGATTGGTGCACAGGCATTCGGGAGCCTTGGCGGTGCGGGAGAAACGGTCCAGCACGAATTTGGGCAGCATCATCTGCACCGGTTGCAGATGCTGGAGCGCGGGCGTGGTCGCCGGATCGGCGTAGGCACGCGCGGCCTTCTTGATGGCGGCGCGCACCTGCGCGAGATCGGTGAGCTCACCCGCGCGGTAGCGCACGGCGATGGGCAGGCCCGTGGTGGCGTTGCCGCGCGGATCGTCCGGAAGGCGCATGGAATGCGGAATGTCCACCCGCACCTCGGCGCCGTCGGCAATGCGCCCGGTGCGGCCGAGGATGCCGACCGCGACCCCGACCATGAGGCCGTTGGCCGTTCCCTGGTGCGCGGCGGCGACCGTATTCCATTCGGCCAGGCCGACTTCCACCACGAGACTCGCGGCGGTATGCCGGTCCGGCAGGTCGAGGGCGGGTTCGGCCGGGCGTGGATTGCGCGCCGGTTCCTGGACATCGCGAGCGGCGAAGGCGGCGCGAATTCCCTTCGCGGCGGCGCGCAATTGACCGAGCGCGTCGGCGAAGTGACTGCGGTACAACCCCGTTGACGGCAGGTCGCCGACGAGACGGCCGGAGCTGGTCGCGATATCCACCGGCGCACCGGAATCCAGGCGGTCCAGGGCATCGCCCACCGCGTAGAGGACCGCTCCCCCGTCCGCGCCGACATGCGAGGTGACCAGGGACAGCAGCATGCCGCCGGTATCGGTCGGGGCGGACGAGAGCCGCCACACCCGGCCCACCGAGGGGTCGAAATCGACGCGGCTCTGGTCGAAGAACCAGTCCAGCACGCCGTCTTCCGGAACCCGCTCGGACTGCGACGCCAATGGAATGGACTGCGCGGCGGGCACCCACCACGGGCGGGCGAAGGGCACCGCCGTGGTGCGCACCCGCCGGGCCAGGAAGCCGTGCGCCAGATGCGCGTGAAAGCGTTCCAGCACAGCCTGATCCACGGGTTCGTCGAAACGCCAGGCCAGCTGATTGACCAGGGCGTTGCCATACAGGGCGTGCAGTTTCAGGAACAGATCATCGTCTGCGGTCAGCCGGTTCATCCCGGATCCTCCGAATCAGCGATTGCGTAGCGTGCGAACGGTCAAGGGGGCGAACACGATCGCGACGATGAGCGCCGCCGCCACCGACCACATCAGGTCGCCGCCCACGCGGCCCTCATCGGCGAGGGTGCGCACGGCCGCCACCAGATGTGAGACGGGGTTGTAGTCCGAGACGTGCCGCAGCCAGGTCGGCATGGCCGCCACCGGCACCAGGGCATTGGAGGCGAAACTCAGGAAGGTCAGCACCAGCATCGACATGCCCTGTACCGCGGCGGGTTTGGCCACCGTCACGCCGATGAAGGCGAAGATCCAGCTCAGCGCCGTGGTCGCGAGCACCACCAGTAGCGCGCCCAGCACCAGGCCACCGGGATGTTCAGGGCGGTAACCCATTCCGAAGCCAACCACCAGCACCATGACCGCGGCGATCACGTACCGCGTGGCCCCGGCCACCAGCGCACCGGTGACGGGTGCGGACCTCGCGATCGGCATGGCGACGAAGCGATCGAAGACACCGGACCGAATGTCCTCGGACAGTTGCACTCCCGTCGCCACCGACGAGGTGAGCACGATCTGCACCAGCACGCCCGGTATCAGGGTCGGCAGGTAGGCGTGCATGCTGCCCGCGATGGCGGTGCCGAACACACTGCCGAACAACAGCGGCCCGATGATCGGCAGCAGCACCGCGTCGTACAGCAGTTGCGGACTGTGCCGGAAGGTCAACATGCCGCGCTTGGCCATGGTCAGCGACTGTCGCAGCGCCGCAAGCGGTCCCACGTGCCGGACGGTGGGCTTGCGCTCGATGCGGGCCTCGGGTTCGGCGGTCACGGGGATCTCGGTGAGGACGGTCATGCGTGGGTCCTCCTCTCGGTGCGGGTGCGGGGATTCGGTGCGGCGGAAGAGGTTCGGGCCGTCATGCGGACGCCCTCCGCTCGGGTTTGCGGGTGAGGGTGAGGAAGACCGAGTTGAGGTCGGGGCGGTCGACGGCGAAGCCGCGCAGTCGGATTCCGCTGTCGCGGCAGGCGGTGATGACGTCGGCGGCGCTCTCGATATCGCGAAGCGGAACCGAGAGGGTGGCGGGGGTGTCACCGTGCAGCGGGGTGACGCCGACGATGCGCTCGACCGCCGCGTCCGCCAGGGAACGCTGGGCCGGATCGACCAGGTCGATGCGGAGCATCTCCTCGCCGAGCGACGACTTCAGTTCGGCCGCCGTGCCTTCCGCGACCACGGTGCCGTGGTCGATGACCGCGATGCGGTCGGCGAGCGCGTCGGCCTCCTCCAGATACTGGGTGGTGAGCAGGATGGTCGCGCCGCGGCCGACCAGCTCGCGCACGATGGTCCACATGCTCTCGCGGGTGTGCGGGTCCAGGCCGGTGGTCGGCTCATCCAGGAAGATCAACGGCGGCAACGTGATCAGGGTCGCCGCCAGGTCCAGACGGCGGCGCATACCGCCGGAGAAGGTGCCGACGCGGCGGCGGGCGGCGGCGGTCAGCTCGAACTGTTCCAGCAGTTCCTCGGCGCGGCGGGCGGCGGCGCGGCGGGTCAGGCCGAGCAGCTGGCCGAACAGGCGTAGGTTCTCCAGTGCGGTCAGGTTCTCGTCCACCGCCGCGTACTGGCCGGTGAGACCGATCATGGAGCGGACGGCGGTGGCATCGCGCACCACATCGTGGCCGAAGACGCTGGCCGTCCCGGAGTCCGGGCGCAACAGGGTGGCGAGCATTCTGACGGTGGTGGTCTTGCCCGCGCCATTGGGGCCGAGCAGGCCGAATACCGTACCGGCCTCGACCCGCAGGTCCACCTTGTCGACCGCGGTCAGCGAGCCGAAAGTCTTTCCCAGCGACTGTGTTTCGATTGCGAGCTCGGAACTCATCGAGTATCTCCGATCCTGATGGCAGCCATATCGCCCGGCAGCGCTGCCGGATCGGTCGTGGATGGGACTGAATTCGCCCGGGGTGCGCCGGAATCCACGTCGGCGGGGATCAGTGCGTCGATGACATCGGCGGCCCGGGCGACCCCGTCATCGCGGAACCGCAGACCGTAGGCCGAGGCCCGCAGCGTGACGGTGGGCTCGGTGGCGCGAATCAGCGCCTGCTCCAGGCGATCCGCCGACAACTGTGTGAACGGCAGCGTGGAGCCCAGCCCGAGCGCGGTCAACTGCCGACCCCAGTAGGGCTGATCGGCCTGCACCGCGCAGATCACCGACGGCACCCCGGCCCGCAGCACGGCGGCGGTGGTACCCGCTCCGCCGTGATGAATCGCCACCGCACACCGCGGCAGCACCGCACGATGATCGACCTGCGCCAGCACCGCCGCCTCCGCGCTCAGCTCGGGCTCGAACATGCTGCCGGTCAACAACACCCGGCGGCCCTGGCGACGGCACACCTCGCGCACCATGCCCCGCACCGCCTCCGGATCGGCGACGGGCATGGACCCGAATCCCGCGTACACGGGCGGCTCCCCCGCCCGCAGCCACTCGGTCAACGGCTCGGGAATCACCCCGACAGCACCCGGTGCCGCCGAATCACCCTGTGCGCCTGGCACAACCGGAAACCCGACGACGGGCGCAGCGCCGAGCTCATCCGCCAAACCGGGAAAGAGCTCGATGTCATATGCCTGAATAGCGGTCCGCGGCGCGACTTCATGGGCCGTGGAGCGACCGAGGGTGCGGCGCAGGGTATCGATCTCCGGGGCGAGCGACCAGGCGCGGGCCTTGGTCAGGGCCAGCCAGCCCAGCCGATTCATCGCGCCCGGTACGCGATGACCCCAGGGTGCGGGGGCCACCGGAACAGATCGATTCGGCAGGATCGGGAAGAAGTGCATGGCGGCCAGTGGAATTCCGCGCGATCGCGCCACCTCGGCCGCGATCTCCTCGCACGCCATACCGGTGACGAGGACGTCGGCGTCCTGCGCCATGGCGAGCAGATCGGCCGCCGCCTCGGCGAATCCGCGCCGTTGCAGATCCACCAGGGCCTGAAGTCGCCGAACCGGACTCCAACTGGAGAAGCGGTGGTCGTGCTGCTGCGCCCGCAGCAGCGCGGCGCTGTCGACACCGAACGGCGCTGCCGAAACACCGTTCCCGGCAACGAATTCCACCAGGTTCGGCGAGACAGCCACGGTCACCTCATGGCCGCGCGCGGCCAGTTCCCGGCCCAGCAGCGCCCCCGGCTGCGCATCACCCCGGCTGCCCGCGAAGGCCAATAGCACCCTCACGGCTCAGCCCTGCGCCGCAACCGGAACCCGCTGCACCGCACCATCATTCGCGGCATCCACGGAGTCCGTCGCGGGGAAATCCGTCACCTCGCGAACCAGGTCACCGGTTTCCGCCAGGGCCGCCGATTCGCGATCCACGAAGCTCGCACCACCGAATTCGCGCATGGCGCGGGTGAATTCGGTGAGGAACCGGTCCATTTCGTGAGCGGGGAAGGCGGCCGGGAAGCGGGTGGACAGGCGCAGGCCGTCGGCCGCGCGAACAATCCAGAAGAAGACCTCGTCGCCGGAGTAGGACTCGGCGCGCAGGGTGTGGCCGCGCAGGGATTCGACGAGTTCGTAATCGGGCAGGACGCGAATGTCCAGGAAGGAGATGCCGAAGCGGGGGCGGTCCTCGCAGCCGAGCAGCTCCAGCGCGCGGGTCCAGGTGGCGTCATTGGCGACCTTGGAGCGGCGCAGGGTTTTACGGGTGGATTCGAGGGCGTTGTCCAGATCCAGATCCGGGGACAGTGTGATGTCGATGGGGACGACATTCACGAACCAGCCCATGGATTCGAGCCATTTCAGATCCGGGCGGGTGGCGATCGGCATGATCGCCCGCATGGAGATGTAGCCGAAGGCCCGCCGGTAGGCGATGGCCAGCGCGGTGAATACCGCCACGGACAGCCGGTGTCCGCGCGCGGTGACCATGGTCTCGATGCGTTCGAGTTCATCCAGCGGCAGCAGCTTTCGCGAGACGCTGGTCTGCGGCAATTCGGAGGGATTACCGCTGCCCGCGGTGATGGCGGGTTCGAAGCGCGGCAGCATGCCGCCGGACCCGTCCAGGAAGGTGCGCCACAGTCGCACGGCCTCGCACTGCGGGGTGAGCGCGGCGGCGGTGCTGCGCTCCAGGGCCGCGAAATCGGCGGAGCTGCCGAAGGTCACCGATTCGCGCACGGGTTCGCCCGCCACCACCGAGCGATACAGGGTGCGCAGTTCCAGGATCACGATGGCCTGGGAGTAGGCGTCCATTACCGAGTGGTCGGCGGCGATCAGCACGGTGAAGTCGGCGCTCTCGTGTTGCACGGTGGCGAGCAGGCAGTGCGGCCACACCAGTGCGGACAGTCGCGATTCCAAAGCGTCGCAGAGGTATTCGGTGATGGCACCGGGGGTGGTGAGCTCGGGCACCGGTTCGTCGGCGACCGCGACCGCCTCCGGTGCGCACACCAGTCGCCGCGGTTCGGAATCGGTGTGCCGATCGAGCGTGGTGCGCAGACCTTCGTGCCGGGCATGCCACAACCGCACGGTCTCGCGCCAGTGCTCGGGTTCGAAGGCCGCGTCCATTTCGAAGATGGTGCCGATCCAGCGGCCGCGGCCGGGCTTGGGATCGGTGGCGTCGGTGTCCAGGCAGTGCCGGACATGCACACTGGTGAAGGGCCGGGGATCGCCCGTCCACTCCTGTCCGGCGGCCAGTTCCGGCCGCCACAGCGTCAATGTGCCCGGGCGCAGGGCGAATTCGGAAAGATGTGTGTATTCCATATCGATGTCCTCATCGAATTTCATGCCCGGCGGTGAGGGCGTAGGGATTCCGTAAAATTCCACGCCCTTCAATTCACGTCTGGCGAATTGAAAGCTATTGACTTACTTCACACCCGAGGAGCCCGCACCCGCTGCGGCACTTCCGGATCCGAGGGCCTGCGCGAGCGTGCCGCCCGCCTGTGCCGAACCACTTGCCGCGCCACTGCCGGTGCCCAGCAGGCTCAATACCGATCCCGGTCCCGGGACGAGTCCGGCCAGCGAACCCGCGGCGGAACTGCCGGTGCCGAGTGCTCCGAGAACGCCGGCTCCGGTCGAACTGCCTGTTCCGGCGGCCGCGCTACCGGAACCGAGCGCTGGAAGAACGGACTGAACAGGGGCGGGAGCGGTCGCATCGGCGGGAGGCGGGATATCGCCTCCCGCCGGTGCGGCGGTAGCCAGGGCAGGCGCGATGAATGTCAGCGCGGTGCCCGCACAGCTGGCGGCAACCCGGATGACGATACGTGCGTTCATGGCCTGAAATCCTTTCGAACCTTCATCAGTTGGAGCGGTGCGCCGAAACGGCGGCTCGGCTGACGAGCAGTTTGAGAGAGCGGCGGCGACGCTGCCGGGAATGCGCCGAGTCGGGCGCGAACCAAGAACATCATTGTTACCAGATGGATGCAATACACCGGCGTGCAAACAAATGGTTAACGGAATGTTCCCGTGCACTTCTACTGTGTGCCAGACCACTGAAAGCCAATTTTGCCCAGTCATTCACTTTCAATGGTTTTCACCGCGCGGAATTAAACCCCGGAGCGCACAATCCCCCGCTCGCCTGTCGCGGCGAACGGGGGATTGCGGGGTAGCGGTGTGACCGAGGTGCGTCAGGAGTAGATGGCCGCGACCTCGTCGGCGTACTTCTCAAGCACCACAGCGCGTTTCAGCGACATCTTGGGTGTCAGCTCACCGGTTTCCTGAGTCCAGTCGGCGGACAGAATGCGAATCTTCTTGACCGCCTCGGCCTTCGAGACCTTCTTGTTCGAATCCGCCACCGCCGCATCGATTTCCGCGACCAGAATCGGGTTGACGGTGAGATCCTCGATGGTGGCGTCGGCGGGGATGTCGTTGCGCTGCCGCCAGCCCGGCAGCGCGTCGCGGTCCAGGGTGATCAGCACACCGACGAACGGCTTGTTATCGCCGACGATCATGCACTGCCCGATCAGCGGATGCGCGCGCAGCGTGTCCTCCATCGGCGCGGGCGAGACGTTCTTGCCCGCGGCGGTGACGATGATTTCCTTCTTGCGGCCGGTGATGGACAGGAAGCCGTCCGAGTCGAGCGCGCCCAGGTCGCCGGTGTGGAACCAGCCGTCGGTGAAGGCGTCGGCGTTCGCGGCGTCGTTCTTCCAGTACCCGTCGAAGACGACCGAGCCTTTGAGCAGGACTTCACCATCGTCGGCGATGCGCACGGCATTGCCCTCGATGGGCACGCCGACGGTGCCGACCCGCATCTGCGACACCGTGTTCACCGTGACGGCAGCACTGGTCTCGGTCAGGCCGTAGCCCTCGAAGACCGGAACGCCGATACCGCGGAAGAAATGGCCGAGCCGCGCACCGAGCGGACCGCCGCCGGACACTGCCCCGGTGCACCGACCACCAAGGGCCGCACGGAGTTTGGAGTAGACCAGCTTGTCGAACAGCGCGTGTTTGGCCCGCAGCACCAGTCCCGGGCCACCGGTCTCCAACGCCGTGCTGTACGCGATGGCGGTATCGGCGGCCAGATCGAAGATCTTGCCCTTACCGCCGTCATGCGCCTGCTGGCGCGCGCCGTTGTAGACCTTCTCGAATACGCGCGGCACCGCCAGGATGAAATCCGGCTTGTACGAAGCGAATTGGGTGGTGAGCGTGGTCCAGTCGGAGGTGTGCGCGACGGTCACCTTGGCGGCCAGCGAGCCCACCGCGATGGCGCGGGCGAAGACGTGCGCGAGCGGCAGGAACATCAGCGTGGTCTTGCCCTCGGCCAGCAGATGTCGCAGCGCGATCTTGCCGGAGATGGATTCGGCCAGCAGATTCGACTGCGTCAGCACCACGCCCTTGGGACGCCCGGTGGTGCCGGAGGTGTAGATGAGCGTGGCGGGCGATTCGGCGCGCACCTGGGCGCGGCGCTCGGCGATGGCGCTGTCCGGCACCGACTTTCCGCGCTCGATCAGCGTATCGATCGCACCCGCGTCCACCCGCAGCGTCTCGCCCAGATCGGGCGTGCTGATCTCGGCGACGACGGCGGCATGCCGCTCGTTCTCGACGATGAGCAGTCTGGTGCCCGAATCCGAGAGGATCCACTGCGCCTGATCGGTGGCGGAGGAATCGTAGATGGCCACGGTGCACGCACCGGCGGTCCAGATGGCGTAGTCGATGAGGGTCCACTCGTAGCGGGTGGCGGACATGAGCGCCACCCGATCCCCCGCTTCGATACCGGAGGCGATGAGTCCCTTGGCCACCGCGCGCACCTGCGCCGCGAATTCGGCCGCCGTCACATCGCGCCAGCCGGAGCCCTCGGGGATCTGGAACGCCACGAAATTCGGCGAATCCCGCTCCAGGTTGTCGATGACATCGGTCAGCGCCGCACCCTCGGCGATGGTGTAGGACGCCTGCACCTCGAACTCGCGCCCTGCAACCGCGGTGGAACCCATCTGTTACGACCTCTCTGCTGCCGGTCCCCGTGTCCGGCACGCGGGCACACTCTCGCATGACCCCCGAAGCAGGGCCAACTCACAATGCTGGAGCCCTGCGCGGTGGATCACAATGTGCGGGCGAACACCGCACACATCACCCGAGTGTGCCGCAGACCATTCCCATCAGTGGGAGCGGGCGGCCACGACCATGGCGTCGAGCCGCGCGCCCAGCGCGTTGACCCGGTCCCGCAATGCCTCGATGTCCTCGATCGGCAGCCCGACCGATTCGAGTACGGCATGGATCATGTGCTGGGCCGCGACCCGCAGTTCGGCGCTGGCGGCGCTGGCGCGCAAGACCAGCGCCCGGCCATCGGAGGCACTGCGCTCACTCTCCACCAGACCGTTGGCGGTGAGGCGCTGTACCAGCGGTGACAGCGTGCCGTAGTCGAGGTGAATATGCTCGCCGAGCTCTTTCATGGTGATTCCGGGACGTTCCCACAGCGTCAGCAGCACCAGGTACTGCGGATAGGTGAGATTCATATCGTCCAGGAAGGGACGGTAGGCAGCGGTCATGGACCGCGACGTGGAGTACAGCGCGAAACACAGCTGAGCGTTCAGCGACAGAAGCGCGTAGTCGATCTCCTCGTCCGCTCCGGCCCGGTGCCCATCGGGTGCGGAAGGCGGATTTTCTGACATTACTGCACTGTACTGCGCACGGTGGCGAGAACGGCGTCGGTGGCCGAGCGGTCCCCGACGGTGATGCGGATACCGGTCGGATAGCGCTTGACGTGAATCTCCGCACCCGCCAAGGCGGCCGCCACCCGATCGATATCCGGCTCGGGCAGGGTCAGATACGAGAAGTTGGCATAGCTGTCCGGCACCGACAGACCCAGCTCACGCAGTCCGGCGGTGAGGCGATGCCGATGCCCGGCGATCACGCTCACCCGGGCCGCGATCTCCGGCTCGGCCGCATAGCAGGCGCGCACGGCGACCTCGGCGAGCGCGTTCATCCCGAAGGGCAACTGCCAGCGGGCGATTCGCTCGATCAGCTCCGGATCCCCGATGGCGTAGCCGACACGCAGCGCGGCGAGTCCGTACGCCTTCGAAAAGGTGCGCAGCACCAGCAGATTCGGATGTCGGTCGACCAATGCCAAAGCTTCGATGCGATCTTCGCCGGGGACGAAGTCCACATACGCCTCGTCCAGCACGACGGGGACCGTCGCGGGCACCCGGTGCAGGAACTTCTCGAATTCCCGTGGCGTGATCAGTGCTCCGGTCGGATTGTGCGGGCTGCACAGCACCACCAGCCGGGTGCGCTCATCGATGGCGTCGGCGATCGCGTCGAGGTCCTGCCGTCCGTCCGGGGTGAGCGGTACGGTCATCGGCCGCCCGCCCGACATGGTGGTCAGGATCGGATACCCGTCGAAGGTGGGCGTCGCCATCACCACACCCGCACCGCCGGAACCGAATTCCTGCACGATATGCATGATGACGCCGGTCGCCCCGGCCCCGACCACGATGCGATCGGCGTCCACCCCGAGCCGCTCGGCGATCAGCCGGGGCAGCCGCTGCGGCAGGAACTCCGGATACCGATTCGCCGAGGACAGTGCGCGCGATAGCGCCTCACGCACCGAAGCCGGTGGCCCATAGGGGTTTTCATTGAGTTGCAACTGATGCCCGAGCGGGGCCAGGGGTGCCATCGCGTCGCCTCAGCGCCCGCCCCAGCGCACCGCGGCGGCGGCCGCGAAATCGCCGGCGTGCGCGAATCCGGCGAACATCACCAGCGATCCGGGTGCGGCGCGGCCCTCATCGATCGCGCGATCGAAATTGACGGGAATGCCCGCGCCGAACAGGTTTCCGCATTCGTCGAAGGTGTCCGGATGCTTGTCCTGGGGCAGCAGCAGCGCATCGCGCCAGTTGCGCAGGAACGCGCGGTTGGGCTGATTGGTGACCAGCAGATCCAGTTCGCTGCTGGGGACGCCGAGCCGCTCGCACACCGCGTGCGCCACCTCCGGCACGATCCGATTGCCGCGCCCGAGCACCTTGGCGATCTTGGATTCGGTGAAGCCGACATGCATCTGGCCCGGCCCGGCCTCCCAGTACTTGCGCGGCGGATCGGCCAGCACCGTCATCTCACCCGCGAACTGCGGCAGATGCCGGGTCTCGATATCGAGGATGGGCGAGATATCCGACTTCACCAGCAGACCCGCGCCCGCACCGTCACCGGGTATGGCGGCCTGCGGTTTTCCGCGCACCTGCTCCTGGGTGAAGATCTGCCCGGCGGCGTTCTGAATGGTGACGATGAGCGCGGCCTTGGCATCGGTGCTGACCAGGATCTGCCGGGCCAGCTTCATGGCGTGCACGAAGGCCGCGCAGCCGCCATTGTGCAGATCGATGAGCCATTCGGGATTGATGCCCAGGCGCGCGGCGACCTCGCCTCCGTTGCCGACGATGCCGGTCTCCGGGAGCTGGGTGTGCACGATCAGAACATCGATGTCCCGCAACACATCTCGCCCGTGTCGGTCCAGCAGCGGGGCGACGGCGCGCTCTGCCATATCGGCGGGCGTCTCACCCGGCGCCACGTGATGCCGGAACTTGGGCGATTTGAACATGATGTTCGCGGTGACGTCCTCTGCATCGGCGTACTGCGCGAAATAGTCTGCGGGAACGACGGTTTCAGGCAGGTACCCGGCGACGTCGAGCAGGCTGACGGTAGCTGTGGTCATGATTCAGTCCATCCATTCGGGCTTGATCGGCTGGCCGTTGGCGTGCCGGTGTTCGCAAATGGCTTTGAGATTGCGCAGTTCCAGCAGATGCCCGGCGGCGAAGAGGTGCCAGAAGTCGCCGACCCATACCGGGCGGCCCTCCGGCGCGGTCGCGGGGTAGGCGTTCTCGTCGTAGAACGGGTGGTGACAGTTGGTCCACAGCACCACCGAACCCGGCTTGTTGAGCACCTTCTGCGCGTCCACGACCCGCATCAGGTAGATCATCCACAGGTGCTCACCCTGATCCCAGGCGCAGTGGTAGTCCACGGTGCGGGTCTCGCGGCTGGATTCGGTGCGGGTGTAGATGCGGGTGTGCGAGCCGATGCGATCGTCCGAGACCCACAGGTCCGGGGTGTCGGTGCGCTCGAAACCCCGCATGCTGTAGGTCCATTCGCACAGGCTGCGGGTATCGGAGAGGTACTCGAACACCTCGTCCGGCGGTGCGTCGATGTATTCGTTGACGGTGCAGTACTCGCCGAATATCTCATCGTGCGGGTACACCGCCCGGGTCATGTCCAGGACCATCGGCATGCCCTCCTTGAGGGACATGGTCTCGATGCGATACACGCCGGGGACGTCGAGATGCGGTACCTCGACCGGTTCGGCCTTGATGGTGTCGGTCATGCGCGGGGCTCCTTCAGGAAGGGGGCGAAGGGAGGGAGTTCATCTGGATCACACAGGATTTCGATGAAGACCGGGCCCGCCTCATTGCGGGTCTTGTCCAGAGCGTTGTCGAATTCGGCGAGGGTGCTCGCGGTATAGGCGGGCAGCTGCGGGAACATGGCCGCCACCCCCGCGCCGATCTCCGCCGGGCGGAAGCGGTTGTAGCTGTAGTCGCCCGAGTAGTAGAGCTGTTCGCGGGTGACGCACATGGCGTGCGCGTTGTTGTTGAAGATCACGAAGGTGACCGGGGCCTGATATTCGACGGCGGTGTGCACCTCGTTGCCGTGCATGAAATACGAACCGTCACCGGCGATTACGAAGGTGCGGCGGCGACGGCCGAGCGCACAGCCGATACCGGCGCCGAAGGAGTAACCCATACCGCCCATGCCGAGCGCGATCAGGAAGCGCCCGCCGTCGGGAACGGGGAGGTGATGCACCACCGCCGCACCGGTATTGCCCGCATCGGCAACCACATCGGTGCCGGGTTCCAAGCGCGACGAAATCGACTGTACGGCATCGCGATAGCGCACGCCGGGCCCGTTCGCGGGCGGCGGCGACAGCACCGGCAGCGCGTCCCGAGCGGGCTGTGCCGCCCCGACTCCCGGCCGCGAAGCACGCGCGGACAGCTCCAGCAGGCGGCGGCGCGGCGATCCGGGCACACGCACCCGCACCGGTACGAACGGCTCGTCCTCGCCCAGATGCAGCACCCGGGGGCAGGCGGCCAGCGCCTCGTCCAATCCGGCGCGCGCGGTCATCGACAGCGGCGTCCCGGCCAGTACGCATACCGCGGCGGCCGCGACCAGCTCCGGCGCGTGCGGATGCCCCATGATGCCGGTGACACCGGCGAAACGCGGATGCCGGTTCGGGAAAGCGTCTTTGGCGTCGGGGGTGACCAGCACCCGGGCATCGAGGGATATCGCCAGCGCGGCGAGTTCGGCGCGGGCGTCGGCCCGCGCGATCTCGGGTCCGGCGATGATCACCGCCGGACCCTGTCCGGCGGCCAGCGTGAGCAGTTCGGCGGCCTCGGCGAGCTGCCCCGCGGCACGCACGTCGACCTGCCAGGGCGCGGGCACGGGATCGGCCTCGCGATATACCGGCCACGAACCACCGGGCGCTATGGCCGCCTGAATATCCTTGGGCAGCAACAATACCGCCGGACCACCTGCGAGCGCGGCCTCGATGGCTCGCTCCAGATCGGCGTGAATATCCTGCGGCCGTGCGACTTTCACGCACGAGACGCTGACCGCTCCGAAGATGCGCTCGGCATCGAGCCGCCCGTGCCCGCCGCTGGTGTCCTGGAACGCACCCCGGCCTTCCAACCCGATCGGCGGCTGACCGACCAGCGCCAGCACCGGCACCCGCGAGTCGTAGGACTCGGTAAGCGCCGCAAGCAGATTCATCGCTCCACCGCCGGAGGTGGCGGCGACCACGCCGAGCCGATTGGTGGCGCGGGCATACCCGTCCGCCATGGTGGCCGCGCCGAATTCATGTTTGGCGACAATGCCGGTCAGCAGATCGGGGCGGCGCTGGACGGCGTCGTACAGGTCCTCGATATTGGCACCGCCCACGCCGAACAGGTGATCGGTGTAGGCGCCGAGTCGCGCGACGATGACGTCCGCGACGGTCTGAACGGCTGCTCCGCGTTCGCTCACGATCCCCCGTTTCGATATACATTGCCCGCGATACATCGTCCACAATGTATCCACGGACGCCCGTCCCAGACAATGTGTCACAGGTCACAGGATTGCTTGAAAAGTGCTGGTAGCCAGCGATTTTGGCGTGTAGGGACGCCGCCGAACGGATCTCGGTGGCGCTGCGACCCGAATGCGGTGGCATTCGAGTCGGCATCTCGCCCGCAACCGGGATTCGATCGACTCTTCAGGACTAACGGTTCAGACCCCGCGCGGGTTCAATCTAGGTCCCGAGCGCCCGAAAGCAAGTCCGAGCGCGGTATTCACCGGAACCTTGTGCCCGGAACCAATGGCACCGCACCGGTTCTGAGCCCCGGCACATGGACAGGGCCCCGCTCCCGGGCCTAGTTAACCCGGCTCGCGACGGGGGCGGGCCACACCGCGAAGGGGATATGGCCGGTGGCGGCGCCGTCCGGTGCGAGCAGTCTGCCCATACGTTTGAGGGCACGCAGGGTTAGCTGGCGCTCGGTAATGTCCAGATTCGGGAAACTTTGCAGCAGACGGTTTTCCAGGAGGATGCATTCGTGCTGCGAGCGCAGCCAGGCGATGACCAGCACATTGCTGGCACCGGTAGCGGCGGCGCAGAGCCGGATCTCGGGCCAGTGCGCGAGTTCGGCACCCAGCGCGTCGAGTTCACCGGCGGGCAGCCGTACCCACAGGTTGGTGTTCACGGTCCAGCCCGCGGACTGCTGAGCGAAGTCGCAGCGAATCTGCAAACGACCCGAACCTGTCATATCCGCGAGGCGTCGGCGCACGGTTGTCTCACTCAGTCCGGTGTCGGCGGCCAATTCGGCGATACCGCGGCGGGCGTCCGGTGCGAGCGCGAGCATGAGTTCGATATCCCCGGCGCGGACCCGCGAGGGTGCGCGCGGATGCCGCTGCGCATCGGTCAGCAGGGTGCGCTGCACCGGATCCAGCGCGCCCGGCCGCCAGTGCCCGCCCTCGATATAGATGCGCAGTCCCACCGCGACCCGCACGTCCAGCACACCGGGCAGCGCGGCGAGTGCGCGCACCGCGAAATCATCCAGCGCGCAGGCGTCTTCGGCGGCGACCGACAGATTCAACTGGTAGCGCCCGCTGGTGCGCTCCACCGAGAAGACGCATTCGTACGCGCAGATCCGATCGGACAGCATCGCCACCGCATCGGCCCGGCAGTGCATGCGCACGTAGCCGATGACCGCGAACTCCGGCGCGTACGCCGTCATCCACGCCAGCCCGGTCCCGCGCAGCCGCGCCCAGCGCCGCGCGACCGTGGTGGCGTCCACTCCGAGCGATGCGCCGATCCGCGTCCACGAGGCGCGCGGATTGATCTGCAACGCGTTGACCAGATCCAGATCCTGCTCCCCGAACCCCGCGGCGATCCCCCGGGCCTCGGCGGGTTCGATCCCGGCGCGACCGCCGCCGGTGGCGGAATCCGGCGGGAGTTGATCGGAAATGGCGTTATCCAGCGATTTCGCCATATCCTCGGCCATGGGGGCCATTGTGGCATTTCGCCACGCCTCCACGTTGTGAAGGGGCAGGAATGCCACGCACCACCCGGATAACCGTCATGCTGTTGTTCGCGGCCTGGGTTGTCGACTACATCGACCGGACCGTGATCAATTTCGCGTTGCCGTCGATCGGCAAGGATCTGGGGTTGGACCACACCCAGCAGGGTCTGCTCATCTCGGTGTTCTTCCTGGCGTACGCGATCGTGCAGGTGCCGGGCGGGCTGCTGGCGGACCGCTACGGGGCGCTGAAGGTCGGCACCATCGGGCTGATCGCATGGTCGGTCTTCACCGGATTGACCGCCGTCGCATGGTCTTTCGCGGTACTGCTGGCGATTCGCTTCCTGTTCGGACTGGTGCAGGGCGTGTTCCCGGCCGCCGCGATGAAGGCGCTGGCCGAGCGTTCGGTCCCCGAGCAGCGCACCACCGCGACCGGCTGGACCAACTCCTCGAACGCGGTCGGGATTCTGGCGGCGGCGGTGATCTCCGGCATCCTGTTGCCGACGGTCGGGTGGCGGATCATGTTCGCGCTCATCTCGGTGCTCGGTGTGGCGGTGATCATCGCGTGGCGCAAATGGATGCCGGAACCGCTGCCGCAGGACGCGACCCAGGAGAACGAGGAGCTGTCGGCGGCCGAACGGCGCGCGGTGCTGTTCTCCCCCGCGCTGCTCGGCTACGCCGCCATCTTCTTCGGCTATGACGTGCTGGTCTGGGGTGTCACCGCGTGGACGCCGACCTTCCTGCAGGAGGAGCGCGGGGTATCCATGACCCTGGTCGCCGTCGCGGCGGTGCCGTCGACCCTGGCCGCGGGGGCCGGTGTGGTGCTGGGGGCGCGGTTCTCCGATCGGCTGGGCGGACGGCCCCGGGTGATCGTGGTGCCCGCGATGGCGTTCACCGCGGTCATGCTGTTCGTACTGCCGCGCACCGAGCCGTTTCCGCTGTTCGTGGTGGTCGGCACCGTGATGAGTCTGGCGGCCGGGCTGGCGTTCATGCCCGCGTTCTCGGTGCCGCTGCGGGCGTTGCGCAGCGCGTATATGGGCGCGGCCAGTGGTGTGATTATTTTCGGCGGTCAGGTGGCGGGTGTGCTCAGCCCGCTGCTCTTCGGGGTGGTGACCGACCACGTCTCTTACACAACGGCTTTCGAGATCATGGCCATCGGACCGCTGCTCAGCATCGTGGCGGCGTCGCTGGTCCCGCAGACCGCGGACGAGTTCCGGGCGAAGGTGGCCCGGCGCGCGCCGGCGGTCGAACCGACGAAGGAGAGTCTCCCGTGACCACCACCGATACCGCTGTCGCACAAGCGATATCCGAGCACTGGCAGCAGGTCTACCGGCAGTTGCACGAGCATCCGGAACTGTCCGGCGAAGAGCACGGCACCGCGAGTCTGGTGGCCGAGCAACTGCGGAAGCTGGACGGCTGGGAGGTGACCACGGGCGTCGGCGGCACCGGCGTGGTCGGCGTACTGCGGGGTGCCCCGGGACCGGTGGTTTGGCTGCGCGCGGATATGGACGGGTTGCCCGTACAGGAGGCCACCGGCCTCGAATACGCCTCGCGCACAGCGGGAGTCATGCACGCCTGCGGCCACGATACGCATGTGACGGCGCTGCTCGGCGCGTGTGCGCAGCTGTCCCAGGATCGTCCCGCCGGAACCGTGGTGGCGATCTTCCAGCCCGCCGAGGAGACCGGCGCGGGCGCGCAACGCATGGTGGACGATCGGGTGCTGGAACGCTTTCCGACCCCGGGCATCGTGCTCGGCCAGCATGTCGCGCCGCTGCCCGCCGGACTGGCGATCAGCAAGAGCGGGCCGATCATGGCCGCCTCGGATTCCATTCGGGTGCGGTTCACCGGGCGTGGCGGGCACGGTTCGCAACCGCATCTGGCGGTGGACCCGCTGCTCATGGCGGCCAATTTCGTGGTGCGCATGCAGGCGCTGGCCGCCCGGCAGGCCGCGGTGCCGGCGAGCCCGGTGCTGGTGGCGGGCGCGCTGCACGCGGGCACCCGGCCCAATATCATTGCCGAGACCTCCGAAATCCTGCTCACGCTGCGGACTTTCAGCGATTCCTCGCGGGCGGCCATGCTCGACGACATCACCCGTCTCGCCGCGAGTGAGGCCGAGGGCGCGGGCGCGCCCGTCCCACCGGAGGTAACCCCGTACGACCCGTTCCCGGTGACGGTGAATACCGACGGCGCGACCGAACGCATCATGCGGACGCTCACCGACGGCGGGGTCCCGGTCATGCCGCTGACCCATCCGCTCACCGGCAGTGAGGATTTCGGGGTCTTCGGCACCGCCGCGCGGTGCCCGTCGGTGTTCTGGCATATCGGCGGTATCGACGCGGCGCGGTTCACCGAAGAGGATCAGGCGCTCATGCTGGCCGAGCACACCATTCCGCCGCGCTTCCCCTCCAATCACTCCCCGCGCTTCGCACCGGACCCGGCGCAGACGCTGCCCGCGATGATCACGGCGATGGTGGTCGCCGCGCGCTCGGAACTCGCTCGCGCATAAATCCTCGCGCATAAATCACCGGCCCCTTCATTCCGGCGAGAGGGTTCAGCAGGACCGGGTGCCGCGGGTTCGGCGCGGGTCGTCCCACCCGGTCCTGTTTCCGCGCGCGTACGCGGCGGTGGATCAGGCTGCGCGGGTGGCGCTTTCGGCGCGGACCGCGGTGGATGCCGCTCGGGTCACGGCGGGCAGCAGGAGCGACATCAGGGTCATATCGATGGGCAGGCGGGCCAGGTCGAGGCGGTTGTGCACGAAGCCGACCGAGAGGCCGGAATCGGGGTCGGCCCAGCCGCCGGAGCCGCCCAGGCCCATATGGCCGAGGCCGCGGGGTGCTCCGACCGTGGGGAAGGGGTGATAGCCGAGGTGCCAGAAGGTGAGGCGGTTCGGATCGGGGCTGGTGTTGGTGGAGCGGATCAGGGCGCGGGTGGTCCGTGAGGAGAGCAGCCGGGTGTCACCGCGGTTGCCGTCATTGGCGAGGGTGGAGTACACACTCGCGATCGCGTCGGCGGTGAAAACGCCGGTGGCTGCGCCATTTTCGGAGTACGACAGTTCGGGAATCGGTCCGCGCACGGCCTGCTCCCCGCCGTGGAAATGCATGGAGCTGATCACCTTGCCCACCAGCGGGACCCGGACCGCGGCGAGGGTGATCGGTTTGCCCAGGCGGCTTCCGGCGGCATCGAGGCTGGGACCGACGAGGTCGGCGACCGGGGTGCCATCGGACGGGCGGCCCAGATGTATGCCCGTAATGCCCAGCGGGTCGGCGATTTCGGCGCGATAGAGCTCGGCCATACCCTGACCGGTGACCGCGCGGCACAGACCGCCGAGCAGCCAGCCGAACGTCACCGCGTGATAGACGGGCAGCCCGCGGGTCCAGTCCGGGGTGGCCGCCGCCAGGCGCTGTTCCATGAGCAGGTGATCGAGCACATCGCCGGGCGCGCGCACCACGCGGCGCAGATCCGAGAGCCCCGCGCGATGCGCGAGAACATCGCGCACGGTGATGGAATGCTTTCCGCCCGCAGCGAATTCGGGCCAGTACGCGGCGACCGGCGCGTCGTAATCGAGCAGTCCGCGATCCGCCAGCCGGTGCACCACCAGCGAGGTGATGCCCTTGGTGGTGGAGAAGGTCAGTGCCGTGGTGTCCGCCTCCCAGGGGATATCGCCCGCGGCGTCGGCGGTGCCGGTCCAGACGCGCACCACCGGTTCACCTCTCAGATGTACCGAGAGCGCACCGCCGGTGCGCACGTAATGGGTGAACAGGCGGGCGAAGGCGCGAACGGGGGCGGCGAAGCGCGGGTCCGCGGCGCCGCGGATTCCCTCGGGCAGAGTCAGCGTGGCGGTCGGGGTCAGCATGGCGGGCAACCTCATTGTCGGGCCGGAATTACTGGTCGAAAGTGATGTGCAGGTCGTCGGATTCGGGCAGGGTCTGGCAGGCCAGGGTCAACCCCATGGCGAGTTCCTCGTCGATGAGGGCCTCGTTCATCAGCATGCGCGTCCTCCCCCGCTCCACGCGACAGACACAGGTTCCGCAGGCGGATTCCCGGCAGACATACGGTGCGTCGATACCGTGCTCGAGCAGGACGTCCAGCAGTTTGCGGCCATGCGGCCACGCGAGTTGGTGTGTCTGCCCGTCGATATCGACCCGCACGACGGCGGTATCCGCGTTCGATGGCGCCGCGGTTGTGACCGCCGCCGCCGCGGCCGTGACCGCCGGTGCGGGTTGCTCGAACGGGTTCTCCGTCAGCGAGCGGTATTCCTCCTGGCGGATGACGCGCTCGGATATCCGCAATTGTGCCAGGGCTTGCCGGGTAACCATAGTGAACCCGGCCGGGCCGCAGAGGTAGACCTCATAGCCGCGATAGGGTTTGGCCAGTCCGGCCAGCCCCCGGGCGGTGGGCAGACCCCGCTCGGATTCCAGCCAGTGCAGCACGGTGAGCCTTCGCGGATACCGCTGTGCCAGCTGCCGCAGCTGTTCGGCGAAGATGACCGAGGACCGATCCCGATTGGCGTACAGCAGTGTGATTTTCGATCGGCCCAGGAACAACGCCGATTTCAGGATCGACATCACCGGGGTGATCCCGCTGCCCGCCGCGCACAGCAGCAGATCCCGATTCCAGTTGCGCGGCACGAAGTTTCCGGCGGGTTCGAGCACGGTGACGATCGATCCGGCCTCGATATTGTCGCAAATCCAGTTCGAGGCGTAGCCGTCCGGCGTGCGCTTGACCGTCACCGTCGGGCGGTCGCCGCAGTGCGGACTGCTGGAAAACGAATAGCAGCGGGCCACCGATCCGGTGCGGTCGCTGGGCACCTGAAGGGTCAGGAATTGTCCCGGGGAATAGGCGAATCGGCGGCCGAGATCCTCCGGGATATCGAAGACCAGCGAGACCGCCTCGGCGGTCTCGCTGACGACCTCGCGCACCTTGATCCGGTGGGCGCGTGCGTTCATCCGGCTCTCCCCGAGCCCACGGACACTTCGGGCGGCACCTGGTAGCCGATTCGATTCAGCAGCCAGGCACCCGCGGATTCGATGCGCTCCATCGAAATCGGCTGGGTCATACGGCGATTGACGCCGGGCGCGAGGCGCAGCATGAAGTAGCCCAGCCACGCCTCGGTGCGCACCGGCACCACCGCCAGATCGAAGCGCACCGCGCGCACCACCGCGCGGGCCACCAGATCCGGGCTCAGCGGCGAGAACGGCAGCCGTTCCGCGAAATCCTGTACCTGCCTGGCGATTTCCTTACCGCGCTGCACCAGCGCCGGATCGACGCCGACGGTGATGGCGTGATCACCGATATTGGTGTTGATCACCCCTGGACAGATGGCGCTCACACCAACGCCTTTCGGCGCGAGTTCGAGCCGCAGGCATTCGGTGAGCATCTTCACCCCCGCCTTGGACACCGAGTAGGCCGACATGACCGGGGTCGGCGTGAAGGCGGCGGCCGAAGCGATATTGACGATATGCCCGCGCTTGCCCTCCTCGATCATCTGTTTGCCGAAGGCACGGCAGCCGTACACCACGCCGAGCAGATTGACCGACAGCTGCCGTTCCCAATCCTCGGGCTCCAGATCGAGAAACGCTCCGCTGACCAGGATTCCGGCATTGTTGACCAGCACATCGGGCACCCCGAGATCGGCGTGCACATCCCGGGCGAAGGATTTCCAGGCCGCCGGATCGGTCACGTCCAATTGCATGGCGACGGCGCGACGTCCCTCGGACTGGATCTTGGCGACGGTGGCCAGCGCGGCGTCCTTGTCGATATCGGAGACCACGACCTGCGCGCCGCCGCGCGCGAAGCGCAAGGCGACCGCCCGCCCGATACCGCTGCCCGCACCGGTGACCACGACCAGGCGCGGCCGGATGTCATTGAGTTTCACGAGACCTCCTCGGACAGGGCCGCGATATCCGCCGGATGCGGTGCGCCCGTGCTGTACCGGTACACGTCGAGATCGAAATGCCGGTTCTGCCAATACATCTCGCCGTGCGTGGACGGCCGGAACGGGGAATCGCCCTTGTTGTCGATGTAGTAGGTGTTCGAGCCCGCACAGACCGGGGTGAACAGGAAGTTCTTCCGCTGCCGTTGCAGGCACCGCTCGAAATACTCGTCGTGCACTTCCTGCCGGATCTCGATCTCGGTGGCGCCCCGGCGATTCGCCTCCGCGATGGCGCGGCTCAGATGTGCGGCGGTGGCCTCGATCATCCAGATATAGGAGCCGAGCACGAAGCCGTACGGCCCGGTGATGGTGAAGGCGTTCGGGAAACCGGGCACCGAAACACCCTGGTACGACTGGTACCGGTGCTCATCCCAGAATCGCTCCAGATCGAGCCCGCGCCGCCCGCGCACCGGGAAGGGCGGGATCGCGCCCTTGTCCCAGAGCTTGAAACCGGTGGCGCAGATGAGCACATCGATCTCGTGCTCGGTGCCGTCCGCGGTGAGCACACCGCGTTCGGTGATGCGCTCGATGGAATCGGTGACCAGGCTGACATCGGACCGGTTGAACGTCTCGAGGTAGTCATTGGACATGGACGGCCGTTTACAGCCGAGCCCGTACCGCGGGGTCAGCTTGTCCCGCAGCACCGGATCGTCCACCTGACTCCGCATCCATCGGCGAATCGGCCCCTCGGCCAGCCGCCGCCCGGATTCGGTGAGCCAGGGCGGACCGACCACCATTCCGCTCATGGCCAGTTCGGTGCCCAGATTTCCCGCGATGCGCAAGGCGGAGCGAATCCGCCTGCGGCCCAGTAGCTGTCGGCCGAGCACCCCGATCTCGGCGTCGTTCTTCGGGAATACCCAGATCGGGGTGCGCTGGAAGACCGTGAGGTGCCCGGTCTCCTCGACGATCGCCGGGATCAATTGCAGCGCGGTCGCACCCGTGCCGATCACCGCGACCCGCTTACCCCGCAGCGAGACATCGTGATCCCACATGGCGGTGTGCACCAGGGTGCCGCCGAAATCGTTCAGCCCCTCGATATCGGGCATCTTCGGTCGTTCCAGACCGCCGATGGCCAGCACGATATGCCGTGCGGTGAGCTCATGCCCACCGTCCGAGGTCAACCGCCACAGGCTGTGCTCGTCATCGAATTCCGCCGCCACGATGGTGGTGTTCAAGCGCAGTTTGGATCGCAGCCCGTACTTGTCGACCATGCTCTCGGCATAGTCGCGAAGTTCACTGCCGGGTGCGAAGATCCGCGACCAGTCGCCGCGCTGCTCATAGGAGAAGCTGTAGATGAACGAGGGAATGTCCACCGCCACACCGGGATAGGTGTTGGCATGCCAGGTGCCGCCGACCCGATCCCATTTATCGACGATGACGAAGTCGTGAATGCCTTTGCGCTGCAGCGCGATACCGGTGCCGATGCCGCCGAAACCAGCCCCGACCACGATGACCTCGTGATCGGGACGAGTTCGGTCCGGCGCACCCTTGTCGCCGAAATTGTTCATCCGTGGTCCTCAGCCGATGCGATCGACGAGTTCGCCCCGCACACCGAATAATTCGGCGCGCCAGCGTTCGAGCAGTTCGCCGGTGTCGATATCGTCAGGATGGAAGCCCGGCCGCATGTACGGCCGCATCTCCAGCAGCAGGCCCTTCACGATCGGGCCGCGCACCAGTTTCACCGTCTGCCGGGCCACCTTGATCGGCCGCCAGCTACGCGGATCGCTCAGGATGGAGGCGAACACCCCGAGTCCGACGACCGGAATGGTGAGGGCGTAACTGCCCGCCATCAGCCCGATGCGCAGCACTTCCGAACCGCCGGTGGCGCGATAGACGTCGAAGGCGACGGACTTGTGCTCGAGCTCCTCGAAGGCGTGCCAGTTCAACAGGTTCAGCACTTCGGGATCTCCCGGCAGAGCCTGGATCTCCGGCGTTCCGAGCACCCGGTGCGCCAGCGTCGCGGTGTAGTGCTCGGCCAGCGCGGTGACGGCCAGATGCACCTGCCGCGGCACCATGTTCTCGACCGCGATGAGCGCGCGTTCGCGCCGCGCCCCGGGATCGAAGGTGAAGACCCGCACGATCGGGAAGCCGAGCCGGATGAGCTGCTCATTGAGCACGCGATGCTGTTGCCCGTGTACGGCTTCCTGCCCGATGAATCCGGCCACCCGCTTCTTGAGCACGGGATCGGTGATCTCACCGGAGAATTTGCGCACCGAGCGAATGAAGGATTCCTCGCCGGGCGGGAAGACCGCCGAGAGCACGGCGATCAGATGGGTGAGCGGGATATCGCCCTCGGCGAAGAGGTGCGTCATCGGTTCGGGCTGGCCGAACCGGAATCGCATGCGCCGGACCTTGGGGTAGGGGGTGAGGGACTTGGCGTCCTGACCGATCGTCATTGGCCGGTCCTTTCTCAGATGGAGTTGTGTTTACTTCAGGTGGTCGACGAGTACGCCGTCATCGCCGAAAAGCTCTGTCTGCCAGTGCTTCAGCAGGGCGGTGGTGTCGATGTCGTCGGGATGGAAACCGGGCCGCATGTACTTGGCCAGCTCGACCATGAGGCCGCGGAAGATGGGGCCGCGGAACAGGTCGTACGCCTCACGGGCGACCCGCACCGGCTGCCGGCGGGCGACCGGATCGCGGACGAGTGCGTACGCCAGACTGCCGAAGGTGAACGGCAGCGTGAAGGCGTACAGCCCGGCCATCACGCCGATGCGCACGCCCTCGGTGCCGCCCGCCGCGCGGAAGGCGTCGAAGGCCACCGATTTGTGTTCCAGCTCTTCGAGCGCATGCCAGTTGAGCAGGTTCCAGAACTCGGGTTCGGCTGGGATGGACTGGATCTCGTCGCTGGAGAGTACGCGTTCGGCCAGCACGGCGGTGTAGTGCTCGGCCGCCGCGGTGGCGGCCAGATGCACCAGAGCTGAGAAGCGCTCCTCGATGGCGAGCATGCGGGCGTGCGCCTGCTCGGTATCGATCCATTCGATGGGATAACCCATTTCGACGAGTTTGCGATTGAGCTGCCGATGCTCCTGGCCGTGTGTGGCCTCCTGGCCGACAAAGCCGGCGATGCGCTTCTTCAGCAGTGGATCGGTGATGCGGTCGGCCACGCGGCGAACCGAGCGGATGAAGGATTCCTCACCGGGCGGGAATCCGCCGGAGAGTCCGGCGACGAAGTGGCTGAAGACCATATCGCCGTCGACGAAGTACTTATCGTTCGAATCGTGTTGGTCGAAGCGGAATTTGATCCGCCTGGCCTTCGGATAGGTGCCTGCTACGGGGGCAAGTGTCATCTCGACCATCCTTGGTGCAACACGGAGTACCTAGTACTGAGTGTTCGATGTGATGTTAGTGTAGGATTGTCCCAGACAGCTAGCAAGGGGGGTGCCGTAACGGATCGAATTAGAATCTTCCGCATGGCTTCCGATCCGCCGCGCGATCCCCTGCCCGAGATCCCGCGCGGTCCGGCGGCCGTGCTCAAAGGCGCGGGCATGCTCAAAGGCGATGCCAGACATGACCGCTGGCATACACATCGCGCGCTGGTGCGCGCCGAACTCATCGAGGCCACCATTCGCGCCATCGACGCGCACGGGCCGGATCTGTCCATCGACGATGTGGTGAAAACGGCCGGTATACCTCGCCCCAAGCTGTACCGATTCTTCGGCGACAAGGTGGAACTGCTCGCCGCGGTGAGCGGGCGGGTGCAGGAACTGATCGTGGAGCGGGTGACGCCGCTGTTCGATCCCGCCGCCTCGGCACGCGAGGCGATTCGCATCGCGCTGACCGCCTATATCGATCTGGTTTCCGAGCGGCCCAACCTGTTTCGGTTCATTGTCAGCTCGCACGTGGTGGCGGCGTTCGGGGCCGCGCGACTGATCGAGGACGGGCGGCCGCTCTCCGACGCCGTCGCCGAATTCCTGTCCGGGGTGCTGCGCCTGCGCGGTGCGAACGGGGAACACACCCAGTTCGTGGTGGACGCGCTACTGGGCGCGGTCGGGCTCGGCGTGCTGCGCTGGCTCAACGATCCGGTCATCGACGGTAAGGAATTGGCCGAACAGCTCACCCATTTCGCCTGGGGCGCACTGTCTTCCACGGCCGAGTCACGCGGATTGATCCTGGATCCGGACGCGCCGCTGCTCAGCTGAGATCCGCTGGTCAGCTGACGAAGCGCTCCACCATGCGGCGTTCGCTCGCGGCATCGGCGAGCGGCCAGCACAGCAGGGACAGCACCACCCGCACAATCCATTGCGCCGCTTCGTCATCGGGCGCGATACCGGTCAGCACGGTCGCGATCCGCCCCAGTTCCGGTGAGGTGGCGAAGACCTCGTCGGTGCCGCCCGCGCGGTCCGCGAACCAGCGCGCCATCGCCGGATCCGAGCGCACCGCCGTCACCGAGGCGAGAATGGCCTCCACGATGCGGCGCGAACCCTCGTAGCGCCGCACCGCCGCCGCGACCCGTTCGGCCACCACCACGGCGGAATTCGCCATCACCGCGTCGATCAGCGCGGGCTTACCCTTGAAATGCCGGTACAGGGTGGCCCGGGAACAACCTGCGGCCGCCGCCACATCATCCACGCCGACCCGGTCGAAACCCTTGGCCAGGAACAATTCCCGCGCGACCGCGACGATCCGATCACTGGCGAGCGAGCGGCGGACACCGCCCGCCAGCCAATCCACCCGGGGTTCGGCCGCCATCTCAGCCCCGCGATCCATCGGCGGCCCCGGCCATTTCCCGGCGCACGGTGGTGGTGATCTGCGAGGTGGTCAGAATCATCGCGACCAGGAAGTCGATGAGCCGGGCGCGCTCGATATCCAGATCGCCGCGCAGCCATTCCGATACCAACTCCAGTCCGCCGTGCGAGATGGTGCGGGCGGCGAGTTCGGCGTCGATGCCGGTGACGGCGTCCGCGCCCAGCAGCTCACGGCCCTGATCCAGCATGATGCCGCCCACGATGGCGACGAATTCGGCGCGGCGGCGGCGCAATTCACCGGTGGTCTGCAAATCGATGAAGATGGCGCGGCGCACCGGATGGTCCGCGACCGCGGCGATTCCGGCCTCCACGACCGCGCGCAGGCGCACCCGGGCATCCGCGGGTTCGGTGGCGATGACGGCGACCAATTCGGCCATGACGGCGGCGAGTTCGATCTCCATGACCTCGAACAGCAATTGGTCGGTATCGGCGTAGCTCTCGTAGAAGTAGCGGTCGTTCAGACCCGCGCGAGCGCACAGCGCCCGCACCTTGAGCCCGGACAGGCCCTGCTCGGCAATGGTCGCCAGGGCGGCCTCGCGCAATTTCCCGCGCCGCTGCCGCATGCGCTCCTCGGCGCTGAGTCCGGCGTATCGCCCGCGATCCGCTACCACGTGCCGCACCGCCCGTCCGAAATTCTTGACAATTTTGGTGAAGCCTATCACCAAACGTACTGGTGACAGGCTCGGCCCGGCCCGATACCACCCCTGAGCAGGTCTGAGTGCATGAGAGATTTTCTCTCGAGTCTTGTCACAATCGGCCGTCTGGTGGAGACTATTGCCAGATATCTGGTGAGGAAGTTCACCAGAATTGCGAAGGAGCTGCCCGATGACGCGCACTCGACCGTCCACCATTCCGACCCGGCACCCCGTGCACCCGGCCGCGGTGCCGGTACTGGGCCCGGTCGCCAAGCTGATGCGAATGCGGCCGCCGGACGATGCGGAGTGGACGGCCATGGGCGAGGCCCTGACCATCGGCGACCGGCCCATGGACGAGCTGGTCGAGTGGATGTACACGGCCGGAATGGGCAAGGTGCGGCCGCTCTTCGATCGGGCGCTGGAGCACGGTATCGACAATGTCCCGGACGCACCGGAACCGTTGCGCGCCTTCTTCACCCAGGTGGAGAACCCGCCCGCATGGGTGGACTGGAAGCGAATCGAACTGGGCGAGCGCATCTTCCAGGCCGCTGGACTCGACGGCATCTATCTCGCGCGCGATGTGCCGTTCCTCGGCGGATTCGTCGCCTCCGGCATCAACCGCACGCTGCTGCTCACCAATACCGGTAAGAGCGGTGCCACCGGCGGCGGCCAGCGCTTCGCCGAAACCATGAAATGGGCGCTGGACGTCATCTCGGACGGCGGAATGCGGCCCGGCGGCAAGGGTTTTCGCTCCACCCTGCACGTGCGGCTGATCCACACCTTCGTACGGCGGCACGTCGCGAAACTGCCGGAGTGGAATGCCGAGGAATGGGGCGTGCCGGTCAATCAGACCGATATGGCCGTCACCATGCTGGGCGCGCTCTACGCGCCCGCGCTCACCGGGATGATGATGGGCAATGTCTTCACACCCAGGGAACTCGACGCCATCGTGCACCTCACCCGCTATGTCGGCTGGGTTATGGGAATCGAGGAACGGTACCTGCCCAATGGGTTCCTGGACGCCACCAAACAGCTCTACCACTATCTGAGCGTCCTCACCGCGCCCGACGACAGCAGTATGGAATTGGCCCGGCCCATGGCCGAGGACCCGCTGACCTGGCACTACTCCACACTTCCGGCACTGCGCCGCAGAATCGCCTGGGCACAGCATCTTTCGATCAGCACGGCCTTCCTGGGGCGGGGCCGGATGCGGCAGCTCGGCCTGCCCGGCTATATGCCGCCCTGGTATCCGGTGGCGAAGTTCCCGGTCAATGTGGCGCGCTCCGGCGTCGGCATGCTGGTGCCCGGCTGGCGCGCTCGGCAGGCCCGCGCGGGGCTGCGCGCGCAGCAGTCGTTCATCAAGGTCCTGATCGGTCCGAAGGAGCAGGGGACGATCGGCGGGTCGGTCAACTACATAGGTCACGCGGCCTGAATCGCGGGCGCGGGCGCGCGCTGGCAGTATCACCAGCGCGCCCCGCGCGAAGTTAACCGCCCATCGAAGGAAATGCGTCAATGAGCCTGCCGCCCATCCTGTCCGAACGTCTGCGGCTGCCCGCCGTCGCGTCCCCCATGTTCATCGTCTCCGGGCCGGAGCTCGTGATCGCGCAATCCCGTGCGGGCGTGGTGGGTTCGTTCCCATCGCTGAACGCCCGGCCGCAGGCGCAGTTCCGCGAATGGTTGATCCAGATCAACGAGGCGCTCGCCAAACATGACGCGGAACATCCGGAGCAGCCGTCCGCGCCGTACGCGGTGAATCTGATCGTGCACAAGAGCAATGACCGGCTGGAGGAGGACCTGGCCACGGTCGTCGAATTCCAGGTGCCGATCGTCATCACCTCGCTCGGCGCGCGTCCGGATGTGAACGAGGCCGTGCACTCCTACGGTGGCATCGTGCTGCACGATGTGATCAATGACGTGTTCGCGCACAAGGCGGTTGAACGCGGCGCGGACGGCCTCATCGCCGTCGCCGCCGGTGCGGGCGGGCATGCGGGCGCGCAATCGCCGTTCGCGCTCATCCAGGAGATTCGGGCCTGGTTCGACGGGCCGCTGCTGCTCTCGGGAGCCATCGCGCACGGCCGGTCCATCCTCGCGGCCCAGGCGGCGGGCGCGGATCTGGCGTACATCGGCTCCGCCTTCATCGCCACCGAGGAGGCCAATGCCGTCGACGGCTACAAGCAGATGATCGCCGACTCCTCGGCCTCGGACATCGTGTACTCCAACCTGTTCACCGGTGTGCACGGAAACTACCTGCGCCCCAGCATCACCGCCGCCGGCCTGGATCCGGACAACCTCGGCCAGGCCGATCCGTCCGCCATGGACTTCGGCACCGGCGACTCCCCCACCATCGGGCCCAAGCCGTGGCGCGATATCTGGGGTTCGGGCCAGGGCATCGCCGCCGTCGACGCCGTGGTGCCCACCGCCGACCTGGTGGATCGCCTGGCTCGCGAATACGCCGACGCGAAAACCCGTCTGGCTCAGCTGTAATAGTTCGCCGAGCCCCCCTTTCCAAGGGGGCTCGGCGGGTATCAGCTTTCCGCAGGTGCCGTGTCGTTGATCGCGATGATCGGGAGCCGCAGCGCGGCGGGGGCGGTCGGGGGGACCATCGGGTTGTGTGGCGTGATCGGGGTGAGGCGTTCGTAGGGCGCACCGAGGGCCGGGCGCGGGTCGGGCTGACCCTTGTTGGGCCACAGCGATGTTGCGCGTTCGGCCTGGGCGGTGATGGTGAGGGAGGGGTTCACGCCGAGGTTGGCGGAAATGGTGGAGCCGTCGATGATGTGCAGGCCCGGATGGCCGTAGAGGCGGTGGTAGGGGTCGACCACGCCGGTGTCGGGGGAATCGCCGATGGCGCAGCCGCCGAGGAAGTGGCCGGTCATGGGGATATTGAAAATGCTGCTGGTGGCCGAACCCGTGGGGAAGCCATTGATTTTGGCCGCGACGCGGTGCGCGACCTCATGGCCGGAGGGGACCCAGGTGGGGTTGGGGTCGCCCTCGCCCTGGGTGGTGGTCATGCGGCGGCCGAAGAGGCCGCGCTTGGTGACCGTGGTGATCGAATTGTCCACCGATTGCATGACCAGCAGGCCGATCATCTCCTCGGACCAGTGGCGCGGGTTGTGCATTTTCGCGAGATCGCGCCGGTTCCTGGCCAATTCGCGGAGCCAGCGCCGACCGCGCGGCGGTTCGCCGCTGACCATGGCGGTGGTCATCAGGGCCAGGACATTACTGCCCCTGCCATAGCGGACCGGTTCGATATGGGTGTCCGGGTCGGGGTGGATGGAGGAGGTGATCGCCACGCCCTTGGTGAAGTCGTTATCGCGGTCCCGGCTCCGAACGGACAGCAGCTCTTCGGAATTGGTGCGGGACAGATATCCGAGCCGGGGCGAGATATTCGGCAGTGAGCCACGATCGCGCAGACGGTGCAGCAGCCGCTGGGTGCCGAGCGAGGCGGCCGCGAAAATCACCTGCTCGGCGGTGAATTCGCGCCGCTGTTTGCGAATTCGCCGCCCGGTGCGCACCGTCTCGATGGCATAGCCGCCGCCCGACAGCGGGCGCACATCGGTCACCGTGGTGAGCGGATGCACTGTGGCACCGGCCTTTTCGGCCAGGTAGAGATAGTTCTTGACCAGGGTGTTCTTGGCATTGTGGCGGCACCCGGTCATGCACTCACCGCAGTGCGTGCAGGTGCGACGGTCCGGGCCGACGCCGCCGAAGAATGGATCCGGCACGTCCTCCCCCGGACGCCGACCGGGTCCGCCGAAGAAGACGCCGACGGGTGTGCGCTGATAGGTGTCGCCGATGCCCATATCGTCGGCGACCTCGCGCAAAACCCGGTCCGCGGGCGTGGTGGCCGGATTGGTCGTCACGCCCAGCATGCGTTTGGCCTGGTCGTAGTGCGGAGCGAGTTCGGCCTTCCAGTCGGTGATATGCCCCCACTGGCGATCGGCGTAGAACTTGTCCGGCGGCTGGTAGAGCGTATTGGCGTACACCAGCGAACCACCGCCGACGCCCGCACCGCTCATGATGAAGGTGTCCTTGAGCAGGGTCAGGCGCTGAATTCCGAAGCAGCCCAGCGCGGGAGCCCACAGGAACTGCCGCGCGCGCCAGGAGGTCTTGGCGAATTCGTGGTCCTCGAACCGCCGCCCGGCCTCCAGCACGCCGACGCGATACCCCTTCTCGGTCAGGCGCAGGGCGCTGACACTGCCGCCGAAACCGGAGCCGATGACAATCACGTCGTAGTCGAAGCGCATGCCGGAAACGCTACGACCAGCGGCGATGCGAGCGAGAATGCGCGGCGGCCAAGAAATCCACAGTTTCGGACATACTTGGGGTATGAGCACGCTCGAGGAGCCGGAGGTCCGCACCTGGAATTTTCCGCGCGGCACCGCCAGCGTCGCGGTCATGGCCGAGTTCGCGGCCGAGCACGGGGTGCCGCTCGCGCGCATGCTGGCCGATACCGGGGTGAGCGTGGCACAGCTCGGCGATCCGGAGGCGCAGGTCTCCGCCGAGGCCGAACTCGCGGTGGTGCGCAATCTGGTGCGCGAGGTCACCGATGTGCCCGCGCTGGGCGTCGAGGTCGGGCGGCGCTACCGGATCAGCACCTTCGGCATCTTCGGGTACGCGTGCGTCACCAGTCCCACACTGCGCGAAGCGATTTCGCTGGCGCTGCGCTACTACCGGCTCGGTTTCGCGTTCTGCACGCCGATCGTGGAATCGCGCCCGCACGAGGTGATCACCTGGATTCACCACGACACCGTCCCGGCGGATGTGCAGCGGTTCCTGGTGGAGCGGGATATCGTCGCCATGCACCGGGTGATGAGTGATCTGCTGGGCGCGCGCGTCGATTTCAGCAGCGCCGAATTCTGCTATCCCGCAACCGATCAGGTCGATCGGATGGCCGCGCTTTTCGGGGTGCGCCCGCGTTTCGATCGCGCGCACACCATTTTCGGCATCGATCCGGATCTGCTGACTCGCCCGCTCCCCCAGGCCAATCAACCCACCTGGGCGGTATGTGTGGCGCAGTGCCGGGAACTGCTGCACCGGCGCAGCGCCCGCACCGGAATCGCCGGCGAGGTTCGCGATCGACTGCTGCCCGGTTCGGGCACAACGGGTTTCAGCACACCGCCCAGCCTGGACGCGGTGGCCCGCGATCTCAATCTCAGCACCCGCACGCTGCGCCGCCACCTGGTGGCCGCGGGCACGTCGTATCGCGCGCTACTGGACGAGGTGCGGCAGGCGCTCGCGGAGGAAATGCTCACCGCCACACCGCTATCCGTCGACGACATAGCGATTCGGCTCGGCTATGCCGAAGCGACGCCGTTCATCCACGCGTTCAAACGCTGGACCGGCACCACCCCGGCCGCGCATCGCCGCGCCCACCGCCGCGATTGAGCCCGTCCATCACCGCGATCGCTTGGATCGGCCCGCCGGATACCTGATCGGCGGCCGAACCCACGCATCCGGAATCACCGCGATTTCAACACTGGTTCGCAACCGTTCCCAGCCTCATAGTGCAGGTCTGCGGCCCAGCGGGGGTCCACCCGCAGTGTGTTTCTGGAGGCAAGTCGTGACAAGTTCTCATCCCGCGCCGGAGTCATCCGGCGCCCGATCGTCGTGGTTGGACGCCCTCGGGCGGCTCGGCGCCGACTGGTGGTCCGTGATCGTGGCGGGCGTGGCCACCGTGCTCGCCATTTTCGATGCCCTGCCCAAGATTCCGTGGTGACGGCATGAGCGATACGGCGATCACCGCGAACACCACCTCCGACGAATTCGATGAGACCACCGATAACGGGCCGCTCACGCTGAACCGGCTGCTGTCCTATCTGCCCGGCATCGCGCTGCTCATCGGCGTCGGCGTGCTCGGCAAGTACGCGCAGATCTGGTGGAATTCCCTTGCCAAACACCAGCATTGGACCGTGCCCGATATCGAGTACGTGCTGTGGGCCATTCTGATCGGCTTGCTCATCACCAATACCATTGGGCTGCATCGCATTTTCCGGCCGGGCGTGGGCACCTACGAATTCTGGCTGAAGATCGGCATCGTGGCGCTGGGCTCGCGCTTCCTGCTCGGCGATGTGGCGAAGCTGGGCGGCACCAGCTTCCTGCAGATCCTGGTCGATATGACGGTCTCGGGGGCCATCATCCTGCTGGTGGCGCGGCTGCTGGGGCTGTCCGGCAAGCTGGGGTCGCTGTTGGCCATCGGCACCGCCATCTGCGGGGTATCCGCGATCATCGCCGGTAAGGGTGCGATCCGGGCGCGCAATTCCGATGTCAGCTATGCCATCGCCGCGATTCTGGCGCTCGGCGCGGTCGCGCTGTTCGCGCTGCCGCCGCTGGGTCACGCCATGGGGCTGACCGATCACGAGTTCGGGCTGTGGGCCGGTCTGGCCGTTGACAATACGGCCGAGACCACCGCCACCGGCTACCTGTACTCCGATACCGCGGGCAAGGTCGCGGTGCTGGTGAAGTCCACCCGCAACGCGCTCATCGGCTTCGTGGTGCTGGGCTTCGCGGCCTACTGGGCCTCGCGCGGCCAGGCCGACGCCATCGCCCCCGGCGTGCGCGCCAAGGCCGCGTTCGTCTGGGAGAAGTTCCCCAAGTTCGTGCTCGGCTTCCTGGCGGTGTCCGCGGTGGCGACCGCGCACTGGCTGACCAAGCAGCAGACCACGAACCTGGCCAATCTGTCGCGCTGGGCGTTCCTGCTCACCTTCGCGGGCGTCGGGCTGAATGTGAATATTCGCGAACTGGCGCGGACCGGTTGGCGGCCACTGGTGGTCGCCATCGTCGGACTCGTCACCGTCGCGGTGGTCTCACTCGGCCTGGTGCTGTTCACTTCTCGCGTGTTGCATTGGAGCGTCGGGGTCTGACGCGGTTACGCGCCGCGCTTCAGGACTGTCGCGCCGGATTCGGCGAAGCGGTCCGCCAGGAAACTCAGCGCCGGTCGCGCGAAAGACAGTGCGCCGGTGATGTGTTCACGCCTGGGCATGGACAGCATGGTGACATCGACACCGAGCGATTTCCACTGCTCGGCCAATCGGACAGCCTGCGGATAGGGAATGATCTGCTCGGCGGTGCCGCCCGCCACCAGCACCGGCGTCGCGGGGGCGATCGCGCCGAGCTTGTTCTCCAGCAGGCGCGCTCGCACCTCGGGCACCTCGAACGGCATCCGGTAGCAGTAGGTGGAGACCTTCGTCGGCACGACCAGACCCAGGCCGATACCGGCGACCGCGGCGGGAATCGCGTGCGTGCGGCGCAGGATGGCGGCCAGCGCACGGCCCGCGGGCTTGAGGTATTGCAGCACATCGAGTTCCGGGTACGCGGCGTCGAGTCCGAGCACGCCGTAGAACAGCAGGAAGGCGTACGGGGTGCCGTCCAGGAACTTGATCATGTCGACCAGATCGGCCGGGGCGGAGCCGACCACGCCGCCGGCGAGCGGCAGATCCGGGGCATAGGAGGGCTGCAATTGCAGCGCCCAGCCCGCGGCGCAACCGCCCTCGGAGTAGCCGTAGATGCCCAGCGGGCCATTCGGATCCAGGCCCGCGGCGGTGAGGCGGCGGGCGGCGCGCATGCTGTCCAGTACGGCCGGGCCCAGCGAGTGGCCCATGACGTACGGGTGCGTGCCCGGATTGCCGAGTCCCGGATAGTCGGTGATGGCCAGCGCCCAGCCGCGCCGCAGCGCCGCGGTGATGAAGAGCGATTCGTATTCCAGGCCGAAGCGGAACTGCCAGGAGGCGGCGGCGACCTTGTTGGCCAGGCCCTGGGTGCCGACGGCATAGCCGATCAGCGGTCGTGAGCCCGGACCGCGCCATGGTTCGCGCGGAACCAGCACGGTGCCGGTGACCTGCGTCGGATCGCCGGATCGGGTGGTGGTGGTGTACTCGATTCGCCAGGCGCGGGCGGGCAGTCGCACCCCGGGCAGCAGGTACGCCGTCATCGGCTCCGCCGCCAGCACTCGCCCGGGACCCAGCCCGTCGTATGCCTCGGTGGAGCCTCCGGCACCGACCGCCGCCTCGTCGAAGCGGTTGGTGAACGCAGTCATCGTCGCCTGCCTTTCGAACACAAACACACGCTATGTAGTTGTCGCACAATCGAATCCGAACGTTTATCACTGTCCGGGACAGTGCGGCATTCCGCCCACGATACCGAAAATGGGACGAAGTGACAGGTTATGAACCAACACCTCCCACTCGGTGGGACGGAAGAGGACTCGGGGCCGCCCGCGAAATACCCGCGCGGCCAGGCACGTTGCCCGCACTGTGACCACACCCCTGCGCATACTGCTGATCTCGGGCAGCACCCGGGACAGTTCCACCAATACCGCCGCGCTGCGCACCATCGCGGCCGGGGCCTCGGCCGATTTCGTGACGACGCTCTACGACGGGCTGGTGCACCTGCCCCAGTTCATCCCCGGCGATGACCCCGCCCCCGCGACCGTCGAGGCCCTGCGCAAGCAGCTCGGCGATGCCGACGCGGTGCTCATCTGCACGCCCGAGTACGCGGGCATGATTCCCGGCAGTCTCAAGAACCTGCTCGAATGGACGGTCGGCACCGGCGATCTGGTGGACAAACCGGTGGCGTGGATCAATGTGGCCTATCCCGGCCGCGGCGACGCGGCGATCGAAACCCTGCGCACCGTACTGGGTTACGTGAGCGCCGATATCGCCGAACCGGCATCCGGGCGGATCACCGTGGTGCGCGAACAGTTGGGTCCGGACGGATTGGTGGCCGCACCCGAGGTGCGCGAACGCCTCGACGCGGTGCTGCCCGCCTTGGCGGCGTACATCCGCGCGAAAGCGGCCTGAGCCGCGAAAAGCGCTCCATCGCAAGCGGTATGACGGCGGCTCCCTTAACCGGGGGGCCGCCTTTTTCATACCCCCGGTGGGTATGAAATGAATCACGGATCTCACCATTCCCTCAGCATACCCCCCATGGGTATACAAGAACGCATCGAACCTTCGAAGGAGTGAGACCGTGTCCATCGCTACTCAGGCGCCACCGTCCTCGCGACGGTGGGCCGCCCTCGCCCTCATCGCCCTGGCCCAGTTCATGGTCATCATGGACACCTCGATCATCGGCGTCGCGCTGCCGGAAATGCAGGGCGCGCTGGGGTTTTCGCAGGAGAACCTGAGCTGGGTGTTCAATGCCTACGTGGTGGTCTTCGGCGGACTGCTACTGCTCGGCGGCAAACTGTCCGACATTCTCGGCGCACGCCGGATATTCCAGACCGGCTGGGCGATCCTCGGCCTCGGATCACTGCTGGCGGGCCTGGCCACCTCCGCCACGGTCGAACTGATCGGGCGCGGTATCCAGGGTGCGGGCGCGGCGCTCATCGCGCCCTCGGCACTGACCCTGCTCATGATGCTGTTCGGGTCAAACCCCCGGGAGCTGACCAAAGCGTTCGCGGTGTACGGCGCGGCAGCGCCCGCGGGCGGCACGGCGGGCGTCTTCCTCGGCGGGCTGATTACCGAATACGCCTCGTGGCCTTGGGTTTTCTACATCAATATCCCGCTGGCGGTACTGGCGCTGATCGCGGCTCCCGCCCTGGTTCCCGGTGGTGCTCTGGCTCCGCACGGTTCGGTCGATCTGCTCGGCGCGCTCACCGCCACCCTGGGACTCGGCGCGGCGGTGTTCGCCGTGGTCCGCGCACCGGAGGCGGGCTGGCTCTCCGGAGCCACCTGGGGAGTGCTCGCGCTGGCCGCGGTGCTGCTGATCGCGTTCCTGGCCATTCAGATTCGCCGTAGCGAACCGCTCATGCCGCTGTCGGTGTTCCGGTCCCCGAACCTGGGTGCGGCCAATCTGGCGCAATTGCTGCTCGGTGCGGCGTGGGTGCCCATGTGGTTCTTCCTGAACCTGTATCTGCAACAGGTGCTCGGATATTCGGCGTTCCCGTCGGGTGCGGCGCTGCTGCCGATGACCGCGCTCATCATGGCGGGCATGGTGGCGCTGTCACCGAAGTTGTTCGCGCGCTTCGGCGCTCGCACCATGATCGTCACCGGACTACTGATTCTGGCCGCCGGTCTGGTGTGGCTGTCCTTCGTGCGCGCGGACGGGAACTTCCTGGTGGATGTGCTGCCGGGTTCGCTGATCGCGGCGCTGGGCATGTCACTGGCCTTCGTGCCGTCGCTGCAAACCGCCATCTCGGCCGCGCCGCCGGAAGAGGGCGGGCTGGCCTCGGGCATCGTGAACACCGGTTATCAGATCGGTTCGGCGCTGGGCCTGGCCGCGGTGACGGCGATCGCCTCGGCCGCCGGAGCCGAAAAGCTCGGCGACACACTGGCTCTCACCGACGGTTTCGCGGCTGCGTTCCGCGCGGCCGCGGTCATCGCCGCCGTGGCGGCCCTGGCGGCGGTACTCACCTTCCGCCGCGCGGCGCGGTAACCGAACACACCGCGGTGGCGAGTCTGCTCGCCGCCGCGGTATCGCGTTGATCGCGCCCCGAGCGGACCGCGGTCAGTCCTTCTTGGCGAGACCGCCGTACGCGCCGGAACGTTCCGGATTCTCGCCGATATCGGCGGGATCCTCCGGACGCCACAGCGGCAGCTGCACCAGGCCGGGCTCGAGCAGGGTCCAGTCGCCGAAGTAGGCGGCGATCTCGTCCCGGCCGCGCAGCGTGATCTCGGTCGAGGTGCGGCCGGAGAGCTTCTGCGCGTCCAGCACCTCCTGCGGCTGACCGTCCGCGGTGGCGTGGGTGATGGCGACATAGCTGCCGGGTACGCAGGCATCCAGCAGTTTCGCCACGGCCGCGGCGGGATCGGACTCGTCGGGAACGAAATGCAGTACACCGAGCAGCAATACGGCGATCGGACGCTCGAAGTCCAGCAGGCGCCGCACATCCGGACTCGACAGGATCGAATCAGCCTGCGCCACATCGGCATGGATGACGGCGGTGAGCGGGTTGCCGTCCAGGATGGCCTGGCTGTGCGCGACGGCCACCGGATCGATATCGACGTAGACCACCCGGGCCTGCGGGTTCCGGGCCTGCGCCACCTCGTGCACATTGCCGACGGTGGGGATGCCCGAACCCAGATCGAGGAACTGGTCGATGCCCGCATCGGTCAGCAGGCGCACCGCGCGGCGCAGCAGATCGCGGTTGGCGCGCATGGTCTCGGCGACGTTCGGGGTGAACTTCTCGATCATCTGCGCGAGTTCGCGGTCGATCTCGAAATTGTGCATACCGCCGACGAAGTAGTCGTATACGCGGGAGGCGCTGGGGCGATCGAGATCGATACCCTCCGGTGCCCAACTCGGTCTGGTCATCGATTCCTAGCCCCTCTCGAACCTGCTACCAATCGTGAAGCGCCGCAATGGTATATCACCGGCGGCCACGGGGCCGGGGTTCGCGGGAGCGGAGCTGCGGGGCTACCATCGACCCTCATGGCGTCGGATCCCGGGGGTGGGCCGGAGCAGGGTGGCCCGCACGCCGAACTGGTCGATCAGTGGGTGGCCGCGCTCGACAGCGGAGCCCGCGATCACGTCGTGCCCATGAGCCGCGACGAGACCATCGCACTGCTCGCCCGGCTGGCCGGGCAGGTCGATGCCGCCGCGCGCAATGGCGAGCCCGCCGAACGGGTGGCCGAACTCGGCGCGGAACTGGCGCGGGCGCACTTCGTCGGGGATGAGGTGCTGGGCCGCTGCGTCTCGGTGCTCGACGCGTATTTCGCTCAGCAGAACGCGATTCCGGCCACGCGTGCCGCAGAGTTGCTGGGCGCCTTCACAACCGGCTATGTTCGCGCCTTCCGGCGCTGGCTGCTCACCGAGCAGGAAAGCGTGCGGGTGGCGGAGATGACCGCGCGATTACACATGCAGGAACAACTGCGAGCCAGTGAGGCGCGATTCCGGGCGGTGTTCGCGCAGGCCGGAATTGGCACCGGATTGTCTGATATGACCGGACGCATCATCGAAGTGAACGCCGCTTTCGCGAATATGCTCGGCTACACCCCCGCCGAGATGTGCGCCCTCGAAGTCACCGATCTCAGCCATCCCGACGATGATCCGGAGATGTGGCCGCTGTACGCGTCGGTGCTACGCGGGGATGTGGACAACGCGCAGTTGGAGAAGGCGTATCCGCACCGGGACGGGCGCACCGTGTGGACCAATATCAATGTCTCGCTGATTCGCGATGATCACGGTCAGCCGCAGTACACGCTCATTCTGGTGGAGGACATCTCCGAGCGGCGCGCGCTGCGCGAGCGATTGCACTATCGCGCCCACCACGATCAGCTGACCGGGCTGGCCAATCGCTCCCGCTTCTTCGACGCGCTCACCGCCGCCTTCACCGATCCGGATAGCCGGGTCGGGCTCTGCTATGTGGATCTGGACCATTTCAAGGCCGTCAACGACACCTTCGGGCACGCGGTCGGCGATGAACTGCTGGTGCAGGCCGCCGCGCGGCTGGACGCCTGCGCGGACGGCTTCGGGCAGCTGGTCGCCCGGATCGGCGGTGACGAATTCGTGGTGCTGGTGCCGAACTCCACCGCCGAGGTGGATGAGATCGCGCGCTGTGTACGCCGCGCCTTCACCCATCCGTTCGAGGTGCAGGGGCATCGGCTCACCGTCACCGCCAGCGTCGGCATCGCCGAGGAGTACGCGGCGCACACGACAGCCGACGACCTGCTGCAGGCCGCGGACTACTCGATGTACTGGGCCAAGGCGGCGGGACGTAGACGACGCCGAACCGATACCGCCGCAGGCTGATTCGGCGCAGCGCTAGAGGGCGTGGATGTCGGCCAGCACCTGGAAGGCGACGTCGGCGGCATCGGTGAGGGCGCGGATCTCGCCGGCGGTGGCGTCGTGCAGGGCCGGATCCTCCAGAGCCAGACCGTTTCCGAAGATCACGACGTTCGCGCCGAGGTCGGCCAGGACCAGCAGGGGTTTGGTGGCGACGCCCTTGCCCACCAGCAGGTCCAGACCCTCGCCGACGAAGTAGAAGCGCCACAGCGGGCCGAGATCGGCGTTGTAGACCTCTTTGGTGCGGTCCACGATGACATCGCCCGCACCCGCGATGGCGGCGACGATCTTGAAGTAGTCGGGGGCGTTCTCGGGGCGGGTGCCGATCGCGGCGATGGAGTACGACAGGTCCACCGCGAGATGCGCGCTGTAGCCGGACATGGCCACCCGCGCCCCGGACAGCTCGCACCGCGCCGCCTGCGCGAAGTAACGCGCCCAATGGGATTCGACCGCGCCGCCGGTGAACTCGGCATGCAGGTTGTTCAGGTAGCGGCTCAGTAGCTCGAGGCTGATGGCGTGCGCGTAATCGCGGTCCTGGAAGGCGGTGGGATCCTCCTGCAGGGGCATGACCGCGACCTGTTCGACGCCGTCCAGGCCGATGCCGAACAGTCCCCGGCGATCCTTGTGCGCGGTGAGGATCTCGGTGATCTCATGATTGCGGCGCACGGCGGTCTCCAACCGCTGCAACGCATCCCCGGTCAGGTCTGAAGTGTCCGATAGTCGGCCGATTGTCCCGATTTCATCGGCGGAGAGCGGCGTTCCGCAGAATGCCGGTGCCACCTCCGTCGCACCGGCCACCGACGTTCCGGAAAAGGCCAGCACGGCAGCGGTAGTCGTCAGAAGAAGCCCGATCCGGGCGGAAGTCCACACGGCCAGAAAGTGTACGGACCGGTCTGACTACCTGCCCGGTACGCGCCGCCGTGCCAATCCCCCTTGGCACGAAAACGGCCCGCGCGCAGCGCACGCGGGCCGAGCTTCCCCGTTATCCCGAGACGACGAAGCGTTACTCCGTGACGTCGGGGAAGGCTTGCTGGCGGTAGCCGCCGCGCAGGGTGCCTTCGACGTACGCGGTCTTGCAGGCGCGGCGGGCGATCTTGCCGCTGGAGGTACGCGGAATGGAACCGGCCGGGACGAGCAGCAGATCGCGGACGGTGACGCCGTGCCGTTTGGCGATGGCGGTGCGCACCGCTTCGGCGATGGGCTCCGGTTCGAGTTTGGCCGCGCCGGTGCCGCGTTCGGCCACTATCACCAACTGCTCGGCATTGTCGCCGGGATCCAGGGTGAGCTTCACCCCGTTCGGCGTGGCCGCCTCGACCGGCATCTGATTCGCCGAAACCGAGAATGCCGCAACGAATCCCGGGCGCAGCGCGGTACTGGACTCCTGCGCGGAGTACTCCAGATCCTGCGGATAGTGATTGCGCCCGTCCACGATCACCAGATCCTTGACGCGGCCGGTGATGTAGAGCTCGCCGTCCAGGTACGCACCGAAGTCGCCGGTGCGCATCCAATCCGCGTCGTCATCCGCGCCCTCGGCGTGACTGCCTTGCGGCTGACGGACTTTCAGGCGATTGCGGAAGGTGGCCTCGGATTCCTCGGGGCGACCCCAGTAGCCGATGCCCATATTCTTGCCGTGCAGCCAGATCTCGCCGACCTCGCCCTCCGGCTTCTCCGCACCGGTCTCCGGATCGACGATCACCGCCCACTGCGACAGCGCCACATAACCGCAAGACACCTGGGACACAGCGTTTTCCGCGTCCGGGCTGACCTCGGTCATGCGCCCGGCATTGAGTTCGGTGCGGTCCACGTAGACCACTCGCGCCTCATCCTCGCGCCTGGTGGCCGAGACGAACAGCGTCGCCTCCGCCATGCCGTAGCAGGGCTTGATCGCGGTCTTGGGCAGACCGTACGGCTCGAAGGCGTCGTTGAACTTCTTCATCGACGTCACCGACACCGGTTCGCTGCCGTTGATCAGGCCGATCACATTGGAGAGGTCGAGTTCCTCACCCGGCTTGGGCAGACCGCGCGCCGCGGCATGCTCGAACGCGAAATTCGGTGCGGCGGCGAAGATCTCGGCGCCGTCCTCCTGCGCGGCCAGTTCCTTGATCCAGCGGTACGGCCGGCGCACGAAGGCGCTGGGCGACATGATGGTGATGAACTTGCCGCCGATGGTCGGCAGGATGACCGTCAACAGGCCCATATCGTGGAACAGCGGTAACCAGGTGACGCCGCGCGCTTTCTCGGTGATACCAACGGTATTGATCACCTGCAGCAGGTTGGTGCCGACCGCGCGGTGCGTGATCTCCACACCGGCGGGCGTGCGGGTGGAACCGGAGGTGTACTGCAGGTACGCGATGCTGTCGATATTGATGTCCGGGCGCACCCAGGCGGAACCGACGCTGTCCGGAATCGCTTCCACCGCAATGATGCGCGGCCGTTTCGGCGCGGGCAGATCCCGGAAGATCTCGCGCACACCGGGTGCCGAGGGACCGATCGTCAGGATGGCCGCGGGCTGACAGTCGTCGAGCACCGCGTGCAACCGATCCGAATGACCCTGCTCATCCGGGTCGAACAACGGCACCGCGATACAACCCGCGTAGACCGCCGCGTACATGGCGACGATGTAGTCCAACCCCTGCGGCGCCAGGATGGCGACTCGATCGCCCGGCTGCGTCACCTGCTGCAACCGGGCTGCCACCGCACGCAACCGGACACCGAACTCGTTCCAGGTCAGCTCGAAATACTCACCGTCGCGTTCGCGGGAGTAGTCGACATAGCGGTAGGCGAGCTCATCCCCTTGCGCCGCAGAGTGCTTGTCGACCAGGTCGATCATGGTCTGGTTGCTCGGCATCTGAATATTGCCGCGTTCGTCCAGATAGTCATCAATGGTCTCGCCGATCATTCCCTATCCTTTTTCAACTCACAGAAATGACTGTGCAGTGACACCGAACAAGAATCGACACCGAAGCCCGAGAAGTAGCTGGGGCTGGGGAAGACTAGCAGGTGTCCATGATGCACGTCACTCAGTACCGGCCGAAGGCCAGGGCTACGTTGTGGCCGCCGAAACCGAACGAGTTGTTCAGCGCGTACTCGTAGGTACCGGAGCGCGCCGAACCGGCGACCACGTCAAGGTCGATTTCCGGGTCCAGATTGTCCAAATTCAAGGTGGGCGGGATGATTCCGTCGCGCACGCTGAGCACGGTGAGCACCGATTCGAGCGCACCCACGGCACCGATGGAATGGCCCAGCGCGGACTTCGGCGCGTAGACAGCTGCGTGGTTGCCGACGGCCTGATAGATGGCGTTCGCCTCGGCCGTATCGCCGATCGGGGTGGCGGTGGCGTGCGCATTGATATGCGAGACATCGGATTTGGAGATACCGGCGTGTTCCATGGCGCGACTCATGGCGCGGGCGGCCCCGGTGCCCTCCGGATCGGGTGCGACGAGGTGGAAACCGTCGGATGTGATGCCCGCGCCCATGATTCGGGCGTGGATCTTCGCGCCGCGGGCCAGCGCGTGCTCCTCGGTTTCGATGATCATGAGCGCACCCGCCTCACCGAAGACGAAACCGTCGCGGTCGCGGTCGAAGGGGCGTGAGGCGGCCTTCGGATCATGGTTGCGGGTGCTCATGGCGCGCATCATGGAGAAGCCCGCGATGGGGAGCGCCTGGATGGAACCTTCCACGCCGCCGGTGATCATCATGTCGGCATCGCCCATGACGATCTTCTGCCAGGCGTTCGCGATCGCCTCCGAACCGGACGAACAAGCCGAAACAGGCGTTGTCACACCGGCCCTCGCGCCCAGCTCCACACTGACCACGGCCGCCGGACCGTTCGGCATGATGGTCTGCACGGTCAGGGGCGAGACCTTGCGGTAGCCGCCGCTGGAAAGTTTGTCGCGCGCGATGATCAGCATTTCCGCACCGCCCAGACCGGTGCCGATGGCCACACCGAGGCGATCGCCGTCCACCTCCGGACTGCCCGCGTTGCGCCAGACCTCGCGGCCCAGCACCAGCGCCATCTGCTCGACATACGAGGTGCGGCGGCATTCCTCACGTTCGAGGACCGAGGTCGGCGACACCTTCAGATGTCCGCCGATGCGCACGGGCAGGCCGAAATCGTCGAGGAAGCTGTCCTCGAGAACGTCGATCCCGCTCTCGCCGTTGAGTAGGCCCTTCCAGGTCGAATCGACGTCACCGGCAATGGAGGTGGTGGCCGCCAAGCTGGTGACCACGACGTTCGGGAACTTCCTTTTGGGCGTCTGCATGATCGTTCACTCTCCGTAGCAATGCTCCGGCGAACCAGATTTCGATCCGCGTGGGCTGTCAAGGACTGGTAGCAACTAGCGAACGCACCCGGCCGGTTGACACTTCGGCGGGGGATGAAGCCAATCTCCGGCGAACTGGGCTAGATTATCCGAGGCGAAGCCGACCAGTCTCTTTGACCGACACGCGGACATCCCCGGAACTCTTCCCGGCGGCGTCTTCCCTGCGGCGGCGATCGCCAGTTCTCAAGCGCTTTCTACTGCATCATTCCGCAGCGCATTGCCATTTCGAGGGAGGCACACGACGGTGGCCAGGAATCTCACGCAGCTCGAGATGCTCATCGAGCTGGAGCCGATCGCCGAAGCGAATGTGAATAGGCATCTATCCATGGCCAAGGACTGGCATCCGCACGACTACGTGCCGTGGGATGCGGGTCGCAACTTCGCAGCAATGGGCGGTAAGGATTGGGATCCGGAGGAGTCGCAGCTCAGCGAGGTCGCCAAGGCGGCAATGATCACCAATCTTCTCACCGAGGACAATTTGCCCAGTTACCACCGGGAGATCTCGGAGAACTTCTCCATGGACGGTCCGTGGGGCACCTGGGTGGGCCGCTGGACCGCCGAGGAGAACCGGCACGGCATCGTACTGCGCGACTATCTGGTGGTGACCCGCGGCGTCGATCCCGAGGCGCTCGAACACGCCCGGATGATCCATATGACCAACGGCTACAGCGCGACCCAGATCGCGCGGAAACGTATCGGCACCAACGCCATTCCGGCTGCTGCCGGATTTATGGCTTCCGTCGCCTATGTCACTTTTCAAGAATTGGCGACGCGCGTTTCGCATCGCAATACCGGCAAAGTTTGCAATGACCCCATAGCGGACAGGATGCTGCAGCGCATCGCCGCCGACGAGAACCTGCACATGATCTTCTACCGCAACCTGTGCGGCGCTGCCCTGGACCTCTCCCCCGATCAGTCCATGGAAGCCATCACCCATATGATCCGCAATTTCGAGATGCCCGGCGCCGGTATGCCCAACTTCCGCCGCAACGGCGTCCTCATGGCCAAACACGGCATCTACGACCTCCGCCAGCACCTGGAGGAGGTCCTGCTGCCCGTCCTGAAGAAGTGGAATATCTTCGACCGCACCGACTTCGGCGCGTACGGCGACCAACTCCGCAACGAACTCGGCGACTACCTCGACAAGCTCCGCAAGGACGTGGTCAAGTTCGAGGAACAACGCGACCGCTCCCTCGCCCGCGACGCCGAACGCGCGGAGAAACAGGCAGCCCTGCTCGTGGTCTGACCTTCGCATCCAGCGCCGCCCCGGAATCCGTTCCGGGGCGGCGTTTTCGATTGCGTCCGACCCCTCAGAACAGGGTCATGGGATCGGTCGGGATGGGATCGGGCAGCGGCTCCAGATCCGGGAGATGGGTGGCTACTTCGGCGTGGAAGCGGCGGGAGAGGGTGCGGGAGGTGGCGTTGTCGGGGGTGTGAATGAAAACCGTTGGGGAGCGGCCCTCTTGGAGCCAGGCGACGGTTTGCTCCACCCAGGGTTGCCAGCCCGCGACGGTGGCGGCGGCATCATCGCGGCCGTGGTAGCGGACGATCGGGAATTCGGTGAGAGCCCTGGTGCGGCGCGGGAGTTTGGGTTTCTTGGCTTGGGCTTCGCGTTCGGCGGTGCTGATCGGGCCCGCGGCGAACAGGACGGTGGTGTCGAAGGGGATCCACTCCGCGCCCGCGGCTTCCAAAACGGCTTCCAATTGGGCTATGGCTCTGGGGTTTTCGAAGAAGGCGGGGTGGCGGACCTCCACGGCCGCGCGGTAATGCGGGGGAAGCCCTTCGAGGAGGTTGGACAGGGCTTTCAGGTCGGTGAAGGAGCCGGGGAGTTGGATCCAGAGGGCGTGCAGGCGACGGCCGAGGGGTTCGATGGCGTCGAGGAAGAGGTTCATATCGTTGTCTATGCCGGACAGGCGGCGGTCGTGGGTCACCGTGCGCGGCAGCTTCATGACGAAGCGGAAGTCGGGATCGGTTTGGCGGGACCAGGATTCGACGGTGCGGCGCTGCGGGGTGGCGTAGAAGGTGGTGTTGCCTTCGACCGCGTTGCACCAGGAGGCGTAGGTGCGCAGGCGCTCCGTCGGGGGAAGTGGGCGTTCCTGCCAGTCCGGGTGTGTCCACATCGCGCATCCCACGTACAACCGCATATCTGCCACGTTAGGTCAAGGGCTTCTTGGGGCGCAGCCAACCGAAGGTAAGCTCCACGGCTCGCCGCCAGTTGTCGTATTCGTCGGCGCGCAGGGCGGGATCCATGCGCGGCACCCACTGGGCCGCCACCCGCCAGTTATGGCGCAGCCCTTCGAGATCCGGCCAATAACCGACCGCCAGGCCCGCCGCGTAGGCCGCGCCCAGGGAGACGGTTTCGGAGACGATGGGGCGCATGACCGGTATGTCGAGGACATCCGCGACTATCTGCATGAGGAGGTTGTCGGAGGTCATTCCGCCCGCCACCCGGAGCGACTCGGCGCGCAGTCCCGCATCGGCGTTCATGGCCTCGACCACGTCCCGGGTCTGCCACGCGGTGGCCTCCAGGACGGCACGGGCTATGTGGCCCTTGGTGATATAGGACGTGAGACCGATGAGCAGACCGCGCGCGTCACTGCGCCAATGCGGGGCGTAAAGACCCGAGAACGCGGGCACCAGATAGCAGCCGCCATTGTCCTGGACTGTGCCCGCGAGGGTTTCGATCTCCGGCGCGCTCGCGATGAGCCCGATATTGTCGCGCAGCCACTGCACCAGTGAACCCGTCACCGCGATCGGGCCCTCCAGCGCGTACACCGGATCCGGGCCGATCTGATAGCCGATGGTGGTGAGCAGCCCGTGCTGGGAGCGCACCAGTTCGCGGCCGGTGTTCATGAGCAGGAATCCGCCTGTGCCATAGGTGCATTCGAGCTCACCGGGTGCGAAACAGGTCTGACCGAACAGCGCCGCGTGCTGATCGCCGAGTGCGGCCGCGATGCGCACGCCCGGCACCACTCGGCGGGCCACCCCGAAATCCCCGGTGGACGGTTCGATGCGCGGCAGCATCGCCTTCGGGATATCGAAGAACCGCAACAGCTCGTCATCCCAGGCCAGGGTGGCCAGATTCATCAGCAGTGTGCGCCCGGCGTTGGTCACATCGGTGACGTGCACCCCGTGATCCGCGCCGCCGGTGAGATTCCAGATCAGCCAGGTCTCCATGGTGCCGAACAGCACCTCACCGCGTTCGGCGCGCTCGCGCAGACCCGAGACGTTGTCCAGCATCCAGCGCAGTCGGGGCGCGGCGAAATAGGTGGCCAGCGGTAGACCGCACAGTTCCCGAATCCGTTCCGCCCCCGGTGTTTCCCGCAGCTCGGAGACCAGCGCCTCGGTGCGCACATCCTGCCAGACGATGGCACGCCCGATCGGCGTACCGGTGCGCCGATCCCACACCACGGTCGTCTCACGCTGATTCGCGATTCCCAGCGCCGCCACCTGATCCGCCGTGATGCCCGCATCCCGCAGCGCCGCGGGCACCACCCGCTCCACGGTCTTCCAGATCTCCAGCGCGTCCTGCTCCACCCAGCCGGGCCGTGGGTAGTGCTGCCGATGCTCCCGCTGCGCCACCCCCGCGAATCGCGCGCGCTGATCGAACAGGATGCAGCGGGTCGAGGTGGTGCCCTGATCGATCGCCAGAACATAGCGCTGCGTCATCCGAGCTCGCTCCGATCCGGCATGGGAACCCCTGTGCGGCAACGGGATATGGTCAACCTAGTGGAGCCGATCACCGGGCGCGTTATCACTGTGCACCGCCCAAATCGCGCGAAACGGCTTGTGCCGCATCACGAACCTGCGCGATGAGCGCGGTGCGGAGGCGGAGCTGACCGTCGCAGAGGTGATCGATGGGTCCGGTGATGCCCATCGCGCCGACCACCAGGCCGCCCCGCGCCCGAATCGGTGCGCCGATACCGGCTTCGCCGGAACGGTATTCGCCGATCTCCCCCGCCCAGCCGGTGCGGCGCACCTCGGTCAGGGCGCGGCCCAGTGCGGGCCGATCGGTGATGGTGCGGTGGGTCAGTGCGGGCAACTCGGCCTCGCGCACCACGGCCGCCAGCTCGGAATCGTAGGCCAGCAACACTTTTCCGAGCGCCGTCGCGTACGGCGGCAGCACTTCACCGAGTTCGAGCGCCTGCGAGGTGTTGTCCGGGCGGAAGACATGGTGGATCACCCGCACCTCGCCGTGCACCGGCGCGGCGATGCGCACCGATTCCCCGGTGCGCGCGGCCAGCGCATCGGCCCGGTTGATCGCGCGCGAGCGCAGCTCATTGGCATCGAGATAGCCCGCGCCCAGCTCACCCAGTGCCGACCCGAGCTGATACTTACCGCTGACCGCGTCCTGCTCCACGAATCCGACGCCCTGCAGGGTCTTCAGGATCCCGTGCGCGGTCGGCTTGGCCAGCCCCAGCGCCGCCGCGATCTCCCCCACTCCCATGCGCCCGGATCCGCGTGCGAGCAGGCGCAGCATGGCCGCTGCGCGCTCGATCGACTGAATCGGGCCGGGCATGGTCGTAACCTATCAGCAAACCGTTCGGCATTGTCGAACGCGCACCCTGTCGGTGACACCCTCCACTTCGTAACGTGGACCTCGGGCCCGGCCGCAACCGGTCTCACCAGGGATTACGGACTCAACGACGAGTATCCGGAAAGGGACCGCGATGACGCAGTACGTGGGAGCCATCGATCAGGGCACGACCTCCACGCGCTTCATGGTGTTCGATCACGGCGGCGCGGTGGTTGCCCGCCATCAACTCGAACATGAGCAGATCATGCCGCAGGCCGGCTGGGTGGAACACAATCCGGACGAGATCTGGGAACGCACCCGCACCGTCATCAAGAGCGCCCTGGCCGGGGCCGGACTCACGGCGCAGGACCTCACCGCCGTCGGCGTCACCAATCAGCGCGAGACCACCATCGTGTGGAACCGCCGCACCGGACGCCCCTATTACAACGCCATCGTCTGGCAGGACACCCGCACCGATCGCATCATCAAGGAGATCGAGAAGGCCGGGAACGGCGATCTCATCCGTCAGCGCGCCGGACTGCCGCCCGCACCGTATTTCTCCGGCGGCAAACTCAAATGGATTCTCGACAACGTCGCGGGTGTGCGGGAAGCCGCCGAACGCGGTGACGCGCTGTTCGGCACCCCCGACACCTGGTTGATCTGGAATCTCACCGGCGGTGTACGCGACGGCGTGCACGTCACCGATCCCACCAATGCCTCGCGCACCATGCTGATGGATCTCGAAACCCTGGACTGGGACGAGGAATTGCTGTCGGTGTTCGGGATTCCGCGCGCCATGCTGCCCGCCATCGCACCCTCCTCCAACCCGGAGATCTTCGGCACCACCAATCCGGACGGGCCGTTCAAGGGCTCGGTGAAAATCGCCGGGGTACTGGGCGATCAGCAGGCCGCCACCGTCGGCCAGGTGTGCTTCCGGACCGGTGAGGCCAAAAACACCTACGGCACAGGGAATTTCCTGATGCTGAATACCGGTACCGATATTGTGCACTCCAAGCACGGCCTGCTCACCACCGTCGCGTACCAGTTCGGCGACGAGAAGCCGGTGTACGCGCTCGAAGGTTCGATCGCGGTCACCGGATCGGCCGTGCAGTGGTTGCGCGATCAGCTCGGAATCATCTCCGGCGCATCGCAAATCGAGCGATTGGCCAGTCAGGTCAGCGATACCGGCGGCGTGTACTTCGTGCCCGCGTTCTCCGGACTGTTCGCACCGTACTGGCGGCCCGATGCGCGCGGCGCGATCCTGGGCCTGTCCCGCTACAGCAATAACGCCCACTTGGCCAGGGCCACACTGGAATCCATCTGCTACCAGACCCGCGATGTGGTCGAGGCCATGCAGCGCGACTCCGGGGTGAAGCTCGAAACGCTGCGCGTGGACGGCGGCGTCACCTCCAATGAACTGGCCATGCAGATCCAGGCCGACTTCCTCGGCGTACCGGTCTCGCGGCCGATGGTGCCCGAGACCACCGCGCTCGGCGCGGCCTACGCGGCCGGACTGGCCGTCGGATTCTGGAACAACACAGACGAACTCGTCGCCAACTGGCACGAGGACAAACGCTGGCAGCCCACCTTTTCCGAGCAGCAGCGCGAGCGCGGGTACGCCCGCTGGCTCAAAGCGGTGTCACGAACGCTCGACTGGGTCGATATCGATGACGACGACTGATCGCCCAGGACTGCCCCCGATGACTGAAAACACCGATAACAAGGAGATTTTCGTGTCCGCACAACTGGATCCCGCCTACCGCACCCGGGCCATCGATGCGCTCGGCGACACCGAGATCGACGTCCTGGTGATCGGTGGCGGCGTAACCGGCGCGGGAGCGGCCCTGGACGCCGCCTCGCGTGGACTGTCCGTCACCCTGGTGGAGGCGCGCGATTTCGCCGCAGGCACCTCGAGCCGGTCGTCCAAACTCATCCACGGCGGTCTGCGCTACCTCGAACAGCTCGACTTCGCTTTGGTCCGTGAGGCGTTGAAGGAGCGCGGGCTGCTGCTGAACAAGCTGGCCCCGCACCTGGTGCACCCGGTGCCGTTCCTGTTCCCGCTCCAGCATCGCGTCTGGGAGCGCGCCTACATCGGCGCGGGCGTGGCGCTGTACGACACCCTCGGCGGAGCGCGCGCGGTGCCCATGCACCGGCATCTGACCCGCACGGGCGCACTGGAATTGGCGCCCGCGCTCAAGGATGACGCCATGACCGGGGCGATCAAGTACTACGACGCCCAGGTCGACGATGCCCGGCACACCATGACCCTGGCGCGCACCGCCGCCCAGCATGGCGCGACCGTGCTCACCCGGACCAAGGTCACCGGACTGCTGCGCGACGGTGAGCAGGTTGTCGGCGCGAAGGTCATGGATCTGGAAACCGGTCTGGAACATACGATTCGGGCGCGCACCGTGATCAGCGCGACCGGGGTGTGGACCGATGACATGATCAAGATGACCGGCGTGGAATTCCCGTTCCACGTGCGCATGTCCAAGGGCGTGCACATCATGGTGCCGCGCGAGCGGCTGAACATGAACACCGGTCTGATCATGCGCACCGAGAAGTCCGTGCTGTTCGTGATCCCGTGGGCCGAGCACTGGATCATCGGCACCACCGATACCGACTGGTCGCTGGACAAGAACCATCCGACCGCCAGCGCCGCGGATGTGCAGTACATCCTCGACCACATCAATTCGCTACTGCGCGAACCGCTTACGCGCGCCGATATCGTCGGCACCTACGCCGGACTGCGGCCGCTCATGACCGGCGCCAACAAGGAGACCTCCAAGCTCTCGCGCGAACACGCGGTCGCCGAACCCGCCCCCGGGCTGTTCGTCATCGCGGGCGGCAAGTACACCACCTACCGGGTGATGGCCGCCGATGTGGTCGACGCCGCCGCCGCGCGACTGGGCAGCGACGCGCCGTCCTCGGTCACCGCGGATCTGCCGCTGCTCGGCGCGGTCGGCTACCAGGACATGCTGGGCGATATCGAGGATGTCGCGGCCCGCGCCGAACTGCCGGTCGAGACCGTGCGCCATCTGCTGGGCCGCTACGGTTCGCTCACCGAGAGCGTATTCGACCTCATCGCCGCGGTTCCCGAACTGCGCGAACCGATTCCGGGCGCGGAGGACTACCTGGCCGCCGAGGCCGTCTACGCCGCCACCCACGAGGGCGCACTGCACCTGGACGATGTCCTGACCCGCCGCACCCGCATCTCCATCGAGGTGCCCGACCGCGGTCTGAAGGCGGCCCCGGAAATCGCCCGCCTCATCGCCCCGCACCTGGGCTGGGACGACGACCGCACCAATGCGGAGATCAACCAGTACTACGACCGCGTCCACGCCGAACTCGCCGCCAACGAGGCGAACGACGACGAGGCCGCCAACGCCGCCCGCCTGCTCGCGGTCAGCTAGTAGCAACAGTGGAAAGGGGTGCCGCCGGAATACGGCGGCACCCCTTTCCACGTTGTCGATCCTGATGGTCGACGATTGGGGCATGGTGGTCACTACGTATGAAGCCGATCTGTTCGAGCGGTCGCGGGGGCGGCTCGAGGCGATCGCGTATCGGCTGCTGGGGTCGGCCGGTGATGCCGAGGACGCCGTGCAGGATGCGTATCTGCGCTGGCACGCGGCGGACCGGGCATTGATCGAGGTGCCCGAGGCGTGGTTGACCAAGGTGCTCACCAATCTGTGTCTCAATCAGCTCACCTCGGCGCGAGCCAGGCGGGAAACCTATGTGGGGCAGTGGCTTCCGGAACCGGTGCTGGCCGGGGATCCCATGTTGGGACCAGCCGATACCGTCGAACAGCGGGAGTCGGTGTCGATCGCCATGCTCACTGTGATGGAGCGGCTCTCGCCCAATGAGCGCGTGGTGTACGTGCTGCGCGAGGCGTTCGGGCATTCGCATCGGGAGATCGCGGCGATCCTCGAAATCACCGAATCGAATTGCCAGCAGCTCTATCGGCGGGCGAAACAGCATGTCGGAGCCGAGAAAGCGCGCATCGAAGTGGATTCGGCGGCCGCGCGCAAGGTCGTCGAGGAATTCCTGGCCGCGGTGCTGAGCGGTGATACCGAACCGCTCATTCGCCTGCTCACCGCCGACGCGGTCAGCATCGCCGACGGCGGCAGCACGGTTCCGGCCCGCAAGACCCCGGTCAACGGCGCGCTCGCCATCGCCCGCTACCTGCGCGATATCTTCCGGTCGACCCCTGCCAAGGTCGCCTACGTCGGCGGCGAGCCGACGTTCTACGCCGTCGAGGTCAATGGCGATCCCGCGATGCTGGTCGAGGTCGCCGGGCGGGTCTACGGCATTTTCGCCCTGAACGCGACCCCCGAAGGCGTCGTGGCGATCAATATCCAGGTCAATCCCGACAAACTGGAGCGCCTCGCCCGGCAGTGGGCCGCTTCCGCACCGCATCAGCCCCTCGCCGGGAGCTGGTGACCCACATCACATCCGAGTTCTGTCAGGGATTGCGACGCTGTCCGGTTCAGGAGGTGTCGCAATCCAGATAGGAGCTCACCATGAACCACCGCATCGTCGTCCTCGGAGCCGGATACGCCGGAGCCACCGCCGCCGGACGCCTCGCCAAGCGGCTGCACCGCGATGACGTCGAGATCACCCTGGTCAACGGTGATCCCGATTTCGTCGAGCGGGTGCGCCTGCATCAGCTCGCCAGCGGACAGGAATTGAAGCAGCGTCCGCTGCGCGAGATGTTCGCGGGCACCGGGGTTCGGGTGAAAGTAGCGCGGGTCAGCGCGGTCGATGTCGACGCGAAGACTGTCGATCTCCTCGGCGAGAACGGTGCCGAGACACTGGGCTATGACACTCTCGTCTACGCCCTGGGCAGCACCGTCGCCGACTACGGGGTCCCGGGCGTCACCGAGTACGCCCACAATGTCGCGAGCAAGCGGGCCGCACTGGCACTGCGCGCGCGGCTGAGTGAATTGCCTTCGGGCGCAACGGTGCTGATCGCGGGCGGCGGACTGACCGGTATCGAGGCCGCCACCGAGATCGCCGAGGCCCGGCCGGATCTCGCGGTCGCCATCGCGGCGCGCGGCGGTATCGGCGACTGGCTCAGCGAGCAGGCCCGGCAGTACCTGCGGACCGCGCTGGATCGGCTCGGGGTCACCGTGCACGAGCGCACCGAGATCGCTCGGGTCGGCGCGAATGGCGTGGAAACCACTGCGGGCGAAGAGATTCCGGCACAGGTGACGGTGTGGACCGCGGGTTTCGCGGTGCATCCCATCGCGGCCGCCACCACCCTGGAAGTGTCCGAGGCCGGGCGGATCGTCGTCGACGGCACCATGCGCTCGGTCTCGCACCCCGACGTGTACGCCTTCGGCGATGCCGCGCATGTCGCGGGTGTCGGCGGCAAGACCCTGCGAATGGGTTGCGCCACCGCGACTCCCATGTCGTGGCAGGGCTCGGACGCCCTCGCCGCACGGCTGACCGGTCGCGAGGTGATCGAAACCCCGATCGGCTACAACATGCAGTGCATCAGCCTGGGCCGCCGAGATGCTTTGGTGCAGAAGGTGACCGATGAGGATCAGCCCACGGACAAGATCTTCACCGGCCGCACGGGCGTGCGCATCAAGCAGTTCATCTGCGCGGGCGCCGCGTGGAGCGTCGCGCATCCGACCATGATGCTGCCGAGCCGTCGCCGCCGCATCGTGGTGACCACCCCGGTCACCGCGTGATCAAGGCAGCAGGCGCTGTTCCTTCGCCACCGCGACCGCGGCCGCGCGCGTGTCCACGGCGAGTTTGTCGTAGATGCGGCCGAGGTGGGTTTTGACGGTGGCTTCGGAAATGTGCAGGGCGCGAGCGATTTCGCGATTGCCGAGACCGCGCGCGAGCTGGGCGAGGATATCCAGTTCGCGCGCGGTCAAGGTGGGGCGTGGATTGCGCATCTGCGCCATGACACGGTGCGCCACCGGTGGCGACAACGCCGTCTTCCCCTGTGCAGCGGCGTGAATCGCGGCGAACAGCTCCTCGGGACTCTCGGCCTTCAACAGATATCCGGTCGCCCCGGCGGCAATGGCACGGCTGATATCCGCATCGGTGTCATAGGTGGTCAGCACCAGCACCCGCGGTGTGGGAGAAGCGAATTCGGTGATCCGCCGGGTGGCCTCCGCACCGTCCATATCGCCGCCGAGTTGCAGATCCATCAGCACCACATCCGGCCGCAACCGCTCGGCCAGCGCAATCGCCTCGGGACCGTTGCCCGCCTCACCGATCACCTCGATCCCCGGCGCACTCGACAGCAGGGCCAGCAGTCCAGCCCGCACCACCGCGTGGTCATCGCAGATCACCAGGCGCACAGCCGACTCCGTCATGACCGCTCCAATGGGATCGCGGCGGAGAGCACGGTGCCCTCCCCCGGCGCGGACTCAATGGTCACCGCGCCGCCGAACTGCCGCACCCGGGCCCGAATCGCCGGAAGCCCGTGCCCGCGTTCCGGTTCGGACGTGAGCCGCTCCGGATCGAACCCGCACCCGTCATCGGCGATATCCAGCACCACCTGATCACCCAGATAGGTCAGCGTGATCGTGGCGGTAGCCGCACCCGCGTGCTCCCGCACATTCGCCAACGCCCCCTGCGCGATTCGCAACAGCGTCGACTCCACTCGCGCGGGCAGATCCGCGGGCACCCCGTCGAACTGGAGGTTCACCGTCAGCCCGCCCAGCGCGGCGGCGGACTCCCCGGCACCGGTCTCACGCGCCGCCAGCGTGCGCAAAGCCGCTGCGAGCGAACCGTTCTCGGCCAACTCGGCCGGAGCCAGATCGTGTACGAATCGCCGCGCCTCGGCCAGATTCCGATCCGCGATCCCGGCGGCGGTGCGCACATGCTCCCGCGCCCGTGCCGTATCCTCCGCCCACACCAGCTCCGCCGCCTGCAACAGCATTCGCTGGCTGGAGAGCCCCTGCGCCAGGGTGTCGTGTATCTCCATGGCCAGCCGCCCCCGCTCCTCCAGCATCCCCTCGCGCCGTTCGATCCCCGTCAACTCCGCCCTGGTCCGCACCAGATCCGCGATGAGTACAGCCTGCCGTTCGGTCTGTCGCCGCATATACACGAAGACGGAGATGACGATCGCCGCCACCGCGGGCGGGGCAAGCAGCAGATTCGGATCCAGCCAACCGGCCAGCCGAATCTGCGTGCACACCACCAACGCGGTCAGCGGCACCGACAGCGCCAGCGCCACCCGCTGCGGCAGAATACGCAGCGCGAGGAACAGCAGCGGCACCGCACACCAGGCGAAGCTTGGTCCCAACACCACCAGCACCGCCCACACCGCGACCACGGACCCGAACCAGACTGTGCGCCACGGCCGTAACGGATGGTCGGGACGGTCGCGGTGGCGATCCGATCGAGCGTCGAGTGCATAGAGCACGGCCAGCAGCACCGAGAGCCCGATGACCCAGGACGCGCGCGGAGTGTCATGATGCCGGATCAGGAAGCGGGCCAGCGAGGCGGCCAGCAGTACATAGAACGCGGCATCCATCACCAGACCGAGGCGGCGGGCGTCGGCGGTTTCCGCGTGCGGCGTGGACACTCTCGCACCTCCTCGGTCGGGGCAAACAGTGTCATTGTGCCTGGTTCGGGTGGGTTCGCGGGTCAACCGATCGGCTGATACGGGGGTCGGCCGGGTGGGGTGCGGAACGTAGCCGGGACGGGGATGGCGGGCGGGGTTTCGGGTCGCAGGATTGGTGGGGAACGAGCCTGTCGGCTCGGAACGAGTGCGAGCGTGAGGAAATGGCATGGGCGGCAAGGGTGTATCGGTGCGGAACCGGATTCTGGTCGGCGGGGTGGCCGCGGTGGCGGTGACCGCCGGGGTGGTCGGTGTCGTGGCGTCCAATGCGGACAGCACCGAGCCGGGTGTGAAGGCGCCGGTTGTGGCCGACGCGTCGGATGCGAACCTGCAGCAGACCACGCATCTGACCGTGGCCGCCGCGACCAAGGCGGCGCAGGCCGCGCTGGATGCGGCGAAGCAGGAGAATCAGCGGGTCAGCGTGGCCGTGGTGGATCGGGACGGGAACACCATCGTGGTGCTGCGCGGGGACGGCGCGGGACCGCAGTCGTTCGAATCGGCCAAGCAGAAGGCGTTCACGGCCGTGTCGTGGAATGCGCCGACCTCGCAGCTGGCCGGGCGGTTGCAGAGCGCGCCGCAGCTGGCCGCGATTCCGGGAACGCTGTTCCTGGCCGGCGGCGCACCCGTGGACGCCAAGGGCGCGCCGATCGCGGGCATCGGCGTAGCCGGCGCGCCGAGCGGTGATCAGGATGAGAAGTTCGCGCAGGCGGGTGCGGCCGCGCTCGGCCACTGACGTCCGTCCCGCCGAGGCACCGGCGCGTGTTCCTGGAGATTTGCTGAAGTTCAAACCGTAGAGTCTGATCAGGTATGGCCGCAGTAGCGGAAGAACACCCGATCGGAGGTCATCCATGAACTTCAGCGAGATATTCGTGAGTGAGGCGCTCGGCACCGGGATCCTCATCCTGCTCGGCGCCGGAGTCGTAGCCAACGTATTGCTCGCCAAATCAAAAGGTTTCGATGGCGGCTGGCTGCTCATCACCTTCGGCTGGGGGCTCGGCGTATTCGGCGGCGTCTACGTCGCCTACAAGACCGGCGGCCATCTCAATCCCGCCGTCACCATCGGCAATCTGTTCGCCGGGGCCGACGAGTACGCGCCGGGCGTACCGGTGAACTTCGGCAACACCGTCGCCTACCTCACCGGGCAGCTGGCCGGTGCGTTCGTCGGAGCCTGCGCCGCATTCGTGGCGTACAAGCGGCATTTCGACGAGGAACCCGATGAGGCCAAGAAGCTGGCGGTGTTTTCCACCGGTCCCGCCATCCGCTCGTACCGGTGGAATTTCCTGACCGAGGTCATCGCCACCTTCGCGCTGGTATTCGTGATCCTGGCCTTCGGGCACACCCCGAGCGGACTCGGACCGCTGGCGGCGGCACTGCTGGTGGTCGGCATCGGCGCATCACTGGGCGGCCCGACCGGATACGCCATCAATCCGGCGCGCGATCTCGGACCCCGCATCGCCTACGCGCTGCTGCCCACCGGACGCCCGATGAATATGCTCCCGCAACGGGTTCCGGCCGATCTGAACGCGGGCGGCGGCGTCGCCGAGCGGGTGGAGGAGCAATTGCCCGCGCATCCGGGCTCGCGGCATAAGAACGCGGACTGGGCCTACGCCTGGGTGCCGGTGCTCGGACCGCTGGTCGGCGGTGCGCTCGCGGGCCTGGTGGCACAGCTCTACCTCTGATTCGCCCCGCCCCCGGGGAGCGAATGTCGGTGCGGCTTGCTAGCTTTCGCGGCGTAAACGTTGACGGAAGCTTGGAGCGCGGCGCATGACCACCGGGGAAACCACCTATCTGGAACTGTCGGAAGACAGCGGTTCGGCACACAAGTTCTACGAGGTCGTGGTGGCTGACACCCAGGTGACCATTCGTTTCGGCCGCATCGGGGAAACCGGGCAGGTCCGGGTGAGTTCCTTTGCCACCGTGGACAAGGCGCGCGCCGCGGCCGCCAAGAAGCTCGGCGAGAAGGTGCGCAAGGGGTACGCGCCCGCCGTCATGGGCGCGCGGGCCGCGCGCCCGGTCACCCGGCGCGCCATCGTCTCCCAGCGCTCCACCGCGAAGAAGGCTCCCGTGCTGTGGACCTTCGATTCCGGTGCGGCCGCCTTCGGCATCTTCGTGGACGAACAGCGCTGCTGGGTCGGCAATGAGAGCGGCGATGTCTTCACGCTCACCCCGGCGGGCGAGGTGACCGGCCGCTTCCGCCTCCCGGACGCGGTGAAATGCATTGTGGCCGACGACTTCTGGATCTATGCGGGCTGCGATGACGGCCGCGTCTACGATCTGTCCGGCAAGGTGCCGCGCGCGGCCTACGATATCGCCGCCAATGTCGACATCTACTGGCTCGATATCCACGACGGCATTCTCGGCGTCTCGGACCGCAAGGGCGGGCTCACCGTCATCGACCACGAGGAGGAATCGCTGTGGTCGCGGCAGAGCAACGGCGATTCCGGCTGGATGGTCCGCATCGACGATGACGGTGTCTACCACGGGCATTCGAAGGGCGTCACCAAATACGATCTGGAGAGCGGCAATAACGAATGGCAGGTGCGCACCGACGGCGCGGTGCTGTTCGGCTGGCAGGAAGCCGACGCGGTGTACGCGGGCACCAGCCGCAATCAGGTGCGCATGGTGGCCAAGAACGGGCAGTCCGATCGCGGCTACCAGTGCGATGCGATGGTGTTCTCCTGCGCCACCTCACCGGACGGGCGCTATGTCTTCGCCGGTGACAACTACTCCTCGGTGTACTGCTTCGACTCCAGCGGTCAGCGGCTGTGGAAGCTCGGAACCGGCTGCGGTTCGGCGTATTCCATGCAGTACCACGACGAGAAGCTGTACCTGGTCACCACCAATGGCTCACTGGCCTGCCTGGATGTGAGCGAGTCCGCCATCCACGACGCCGAACAGGGTGTGCTGCCGCAGACGCTTTCGGTGAAGGCCCCGGAGATCTCCGCCGTAACGCCCAGTGCCACGGTCGAACTGGCCGTCGACGCGGGCGACGGCGTGATCGTGGAATGCGTGAACGACGGCGGCAACCTGCGCGTGCACGTGGTCTCCCCCGGCTATCGGAACGGCTGGAATGTGCAGTTCCCCCGCGATATTCGCGAGGCGGGCGTGCGCTACGTGGTCGATTCGGTCTCCGAATCCGCGCGCGGCGGCTTCTACCGCGTGCGCGGTGATATCCGGCGACTGAGCTGAAGCACCGCGAGGGGCTGAATCAGATACCGAGACTGAACAATTCACCCGGGGTCGCGCCGAGATCGGTGAAATGACTCTGGGTGACGGTCAGGAAGAGCGCGCGCGAGGTGGCGATGACGGTATCGCCGTCGGTGAGCACCGCGTCGATGAACATCTTGCGGCCCTCGCGCGCGGTCAATTGCGAAGTGACCACGAATTCCCGGCCCAACCGGGCGGGAGCGCGGAAGTTCACGTCCAGATTCACCGTGACCGCAGGCTGGCGCAGCGGGAACAGAATCGATCCGGACGCCTCGTCCAGGGCCGCGGCGACAATGCCGCCGTGCGCCACGCCCGGCGCGCCCTGATGCCGCTCATCCATGGTGAACATGCCGCGCACGGTGTCGCCGCGGCGCTCGAACACCATGCGCGGTGAGGCCGGATTCGACGGCCCGCAGCCGAAACACCCGTGGTGGTGCGGCGGAAACGGGCCATCGGCAAACAGGTCACCCAGCGGCAGCGCTGCCGATTCGCGATCGTGTTCCATCCTCAAAAGTTAACCCAGATTCGAATTCAAAGCGAGTGCCGGGAAGGTGACGCCGCGCCGGGAGTGGACCCGGCGCGGCGCTGTCTGTAGTCGGCTAGTGCTTGGACTTGGCGCTGCCGGATTTGGCGCGACCGTTCTTGGAGTGGGAGCCCTTGTCGATCGAGGCGATGGTGCCCTCGCTGGTCTCGGCGCCGTCGCGGTGCACGGCCTCGATGACCAGGCCGTTGGCATCGGCGTCGATGCGGACCGTATCGCCCGCGCCCAAAGCACCGTCCAGGATCTGTTTGGCCAGGGCGTTGTCCATCTGCTTCTGCACGGTGCGGCGCAGTGGGCGGGCGCCGAATTCGGGCTGATAGCCGGTGTCGGCGAGCCAGTCCATGGCCTTATCGGTGACATCGAGTTCGATGTCCTGACCGCGCAGGCGGCGGCGGGTGCCGTCCAGCACCAGATCCACGATATTGCGCAGCTGATCGCGGTCCAGGCGGTGGAAGACGATCTGCTCATCGAGGCGATTGAGGAACTCGGGCCGGAAATGCTGACGCAGGCGTTCCTCCAGCTGCGGCGTAATCGATTCCAGGTCACCATCTTTCGCGGCCAGGATGATGTCCGAGCCGATATTGCTGGTGAGGATCACGATGGTGTTCTTGAAATCCACCGTGCGGCCCTTGGAATCGGTGACCCGGCCGTCATCGAGGAGTTGCAGCAGCACATTGAACACATCCGGGTGCGCCTTCTCCACCTCGTCGAACAGGATCACCGAATACGGCTGGCGGCGCACCTTATCGGTGAGCTGGGCGGCATCGTCGTAGCCGACGTATCCGGGCGGCGCGCCGACCAGCCTGGATACCGTGTGCTTCTCCTGGAATTCGCTCATATCGAAGCGAATGAGCCGGTCCTCATCGCCGAATACGGCCTGCGCCAGCGCTTTCGCGAGTTCGGTCTTGCCGACGCCGGTGGGGCCCAGGAACAGGAAGGAGCCGATCGGCCGATTGGGATCCTTGAGTCCGGCGCGCGCTCGGCGCACCGCTTCGGCCACCGCGATAATGGCCTCGTCCTGGCCGACCACCCGTTTGTGCAGCACCTCTTCGAGTTTCAGCAGTTTCTGCCGTTCCTCGACGGTGAGATCGGCGACCGGGATGCCGGTCTGGCGTGAGATCACCTCGGCGATATCGGTGACCGTCACCTGCTGCACCTCGGCGGGGGCGGCGTCGTCCGAGCCGGAATCCTTTTCCGCCTTGGCGATTTCGTCCTTGAGCTTGTTCGCCTTCGCGTAATCCTCACCGGCGACGGCGGCATCCTTCTCCCGGCGCAGGCTCGCCAGCCGCTCCTGATGCTCACGTGCCTCGGGATCCAGTGTGCGCGTGCGCAATCGGACGCGCGCACCCGCCTGATCGACCAGATCGATGGCCTTGTCCGGCATGAACCGGTCGGTGAGATAGCGATCGGACAGTTCGGCCGCGGCGATCAGCGCCTCGTCGTCGTAGTGCACCTGGTGGTGCTCCTCGTACACATCGACCAGCCCGCGCAGGATTTCGATGGTGTCGGTCACCGACGGCTCGGACACCATGACCGGCTGGAAGCGTCGCTCCAGCGCGGCGTCCTTCTCGATGTATTTGCGATATTCGTCGATGGTGGTCGCGCCGATGCAGTGCAGTTCACCGCGCGCCAGTGCGGGTTTGAGCAGATTGCCCGCGTCCATCGCGCCCTCACCGCCGCCGCCCGCGCCGACGATGGTGTGCAGCTCATCGATGAAGATCACCAATTCCTCGGAGTGCGCGCGCACCTCGTCGAGGATCTTGGTGAGCCGCTCCTCGAATTCACCGCGATACTTGCTGCCCGCCACCAGCGAACCCACATCCAGCGCGATGACGCGACGGCCCGCGAGCATCTCGGGCACATCACCATTCACGATGCGCTGAGCCAGGCCCTCCACGATGGCGGTCTTGCCAACGCCGGGATCGCCGATGAGCACCGGATTGTTCTTGCGCCGCCGGGACAGGATCTCCACGGTCTGCTCGATCTCCTGGGCGCGGCCCACCACCGGATCGACCTTGCCCGCGCGGGCCTCGGCGGTGAGATCGCGGCCGTACTCGTCCAGGGTCGGGGTATCGCTGGGTTCCTTGGGCGCGTTGGCGGTCGGGAGTTTGCCCGCGCCCGCGAGCGCCTGCGCGGCCGGGGTGTCCGGGCTGGCGGCGATGCCGAGCAGGATGTGTTCCGGGCCGATATAGCTGCTGCCCGCCTCGGCCGCGCTGCGCTGTGCGTTGCGCAGGGCCGCCTTGGCCGCCGGGCTCAATGCCAGGGCGTGCCCGCCGCCGTGCGCTCCGATGCCGCTGCCCGCGGCGCTGCGCATCTGTTCGCGCAATTGTTTCGGGTCCCGGCCGATCTCGGCGATGATGCTGGTCGCCGGTTCGGTGTCGGCGGCCGCGTAGAGCAGATGCTCGGGGGTGATCTCGGCGCTGCCCCATTCGTGTGCGGCCGCGCGGGCGCCGTCCACGACGGCCTTGGCGCTTTCGCTCAGCAACCGCGTCAGGTCGATGCGCTGTACCGGTGGCTGGGCCGTCATACCGGACCCGAAGAAGCGCTCGAAGATATCGTCGATGGAGTCGAAGGAGCCCCTGGAGCTTGGCCAACCCTGAGTCATTGTCACCTCGTGGCATCAGGCGGGCGCGCCCGTTTCACGGCAGCCAGGACGCGTCAGCATACGTATGGCGAACTCGCATCCACACTAGCGACCGGGCTCGAAAGGGCAAGGGACCGTAACGCGTTTGTGTTCAGTTCCGGGCGGTTACTCCGCGCCGGCGCCCACCGGGGCGAAGGGCGCGTAATCGCGTACGTGGCCCTCGGTCCAATCCCAGAGGGACATGGGATCCACCGCGACGCCGCGCTGCAGAATCAATCGCCAACTGTGGTCCTGCTTCTCCCAGATATCGCCGTCACGGTCGACGTAGAAGCCGTCCGCAGCGGGCTCCACACCGCTTTCTCCGAATCCGCTGGGGAAATCGCATTGCTCCAACATGTCGGACACCTCTTCCTCAGGTTCGCTTCCACCCGAAAGTATCCGGCACGCCACTTCCGATTCACTTCCGGTGGGGTTGCCCGGCGGGCGAATACCGTATGCGCGGCGAACAATGTTCCGTAGCACGAGATTCGGGCCGCGCTCCGGGACGCCCATAACTATCCGACAACTATTGCGCAAACTTTTGGCATCTTCGAGTTTTTGCGGGATAGTGCTCTTCTTGCGGCGAACGTCCAGTTTGCTTCCGGGGTGCCAGGAGGGTGGATGACAGGGCCGGAGATACGGGTGCTCGGCCCGCTGCGCCTGACCCTCGGCGGTGAGCGGATCGCGCTCGGCACCCCGATGCAGCGGGCCGTACTCGGACGGCTGATCGTGGGTCGCGGCCAGGCCGTGCCCGCCGAACGGCTGGTGGATGACCTGTGGGCGGGGATGCCGCCGCCCAAGGCCGCCTCGGTCCTGCAGGTACATATTCACAATCTGCGGCGGCTGTTCGAACCGGATCGGGCACGCCGCGCGCCCGCCCGATACATTGTGTCCGAATCGTCCGGATATGCATTGAAAATCGCCGAGAATGCCGTGGACGCATGGCAATTCGAACAGCAACTTCGGACCTATCAGGAACTGATCAGCAATCCCGAGACCCGGCCCGCGCCCGGTGAACGCAACGCCCTGCTGGAGACCGTGCTCACGCAATGGCACGGGCCCGCGCTGGAAGCCTTCGCCGACTTCGAATGGGCCGCCGCGGAGGCGGATCGGCTCACCGATCTGCGCCTCACCGCCGTCGAACTCAATGCACAGGCGAAACTCGAACTGGCGCGGGCGGGTGAGGTCGTCATCGAACTGCGCGCGCTCTTCGACGAACACCCCGGACGCGAAGAACTCGTCCGGCTGCTCGCCACCGCGCAATATCAACAGGGCCAGCAATTGGAGGCGCTCACCACAATTCGGCGCTCCCGCGAATTCCTCAGCGACGAATTCGGCGTCGACCCGGGACCGGGACTACGGCACCTGGAGACCGCGATCCTCACCCACGCCGCCGAACTCACCGTTCCCGGCGGACTGCTCACCGTCGCAGAGACCGCCGAACCACATCCGGCCACCGTCGGCTATTTTCCCGAAACCCCCTCCGCCACCGGCTACTCCGGTGAACTCTCCGAACTGCTCACCCTCTCCGAGAACGCGCGGGCCGGACGGTTGCGATTGGCGTGGATCTCCGGCGAAGCCGGAATCGGCAAGACCACCCTCGCCGAGAGCGTGCTGTCCGCGCTGACCGCCACCGGCTGGATCGCGGCCACCGGCAACTGCCCGGAAATCGACGGAGCGCCCATGGCCTGGGCCTGGACCGAAATCAGCGCGACACTGGACAGCGCAGTACCGCAACCGTTTCCGACCGGTGACGATATCCACCGGGCAGGAGTGATCGGCGACAGCCGCGTCGATGGAACCGGGTGGGCGGGAGGGACGCCCGACAGCCGCACCGGCGGGGACGAGGACGCGTTCACGCTGTCGCGGCGATTGGCGCAGTCATGTAGGCAGGCGGCAGGTTTCGGGCCGGTGGTGATGCTGCTGGAGAATGTGCACCGGGCCGATGCGGCGACGTTGCAGGTGCTGCGGCAGGTGGTGCATTGGCTGCGGGATGAGCCGGTGCTGGTGATCGTCACCGCGCGGCGATCCGAGGCGGGGCCGGGAGTGCGCGATACCGCCGCCGCCCTTGCCCGGTCGACCTCCGTGCAGACGGAGTTGAGCGGACTGGATCAGGCGGGGACACGACAGGTCGCCGAGGCGGCCGGACTCGCGCCGCTGGGGCCGGAGACGCTGGCGCAGTTGCACGGCCGTACCGGCGGCAATCCGCTTTTCGTGCGGGAACTGGCGAAGCTGCTCGCCGCGCACGGGAATATCGAGCAGGTGCCGGACTCCATTCGGGAGATCGTCGACAACCGCATCGCGCGGCTGCCCACCGGCGTCGCCGAAGTGCTGCAACACATTTCGATCTGGGGCAGCGGTATGGATCTCGGGCTGCTCACCCTGGCGTCCGGGCTGGTACAGGACGCCCTCATCGATCTGATCGCCGCCGCCGAGGCCGCCGGGCTGGTGGGCACCGACAGCACCGGCGGCATCCGATTCGTGCACGCCCTCATCCGCGATGCCGTCTACCTCGGTATCCCACCGCTGCGCCGGGGCCGGATGCATTGGGCGGCACTGGAACTGCTGCGCTCCCACGCCGATTCCCAGCCCACCCTGGCGCGCGATTCGGATGTGCTGGCGCGGCACGCCATCCTCGGCGCCAGCACCGAAACTGCCAGGGCAGCAATAGAATACGTGCGCACTGCGGCGCGCCGACGGACCGCACAGCGCAATCGCGCGGAATGTGTGCGCCTGCTCCGAGCCGCGGTGGAACTGCACGAACTCGCCGGTGACACCGCGGAGCACGCCGAACACGCCGATCGCGTCGCCCTGCTGGATACGCGCTGCGCCCTGGTCACCGCACTGGCCTACGACAATATGCACCGTGAGGCCCGCGCCGAACGCGCCCGCGCCCTCACCCTCGCCGAAACCCTGGGCTCCCCCCGCCTGCGCGCGCAGGCCCTGACCTGCTGGCGCGCACCGGTCATCTGGGCGATCCGGGAATGGCGCACCCCCGACCACCGCATGCGACAGGCCCTGTCCCGCGCGCTGGCCCCCTATGGCATCACCTACCCCGCCGGGTTCCGGACCGCCGAATCGGTCACCGGAACACCCGCCGCACGGAAATCATCACTCGCAGACGACAGCGAAACGGCCTTCGCGCCCGGCAGATCCCCCGCGACCGACGGCGAGACGGCCGCAACGACACCACAGTCAATGGGGCCGAGTGCCGGACAGGGGCAATCGCCCCGATGGGACGCCTACGCGGGCTCCGCGCAGGGCGAACCCCGTTATGCCCCCGGCGAATTCATATCCGATATGGATCTGTCGGCGCGGCGGTTGCGGGCGTCGGCGGCGGAGTGGGGTGTGACGGAAGGGCTTTCGCTGGAGGAGTTGGTGCGGCTGTTGATCGCGGCGACGTTCGAGGCGGGGCTGGAGGAGTATGAGGCGGGGCAGCGGTTGGCGCGGGAGGCGCTGGCGCTGGCCCGGACGCTCGGCGATACCGAATTGTTCTGTGCGGCAGTCAATGCGGTGACGTATCTGGAGTACGACTACGGGGTCGACTTCTTCGCGTTGATCGCGGAGATGGAGTTGGTGGCCGCGGGGGCGGGGCTGGCCGAGTATCAGGCCGTGGCGCACTATATGGAATACCGTGCGGCGGTGGCGCGGTCGGATCTGCGGGAGGCGGGGCGGCTGGCTGCGCAGGCGGTGGAGCTGGCCGACGAGGGGCAATTGCAGTCGCTGCTGGATCTGGTCAGCTGTTTCGCGGCGAGCCTGGAGCTGCTGCGCGGTGAGGTGGAGCCCGCCGAGCGGCTGTACGAGCAATTCGGCAGGCGGATAACGCGTTCCGGGATCGCCAACGCGGCCGAGGCGAAACTGTTCTGCGCGCTCGCGATCGGATGGGCACGCGGCGATCTGTCGGTACTGGTGGGGCGATTGGGCGAGACCTACACGCTGCTGCCGGGCACTTTCGGGCAGGCGTACGCGCTCTCGCTCGTGCACGCCGGTGATCTCGACCGGGCGCGGGCGGTCTACCGCGAGACGGCCGGGGTGCGCGAGGAGATGTATCCGATGCTGATGTCGGCACTGCGCGCGCATACCGCCATCGCACTGGGCGAAACGGACGATATCGCGGCGCTCTATGAATACCTTTTGCCGCATTCGGGAGCGATCATCGGCAGCGAAACCAGTATGGCCTCGTTCGGACCGATGGAGACGGTACTGGCCACGCTCGCACAGGCGCTCGGCGATACCGCCGCGGCGACCGCACATCGCGAACGCGCCGAGCGGCAACTGGAGCGAATCCGGACCGAACTTCCGATAGCCGGAAATTCGCTACTTCGCCTTGCTTAACATCTGGGTCGGAAATTTCCACTCGGAATGACAGCAGCCGGTGACCAGAAGGCCACCGGCTGCCGCCGAATTTCCCTACGGGCGAGGGTTAATCGCCCGGTTTTACTTCGCCCGCTGGTAAGCATCGACGATCTCGGCCGGGATACGGCCACGCGAGGAGACCTGATGGCCCTGAGCGCGCGCCCACTCCCGAATCGCGGTGCTTTCCTCCCGGTCAACGGCCGGACGAGTGCGCCCGCCCGCGGCCGTGACCTTGCGCTGCTTGGAACGACCGACCTTGCGGGCCTTCTCGGTCCAAGGTTCGAGAGACTCCCGCAGCTTGCCGGCATTCTTGATCGACAGATCGATCTCGTAGTCCAAGCCATCGATCGAGAAAAAGACTGTCTCGTCGGCCTTCGATTCGCCGTCGTAGTCGTCAACCAGAGTTACGGTGACTTTCTTCGCCATGGACTGCCCTTCCACGTAGAGGTGCCGCTATTCGCCGAAATGCTAATGCCGCGGCGGGGTAGTTTCAAACCAGGCGCGAATGGAATTCGGTGAGATCAGACTATTCTGCTATTACCGCGGAGACCATCCGGTCTTCAGCACACCCGGAAAACGGTCAACCGCCACCCGGAACGACCGCGGACAATACGGGCGGCAAGTGCGAAATGTCGCGTTCCCCGGTCGTATCCCGCGCACACTTCCGCGGCCCCCGCACCGGCCATGATCACATCGATCCTGGTGAGGGTGGCAGCGCCGAGTTCACTCCCGGGGGCCTGCCCGTGTTCGGCCAAAGTGCGCAGTACGGCGATCACACTCGGCTCCGCGAGCGGGCGCAGTTGTACCGGTGAGCGCCGCCCGTCGAGCACCTCGAGAGCCAACCGCAGTGCCGCCCCGGCGAATTGACGCGGGGCGGTATCGCCCGCGTCACAGGGGTGTGATTTCGCAGCGTGCGAAGCCTGTAATACCCGTTGTAGCGCAACGGTTCCGGTGCGCCGCGCGGCCGCATTACGCATGACGTGATTGCGACAGGAGCGCGGGCTCGATTGCGCCGCCGATTGCGTTCGCGCCCGGGCGCGCCGCCGCGCGGGACGACTCCGGGACCGGATACAGGCCGCTGTCGCGGGTTCGAAATCGGGTGCGGGCAGCATCGTGGCAACGCCGGAAATCGGTATCGCGGCAATGCCGGAAATCACCGCGGCGGCACCCGGAATCGGTATCGCGGCATCACCGGAAATCATCTGCGCTCCCCTCCCCGGCGGATTCAGCCGGCCGTATCGGCAGCCTGACATGCGATGTAGCCAGCGGTAAACCCCAAGTGCGGCTTCGCGCACCCCTTGCCGGAATGTCGCGCGCGGGCTACTTCAGCAGCGCCAGCCGCCCGGCGAAATCGGTGGGCAGATACAGCAACGGGCTCGTCGTCCACGGCTGACCGGACTGCGGATCGTACTGTGCGGGCATCGCCACCCCGGCGGGCGCGAAGGCATGGAATCCGCGCTTGGCCGTGGTCCGGGTGGCCCGCCACAGATGGTCCTGGAACGCCACCACGGCAGCGGCGTCGGAAGCCGCCGCGCCGCCGCGCAATTCCGCGACCTTGGCCGCCACGCCGTCGGTGGAGAGGTAGACGAGCGTGCCGTCGGCGGCACGATCGGGATCGATGGAAATCACATCGGTCAGGCCGTACCGGTCCCGCAGCACCTGTGCGATCTCGGTCTGCGCGTAGACCGGAACAGCTCGATCACCGCGTGCGGCCACCACGGCCGCGGCCAGCGCCTCGTTCACCGGACCCGGTTCGCCGATGGTGCGCGTCGAATCCGTGCCGGGCGCAAGCCGATTGCCGAAGCTGTAGGCCACGATCAGCGTCGCGGAATCCGCCGGTGCGGTGGGCACGGTCCACAGATCCACCGCGGCGGGTGGGGCGGCGTGCGCGGCCGCGGGCAGCAGCCACGCCGCCGATCCCAGCACCGCCATGGTCGCCACCGCCGCCGCCGTCCGCTTCGCTCTCACGAATCCGATGCTAACGACTGGCAATTCACAGCCCACTGTGACCTACCACACGGCGAGCGGTGCGGCCACATCAGTGCGCGGGTCGCGAACTCAGACCCGGGCGGGGGTCTTCGCCGCCACCGGGCGCAGGGTCTTGCGCAGATCGGTGCGCATGGTGGTGGCCGAATCGATGAGGTAGTTCTGGCGCACCTGCCACGGATGCCGGTCGCCCTGGCGCGGGAACTCCGAAATCGAGCGCTGCACATAGCCGGAGGCCAGATCCAGCAGCGGGCGCTCGCCCAGAGCGCGATCGGGCCGCGGGACGACGGCCCGGTAGCCGCTGCGATCCATATAGCCGAGCACCTTGCACACCAGGCGCGAGGACAGGTCGGCGCGCAGCGTCCAGGAGGCGTTGGTGTAGCCGATGCAGACCGCGAAATTCGGCACGCCGGTGATCATGGTGCCCTGCCAGACGAACTGATCGGCCAGATCCACCGGAGCCCCGTCGACCGAGAGGCCGATACCGCCGAAGGCGAGCAGTTGCAGACCGGTCGCGGTGATCACCACATCGGCCTCCAAGACCCGCCCGGACTTCAGTCGAATCCCTTCCGGCACAAAGGTTTCGATGTGATCGGTGACGACCTCGGCCTTACCCTTGCGCATCGCCTTGAAGAAGTCGGCGTCGGGCACCGCGCACAGCCGCTGATCCCACGGGTTGTAGTCGGGGGTGAAATGCTCGGCCACCAGCGCGTCATCCTTGAGGATGCGCGCGGTGAGCCCGGTCAGCATCTTGCGCGCGGATTCCGGGCGGCGGCGGCAGTACTGATAGAAGCCGACATTGAACAGAATGTTCTTGGTGCGGATCACCCGGTGCGCCAGCCCCGGCGGCAGCAGTTCGCGCACCCGGTCGGCGATCTTGTCCCGGCCCGGGACCGCGGAGATCCAGGTGGGGCTGCGCTGCAGCATGGTGACCTGCTCGGCCTGTTCGGCCATGGCGGGCACCAGGGTCACCGCGGTCGCGCCGCTGCCGATGATCACGACCTTCTTATCGGTGTAATCCAGGTCCTCGGGCCAGAATTGCGGATGCACGACGGTGCCCGCGAAATCGGCGATACCGGGGAACTCCGGCTCGTAACCGTGGTCGTAGTTGTAGTAGCCCGCGCAGGAGTAGAGGAAGCCACAGGTGAGCGTGCGCTGTTCCACGCTGTCGCCGGTGCGCGTCTCCAAGGTCAGCGTCCAGCGGGAATCGCCGCTGTCCCACTGCGCGGCAAGCACTTTGGTGCCGTAGCGAATGTGCTTGTCGATGCCGTTCTCGACGGCGGTCTCGGTGATGTAGCGCAGGATGGACGGGCCGTCCGCGATGGACTTGGCATCGGTCCACGGTTTGAACGGGTAGCCCAGGGTGAACATATCGCTGTCCGAGCGCACGCCCGGATAGCGGAACAGGTCCCAGGTGCCGCCGAGCGCGGCGCGCGATTCGAGCAGGGCGTAGCTGCGGCCGGGATGTTCGGCCTGCAATCGATACGCCGCGCCGATGCCGGAGAGTCCGGCCCCGACGATCACGACGTCTAGATGCTCGACTGTGCTGGAGGTCGCGGCGCTCATGAACTCCAGTCTGCGTCCGCCGGGCCCGCCCTTCTTGACTCTGCGCGACAAGTATTTGATTCTGAACGACATGTCGGTCATTCGATCCGCCGGATTGCGCGGCTTTCGCGCCACCGTCTCCGAACTGGGCGGCGATGCCGAAGAGCTCGCCGCGCTCTGCGGGCTGCCGCCCGAGGCCCTGGACACCGACGATCTGCTCGTCCCCGATCAGGCCGTCGGCGCGGCACTCGAGCTGGCCGCGCATCGCTTGAACTGTCCGGATCTGGGGCTGCGCATGTCCCGGCGGCAGGAATTGGACATGCTCGGACCGCTCGCGCTCGCCATCCGCAATTCGCCGACACTCGCGGATGTGCTGGAGTGCACCTCGCGCTATCTATTCGTGCACGCGCGCTCGCTCAGCCTGACCATGACACCGGATCCGTACGGCGATCGCGGGGTCACCGCGCTGCGCTACGGCGTCACCGCGCACGGACTGCCGACGCCGGTGCAGGGCACCGATGTGGGATTGGCCTTCGTACACCGCACGATTCAGCGGCTGGCCGAGGAACGCTACGGGCTGCGCTCGGTGGAACTGCCCTATCGCCCGGCCGCGCCGATCGCGGTGTACGAGGAATTCTTCGGCGCGCCAGTGCGAATCGAGCGACCGGCAGCGGTGCTGCGGGTGCCGAGCAGTCTGGCCAATCGCCCGCTGTCCGGCGGTGACGAGAATCTGCATCGGCTCGCCATGGCCTTCCTGGCACAGCTGTCCGGCGGGGATTCGAGAGCGCTCACCCCGCAGGTGCGCATCACGCTGCAGAAGCTGCTCGGCACCGCAGCGCCCGAAATCGGCGCTGTCGCTAGGCTGCTCACCATTCATCCGCGCACACTGCAACGCCGTCTGGCCGCCGAGGGCACCAGCTTCGCGGCACTGCTGGACGAGGTGCGGCGCACCGAGGCGCATCGCTACCTCACCACCACCGATATGCCGATGAGTCAGGTCGCGTCGCTGGTCGGACTGTCCGAACAATCCACCTTCACCCGGTGCTGCCAGCGCTGGTGGGGCACAACGCCTACCGCGGTGCGGCGCGGTGGTGGCGGCGCGGCGCACTGACGACCGCGCGCGGGTATCCGGCAAAGCCGCCGGGACACAACGGCATCCGGTACGACACCACCGCGATCGGGCGGCGCACGGAACGCGAGCGGGGAGTACCCGCTCGAGTTCGCCTGTATCCATTGGGAAATCGGGCAATGTGAACCAGGCAATTCTCGCAATCAGTTTGCGATCTTGCCGCGTGTCCTGCGAGCGTGCCGCCGCGTACGCGCGCAGGATGAAGTGGTGATAGCCGAATGCCCTTCCTGCGCTTGGCCCTCCCCCACGCCCGTGTCCTCGCACCGCTCGGTGCAGTACCTACGGTGCGTGTGCGGACAGTGGATGATCGCCGTGCACGGGAAGGTGGTCGGCGCGGCCGGTGGCAGCAATTTCAGCCGCACCGATCCACTTTCGGCGATCGTGAGCGGGCGGGACTAGCGCGAGGGCACGAAGACGCGGACGGCTTCGATGCGGGTGCCGCGCTCGTGGAAGTCGAGTTGGGCAATGCCGCGACCGTCGCGGGTTTCGACGGTGGCGGTGACGGTGCGGCCCGCCGCGATGGGCTTGCTCCAGCGCAGCCCCTTGGCGCGAACGATGAAGTCCTCCAAGGACATTCGCTCATCCTCGGCCCAGGACAGCCGGGGCACCGGGGCCAGGGCGGCGTGCGCTCCGGCGGATTCGCCGCGGCCCGCCGCGTCCAGCAGGCGACCGGCGGCCTGTTTGCCCGCGGGCCCGACGCTGCGCATGCCCTTCATGAAACCCAGTGCGCCGCCGACGCCTTGATTGCCGAGCAGCTGCGGGCCCAGCTTCGCACCCGCCAGCAGGCCCTGTACACCCGAGCCCATGAGCTGGGTGATCATGCCGGGCAGTTCCCAATGTGCGCGCAGCGCGGCGACTTTCAGCTCACCGTCGATCTCGGTGACGTCATAGCGCAGGTGCATGGGCACGTGCAGGGTGACACCGGTGGACATGGTGGTGGCGATGGTCAGATCGCGGAACACGGTCGATCCGGAGACCACATCGTGCGCGACATCGAAGGCGATGCCATTGGGCGCGATGAAGGTGTCGTAGAACCGCTCGATGGCGGCGCGGCCGATATGCGGGCGCGAACCCACCGGATCCTCCACGCCGGCCGAATCGGCGAAAAGGCCGACCCAGGCGGCGCGATCATGCGCCGCCACCGCCCGCGGGGAGGCTTCGACGGTCGCCAGCAGTTCGGCGGCAGTGGGGTTCGCGGACACGGTTCCTCCAGGTGATCAGTAGCGCGCGCGATGATACCGGCCGCCCCGTCCGGCGTCACGGGAACGGTCGGCCACCACCGTCCGCCCCGAATCACTTCGCGCCGAGCGGCTTTCCGAAGAAGGACGCGAACACCTCGCCGAAGGTGTTGAACAGCAGGGTCGTGCCCTGCGGGTTCAGGAATAGTGAACCGGCGTCGGTGGTGGAGCAACCCGGTTGCGCCGGAACACCGTCGAGTCGATCCTTCATCCACAACATGGCCGGGCCGCCGCCGGAGATCTCGGTGACGACGTGCTCGCCGAGGTGCTCGCGGGTGTATTGCACATTCGCTTCGGGATTTCGGCAGTAGGTGTCGACCAGCGTATTGACCTGGCCGACCGGAATGACCTCATCCGGATTGCCCTGCCAGATGTACATGGGCATATCGGGGACGATCTTGCCCATTCGAGTCTTGTCCAGGACATCGGCGACGACCGGCTCCTGCAGCGGATCACCGGCGGTGTGCAGCATGCCCTTGAGATTCAGGAAGGGCAGCAGCGCGGCGGTGTATTGCAGGCACAGATTGTTCTTGACCGCGGCCAGGGTCTGCCCGAACGGATCCATGCGCTCATTCACGAAACGCGCGAAATCGGGGTATTCCCGGGTCAATCCGAGCACCGCGGCGAAGATCAGGCCCGAGGTGGCCTGCCCGTTCGCCACATTGAGCGTCACACCCAAATCGGCGGGCACACCGCCTTCGGCCGCACCGACGATATTCAGTTCGGGGGCGTAGGACTGCTTCAATTCCGCGGCATGCCCGGTGACGATCGCGCCGCCGGAATAGCCGTACATGCCGATGCGGGTATCGGCGGCCAGTCGCAAGGGGTCGAAATTCTTCGCGGCGCGAATACCGTCGAGGGTGATGCGCGCGCCCAGCGGTCCGGCGGCGTACGCCTCATTCGGGCCCTGATGATCGGGAATCGTTACCGCCCAGCCCTGCGCCAGCGCCCCCTGCGTGACGGCGAATTCGGCGGGCACCACGACCTGACCGCCGAGCGCGCTCAGCGACCACTGCTGCACCGCGTAGGAGGGCGCGCAGTATCCGGCCAGCGAGTCCTCGGCGATCTGCATGGAGAGCAATTTGTCCGGGGCCGAACCACGCGGCTTCAACACCGTGGTCACGGCCGCTATCGGCTCATCGCGACTGTTATTGGAGCGGTAGGAGAGCTGCCAGGCGTCCACATTCACCGGGATGACACCGAAATTGGCGACATTGACCTGGCGGGCGGTAATGATCTCGCCCGGGGCCTTGCTCGCGATCACATCCGGTGCGGGGCGATAGAAGGCCGAATCCAGTTCCGGCGGAACGGCGATCGCCGGTGCCGGTTGCACCGGAATCGGATCCGCCCCCGCATTACCGTCGGCCGCCATGGCAGCCGACGACAGGATTGCGGCCAGCACGACGGCTATTCGCCGTGCGGTTTTCGGCTTGCGCACTCTCTTCCACCTCCGAAGCAATGTGAGACTGCTCCGTCTCACACGATGGGAGAACTATCGCATGAAAGTGACCTGGATCGCAATCCCGCCCAAATGAGTTCGGCCCCACCGGAAGTGCCGGTGGGGCCGAACGACGGGAAGTCCCGCGGGATCACTGCTTGGGCAGCGCCAGATTCATACCGCCCACATCGGCGACCTTCCAGCCATTGTTCGGATCGACCGCGACGGTGTAGGTGACGGTGGTCTGCACGCCCTGCGGATTCTGCGCATTGGTGGAGGTGACATTCAGGAACACATTCACCTGGTAGACGCCGTTGTTCTGCGACATCACCTTCGCCGTCACCGGAGTCGCGCTCGAGGTCCACTTCAGCGGAACCAGGATCTCCTGCAACTTCGGCGCGGTCGCCTCGAATTTATCGGCGAGCGTGGGCGTGGTGTTGGCCTTGAGGCGGCCGGTCCACGAATTCAGATCGGAGAAGTTGATATTGGAAGCGCCGACCGAATAGTCGGTGGCGATCTGTTCGGCGCGCTGCGCGTCCGCGGCCGCGGCATCGCGGTCACGCAGATCCCCGCGCGCCGAGAGCCACAGCGCGCTCACGGTGATGAGCGCACCGATCAGGAGTACGGCCGCCGCGACGGTGCCGAGCGTGGAGAGCTTCAGCGAGACGGTCTTGGCCTGCGGCGCTTCGGGCTTCGACATCTCGACCTTCGGCGCTTCGGGCTGCTGAGCCTCGGGAACGGAGACGGCAGCGGCCTCCGCGTCGACTGCCCGCTTCGGCTCGGTGTCCTGCGACATCCGCTTCTCCTTCTTCGGTGACTAATTGACGTTGACCTGCACCCGCACGGCGTTATCGCCGGTACTGGCGAGGGCCTGCGAGATCAGGGCGCTGATATCTATTTGCGGCCCGGTCGTGCGTGCGGCATCGGCGAGCGGCTGCAATTGGGGCGCGAGGGTTTTCAGTTCGGGTCCGGCCTGCTGCAACCAATCGGTCAGCTTCGCCAGGAAGGGTGCCAGCCCATTGCTGTCCACATAGGACTGCGGTCCGGGCACTCGATCGGTGAGTCTACCGACCGCCTCGACCAGATCGTTCAGAGACTGTGCAAACCGGATGAACGCGGGCGCGGCAGCCGCCGTCGCCTCCGGGATACCGTCCATATTCGAGGCGGCGGCCTGGAAACTATTCAGTAGCTGCGCGATTTTGGGTTCGCGACTCATGATCGCCGACGCCAGCAGATCACCGGCGCGGGTGAGCGCGGGCATGGCCGAAGCGGTGTCGTGGAACGCTACCCCGAGGGTATTGGCCAGTGAGGCCGCCACCGCCGGATCGAGCTGGTTCATCACCTTGTTGACCAGGCGCGATACCTCGGGAATGGACAGTGGGGATTTCACCGCCGAGGTATCCAGGCGCTGACCGTTCTTCAGGTAGGGCGCACCGCCGGTCTTGGGACGGATCTCCACGTATGGCTCGCCCAGCGCCGAGAGCTGTTCGATGCTGATGACGCTGTCGGTGGGCACCTTGCGATCGGCGTCGATGCGGAAACCGACCTCCACACCGCGCGCATTGCTGTCCACCGAGGTGATGCGGCCGATCTTCATACCGGTCAGCAGAATCGGCGAACCGACGCTCAGGCCACCGGAATTCGCCAGCACCATGGACGCGTTGGTGTACTCGGCGAACGGATCCGCACGCACCACACCGAAGGTCAGATAGCTCGCGCCGAGCACGGTGACCGCGGCGATACCGCCCAGCGATGCCAGCGAACCCCATTTCATCGCACCGCTCCGATCATGCGCAGGGTGGAGAGGATATTGCCCACCTGGTCGTCCTTGGAGACCGAATCCGTGTGCACGCCGGTGATATTCACCTTCGGGCCGTGCTCGACGAACGGAATCAGCTTGTCGCGCAGCAGGGAAACCAGCAGCGAGAGATTCGAGGACACCGACAGATCCAGCGGCGAGCCCAAGAAAGCCAGCGGCACAAACGCTTTCGCCGCACCATCGGCGGAGCTCACCACGGGGGCCAGCCAGGCCAGCGAATTGCCCAGCTGGCCGAGCGAGGTGAAGATCTGTGCCACACCGCGAATGGAGTCGGTGACGCCGTTCAGGGTGTCCACCGACTCCTGGCTCAGCTCGTGATCCAGGAAATCCGCGCGATCGTGCAGCACCTGGGCATTGACGCCCAGGCCGTTGAGCAGCGAGTCGACCTGATCCAGATTCGCGGCCAGATCCACGGCGTTGCCTGCCGCGTTCTGCGCGATGCGCTTGGTTTCGTTCGGATCGGCGGGCAGCACCGTGTTGAAGCGATTGATGATGTCCTGCAACTGATTCACCGCACCGCCCTGGGTGAAGGCGGCCAGCGCGGCCATGGTGTCCTCCAGCTGCACCGCCGGATGCGTGCGCTCCTGCGGAATGGTGCCGCCCTCGCGCAACAGCGCGCCGAAACCGTCGGGCGGGGTGGTCAGCGCGAGATGGATATCGCCGAGCACCGTGTTCTGCCGCAGCTCGGCGATGGTGGTGGCGGGCAATTGCGCCTTGGTCGAGATGTCGGCGTCCACAACCACATAGCCGCCGCGTCCGCCCGCATGCGCCGAATCCACCACGCGCACCCCGGCAACCGTCCCGACCTGTGCGCCATTGGCGATAACCTTCGCCCGCGCAGGCAGATTCAGCACATTGCCGAACTCGATGTGAATCCGGTACGTCGGCCCGGACACCGAAGTGCCCGGCACCGGAACCGAAGCCGGATCGAACGCGCAACCCGCCGCACCGGCCACCAGGCCCGCCGACAACAACACCGCGCCGACGGCCTGTCCGATGCGTTTGCCCGAGAAGGAGGCGGGGTGGCTCCGGCCGACTGCCCTCGGCACGGAGCCCGCACGCCCGGGGGTCGCTGCCCGGTGTGCGGAATCTGCCCTCATCGCAAATTCCATAGGCCCGGCAGTACCTGCGGCCAGCGCAGCCCCTGCTTGCACGAGGTGTGTCGGTGCGGGTTGCTCAGGCGTTACTACCTGGTGGGCAAAGCGGATATAACCGGCGTTGCGGGTGATTTCCCAAGGTCCGATTCTCATCGCGCACCTGCCATTCCGAGCACGAGGGGCACCAGCGGGACATCGACCATGCCGTTGCCGGGGTCGGTGCACGCGCCGGGGGTGACGGCGTTCACGGCCGCGCAGACCTGGGCGGCGTCCGGGGCGGGCAGCGCCGCGCGGGGCGAACCGTAGGTGACGCCGGAGCCCATGACCGATTTGGCGGCATTGGTCAGCACGGGGAGTTTGAGCATGATCTCCGAGAGCGAGCCGACATTGGCGCGCAGCAGGCGCACCAGCGGCAGCGTGTCGTCCAGCGCCCGCATGATCGGATCGCCGACAATGGTGATCAGATCATTGAGCATGGGCAGGGCCTGACCCAGCCGGTCGATGAGTTCGGCTCCGGGACCGATCAATTCGGTACTGGCATTGTTCAGCGCGGGCGCCAGGCGCAACAGCATCGAGCGCAGATCGCCCCAGTGCTGTTCCACCTTCTCGCCCACCGAGGCGAAGGCGTCGAAAATTCCGGCCAGATGGCCGATATCGGCATCGGGCGCGGCCAGCGCGGAACCGAGCTGTTTGACGATCGCGTTGATCTGCGGTCCCGCGCCCGCGGTCGCGGTATCGAGCCCGGCCAGCCCGTGTGCCAGAGCGTCCGGGGCCTGCGCCTGCTGCAATTGCGAGGACAGATCCGCCAGCGCGGTCAGCGTCTCGGTAATGCTCTTGGGCGTAAGGGTTTTGCTGATGCACTGCGAGGAGTCCCAGTGCGCCCGGTTCTTCCCGCTGGCCAGTACGGCCAGATTGCGGTCCGCGACAATGGAATCCGCGACCGTGGTGGCCGCGGCGTCGGCGTACACCGGGTACTTCGCGTCCACCGAGAAGCCGACCTTCACCTTCGCGCCGTCGGAATCGATGGAGGTCACCGTGCCCACCGCGATACCGCGCATGGTCACCTTGTTGCCCACGTACAGACCGACCGCGTCCGGCATTACCGCGCAATAGGATTCGGTCTTCTTCATGGGATCGAAGTAGATGAGGTAACCGACCACGGCCAGCACCACCACGACCACCGCACCGGCGATGGACATGAACGCCTGCGAGGCGAGCATCCGCTTGAGCATCAGCAGTCCTTTCCGGGCAGCGGCACGCATACCGGCACCGTCTGGGCGGACTGGTCGATGGTCACGCCACCGTCCGGGATCACCAGTGACGACAGCTTCTGCTGTAGCTCCCGCGCCGCCGTGAGCGTCGGCGCGAAACGCGTTCCGAGCTGCTCCAACTGGGTGATGGCATCGTTCAGTTTGGGTTTGAGCGAGGCGTCCCACTGCGGCTGCGCGCCATCGAGCCGATCGAGCACCGCGCTGAGCAGGCGCAGCGCCTCCGCCATTTCGGAGTGCTTGTCCGCGAGCACGGTCACCAGCAGGTTGGCGTTGTCCATCAGGCGGCCCAGATCGGTTTTGGCGCCGTCGTACATGCGCACGTACTCATCGGCGACCGAGACCGCGTTGGAGACCTGGGTGCGCTGGCGATCCAGAGCGTCGACGTAGGTGCTCACGGTCTGCAATGTGGTGCGCAGACTGTCCGGCGCACCGTCGACGGAATTGCCGAGCGCGGCCAGATTGCGGTTCAGCGTCTGACCGTCGATCTTGGCCAGCGGGGTCGCCGCGTCCTGGAAAGTCTGCGCCAGGCTGTACGGCAGGCGCACCCGATCCGGCGGAATCGCCTTGTCGCCCAGGGCTTTATCGCCCGCCGGGAAGACCGCGACGTAGTGACCGCCGACAATGGTGAGCATGCGGATGTCCAGGGAGGTCTGATCACCCAGGAACACATCGGAATTCACCGTGAAGCGCATGACCACGCGATCCGGCTTCAGCTCCAGTGATTTCACCTCGCCCACCGAGATGCCCGCGATGCGCACGTCGTCACCGGTTTTCACCGATTGCGCCTCGGAGAGTTCGGCGGTGTAGGTGTGCTTGCCGAACGGCACCACGAACAGCACGCCCGCCGCCAGCAGGCCCAGCGCGACCAGGGCCGCGCCGATAATGCCCCGGCGCAGTTCGCGCTTCTTCTTGGTGGCGTCATCGACCACGCGGTCATTCCGAACGAACAAGCGCCGCAACGTCATCCCTTGCATATCGACACCTGCTGTCCGGAGATCAGCACCTGCACCAGTGGCGGCACGTCGGCATTGCCCTTGCTGCACACCGGCTTCCAGCCGGTCGCATTGGGCGCGGAGACATCGGCGGCGGCCAGCACCGCGGGCAGGCGGCCGAAGACCTCGACGGCCTGCTGCGCGTCCGGGAAGACGCGGCGAATCAGCGCGTCCACATCACTGCCGCTGTCGATGCCCAGCGTGCGCAACAGGCTGTCGATCGGGCCGAGCACCGACGGCGCGGTCGCCGCGAACTGCGCCAGCCCGCCGATATTCGCCTGTAGCGCTTCGAAAATGTCGCTCAGGCGCGCCAGCAGCGGCACCAGATAGTGCACCCGGCCGCTCAGTCGATCATCGAGATCGGACATATTGCGGATCAGCGTGCCGATCACCTGCTGCCGATTGTCCACGTAGGACGCGAGTTTGCCGATGGCGTCCATGGCCGGGCCGACACCGCTGCCGTCACCCTCGATCAAAGCGACCATGCTGGCGCTGAATTGATTGATGGCCTCGGGGGAAATGGTGGACAGCACCGGCTTCAGGCCGTTGAACAGGCTGGTCACATCGAAAGACGGCACGGTGTGGTCGATCTCGATGCGCGCGCCCGCCTTGACGCGCTGCCCCGGCTGCGGCTGCTGCTGCAGATCGACATAGCGCTGCCCGGTCAGATTCTGATACCGGATAGCGAGCTTGCTGTTGTCGTAGATCGGTGCGTCGGTCTTGACCGACAACTGGACCCGCGCCTTCGCGCCCTCCAGTTCGATGTGCTTGATCTTGCCGACCTGCACGCCGTACATGCGCACGTCATCACCGACCTTGAGCCCATTGGCATCGGTGAAAATCGCGTCGTGCGTTTCGGTTTCACCCGATACCGGCCGTTGAATCGCGGTGATCACCAGCATGAGCACCACCACGATCACGGTGGTGAACAGGCCGAGCCGCCAGGCGGCGCCCTTGACCGTCATCGCGCGCCTCCCAGCAGCGGGATCGCGACGGCGGGCACGCCACGCAGATCGACCTCGACATTGAGCACCGGGCCCTGCCCGTTATCCGGCATGGCGGCGCGCAAACGCTCGATGAGCGTGCGCAATTCGGCGCTGGACTGCTGCGGCTGCGGCACCATCTGGGCCAGCATGGCCAGCACCGGCGCGAGCATATCGGTCAGTCCGGAGAGCTGATTACCGGCCGTGCCAAGGGTTTTCGCGAGTTCGGGCAGCAGCTGCCCGGTCACCAGCGCCAGATTCGAATCGTAGGTGGCCCGATTGCCCTGCAGCCGTTGCACACTGCGGATCATGTCGACCACCTGCACGGTGGCACCGGCGAATTTGCCGCCGCCGTCGAACGCCGGGCCGAGCTGGCCCATCAGCTCCGAAAGCGGCATCTTCTGGTTGTCCGCGACCGTGCGGGTGGCGGTGATGAGGGCCTGCGCCAGCGGCGTCAAAGCCTCGGTATCGGCGGCCGCCTGCGCGATCACCGACGCCATCTGCGGGGTCAGCACCGAACCGCCGACCTGCGAGGCGCTGCGCAGAATCGACCCCATGGTGGCGTCGTAGACCGCGTTCGCCCGGGCTCCGGTCAGATCGATGACCGCGCCCGCGTGCAGCGGCGCACCGCCGGATCCGCCACGCAATTCGATCTCACTGATGCCGAACAGGTTCGCGGGCGCGTAGTCCACCAGCATGGAATCGTCGATCCCGAACAACCGGGAATCGTCCAGCCGCAACCCGATTCGCTGCGTACCGTGCGCGTCCGGGGCGATATCGGTGACCTTGCCGACCACCACGCCGTTCACCCGCACCTCGGTGCCGACCAGCACGCCGTCGCCGATCTGTTCGGTGCGCAGCGTAATCGCAAGTCCGTCTTCGGTTTTCGCGGACGAGTACACCGTCCAGCCGATCGCCACCGCGACGATCAGCGCCAGCGCGACCGCGCCGACCGCCATGGACCGTTTCCGGTCCACGGCAACACCAGGCATTCCGTAGTTCGGCATCCCCTACCCCGTGAACGTGATCGCCGAATTGAAGCCCCACAGCCCGAGCGAGAGCACCATGTCCAGGGCGATGATCGCCACCGAACTCGCGCGCACGGCCTTGCCGGAGGCGATGCCCACACCTTCGGGACCGCCGGTCGCGAAGAAGCCGTAGTAGCAGTGGATCAGAATCACCACCACCGCGAAGATGGCCACCTTCACCACCGCCGCGATCACATCGAAGCCGGAGACGAATTGGAAGAAGTAATGGTCGTACACGCCCGCGGATGATCCGTGCACCAGCGTGATCAGGCCGCGGCACGCCAGATACGACATGATCAGCGCGATCAGGAAGGTCGGCACGATCGCGACCACACCGGCCAGCACGCGGGTGGTCACCACGAAGGGAACCGACCGCAGGCCGAGCGATTCGATGGCGTCGATCTCCTCGGAGATGCGCATGGAACCGATCTCGGCGGTCATGCGACAGCCCGCCTGCGCGGCGAACCCGATGGCGGCCGCGATCGGCGCGAGCTCACGGGTGGTGGCGTACGCCGACACCAGGCCGGTGACCGGGCCCATGCCCAGCATGTCCAGGGTCGCGAACGATTCCACCGCCACCGAGGCGCCCATGACCAGGCCGAGCACGATCATCATCGGGACGGTGCCGCCGCCCACGATGATGGAGCCGCGACCCCAGGTCATATTGGTGATGGCGCGCATGGTCTCGTCGCGATAGCGCTTGAGCGTCAACGGAATCGACGACAGCACCTGCCAGACGAAGGAGAGCACGAAGCCCACGCCTTCGACGCGGCGCAGCAGTAGCCCGCGCCGGTGATAGAAGCGCGCGAACCAGCCCAGTCCCTTCGGGACGTAAGTAGCGGACATCAGGCCAGCCTCGTCGGCAGGAACATGGCGGTGATCTGGGTGGCGATCAGATTGACCACCACGATCGAGACCACCGAGAGCACCACCGCGGCGTTCACCGCATCGGCCACACCGCGCGGCCCGCCCTTGGCCTCGAGCCCGCGCTGGCAGGCGATGATCACCACGATGAAACCGAAGATGACCGCCTTGAGCAGCGAGATCCAGACGTCGGCGGTGGTGGTGAAGGAACCGAAGGTGGCCCAGTAGCTGCCCGGCGTGACGCCCTGACCGCCGATGGCCACCACGTATCCGGCGAGCACGCCGACGAAGATGATCAGCACGTTCAGCAGCGGGGCGACCACCAGCATGGCCACCATGCGCGGAATCACCAGGCGGTGAATCGGACTGATGCCCATGGTGTTCAGGGCGTCGATCTCCTCGCGAATGGTGCGCGCGCCCAGATCCGCGGCCAGTGCCGCCGCGCCCGCGCCGCCCAGCAGGAAGCCGGTGGCCAGCGGTGCGCCCTGTTTGATGACGCCGAGGCCGCCGGTCGCGCCGAGCAGCGAATCCGCGCCGAGGGTGTGGATGAGGTTGCCGACCTGCACCGAGACGATGACGCCGAAGGGAATCGCCATCAGGATGGCCGGAATCGCGGTCACCGTCACCAGCCGCCAGGCCTGGAGAATGGCTTCCTTCCACTGGAATTCGCGGCGCGCGATATCGGTGAAGGTGCCCGCCACCGATTCCTGGGCGATGCCGGCCGCGCGGCCGAAGGTGCGCAGGGAGGCCACCGCGGTGCCGGAGAAGTTCTCGCGAACGATGCGGACATTGCTGCGCACGGCCGAGCGGCGCGCGAGGGTCCGGGTCATTGCGGGGTGACTTCTGCGAGACGCCGAATTCGGCGCCGGGTGACGAGGTTCAAATCTTCTTCTCCGTGATCGGCAACACTGCCTGCCATCAAAGCTAATGGTTACGCGGAGTTACAACAAATCCGTCGGAAGTGTGACCCAGGACTCTAAGTTACCTTCCAGTACATGTGGGGCGATCCTGTTCAAGAACCCGATTGCCTATGTGACCTGCGGATCTAGAACTTGTTATTAGTTGCTACCGCTATCGATATGATGCTGGACACACGTCCAGTGAACCGGCGGCAGGCCACCTGAAACGGCTGGTGCGATACCAAAACCGAAATTTGGTGAACTGTCAGCTACCTGAATCCACCCATACCGGGTGCGCATCGGCTATGGCGGTTTTCCGCCATGCCAGCGCGTAAAGACCGACCGGAGTGTTCACTGTGCCTGTGGATCCAACAGTGTCGGCAGTCCTTTCGGCGGTCGCGTCCGATGACTGGACGGCATTCGCCAAACTGGTACACCCCTACGTGCACTGGACCGAGGACGGCATCACCACGCGCGGGCGCACCCGGGTCATGGCCTTGCTCTCCGGACACGACGGCGTCAAACCCGCCAGCGCGTACGAACTACGGGACGGGCAGATCTATCGCTGGACCTCGTGAACCCGCGATCACGGACTGACAGCCAGAAAGACGAAGGCCGAGAACAACACCAGGTGCACACAGCCCTGCAATAGCGTCGCGCGGCCGGGCACCACGGTGAGCGCGCCGACCACGACGGTCAACGCCAGCAACACCATCTGCGTCGCGCCCAGGCCCAGCATGAGCGGACCCTCGATCCAGATCGACGCCAGCGCGATGGCCGGAATCGTCAGGCCGATACTCGCCATCGCCGAACCCAGCGCCAGATTCAGACTGATCTGCACCCGTTCGCGGCGCGCGGCCCGCACGGCCGCAATGGTTTCCGGCAGCAGCACCAGCAGTGCGATCACCACACCCACCGCGGAGGCGGGCAAACCCGCTGCGGCGATACCGCTTTCGATGGACGGCGATACCAGCTTGGCCAGGCCGACCACACCGACCAGGGCCACCAGCAGCAATGCCAGGGAGATGAAAGCCTTTTTGCGCGTGGGCATTTCGTCATGGTCGTCATCGGCCTGGTCGCCGTCCTCCACGGGTAGGAAGTCACCCGGATGCCGGACCGTCTGCACCATGACGAAGACGCCGTAGAGCACCAGCGAGGCCGTCGCGGCGAAGATCAGCTGCGAGGCCGAGAAGACCGGGCCGGGCTCACTGGTGGTGAAGGTCGGCAGCACCAGGCTCAGCGTGGCCAGGGTGGCGACCGTGGCCAGCGCGCCGCCGGTGCCCTCCGCGTTGAAGACCGCCAGCCGCCGTCTCGCCGCCGCCACCAATAGCGATAGGCCGAGAATGCCGTTGCAGGTGATCATCACCGCGGCGAAGACGGTATCGCGGGCCAGCGAGGCCGCCTTGTCACCGCTGGAGAGCATGAGCGTGACGATCAGGCCGACCTCGATGATGGTCACCGCCACCGCGAGAATCAGCGATCCGAACGGTTCACCCACCTTGTGCGCGACCACCTCGGCATGACTGACCGCCGACAACACCGCCCCGACCAGCGCCGCGGACACCAGTACCACCACCGCCGGACCGAGGTCACGACCCCAGGAAAGGGCCAGTACCAGGGCGGCGACGAGCGGAATGACTAGTGACCAATAGCGACAGACGATGCGCACCATGACCTTCATCGTTCCAGCAAATTGTTCGCATTCACCGCAAAACGAGAGCCAGACCTCCCTCGGCGAGCCGGGGGTATGACGCTTGTCAGCCGATCTCGCCGGCGGCGCGCTGATAGGCGGCGGCCGCGCGCTCGAAGTAGTCGAACAGCACCGCGCGCTGGTCAGCCGGGTAATCGCCGATGATCTCACCGATCGCCCGGCGCACCGGCGCGAGCACCCTATCCAACTCGGTGGGCTGGCCGACCGGCTCCACGATCACCTTGCGCCGATCCCCCGGATCGGCGGCGCGCCGGACATAACCGGCCGCCTCCAGCCGATCGATGAGGCGGGTGGTCGGGCCGGTGGTCAGGCCGGTGCGAGTGCCGAGTTCGCCGGGGGTCATCGCCCCGCTCAACCCCAGGATATTGAGCGCGTACAGATCGGTCGCGCCCAATCCGACGGCCTTCGCGCCCGCCTGAGCATGCAGAACGACGGCACTTTCGTACCGCCGGAAGATTTCGCTCTCTTTCGATCCCGCGGGTGTTGACACGGTTCGCCTCCTACACCTAATCTCTTCCTCAACGAAGAAACTTCTTAAAAGAAGAAACATCTTCTAGGCAGAAGAATAACACGGAGGCTGATTCGAATGACCCCCACCACGCGGACCGGACGAGCACTGGTCACCGGTGCGAGCGCCGGTATCGGGCGGGCCTTCGCCACCACGCTGGCGGCACGCGGATACACGGTGACCGCCGTGGCCCGGGGCGCGGCCGGACTGGACGAACTCCGGGCCGAGATCGGGAACGACCACGAATTCCTGATCGCCGACCTCGCTACCAGCGCCGGCGTGCGGACCGTCACCGAACGGCTCGACGCGGCGAATTACGCGGTGCTGGTGAACAATGCGGGCACCGCGACGCACGGCGAGTTCACCGTCACCCCCGTGGCGGACGCGCTGGGAATGCTGGATCTCAACTGCCGCAGCGTGATCGCGCTCGCACACCACTTCCTCGCCGGGGCCGAGCCGGGGGCAGCGCTCGTCAACGTGGCCTCCACGCTGGCCTTCGAACCTCGGAACGAACTCGCGATATACAGCGCCACAAAGGCTTTCGTCGCCAGCTTCTCCGAAGCCCTCTGGCAGGAACAACATTCGCGGGGCGTACGGGTCATCGGCCTGTGCCCCGGCGTGACCATCACCCGCTCGCAGACCGCCGAAGGCGTCCCCGCCGAGTACGTGCAGACGCCGCAGCAGGTGGTCGACCGCGCACTGGCCGCGCTGACCGACGGCAGCGGGCCAATCGTCCACACCAATGATCACTACCGAAAGGCAGCCACCATGAACGCCACCGAAATCGACACCACCGCCATCCGCGCCCTGATCAAGCGCAGCGCCGACGCCTGGGGCCGCGGCGACGGCGCCGCCTACGGCGCCTGCTTCACCGCCGATGCCACCGACGTGACCTACGTCGGCACCGTCTACCACGGCGGCGACGAGATCGGCGGCGCACATCAGGCGCTGTTCGACAGCTTCCTCAAGGGCACCCGGCTCACCATCGACATCCTGGAGATCCGCCGCTACGGCGCGGACACCGCGATCGTGCTCACCCGCGGCGAATCCGATAAGGGCACGGCCAAGAAGCTCGGAAAACTGGCCACCTACACCGTCATTCGCGATATGGATGGCCAGTGGCGCATCGCCGCGGTCCAGAAGACCCAGCACAAACCCCTCATGGAAGCCGTCTCCTTCAAGTTCCAGCCCGCCACCCGCCCGGCCGCGCACTGATATGGCGACCATCGCGATCCTCGGCGCCACCGGCCGCACCGGCCGAACCGTGCGGATACGGCAAATCGCCTAGCGGGTGGAATAGGCTTTCGGGGTGGCCGAAACGAGTGTCGAGGCGGGCGGGGTCGGGGAACCGCATCCGCATGAACCGCATAACGAGGGGCTGGCTTCGCGGCTGAACTGGTTGCGGGCGGGGGTGCTCGGGGCCAATGACGGGATCGTTTCCACCGCCGGGCTGGTGGTGGGTGTGGCCGCGGCGACGACGGAGAGTTCGGCGATTCTCACCGCGGGTATCGCGGGATTGACCGCCGGTGCGATCTCCATGGCGGCGGGCGAATACATATCGGTGAGCACGCAGCGGGACAGTGAGCGGGCATTGCTGTCCAAGGAGCGGCGGGAACTGGCCGAATCACCGGAGTTCGAACTGGCCGAGCTCGCGCAGATCTACGAGGGCAAGGGGCTCTCCAAGGAGACGGCGCGACAGGTGGCCGAGGAACTCACCGCGCATGACGCGTTCCGGGCGCACGCGGAAGCCGAATTGGGTTTGGACCCGACCGAACTCACCAATCCGTGGCATGCGGCCATTTCCTCCGCGGTGTCGTTCACGCTCGGCGCGATTCTGCCGCTGCTGGCGATTTTGCTGCCGCCGGTCTCGTGGCGAATTCCCGTCACCTTCGCGGCAGTGCTGGTGGCACTGGCGATCACCGGCTCGGTGAGCGCACGTCTCGGCGGCGGCAGTCGGGGGCGAGCGGTGCTGCGCGTGGTGTTCGGCGGCGCGCTCGCCATGGCGGTCACCTACGGAATCGGTCAGCTCGCAGGGTTTTCCGGAATTTAGCGCGAACCGTCCCGCGACGCCGGACTATCGCGGGGGCAGCAGGATCGGAACGTCCACCGGATGCGGTGCGACGGGCGGAGCCACCGCCACGGGCGGCGAATTGGCGGGTGCGGCAGGCGGATTCGCCGGAGCCATGCGCGGATACACCAGCTCCGGGGACCCGATCTGCGGGGTGGCGGGACCGTTCACCGGTGCGGCGGGACCGGCCGCCGGAGCCTGCGACGGGGGCAGCAGCCCATTGCCCGGGACCACCGAATCACGCTGGGGCGGAACGACCGCGGCGGGCGCGGCCGGCGGGTGATACATCGAGGTACGGCTCGGATCCAGCACGCCGCGAACGGGATTCGCGTCGGTATCGCCGGAGCGGGTGAGCAGCATGCCCGCGCCGATGGCGAGCACCATGAGCCCGGAAACGAGGACGACCGCGGCCAGACCGCGCGGGTCGAGATCGCCTTCGTGCGCCGAGTCGGATTGCCGCGGGCTACCGAGCATGGTTGTCCTCCTTCGGATTCCGGCCGACCGCCGGTCAGGGCGCCGGGGGTGGTGGTGGCGGGGGCGGTGGCAGCAGGAACGGCAGGATGGGAGCGAGAATGTCCGGGATGACCGGCGCGGGCGGCGGCGGGGCGGGCGCGGGCGGCGGCGCGGGTTCGGGCGCGGGAGCCGGAGCGACCGGGGCCGGGGCGTAATACGTCTCGGGGGCCGGAGCGGGGGCTGGCGCCGGTTCGGGAGCCGGTGCGGGCGGGGGCGGTGCGGGCGCGGGAGCCGACGCAGGTGACGATCCGGCACCGGCTGGCTGCTGGGTAGAGCTGGTGACCGGGGCCGCGGGTTCATCGGAGGAGTCGCCGGTGCCGCCGAAGCTGCTGCGCACACTGCCACCGACCAGGGCCAGCACCACGCCCAGCGAGAGCACGATCATCAGCACCAGGGTGCGCGCCGACATCTCGCCGGACTCCACCACGCCGGGTGTGCCGTCGTTGTCGCTCACCTGAGGTTTATCGCGCACCGCGCCGAGGGACACCGGAAACTCCTTCGATTCCCGGGCAGCTTGCCCGCCGATCCGAAAAGCTCGTCTTCCAGGACCGTACACAGGTTTGCCATGAACCTGAATCGACCTAATGACTCAGAATCATTCCAGCTCAGTATCTATTTTCTCTGATTGCTAGAAGATGGCTTTCGGGTCGCCGGTGAACCAGATATTCACAATGCGGACGCTCCGCATGAGCCAGCGCTCACCATCGCGAACCAGCTCCACCTCGTAGCGGTTCTTCAGCAGCGCGAAGACATCGTGGTTATAGGTGCGCAGGTGCTGCGCCTCGACCATGGCGGTCAGCCAGGCGGTGTCGCCGTCGATGACAACGCGCGGATTGGTGACCTGGTGGCTGGTGTCGACGCGGCCCGCGAAGCCGCTCAGGATGGTGTCGACGATGAAATCCCGGCCCACCATGAGCGGGGCCTTGCCACCCCAGCGGTCGGCGGCCGGCTGGAAGTCGAGTTCGGCGTCCTCGGTGAACGATGAGGCGAACAATTCCCGATCGCCCAGATCCTGGCCGAGGGCGAAGCGGTACAGCGCATCGGTGATCTCGGCGCGATCGCGTAATTCCCGGACCGTCGCCGTGTAGTCGGCGATCGGGGCGGACAGGGCGTGCGGTGCGGTGACAGGCATTGCTTCACTGTCGGCGGCCGCGCGGGCGGCGGCAATGCGACGGTGTGCAACGATCGTCAAGCACGGCTTAACGATGCTGGTGGAGGCGGACATGCTGGAGCGGCATGAAATAGAGGTCCTGCTCACCCTGTCCGAGGAGCTGCACTTCGGGCGCACCGCCGACCGGCTGCACATCTCCACCGCGCGGGTGAGCCAGACCGTGGCCAAACTCGAACGGCGACTGGGCGTTCCGCTCTTCGACCGGAGTAGCAGGCGGGTGGCGGCGACACCGGCCGGGCGTGATCTCTACGCCGAACTGCGGCCCGCCTGGGATCGGATCTCGGCGGCGGTGGCGCACACCGTGGCGACCGGACGCGGACGCGGTGGCACCCTGGAGGTGGCGTTCGTGGAAGCGGCGACCGGACAACTACTCACCCGCGCGGCCGAACTCTTCCGCGAGCGGATGCCGGAGTGCGCCGTGCGAATTCGGGAAGCTCAACCCGCACAGGTGATTCCGTGGTTGCGCGAGGGTGAGATCGATATCGCACTGGGGGTGCTGCCGGTGCACGATCCGGATATCACCGCCGGGCCGGTGCTGGTCACCGAGGCCCGGATACTGGCGGTGCCGGTGAATCACCGCCTCGCACAGCGACGTTCGGTGACCCTTGCCGATATCCCGGCCACCACCGTGCTGACCGGAACCGGGACCACCGGTGAATTGCTGACCGCGGTCGGCGCGGGCAAGGGGGTGCTGCCCATCGGGGCTCACGCGCAGCGCTATCACGCCCGCCCCGATGTCGCCTATGTCCCGCTCCGCGATGCCGCGCCGGTTCAGTGGGTGCTGCTGTGGCGCAGGGGAAATGACACCGCGCGTATCCGTGAGTTCGTGAGCGCGGCGGAGGTCGCCGCCCAGCCCGGCTGAATGAATATCGCGGCCGGGCTGTGGATCCCGGCCCAAAGCGCGCCGGGATGACGGGGCGGGCGGCTAGGCGACGGAGATGACGACCTTGCCGAACGGGTCGTCCTCGGTGTAGTAGCGGAACGCCTCGCGCGCCTGGTCGAACGGGAACACCCGGTCGATGAGCGGCCGCATCCGATGGTCGGTGATGGTGCGGTTCATCGCCTCGAAATCGGCGCGCGAGCCGACCGCGATCCGGCGCACGCCCAGGTATTTGAAGCCCGTGGGATCACCGGGCTGCTGTCCGGCCTCGGCCGGGAACGCGCCGATCAGCGTGATCATCGCGTTGTAGGCCCCGGACGCCTGCGATTTCGGCAGCGTCGGCATGCCGACCGCATCGATCACATGCTGGACGCCGTCCCCACCGGTGAGCTCCAGGACCCGCTGCTCCCAGTCCGGGAATTCCTTGCGGTCGATGACCTCATCGGCCCCCAGTTTGCGCAGGCGCTCGGCCTTATCGGGCGAGGAGGTGATCGAAATGACCCGCGCCCCCAGCATTTTGGCGTGCTGGACGGCGAACAACCCGACCACGCCGGTGCCGACCGTGAGCACGGTATCCCCCGGTCCCGCCGGAACCGGCTTGGTCAGCGCCGACCAGGCCACCAGGCCCGCCGCGGTGAGCGATGCGGCCTCCGCGTCGGTGAGGTGCTCTGGGACGTGCACCACCGAATCCTCTTCCAGCAGCACATAGTTGGCCAGCCAGCCGTGATGATTCGCACCGTACTGCTCGAAGGAGGACTTCTGGGTCTGCGGCCCGTCGTTCCAGGCGACGAAGTAGGTGCCGGTGACCCGGTCGCCGAGCGCGGCGCGGGTCACGCCCTCGCCCAGGGCGATCACCTCGCCGACGCCGTCGACCAGGGGCGTGATGCCGGGGGTCATGGGGACCGGGTATTTGCCCTCGTAGAGCAGGATGTCGCGACGATTCAGCGAGGTGGCGCGGACCTTCACGACGACCTGATGCGGTCCGGGCTCGGGCAGCCGTTGCGCCCGGGTGCCGAGGCCGTCGAGGCCGCGTAGCGGATCCATCTGGTACGCAATGCCATTCATTGTGGTTCTCCTGAAAGCGTTCGAAAGTTGTTGTGCCGATGAAGGTGTCGCTACGCGGGGCCGATGTACTGGTGATCGCTGCGGATGCGCCCGTCCTCGTCCAGCGCCAGCACGTCGTAGCCGGTGCCGCCGATCGAGCCGTCCGCGGTGGCGACCATCGCCCAGCCGAGACCGGCCAGACCGCCGGCCAGGCGCTGTGCCACTCCGAGGGGCTGGAAGGTGTATTCGCCCGGGGCGATGAACATTTCGTAGGCCCGGGTGACCCGGGCGTCCAGCTCGCGGTGGCCGCGCACGGTCAGGTACGGGACGGGGAAGGCGATGGCGGCGGCCGCCTCGCGGATCTCCTGCGGCGGATCGGTCAGCACCTGCGCGCCGTCCTCGGCCCACAGTTCCGCGATCAGCTTGGTGCGAGCGGCCGCGTCGGCCTCGTTCCAGAGGGTGATGTACTGCTCGGTCAGGGTGGTCAGTGCGGCGGTGTTCAGCTCGTTGCTCATGACCGAAAGTCTGTTCGGCGGCGCGATCGAGCGCGATTCCCCGCAGGGAATGATCATGCTCCGCGGGGAATGATCGAATGGCCGCGCTTGTCATTCCACAGGCGGGCCATTCCCTCCGGGGAATCGCCCGGAGACGGCCGGGCGCACACAGTGGAGGTATGACGATCATGGCGGTGGCAGCACCGGCGAGCCCCTTCGCACAGCAGTTGCGGCACTGGCGCACCCGGCGCCGGATCAGCCAGCTCGATCTCGCGATCAGCGCCGAGACGAGTCAGCGCTATCTGAGCTTCCTGGAGCAGGGTCGCTCACATCCCGGGCGCACCATGGTGGTGCGGCTGGCCGAATCGCTGGGATTGTCACTGCGCGAACGCAATACGCTGCTGCTGGCCGCGGGTTACGCTCCCGCGTTTCCCGAATCCGCTCTGGACGCACCGGAACTCGGTCCCGTACGGCACGCGCTGGACACCATTCTGCAGGGGCACCTGCCGTATCCGGCCGTGGTGACCCGGCCGTATGGGGTCCTGGTGTCGGCCAATGCCGCATTCGAGATGCTGGCCGAGGGCTGCGCGCCGGAGCTGCTCGACGCGCCGTTGAATGTGTTGCGGCTGGCGCTGCATCCGGACGGCCTGGCCCGGCGGGTGATCAATCTGCCCGAATGGGGGCGGCATATCACCGACAGCCTGCGCAATCGGGCGGCACGCAGTCCGGATCCGGATCTGGACGCGCTCATCACCGAATTGGAGGCGTACCTGCCCCCGGTCGATCCCGGTCCGCAGCACCTGGGTTTCGCGGTACCGCTGCGGCTGCGCAGTCCCGGTGGCGAGTTGCGCCTGATCACGACGCTGACCTCGTTCGCGACGGCCACCGATATCACCCTGGCCGAACTGCACCTGGAGGCTTTCCTGCCCGCCGATCAGGCCACCTCGGATTATCTGCGCGCACGCTTCGCCACTTCCTGACGCACGAACCGAACCCAGCGCCCCGCACGGCCTTGCCGTGCGGGGCGCGCTGTCGTTTCGGGGCAGGTATCGGCCCTTGTTTTTCATATACTCGTAGACGTATATTCGTAGACGAGTAAGGGAGGTGCCGGAGATGGCTCGCAAGCGCAAGGTCGGAAATCTGATGGCACTGGCGGTGCTGTCGGTCATGGCCATTCAGCCCATGCACCGCTATGAGATCGCCGCCCGTTTGCGGGAGTACGGCAAAGACCACGATATGGGCGTCAAATGGGGTTCGCTCTATACCGTCGTGGACAACCTCACCAAACACGGCTTCCTCGAGGTCACCGGCAGTGAGCGCGACGGGGCCCGCCCCGAACGCACCATCTACCGCATCACCGAGGCCGGTCGCGCCGAACTCACGGACTGGACAAGGGAACTCATCGCCAGCCCGGAACCCGAACAGCGGCCGTTCATGGCCGGACTCTCGGTGCTCTCGGTGCTGCCGCCCGATGAGGTGATCGGCCTGCTCACCGACCGAATCACCAAGCTGGAGACGACCATCGCCGCCATCCGCACCCAAATCGATTCGCTCGCAGGCTCATTGCCGCACCTATTCCTGGTCGAAAACGACTATGAGCTCACCATGCTGACCGCGGAGGCGAACTGGGCGCGCACGCTGCGCGATACCCTCGCCGACGGCAGTTTTCCCCAGGTAGACCAGTGGCGGGAGTGGCATAGCGGCGGCTCCCTGCCCGCCGATGTCGTGGCGCAAGTGGAGGGAGGGCTGCCCGGCGCGCAATCGCCGCCGGACTGAACCACCGATCGATTCACCGATAAGACCGGGCCCCGGCGAAGGTGCTGCAACACCACCGCCGAGACCCGGGAACACACCTTCCCGATCCGTGCTCGTGCAGGCGAACTCGTACCGAGTTTGGCAACTACAGGATAACTGGGTTCTCCGCGCGCGCTCTGATTCGGGGTTTATCGCACCCTTCGAATATTCAGGGAGACAACCCATGTCCATCAATTCACGCGCTATTCGCAGCGCCCTCGTCATCGGCGGCGGCATTTCCGGACCGGTCGTCGCGGCCGCGCTGCACAAGGCCGGGATCGAGGCCCGCGTCTTCGAGGCGTACCCGGGACCCGCCTACGGCATCGGCTCCAACCTGGCCCTGGCCCCCAACGGGCTGGCCGCGCTGGAGATCATCGGGGCCGCGGACGCCGTCCGGGCCATTGCCGCGCCGATCCGGGCGCAATCCATGTCGGTCAACGGCAAGATCATCAAACTGCCCGGGATCAAGGGCGTCGAACCGCTGCAATTGGTCGACCGGCCCGATCTGCACACCGCGCTGCACGATGTCGCCGTCGCCGCCGGGGTGAAATTCGAGTACAACCGGCGACTGGTCGAAGTCGAGGAGAACGCGGACGGCATTACCGCGCATTTCGCCGACGGCAGCAGCGCCACCGGTGATGTGCTCATCGGCGCGGACGGCATCCGCTCCACCGTGCGCACCCTCATCGATCCGAAGGCTCCGGGACCGCAGTATCTGAATATGCTCGGATTCGGCGCGTACACGCGATGCCCGGTGGATCTGGAACCGTCCGATATGACCTTCGCCTTCGGCAAGCGCGCCTACTACCTGTACTGGGTCATGCCGGACGGGCGCGTCGCCTGGGGTGCGAATCTGCCGCACCCGCAATACCTTTCACTCACCGAGGCGCGCAGCGTCTCGAATGAGGAATGGTTGCGCATCCTGCGCGAGACGTACGCGGACGACACCCCGGGTGCGGCGCTGGCGCAGGCCACCCAGGCGGCGGATTTGCAGGTCGTCGGCGCGCTGCACATCATGCCGCCGGTACCGCACTGGTATCGCGGGCGCATGGTGCTCACCGGCGACGCCGTGCACGCGCCCAGCAATACCTCCGGGCAGGGCGGGTCCATGGCCATCGAGAGTGCCATCGAACTCGCGCACTGCCTGCGCGATATCGATGATCCGGCACTGGCTTTCGCCACCTATGAGGCGCTGCGGCGGCCCCGGGTGGAAGGGGTCGCGAATCGGGTCAAGCGGATGAATAACACCAAGGCGGCGGGTCCGGTGACCCGGGCGTTCATGGGCATGATCATGCCGATGATGTTCAAGCGCATGGATCCGGAGAAGGTGTTCGGACCCGAGCAGCATTTCCGAATCGATTGGGACGCACCGGTGCGACCGGTCCGGGCCACCGCCTGAGCGATGGAAATGACCGTGGCCGTTGCCTTTCCAGGCAACGGCCACGGTCGTACGGGCGTTCAGCGCTTGGCGGGGAGGGCGTCCGGGTAGTCCGCCTCGTCGAGGAGTTTGGTGGCGATATTGTCGATGCTCTGATCGAAGAGGGCGCGGTCCTTGGGATCGGTGAGATCCCAGTCGTCGAGCTGGTTTTCGAGCCAGTGCTTCCAGGCGGTGTGCACGGTGTCGACCTCGCGCATGCCACGGTCGGTGAGCGAGAGTTCCTCACCGTCGCGGCGGACCAGACCCTCGCGCTGGGTCTTCTCGAACACCGGTTCCACCAATTCCGTTGGCACCCAGTGGGTTTTGGCGATATCGGAGACCGTGACCGAACCGCGCAGGCGCTGATACATGCGCACCTGGCCGAGCGCCCACGCCTCATCCTTGGCCAGGGAACTGCCCGACGCCGCGAGGATGCCCGGTTCGGGGACGGCGTTGTCACGCAGTTTGCGCAGCACCCGCACGATGGCCCGCTCCATCTGCACCCCGCGATCCGGGGAGTCCGGCACCGCGAACCCCTCGCCGACATCGGCGGCCTGACCGCGCGAACTGTCGCGCAGCGGAACCTCTTTCAGGAACCAGGCGATCAGGAAGCCGAGCACCGCGACCGGCACCACCCAGCGGAAGACATAGTCGATGGAGGTGGCGTAGGCATCGATGATCGGCATGGCCTGTTCCGGCGGCAGCGCGCGCAGCGCCTGCGGATTCTGCGCCACCTCCGGCGGCACCTTCGCCTCCATCAGCGCAGAAGTCAGGTGCGGGCCCAGCTGATTCGAGTACAGCGTGCCGAAAACCGTGGTGCCGAAGGCGCTGCCGATGGTGCGGAAGAAGGTCACACCCGAGGTCGCGGTGCCCAGATCCGAATACGGCACGCTGTTCTGCACCGCGATGGTCAGCACCTGCATGGCCAGGCCGATGCCGAGGCCCAGGATCAGCATGTACAGCGACTGCAACCAGAAACTCGTACCGGCATCCATGGTGGACATGAGGAACAGGCCCAGCGCCATCACCGCCGTGCCCGCGATCGGGAAGAACTTGTACCGGCCGGTTCGGCCGACGATGGTGCCGGACAGGATCGAGGTGCCGAAGAGTCCGACCACCAGCGGCAGGGTCTGCACACCGGAAGCGGTGGCGGATACGCCCTTCACGTATTGCAGGAACGCGGGCAGGTAGGTCATCGCGCCGAGCATGGCGAAGCCGACGATGAAGCTCAGGATCGAGCAGACGGTGAAGACATTGCTGCGGAACAGGCGCATGGGGAGCATGGGCTCCTCGGCCCGCAGCTCCACCGCGACGAATGCCGCCAGCGCCACCACGGCCGCCGCGAACAGCCCGATGATCATGGCCGAACCCCAGGCGTATTCCTGTCCGCCCCACTCCAGGCCCAGGATCAGGCAGGTGACACCGATGGCGATGAGCGCGATGCCCAGATAGTCGACGATCGGTTTCACCGCATTGCGGACCACCGGAATCGTCCGCGCCGCAACGAGAATCATGATGATGGCGATGGGCACGTTCACGTAGAAGCACCAGCGCCAGCTCAGGTGATCGGTGAACAGGCCGCCCAGGGTCGGGCCGACCACCGTGGTCACGCCGAACACCGCGCCCAGCGCACCCTGGTACTGGCCGCGTTCGCGCAGCGGGATCACATCGGCGATCAGCGCCATCGAGGTGACCATGAGTCCGCCCGCGCCCAGCCCCTGCACGGCTCGGGCAATGATCAGCAAATCCATCCCGTGCGCCATTCCGGCGACGATCGAACCCAGGATGAAAATGGCCCCGCTGAGCTGGAAGATCAGTTTGCGCCCGAACAGGTCACCGAATTTTCCGGCCAGCGCCGTGGCGATGGCCTCGGCGACCAGATAGGCGGTGACCACCCAGGCCATATGCCCGGAGCCGCCGAGATCGGCGACGATGGTGGGCAGGGCGGTGGCGACAATGGTCGAATCGAGTGCCGCCATGAGCATCCCGAGCACCACCGTGCCGAAGATGACATTGATCCGGGCCCGACTCAGAGGCTGGGGCACCGAAGGAGCGACGGCCACGCTGGCACCGGTCATCGGCCCAGTATGTTTCGCCCACTACCGAAGACACAGCAACGACACGGCTAACCAGTCCGTCATCCCGGCACGCTTTAGGCTGGGATCCACGCCCGGGTGCCGAATACGCCCTATTTCGCGCGCACCGCGTAGTCACCCAGCGACGGCTCCAGGGTGTCGAACGCGGTGATGACATTCCCGGTCAGCGCCCCGGCGATGACGTCATTGGACTCCCCCGCGACCGTGCGCCGCAGGGTCTCCTCGAACAGCGCGCGATGGATGCCGCCGAGCAGTGCCGCCGCCACCCGCGGGGCGAATTCGTCCGGCCCGGCGGATGTTTCGGCGGCCAGGCAGGCCGCGAGGCGGCGCTCGCGCTCCTCGTGGAATTCGCGCAGCCGCGCCACCAGGGCCGAGCTGCTGGTGATCAGGCGGGCGAAGTCGGGGCCGGAGAAGCCCACCACCGCATTGCGTTCCGCGACCGTGGCGAGGTAGTTGCGGCGCAGCGCGGCCAGCGCCGATTCGCCGATCTCGCGCTCACGCACCGTCTGCGCGAGCGTCTCCACGAAGATGTCGTGCAGATCGAGCACCAGGTCTTCCTTGCGCGGGAAGTAATTGGTGACCGTCATCTTGGCGACGTCCGCGGCGGCCGCGATCTCGGCGATGGTGACGCTGTCGTAGCCGCGTTCCAGGAACAGCAGGGTGGCGGTGTTCGAGATGTGCTGCCGGGTCTGCTGCTTCTTGCGCTCCCGCAGGCCCGCCGACCTGCCATCGGTGATCTGTGCGTTCATGTCGAGGACTATATCTGATTCCGTCACAAATTCATTCTTGACATATTTTTAGGTCGCATCTAAGTTTGTCGGCATGAGTAGCGCGATCACCCTCAGCGAAGACGCCATCAAGGACTACCTCCGTCGCATCGGCGGCACCGCGTTGTTGACCGCACAGGATGAGTACGCATTGGGAGAACGCATCGAAGCCGGACGGCTGGCGCGGCAGCGAATGGACGAGTCCGCTTCCACCGCAATCGAACTCAGCGCCGCCGAACGGCGCGCACTACAGCTGGCGAGCGCCGACGGCCGGCGCGCCAAGGACCATATGGTGCGCGCCAACCTGCGCCTGGTGGTCTCCATCGCCAAGCACTATCCGACTCCGGCGGGCATGTCGCTGCTGGACCTGACCCAGGAGGGCACGCTGGGCCTGATGCACGCCATCGACAAGTTCGACCATCGTCGCGGTTTGAAGCTGTCGACCTATGCGACCTGGTGGATCAAACAGTCCATCGGGCGCGCGCTGGCCGATCAGAGCCGCACGATTCGGGTCCCCGTGCACGTGGTGGAGGTGCTGAACCGGGCCAAGCGCACGCAGCGACAGCTGTCCCAGCAGCTCGGGCGCGAAGCGACGATGGACGAGCTCGCGACGGCGATGGAGCTTCCGGTCGAGCAGGTGCGCGAGGTGCTACGCCATGGGCGCGAACCGATTTCGCTGCATCTCCCGGTTGGCGAGGAGGACGCCACCGAACTCGGCGCACTGCTGGCGGACAGTGCACCGGATCCCTCGGTGACCGTCACCGAGGCCGCCGCCCGCGGCCGGATCCGCCAAGTCCTCGCGGGTCTGCCGGAGCGGGAGGCGCAGGTCATCACACTGCGCTACGGTCTGGACGGTGCGGAGCCGCGCACCCTGGAGGAGGTCGGCCGCCTGTTCGGAGTTTCGCGGGAGCGGGTGCGGCAGATCGAGTCCAAGGGTATGCAGCGGCTGCGGCAGCCGTCGCGCATGTCGGCTCTGGCGGACATGCTCGGCTGAGTTCCGGGACGCGTCGCGCGGCTTGCGGCGCGTCCCGGACACCGTCCGGTGCGTCCCGGACACTCGGCCTATCGCAGGAACTTACTCTGGAGTAAGATCAGCGGACCGTGTGCGCGACGAAGCGCACCGAAGCCGAACCTGTGAGGTCAACAGCCATGGCATGGAAGCCAAGCGATATCTCGGACCAGTCCGGGCGCACCTTCGTGATCACCGGAGCAAATGGCGGGCTCGGCGAGCAGACCACCAAGGTGCTGGCGAGCAAGGGCGGCACCGTCATCATGGCCTGCCGCAATACCGCGAAGGCGCAAGAGGTCGCCGACCGCATCGACGGCGATGTGCGGGTCGCCGGACTGGATCTGGCCAGCCTGGAATCGATTCGCGAATTCGCGGACAGCCAAGGCGAATTCGATGTACTGATCAATAACGCCGGGCTGATGAACGTACCGTTCTCGCGCACCAAGGACGGCTTCGAAACCCAGTGGGGCGTCAACCATCTCGGCCACTACGCGCTCACCGGGCTGCTGCTGGACAAGATCGGCGATCGCGTCGTCACGCTGGCGTCCATCGCGCACAAGCAGACCCCCAAGCTGTGGATCGACGACCTCAATTACGAAAACCGCAGGTACCAGCGCAATCTCGCGTACGCGCAGTCCAAGCTGTCGAATCTGATGTTCGCCCGCGAACTCCAGCGCCGTCTCACCGCCGCCGGTTCCAGCAAGCGCTCCTACGGCGTGCACCCCGGCGTCTCGGCGACCGATCTGTTCGCCCGCACCGAAACCCCCATCGACCGCATCGCCAAACCGGTCATCCGCCTGGTCGGCCACGCACCCGCCCTGGCCGCGCACTCCTCCCTTTTCGGGGCGACCGAACCGGACGCCGATCCCACCGTCTATTGGGGCCCGGCCCGCCTGATGGGCAATAAGGGCCCGGTCGAGCACGCGCCCTCCAGCAAGCTGTCCCAGGATCGCGAACTGTGGCGTCGTCTGTGGGAGGAGTCCGAGCGGCTCACGGGCGTCACCTACAAGTTCTGAGCATCAACAGCTTCCGATAATGCGATGGACCTCCTACTACGGTGGCCGTAGTAGGCAGGTACCGTGGGATGGTGTCTTCCGCTCCCCAACGCCGTCCGGCCCTGATCGTGTTCGTGGTCGTGGCATTCGTGGCCTGCCTGGGCCTGGGCTGGTGGCAGTGGGGGCGCTATGAATCCGGCACCGGCACCGCGCAGAACCTCGGTTACGCATTGCAGTGGCCGTTGTTCGCCGGGTTCGTGGTGTGGGCTTACTTCCGATTCGTGCGGCTGGAGAAGGACGCCGAACTGGAGGCCGAGTTCGAAGCCGCGCCGCCGGTCGCCGAAGGCGAAGTCGCGCCGCGCCCGAAGCGGCCCAAGCCGCAGGCGCCGCGCGAGATTCCGGCCGGACTGCTGCCCGAGCGGCCCAAGGCGGCCGCCCAGGATGATCCGCAGACCGCCGAATACAACAGGTACCTGGCCGAACTGCACGCCAGCGATCTCGATCAGCAGATCCAGGACGCCGGGCTGCGCAACCACCCCGAAAGGAGCGCCGGGTGACCGCGCGCGACAACTCCCAGGCCCCCGTCGCGACCGGTGCGGAAACCCTCGCGCCCCGACCGCTCGGCGCGGCCGCACCCGAGAAGATCCGCGGCGCACTGCTGCGGTACCGGATTCTGGCCTGGATCACCGGTCTGTGGCTGCTGGTGCTCACCGGCGAGGTGATCTACAAGTACCTGCTGCTGGACGACAGCAGCACCGCACCGCACTGGCTGTTCTACGTCGGGCAGGTGCACGGCATCTTCTACATGCTGTACCTGGTCATGACCATCGATCTGGGCATCAAGGCGCGGTGGAAGCCGGTCACCACGGCGCTGACCTGCCTGGCGGGCACGGTTCCGTTCCTGTCCTTCGTGTTCGAGCACATGCGCACCAAAGAGGTCAAGGCCGCCTTCGGGCTCTGAGCCGCACACACGACGAGCGCGCCCCCATCCGATGGATGGGGGCGCGTTCGCTGTGCTGGCGTTGCCGGAATTACACGGTCAATTCAGTTGGCGGCCAAGGCTTTCAGAGCCGGGAGCAGTTGGCGAAGGGCGCGGCCGCGATGAGAGGCCGCGTCCTTCTCGGCCGGGGTGAGCTGCGCCGCCGAGACGGTGCCGCCCTCCGGAACGAAGAGCGGGTCGTAGCCGAAACCGCCGTCGCCCAACGGATTCCGGGAGATGACGCCCGGCCATTCGCCGCGCACGACCTCTTCGACACCGTCCGCGACCAGGGCACAGGACGAGACGAAGCTCGCGCCGCGACGCTCGTCCGGGACATCGCCGAGCTGGGCCAGCAGCAGGGTGTTGTTGGCCTCGTCATTGCCGTGCGTACCGGACCAGCGTGCCGAGAGCACACCGGGCATACCGTTCAGTGCGTCTACCGCGATACCGGAATCGTCTGCGACACAGGGCAATCCGGTGGCCGCGAAACCGTCACGGGCCTTGGCGAGAGCGTTCTCCTCGAAGGTCGCGCCGGTTTCGGGGGCCTCCTCGTATTCCGGAACGTCGTTCAGGCCCACGATTTCGACGCCCGCGATACCGGCCTCATCGAGGATGCGGCGCAATTCGTTGAGCTTCTTGGCATTTCGGCTGGCGACCAGGACGCGGCGGGACATCAGGACTTCTTCTTCCCCTCGGACGGCTCCGGGAGCACGCCCGGATACGGCAGTGCGAGCGCTTCCTTCTGCACCTGGAAGATGCGCTCACAGCCCGCGAGCGCGGAGTCCAGCATCTTGTCCAGGGTGGAGCGCGGGAAGGTCGCGCCCTCACCGGTGCCCTGGATCTCGACCAGGGTGCCGGTATCGGTGGCGACCACGTTCATATCGACCTCGGCGCGCGAATCCTCCTCGTACGGAAGATCAAGGCGCACACGGCCGTCCACCACGCCGACGCTCACCGCGGCGATGGCGCAGGAGATGGGCTGCGGATCGGTCAACTGCCCGGCCGCGGCCAGATAGGTGACCGCATCCGAAAGCGCAACGTACGCACCGGTGATCGCGGCGGTGCGGGTGCCGCCGTCGGCCTGCAGCACATCGCAGTCGACCGCGATGGTGTTCTCGCCGATGGTGGACAGATCGATACAGGCCCGCAGCGAACGCCCGATCAGACGGGAGATCTCCTGGGTGCGGCCGCCGACCTTGCCCTTGACCGACTCACGCCCGGAACGGGTGTGGGTGGCGGCGGGCAGCATCGCGTATTCGGCGGTCAGCCAGCCCAATCCGGAATCGCGACGCCACGGCGGCACCCCGTCGGTGACGCTCGCGGTGCACATGACGCGCGTCCCGCCGAATTCCACCAGCACCGATCCCGCCGGATGCGTGGTGAACCCACGGGTGATCTTTACCTCGCGGAGTTCGTCATCCGCCCTGCCATCGGCTCGTTTAGACACGGGCCCAGCCTAATAGTGCACGGAACGAACATGTCCGCGGCCCATACGGGTCGCGGACATGTCGGCGAATGGTGGGATCGGGAGCGTCAGATGTCGAAGGTCTCGCCCGGGGACACCGCGTGCACCGGACCGCTGAAAACGGCCTTCGCCTCGGCGATCACATCTTCGCGCGAGGTCCACGGCGGAATATGGGTGAGCAGCAGTTCACCGACGCCCGCCTCGGCGGCGATCATGCCCGCCTCGGTGCCCGAGAGGTGGATGCCCGGGGGCCGGTTCGCCGGATCGTGCGTCCAGGACGCCTCGGCGAGCAGTACGTCCGCACCGCGCGCCAGGTCGTAGACCTCGGGGCAGATGGCGGTATCGCCGGTGTAGACGAAGGTGCGCCCGGCGGCGGTCTTGATGCGCAGGCCGTAGGACTCCGGCGGGTGGTACATGCGGCGCGCCTCGACGGTGTGGCCGGGACCGAACGGGATCGGCTCCCCCACCGACCACTGCCGCATATCGATCACATCGGACCAGTCATCGGTCTCGCCGCCGATCTCCGCGGACGCGTTGCCGATGCGCAACGAGGTATCCGAAGGCCCGTACACGATGGCCTTACCCGTTGGCGGATTCGGATGGTAGCGCCGCCACACCAGCAGCCCGGGCAGATCCAGGCAGTGATCGGCATGCAGATGGGTGAGGAAGATATCCACCTCGCCCGGATCCAGATGGCGCTGCAACGCGCCCAGCACGCCGGGACCGAAATCGATGACGGTGGGAGTCATATCCGGGCCGGTGAGCAAGTATCCCGACGCCGGGGAATCCGGGCCGGACACGCTGCCCGAGCACCCGATCACGGTGAGGCGCATTCCCCCATGCTGCCACGCTGCTGTCTCACTCAAGGAGGGATCCCCCAAATCGCCGACCGGGTCCACCGTCACCCTTACGACACGAGTCGGCCGGCGTTGGCCCCGCGACGATGACGACGTTCATCCGCTGAGAGTACCCACCCCGCAACCAGTCCACCCACCGCCCCGAAAAGATGCCCTTGCCAAGAGATTCCGGGCTGTCCGGGCAGTACACCCCACAGAATCGAGCCATACAGCAACCCCACCACCAGGCCAATGGCGATCTGCACCACATTGCGGGCGAACACACCGCGCGAGATGAGGTAGGTGAGCCAGCCGAAGACGAGCACCGACGCGCCGACGTGAACGGAGTGGCTTTGGCCGATCAGCCAGGTGCCGGTCCCCGCGATCACCCAGATGATGGCGGTCGCCGCGAGGCCCCGGCCGATACCCGTCAGCAGGGTCAGCAGACCCAGCACTAATACCGGAACCGTATTACCGAGCAGATGCGGCCAATTGGCATGCAGCACAGGGGCGAACAGAATCCCGTCCAAACCGTCGAGTTGACGGGGCTTCACACCACCCGCCTCGTCGAGGTGATGGCCGGTGACGGTGTCGACGCCTTCTACCCCGTAGAGGAAGGCGGTAAACGCGAGAATGATCGCAATCGCCCGCTGCCACAGCAGCTTCAGCGCGCCGCCCCCGCGCTGTGCGACGCCGGGATTGGTCAATTGCCCCCGCAGTCGCGCGATCCGATCCGGATCGAATGACGCGCCGACGCCGCTGCCGCCCATAGCCGGTACCTCCTAGGCCAAGCTCTGCCCCGAGCGTACCGCCGCTGCTCGCCCGGCGGCCCGCACGCGCGACCACCGCGCCCGAGTGATCAGCGCCCCAAGCGATCGGCGCCGCGAGCGCTCAGGCCCAGAGTTGCCCCTCCAGCCGGTCTTCGGCCTCTTCCAGGGTGCCGTCATAGGCCCCGGTCGAGAGGTATTTCCAGCCGCCGTCGGCCACCACGAAGGCGATGTCGGCTGTGACGCCCGCCTTTTCGGCCTTCTTGGCAACGCCCAGGGCCGCGTGCAGGATCGCGCCGGTGGAGATGCCCGCGAAAATGCCCTCTTCCAGGACCAGTTCGCGGGTGCGGCGGACCGCGTCGTAGGGGCCGACCGAGAAGCGGGAGGTCAGCACCGAGGCGTCGTACAGCTCCGGGATGAAGCCCTCGTCGATATTGCGCAGACCGTAGACGAGTTCGCCGTAGCGCGGTTCGGCGGCGACGATCTCGATGGACGGGACCTTCTCGCGCAGGAAGCGGCCGGTGCCCATCAGGGTGCCGGTGGTGCCCAGGCCCGCCACGAAATGCGTGATCTCGGGCAGGTCGGCCAGGATCTCCGGGCCGGTGGTCTCGTAGTGCGCGAGCGCGTTCGCCGGATTGCCGTACTGGTAGAGCATCACCCAGTCCGGATGTTCGGCGGCGATCTGCTTGGCCAGCGCCACAGCCTGATTGGAGCCGCCCGCGGCGGGCGAGTCGATGATGCGCGCACCGAACATGGTGAGCAGCTGACGGCGCTCCACCGAGGTGTTCTCCGGCATGACGCAGACCAGTTGGTAGCCCTTGAGTTTCGCGGCCATCGCCAGCGAGATGCCGGTATTTCCGCTGGTGGGCTCCAGGATCGTGCAGCCGGGCGTGAGCTTGCCCTCGGCCTCGGCCTGTTCGATCATGCGCAGCGCCGGGCGATCCTTGATCGAACCCGTCGGATTGCGGTCCTCGAGTTTGGCCCACAGCCGCACATGGTTCTCGCCGTCCCAGCGCGGGGACAGGTTCTTCAGGCCCACCAGGGGCGTATCACCGAGCGTCGCGATCAGCGACTCGTAGCGCGCCACGGTTTAGCGGGAACCGCCGGCGACCGCCGGGAGGATGGTGACGGTGCCGCCCTCGGGCACCTCGGCCGCCAGACCACCGGTGAAGCGCACATCCTCGTCGTCGACGTAGATATTCACGTAGCGGTTGAGCTTGCCGTCCTTGAGCAGTCGCTCCTTGAGGCCGGTGTGGTTGGCCTCCAGGTTGTCGATGAGTTCGGCCAGGGTCGCGCCCTCGGCCTGTACGCGCTTCTCACCGCCGGTGAGGGTGCGCATGATGGTGGGGATGGAGACGGTGACCGGCATTGGGACTCCTTGCTGTTTCCGGCGGAAGATGTTCAGGCGTCGGCGGATTCGGTATCCGACCCGGTGCCGGAGTAGGCGGGGACGATCTCGACCGGCTCCTCGGTGACCACGCCTTCGAGGATGCGGTAGCTGCGCAGCTCGTGCGCGTCGGCGTCGCGGGTGGAGATCAACACGTAATGCGCGTTCGGCTCGGACGCGTACGAGATATCGGTGCGGCTCGGGTACGCCTCGGTGGCGGTGTGCGAGTGGTAGATGACCACCGGCTCCTCATCGGCGTCGTCCATCGCGCGCCAGACGCGCAATTGCTCACCGGAATCGAAGCGGTAGAAGGTGGGCGAGCGTTCGGCGTTCAGCATGGCCACGAAACGCTCCGGACGATCCGAACCCTCGGGACCGGCGATGACACCGCAGGCTTCGTCCGGGTGATCGGCGCGCGCGTGCGCGACCATCGCCTCCACGAGATCGGCCCTGATCACCAGCACAGTTCGAATCCTTCCCTTTACCGCTGCCCTCAACAGGTCAGAATATTCACCTATTCCCCGCGACCGGGATCACACCCCGCGCCCGTCGCGGCGTGAGTGATCGGCGACACCCGGTGCGCATCACGCTATTCGCCGAAAAGTTCCGCGTAGGAAGGGATTCCGGCTACCGAGGTGGCGGACAGGATGGCGTCGACTATGGCGCGTTCCACACAGACCGCCGCCGCGGTACAGAGCTCGTCGAGCAGGAGCAGGTCGGCGGGGAAGGCCGGGGGCAGCGGGAAGGTGGGGGCCGGGGTGACCGCACCCGTGGCCAGGGCGAACAGGGTGTCACCGTCCAGCGGCGAATGCGCGGGGCGGATGGCCCGGGCCAGACCGTCGTGGGCGGTGGTGGCCAGGCGGCGGCAGGCCGAGGGGTCCAGGGCGGCATCGGTGGCCACCACGCCGATGGTGGTGTTCAGGACGGTGCTCTTCACGGGCAGCGCGTTGGCGGCGGCGAGTTTGTCCGCCGCGACCGGGCGCAGGCCGAAATGGTCCGGACCGTCCGTGCCCGCGCCCCACGGCAATCCGGTGCGCGGATCGAAGACCGAGCCGACCGGATTCGCGACGATCAACGCGCCCACCGTGATTCCGGCGGCCGGGCCGTCGGTGAAGCGGACCGAGGCGGTGCCGACGCCGCCCTTGATGGAACCGGCGCGCGCACCCGCGCCCGCGCCCACCGAACCGCAGGCGAAATCCGTTGCGGCGGCATCCGTTGCGAGGAAACCGAAATCGGCGTCGGGCCGAATATCCCACGCGCCCACCGGCAGATCGAAGATCACCGCACCCGGAACGATCGGCACCACGCGGGACGGATCGGCCGGATCCATCGGAATGCCCTCGTGGTGTTCTTCCAGCCAGCGCATCACGCCGTCGGCGGCGGCGAGGCCGTAAGCGCTTCCGCCGGTGAGCAATACGGCATTCACCTGGCGCACGGTATTGCCGGGATCGAGCAGATCGGTTTCCCGGGTGCCCGGTCCGCCGCCGCGCACATCCACCGACGCGGTCGCGCCGCCGGGGACGCGCAGCACGGTGCAGCCGGTGGCCGCGCCGGTGCCGAGGGTGGCGTTCGAATCGATGCGATGTTCGTGCCCCACCAGGACGCCCGTCACATCGGTGATCGAATTGTTCGGTCCCGCACTGTTGTTCACGATGTGTACCTCCGAAGTGGCGGGGGCGCGATTACGGCATGAGCGCTTGCAGCAGGGAGTCCTGCATCCAGGTGAGCCAGTGATAGACGTCCAGGCTCGGGGCGCGCGGATCATCCTCGTCCAACTGATCGGGCATATCGGCGCTGATATCGAGCGCGGTGCCCAGGGCCAGGCGGACGTCATTGAGGGCGGTGAGCCAGTGCTCGGCCTGCTCCGGGGTGATGACCACCTTGCCGCCCTGCGGCGGGAGGGTTTCCAGAATGACCAGGCCCGCGGAGACCTTGGTTTCGATGATGTCGGGTTCGTGCAGACTGCGCAGTGCGCTGTTCAGGTCGGCGCGGTCGGCGTCGGGGGAACCGGGTTCGCTGCGGTGGAAATCCGGGAGCAGCCGGGCCAGGCGCGGGTCATCGGGCGGGGTGGAGTTGCCCAGCTGTAACCCGGTGAGGGCGGCCAGATCGTCCTCGGGGGCCGAACGGGCTCGGTCGGTGAGTAATCCGGTCACCGCGCCCACCAGCGAGCGCAGTACCTCCGCCTCGTGGGCGTCCATTTCCGAACGGAGTTTCAGCCCGCCCAGGGAGTTCTTCCTGCTCCACTTCCGCACGGGCCTACCGTAGTCGCCCGGGTCACTGGTCACGCTGCATGGTCGCCCATAGTCCGGCCTCGTGCAGGCGCTGCACGTCGTGTTCCATCTTGTCGCGCGAGCCGGAGGAGACGGCGGCTTTGCCCTCGTTGTGCACCTGAAGCATGAGTTCGGTTGCCTTGGCTTTGCTATAGCCGAACAGCTTTTGGAAGATGTACGTCACGTAGTGCATGAGGTTGACCGGATCGTCCCAAACGACCGTTACCCAAGGGCGGTCCTCGGCCTCGAGGATTTCGGTGTACTCGACCGCCTCGGGCATGGCCTGCGACGCGCCCAGTACGACCCGGGAAGTCGATGATGTCAGTTGTGCCGCCGATACCGTCCCGCTCACGCCGCCCGTCCGGGCGGCAATCCGGACAGCGTCTTCTCTGCACAGACCCATAACGTCCAGGGTACGACTCGACCCCGAAGAAACAACAGCCCACACGACACGCCCACCACGAGCGTTATATCGCCGACGTGTCGTGGGGCGGTGTCACCAGGATGACCGTTCGGTCTGTGCCTACAGTGGAACCCGTGACGATCGCCGCCGGGATGACCAGCACCGCATTGCTGACCGATCAGTACGAGCTGACCATGCTCGCCGCCGCGCTGGCGGACGGATCCGCGCATCGGCGGTGCACGTTCGAGGTATTCGCCCGGCGATTGCCGCATGGCAGGCGGTACGGCGTGGTGGCGGGGACCGGGCGGCTGCTGGCGGCGCTGCGTGAATTCCGTTTCGGGGAGCCCGAACTCGCGATCGTCGGGAAGTTCCTGGATCCGGACACCGTGGCGTGGTTGCGGGACTATCGGTTCAGCGGGGATATCGACGGGTATCGCGAAGGCGAGCTGTATTTCCCGGGGTCCCCCATCCTGACCGTGCGCGGCACCTTCGCCGAATGCGTGCTGCTGGAGACCCTGGCGCTGTCGATCTACAACCACGACAGCGCCATCGCCGCCGCGGCCGCGCGCATGGTGAGCGCCGCGGGCGGGCGGCGCATGATCGAAATGGGTTCGCGCCGAACGCATGAGCTGGCCGCGCCCTCGGCGTCGCGGGCCGCGTATCTCGCGGGGCTGGACGCCACCTCGAATCTGGAAGCCGTGCGCGGCTTCGGCGTTCCCGGCGCGGGCACCAGTGCGCACGCGTTCACCCTGCTGCACAGCGGATCCGACGGCGAACACGAGGCCGACGCCTTCCGCAGTCAGATCGCCGCGCTCGGCGTCGGCACCACCCTGCTGGTGGACACCTTCGACATCACCTGCGGCGTCGCCACCGCCATCGAGGTCGCCGGACCCGAATTGGGCGGCGTGCGAATCGATTCCGGTGATCTGGGGGTGCTGGCCCGCCAGGTCCGCGAACAGTTGAACGCACTCGGCGCGGTGAAGACCCGGATCGTGGTCTCCGGCGATCTCGACGAGTACGCCATCGCCTCGCTGCGCGCCGAACCGGTGGACGTCTACGGTGTCGGCACCGCCCTGGTCACCGGCTCCGGTGCGCCCACCGCCGGAATGGTCTACAAACTCGTCGAGGTCGAAGGCGTCCCGGTCGCGAAACGCAGCTCGCACAAGGAATCTCGCGGCGGCACCAAGAAGGCCGTGCGCCTGTCCCGCAGCACCGGCACGGTCGTGGAGGAAATCGTCTACCCCGCTTCCGCACCCCATCCCGAGCCCAACGGCTTCCAGATCCGCGACCTGCAAACCCCCCTCGTCCGCGACGGCGAGATCCTCCCCGACCAGCCCACCCTCCAGCAGAGCCGGGACCTGGTCGCACAGGGCCTGATCAGCCTGCCCTGGGAGGGCCTCAAACTCTCCGCGGGCGAACCCGCAATCCCGACCACCTTCCTCACCGCCTAGCGCGCGCACCCCGGTCGCCGGGCTCGGCAGGCACCGAATCGGTCGCCATGTCTCGACGCGCGAGGAGGGGCTCGAGCGTCGAGAATGGCGTCCGCCGACCGCGCGTGGACCACGCTGACCAGCGGGCGGCACAATGCAATACGAGCATCGAACCGTCGCGGTTCATCCACGGGAGGTCGCCATGAGCCGAGCCTTGATCGTCGTCGACGTACAGAACGATTTCTGCGAAGGCGGATCGCTCGCCGTCGCGGGCGGAGCGGCGGTGGCCGAGCGGATCACCCGGTACCTGGGGGTCTCGGATTACACCGCCGTGGTGGCGACTCGCGATTTCCACATCGATCCGGGCGCGCATTTCTCCGACACCCCGGATTACGTGGACACCTGGCCGCCGCACTGCCGGGTCGGCACGCCGGGGGCGGATTTCCATCCGGCGCTCGATACCGCGCCGATTCAGGAGGTCTTCTCCAAGGGCGCGTACACCGCCGCCTACTCCGGTTTCGAGGGCACCGCGTCGGACGGTTCCACCGGCCTCGCGGACTGGCTGCGCGCGCACGCCATCGACGCGGTGGACGTGGTGGGCATCGCCACCGATCACTGCGTGCGCGCCACCGCCCTGGACGCCCGCGCGGCGGGCTTCGACACCCGCGTCCTGCTCGGGCTCACGGCCGCCGTCACGCCCGCGACCGTCCGCACCGCGCTCGACACCCTGCGCTCCTCCGGCGTGGACCTCGCGGGCACGCTGGAGAAGTGAGTAGCTCACTCGGCTAGCACGCGTCGGATCGTCCGGCACACCGAGGTTTGCGCGCGGGTTGTCGGCGGCGCGCAGTACCCTGGCCGCCGTGCCTGAACTCCCACCGGTCCCGAAGCTATTGGCCACTGCTGTCGAGGCGCTGGGAGGTAAAGAGCGCAAGGGACAGCAGACGATGGCCGCGGCGGTGGCGCATTCCATCGATACCGGGGAACACCTGGCCGTTCAGGCGGGCACGGGTACCGGAAAGTCATTGGCGTACCTGGTGCCGAGTCTGCGGCACGCGGTGCGGACCGGGCGGACCGTGGTGGTGTCGACGGCGACCATCGCATTGCAGCGGCAGCTGGTGGATCGGGATCTGCCGCGATTGAGTCAGGCGCTGGCGGAACCGCTGGGACGCGTGGCGGAGTTCGCGATTCTCAAGGGGCGCAACAACTATCTGTGCTTGAACAAGATCAATAGCGCGATTCCGGACGAGCCCGCCGAGGCGGAGTTGTTCGACGCCTTCGCGGTCTCGCGACTGGGGCGCGAGGTGCAGCGGCTGCACGAGTGGGTGTCCGATACCGAGAAGGGCGATCGGGATGAGCTCACTCCGGGGGTGAGCGATCAGGCGTGGCGGCAGGTGAGCGTGAGTTCCCGTGAGTGCCTCGGGAAGTCGCGCTGCTCCTTCGGACAGGACTGCTTCGCGGAGAAGGCGCGCGCGGAGTCCGGCGCCGCGGATGTGGTGGTCACCAATCACGCGCTGCTGGCCATCGACGCCATCAGCGGTATCCAGGTGCTGCCCGAACACGATGTGGTCGTCATCGACGAGGCGCACGAACTGGTGGATCGGGTCACGGGTGTGGCCACCGCGGAGCTGTCCACCGCAGCGATCAGCGCCGCCGCCAAACGCTGCACCAAGCTCATCGACGAGCAGGAAGTGGATCGGCTCGAAGGCGCGGCAGAAGCCTGGCACACCCTGCTCGACGAATTGAATCCCGGCCGCTGGGATCGCCTACCCGACGGCGCCGCACCGGTTTTGGCGTTGATCCGCGATGCGGCGTGGAATGCCCGCACCGCGCTCGCCCCGCAGGGCGCGAACAGCGCGCAGGCCGATCCCGAGGGCGCGGCGCTGCGCAATCAGGCGCTGGCCGCCATCGAGGAGGTGCACGATGCCGCGGTGCGCGTGCTCACCACCTACGAGGAACCCGATCCGGCCGCGCACCGCGATGTCATCTGGCTCTCGGTGGACGAGATGCGCGGCGTCCCGCGCCGCACCCTGCACATGGCCCCGCTCTCGGTGGGCGGACTGCTGCGCAGCCAGCTGTTCGGCACCGCCACAGTGGTTTTGACCTCGGCGACGCTGCAGATCGGCGGCTCGTTCGACAATCTGGCGGTCACCTGGGGCCTGCCGCCCAAATCGTCGGCCCAGGTCGATCCGGCATTGGCCAGCGGTAAGGAAACCCCTTCCGACGCAGCGAAACTGCGCTGGAATTCGGTGGATGTGGGTTCCCCTTTCGATCACGCGAAATCCGGAATCCTCTATGTGGCAAAGCATTTGCCCGCCCCCGGCCGGGACGGCCTGCCCACCGCCTATCTGGACGAGATCGAACGGCTCATCACCGCGGCCAACGGCCGCACCCTGGGCCTGTTCTCCTCCATGCGAGCGGCCAAGGCGGCCACCGAGATTCTGCGCGAACGCCTGGATACCCCGGTGCTGTGCCAGGGCGATGACGCCACCGGCGCACTGGTCAAGAAATTCGCCGACGATCCGGAAACCTCGCTGTTCGGCACCCTTTCGCTATGGCAGGGCGTGGATGTGCCGGGTCCCTCGCTGAGTCTGGTTATCCTGGACCGCATTCCGTTCCCGCGCCCGGACGATCCGCTGTTGATCGCCCGCCAGCGCGCGGTGGAATCGCGGGGCGGCAATGGATTTCTCTCAGTCGCCGCCAATCACGCGGCACTGCTGCTCGCACAGGGCACCGGGCGACTGCTGCGCAGCGTGGATGATCGCGGTGTAATCGCCATTCTGGATTCACGTCTGGCGACCGCGCGCTATGGCGGATATTTGCGAGCGTCACTGCCGCCCTATTGGGAAACATCCGATCCACAAGTGGTGACAAAGGCTTTGGCGCGTTTGACACAAAGTGTTTCGCAAAACAAAACACCCGTGTGAGAACAGTCACACGGGTGGTTCATACTTCCGAACAGAAGTAAATTGGCTTGCGATACTCCGGTGGACCCCCCAATTCCCACATCGGCAGTGTCATAGTCCCCGCGCCAAGCCCTGCACGCGGCGCGGGGACCACAAACCGCCCCGGCCCGACTATTCGGCCAGGAACCAGAAGTACGACAGGAATACCGCCATCAGCACCCACATCACGGGATGCACTTCGCGCCAGCGTCGCTTGGCCACCATGACGATCGGGTAGAACAACAGGCCCATGGCAATGCCGTTCGCGATCGAATAGGTCAGCGGCATCATGATGACGGTGATGAACGCCGGAACCGCGTATTCCAAACGGCTCCAGTCGATATCGCCGAGCGCGCGCGACATCAGCACGCCGACCACGATGAGCGCCGGAGCCGTCACCGACGGCACATCGGCGACGACCGCGAACAGCGGGAACAGGAACATGGCGAGCAGGAACCAGCCCGCCGTGGACACCGCGGTCAAACCGGTGCGCCCGCCCGCCGAAACACCCGCCGTGGATTCGACGTACGCGGTGGTGGTGGAGGTGCCGATGATCGCGCCGGCCGCGGTGCCGACCGAATCGGCGGCCAGCGCCTGCCCGGCGCGCTCCAGCTTGCCCTCCTTGGTGAGCAGCCCGGCCTGATTGGCCACACCGATCAAGGTGCCGGAGGCGTCGAAGAAGTCGACGAACAGCATGGTGAGCACCACGATGATCATCTGCCCGGTGAACGCGTCCGGCAGATGGATGACGGCCTGGCCGAAGGTCTTGTCCAGCCCGTGCGGCAGTGCCGCAATGGAATTCGGCAGTTCCACCAGACCGCAGACAATGCCCAGGATGGTGGTGGAGAGGATGCCGTAGAGCACCGCGCCGTGCCAGCCGAGCACCAGGAAGACGACCGTCACCAGCAGGCCGAACAGCGCCAATAGCGTTGTGCCCTTGTGGAAGTCGCCCAGGTGCACGAAGGTGGCGTCACTGGCGACCACGATGCCCGCGTTCTTCAGGCCCAAGAAGGCCACGAACATGCCGATACCGGCGCCGACCGCCAGTTTCATCTGCAGCGGGATGGCGTCGATGATCTTCTCGCGGACCTTGGTGATGGCCAGGACGAAGAAGATGATGCCCGAGAGCAAGGTGCCCGAAAGCGCTTCCTGCCACGGGATTCCCATGTTCAGGATGACCGTGTAGGCGAAGAACGCGTTGAGACCCATACCGGGCGCGAGCGCCACCGGATACTTGGCCCAGATGCCCATCACCAGCGTGCCGACGACCGCCGCGACGGCGGTGGCGGTGAAGACCGCCTGCGTCGGCATGCCCTTGTCGCCGAGCACGCCGTGGTCGCCGAGGATGGCCGGGTTGACCGCGAGCACATACGACATGGCCAGGAAGGTGATGGTTCCGGCCATCAGCTCACGCTTGACGGTCGAGCCGTGTTCGCTGATGCCGAAGTACGCGTCGATGCGCCCCTTGGTGCGCGTGCGGACGTCGGTGCTCATGAGTGTGTGGTCTCCAGTCGACAGGAGGGCAGAGTGGTGCCATGGCACCGTACTTGTCCCGTTCGCCGGATGTTCAACCGGCCCGGCGAATCGTGGGCAATCGCACCTGCCTCACCGTTGTTTTTCCAGTGGCGTAAGCGCAATTACAGGGCAAATAAAATTACTACTCACCGGTAATACGAAAAGCTTGCGCACGACTGTCTGAGACGTTACAAATGCGTAATCCGGGGGTGAGGGATTCGAACCGGCGGACGAGAAGTGCAAATGCGTGGTTACCGATGTCATCGACGCGATCGCCGAGTTCGCGATCAGTCGCAAATCACTCTGGGATGTGCTCGTCGAGCCGCAGTCCTACCCCCGGCTCTTTCGCGGTATCGGCGCCTGTGAGGAACGTGACGCCGCCGCGGAATACCCGACTCTGACGCTGCGGGTCGGCGGCGTAGGACAGGAAGTCCGCACGCTCGAGGTACAGATGCGCCTGGGCCGCGAATACGAGAGCTTCGAACTGCATTGCGCCGCCACCGGCAGTTTCGCCGCCGTACGGCTGCGCGAGGCCGGCGATAAGACCCGGGTGTCCGTCACGTATTTCAAAGCGGCGCTGGTGCATCCGCTGGCGGCGCAGCTGCCCAACGCCGCGGCGGTGTCCTGGACGCACGCCGGGCTCAAGCGCGCGGCCGAACTGGTCACCGGCGCGCCGACCGCCGTCATCGTCAATGGCGAGGACTCGCCGATGAAGTTGCAGGCGGGCGTCGCCAGACAGATGGTGGCCTCCGGGGTGGTGCGCACCTATCGGCCCGATGTAGGGCTGAAACAGATTGGCAGCCTGGCCAAATGGGGGTTCAGCCTGGCGGGCGGGTACGCGGCCGCGGCGGCGCACTCCCCCGACCGGCTCGCCGTCCTCGACGATCGGTACTCCAGCACCTTCGATCAATTGCATTCGCGCAGTACCGCTTTGGCGGGCGCGATGGGTGCGCTCGGCTTCGGCACCGGCACCGCGGTCGGACTGCTGTGCCGCAATCACACCGGCATGGTCGAGGCCATGGTGGCCGCGGGCAAATCCGGCGCGGACGCGGTGCTGCTCAATACCGGGCTGCCCGCCCGGCAGATCGAGGAGATCGTGCACCGGCACGCGCTCTCGGCGCTGTTCGTGGACAGTGAGTTCGAGCATCTGGTGCGGTATCTGCCTGCGGATCTGCCGCGCTTCACCACCGATGACCGGCCGCCCGAACCGGGGCGCACCACCATCGAGGACCTCATCTCGATGCGCAATCTGACCGCCAAGAAGCCTTCCCGGCCCGGGCGGCTGATCGTGCTCACCTCCGGGACCAGCGGAACGCCCAAGGGCGCGCGGCGACCGCATCCCAAGGGTTTCGGGACGGTCGCGGCGCTGCTGTCGCGAATCCCGTTCGGCGTCAACGAGACCATGCTGATTCCGTCCCCGCTGTTCCATACCTGGGGGCTGGCGGCGTTGCAGATCTCGACGGCCATTCGCGCCACCCTGGTGCTGAACGACCGCTTCGACGCCGAGGACTGTCTGCGGCGGATCGCCGAGCATCGGGTGACCGCGCTGATCGTGGTGCCGATCATGGTGAACCGCATCCTCGATCTGCCCGAGCACGTGCGGGCGCGGTATGACCTGTCCAGTCTGAAAGTGGTCGCCAGTTGCGGGGCTCCGATCGCGGGCGCGACCGTACTGCGATTCCTGGACACCTTCGGGGACATCCTCTACAACGTGTACGGCTCCACCGAGGTGTCCTGGGCCAGCATCGCCGATCCGGCCGATCTGCGCATGTCCCCGACCACCGCCGGACGGCCGCCACTCGGCACGAAAATCGGTGTGCTGGGACCGGATCAGCGGATTCTGCCGGTCGGCGCGACCGGCCGGATCTTCGTCGGCAATCACATGCTCTTCGACGGCTACACCGACGCCACCCCGCCCGCCGAGGCGCACGGCATGCTCGACACCGGCGATGTGGGTTATCTGGACGCCTCCGGGAAACTTTTCGTGGCCGGGCGTGATGACGAGATGATCATCTCCGGCGGTGAGAACGTCTTCCCGCGCTCGGTGGAGGAGGCGCTCTCGCACCTGCCGCAGGTGAGCGAGGTCGCGGTGGTGGGCGTGCCGGATCACGAATTCGGCCAGCGGCTGGCGGCTTTCGTGGTCAAACGGCCCGGCTCCGGACTCGATTCGGAGATGGTGCGCAACTACATTCGGCACCGGGTCAGCCGATTCTCGGTGCCCCGCGATGTGACCTTCCTGGACGCGCTGCCGCGCAACGCGACCGGGAAGATCCTCAAACGCACACTGGGACAGGCGACTTAGGACCCCGAGGGGACTAGGGGCTCGGGGTAGCCACCAGGCCGACCTCCGACTCCGACGCCAACAGCGGGTGGCTCGGGAGCACGCGAATCGTGTAGCCGACCGCGCCGGACAGCGGCACCGGGGTTTCGATGGTGAAAACCTCTGTGCCCGAGTCCGTTCCGGTGTGGGTCATGGGCATGGTGTGCACATCGGTGAGGTCGTCGGCGGTCGAGACCCGGCCCAGCACCGCCTGCACGCTGACATCGGCGGGCGTCAGGCCACCCAGATCGATGCGGGCGCGCAGGGCCAGATCCGCGCCGATGACCGGGATATCCGGCAGACCGGAACTGTCCACCTGCACGACTCGGACTGTCGGCCAGGCGGATTCGATGCGGCGGCGGTATTCGGACAGGTCCCGCGCGCCCTTGAAATCGTTCTGCGACACCGCCGTATAGGCCGCGGCGGCGGGTGTGTAGTAGTCGACGGCGTAATCGCGGACCATGCGCGAGGCCAGCACCTTGGGGCCGAGCGTCTGGAGCGTATGGCGCACCATTTCCATCCAGCGCACCGGCAGATCATCGTGATCGCGATCGTAGAAGCGCGGCAGCACAGCGCGTTCCAGCAATTCGTAGAGCGCGGAGGCTTCCAGATCATCGCGCCGGTGGTCATCGCGCACACCGTCGGCGGTGGGGATGGCCCAGCCGTTCTCACCGTCGTACATCTCATCCCACCAGCCGTCGCGGATGGAGAGGTTGAGCCCGCCGTTGAGCGCCGACTTCATACCGGAGGTGCCGCAGGCTTCCAGCGGCCGCAGCGGATTGTTCAGCCACACATCGCATCCCCAGTACAGGTACCGGGCCATGGACATGTCGTAGTTGGGCAGGAAGACGATGCGGTGCCGGACCTCCGGATCGTCGGCGAACCGCACGATCTGCTGGATGAGCGCCTTACCGCCGTCATCGGCCGGATGCGATTTACCGGCGACGACCAGCTGCACCGGGCGTTCGGGGTCCAGGAGCAAGGCGCGCAGGCGATCCGGATCACGCAGCATCAGGGTGAGCCGCTTGTAGGTGGGCACCCGGCGGGCGAAGCCGACGGTCAGCACCTTGGGATCGAAGACGTCGTCGATCCAGCCCAGTTCGGCCGGGGCCGCGCCGCGCTCCAGCCAGGACGCGTGCACCCGGCGGCGCACCTCGTCGACGAGGATGCCGCGCAAGGCGTTCCGGGTCGACCACAGCTCGCGCAGGTCCACATCGCAGAGCCGTTCCCAGCCGCGCGCCTCCTCGACGAGTTCATCGCCGATGAGTTCGCGCGCCTTGTCGATCCATTCGCGCGCCGCCCAGGTCGGCGCGTGCACGCCATTGGTGACCGAGCCGATCGGCACCTCGGACGCGTCGAAGCCCGGCCACAGCGGCGCGAACATATCGCGGCTCACCTCACCGTGCAGTTTCGATACGCCGTTGGCGCGCTGGGCCAGTCGCAATCCCAGGTGCGCCATATTGAAGACCGACGGATCGGCCTCACGGCCCATGGCGAGAATGCGATCCACCGAAACACCCGGCAGCACAAGCGATTCCCGCTCACCGTGCGCGCCGCCGAAGTAGCGCCGCACCAGCGCGCCCGCGAACCGGTCGATACCGGCCGGGACCGGAGTGTGCGTGGTGAAGACGGTTCCGGCCCGCACCGCGGTCAGCGCGGCGTCGAAATCCATTCCGGCGACCATGAATTCGCGAATGCGCTCGATGCCGAGGAAACCCGCGTGGCCCTCGTTCATATGGAACACATCGGGATCGGGCAGCCCGTACGCGCGCGTGTAGGCGCGCACCGCCCGCACGCCGCCGATACCGGCCAGGATCTCCTGTTTGATGCGGTGATCCTGATCGCCGCCGTACAGCCGGTCGGTGACCGCGCGCAGTTCCGGATCATTGTCGGCGATATCGGAATCCAGGAGCAGCAGCGGAATTCGCCCCACCTGCGCGATCCACACCCGCACCCGCAAGACCCGGCCCTCGGGCATGGCCACGTGAATCAGCACCGGCGCGCCGCCGTCGGTGAGCAGTCGCAGCGGCAGGCCCTGCGGGTCCAGTGCCGGATAGTGCTCGGACTGCCAGCCGTCGGCGGTCAGCGACTGCCGGAAGTATCCGGACCGGTACAGCAGCCCGACGCCGATGAGCGGCAGACCCAGATCGGACGCGGCCTTGAGATGGTCGCCCGCGAGGATCCCGAGTCCGCCCGAATAGTTCGGCAGCACCTCGGTGACGCCGAACTCCATCGAGAAGTAGGCGATACCCTTCGGCCCCTGCTCCTGCCGCTGGAACCAGCGCGGGCGAGCCAGATAGTCGGCGAGATCGGCGGCGGCGGCGTCCACGCGCCGGGTGTACGCCTCATCCGCCGCCAGCTCGTCGAGCCGTTCGGCGGGCACCTCCCCGAGCATGCGCACCGGATCGCGCCCGACCTCCACCCACAGGGCGGGATCGAGTGCGGCGAACACATCCTGCGTGGGACCGTGCCAGGACCATCGCAGATTGGTCGCCAGCTCGGTCAGCGCGGAGAGCCGCTCGGGCAGATGGGCGCGGACGGTGAAACGACGCAATGCCTTCACGGTGTCTATTTTGCCTCCGCTTCGCTCCGGCGGGTTCGCGGCCCCCTAAGCCCCATTTCTTCCCTCCCTCCGCTCCTCCGCTTCGCTCCCCCGCTGCACTCAGTCCAGAAATGGGGCGGGCCGCGAATACCGGGCATGTGTATTACGCACAACCCAGCCGATGGCATTCCGGTGGCAACCGATAACGTGTTCTCATGAGCGAGCAGCAGGTCGAGACACCTCCGTCCCAGGAGCACCATGAGGGCGGATTCCGGCCGATCGCGGAACTGGGCCGGGACAACAGCAGGGGCGGCGCCCACTACGGCGAATTCATCGAGCAGGTGCGCGGCCTGATGGACCGGGTGCGCCTGGCCAGCCCGACCGATGAGATCGCCCTCGAAGCCATCGCCGAGCTGAAGAAGCTCAATGAGCGTCTCGACGAGGTCGTCACCGATGAATGGTCCGCGCCCAGCTGGCATCGCACCGATCTGCCCTCGCGCGGCAATCTCACCCTGCCGCCGTACCTGGTGGATCAGGCCGACCGCGAAGGCGTACGGGCGCGAATCAGCTTCCGCACCTTCCATCTCGGCGGTAACGGCGCGGCGCACGGCGGGCATATCGCCCTCGGCTTCGACGATCTGCTCGGCATGACCGCGGCCGTGCACACCCGCGCCGTCACCCGCACCGCGTACCTGCACGTCGACTACCGCTCCATCACCCCGCTGAACACCGAACTCGCGGTGCACGGCTGGGTCGAGCGAGTGGAGGGCCGCAAGGTCTTCGTCCGCGCCACCCTGCACGACGGTGAGCGCCTGTGCGCCGAAGCCAACGGCCTGTTCCTCATGCTCAAGCCGGGCCAGCAGTAGCCACATACGCGCGTCGCGGCGGCGACACCTCGGCGGCGGGACATCACGCGGGCACGGCACCCGGTAAGTTCGGACGGGTGACCGGCCGCATCGCCATCGATGACACCGCCCCCGCGATACCCGGCGGTCGGCCGGCGAAGGCCGTCGTCGGGGAGGTGTTCCCGGTGCGCACCGTGGTGTGGCGCGAGGGGCACGACGCCGTGGCCGCCACCCTCGCGGTGAAAGCGCCCGGATCCTCCCGGTCGCAGCGCATCCGCATGACGCCGGACTATCAGCCCGATGTCTTCAATGCCGTCTTCACACCCGGGAAACCGGGACTGTGGACCTATCGCATCGAAGGCTGGAGCGATCCCATCGCCACCTGGCGCTCGGCCGTCGAGGCGAAACTCGCGGTCGGGCAGACCGCGATCGATCTCGCCAATGATCTGGAAATCGGTGCGCGCCTGCTGGAACGGGCCGCGCAGGCGGTGCCGAAGAAGCAGTGGGAGGCATTGCGCGCGGCGGCCGCCGCACTGCGCGGCGATGCCCAGTTGCCCGCGCGGGTCGGCCCGGCGTTCAGCGCCGAAGTGAGCGAAATCCTGCGCGCCACACCGCTTCGCGAACTGGTGACACAGGGGCCGCAGTTCGCCGTGCTGGTGGAACGACAGCGCGCGCTGTACGGGGCCTGGTACGAATTCTTCCCGCGCTCCACCGGCGGCCGCGATGCCGACGGCAAGCCCGTGCACGGCACCTTCGCCACCGCCGCCAAAGATCTGCCGCGCATCGCCGCCATGGGATTCGATGTGGTGTACCTGCCGCCGATCCACCCCATCGGCACGGTGAATCGCAAGGGGCGCAACAACTCCCTCACCGCCGAACCCGGCGATGTGGGTTCGCCGTGGGCCATCGGCTCCGCCGCGGGCGGGCACGACGCCATCCACCCGGCCCTGGGCGATGAAGCGGATTTCAGCGAATTCGTGGAATCGGCAAGGGAATTGGGGATGGAGGTGGCCCTGGACCTGGCGCTGCAGTGCGCGCCGGATCACCCTTGGGTGACCGCGCATCCGGAATGGTTCACCAGCCTGCCGGACGGCACCATCGCCTTCGCGGAGAACCCGCCCAAGAAGTACCAGGACATCTACCCGGTCAATTTCGACAATGATCCGGACGGCCTGTACGCCGAGGTGCTGCGCGTGGTCCGGCACTGGATCAGCCTGGGCGTCACCATCTTCCGCGTCGACAATCCGCACACCAAGCCCGCCGACTTCTGGGAGTGGCTGATCGCGCAGGTGCGGCGCACGCATCCGGAGATCATCTTCCTGTCCGAGGCGTTCACCCGCCCCGCCCGGCTCTACGGCCTGGCCCGGCGCGGCTTCACCCAGTCCTACACGTATTTCACCTGGCGGGTGCACAAGCACGAATTCGAGGAATTCGGCAGGGAATTGGCGGCCAAAGCCGATGAGGCCCGGCCCAACCTGTTCGTGAACACCCCCGACATCCTGCACGAGACCCTCCAGCACGGCGGGCCGGGCATGTTCGCCATTCGCGCCGTGCTGGCCGCCACCCTCGGGCCCACCTGGGGCGTGTACTCGGGCTTCGAACTCTTCGAACATCAAGCGGCACAACCCGGTAGCGAGGAATACCTCGACTCCGAGAAGTACGAACTGCGGCCCCGCCCGTACGCCGAGGCGGCCGCGCGCGGGGAATCCCTCGAACCGTGGATCACCCGGCTCAACGAGATCCGGCGCGCGCATCCGGCCCTGCAACAGCTGCGCTGCATCCACTTCCACGGCACGGACAGCGATGCGCTGCTTGCCTTCTCGAAGTTCGATCCGAGCACCGGTGACGCCGTCCTGGTGGTGGTGAACCTGAACCCGTACGGTCCCGAACAGGGCCACATCTCGCTCGATCTGCCCGCCATCGGCCGCGAATGGCATGACCGCCCGGTGGTGTACGACGAGATCAGCGGCGAGGAATACCACTGGGGCCAGCACAATTTCGTGCGCCTGGACCCCGCGCGCGCGGTCGCGCACATTCTCGTGCTGCCACCGGTCCCCGCCGCCGCCCGCACCGAACTCGCGTATCGAAGAAACTTCTGATGAACCGGCGCGATCTGCTGCTGCTCGCCGCCGGAACGCATCCCGATCCGCACACCGTGCTCGGCGCACACCCGCATCCGGACGGCACCGTCATCCGGGTGCTGCGGCCGCACGCGGAGACGGTGGCGGCGCGCATCGGGGCGGACGATCATCCGCTCGAACATCTCGAACACGGGATATTCGAAGGCACCGTGCCGTTTCCGGAACTGTGGGACTACCGCATCGTCACGTCGTATCCGGGCGGCCGCACCGTCATCGACGCAGACGGTTACCGCTTCCTGCCCGGCCTCGGCGAGCTCGACCTGCACCTGCTCGGCGAGGGACGGCACGAACGGCTCTGGGATGTGCTCGGCGCGCACCCCCGGCGCTACACCACCCTCGACGGCGAGGTGACCGGCACCGCCTTCGCGGTGTGGGCGCCGAACGCGCGCGGGGTCGCGGTCATCGGCGATTTCGACGGATGGAGCGGGCATACCGCGCCCATGCGCCGACTCGGCGGTTCCGGTGTGTGGGAGGTGTTCCTGCCCGGGGTCGAGGCCGGGGCCAAATACAAATACCGGGTGCACGGGGCCGACGGGCGCATCGTCGACCACGCCGACCCCTTCGCCTTCGCCACCGAGGTGCCGCCCGCCACCGCGTCCATCGTCACCGAGAGTTCCTATACCTGGGACGACGGCGAATGGTTGCGCACCCGCGAGGCGCACGATCCCACCCGCTCCCCCATGAGCGCCTACGAGGTGCACCTGGGCTCCTGGCGGCCCGGGCTCGGCTATCGCGAACTGGCCGAACAACTCGCCGAATACGTTGCCGCCCAGGGCTTCACCCATATCGAACTGCTGCCGATCGCCGAACATCCCTTCGGGGGATCGTGGGGGTACCAGGTCACCTCGTACTACGCGCCCACCGCCCGGTTCGGCAGTCCGGACGACTTCCGCTGGTTCGTGGATCACCTGCACCGCAAGGGAATCGGCGTGCTACTGGACTGGGTGCCCGCGCACTTCCCGCGCGACGAATGGGCTCTCGCACGCTTCGACGGCACCGCCCTGTACGAACATCCCGACCCCCGGCGCGGTGAGCAACTCGACTGGGGCACCTACGTTTTCGACTTCGGCCGGCACGAGGTGCGGAACTTCCTGGTCGCCAACGCCCGCTACTGGATCGAGGAATTCCACATCGACGGGCTGCGGGTGGACGCGGTCGCCTCCATGCTCTACCTCGACTACTCGCGCCCCGACTGGGAGCCGAATATCCACGGCGGCCGCGAGAACCTGGAAGCCGTCGCGTTCCTGCAGGAAATGAACGCGACCGTGCACAAGCACCATCCGGGCGTGGTCACCATCGCCGAGGAATCCACCACCTGGCCCGGCGTCACCCGCCCCACCGAAGTCGGCGGCCTCGGCTTCACCATGAAATGGAATATGGGCTGGATGCACGACACCCTCGGATATCTGAAACATGATCCCGTGCACCGCACCTGGCACCACAACGAGATCACCTTCTCGCTCACCTACGCCTGGAGCGAGAACTACGTGCTGCCCATCAGCCACGACGAAGTGGTGCACGGCAAGGGCACGCTGTGGACCCGCATGCCCGGCGACGACTTCACCAAGGCCAGCGGCGTGCGCGCGCTGCTCGCCTACATGTGGGCGCATCCCGGTAAACAGTTGCTCTTCATGGGACAGGAATTCGGGCAGTTCCGCGAATGGGATCACGACCGCGGACTGGACTGGTACGAACTGGAAAACCCACTGCACCAAGGCATTCACACCCTGGTACGGGATCTGAACCAGCGCTATCGGGCCACGCCCGCGCTGTGGAGCCAGGACACCTCCCCCGGCGGCTACTCCTGGATCGACGCCGACGATCGCGCCAACAACGTGCTGTCCTTCCTGCGCTACGGCGCGGACGGATCGATCCTGGCCTGCGTCTACAACTTCTCCGGGACCGAACATCGCGACTATCGCATCGGCCTGCCCGGCACCGGTGCGTGGCGCGAGGTCCTCAATACCGATGCGATCGCGTACGGCGGCAATGGAATCGGGAATCTGGGCGCGGTCACCGCGACCGCCGAGACCTGGCACGGCCGCCCGGCGTCCGCGGTCATCACGCTGCCGCCCAGTAGCGGGCTGTGGCTGGTGCCGACCGCGCCGCCCGCCGACTCAGTGCGGCCAGCTCGGCGAACGGCCCAGCACCGCGAGGACCTGATCGAGCCCTGACCCGTCCGGCAGGATGATCTCCGGGGCGAAGGACGCGCCCGGCTGGGTGCGCACCTCACCGCCCGGCACCGCCTGCGCGACCAGCAGCGCCGCCGCCAGCACATCGGCGTCGAAGTCGACGGTCAGGTCCAAAGCCCTTGCCACATCCCAGGAATGCACCACGTAGTCCACGAAATGGAAGCTGACCGCGAGCGCGCCGGGAATGACGATGCCGTCCCGGATCTCGGGTAGCGGGAAGCTCCGCTCCAGTGCGCCGGGGACGGCGAACGCGGCCAGTACGTGCTCGGCCGCGGCACGGTACTCCGCGATCGGATCCGCGCCGAGCGGGATCGGCTTCCAGAGCGCGAGGTCACCCTCGCCCCGGGAGGCCGCGGCGAAGCCGTAATGCTGAATGATCAGGTGTTCCAACAGATCCCGCAATGCCCAGCCCGCGCACGGGGTGGGGGCGTCGAGGTCGGCGATGGACAGTTGCGAGACCACATCGACGCTGGTGCGCACCGCGCGGGCATCGAGGGACAGCAGTTCTGGTCCGGCCGCGAGCAGTTCGTCGTATGTTTCAATCATAAGCATCAGCTTACTAATTTTTCCGGACTTGGCCAGCCCATAGCCGGACCACCCCGCGGGGTCAACCCCGCAGAAGTGCGGGCATCCGGAACGCGTTACAGAATTCCATGCCCCGAACTATTCGGGCTGCCGAATCATGTTGCGCTGTAGTGGACTTGGCGAGGCGGCGCCGCCAACTATTCGCAAACCTTTGAAGAGGAATGAATCTGCATGAAGAAGCTCGGAACTGCCATGCTCATCGGTGCCGCCGCGACCGCCATCATCGGCTCCGGCGCGGGCATGGCCTCCGCTGAGGCCCCCGTGGTCTCCGCCTCCCCCGTGGTCGCCCCGGGCGAGCCGGATCCCACCGGCACCACCGGCTCCTCCTCGCTGCTCCCCAAGCTGCTGGAGACGCTGACCGGCAGCCTCGGCAGCAAGCCCGCCACCGACCCGGCCAAGTAGTAGCGCCGCTCCCCGGCGACCCTACGGCCGGGGATAGCGCACCACGGTGAAAACGACCGCGCCCCCGCCGATTCGGCGGGGGCGCGGTTGCGTTGTACGGGAATCAGTGTTGTACGGGAATCAGTACAGGGCGGCGGCCAGCTTGCGGCGCGCCGCCATCACGATCGGCTCGGCCGGATCGAACAGCTCGAACAACTCCAGCAAATGCGTGCGCACCCGGGTGCGGTCATCACCGGCGGTGCGCTTGATCAGGCCGATCAGGCGATCGAACGCCGCCTCCGGCTTCTGATTGAACATCTCCAGATCCGAGGCGGCCAGCGCCGCGTCCAGATCCGCCGGATCGGCCTCGGCCTTGGCGATCGCGCCCGGATCGATCTCCTGCACGCGCGCGATGAACTGCACCTGGCGCAGCGCGGCCTTGGCCTCGGCATTGCCCGGCTCGGCATTCAGAATCGCCTTGTACGCGGCCTCCGCGGTCGCGAAATCGCTACGCTCCAAAGCCTCTTCGGCCGCCACGAAACGCGGATCCTCCGGCTCCTCGGCCACACCTTCACCCTCGCCGACACCGGGCAGCTTGCCGCGCACCGCGTCCACCACCGCATCGAGCCACTGCCGCACCTGCGCCTCGGGCTGATTACCGGTGAAATCCGCGAGCGGCTGACCGGCGGCCACCGCCACCACGGTCGGAATGCCCTGTACGCCGAACGCCTGCGCGATCCGCATATTGGCCTCGGCCTCGATGGTGGCGAGCTCCCACTCACCACCGTTACCGGCGACCAATTGCTCCAGCAGCTTCACCAATTCGATGCTGCCCGGGGAACGCTGCGAATACAGCGCCACCACCACCGGCACCTGGGTGGAGCGGCGCAGCACCTTGGTCTCGAAATCGGCCTCGGTGACGGCGTGCCCCGCGGGCACATCCGTCACCGGCTGCTGCTTCAAGCTGGACAGGTCCACCGCGCCGGACATAGCGGCGGCAGCGGCGGCTGAGGGGCGTCGCGCGGGTCGAGTCACGACTACAAGTCTGTCACGAACGCGCGGCGGCGGGTGCCGCAGCCTCACTCAATTCCCCGAGTTGACCGGTACGGATCGCCCAGCGCTCGAAGAACACCGAAGCGAAAGGCACCACGGTGGAGGCCAATCCGAGGATCGTGGTCTTGGCGGGCCATTCGAACTCGCGCGAGGCCAGCAGCACGCTGATCGCGAATCCGACGAAAATCGCCCCGTGCAGCATGCCGAAAACCATCACCGGCCACGTGATCGGCCCATCGGCGATACCCAGCGCGTCCGCGCGCTTGAGCACCGACCCGAGCAGCAGTAGCGCCCAGCTGGGGGCCTCCAGAATTCCGAAGAACCGAACCCGCTTAGCGACCGTGCTCAGGTCGAAGAAGTCACCCATGGCGTCCATTGTGCCGGACCGCTACGACGACCCGTAGTGGAGATGGGTCACACCCCCGCCTGCGGCGGAAGGGAAAGGGGAATGCGGGGCTTCCCCCGCAAACCCCCTTCGATGAGTGGGTCCTACGGGACGCGGATGATGAGGGCGTCGCCCTGGCCGCCGCCACCGCAGAGGGCGGCCGCGCCGATGCCGCCGCCGCGGCGCTTCAGTTCGAGGGCCAGGTGCAGGACGATGCGGGCGCCGGACATGCCGAGGGGGTGGCCCACGGCGATCGCGCCGCCGTTGACGTTGACCTTCTCCGGGTCGATGCCGAGCTTGCGGGTGGAGGCGACGCCGACCGCCGCGAACGCCTCGTTGATTTCGACCAAGTCCAGATCGGTGGGCGAAATGCCTTCGCGGGCACAGGCTTTGATGATCGCGTTGGCGGGCTGATCCTGCAGGGTGGAATCCGGGCCGGCGACCACACCGGCGGAGCCGATCTCGGCGATCCAGGACAGGCCCAGGGATTCGGCCTTCTCCTTGCTCATCACCACGACCGCGGCCGCGCCATCGGAGATGGGCGAGGCGGAACCGGCGGTGATGGTGCCGTCCTTGCGGAAGGCCGGACGCAGCTTGGACAGCGATTCGACGGTGGTGTCGGCGCGAATGCCCTCATCGGAGGCGAACTGCACCGGATCGCCCTTGCGCTGCGGAATCGCAACGGGCACAACCTCATCGTCGAAGAGGCCGTTCTTCCACGCGGCGGCCGCGCGCTGATGCGAGGCGGCGGCGAACGCGTCCTGCTCCTCGCGGGTGACGGTCTGCACGTCGTTCTGCTGCTCGGTGAGCGCGCCCATCGCCTGATCGGTGAAGATGTCGTGCAGGCCGTCGTACGCCATGTGATCGCGCAGCGTCACGTCGCCGTACTTGAAACCCTCGCGGCTCTTCTCCAGCATGTGCGGTGCGCGGGTCATCGACTCCTGGCCGCCGGCCACCACGATCTCGTACTCACCGGCGCGAATCAGCTGATCCGCCAAGGCAATCGCGTTGATGCCGGACAGGCAGACCTTGTTGATGGTGAGCGCCGGGACATCCATCGGGATACCGGCGGCGACCGCGGCCTGCCGGGCCGGGATCTGGCCCGCGCCCGCGGTGAGCACCTGACCCATGATCACGTAATCGACCTGCTCCGGGGCGACGCCGCCCTTCTCCAGGGCCGCCTTGATGGCGATGCCGCCCAGATCGGAGCCGCTGAAATCCTTCAACGAACCGAGCAGCCGACCCATCGGGGTGCGGGCGCCGGAGACGATGACGGTGGTGGTCACGATAGGCCTCGCTTACGTCGAGTGATGTGGCTCCGCCAACCATCGGAGCCCTACTCAAAGGTAACCCGACCGACCCGGGCGGCCTTCCCCAGGTGCGCGCTACCGTTCGAAGGGTGAGCAACACCGAGAACACCGAATTCATCCCCGCCGAATACATCACCGCCATCGATCATGTCGGTATCGCTGTCCCCGATCTCGATACGGCTGTGGCCTGGTACCGGGACAATCTCGGGATGGTGGAGGCACATCGCGAGATCAACGAGGCGCAGGCCGTGCACGAGGCCATGCTGTCCTATGCGGGCGCACCCGCCGGGACTGTTGCCCTCCAGTTGCTGGCTCCGCTGAACGAGTCCTCCACCATCGCCAAGTTCATCGACCGAAACGGGCCTGGCCTGCAGCAGCTCGCATATCGAGTCACCGATATCGAGGCGGTCTCCGCGTTTCTGCGTTCACGGGGCTTGCGTTTGCTGTACGAAGCCCCACGCGGGGGAACAGCGGGTTCGCGCATCAACTTCATCCACCCGAAGGATGCTGGCGGTGTGCTGGTCGAACTCGTCGAACCGGCGGCGAAAACTACCCACTAGTACCGAGATCAGCGACCCTAAAGAGGCTGTAACAACATTCGCGGTCGGGTCACCATCAGTGGTCACCAGGCTGTAGTTTGTGTGCCATGTCGTCCACTGAGCCCGATCGTAATCGCTTCGTTGCACTGCCCTTTACCGTCGTGCGGAAGGGCTATGACCGTGACGAGGTGCGTAACTACTTCGACCGTTTCGATGCCGAGCTAAGGGTCACCGCGACCGATCGCGATGCCGCCGCAGCCCAGGCGCGCAACCTGGCGGCCCAGCTGGAGGACGCCCGCGACGAGATCGACGAGCTCCGTAAGGAGGTCGACCGCCTCTCCGTGCCGCCGACCACCGCGGAAGGCATGTCGGACCGTATCTCGCGCATGCTGCGTCTGGCCTCCGACGAGGCATCCGAGGTGCGGGCGCAGGCCCAGGCCGAGGCCGCCGAAATGATCTCGATCGCCGAACAGCAGGCGACCGAGATGCGTGGTAAGTACGAATCGCTCCTCTCTGAAACCAAAGAGAAGCGCGAGGCGCTCGAAATCGAATTCGAGCAGACCCTCGCCAATGCCCGTTCCGAGGCCAACAAGATCGTCGAAGCGGCCAACGCCGAAGCCGATCGCCTCACCAAGGAGTCCGAGGCCAAGCGCAAGGCCGCGCAGCAGGACTTCGAGGTCACCATGGCCGAGCGCCGCACCAAGCTCACCCGCGCCATGGAAGAGCTCGAGGCCACCTCGCGCGCCGAGGCCGCCCAGCGCATCAAGGACGCCACCGACGAGGCCAACCGCCTCATCACCTCGGCGACCAACACCGCCGATCGCAAGATCGCGCACGCCAAGGAACTGGCCGAGGAAATGCGCGTCCTGCGCGGTCGCGTGCTGGCCCAGCTGCTCGGCATCCGCGGTCAGCTCGATTCGGTGCCGGCCATGCTCGCCGCCGTCAACCGCGAAAGCGAACTGCTGGACGGCGCTCCCGAACAGCGCTCGCTGAACAAGAGCAGCCGCAAGGCCATCGACACTCGTGACGACGACCTCGTCGACGAAGAGCGCGAGAACGCCGACATCTCCGGCTAGCATCCTCCGCCCGGGCGACACCCGCACACCTGAAGGCCGCTCCCGATCCGGGAGCGGCCTTCCTTATTTCACCGAAACATCCTCGGGGCGCGGTATTCCCGGCGCCTCATTCGAATTGGACGGGACGAAAGCCACGCGGGAGGCTTAGGACCAGCGGCGGGTGATGCCGCGAGTGTGACGGCCCTTCCAGCAACCGGTATGCCAGTGTCTGCGATCGTCCTCGCCGCCGTAGGCGGGCCAGGCCACGATATGCGCTACGCCGGGCGGGATTTCGTGATCGCAGCCCGGGCAGCGGTAGTACTTGGTGGCTCGGGTGCCGGGGATGGTGCGGACCATGTAGGTCTCGTCACCGCCGGGGCCGTCCTCGGTGCGGCCGAAGACGTCACCGAGCGGGCGCCGGTCCGGCTGGGACCGCGCCTGAGCATCCCTGGGGCGAGGTTTCCGGCGGGGCATAACCAACCCTAGAACAGCCGGAATTCGCTGCTGTCGGTGCCGCGTAGGGCGTTGTAGTCCAGTGTCAGGCAACGAATCCCGCGATCGGCGGCCAAGGTTTTGGCCTGCGGCTTGATCTGCTGGGCGGCGAACACACCGGCAACGGGCGCCAGCAGTGGATCGCGGTTGAGCAGCTCCAGATAGCGGGTCAGCTGTTCCACACCGTCGATCTCACCGCGGCGCTTGATCTCCACCGCCACCGTCGCGCCGTCGGCATCGCGGCACAGGATGTCCACCGGGCCGATGGCGGTCATGTACTCGCGGCGAATCAGCGAGTAGCCCGCGCCCAGGGTTTCGATGTGCTCGGCCAGCAACTCCTGCAGATGCGCCTCGACGCCGTCCTTCACCAGACCCGGATCGATGCCCAGCTCATGCTTGGAATCGTGCTCGATCTCCTCGACGGTGATCCGCAATTCCTCGCCGGCCTTATTGGTGACGACCCAAAGCTGTTGCGCCGTTTCGGTATCCGGCTCCCGCTCCTCCAGCCAGCAGGGCGGGCTCATCCAGTTCAGCGGCTTGTAGGAACCGCCGTCCGAATGCACCAGCACCGAACCGTCCGCCTTCACCATGAGCAGGCGGCGGGCCATCGGGAGGTGGGCGGTCAGACGACCGACGTAATCGACCTGGCAACGAGCAATCACAAGGCGCACCCAAGCACTCTAGGGGACGGCCCTTCTCGCGGATTAACCGACCAGCATGATGTACCCGAGCATCGAGGCCGCGGTGAGCAGCCCGCCCTCCCAGGCATTGAGCTTCGGCAGCTCGGTACGACCGCGGCGCAGCACCCGATAACCGGCCAGCAGGCCGATCGAGAACGCCAGCAGGTGACCGACATTGGTGAAGGTGCGGCCCATCGCCACACCGGCGACCGCGACGGCCAGCCAGGTGATGGCCCAGGTCGGCTTCCAGCGCGAGGGAACCAGTGCGATGAAAGCGCCGATCAATGCCATCGCGCCATAGCTGACACCCACATCCGAGACATGGGTGACCTCCACCGGCAGCCAATTCGCCGATACCGCGATCCACAGGCCGAGGGCGACGATGACCGTCGCGCCGACGTGACCGACCACGAAGATGCGCAGCAGGCGCAGCGCGCCGAACTTCATCTCCGCCAGCGCGAGCAGACAGGCCAGCAGCGGAATGATGACCGCGGCGCTCTGCAGATCGTCGATGACGAAGGCACTGGAGAACAGGGTGCCGATACGGCCGTGCAGCAGGTTGTACAGATTCGTGCTGGCGTGCAGCACCACCCGGGTCTGCGTGGCCTCGCTGAGGATGGAGAGCAGTACGGTGACCGAGATGAGCAGGGCCGCATAGCCATAGGTGACCGGCAGGAACAGGCGACGCCAACCCGTACGGGTCGTTGCGACCGGCTCGACGATCACCACGGTGCTCTCCTTCTCCACGACGCTGCCTCCATGATCCATGGCGCCGCTCCGTACAGACTACGAGTTCCTCGAGAACATGCTGTTAAACAACCGAAATTCTCAGAGATCTCTCGCATATCTCAGACAGATCTCGCAACGTTCGCAACTCGGTCGACAAACGAAGTCGACAAACGAAAAAGACCCCCAGCGAATGCTGGGGGTCTTCTCGAATTATGTTCCGGCGGTGTCCTACTCTCCCACACCCTGTCGAGTGCAGTACCATCGGCGCAGGTGGCCTTAGCTTCCGGGTTCGGAATGGGACCGGGCG